>NZ_FTOC01000006.1 GCF_900156645.1 Salimicrobium flavidum
AAACTCTCCATAAAAGAGCGATTGATTAGCTCATGTTGTCTTGCTTTAAAAATTGACGCATGGCATAAAACATTGTTCAGTTTTCAAAGATCTACGGTGTCGCTCTCAAAACAGCGACTTAATCAATATACCATGTTGTGCGTATTCCGTCAACAACAATGTATATTTTTTTGTGTGCGCCGGTTGCCGTGAACGGCTTTCCTTAACGCGACAAATAACAATTTACCACGCCCTCCTCGTAGTCGTCAATACTTTTCCAATAAAAATCCCCGATCTTTTAAAGACCGGGAGCAATACAGTACTTTCGATGATATATACCGGCACCCTTCGTTTCCTGCAAATCTATGCTTACAAAGCCTTTATTCACCGCATATTCCATCATTGCAGAAAGATCGAGTGCATAGTCCTTGACCTCTGGATGAATTTTCAGTTCTCCGAATGTCCAGCTTTCTTCTTTTTCTTTCATAACAGAAAAGAAATGCTCCATATTATTTTCGGCACGTTCATTGATAGAGTGATCTAATGCCAAAACCATAAGCTCTACCCGTTTCGCCACGCTTTCTCCACTTTCTATCAATTCCTGGTACAGTTTATAGATTTCAGGATCCATCCTTTTCACCTGGTTCCACACAGTCACTTCCGGATGAAACCCTTTTTCAATAATCGAAAGACGTGCCAGGTAATGAAGGCATCTGACCATTCTGCTGAAAGCGTCCAAGTATTGTTTTGATTCGAACAGGTCCCTCGACTCGCTATAGCTCCGGATCAATTTAGCGAATTCAATCACTTTTTTCTTACTTCTTTGTTTCTCGGGAAAATCTTTCAGTTCTTTCTTCAGCGCAGTAAGATAATCGTTCTTTTCAAAAATAGTAGCCCCATCGGTGACCCACTCCACCGCACGTCTGAACGTACTTGTCGTAATCCAATGTTGCAGCAGGGACTCCTCTACTACGTGAAGAGCTGCAGACTGATCCTCGAATTCATAATGTTTTACATACCAGGGGTCCTGAGCTTCCGTAACTATAACGAGTAAAATAACATCAAAATTATCCGTAACCGGACTCACCGGCTTTTTCTTCTCCAGGTAAAGGATGCCTAAGGTCTCTCTTCGACTCGCTCTCTCCTGATAAATGGGACGCAACACATCTTCCATAGAAATCCTCCCGACTAATAAAAATCCACTTTTTTTAATTATTCGACGTTTTCAACGGAATTCCTTTTCTCTTTCTAAGAAGTTTACCACCTGTGATACAATATTCTTATAGAAAGTAAGGAGGCTTTTCAATGGCGCTGAAATACAGTAATAAAATAAATAAAATCCGTACATTCGCTTTGTCTTTGATATTTGTCGGCTTTGCTATCATGTATATCGGACTCCTGTTCAAGGACATCGTATGGCTCATGATAATAGCTATGATCCTAGGTATGTTATCCATCCTTTTCAGTACAGTCGTTTACTTTTGGATCGGGATGCTTTCTACTAAGGCCGTACCTATAGAGTGCCCCTCATGCGGAAAACAGACAAAGATGCTCGGTCGGGTTGATGCATGTATGCACTGTGATCAACCTTTGACCATGGACCCGGAACTTGAAGGCGAAGAATTTGATGAAAGTTACAACTCGAAAAAAAGAAAGACTGAGGAATAACAAAAAAACAGCTTCTCTTTATCAGATTACAAGATAAAGAGAAGCTGTTTTTTTAAGGGGAACCCCCCTAATATCCAGGCTACCTTGAAAATAGAAGCCTTCTGCAAATCATTACAGAAGGCTTTTAGTGAGCGCTTTTTGCTCGACACTCGGAACAGGTACCATATACTTCCATGCGATGATGGCTTACATTGAATCCTGTAACCTGTTCTGCCAGAGATTCCACTTCATCCAGCCGAGGATAATGGAAATCTACGATCTTTCCACACGTTTCACAAATGGCATGGTAATGATCAGATGTATTACAATCAAAACGACTCGACGAATCTCCATACGTCAATTCACGGACCAGCCCTATTTCTCTCAGTACACGTAAGTTATTGTAGACGGTCGCAACACTCATATTAGGAAACTTACTCTCTAGAGCTTTATAGATATCATCAGCCGTAGGGTGACTCATCGACTGGATCAGGTACTCAAGCACCGCATGACGCTGAGGCGTAATGCGAACTCCCGATTCTTTTAATGTATCGATTGCATCTTGAAGTCTATGATCGGACACCGTCATGCACCTCGCTTTCTAAACGAATAAAACTATCGATAAAATTATTAGATTATAATCTTTATAATTAGTTTAACCCTGTTCAAGTACACCTGTCAATCATTGCGTTTCCTTTATACATCAGGATTCAGAGTCGTTTCTGAACCTCCCAGCTCCTTGTCCACATAACGTGCAGCCACAAATAGCAAATCAGAGAGACGATTCAGATAGCCGACAGCCAGAGGGTTGTTCAATTCCTCTTCAAGCGCAGAGGAACATCTCTCTGCACGGCGTACCACCGTTCGGGCCATATGAAGATGAGCAGCCGCTTCCACTCCAGTCGGAAGGATGAAGTTTTTCAGTTCCGGCAAATCCGCATCCCAATGATCGATGAGATTTTCCAGTTCTTCAATGTGTTCTTTCTTCAATTCCCAGAACACTTCCTTTCCCTTTGGAGTAGCAAGTTCAGCTCCCACATGAAACAGAATCGTCTGTACCCGGTTGAGTTTCTCCAGCATTTCTTCCTTGCCGGGGAACTCCTCCTTCCTGAGATGACTCACAGCAACCCCGATAACGGAATTGGCTTCATCGCACGTACCGTAAGCTTCTACCCGAAGGTCACTTTTAGGAACCCTATCTCCATGCACCAAGGATGTTTTCCCTTTATCCCCTGACCTCGTATATATTCTCATATTAATATCCCCTTTCCGGATCGATAACGTTTTCCATAGAATCGGAGTTCATGTATGCTTTCATATTTCTGTCGAAAATATCGAATGCTCTCGGTAAATATCCAGACGTGATACCTGAAATATGAGGAGTCACTGTGATATTTTCTTCTCTCCAGAAAGGATGGTCTTCCGGGAGAGGTTCTTCTTCCATAACGTCCAGTACGGCATGTGCGATATCACCCTTTTCAATAGCGGACGATACTGTCTTTTCCGGAACCAGATCCCCTCTGCCCATGTTAAGAAATACAGCGTGCTCGGGCATAGCCTGGAAATGTTCCTTCTGAAGCAATCCTCTGGTCTCCTCGGTACTTGGTAATACTGCTGCTACGTAATCACCTTCACTTAGCGCAGCGTTTAACTTTTCGATTCGATACACTTCGTCGAAATTGTCCTTCCCTTTCCCGGACCTCGAAACTCCGATTGTTTTCATATCAAATGCTTTTGCCAGACGGGCTGTTTCTGAGGCTATAGCTCCCGTACCCAGAAGAACCATCGTATGTCCGCCCAATTCCTGGAAATCAAGTTTCCGATTCCAATAAGATGCATTTTCCTGCTGCTGGAGTTTCTTCGCCCGTTTCGCCACCTGCAAAAACATTCCGATCGCGTATTCAGCCATCGGTTTGGCATGAATCCCCCGTACGTTGGTCACAAGAATATCCTTTTCTTCAATGATAGAAAAAGGCATACGGTCCATACCTGCAGACATAATCATTATCCATTTCAGGTTTTTCGCTTTTTCTATTTTTTCTTCATTAAGATCTTCCCCGTATGTAATCAGAATTTCCGCTTCAGGCAGATAATCCTCTCCTTCTTCCATCCCATAACAGTAACGGAAGTCGACAGAAGGATACTGATTCACCATTCGTTCCTTCACATCTTCCGGTACGCGTTTCAAAACAGACAGCACTTGCATAAAACTCTCCTCCTTTCAGGAAAAACCGCGGGGTTGCCGCGGTTCACAGGTTTTCTTTAATGTAATTCAGAGCTTCTTCCACGTGGCCGTCTACCTTGACCTGGCGGAATTCTTCTTGCAGGTTCCCGTCCTTATCAATGATGAACGTCGACCTTTCCATACCGTAGGTCTCTTCGCCGCCTCTTTTTTTCAACTTCCAGGCACCATATTTCTCCGCTACCTCATGGTTCTCATCGGCCAACAGGAGAAAAGGCAAGTCATTTTTCTCAATGAATTTTTTGTGTGATTCCACCGGGTCTGTGCTCACACCCAAAATGACAGCATCCAATTCCTCGAAACTCTGGTGATTATCGCGGAAGTCGCACGCCTCATTCGTACAACCTGGCGTCATATCTTTCGGATAAAAATAAAGCACCACATTCTTGCCTTTATAATCTTCAAGCGATACATTCTCTCCATTATTTGCAGGCAATGTGAAATCCGGAGCCTGCTGTCCTTTTTTCAAAGTCATCTTTCATTCCTCCTTCAACATTATTGATACTTTCTACTTTAAAGGAAAGAAAAAGAAAGTTCCAATATTTCAAAAACTCCTCCTCCTCTTCATTCACTTCAGAATTATCATTGATTTTGGCTACCCTGAAAGTAAATATTCAGGCAGACGCTTTCCGTTCCTATGAGCAACAATAGGCTTTAACAGAGCTTTGATTTTACAATCATCCATTGGACTCGGGTTTTCGTATGGTAAACTACTAAGTGAAAGTTTTGACGACGATGGAGGGAAAATAATGAATATCGAAACATCAAAATCTCTTTTTCAAGAAGCAGAGCAGCATATAGTAGGCGGAGTGAACTCACCTTCCCGGGCTTATAAAGGAGTGGGCGGAGGTACGCCGATATATATGAAGAAAGGGGAAGGATCCCGTTTTATCGATGTAGACGATAATAAGTACATCGATTATCTGGGAGCGTATGGTCCTATCATAACCGGACACGCCCATCCCCATATCACAGATGCTATAAAGAAAGCTGCAGAAAGTGGAGTGCTATACGGAACGCCCACTTCCCTCGAGAATGTTTTTGCTAAAAAACTCAAGAACGCTATCCCCTCCCTTGATAAAGTCCGTTTCGTGAATTCAGGTACAGAAGCGGTCATGACGACAATCCGTGTCGCCCGTGCCTATACAGGGAGAAATAAAATAATAAAATTCGCCGGGTGCTACCACGGACACTCTGATCTTGTTTTAGTTGCTGCTGGGTCCGGACCGGCGACGCTTGGTACTCCTGACTCTGCAGGTATCCCCGCTGCAATCGCAGAAGATGTGATCACTGTGCCATTCAACGACATCAGTTCTTTCCAGAAGGCTTTGGAGCAGTACGGGGACGAGATAGCAGGTGTGCTTGTGGAACCGATTGTCGGCAATTTCGGCATTGTCGAACCGAAAGAAGGGTTCCTTCAACAAGTGAATGATTTCGCTCACGAAGCAGGGGCGCTCGTCATCTATGATGAAGTGATCACCGCTTTTCGTTTCACTTACGGCAGTGCCCAGCAATTACTCGGAGTCGAACCAGACATGACAGCTATGGGGAAAATCATCGGAGGAGGCCTTCCGATCGGAGCTTACGGGGGACGAGCGGATATCATGGAACAGGTAGCACCTTTAGGTCCGGCTTACCAGGCCGGGACGATGTCCGGTAACCCTGCTTCTATGGCGGCAGGAATCGCCTGCCTTGAAGTACTAGAACAACCCGGGACTTATGAACATCTCGACCGTCTAGGAGCTCTACTCGAGGACGGGATAAAAAACAGTGCTTCCTCGTATGGTATAGATGTGCAAGTGAATCGTCTCGGAGGTGCTCTCACTTTGTTTTTCACAGACAAAGAAGTAGAGAACTATAAAGATGCTGAGAACACAGATGGAGAGAAATTCGCAAGCTTCTTCAAAAGCATGCTCTCCAAAGGAGTGAATCTCGCCCCTTCGAAATACGAAGCCTGGTTCCTGACCACAGCTCATAGGGAAGAGGATATCCATAAAACGCTCGAGGCTGTCGATCAGACATTCGCGGAAATGACCGGAAAAAATCATAACTCTTATTATCGTAAAAATGAAAAGAACCGTTTATAATGAAAGAAGCTAGAAAAAATCGGAAGATACTGTTGGAGATGGCTGATTCAAGAAAAAATAGCCGGATTCTCCAATAATGATACTTTCTTACTTTTTTACAAAAGGATGATGCCCTTTGAAACTGGGAGCACGAATGGTCAAAACAGGATTGGCTGTAGCTATAGCTCTTTATATAGGTGGGATGTTCGAATTCCTTTCCCCGTTACTTGCAGCCATTGCGGTCGTATTTTCTATACAGCCGTCTATTTATCGTTCTTATCAATCTATCATTGAACAAATTCAGGGGAATATCATCGGGGCAATGATAGCCGTTGCGGCCGTTTTCACGCTTGGCAACGACCCATTCATAGTCGCTTTTGCAATCATCATTGCCATTGGTATAACATCGAACATGAAGATGAACGAAACCACCGTTTCTCTTGCTGTCGTAGCTGTCGTAGCTCTGATGGATTCGACGGATCAGACATTCGCCTATTTCGCCGCTTCCCGTATCTCTTCTATGTTTGTCGGTATCCTTGCCGCATTCGTTGTCAATCTGGTTTTTATGCCACCAAAATATGAGACGAGACTATTCGGCAAAATCGAGGATTCTACCAGTGACATTTTACAGTGGATCCGCGTAACAACACGGAACCTTTCAGATGAGCCTGCACTAAAATATGAAATTATACGTATACAGGACGCCATCCGCTGGCTGGACCACACTTACCTTCTTTATTCAGAAGAAAGAACGTATCTGAGAGGAAAAGGGTTTGCAAAAGGACGGAAACTCGTCGTTTTTCGCCAGCTGATTACGACCACCAAGAAATCATTCGACGTATTGAAAGCTTTTCACCGGCTCGATCACAAAATTGAACAGATCCCTGAAGAATTCCAGGACGCTCTCGTGTACGAACTCGATAAACTGGTAAATGCTCATGAAAAATTATTATTGAGCCTGAAGGGACGAATCAAACAGACACACAAACAGGCTTTGCGCAGTGTTGAGACCCCGGATATTCCTTTGCTTGTAGATCGCTTGATGAACGAATACGAACATGGCTACGATAAGGACCGGCTTATCTTTTTGCCTTTGGCTTCCCAGTTGATGGAATATCATTACCAGTTGGAAAAACTGAAACGCCTCTTAAAAAGTTATCAGAAAAATAACCAGAATGAATATATCCAAACAGGAATCAAATAAAAAGAGGAAACCCGCGGGTTTCCTCTTTTTATTAAGCTCTGTTATCATTCATTGTTGATTTTCGTTCTGCAGGTGGAAGCTTTTCGCAGGCATGACGTAAACTTCCGGAATCTCTCTACGTTCGATTCCGGTGATTTTTAAGTTCATGCCATTCAAGGCAGGCGTCTCCACCCTTCGTTCCTAAAATCAACAACAGGCTTTAACATAGCTTTTTATTATGAAAGTGGCACATCATCAAGTTCCTGAACCTGATAAAGACCGTAGTAGTGTCCCCGTTTAGCCATAAGCTCCTCATGACTCCCGCTTTCTGCAATCTGACCATTTTCAACCAGAACAATGCGGTCAGCATGGGTGATCGTAGATAACCTGTGGGCGACAATAAAGGTGGTGCGTTCCGACGCGAGACGTTCAAGCGCTGACTGGATGAGGCTCTCACTTTCAAGATCAAGTGCAGAAGTCGCTTCATCAAGCACAAGGATAGACGGGTTTTTCAGAAAAACCCGAGCTATCGCTATACGTTGCTTCTGCCCCCCTGACAGTTTCACTCCCCGTTCACCGACGAGAGTATCGTATCCATACGGCAAACCGCTGATGAAATCATGAGCATTCGCGGCTCGTGCCGCTTCCATCATTTCTTCATCGGTAGCGTCAGGGTTCCCCATTTTGATGTTCATCGCTACAGATTCACTGAACAACGTATTATCCTGAAGAACCATCCCGATCTGATCTCTCAGTGAACGTACCTGAACATCTCTGATATCCGTATCGTCCACCAGGATCCGTCCTCCTGTCACGTCGTAAAAACGGGGAATAAGGCTGATAAGCGTGGATTTACCACCACCACTCATGCCGACAAAAGCAATCGTCTCCCCCCGGTCGACGTGAAGCGTCACATCTTCGAGGACGGGCGCTTCCTCTTCTTCATACCGGAAAGAAACATGATCGAACGTCACTTTTCCGTCTACAGACGTCACTTCCTGAGCATTCTTTTTGTCCTTGATGTCATAAGGCTCATCAAGAAATTCGAATACACGATCCATGGAAGCGATGGACTGCGTCAGCACTGTGGCTGAGTTGACGAGACGACGGAGCGGCCCATATACAAGATCCATATAACCAACGAAAGCCACCATCGTTCCAACTGTAACCGAGCCGGTAATGACAAGATACCCAGCGGAAGCTATCAAAAGAAGCGGTGCAAGGTCCGTAATGGTATACGTCACGGAATACGTGTATGCGTTCCAGTTCGTATGACGAATCGCTTTATCAAGGAAATTCGAGTTCCGCTCATCAAATTGTTGATGTTCATAACCCTCAAGAGCAAAACTTCTCGTCACCGGAACTCCCTGAACCCTTTCATGTAGATGTCCCTGCACTTCGGCCAACGCCTGGGATCGGTCGGAGGTAAGTGTCCGCAAACGCGAATAAAAGTACTTCACTGCAAACCCGTATAAAGGGAAAAGAGCTACCGCTACGAGCGTAAGCCACACGTTCATCGTAAGCATAATGATGACTGCGATGAGAATGGTGACCATATCGAGCCATATATTCATAAGCCCCGTAATTACGAAGTTTTTTGTCTGTTCCACATCATAAATTACCCGGGAAATGATTTCGCCGGACTTCGTCTTGGAGTAGAACTTCAGGCTGAGGCGCTGAATATGATCGAATAATTTATCACGAATATCATATAAGACATTACTGCCGATCCACTGGGCAAAATACTGTCTCAAATATTCCACCGGCGGCCGTACCACAAGAAATAGGAATAATGCTCCTCCCATAATCCATAATAACTGATCCACTTTTTCCGATTGGGCCATCGATTCGCTCCCGATAATGTCATCAATGACATATTTCGAAATAAGTGGAAGCAATAAAGGAATACCGAATTTGATGACCCCAATCAGGATGGTCAAAAGGATTTTCCACTTATACGGAGCTACAAATACCATATACCTTTTTATTGAATCCATAAACTGTCCCTTCTTTCTAATTGGAAAAAATAAGGAAGCGCACCCTCAAAGTGCGCTCTCCCTTACCTGTACGTTAAGTACCGTTCATACCACTGATCGATGAATTCCGGAGCGAAAGGACCTTTCCGCTGATGTATCCAACGGACTAGGATATCCACATTATTATACAAAATCCTATCCAGTACATGCGGGTAATTCATCTGTTTTCGGTGGAGGTCGTATTCGTCCTCGTCCAGCAATTTGTAAGTCATATCCGGAAACACTTTCACATCCAGATCATAATCGATATATTTGATCATCTCATCTTCATAAATGAATGGAGAACTGATATTGCAGTAATAATGCACTCCATCCGACCGGAGCATTCCTATGACATTGAACCAGTATCTTGTGTGAAAATAACAGATAGCCGGCTCTCTCGTGATCCACGTTCTTCCATCACTTTCTGTGACTCTTGCCCGATCATTCGCACCGATAATGATCGTATTCGAACCTTTTAGAATAGTGGTATTGTCCCATACGCGGTGCAATTGTCCATTGTGCTTATAACTTTGTATTTTGATCCGCTTGCCAGGCGCCGGGCTGGACATACGAATTCCACCCCTTTCTTGTCTGAAATCACTTCTTCCTATTATAACGACAATTCATTCCAATTGAAAACAATTCATTTTGCTTCGCTTTCGGCCTTATATCATATGCATACCTCACCGAAGATGAGGGTGTATTTTTTGATGGGAAACAGGGAAAGGATAATTCTTGATTGTTTCTTTCGGCACGAATCTGGCATCCTCTCTTTGGACGGTTCCGGATACTGCTTCAGCACGGTGGACTTCCATCTCCCAGATCAAATGAGAGAATGTATGTCTCACTCGGTCTATCATACCGTTTTCCTCGATTTTCAACCCGTCCAGATCCCCTTCTTCCACCTCTTCTTCTTTCACCATCGGATACTGCCATAAGTTTGCCAACAACCCGTTCTCCGGGCGCTTTTCAATCAGCACTTCTCCTCTTTCATTCTCCACGACATACGTGCGGTATCGTAATACTTTCTGTGTTTTTTTCGAAGATTTCACAGGTAATTCCTGTTCGACCCCTTTGTGAAAAGCCCGGCAATGTTCCTGCACCGGGCACAATAGACATGAAGGAGACTTAGGTGTACAAACAATGGCTCCGAGTTCCATCAATCCCTGATTAAACGAAGAAGGATCCTTCGAAGAAATCAGAGAAGAAACCAGCAATTCAAACAGCTTTCTTGTCGACTGTTTGGCGATGTCCTCATCCACGAGAAGTACTCTCGATAATACTCTCATCACATTCCCGTCCACTGCAGGTACAGGAAGATCGTAAGCGATGCTTAAAATAGCTCCTTGCGTGTATGGACCGACACCTTTAAGAGAACCGATCTCTTCCACGGTTTTCGGAACTTCCGAATGGTACTCGGAAACGACTTCCCTGACAGCAGTTTGCAAATTCCGAGCACGGGAATAGTACCCTAACCCCTCCCACGCTTTCAGCACTTCCTGTTCATCCGCCGCAGCCAGGTCTTCGAGGGTCGGGAATTTCCGGATGAACTGTTCGAAATAGGGGATGACAGTCTCCACCTTCGTCTGCTGAAGCATGATTTCTGAAATCCAGACGCGATATGGATCCTGATTCTCCCGCCACGGGAGGGTACGTTGTTCTTTTTTGAACCATTCAATCAAATCTCCGCGGAATGATTCCACGGGAAAATCCTTGATTATTTCATCAGCTAACTCATTGCGCTTCAAATTAACACACCCTTCATGATACATTTGGTGCACGAGGTAAAAGGGGGGAAACATATGGATACAGCTACACACGTCGTCATGGGAGTAGCTCTCGGTGGACTGGCCACCATCGATCCGGTTGTCGCAGAAGACCCCGCACTCGGGCAAGCTGTTCTGATCGGTACGATTATAGGTTCCCAGGCTCCCGACTTCGATACCGTACTTAAATTGAAAAACAACGCGACATATATAAGGAATCACAGGGGCATCACTCATTCCATGCCTGCTGTCGTCTTATGGGGACTGCTCCTCACGGGAGGCCTCTCCCTTTTCTATCCGGAGGTGAACACCCTCCACTTATGGATGTGGACGTTTCTCGCCGTCATCCTCCATGTATTCGTCGACGTGTTCAACGCATACGGCACCCAGGCCTACCGCCCATTCACCAAACGGTGGGTAGCCTACGGGTTCATCAATACGTTCGACCCCTATATCTTTTATTTCCACATAGCAGGGATCATCGCCTGGTTTTTAGGAGCAAACCCCGCTTATTTGTGGCTGCTCATCTATTTCATCATCGCTCTCTACTATGTGAAGCGGTACTTCGATAAAAGAGAGATGATAAAACTCATCGAAGAGAATTTCACAGACATCGAGCAAATCATCACTTTTCCGACGATCAATCAGAATATATGGCGGATCACTATAACGACTCCTTCGAGATATTATATCGGCCGTGCCGAAAACGGACACATCACCATACTCGACGAATTCATAAACAAACCGATCAATACTCGTGACCCTGTAGTGAAAAAAGCTCTCGAGGACCATAACATTAAAGCGTTTCTTTCTTTTTCACCGGTCTATCGTTATGAGATCAATTACCACGATGAATACACCGAACTTCGTTTCATCGACCTCCGCTACCGTTATAACGGTCGGTACCCGTTCGTAGCACTTGTGAAGATCGACGATGAACACGGGGAAAACTTAAAGATTATCGACTCCTACACAGGGTGGGTGTTCACTGAAGAAAAGCTGCAGGATAAACTGAATACGGCCGAAAAGTGAACCACGCCCCCAGGGAGCGTGGTTCACTTATTCTTCAAAGTATTTTTTGAATTTAGGGTTGGTAGCAACGAAGTCATCCAGATGCGGACCGTAATGAGTAACCCACTGTCTGATAATCTGCTCGGTCACTTCTGTTCCTTTATATTCTCTCCCGGCCTTCGCGCGGGTGGCTTCGAAATCTTCCCACAGTAGCTCAATCCACTTCCTCGCTTCCGGCTCTGATAAATCTCCGTTTTTCTCCATGAGTTCTCTCGTCAGCTGGTCCTGCTTGAGGTTGTGGTCACTCATCGCTCGTCACCCTGCGCCCGAGCATCGAAATAGGAAGCGCTTCTTCCGGTTCCCCGGTAATATGATCCCCTTCCTCTTTTTCGACGAATCTTCCATGCTGGTCTTTCCGATAGCCCCACGCGAATACACCGTTGATATAGACGATATAAAACGTATGGGAAGGGTCCCCCTCGATTTCATGTGTATCCCCTTTTTTGAATTCCTTCGGGTTCAGCATATACGCTTTGGCCATAGTTATTTTACGTTCATAGACGGCGTATTCGTTCACCATCCCGAACTGTTCCGCTTTCCTGGCTTTATCCGTAAGCTCGCCGACTTCCTGACGCAGCTCTTCGTATGTGTAGTCACTGTATCGACGCTCCACCTTGAATCTCTCCTCCCGACTTATTTTCCATTTACATTTTAACACTTAAGGGACACAATAGAAATTAGAATACACAGGGAAAGGAAGTCATTATGGGAAATGTCATCATTACAGGAGCAGGAAGCGGTCTCGGCAAAGCCCTCGCTAAACGATATGTAAGAGCCGGTCACACCATTTATCTGAGCGGACGCGACGAAGACAAACTGAGAAGTGCCCGGCACGAAATCGAAAGCGAGGGAGGCGTCACGGATACAGTCGTTTGTGATGTGACAGAAGCCGCTTCGATCCAGGAAATGCTCAAGCAGGTAGACACTGTAGACCTCATCATCAATAACGCAGGGGTCGGTATCTTCGGAGAACTCTCCACTTATGAAGAAGAAGACATCGATGCTATGCTGAATACGAATGTGAAAGGGACGATTCTCCTTACACAAGCGGCTCAGCCGAAACTGGAAGCTTCCGGCGGGCGTGTGCTCAACATTATCTCTACTGCTGGTTTAAAAGGAAAAGTGAACGAAAGCGTGTACTGTGCCAGTAAATTCGCTGTCCGTGGGTTTACCGAGAGTCTCCATAAAGAATGGGAAGATAAAAGAATTGATGCCACCGCTGTCTATATGGGCGGAATGAACACGCCATTCTGGGAGAATTCCGAACATGTAAGCAACCCGGATAAACTGCGCACTCCTGATGAGGTGGCTGAAATCATCTTTTCGCAGGATGACCGCCGCCCACATTTAGAAATATAAGAAACGTTTGTTGACTATATAGCAAAAGGCTCTGTTATCGTTTATTGTTGATTTTCATCCCTACGGGTGGAAGCTTGCCGCGGGCATGACGCGGGCTTCCGGAATCTCCCTACGTTCGATTCCGGTGATTTTCCGTTCATGCTTGTCCCGCAGGCGTCTCCCCCCTTCGTTCTAAAATCAACAACCGGCTTAAACAGAGCCTAGCAAAAAAAGAGATAGAGGGAGGCCCTCTATCTCTTTTTGTATATTCGATTTATTCGCCAAGACCTTCTTCTTTTGCTTTTTCAGCGATCGCTTTCACCGCTTCTTTCTCATCCTCGCCTTCAGCAGAAAAAGCAATTTCTGCTCCGCTCGGAATACCGAGAGACATGACTCCCATAATGGATTTCAAGTTGACGGATTTCCCGTTATACTCCAAAGTCACATCGGACTTATACTGACCCGCTACCTGTACAAGAGAAGTAGCAGGACGTGCGTGTACGCCCTCGGAAGCTGTGATTTTCATATTTTTCTGTTCCATAATGGATCTCTCCCTATTCTTTTATTTTAATGATGTTCTTCTGCTCAGTGGTTATTTCACCAGTTTCCTGCAAGTCTACATACTGGTTTTCATTAAGGTTTGTAAAGATAATCGGAGTGATGACCGATGGTGCATGTTCCTTCACGTATTCAAGGTCTACATCCATCAGTTTCTGCCCCTGTTTCACTTTATCTCCTTCACCGACATGAGCCGTGAAGCCTTCTCCGTTAAGTTTCACTGTATCGATTCCGATATGGATCAGTACCTCTACCCCGTCATCAGTGACAAGGCCGATAGCATGTTTCGTCGGGAACACGTTCACCACTTTACCATTGATCGGAGAAACAATCGCTCCATCTACAGGATCGATAGCGAATCCGTCTCCCATCATCTTGCCGGAGAACACCTGGTCAGGTACATCCGTAAGTGGCAACAACTTCCCGTTAAGCGGACTGACAAAGTCAATGTCTTCAGCAATATGAAGCTCCGTATCCGTTGCTGCATCGGCTTTAGGTGCTTCCTGCTTACGCGGGGCTTTTCCATCTATAATGTCCTGCATCTGGCCACGCAGCGAATCGGAAACAGGTCCATAAATCGCCTGGATATTATTCCCTACTTCCATTACACCGGAAGCGCCGAGTTTCTTAAGACGGTCCTTATTGACATTCCCCTTATCATGCACGGAGACACGAAGTCTCGTAATGCAGGCATCCAGGTTGTCGATGTTTTCCTGACCGCCCATCGCCTTGAGAATTTCATACGGTTTGTCATCGATTTCTCCTACTTCTTCCCCTTCATCTTCTCCTTCTTTTTCACGTCCAGGAGTAGCAAGGTTGAACTTGAGAATCGCCCAACGGAACCCGAAGTAGTAAATGACAGCGAAGACGAGACCTACGATGATCACCCACCACCAGTCAGTACGGTTCGGAATGACACCGAAGAGAATGAAATCGATCAGACCTCCGGAAAACGTCTGTCCTATTTTCACTCCGAGAATCTCCATGATCATAAAGGAGAAACCGGCAAACACCGCGTGGATCGCGAACAACAGCGGGGCGACGAATAGAAATGAGAATTCGATCGGTTCTGTAATACCTGTAAGGAAGGAAGTAAGAGCTGCTGAGAACATGATCCCTCCTACCACTTTCTTACGTTCCGGACTTGCTGTGTGATAAATCGCAAGCGCCGCAGCCGGAAGACCGAACATCATGAACGGGAACTTACCGACCATGAACGTACCTGCTGTAAATTCTACACCGTCACGTAGCTGTGCGAAGAAAATCGTCTGGTCCCCGCGTACAATTTCTCCGGCAGCGTTCGTGTAGGAACCGAATTCGAACCAGAACGGAGAATAGAAAATATGGTGCAGACCGAATGGAATGAGGGAACGTTCCACGACACCGAATATGAAAGCGGCAAGCGTCTGGTTCGATTCGAGCATGAACTGAGAAAATGCGTTCAACCCGGACTGCGCATACGGCCAGATGAAGAACATGATAATTCCCAGTCCGAGAGATGTAAACGCTGTGATGATCGGTACAAAGCGCTTACCGGCAAAGAATCCGAGGAACTGCGGAAGTTCTATGTTGTAATACTTTTTATACAGGAACGATGCCCATATACCGACAATGATACCACCGAAAACACCAGTCTGAAGAGTCGGAATACCAAGGACGTTCGCGAATTCCGGACTGTCAGCTGCCATCTCCGGCGTCACATCACCAAGAACTCCCATCGTCACGTTCATAATCAAATAACCTATGATTCCGGCAAGTCCTGCAACACCATCGCCTCCGGCAAGCCCAATGGCTACCCCGACTGCGAATAATAGTGGCAAGTTATCAAATACGACGCCACCTGCTGCTTCCATCAACGAAAGAAGCAGTACCATCCACGGATGTTCAAAAAATGGAACAAGATCTGTGAATGATTCCTGAGCAAAACTGGTACCAAAGGCAAGCAGAATACCCGCTGCCGGAAGCAATGCTACCGGTAGCATGAGGGACTTACCGACTTTTTGCAGTGTACCGAATGCATTCTTAAACATAAATAGTCCTCCTTTTTATTTGCAACCCAGATGAATTTTCAGAAAAATGAACCGTTTTCATAAAACCAAATAAAAAAAGGCATGAGTACGAACATCAGTAGTCAAAAAGGATATACATATCCCATTAACCACTCATATTTCGTACTCATGCCTAATCGCGTCAGTAACACGTACATTTATTTTTGAGTTAATCGTTGAAGATGAATCGTTAAATAAACAGCTTCTGATTCATCGACGGTTCTATTCAACTGTCGTTGCATCACTTTTATCAATTTCCAAGACAAATTATAACACACAGGATATTCTGTTTTCAACATGCTATCCAAATTCGTTTGGTCTCCCACTGATTCTCCCGTGTAAATACGATGAATCGCACGGTGAAGATGTTGGACCAGCCTGTGGTAATCAATGCTATTTCTATTTACCGTAAGCTCCAGCTGATCTTCTATAAGTTCCACCAGCTGAGTGATCAACTGATTATGTCTATTGATTTCCCTCAATGATTTATCCGTGACAGCGCTGTGAATGTGAAGAGCGATGAACCCGACTTCTCCCATCGGAAAATGGACGCCGGTCTGGTCATAGATGATTGTCACCACTTCAAGAGCTATATTATATTCTTTAGGGTAAAGCGTTTCTATCTCTGAAAGAAAAGGGTTACTGAATTCCAGATTATTTCTGGTTCTGTGGAAAGCGAACGCCAGGTGATCCGTGAGGGCAACATGAATATGCTCATGAAGAGGCTCTTCCATCCTTTTCTCCACGTGTCTTAGCACATCGCTCATCAACGGGATGAGTTCCTCGCTTACATGAGGGAGAAGGTTGACATATTGCTGCTTTTGCTCAGGATCACTGAGAAGAAACGTCTTTTCGGCTAGTTCGGTTTCTATTTCATCTCCAGGTTTCCGGTTGAAACCGATACCCTTCCCGATCAGGACAACTTCCTTGAAGGATGGATGTTCAGCGATGATCACATTATTATTCAACGTTTTCTGCACAGTAACCGGACGTTCCATATAAACCCCCCATTTTTCTAAAAAAACCGTTTCCATAAGCACATGTATTTATAATCCTAACGGGTAACCACCAACATTACAAGGGAAAAAGAAAAGCGAAAACTTCCGTTTAGAAGCCCTGTCATAAGCAGACCGGTCAAAAAAGTGTTCTTTCTTTTTTTTGATCCTGGCTGCTTATGACATGAGCTTCTGGTAGTTGTAGCTAGACAAGAAAAGCGGAATCACCCCGCTTAGAAACCTAAGTCATAAGTAGACGTGTTCTCTTTTGGGTGTATTCCCCAAAAAGACATGGCTACTTATGGCTCCGGTTTCTGGGTGATGGAGCTAGACAAGAAAAGCGGAATCACCCCGCTTAGAAGTTCTGGCGTAACAGAAACTACACGCTAATCATCTCACTTTAAACTTCTGATACGTTTCTTCTTTCAGCAATTTTCCGTAGGGAGATGAAATTCGATCATGCACTGTAATAGCATAGACCCCTTCTTCATAACCACCAGCCGGAGGATCTATTCTGATTTTCTCCCCATCTTCGGACAATTTCTTGTACACCTCGACTACTGCACCGGATTCGTTCACAACAGCAATATTTTTCGATGCCCCATCTTCAGATATCTCTGTATTGAACTCTACGTGCCACACCTTAGAACCGGTGACCGACGCACTTTCCTTTTCCTGCGTTGCAGATGTCGGCAAGAAATCATCAATCTTTGCGGCACCATTCTCTGGAATAGTGAGTCTTGCTACTCCTTCGGAAGTAACTGTAAGCACGCCATCATCTTCCTCCACCAGTTGAGTCACCTCTTCATCAACTTCATACCTGTCCGTGATTTTTCCTCCCTGATTGAGCACAGCCACGTATCCTTCTCCTGCAGCGATAATACTTCCTTCTACAATGGCTGTATGATGAATCGTCGGAAGCTCACGATTCGACCATGCAAAAGAACCGTCCTCATACAGTTTTGTAAGGGAAGCTATTTCTTTGTTCTGCTCATTGAAAAAATACACATTCTGACTGAACAGTCTGTAGGAGTCCGAGGAGCTGGCATTTCTTCCCTGCAGAAGCCATTGATCTCCGGTCATCTCGTTCTCCGTAATGTATTCTTCAAGGCGGTAAGGTTCCAGTTCCGTTTTCCATTCAACGTCTCCCCGGGAGGAGAGCTGATACAGATTACTTTTTGAAAACAGGTATTCTTCCATAAGAAGCGGGTCTGTCATAAGGAGACGATGATAAAAATCACCTTCCTGCTCGGAAACCGTTCTGCCATTTTCCTGCTTCAGAGCGTGGAAGATACCTTTGTACGGTTCAGTGAACCAGACAAAATCCTCCGAGAAGAGAGGGAGTTCTTCAAGAGCTGCAGACTTTCTCCAGATCGGTTCTCCGTTTTCATCCACTTTATACACATATGGATCATCGCTGAAAGACACATCGTCCGCTACGAAATACGAACCATCGTTCCAGGAAAGCTCCGGGATCAACTGATCGTTTCCGGTGAAAGTGAACGCCTTTTCTCCATTTTGTTCAACTGCGTGCCACTCTGCTCCTCCGAAGACATGGAGATGCCCGTTTGCAGCCTTCATAAAAGTCCTTTCACTGATAGCTATGTCATCTGGAAAATCAAAAGTAAGAGGAGCGGATCTTTCTCCCGTACCTACATCAAGTATGTAATCAAACCCGTCTTCTCTTGCTTCGGAAACCATCCACAAACGTTCTGCTTCCTCTTCAAAGACCGGCTGCACCACCCCTTTCACGTCATGCGTCCATTCGACCTCTCCTTTCTTCGTAAGGGCCACAACCTCTTCAGGAACCCCATAAGTGCCACATACCACTATGTGATTATCTTCCGTTGTGAAAACCTCTCCACTCGTACCGGACTCACAGGAATAATCCCATTCTTCCATAAATGACGGTTCAAAGCCGCTCAAGATAATCCACACACTGAAGACCACCACCCATTTCTTCATATTTCATTCCTCCCTGGCTTTCATTTTGCTATAGTTCTTTAAATGTGCCTCGCGAAATTCAATACCCTTTTTCTTCAAGAAAACGTTGAATCAGATCGCTCGAGAAACCCTTGCGATACAAAGCAGCCATCACTTTCTGTTTCCGCTCATACCCTTCCGCTTTTTTTTCGTATTTTCGGAGAGCCTTCTCTCCCTGCAGCACGAGGGAATCCCATTCTGCGGAATCCTCCTTTTCTTCAGCAAGCTGCAAGGAGACTTCCTTGATGACATCCTGCGTATACCCCTTTTGCATCATGGTCTGTTTTGCAGTCTGCAACTTCTGCTGGAATGATTTCTTTGATGAATCGTTCACTTTTTTTAACCCGAATTTCAGAGCTTTTCTGTACTGCTCGTCGAACGTATAAGACTCGAGAGCGCTCAGAATATAGTCCTCAGGCACCCCTTTCTGGATCAGTTCCTGTTTCAAAAGGAGAGGCCCTTTACTCGAAGTGGCAATCTTACTTTGTACATAGCTTCTCGCGAAAGCTTCATCATCGAGGAGATTTTCTTTATAGAGGCGATTTATGATATCTTTCGCATCTTCTTCTGTAACGTCATTGTCCAAAAGATAATCATACATTTCTTTTTCAGCACGCATACGGTAGCTTAAATAGTGTATAGCTCGGGTATAAGACTTATGTAACTCATCTTTATTTTTCATTTGCTTGATGTCTTCTTCGCTCAGTTCCATCCCTTTGTGCAGGTTGTATTGAATGAGGATATCTTCACCTACACCGAAACCGAATTCTTCTGTATCACCACGCTTCAGAAAAATGTTGAAACGTCCTTTATTCTTCTGTTGCACTGAAATTTTACTGATGGCAGGCATTTTCTCCGCCTCCTCTCTAAAGACTATAATATCATAAACACTCTAAGGAGGATTCACTTATGAACATAGTAATTGCCGGGGGCACCGGCTTTGTAGGCAAACACTTGACCCAGCATTTCACAGTAAAAGGAGACCACGTATTCATTTTAACGAGACACCCTGAAAATCACCAGAATGAACAGAACATTACTTATATAGGATGGCTCAAAGATGAATACTCTCCGGAAAAACAGCTCCCCGAAATTGATGCTATGATTAATCTGGCCGGCGCTTCTCTCGCAGGCGGCAGGTGGACACCGGAAAGAAAACAGCTCATACGCCAAAGTCGTATTGATGCAACGAATGGCCTTTTATCCATCATCGAAAAGATGGAGCAGCCTCCAGAAGTGCTCGTAAACGGTTCAGCTGTAGGATTCTACGGTACCTCCGATCATAAATCTTTCACTGAAGAAACGACTGAAGCCGGAAATGATTTTCTGGCAAGCGTCGTAAAAGAATGGGAAGATACAGCGAGTCAGGCCAAGCTGAAAGGGGTACGTACCGTTTTCACACGCTTCGGGTTGATTCTGGGCGAAGAAGGTGTGCTCCCTCTGATGAAACTTCCATACAAATATTACGTCGGAGGCAGGCTTGGAGACGGAGAACAGTGGATGTCCTGGGTGCATATCGAAGACGTTGTAGGAATCATTGATGAAGCTATTCACAATAAGTCCATCGAGAATGCAGTTAACGTAACGGCTCCGACTCCGAAAAGGAACGAAGAATTCAGCCGTACGCTTGCCTCGGTGCTGAACCGTCCGCACTGGTACCATGTTCCCTCCGCTGTCATCCGTACTCTTCTCGGAGAAATGAGTACGCTCGTCCTGGAGGGTCAGGCCGTTTATCCCAAAAAAATGTCCGAAGAGACGTATAAGTTTCGATATCCTGATTTGAACGGAGCCCTCTACTCCCTATTGAAACAATAATCCGGATATCAAAAAAGCGTGAAATCCGCTGATTACCAGCAGGATTTCACGCTTTTTTTCTTGAGTATTTATCATTTTTCGAGAAAGCTTTTATCAACAAGACCCGTCAAATCAGGTTTTTCTTTCAGAAATTCAAGGTCATAGGAGGAGTTAGCGAAGTCTTGCAGTACACTTTCGTCTACATCAGTAGAAAAGTCGATTCTCTCCCACGCACTATCAATCACTTCTGCTGAAAGTTCCTGATCAGTAATTTCCTTGATTTTATCCTGAGCGATCGTTTTCGCTTCTTCAGGGTTTTCGTTGATGAAATCCGTCGCTTGCTGATGGGCATCGACAAGGTTCTGGATCATTTCAGGATTCTCTTCCTTCAAATCTTTGGAGGTCACAAACACAGCCGCCGGAAGCGTTTCTCCATACGCTACTTCCGGTGTATCGACAAGCACCTTTCCGTTTCCTTCAGCTTCGATTTTGGAAGCCCACGGTTCAGGAACAGTTGCTGCATCGACTTTGCCTGCCTTGAACATACTTGCGTAAGTGGCCGGTTTGCCGGTTACGTGTTTCATCTCACCCTGTACACGATCGGAAGTGATACCGAACTCATCTTTCATCATCGCTTCAAATTGAACATCGTGCGTGCAACCTACACGCGGGGAGATGAACGTTTTCCCTTTCAAGTCCTTAGGAGAAGATATTCCCGAGTCGTTTCCTGCCATAATGACAGTTCCGCCTTTCGATCCGGCAGCTACAATATTGATTTTAGCTCCACTCACATAGTGGTTCATCGCAGGCCCCGGTCCTACAATTCCCCCTTCAATCTCACCGGTCTCTACCGCTGTCATAAAAGCTGAGCCATCCGGGAAGTACTGATAGTTGACCGTCGTACCATCCGGCAATTGTTTTGAATACATTTCCTGCTCTTCTGCCACCATACCAGCTACGTGGTTGATGTTCGGGAAATACCCGATTGTAATTTCGTCAGAGGAACCTTCGGAAGAACCTTCCCCGTTGCCACTTGCTCCTGATTCACTGCTTCCGCAAGCACTCAGCACCATAAGTAGAGAACCGAGAACCGCCAAATAAACAAATTTCTTCAAATTGTACACTCCTTTTGTAATTTCACTTAAGTTATTTTATAGTACGCCCCAACGTTTCATCACGTTTTTCTCTAATTTGGAGAAAACCACCTGATCCACTACAGCGCCGATGACTCCGATAATGATAATGATACCGATAACCTGATCCATTCTTGCATAATCCTGTGCATAGCGAAGGGAATACCCGAGTCCCGGGCCATTACTCAATAATTCCCCGGCCATCAAGGCTCTCCAACTGAATGCCCATGCCAGACGAAGACCTGACATGAAGTAGGGAACACTAGCCGGAATTTCAACTCTGAAAAATTGAGAAACGCCGCTGACTCCCATCGTTCTGGCTGCTTTGATCAATTGTGGAGAGACGCTCCGTATAGCCGATCGTACGTTCAGAGCCATTACGAATGTTCCTCCGAGAACTACCACAAATACTACAGCCGCTTCTGAGAAACCGAAGATCATAATCGCAAGCGGCACCCAAACGATACTCGGGATACTTTGCAGGGCGACGAGATACATCCCGGCTGTTTCATCCGCTTCTCTTGATTTTCCGAGAAGGACTCCGAGCAGCGTCCCGAATAAAATAGCTAAAATAAGACCTGAGAATAGATGCCGGAAACTGGCTCCGAGCGCTGTGATCAAATCACCGCTTGCGAATCCTTCATAGAGAGAGGCTGCGACTGTCCAGGGAGAGGGAAAGATAATGTCTTCGAACACGTTCAATGCGAAGATGACATACCAGATACCGACGACGACAACGAGGAACCCGACCCGCTTAGCTAGTAGGGACAGACTCATTATCCAGTTCTTCCTTCAGCACTTTATTTATTTCTTTCTCCAGCAACTCCATTACCTGCTTCTCCAACTTGATCACTCTTTCATCGTCGCGCTCTCTCGGTCTCGGTATATCTACGGGGAAATCCGCAATGATTCTCCCCGGGCGTGTTCCCATAACAATTACACGGTCTGACAGTTTAATCGACTCCTGTATGCTGTGTGTAACGAAAAGAATCGTCTTTTTCGTATCTTCCCATATCGACAATAGCTCTCGATGGAGGATATGCCTCGTCTGTTCATCAAGTGCACCGAACGGCTCGTCCATCAGAAGAACTTTCGGATCCATCGCGAGCGCTCTCGCTATAGCGACACGTTGCTGCATACCTCCGGAAAGTTCATATGTATAGCTCGATTTCGACTTACTGAGATGAACCATTTTCAGGAAGTGATCTGCACGCTCCTGTGCTTCTCGTTTGGACAATTTCTTTTTGAGAGGGAACATTACATTCTCTCTGACAGTGAGCCATGGGAATAAGGACGGCTGTTGAAAAACCATACCACGGTCTGTGCCAGGCTCATCTGTTTCCTCACCTTCGAGTTTGATCGATCCGGCTGAAATGTCTTCAAGGCCTGCGACCATTGAAAGCAGCGTCGACTTCCCACAGCCGGAAGGTCCGAGAATGGAAACGAACTGATTTTCTCCAATTTCCAAATCAATATCGGAAAAGACTTCGAATTCATTTTCCGGAGCAGTACCAAAACGTTTTTCCACCTGTTCAAAACTCAAAAACACACTGACCCCTCCTTCCTGCATAAAACATATCAATTTAGTATGTTTTACATTATATGCATCCTGAAAGCTAATGTCAATAATATTCCGATAAGTCTACTTTGTTATTTGAATGAGGCATCTGTCATCGTTTTTTCGTCTCTAGGTGTAGAAAAACATCCGGATCGAGCCTAAATGACAAAACCCCCGAAGATGAGGAATTTGCCTAACCTCTTCTTCGGGGGAATCAAAAAGCTTACCCTTCTTTTTTCATGGCACCATGTTCTTCAAGCACTTTAATAGCTTCATCATATTCCGCTTCGTCCACGTCGAATTGCAATAGATGAGTCACTTCTTTTCCTTTAGCTCCCAATGCTTCATTGAATGTCTCCCCGTACTCAGCCATACTGGCCTGAAATCCTCCTGAGGAGAACGGGATGACCCGGGCTAATTTGGAGTCCTGAGGAATCTCTTCTACCCTTTCGTTTTCCACTTTGAGTTTCTGGAGGGAAGTCATGGCACTATGAGCATCATTTTCGCTATTAAAATAGGCAATCAACTGTTCCATCATTATCATCCTCTCATTTATACTTCATGTAGGTTTACTTCCCCATCTCCTTACGTTAAAAACACCTGCCCCTACTAGGACAAGTGTTTCTTTGCAAGATGAAGCTGATCTCTCACCTGAGCGAAGCCGGTGCCACCTTCACTTTTTCTGGCGGCTACCACTTGTTCCGGAGAAAGCTTTTCAAAAATGTCTTCTTCAATCAATTCAGAAAAACCTTTGAATTCTTCCAGACTTAAATCAAGCAGATACTTCTCTTCCTGAATAGCGTATAACACGACTTTACCGATGACTTCATGAGCCTCCCGGAAAGGCATACCCTTTACCGCAAGATAATCGGCCATGTCTGTAGCATTGGAATAATCACTGTTCACAGAACTGTTCGTCCGTTCGAGTTTCACATCCATCGTCTTCAGCATAGGGGAAAGAAGGGAAAGAGCACCTTCGAGTGTTTCGACTGTATCGAACATACCTTCTTTGTCTTCCTGCATATCCTTATTGTAAGCGAGCGGCAAACCTTTCAGTAACGTCAGCAGTCCCATCAGATCTCCGTAGATTCTGCCTGTTTTCCCCCGCAACAACTCAGGGACGTCGGGATTTTTCTTTTGAGGCATAATGCTGGATCCTGTGCAGAAAGCGTCATCGAGTTCGATGAAACGGAACTCTTCACTGCTCCACATCACCAGTTCCTCTGAGAGGCGGGAAATATGCATGATCAGAATAGAAGCATCCGATAAAAACTCCAGGATAAAATCACGATCACTAACCGCATCAAGTGAATTCGGATAAACTTTGTCAAAACCGAGAGCCTCCGCTGTTTCTTGACGGTCGATAGGATAAGGTGTGCCAGCCAAAGCGGCTGCTCCAAGCGGGGACCAGTTCACTCGTTTCAAACTGTCCTGGAGCCGTTCTTTGTCCCGTTCGAACATCCAGAAATACGCAAGCATATGATGGGCGAAAGAGACCGGCTGCGCCCGCTGGAGATGCGTATAACCCGGAATCATCGTTTCGATGTTAGTTTCAGCCTGAGTCACGATGGAGTGCTGCACAGCTTCTAAAAGATCGATCAGTCCCTTCGTCTTTTCTCTGAGGTACAAGTGCATATCCGTGGCTACCTGATCGTTACGACTACGTCCAGTATGCAGTTTTCCACCGACAGGTCCTATTTCATCAATCAGCAAATGCTCGATATTCATGTGGATATCTTCATCACCAACCGAAAACTCGACCTCGTTTTTTTCGATTTTCTCCAGAATCTTATCAAGACCCTGTCTGATCTCTTCCGCTTCTTCTTCAGCGATGATTCCCTGGTTACCGAGCATTTTCACGTGAGCCTTGCTGCCTTCTATATCAAAAACAGCCAGCTTCTGATCAAAACTGATCGAGGCTGTATACGCCTCGACCAGTTCATCTGTCTGTTTTGTGAATCTTCCTCCCCACAGCTTACTCATTCGTAGTCACCAGATGCTTTTTCTTATTATGCACATCCGCGTGAACTTTCGTCGGAAGCCCCCATAGCTTGATAAATCCGACCGCAGCGTTGTGATCGAACGCGTCGTCTTTTGAATAAGTGGAAAGCTCTTCGTTATAAAGACTTACCGGAGAATGTTTCCCGATCACCTGATGGTGTCCTTTGAACAGTTTGATTTTCACTGTACCTGTAACGAACTTCTGCGTATCCTCGATAAATGCCTGGAGAGCTGTTCTGAGCGGAGAATACCAAAGACCGTCATAAACGACTTGTGAAAGCTGTTGTTCTACCTGTGGCTTATAATGAGCGACTTCTCTCGTCAATGTAAGAAACTCGAGTTCTTTGTGAGCATTGATCAGGATCATAGCTGCAGGGTTCTCATAAACTTCTCTCGATTTGATACCTACGAGTCTGTTTTCTGTATGGTCGATTCTTCCGACTCCGTGTTCACCGCCGAGATCATTCAATTTTTCAATGAGATCGACAAGACCGATTTCCTGTCCGTTCAGGCTCACAGGCTTCCCTTCATCAAATCCGATTTCAATCGTTTCAGGTGTATCCGGTGTTTCTTCTACCGGATTCGTCCAGTCATAGGCAGCTTCGGGTGCCTCCTGCCAAGGGTCTTCGAGCACCCCTGCTTCACATGCTCTTCCCCATATATTCGCATCGATGGAGAATGGGTTTTCTAGATTGACAGGAATCGGAATACCTTTTTCATCTGCATAAGCGATCTGTTCATCTCTTGTCATTCCCCATTCTCTTACCGGAGCAATGACTTCAAGTTCAGGATCGAGAGCCTGTATGGAAAGTTCGAACCTTACCTGGTCATTCCCTTTTCCGGTACATCCATGAGCGACGGCCACTGCACCTTCCTGCTCCGCTACTTCTACGAGCAACTTGGAAATCAAAGGCCGGGATAAAGCTGAGGAAAGAGGATATTTCCCTTCATATAACGTATTAGCTTTAAGAGCCGGAAGAAGATACTCATCGGCGAGAAGTTCTTTCCCTTCAATCATAATCGCTTTGACTGCACCTACATCAAGAGCTTTCTGTCTGATCGTTTCCAGATCCTTTCCTTCTCCGACATCTATTCCGAGTGCGATAACGTCGTATCCGTATTTCTCCTGGATCCATTTTATTGAAATCGATGTATCTAATCCGCCTGAATATGCAAGTACTACTTTAGGTTTTGTCATGATTTTCGTCCTCCTCAGAATTTTTCATAATAATTCGTGTTCCATTTTCACCACAGAAAATCCGCCTCTTTCTTAAAAAGAGACGGATATCAGTCCGCGGTACCACTCTCGTTGCCTTATACAAATCGATGAATATATTCATCAACCAGAAAAGACCTGCTCATTAACCAGGATAACGGGTGTCTCCCCGCCTCCGATTACTTGATTCACCGGAGTTTCTCCAAAGGGCGCTTCTTTCAGTTTTGTACGCCGGGCTTCCACCATCCTCCGGCTCGCTGTAGTCATCCACTGAAATACTATCCTTCTTCTCAGAATGTATTTTTATTATTATTTATTCATAATTATACATTCTGGTTCATACATGTCAACAGCTTTCCAAAAGAAATTTCAAAACCTTGCCGTTCCTTCCTTCTCTCTCCGGTGATAAAGTCAGTCGGGAAACTTCAGCTCCAGCTGGCGAAAAATAAAAAACACCCCCGAATGTCGATGATTATACACACGACGCTCGGAGGTGTTTTCCTGTTCTCATTCAATTCGGAGCACTTAAAGATTTTTTGTGTTTAAGCGCGGAAAATCAGTTTTTTTAAAAGACTCGATCTCTTTCTCATTCCATTTTCCGTTGGTCATTCCGAAGAGCGCAGACCAATGAATACATCTTCGTAATCTTCGTTGTCCGTTAAAACATCACGTGCATAAGGACAATGGGCAACGATTTTTCTGTTCTCTTCCCTTGCATGCTCCACTACTGCATCCACGAGCTGCTCACCTATGCCTTGGCCCCTCAAAGATTCACCTACATACGTATGATCGATGATGAGTTTATCTTGTCCGAAATTCTCAAAATGAATATAAGCTTCCGGATTTTCTCCTTTTCCTATGAAAAAACGTTTATCATCCTGTTTTATTTCCATGTATATTAGTCCCTTCCTTCATTTGTGTCACTACCATGAAAAAATAAATTTCATCTGTGATAATGCGAATAAATCAGCACGGACTTTCCTGTTAAAACCTGCCGTCCGTTTCCTGAACGCTTCAGACAGCCGAGACTTTATCCTCTAAGTTTCACTTGGGGGCTTGGGTACCGGTGTTGCAGCCTTTCCCTTCTCAAACTTCAATCATTAGCAACCTTACCTCTTACCAGAGCTTTTGATTAAGAGAATCGGTTTTCGTACCATTGCCGAGCATGTGTAATTTCATCTCTGGATAGTTGATGTCCCTGGTCTGCCCAGAAAATTTCCACTTCAGCCCCTGCTCCTTTAAGCAGTTCGGCCAAGTCTTCGGTTTCTGAAGCAGGGCAGATAGGATCGTTTGTACCAGCACCAATGAACACCGGCATTCCCGAGAGATCCGGCAGGCTGATATTTCTCCTTGGAACCATCGGATGAAGAAGGATCGCCCCTTTCAAAGTCTTCCCGTAATGGAACAGGAGGCTCCCTGCAATATTAGCACCATTGGAATACCCGACAGCCAGCATATTATCACGCTCAAATGAATGCTCTTCACTCGCCTCATCCAGAAAATCGTGC
Organism: Salimicrobium flavidum; assembly: GCF_900156645.1. Taxonomy (GTDB): domain Bacteria; phylum Bacillota; class Bacilli; order Bacillales; family Halobacillaceae; genus Salimicrobium; species Salimicrobium flavidum. The sequence continues at coordinate 28,105 of NZ_FTOC01000006.1, forward strand.
AATTCTTTCGTTCGGAAAATCAGGTCCTCTTCATCAAACACCCCTTCTCCCAAACGACGGAAGTAACGGGGCATCCCATTCTCACTTACGTTCCCACGTACTGACAATAAGGGAGCCTGCTCGTCTATCATTCCTGCGAGCGGAAGAAGATCCTGTTCTGTTCCTCCTGTACCGTGCAATAACAGAAATACAGGCTTATCTGTAGTGTTTCCCTGTTCAAAAATATGTTTCATCGTTATCCTCCTCGTTTTTCGATTTCCACCTGAAGCATTTTTTCAAACTACAATCTTGACTTCAAGATAATTATAAAGAAATGATCTGTTTACGTCAAAAATTCAAAAATACCAGTGAAATTTTCTGATAAATGCAAAAAATTGTGTTTCTATTTTATAGTAAACGCGTTATAATGACAGTATCCTATAGAGTGGGGTGTGATATCTTTGCATAAGACATTGGATCCTGAATGGGTAGAGTTAATGGCAGAAGCCAGGAAGATGGGACTTTCTCCCGAAGAGATCAGGAAGTTCCTGAACCGCAAACACTTGGGGGGTTCAATTACAGAAATAACAGCTAGTCCCCTGAATTAACAGCCACCCAGCTGCACATTCCCCACTCTCCCTATACTAAATGCAAGTCATCTCCTATAATAACTTTAGGAGGTTTTTTTATGAACGAAAAAGACGAATGGATCATCCATAAATACCAGGAAGAAGAAAAGATGATGATTCTTTTATTTGCACAGTGGTGTGTGGATAATGGACTGGATCCCACACAAGTTTATCATCAGGCTTACCCGAACCAGGAAATCAGCCCTCTTTTGAAAGAAGTTCTGGAAGAGACCGTCCCTGCAAAAGAATCAGAGGAGATACAACCTGAATTATTGCTTGATGCTTTATCCGCTTTCGGGAATGAAGAGCTTGCCTCTCTCGTAGCCGATTTAACCTATTCTAAAGACAAGAAGAACCTTGGGAAAAATGAATAGTTTGATTATCATTCGATGGCTTGAATGTAAAAAGAACCTGGGACAGAATGTATGGTAGAAATGCTAAAAACGAATATTCAAAAAAACACGGAGACTCCTAGGGGAACAGCACGAGCTGAAGATCCAATGGATCAAGCTATTCGCTTGATCCATTCAGCTGAAGTCGTACCCATGGAAAGCGACGTGTTTTTCTTATGAATCATTCCATAAACGAAGGTATACAAAAATCCGAACAACATTGTTCGGATTTTTAAACGTAAAAGCAGTTTTTGTCCCAGGCTCTTAAATTACCAAGATTAATATAAGGACCTGACACTTCTCAGGCTTCTATCGCTATATAGGCGGTAAGCATGTTTTTGATCAGCTGTTTCCCTTCCCCTGTTCCAATCGATTCCGGATGGAACTGGACACCTTCTAACGGGTACTCTTTATGCCTGATTCCCATGATCACCCCTTCGGAAGTCGTTGCCGTAATATCGAAACAGCCAGGAAGCGTATTTACGTCGACAATAAGGGAATGATATCTCATTGCAGTAAGCGGCTTCGGTAAATTTTTAAAAACAGTGGAGCCATCATGGTCAATCTCCGAAGATTTCCCATGCATCAGTTCATCAGCGCGGATGATGTCTCCTCCGAAATGATAGGCTAAAGCCTGGTGTCCGAGACACACTCCGAAAATCGGAATTTCTTTGTAAAAGGTGTTTATGATTTCCTCGGTGCGTTCCATTTTCTCCGGGGATTGCGGCCCCGGGGACAGGACAATGAGGTCTGGACTCAACCTTTTCACTTCATCCACGGTCACGTCATCATGCCGACGCACAGTTATATCTTCACCCATCTCCCCTATATATTGAACAAGATTATATGTGAAAGAGTCATAGTGATCGATCATGTAAATCATCTCTGCTCCGCTCCTCTCTTCTCACGGTGATCATTCCTGGACAAGTTTCCTCAATTCATCTGAAAAAAAAGTCAAACCTGCCTGTTCATTTTCATTTTTCTCCAATTCTAAACTCGCTTCGATCAATTTCACAATTTTACTTCCGATAATGAAACCATCTGCATGCTCTCTCATCAAACGGACCTGGTCGTTGGAGGATATTCCAAAACCGACGGCGACAGGTACACTGCTATGCTCTTTCACTTTCTCTATGAAGGACAACGTTTCCGGAGCCATTTCCTTCCTTTCCCCGGTCACACCGAGACTTGATACACAATAAAGAAAGCCACGTGCCTGTTCTGCGATTCTTTTGATCCGCTCATCAGAGGTAGGAGCTACGAGTGAAATGAGTTCTATATCTTTTTCTTTCGTACGCACATTCAATTCTTCACTTTCCTCCAGTGGAAGGTCCGGAATGAGCAGTCCTTCCACCCCGTTTTCTACAAGATCTGCAATGAATGCTTCATGTCCGTACTGCAATACCGGGTTATAATAAGTGAATATAACGATCGGAATCGTCACTCCTGCTTTTCTAAGCTCCGGTACCATCCGCACCGATTTTCGGAGTGACATTCCGGCATCAAGAGCACGTTTTGCCGCTTTCTGAATGACGGGGCCGTCTGCTAAGGGATCCGAATAAGGGACCCCCAGTTCAAGAATATCCGCGCCCGCTTCCTGAAGACGAAGAGCGTATTGCACGGTCTTATCTGCATCAGGATCTCCAGCTACGATAAAAGGGATGAACAGGTCCTTTTCCCTTGTCAGCTTCCCCTGGAAAAGTGTCTGCTGCTTCATCATTTCAATCCCTCCTCTGTAAAATGCTCCATGAGGGTAGCCATATCTTTATCCCCGCGCCCGGAAACATTAATTACGATCGTCTGATCACTGGACATTTCTTTCGCTTCTTTAATCGCCTGGGCGATCGCATGTGCAGATTCGATAGCTGGTATGATACCTTCAGCACGGGACAGTCGTTTCACTGCTTCTAACGCTTCATCGTCGGTGATCGACTCGTAGCGGACACGCTTCGTCTTGAATAGGTTCGCATGCTCCGGACCGATTCCAGGATAATCGAGTCCTGCTGATATCGAATAAGGTTCGATGATCTGACCGTTCTCATCCTGCATCAGATAGGTCAGCGAGCCATGGATAACTCCCGGTGTACCTTTCGTCAACGTAGCAGCGTGATCCGGGGTATCGACCCCTTTTCCGGCTGCCTCGATACCGATAAGTTCCACTTCATCCTCCAGAAATGGATAAAACATACCGATGGCATTGCTGCCACCACCTACACATGCATAAATACGATCGATGTTGCGGGTCATCTGTTCCTTCGTCTCATCCCCGATAATACGCTGGAAATTGCGGACCATTCTCGGATAAGGGTGCGGACCGACGACAGACCCGATCAAATAGAAGTGATCCTCACAGTTGGCTACCCAATAGCGGATCGCTTCGTTCGTCGCATCTTTCAAAGTTCCGTTCCCGCTGGATACGGAGATGACTTCAGCTCCGAGGAGTTTCATGCGGAACACGTTCAATTCCTGGCGTCGTATATCCTCTTCCCCCATGAATACTTTGCAAGAAAGGCCGAGTTTTGCAGCGACCGTGGCGGAGGCTACTCCGTGCTGGCCTGCTCCGGTTTCAGCGATGATTTTATCTTTGCCCATACGTTTAGCCAGAAGTGCCTGACCGATGGCATTGTTCAATTTATGAGCTCCGGTGTGGAGAAGGTCTTCCCGTTTCAGATAAATCTGCGCTCCCCCAAGTTCAGCGGTCAGTTTATCCGCGAACGTCATAGGTGTTGGTCTCCCGGCGTATTCTTTCAAATCATGTTCATACTGCTTCAGGAATTCCTCATCCTGCATCGCTTCATCCAGAGCAGCTTCCAGTTCTTCCAAAGGGGCCATCAATGTCTCCGGGACGTATTTCCCCCCGAAATCACCATACCTTCCTTTATGATTTGGCATACTTGTAAGCATGGCCCGTCACCTCTTTCGTTATCAGCTGTATTTTATGAAAATCTTTCCGACCGTCTGTCTCTATGCCACTGGAAATATCTACACCTTCCGGCTGATGCGCCATCAATTCCCTGATATTTTCCGGGGATACTCCACCGGCCATGAGACAGGAGACATTCTGTTTATTCGCTTCTTCTTTATATTGTGGAATCGCCTGCCAATCGAAAGTTACACCTGTGCCGCCGTGAGCACCTTTCACTTTCGAATCAATAATGAACCCTTCAGCTACACCACTGAAAAGGCGCATCATCGACAGCCCGTCCTGCTGATGATGGATCGCTTTCCACACCGGCATCGGGAACGTTTCTTTGATTTTCAACAGCTCCGAGACCGTTTCATTCCCGTGCAGTTGAATGACATCAAGCGGTACGAAACGCAGCACTTCATCGATCTCATCCACTGTAGGATTAACAAATACCCCTACCAATTTTTGTTCAGGACGAATCCGTTTAATCCACTTCCCGACTTTTTCAGGAAGGACATATCTTCCTGCTGACTTTACAAATATGAAGCCGAGATGCGTCGCTTGGGAAAACGCTCCTTTTTCAATATCGGTTTCACTCTGATTCCCACATAGTTTGATCAATGGTTCTATCATGATGTTTCCCCCTTCAAAAGTCGACGTACCGCAGCTTCCACATCCGTTTCTCTCATCAGAGACTCTCCGACCAGTACGGCTTCAGCCCCTGCTCTTTTCACTTCTAACAGATCTTCGTTCTTATAAATACCGCTCTCCGAAACAAGAAGTGCTTCTTCCGGGACATGTGAAGCAATTACAGAAGTCTGCTCCAGGCTCGTTTCGAACGTGTTCAAGTCACGATTGTTCACTCCGATCACTTGCGGAGTAAATATATCAAGGATCCTCTTCAGGGTCTCAAGTGCATGAACTTCAACCAGCACTTCCATGCCCAGGCTGTATGCCTCATCATAAAGCACTTTAAGTTGCTCCGCTTCCATCGCTTCCCCGATGAGAAGGATAGCATCCGCCCCGATCCGCTTGCTTTCCTGAACCTGCAGGGAGTCGATGATGAAGTCTTTTCTCAGCACCGGAAGGGAGACCTGTTGCTTAACCGCCGTAAGGTATTCATGTGCTCCCTGAAAGAACGAACGGTCGGTCAAAACCGAGATAGCTCTTGCCCCACCCGCTTCATACGCTTTCGCAATAGCGACCGGGTCGAAATCTTCACGGATGAGTCCTTTTGAAGGAGAAGCCTTCTTCACTTCCGCAATCAATCCGGAAGGTACACCCTTACGCAAAGATTCAGCGAAAGGGACCGTTTCCCTTCCCCTCTCCTCCGGAAGTGTGAGGCGACTTATCTCTTCTTTCTTCACTTCCAATATTCTACTTAGCATAGGTTCCCTTCTCCTTCGCAAGTTTGTGATAGTAGTCATCGGTCTTGCCGTTTTCAATAGCCTGCTTCACCTGATCTACCCCATCGGCGATACTTTCAGCACCCCCGGCTACATAAAGACCCGCTCCCGCATTCATTACAGCAATAGCCTGAGCCGCTTCAGGAGCTGAGCCCTTCAGGACATTACGAATAAGTGCGGCGCTTTCCTCTGAAGATTCTATTTGCACTTCTTCGACAGGGAAGGTATGGTATCCGAATTCCTGAGGGTGAACCGTGAACCTTCGGATCTCGCCATCTTTCAGTTCAACGATATCTGTCTTGCCGGTGATCGTGATTTCATCGAGACCATCCTGGCCGGTTACAAAAAGCACATGCTCCGACCCCAGCTGTTTCAGGGCTTCTGCCATTTTTTCAGCATAGTTCGTGTCATACACTCCCATCAACTGCCTTTTCGCATTAGCGGGGTTACACATCGGACCGAGAAGATTGAACACTGTACGGAAGCCAAGTTCTTTCCTTGCCGTAGCGGCATGTTTCATGGCCGGATGATAGACAGGGGCATATAAAAAGGTGAGTCCCTGCTCCTGAACCGCTTTTGCTCCTTCTTCAGGTGTGGATTCGATCTGAAGGCCGAGCGTTTCTACGACGTCCGCACTTCCGCTGGTGGAAGATACTTTCCGATTCCCATGCTTCGCCACTTTCGCTCCCATTCCTGCAAGCATAATCGAAACAGCAGTCGAGATATTATACGTAGAAGCTCCGTCCCCTCCTGTACCGCATGTATCCACAAGTTCAGTCTCCGGGAGCGGAAATTCCTTCATATGTTCACGCATCGCTTTGGCAAAGCCGGTGATCTCCCCCGCCGTTTCTCCTCTGTAACGCATAATACTGAGAAGACTCGCAAGTTGAGCTGTGCTCATCTCTCCGTTCATCACCACATTCATAAGTTCATATGCTTCCTGCTCGGAAAAAACATTACCTTCTACAGCTTTCGTTACATATTCGTTCATTCTGTCTCCACTCCTTCTCTTCTCGTCTCAAAAGCCTGCTCGGCTACGGCCAGCGCATATTTCAAAGCACTGGCTTTATTTACCGTCTCTTCGAATTCACCTTCAGGATCCGAGTCGGCGACTACACCGGCGCCTGCCTGGATATACACCTGGTCTTTCACTTTCGTCATCGTACGAATCGCAATACAGGAATCAAGATCCCCATCAAGCCCTAAATATACGATTCCTCCTCCATAAATATGACGGGAAGTCGGCTCTAACTCTCGTAAAATTTGCATTGCTCTTACTTTCGGAGCTCCTGAGAGCGTTCCTGCAGGAAAGGCGGCCATCAACGCATCAATGGAGGAAACGTCTTCCTTTATTTCTCCTGTCACCTTACTGATGATATGCATCACTTTTGCGAAACGCCCGATTGTCATATAATCATGAACTTTCACTGTTCCATATCCGGCTACTCTTCCTACGTCATTACGGGCAAGGTCGACGAGCATGCGATGTTCGGCCTGCTCTTTTTCATCCGCAAGAAGTTCGTCTGCGAGGGCGTCGTCCTCTTCTTTCGTTTCACCCCTTTTTCGCGTTCCTGCAATCGGGTGCATCTCCAGTTGCCCTTTCTCCACACGAAGAAGCCTCTCCGGCGAACTCCCTATAACTTCGATATTCCTGAAATTCAGGTAAAACATATAAGGGGAAGGATTCACTTTTCGAAGGACTCGATAAAGTTCAAACCCTGTTCTCGTCGTTTTCGCTTCAAAGCGCTGTGATAATACTGCTTGAAAGATGTCCCCCGCTTTAATATATTCCTGAATGGCGCGGACATCGTTCAGGTATTTCTCTTTGCTATAATTACTTTCAAGTTCTACATGGCCCGGCTGAATCGAACCATCGATCAGAAAATCCGGAAAAGCACTTCCTTTGATGATCGCCTGCTTCACATCGGAGATTCTGCGTTTCGACTCGTTGTAGGACACCTGTGGATTCTCTCCACGTGCGAACGAAAGGATGGTAGTATCTTCTGTCCGATGGTCATGTGCTATAATTGTTCGGCAAAAAACGAAACGGTAATTGCTCTCTTCGTTAGCTACAGGAGGGACCGGTTCAAAGTCGGAAATCGCGTCATAAGCGACGTAACCGACGAAGCCCCCTTTAAAAGGAAGCGGAACATCAGGTATTTTTACCTGAAGATCGGCAAGCAGTCCTTCATACGCTTTTTCGAGAGAACTATAGGTTTTGGTCCCGCCTGATTCTATTGTTTCGACGACAAATCCACTGTTGTCCTGATAAATCGAATAGATAGGATCGAGGCCTATAAATGAATAATTGGACCACTCCGACTGACGATCACCGCTCTCAAGCATATAGACAGCTTCGTCTTCGAGCGCGGCGAACATGTGTATAGGAGTGATAGTATCTGTTGTGAATGTATCCGTTACTGGAATAGTAGAATAGTGTTCAGAATCTTGCAGAAAATTTTCGTAAGTAGTCAAGTGGCTCACCTCTCCATAGTTGTGGGATGGAGAATGAGATAATGAGGAATGTAAGAGAGTGGTGTATAAGGGAGGCTTGACGTGGCCTTTAGACAGCTCCTTACGTCCGTCGTTATCCACGTTCTCTCGGCTCACCTGAATTCTCGGCTCATCTACTCTCATTCTCGACCTCAAAATATAACTTTCGAATAGTTTATAAAATTCAGAACTAAAAGTCAAGGACTCCGGATCTCACCTCCTGAAAAGGTAAAGAAGAAAAAAGAACGGCTTTGCCGCTCTCCTCAAACTAATGATACATATTCATATATTATTCCACTTACTTTTCAGACTCAGGTAAGCATTTCTTCATCCCGGTCCACCTCGACACTTTTGATATTACCTACTTCATCAAAATCGATGTACAAAACGTCGCCTGGATTAACGAACCCTTCCAGTCGATCACGCAAAACCAATAATTCATCCGTCTCTTCCATTTCCTGTACGAGCACCGCAAATTCTTGTTGAAATCGATCGAGTTTGTAACGGTTCATAAGCTACCCCTTTCTTTTAATTACCGTTACCCCCCTTCGTCCCATCCTAAACGACTTGACCTCCATTTTCGCCAGTGCTACACTATACTAACAACCGTTAGTTAGTGAAATGGAGGCCAACCATGACTAGAGATAAAATAATTCAAGTGAGTATTGAACTTTTCGCAAATACAGGTTTTCAAAATACGAGCCTTAAAGACATTGCCACGGGCGTAGGGATAAAGAAACCTTCCCTTTATAATCATTTCGAAAGTAAAGAAGATATTTTCCTTACAGTACTCGAAGAAGTGAAGACAAGGGAAGTAGATGCTATACGTAAAGAAATCACCTATTCCGACAAGGCGACCACGGAAAAAAAACTGAAACAGATTTTTGATACCTATACCGAGCTGATGACGGATTCCACGGAAGGCCAGTTATTTAAACGGGTGACATTCTTCCCTCCGGATGAGTTCTCGGAAGAAATCAAACAGGTGTTTTTAAGAATCGAAGAAGAAATCACAGCAATCATCACCCCCGTGCTCGAAGAAGGGATGGCAACAAACCAGTTATGTAAATGGAACATTTCCACTCTACTATCCGCATTTTATACAACGATGGATGGGCTTTTTCTTGAAGAACATTTTTACGGGAAAAACGTCCTGTCAAAACGAAAAAAAGCTTCATGGGAGGTATTCTGGGCAGGAATAGTCATGAAGGAAAAGGAGGAATAATAAATTGGTTTGGATGATTACAGGAGCAATGTTTGAAATTTTATGGGCTATCGGCCTGAAGTATTCCGATGGTTTCACCGATCCCTTCTTTTCCACTCTGACCATTATCGGTATTATCATCAGCTTTGGGTTTTTCACCAAGGCTCTTACCGTCGTAGATATAAGCACCGGCTACGCTATTTTCACAGGTATAGGAGCAGCCGGAACCGCAGTTGCAGGGATGATTCTTCTTGGTGACAGCTTTGATATCAAAAAAATATTTTTCGTGCTTCTTCTTATAACAGGAGTGATCGGATTGAAATTATCTTCAGAACCTTACAGAGGGGAGGCGACGTGATGGCATGGGTATTTTTGCTGATCGCTGGCTTCGGTGAAGTTTCAGCTATGTTTTTCCTGAAAATGTCGAACGGTTTCAAAAAAATCACTCCTTCTTTGTTTGCTGTACTCGCAGGAGGGGCAAGTTTTTATTTCCTTTCCCTTTCGTTACGTGACTTATCTATTGGAACGGCGTACGGAATCTGGACAGGAATAGGATCTGCAGGCACTGTTTTACTCGGCATGCTGTTCTTCAAGGAACCCGTGACGCAGAAAAGACTCCTTTTCATAAGCTTCATAATTTCCGGTATTATAGGATTGAAAATGGTTTCCTAACTCTAGTATTATAGTAGATGATCAATTTTTTGTTGGGGGAACAAAAATGAAGAAAGTCTTACTTGCCATTTTCATGATGATTATCTTAGCTTTTGGAATGATCGGTTACACAAACATCGATGAAGCACCGTCAGTAAACGACGAACAAACTGAATCCTATGAATGAGTCCTGTCTTTTGAAAGACAGGGCTTTTTTAAAAAGTAAGCTCTGTTAAAGCCTATTGTTGATGATAGGAACGGAAGGTGGGGACGCCTGCGGAACGAGCATGGAAGGAAAATCGCCCGTATCGACCAGAGGGAGAAACGGGAAGTTTCCGTCATGCCCGCGGCAAGCTTCCACCTGAAGAGACGAATATCAACAACAAACGATAACAGAGCCTAAATGTAAGCAAATCAATTTATCTTTGTGCTGGAATCTTCCATAATAAGTACAGTCGAAGGAGGTTCATCATTATGCTTGAAAACGAAAATCACGTACTGGTCATTTTCCCCCACCCGGACGACGAAGCTTTTGGAGTGAGTGGCACTATGTCCTCTTATATCAATCAGGGAGTGCCTGTCACATATGCATGTCTGACACTCGGTGAAATGGGGCGGAACCTTGGAAATCCTCCGTTCGCTACGAGAGAATCTCTTCCGGAAATTCGAAAGGAAGAACTTCAAAAAGCGGCCGAAAAAATGGGACTTATCGATCTCCGTATGATGGGGTACCGGGATAAAACGCTCGAATTCGAGGACGATGATACATTACAGGAAGTCGTTAAAAATCTCCTGATTGAAGTGTCCCCTTCTCTTGTAATCAGCTTTTACCCTGGATACGCTGTACACCCTGACCACGAAGCAACGGCGCGAGCTGTCGTCCGTGCTGTGAGGGACATGAAAAAAGAAGACCAGCCTAAGCTTTACGGTCTCGCTTTTGCCAACGATACAGAAGAGAATCTTGGCCAACCTGATATCGTCCACGACATATCGGATGTTCAAGAACAGAAACTCGAAGCATTGAAAGCTCACGACTCCCAGACCTCCCAGCTTCTTCAGGACCTGGAAGACGGGGTCAGGAGCGGTGATCCTGAAGCCCTGAAGTGGGTTACACGCGAACAGTTCTATACGTACAAATGGGAATCCGATAACGTTGACTGACCCTTCTCCCTTGGGTCAGTCTTTTGACTTTCCGGCGATTGAAACATCATTACGGATAAGCCACACTCATTTATTCTATATATCCCCCCTTGCCACTATTTTTACTTAATGTTCACAGACGAAGGACAAAAAGAATGATATCCTTGAATAAGCAAATGTATAAAAGGAGTATTTTTTTATGAAAAAAACGATCTTTTCCTTATTATTAATAGTTATTCTAGCAGCATGCGGGTCTGATTCTCCAGAAGGTAGTTCTTCTTCCAATAAAGAGGAAGGAAACGGAGAGAAAGAAGAAATGGCAGCTTCGCCTGTAAATGTTGAAATTATCACCACGGACCAACCCTTACCTACGCAGGAAAATGTAGATATAACTGCTGAAGTTACCCAGAACGACGAACCTGTCAGCGATGCGGAGTACGTGGAATTTGAAATTTGGTCTACAGAAAAAGGACAGGAAACCTCCGAAAAGATACAGGCCGTGCAGGCCGGTGAAGGTGAGTACACTATCCAATACAACTTCCCTCAGAGCGGCTCTTATCAGGTGATCGCTCATACACAGGCGCGTGGACTGCATACGATGCCACAAAAAGAAATTACAGTAGAAGGTGAAGCACAGGAAGAAGAGCATTCACATGCGACTTCTCCTTTCGATGTCACACTGGAAAAATCGCAACAAGAAGAGAAGACCTCTTTATCAGCTACTATAACGAAAGATGGTTCAGCTTTTGAAAACGGAGAAATCACCTTCGAGATCTCCAGTTCCCAAACAGAGAAACACCAATATATCGATGCAGAAGAATCGGAGCCGGGGGTGTATGAAGCTGCTCACTCTTTCCCTTCGGAAGGAACTTATACCGTCCAGGTTCACTTTGAAAAACCATCAGAAGAGATACACCAGCATCAGGAAAAAGAAATAACAATCCCCTAATAACTAGACTCTGTTAAAGCCTGTTGTTGATTTTAGGAACGAAGGGCGGGGACGCTTGCGTGAGAAGCATGAACGGAATCTCTCTACGTTCGATTCCGGAAGTTTACGTCATGCGTGCGGCAAGCTTCCACCCGTAGAACGAAAATCAACGATGAACGATAACAGAGCCAATAACTTAAAAAAAGCCGGAGACTAAAGTGTCTCCGGCTTTTTTGATACTTACTATTCTTCTGCGTTTTGCAGCTTGTTCTTCTTGGCAGCGCGGTCGCGCTCCCCTTTATTGAGGACCTTCTTACGCAAACGAACGGATACTGGAGTAACTTCACAATACTCATCGTCATCCAGGTATTCGATAGCTTCTTCGAGCGTGAGATCACGTGTTTTCTTGATCGTGTTCGTCGTATCTTTCGTAGCGGAACGAACGTTGGTCAAGTGCTTCTCTCTCGCCACGTTTACAGTCAGGTCGTTTTCACGAACGTGCTCTCCGACTATCATTCCTTCATAAACATCTGTACCAGGGTTTACGAAGATTGTCCCTCTGTCTTCAAGGTTCATGATACCGTAAGTGGTAGCTTTCCCTTTTTCCTGAGCGACAAGCACTCCGTTTCGACGTCCTCCGACGTTACCTTTTTGAAGAGGCGCATAACCGTCGAACGTATGGTTCAAAATACCATAACCGCGAGTCTGGGACATGAATTCAGTGGAATACCCGATCAGGCCACGGGAAGGTACGAGGAATTCAAGACGAACTTGACCGTTCCCATCGTTCATCATATCCTTCATCTCACCTTTACGTGCACCCAGCGATTCCATAACAGCGCCCTGGTATTCTTCAGGCGTATCGACCTGAACACTTTCCATAGGCTCACACTTCACACCATCGATTTCTTTGATGATGACTTTCGGTTTCGAAAGCTGAAGCTCGAATCCTTCACGACGCATGTTTTCAACCAGAATGGAAAGGTGGAGTTCTCCACGTCCAGATACAGTGAAAGCATCAGGAGATTCCGTAGGGTCTACCCGAAGACTTACATCTGTCTCTAATTGCGTGCGAAGACGTTCTTCAATCTGACGGGAAGTTACATACTTCCCTTCTTTTCCTGCAAACGGACTGTTGTTTACGAGAAAAGTCATCTGAAGCGTCGGTTCATCGATACGAGGGATTTCCATCGCTACCTGATTTTCCTTAGAAGTAACCGTCTCTCCGACGTTGATATCTTCAAGTCCAGCGAGAGCGATGATATCCCCGGCTTTCGCTTCTTCGATTTCCACACGTTTCAAACCGATGAAACCGAATAGTTTAGAGACTCGGAAGTTTTTGATCGAGCCATCCTTTTTCATCAGAGACACATTATCTCCGACCTTCAATGATCCCTGGAACACCCTACCTACACCGATACGTCCAAGATAATCATTATAGTCAAGGAGAGTCACCTGGAATTGCAGTGGCTCTTCACGCGTATCTTTCGGTGCCGGAATGTTGTTCATGATCAGATTGAAGATAGGCTCCATCGTTTCTTCCTGATCATCCTGGCCTTCTCCTGAAGTACCGTTCAAGGCAGAAGCAGATACAACCGGGAATTCAAGCTGCTCATCGTCCGCTCCGAGTTCGATGAAAAGATCCAGAACTTCATCTACCACTTCCTGTGGACGGGCATTCGGACGATCGATTTTATTCAGAACGACGACAGGTGTCAGCTTTTGTTCCAGAGCTTTTTTCAGAACAAAGCGAGTCTGTGGCATACATCCTTCATAAGCGTCAACTACAAGCAATACACCATCTACCATTTTCAGAATACGTTCCACTTCACCACCGAAATCGGCGTGACCAGGTGTATCCAAGATGTTGATTCTTGAATCCCCGTACTGGACAGCTGTATTTTTTGATAGAATCGTAATTCCACGTTCTTTCTCCAAATCATTGGAGTCCATAGCTCTTTCGTCTACGTTTTCATTGGCGCGAAATGTTCCAGAATAACGCAACAACTGGTCTACTAACGTCGTTTTTCCGTGGTCGACGTGTGCAATAATAGCTATATTTCGAATATCTTCTCTTAATTGCATGGTGAAAACACCTCTTTCTACTCGTTTCAATTTCAACCTATCAATTGTAACATAAATTAGACATAATACAACAAACTAGCTACAATGGATTCATAAAAACTGAGGAGGACATGTAAATGAAGCGAGGCGGGGAGTGGCTATACATAACTATACCCGAAAAGTGGGAAGGGCTAACAGTCGAAAAAGTAATGAAACAGAAATGGCAATTCCCACGGAAACTTCGCCATGATTTCCGCTCAAACGGGAAGGTTTTGCTTAACGACGAACACCCGCACTGGAAGACGACAAAGGTCCATGCAGGAGACGTATTGAGACTCAAACTTTTTCAGAAGTCGGATTTTCAATTACCGACCTTCAATATGGAACTCGACGTCCTTTTTGAGGATGACCATCTGTTGGTCGTAAACAAGCCCGCCGGGATATTCACCCATCCGAATGGAGCAGAAGACGACCAGCATACGCTTTGGAATGCGGTGGCCCATTATTGCAGGGAGCGACACCTCCCTGTTTTACCGAAATACATCCACCGTCTCGACCGTCATACATCCGGCGCTGTACTTTTTGGAAAACATGAACTGGCTATAGCGACACTTGGAGAAATGATGAAGAAGAGGCAAATCACCCGGACATATATAGCGAAAGTACACGGACGCATCGAGCATGAGCAGGGGCGCATAGAATACCCCATTATAAAGGACCCCACTCACCCGATCAAACGGAAAATTGATGGAGAGGGTCCTTCTTCTGTCACCAACTACTATGTATTGAACAGAGAGGCGGATCATACCTTGCTTCGTCTCCATCTCGAAACAGGACGCACCCATCAGATACGAGTCCATTTGCATGCTATCGGCCATCCGTTGCTCGGCGATTCCTTATATGGAGGGAGCGGGGACCATCTCGGACGTCAGGCCCTGCACGCCGCTTCTTTGTCGTTCCCTCACCCTTTTACAGAAGAGAGGATCACCTGCTCCGCTTCTTCTGAAACCTCTCCTTTCTTCGATGAAAATGACCTGGAGCGGCTGTGAATTGAATTAGTGGGCACTCTTTCCCACTTTCCTTATAATGGAGGTTAAGAGTTTCAGGAAGAGAATCACCTTTTCACTTTTGAACTTCGTCAAAGGAGAGATTTGGATTGAATAAACATAAAGGATTCACCTCCATGTTCCAAAAAGGTAGACTTACGCTCGGTCTCAACCTTCCTATAGAAGCGCATGGTAACAACGTTCCTACTTTAGAACATCAAATTGAAAGAGCCCGACTTGCAGAAGAAGCGGGATTTACCTGTTTATGGTTTCAGGACGTCTTGTTAGAGGATCCGACGTTCGAAGATCCTGCGACGGGACAGATTTTTGATAGTCTGATTTACCTCACCTACATCGGCGCACACACCTCAAAAATCAACTTGGGCACTGCGGCTATCGTCACCCCTCTCCGTCACCCTTTGCGCCTGGCCAAAGAAGTGGCAAGTATCGAAAGGCTTTTTCCGGAAAGACTGATGCTCGGTATATCTTCAGGTGACCGTCGGAAAGATTTTGAAGGATTGAACGTCCCGATCATGGAGCGCGGACGCTTATTCCGTGAGGCTTACGATTATTTTACGCAAGTTATCAGTGAAGAGTTCCCTGCGATTGAATCTCCTATGGGGAAAATCGACAAATCCAATCTTGTACCGAAACCCTCTTCCCGCATCCCTGTTCTCATGACAGGCTATTGCCAGCAGACGTTTGACTGGATCGCAGAACATGGAGACGGGTGGATGTTTTACCCGCAACCACCGGACAAACAGGTGGACATGATACGTTCCTACAGAAATAAAGCGGGTCCTGAAACATTCCGGCCGTTCATCATGCCACTGCCGATTCAGTTATCGGCTGATAAAGACGAGCCCCTTTCCAAAATCCCCGCAGGTTACCGTGGAGGTCGAAAGGCTATCACCGAGATTTTGAAGGAATACCAAAGCATTGGCGTAAATCATATCATGTTCAATCTTTCCAAAAGCGAACGCCCCGTGGAAGCAGTGATTCATGAATTCCAGGACTATATCATTCCATCTTTAGAGGAGGATACATCGACATGACCCATGTACTTCTAGTCGCTACCCCTAATTTTTCAGTCCATCCCAGTCTGGTACAGGAGGAAGTGCTTACCGCACTGTCAGAGAAGTTCGCTTCCTTTGAACCGACAGCCCTGGCTATCGAGAAAAATTATTACCTTGAGGAAGAAATAAACAAAAATCTTCATGCTTATATCGAAGACGATTTTGTTCTCACCCATGACTCGATGGAACAATTCGCTTTTCGTACTGCAAAACAGTCCGACCTCCCTTCCCTTCACATGATAGATGAGCTGGTTGATATGTCATCTCCTTCCCTCGAACAGGTATTTACCTGGGCGGAAGAATACCAGCCGGAACTTTTGAAGGATATTATCACAATCAAACAAAAAGCCGATCGTTTCCGTGAAGAAGAAAATCTCGTCCATTACCTCACGCAGATTAACAGGGAGGACTACCTCTCTCTCGTCCAGAATCTTCATGCCACATTGAATATAGTCGGAGACCGTCATCATCAGGTTGGTACTTCCTGGTTGAAACAATCTTTCGAAAAAAATCTCGCGATAGCTGCAAATATCGAAAGACTCTGCGTTCACGAAGAACGTGTGCTTGTATTTGTGAGTGAAGAAACTTTGCCGTTACTTAAAAACATGATCCGAAATAGTGGCCGTGTAACTATTGAAGACCCTCTCTCCTATTTAAAAGTCTCCCTTTGAGAATGAATAGTTGAACTGAATGGTTAAAGAAAAAACAAGCCGACTATCTTTGCAAAAAGAAGGTCGGCTTGTTTGTCATTTAATCATTTTTATCTTTATCCGAATTTCTGAGTACGTCTGAACCGCCTCGGCGTTTCCCTTCTTTTCTCCATCTTTTGATATGAATCGTCGGTGATTCATACCCATCCTCTTCTTTGATATCGGCCGTCGATGCTCTCATGAACGACCAGGCAAGCAGAACCATGATGAAGATTAGCGGAAACCCGCCGACAATACTGGCTGTCTGTAAAGTGTCCAATCCTCCGAGAAACAGCAGGACAAGCGGCATTAAACAAAGAGCGAACGCCCAGAACAGGCGGTTCCATCGTTTCGGCTCCCCGTCAATTTCCTTCTGCACGACAGAAGCAAGAATGTACGACGAGGAATCGAACGTCGTAGCAAGAAAAATGATCGCCAATACAGTAAATACCAGCACAAGTAGATTAGAGAACGGCAGCTGAGCTATGATTTCTACAATCGTAGCAGGTGCTCCATTCGCATCCATGAATGCAATCGCATCAAATTGACCGGTAAGCTGCATGTACAGACCAAAGTTACCCATGATTCCGAAGAAAAGAATACAGCCGAGGGTACCATACACCATCGTGCCGAAAATCATCTCACGAATCGTACGACCTCTCGAAATCCTGGCGACGAACAGACCGACAAACGGTGCGTAAACAAGCCACCACGCCCAATAGAAGATCGTCCATCCTTCCGGGAACCCTGTCTCTTCAAATTGGCCGAGGTTGCCAAAAGGCTCCATCCATGTAGCCATTTTAAAGAAGTTATCCAACAGAATCCCTACAGAGTTGAATGTCGTTTCAAGAATGAATCGTGTCGGACCAAAAATAAGTATAAAACCCAGGATGAAAAGGACAAGCCACAGGTTGATATCACTAAGTACTTTTATTCCCTTCTTCAAGCCTGAATAGGAACTGATGGCGAATATCCCCGTACAAACGAGCATAATAACCGCCTGCATTCCAAGAGTGACAGGAATACCGGTTAAGTAATTCACACCCTGAGCTATCATAGGAGTACCAAGAGCAAGTGTCGTTCCGGCACCTCCCATAAGTCCGAACATAAACAGAACATCCACTACAGTCCCGACGGGTCCATCCACCCATTTTCCGAGCACCGGACGTACCGCTTCACTCACCTTCAATACGGGTTTCTTCCTCACGTAAAAGAAATAAGCGATCGGGAGCGCCGGGAGAGTGTAAATGGCCCAGGCAATCGGCCCCCAGTGGAAGATTCCGTATGCTGTAGCCCACTGTATCGCTTCCTTCGATTCAGCCGTCAGCCCGAAAGGAGGGCCCTGATAGTAATAGACCCATTCGATGACAGCCCAATACAGAATACTCGAGCCGATCCCGGCTGCAAATAGCATTGCAGCCCAGGAAAACGTATTGAATTCCTTTTCCTCTCCTTCTTCTCCAAGTTTCACATGTCCGTTCTTACTGAAAGCCACAAATATAAGAAAAGCGAAGACCCCAAGACCCATGGCCATATAAAGAAATCCGAAGTTCCCCGTCATGAAGGTGTTCGCTTCACTGACGACTTGCTTTCCGGCCTCCCGAAAAAGAACCAGCGGAATGGTCACAAGTAACAATAGAGCAAGCGCCCCACTAAATGTGGGCCAGTCCATTATTCGTTTATTCACCTTTCGTCATCCTTTGCTGAAGATTGTATTGTCTCGTATCTGCACACGGTTTAGTATTGTAACAGAGCCTTAGAATAAAGCAAAGGTAATTCCCGCCTCTGTTTACAGGTAGTGGGTAATAATTGAATAAATTAACTGGAAATTCCTCAGGAAAGGACTGGAGCTTTGTGAAGAATTTTTTTGAAAAATGGAAACTCGATGCGCTTTATATACCCCTGATCATCGTCTACCCGGCGGGGTTATGGCTACTTTTCGGTGATACGGAATGGCATGCTACTACACTGACTCTTTATATTTTGTGCATTATCTTTTTATCATTTTCAGGATTCACCGAAACAAATGGAGATTCTGCAAAAGAAATCATCTTCGGTTATATTTATCTCATCGGAGCGGTATTTTTTGCTGCAGCCGGGTTGTGGATGTGGATCATATAAAAAAGAGAAACGGGAGGATGACTGGAATCAATATTATGATGGTTACAATCAACCACTCTGTCTTTTTTTCTCCACGAATCTGTTTATAATAAGATATCCCCCACATCAAAAGTAATAGCACGGTCATTATAATGCTTTGTAAATGCAGATTCCCGTCTTTATTATTTGTGAAGATAAAGACGGTCCCTTCTGTAATGATAAGTAACCCTACTATTATATTAAAAATATGATGAAATGTTTTGCTCATACTCAAAGCCCCCCTTTCCCACTCATCATACCTCAATGTCGTCGTCCCGATAAATAAAGAACCCTCACCTTTTTCCTGAGTCCACAACACCGGTTTTATAGAAAAATAAAAAAGCGCGCAGCGACAGGGACCACATCCATGTTCTGCGCGTTTTTCGTATTCTCTTGCTTTTGTTATTTCTCTTTTTTCCTCAGTTCAATTCTCCGTATTTTACCGGAGGTCGTCTTCGGCAACTCCGGTATGAACTCGATCTTCCTAGGGTATTTGTAAGGCGCGGTCTGCGCTTTCACATGATCCTGGAGTTCTTTGATCAGAGCGTCGCTTCCTTCAACCTCTTCCTGTAAAACAATATAAGCTTTCACTACATTCCCCCGAACCTCATCAGGACTCGCGACGACAGCGCATTCCTGTACAGAAGGGTGCTTGACAAGAGCATCTTCCACTTCAAACGGACCAATCGTATAACCTGAACTGATGATAATATCGTCACTTCGGCCTTCAAACCAGAAATAGCCGCTTTCGTCCTTCTTCGCCTGATCCCCCGTTATATAATAGTTTCCTCTTTGTGACATTTTCGTACGCTCCGGGTCTTTATAGTATTCCTTGAACAGGGCCGGAGTGTCGAGATGAACAGCTATATCCCCTACTTCGTCAGGGGCGACAGGTTCTCCTTCTTCATTAATAATATCCACATCATTGCCGGGGGTCGGCCTGCCCATCGATCCCGGACGGACCTCCATGTCTTTCATAATACCGACGAGAAGTGTATTTTCCGTCTGTCCATAACCATCACGCACTGTAATATCGAAATGATTCTGGAACGTGTCGATCACTTCCCTGTTCAGAGGCTCCCCTGCAGAGACTGCACTGTGAAGATGTTCAAGAGAATATTCATGCAGGTTGTTCACCTTTGCCATTAACCGATATTCCGTCGGCGTACAGCAAAGGACATTCACTTCGTAATCATCCATGATTTGCAGATACGTTTTCGGATCGAATTTCCCCTGATAAATAAGACCACATGCCCCTGTACCGAGAACAGAGAGGAATGGTGTCCAGATCCACTTCTGCCAGCCTGGTCCGGCCGTCGCCCACACAACATCTTTGTCTTCTATCGCAAGCCATTTATAGGCAGCTGTCTTTAAGTGAGCATATCCCCATCCGTGCGTGTGAACAACCCCTTTCGGATTCCCGGTCGTTCCAGAGGTATAAGGAAGAAAGGCCGTGTCATCCCGGTGCGTCGGGGCCGCTTCGAGCTCCTCAGAAGCTTCGTCCGCTTTTTGTTCGAGCGACAGCCAATCTTTTGAATCACCCCCGACGGAGAACAAGTGCAGATTGATGACTCCATTCACATCATCAAACTGACCCGTGAGAGGATGGTAACATGCTATCGCTTTGGCCTCCCCGTGCTCAATACGGTACTGCAAATCTTTGGCGCGGAGCATTTCAGAACTCGGGATGACGACTATCCCTGTCTTCAATGCAGCCAGATACACTTCATACGCTTCTATCGTTCGAGGTATCATGACAAGCATTTTATCTCCGGGCTTCAGGCCTTCACTAAGGAAAGCGTTTCCAATTTTATTCACTCGTTTCATCAATTGCTGATATGTAGCTTCTTTTTTACGTCCTTCGCTATCCAGCCAAATCAGCGCTTTTCGCTCTTCGCCTTTTGCGTACTTCTCCATTTCGGAAATGATATTGTACTGTTCCGGTGCTATAAGCTCGTTCTTATCCATCGAATCCCTCCAACTGTTTCTTGAGTCATCTCCATTATAACTAAAATTCAGATTTTTTGAAATATGATTGAAGAGGGTTCAATATATTTCCTCTTAAAAAATTTCCACAATAATTACAAAACCCCGGGCATCAGAGCTCGGGGCTTTTTCTCAGGAGGTTAATCGTTTAAAGTTCTCTCCAAGAATTTCATTCATTTTATGGACAGTGATAAAAGCATGTTCGTCGATAGCCGTTATATACTTTTTCAATCTCGTATATTCCTTCCTGCTTAACACCGTGGTGATCACTTCTTTATCTTCTCTGTTAAAAGCCCCTTTGGCATGATGGATAGTGGCTCCACGACCGAGCTTCTCCACGATGTAACTGCGCACTTCATCACTTTCTTCACTGATGATGACAACTTCTTTATTATCTTCGAACTGTTCAAGAGCATAATCGATGACAAGCCCGTTCAAAATTACACCGAAGAAAGCATACATACCTACGGCAGGACCGAATACAAATACAGAGGAGGTCGCAATAGCGATATCAGAGATCAATACACCTTTGCCTACCTCCACAGAGAAGTATTTATTGAGAATCATGGCTATGATATCGGTTCCGCCTGTGGACGCTCCTTGATGGAAGACGACAGCCATACCTGAAGCGGCAATGATCTGCCCGATAATCAGTTGAATCAGAATATCCTCACTCATCGCTTCCTGGATAGGGAAATATGTCTCAAGTCCCCATACCATGAAAGATAAAGCGAAACTTGCATAAATCGTTTTTGCTCCGAATTGAAAACCCAGAAAGATGAAGCCGACGATAAATAGGAGAATATTGAATATAATCATGATCAGTCCGAGAGATAATCCAGGGAAGACAGTATTCATGACAATGGACAGACCACTTACACCACCGGTAGCCAAGTCATTCGGCGACAAGAAGTAAGTCACGTTGGCAGCCACAAACAAAACACCTAAATTTATCAACAAAAAGCTTTTGATTTGTTTCCACATGGAATAACCCCCTCGTTTCATCCGTTTTATTTTTACATCACAAAGACGGATTATAACGGGGTTTCATACCTTTGTAAACAGCTTCAAATCAACTCCCGAAAGTAAACGGATACAGTGGAAACCTTCTGAAAATTCAACAGGTTCAGAATAGCCGAATGGTATTCATTCTTGCATAAGGCTTCTCCATAGTAAAAGCGTAGCGTAGCTCCGGTATGGGGCCCATTCCCGACTTTCCTCGATCATTTCGGAACGAGCGGGCTTTGCTTCCAAACCGAAATAATGCTTCCACGCATTTTGTATTCCTACATCCGCTTCCGGAAAAAGATCAGCTCGTCCAAGGCCTGTCACCTGCCAGTTCTGAGCTGTCCACTTTCCTATTCCTCTGATTTCAGTCAAACGGTCGATCGTTTCCTCTTCAGATAAAGAAGTGAATTCATACAAATCCAACTCTCCATTCGCTATCTTCCGGGAAGTATCAATCACATATTCCGCTTTTCTCCGGCTGAATTGAAGAGCAGTCAAATCTTCATAAGATAATGAAGCGACCGTTTTAGGAGAAGGATAAAACCATACTCCCTTCCACTGTTCACCGAAATTCTCCACGAACCGGGTACTCAACCGGTAAGCGAAAGCCATATTCAACTGCTGGTGGATAATGACACGCATGAGCGCATCATAAAGATGGAAGCTTTTCACTACAGGAGTCGCCGGGAATTCGTTTTGAAGATTCTCCAGCGAAGAACCTTTAAAATGTTCCTCAATTCTGTCCATATTAAAATTCCATATAAATATGTCATGGATCTTGCTGAGAACCGTTTCTTTCTCTGTTTCCCCTGTAATAAGGAATGCTGGAGTTTCAATCGTCCCAATAGACTCCACCCGGGCCACTTCCCGGCTTTCGTCCTCCATCACGAGTGGTACGTCCACCCACTCTTCCTCCATATGCAGATGGATCAACGGGTCCTCTTCCAATCGTTTCAGTACAAATGAAAAATCATAACGAAATGGCAACTCAACTTTCTCCGTCCACATGTTTCATCCCTCCTGTGTCTCTCCACTTTAAACGAATAGGCCGCAACAAAACAGTATTTGAGCACAGGTAATAATGAAAAGCCCCACTTTTGCATAAAAAGTGAGGCTTGATTTTAAATCCTATCGATCAGAACAGTAGGCTTGCCGCCCATCCGAAAATGATCAATGGTATATTGTAGTGTAAGAATGTGGGCACACAAGTATCCCAGATGTGGTTGTGCCGTCCATCCGCATTGAGTCCAGACGTCGGACCAAGTGTACTGTCGGAGGCTGGAGAACCCGCATCTCCCAGGGCTCCGGCTGTACCGATCAACGTAGCAATAGCCATCGGAGAATAGCCGGCTGCGAGACATATAGGCACGAACAACGCCGCGAGGATCGGAACGGTTGCGAAGGAAGAACCGATGCCGATTGTGACGACGAGACCGACCAGAAGCAGAACAAGGGAAATGACGGCTTTATTATCCCCGATCATACCAGAACTGGCCTCCACCAAGGCTTCGACCGAAGCAGTTTCTGTCAGCACATTCGCGAAACCGGCAGCTGTGAGCATAACGAAAGCGATGAAACCCATCATGCTTATTCCTTCTCCCATCGTCCTGTCCCCGTGAAGGAAAGGTACAACGCGGAAGATGAACATGATGATCAACCCGGCCAGGGCCGCGAAGATGAGATTCCCCCAGATCGCCTGAATGATCAACGTCACTAAAATGGCGATTATCGTAAATCCATGCTGCTTCCGGAAAGCCATTTTCTCTCCCACAGGGATGGAAGAAAGCCCTGTGCCATCAGAAGCACGCGGTTCTTTCGGCTTTTTGTAAGTAATAAGAACAGCGATGAGTAGCCCGACAACCATACCGAGTCCGGGAATCAATAGAGACTGGGCGATGGTCCCGATAGATGCCTCTACCCCATTGGATGCCATAGCATCCTGGATGGTCTGATGAAAAATCAGCCCGAATCCGAGCGGAATCGTCACATAAGGAGCTTTCAATCCGAATGTTAGGGCCGCAGCAACCGCTCTTCGGTCCAGCTTCATCTGATCGAACATATGCAAAAGTGGTGGTATCAGAATAGGTATAAATGCGATATGGACAGGTACCACGTTTTGCGAAAGACTCGCTACGGCCGCTATGATGAACACGAGCCATATTTTTTTATCTTTCAACACCCTAAGCAAGGTCTGAACGAGAAGTGTGGTAATCCCGGAAAAGCTGATCGCGGCTGCAAATGCCCCGAGCAGGATATAACTTAACGCAACTTGCGCCTGATCCCCCATCCCTGCGATAAACAGATCCAGTGCCCCTGTAAGGGATTCTCCGTTCATCACTCCGGCAGTAAGACCGGCGGCTATAATAGCTACAATAACATTGACTCTGAGAAGACTCAGTACAGTCAGAACAAGTACGGATACAATGACAGCTGAGGCCATTTCTTCCACCCCTTTCAACTCATTAACGATTTACCATGATAAAGAATTCCCATAAAAAAATCAACCCTTTCAATGAATGTCTGAAAAGGTTGAAAATACTCAATTCATTTTTTCTTCAAGGTCATCGAGCATTTGGATTAGCTGATCGATTTCTTTCACATCTGTTTCAGCGGGATCAAGCTGATCTACGCGATCGGCGAATTGAGCCAATTTCAATTTCAAGTCGTCAAGTCTCTCCTGTTGGGTCATGATATACCCCCTTTTCCTGTTTAATCTTCGTCTATGATAGTACAATCTCGCTTTTCTGTCGAAGTGTTGCTTTACATACATACTGAAGCCCCCCATCAGGAGGGCTTCAGCTCAATTCGATACATTCGATCGTTTCCTGAATCTCTATACTATCTTGGACGGACTGAACCATGGAACAGTTTTTTCTGGCCACTTCCAGGTTCTTTGCCAGCTTATCCTGGTTGAGGCGATAGCCTTTCACTACGTAATGAAGAGTGATTTTTTCGATACGATTCGCCTCATCACTGTTTCGTTTCACATCCGCTGTCAATTTAATATCTTCGTATTTCAATCTCTGTTTATCAAGAATCTTCCGATACACACTCAGACTGCAGCCGGCGATGGACGCCACCATCAATTGAAAGGGGCGAAAACCGCTGTGTTCATCGCTCGCAATATTAAGTTGACCGAATTCAAATGAAGTACGGATCCCTTCATCCTTAAGATAAAATTCCATTCTCATCACTCCTTCGCGTTAAAACTGGGTCTTATTTATTAGTATAACCGATTCGCCTCTATTTCTAACTTGAAATCGGGTTTCTTGCAAACTTTCCTTTTCTTCGATTATTCTTTAAAAGGAATGTTACAGGAGGGAAAATGAGAAATGGTTACAGTAAAACAACGCTTTTGGATATTGATCGGGCTTGTCACAATTTCAGGCTTCTCTCAAGGGATGCTCCTCCCGTTACTAGCAGTCATCCTTGAACAGAACGGTGTGTCCTCCTCATTGAATGGTATGCACGCCACAGGTCTATACATAGGTATTCTGCTGGCTTCCCCCTTCATCGAAAAACCTCTTCGCTCCTTCGGTTTCAAGCCGATTATTCTATTCGGGGGACTGCTGGTCATTACTTCTTTATTCCTCTTTCCATTCTGGCAATCTCTCTGGTTCTGGTTCATTTTACGGGTCACCATCGGTATCGGGGATCAGATTCTGCATTTCGGGACTCAGACATGGATTACGACGACAGCCCATAAGAATAATCGTGGCTTGAGCATCGCTTATTACGGTTTATTTTTCAGTTTGGGTTTCACATTGGGTCCACTCATGACCAATCTGCTTTCCTTCAGTGTATTTCTCCCCTTCCTTCTGTCATCCTTTCTTAGCCTATGTATCTGGATGTTCATGCTGAAAGTGAGAAATGAATTTCCTGAAGAAGGTTATGCTTCTGCTCATGGTACCAGTTCCCTCAATCGGTTCATCAAAGCTGGCAGATTGGGATGGATCGCCTTTCTAGGACCGCTTTGTTACGGATTTCTGGAAGCCGCTCTGCACGGTATCTTTCCGGTATATGGGCTACGTATCGGCCACGAAGTGCAGACGGTCTCCTTCATCATTCCCGCTTTCGCGGCAGCCAGTCTATTTTCTCAAATTCCTCTGGGCCGATTGAGTGATAAAATCGGACGCCCAAGGGTCATACGTTCAGTACTCATCGGAGGAGCTGCAGCATTCCTCATCGCTTCTCTGTACGAATCTTCCGCTGTCATCCTGTTCATATGCTTCGCCTTTGCCGGTCTTTGTGTGGGTTCATTGTTTTCCCTTGGAATCTCTTACATGACTGATCTGTTGCCTCAGGAACTGTTGCCTGCAGGAAATATATTGTGCGGAATGGCCTTCAGTATCGGAAGTATCATGGGGCCGTTTCTGTCAGGGGTCGTGCTTGACGTCTTCCCTGGCGTTTCTCTTTTTCTGTTGATCGTAGGCTTACTCACAGTAATTTTCTTAATTTTCCTTTTTAAAAAGGACGTGAATATAGCAGAAGACCCGGCTTGAGCCGAGTCTTCCCTTTTTTATTGGCTCTGTTATCGTTCCTTGTTGATTTCCATCTCTACGGGTGGAAGCTTGCCGCGGGCATGACGTAAACTTCCGAAATCTCTCTACGTTCGATTTCGGTGATTTTCCGTTCATGCTCCTCCCGCAGGCGTCCCCACCCTCCGTTCCTAAAATCGACAACAGGCTTTAACAGAGACGTTCCTGCAAAGATATTTGCACCATGAGACATGAAATTTTCAGGCTCTGTTATGATTCGAATTTGATAGGGTGGATATAGAGAAAGGCGGCGACTCCGACGGGGACTCGGGTAGCTGAAGACCCCGCAGGGAAACGAGGAGGCTGAAGCATTGCCCGCGGAAAGCGTCCGCCTAAATAATTATTTTCAGGGTAGCCTATTTATTAAGGGCTTCTTCAAGGACCTTCCTGTTCTGTTCCATGAGATCAAAATAGTCCTCTCCCTGGTTTATCTCTTCTTCTGAACGAGTCGCAAGGTTATGCACATATAGAGCTTCTGCTCCTATTTCCTTCTGGACGACCTCGGCAGATTTCTCGGAAACATTCCTTTCAAACAGGACGTAAGAAAGGCCGTGCTCTTCAGCTGTTTCAATAACATGTTCAAGTTCCTTCTGGGACGGTTCATTCGTTGAAGATAGACCGGATACAGGAATCTGTTTCAGACCATAAGCTTTTTCCCAGTATCCATAAGCAGCGTGGGAAACTATAGCTTCTTTCGTATCCGCCCCTTTTATCGTTTCAGACATCCGGCTATCGAGTTCCTGGAGACTTTGCTTCAAAGCTTCCGTGTTCTCTTCAAACTTTCCTTCCTCTTCCGGGTACATGGCACTTAACTCCTCTTTGATAGTTTCGGCCATGGACACCATAAGCATGGGATCGAGCCAGACATGGGGATCCTCTCCACTGACAGAATGATCATGCTCCGCGTGTTCCTCTCCTCCTTCTGAATGGCCTTCTTCAAAAGAGCCACCTTCTAGACCTTGTGCTACAGGGATTGTAGGCACGCCCTCTTCCTTAAGTGTTTCTGCAATGGGCTCAGCATAAGCCTCGAATTCATCTTTCGTATATATGAAAGCTTCGCCCTCGGCCATTTCCACCATCTCTCTGGTCGTCGGTTCATAGGTGTGGGCATCCGCTCCAGCAGGTAATATCGATTCCACTAGTAACGAATCACCTGCTATTTCTTCCGTCATGAACTGAAGAGGATAAACAGTCGTATAGATTGTCTGCTCCCCATTAGCTTCCTCCTCCCCGCTTTCTTCAGAGTCTTCGCTACTACAAGCTGTTAGCAGGATGATCAATAATATAGAAAGAATGATTGCTGGTTTTTTCATGTTGGCGCCTCCTTATCCGTAATGATTACTATTCAACTCAAAAATCGATGCCCGCAATGCAGGCATCATCCGCATTGCGGGCATTTTCCGTATATCTCGAATTTATGGTTTTCGACTTCATACCCCTTCAAATCTTCTTCCATACTCTCCATCGGACAGAATTCAATCAGTTTCGTCTTCCCGCAATCTGTACAAATGAAATGATGGTGATGGTGACCTGTACCACAACTAAGTCGGAAATGTTTCTCTCCTTCCAGTTCGGTAGCTTCTAACATATTCTCCCTTGATAGAAGATAAAGATTTCTGTAAATGGTATCAAAACTTACGCTAGGGAACTCTTCCTGCATATCTTGTAGGATCTTTTTTGCAGGGACATACTGATCATGTGAAGCGAAAATCTCAATGATCCGCTCCCGTTGCTTCGTTTTTTTATATCCTTTTTCCTTCAGTTGCTGTAAGGCCAGGTCGAATGTATTCATATTGTTTCTCCTTTCCACCAATTCCCTGAACGACGGACTTTCCTATAAACGATACTGAGCAACAACAGTACAACGGCAGCCATGACAATCGTTCCACCAGGAGGAACGTCAAGCTGATAGGCACTGATCAATCCGGTCACGACGGAAATTTCCCCGAACAATACGGACAAACCGATCGTCTGTTTGAAACTTACCGACATTCGAAGAGCTGCAGCCACAGGGAGGGTCATAAGTGCAGACACCAGCAGGATACCTACGACCTGCATAGCGGAAGCAATAACAAGCGCAACCATTACAATGAATAGGAAATGAATGGATTTGGCATTAACGCCTGCAATAGATGCATGTTCTTCATCAAAAGAAAGAACGAAAAGTTCCTTGTAAAACGCCAGCACAATCAATACTACGATCGTGGTGATGATCACTACCGTCCACATATTGTCCCGGCTCACGGCAGTGACGCTGCCGAACAGATAGCCTAATAAGTCCGTATTGAAACCGTCCGCAAGAGAAATAAGTATGACACCGAGGCCGATACCTCCTGAAAGCATGATCGGGATGGCCAGTTCTTCGTAGTGCTTATACACCTTCCTCAATTTTTCGATGAAAACCGCTCCTACCACTGAAAAAGCCATCCCCATATACATGGGATTCCAGTCATTCACAGCAGTAACTCTCTTCTCAATGAGGAGACTGGCGGCGATACCGGTAAGAGTGATGTGGGACAAGGCATCTGCGATAAGAGAAAGACGCCTTACCACAATAAAAACCCCGAGTAGCGGGGCAACAAGACCGATCAGAAGACCGGTGATCACTGCATTCTGTAAAAACTCGTATTCAAAAATGGCTTCAATCATGGATGTGTCACCTCATGATTGTGGGTCAACTGCTGAACAGAATGTCCGTATATCCCGCTCAAATCTTCATCATCCATATGATGATAATCTTCGGTGGAACCATGGAAGTGAACGGATTTATTCATACAGGCTACATGTGTCGCATGACTGGTGATGGTACCGATATCGTGACTTACCATCAAAAGAGTGAGGTTCCGTTCTCTATTCAGCTTTCCAAGAAGGTCATAAAAAGCGGTTACGTGTTCACTGTCGACTCCGACAGTAGGCTCGTCCAAAATAATCAGGGACGGGTCACTGACAAGGGCTCGGGCAATAAAGACACGCTGCTGCTGACCACCTGAGAGTTCACCGATAGAGTAGTGCGCGTATTCTTTCATTTCCACTTCAGCAAGTGCTTCATAAACTTTGTCTTTATGGGTAGGCTTGAAAAGCTGGAACATATTCATACGGGAAACGAGCCCGGAACGTACTACCTCGTAGACAGTTGCCGGGAATCCTGAGTTGAAGCTGTTCGCTTTCTGGGAAACGAATCCGACCTCCTGCCACCTATTAAACTTTTTCACCTGTTTGCCGAAGAGGCGGATTTGTCCACGATTCGGCTTCTCCAGACCGAGCATCAGTTTAATCAGAGTGGACTTCCCTGAGCCATTCGGTCCGACCAGACCCAGGAACTGTCCTTTATGGATAGTCAGATCCACATCTTCAACAACCCATTCTCTATCATATTTGAAAGAAACTCCGTCGAGTTCAATAAGTGGTTCTTGATCCATACGTTTCCCTCCTTTTTTCACTAAATAAGAATGATTACGATTTAGATTATATAGCAGCTTTACTTGAATGTAAAGAAAAAACGCCCCGGAAATCCGGAGGCGTTCAAATGTATCTGTTGTATCTTTTTTCCAGGTAATTTTGGAACACAGAGAAAACCAGTGTCAGTCCCCAATATACCAGAGCTGCTGTAATATACATCGTCATGAAATCGACCGTTCTTCCCGCGGCCATCTGGGCTTTATTCAAAATTTCCGGCACCGTGATCATAGCAGCAAGAGAAGTAGCCTTCAATAAATCCAGGAACACATTGGCAAGTGGCGGAATAGCGATCCTGGTCGCTTGAGGCACAATGATCCTTTGCAGCGTTTTCCAATAGGAAAAACCGAGAGCCTGGGAAGATTCCCATTGCCCTTCATCAACGCTTGAGAGAGAGGACCGGATTATTTCAGCTACATAAGCTGCACTATTCGTTCCAAACCCTAGTATAGCAGCTGAAACGGCATTGATTTCTATACCGACCGCCGGAAAACCGAAATAAATGACAAACAGGTACACGAGAATAGGTGTGCCTCGCATGAAAGATATATAAAATCTTGCAGGCAGTTGCAACCATAATTGTGACGAAGACCTCGCCAGTGCCAGGAAAAAACCTAACGTCAGGCCTAGCAGCATCCCAGCCAGCGCCACAAGCAAAGTATAAGGTACCCCCTCTAATATGAGAGGGAGGTTTTCAATCGAGCGTTCCAGGTTGAACATTTTTCCCGGTTCAAATTCATCTATCTCTATCCCGATCATAAGAGTCTCTCCTTACAGATCCAACTCATCCATCGAAGGGATATTTTCTTCTGGAGGCTGGGAAACATCAGCATTATAGAACTTTTCGGACAACTCCTTCAAAGTTCCATCCTCTCTCATTTCAGTGATCGTTTCATCGACTTTCTGCTTCAATTCATCGGCACCTTTTGGCAACACTGCTGCTACTTTGGCTTCATTGAATTTGATGTCCGGATGAATCTGGACATCAATGTCCGGCAGTGCTTCTACAGCAAGCTTCTGCAGATAATAGTCGTTGATGATGAAATCTGTACGTCCGTTCTCCACATCACGCAGGTATACATCATTCGTAACGTTATTATATGTTTTCAGTTCTGCTCCAAGTTCTTCAGCAAGCTGGGAGTGCGTAGTCGTAGCTCCTCCCCCGTGGATTTTCCCGGGAATATCTTCAAACGTTTCTATCCCGGATAAATCATCTTCACGAACAATGATGGAAGTGAAAGAGTATTTGTAGGGCTCACTGAATGCGAAATCCCTCTTCCTCTCTTCCGTAATCTCAAAATCGTTCGCGACCATGTCTACTCGTCCATTCTTCAGCGCAGGGAGCATTCCGTCTACACCGATCTCTTCAAAAGTGATATCGATATCAAGACGCTCACCGATCTCCCTCATCACTTCCACATCATATCCTGTCAGTTCATCAGATCCTTCAGGATAATATGTCGCTGCAATAAGAGTACCCGAGGTCGCGACAGTGGCCCCTTCTTCCTGTAATTCGTCAAACAGGGATTGTTCTTCTCCGCTATTTTCTCCACTCTGCTCTTCACTTCCTGAGCTCTCTTCTCCGCTAGTACCACAAGCCGCCAGAAGCAAGACAAAGGCTATAGCAAAAAGAGTCATAAGACTTCTTTTCATCTGTATACACACCTTTCTTTTTTTTTACTTTCACCACTATAGCAATCGTCTGTACCAACAATCAATCCAACAGCATTAATTTTTCAAAAAAATGAAGGCAGTCGAACTGCCTTCACCAAAGATTATGTTCATTTTTGATCTCTTCAAGCAACCGTTCACAACCACGAAGCACCAGTGCATAGGTTTCGTCAAAATCCCCAGTGAAGAATGGATCAGGGACTTCCCTCTTCGGAGCATCCTGCACATAGTCCATCAATTTCTGTACTATCACACCTTCCACTTCGTTGATCGCCCGCAAGTCGTTAATGTTGTTATCATCCATGGCAATCAAATACTGGAACTCGTTCCAGTCATCTTCTTTGATCTGTCTTGCAATCATTCCTTCAGTATCGATGTTATTCTTCGTCAAAATCTCCCTTGTCCCCCGGTGAGGTCTCGATCCTATATGCCAATGACCCACTCCTGCAGAATCCGTTTCTATTTTATCTTCAAGTCCTTCTTGTTCGACCTTGCTGCGGAATATAGCTTCAGCCATCGGAGACCTGCAAATATTCCCGAGGCATACGAATAATACCCGAATCATCATACCACGCTCCTTCTTTTCATACATTATAACGGATTTTCGCCCTTCCTTCATCTTTTCTCACAAAAACCTTGACTTTTAACCAAATTTTCGGAATATTTAGTATGTAAGCATTTTTTTCAAAAGGGGGATACATATGGATGGATTAAATGAAGTACTCGGAAACATCAGTGGCTTCGTATGGGGATGGCCACTGCTCGTACTACTAGTTGGTACAGGTGTCTATTTGACGTTACGGCTCAGTTTTTTACAGTTCCGGATGTTGCCCTACGCTCTGAAGCTGGCTTTCACTCCGGCAGCTCAACAAAAAGGAGAGAAAGGGGATATTTCCCATTACCAGGCGCTTACTACTGCATTAGCTGCCACAATCGGGACCGGTAATATTGCGGGTGTTGCTACCGCTGTCGTTCTCGGTGGACCGGGAGCCGTCTTCTGGATGTGGATCACAGCCGTATTCGGTATGGCCACTAAATATGCGGAAGCTATACTGGCCGTAAAATACCGCGTCGAAAATAAAAACGGGGAGATGTCCGGCGGGCCGATGTATTATCTGGAACGCGGACTCGGTCAGAAATGGCTCGGGGTGTTGTTTGCCATCTTTGGCGCTATAGCCGCTTTCGGAATCGGCAACATGGTTCAGGCTAACTCCGTATCGGACGCTATGAACCAGACATTCAGTGTCCCTACTTGGGTGACAGGTATTATTCTACTCGTTTTCGCAGCTCTCGTGTTACTGGGAGGAATCAGAAGTATCGGTCGTGTTACAGCATTTTTCGTACCTATTATGGCGACCCTTTACATCATTGGCGCATTAATCATTATAATTACTAACTTTGAACTTGTCGGTCCGGCCTTTGGTACGATTTTCACAGATGCTTTCACTGGCCAGGCAGTAGGAGGAGGACTACTCGGAACAGCTATCCGATACGGGGTCGCACGTGGGGTCTTCTCTAACGAAGCCGGACTCGGTTCAGCCCCGATTGCTGCAGCCGCGGCACGAACAGACTATCCGGGACGTCAGGCACTTGTTTCTATGACCCAGGTGTTGATTGACACGATCATTGTATGTACGATGACTGGACTCACCATTGTTATGGCAGGTCAATATGGGCCGGATGGTGAAGACGGTGCAGCTTTGACTACCGAATCTTTCAGTGTTTTTCTCGGGGATTTCGGAAGCTATATCGTAACCATCGGATTGATATTTTTCGCTTTTTCCACCATTGTAGGCTGGTCCTACTACGGGGAGAAGTGCTTCGGTTATCTTACGAATGACAGAGGGCTCGGTATTTATAAAGCGGTCTTCGTTGCTTTCGTATTCATCGGTGCTGTCATTGAACTCGGTACCGTATGGACATTCGCGGACATCATGAACGGTCTCATGGCTTTCCCTAACCTTATCGGACTGCTTCTACTATCAGGTGTAGTCGTTTCAGAAACGAAACGATTCCTGAAAGTGGTCAAAGAAGAGCGCCGTTCCGCTTAATAAGTTCCGGAATGGACTGTTCTTTCATAGGATTTCGCTCATTTTTTCCTCTGATGCGGACTACGGAGTTCACCGGATTATGAACAAAGAAGCCGACCAAAAAGTGGTTCATTCCATAAAAACATCTCCTGCCGGTAAAAGCAGGAGATGTTTTTTGATTTATTCTACTGTGAAAGCCATTCGCACGCCATCTTTCATACGATTATTCTCCGCACCTTCCATCGGTTCAATAACGAGTAGATAGCCACCCGCTTCGTAGCTTTCCTTCGGAGAGATAAGCGCTTCTTTCCGCTCCTCTCCTTTCCATTCGGCAGTTACAGGAACTTCTTTCCCTTCAGAGTCGATGACATAAATCAAACGATTGAGAGATTCCACATCTTTCATAGACTGATTGAATGCTACCGTCCATTCTTTGTTGGCGGAAGCGACCTTTTCTGCCGGCTCCCAATCCCCGTAGCTGTTCCACACCGATTCCCTTGTCATCTCTGCTTGCTGTGGACTGAATTCAGTAACATTCCAGGAACTGGCATATTGATACGTCCGTTTCTGGTCATTTTGAATCGCAAGGTTATAAACTTTCTCCTCATCGAACAACGGGCTGCTCACGGTCATCTGATAATCGCCTGGTTCCAGTGAAGCGGACGTCGTCTGGCTGCTGCCTTCTTTTCGAATGTATTCTTCACCATCTTTTTCAAGCACGATTTCCGCTTCAGGGTCTACACCGGAAGCCCATTCTTCTTTGAGGAACGTATTTCCGTTTTGCTCTTCAAAGTAAACCGAATCGATCTCTAGAGAAGAAGCGGTAGTAAAACTCCAAGTTCTGGAAACATCGGTCGTTTCTGAAGCACTATATCGTACCGAAGCATCTACCGTTGCTTCATATGTCATGCCGGGAGTAAGTGGTTCTTTCGGAATCAGGAAAGCATGAGTTTTGTTCCCCGCTTCCTCCATGGACGGAAGAACTTCATACACTTCGACCGTTTCTCCGTTCTCATCCTTCAAGCCGGCTTCCCTCACTTCCAATTCATCTTGAGGGGAACCGAAATACCCGAAGCTTATCGGATAACCTGTCCACGTTGCGTCTTTATCATAGAATCTCAACGGATTCGGCACTTCAAATGCATACCAGGACAACTTCACGTTTTTTTGATCATTATAAGGATATACGATCGTCTCAGGACTTTGAATCACTCCTGAACCACCGTAGTTCGCTACGAAATCTCCGGAACTATTATAGCCTGTTCCCACCTGTTGAAACCTCGGGTCGATAAGACTCATGCGGTGATAGGGAGCATCGAACAGGCGACTAACAGCGCCTTCAGCATCAGCTTCCTGAAAAGCGATCCCTTCTCCGATGAAGCCGGAGTAGTTGAAATACTTAGCGCGGTCTCCCATCTGGTAGCCCGTAAACCATTCACTTTCCGGATTCCTCTCCAAGTGGCCATCCCTCGAATGATCGACCAGGTAATTGGAATGGGCCTGAGCGATTTCCTGTAACTTATCATTAGAGGTGAAAAGAGGGATATCCAGTTCTTCTCTGTAATCATTGATGGTAGTAACCGCCTCTTGTTGAATATGTTGCAGGAGTTCCATATCCGCGCCTGCCATCGGACGTACTGGCGTAGCGTCTACTGAGAAGGACCAGGACCATTCCTGTACTTTCCCGTTACTGTGCAATTCGACTTTGACGCGATTATCGCCCTCTAATGTACCAGCCTGGTACGTCAGTTTATTAGTAGCTGGGTTATAGGAAGCGGGAACCTCTTTCCCGTTCAAGAACATTTTAAGTAAGTACGAACCGTCACTTCCGGCATCCACCGAAATGTAATAAGTGATATACGGGTTATTATTGGTTATCAGCCCTTGAGGAGTGCCTCCCTCCCGGAAGTACTCCCATTGGAGGTCGGTGTTTTCCTTTTCCATAATCTGCAGATCGCTCTCGGCATATGCGGGAGTTATCAGTAGTATTGTAAATAATACAAATGCTGTCCCTATGATTCGTTTCATGATGTCTCTCCCCTTCATCTATATCTATTATACATAAATATTACAAAAAGATTACAATTGTGTATGTTGTTATTTACCCGTCTGTACAGAAATATAACCTAAAAAAACAAGCAGTAGTGAATCCCTGCTTGTTCGCGCTAAAATCTATTTGCTATGGCATTGTTGTATTGGCTATATGCCGGGGACTGTGACATCTTTCTTTTTTCCATGAGCATTTGGAAGCGGAGGCGTTTTTCGGTAAGTTTCTTCTCTACATTCTTTTTTTCATCCGTATCCACGATCGTCTCCAGCAATTCTTCGAGCTCCACAACCTCTTTTTTCACCTGCATCTCTTCAGGCAGCATCCCTGCATTTTTCAGTACGCGATAACTATTTCTGAGATCATCAGGAAGATGAGCGAATTCATCTTTTGGAAGCGGCTCTCCCTTCCCCGGTAAGTTATCAAAATCCCCTTGATCTACAGCTCTCTTGATTTTCTCTTCGATGATATGACTGAGATCCATCTGTCTCCCCCTTCATACTTCAAGCTCTCCCTGCCGGTACTGCATAATCCAACCGGGCAGATAATCATAGCTCCAGGCATCCATGGGGTACTCGACAGGAAGCTCTTCCCCGTTTTCATAAAGTGCCTGAAGAAGTTCATTCATCGCCTGAAAATAAAACGTGTACAGAAAGTCATAACTGAACGTCTCTTTCGGCATATGCTGAGTGGCACAGACTGTTGGATCAGAATAGTTCACATACGTACGACACGGGACCGGTCGGATTTCATAAGCTTTGCAAAGCTGGTTCTCCTCATCAAGCATAGGGCATGGCAGGTTCAACTGTTTGTATTTCAGTTTCATCTCCGGGTCATCTTCATTTATCGCGAGCGCCGTATCCACTTTATCGGCGAACTTCTGATAATAGCCTTCCCAGTGACTGTATATTCCCTCTTTCCTCTCCTCGTCCATGTGTTCGATGGATTTAAAAAAGAGCTTCGCTTCCATTTTGCTTAGTCTTATAGGGAAATAGCAGCAAAAAGCACAGCCCATAAAACAATTCGGTTTCATTTCCATGAAAGCATCCATATCTCCCATTGTCTGATCTACGGATTGCAGAAGTTTTTCGAACCCTTCAAGTACAACACGTTCCGTATCTTTTTCACTGTCAAGAAGATCCTCTACGACCTCTTCAAATACCGAGACGTCCAATTCATATTCTTCATTCAATCGTTCACTTTTTTTCAGTATATCGTCATACGTCAAATATCCGGCCACTGAAAATCCCCCCGTCCTCACCTTTTATTCAATTATAAAAGAAAAATCAATTAAATTCTATGACTACCCCCGGAAATACACTATAATGATAGTATAGCTTTAGGAGAAACTACGAACAATGGAGTGACGACAAATGTTTGCAAACGAAGAAATCGGGATTGATCTCGGTACCGCCAATATACTTATTTATTCCAAGTCAAAGGGAATGCTTTTGAATGAACCTTCCGTCGTAGCTTATAACACAGACACGAAGTCCGTGATTGCTGTCGGGGAAGAAGCGAAACAAATGGTAGGAAAAACACCGCGAAATGTCATTCCGGTGCGACCATTGAAAGACGGGGTCATCGCCGACTTCGACATGACTACTCAAATGCTTAAAATCTTACTGAAAAAAGCCGGGAAATCATCCGGCCTTTCTATCAGAAAACCTACGGTCGTCGTCTGTACTCCTTCAGGCTCTACATCCGTCGAACGGAGAGCGATTGAAAATGCCGTGAAAAGTTACGGAGCTAAGCAGGTCCACTTAATCGAAGAACCTATAGCTGCAGCTATAGGTGCCGACCTCCCCGTCGATGAACCGGTTGCCAACGTAATCGTGGATATTGGGGGAGGAACGAGCGAAGTCGCCATCATCTCCTTCGGTGGCGTTGTCTCCAGCAATTCCGTGCGATCGGGTGGAGACATGATCGATGAAGAAATCGCAACCTATGTACGCAAGCATTATAATATTCTAATCGGCGTACGGACAGCGGAAATGATCAAAATGGAAATCGGCTACGCCCCCGTCGAGCACGAAGAAAAAACGATGGATGTAAGGGGACGGGATATGGTGACCGGGCTTCCGAAGACGATTCAACTATCCTCGACGGAAGTACAAGAAGCTCTAAGAGAAATCCTCTCTCAATTACTCGAAACTATACGAACCACGCTCGAGAGCTGCCCTCCCGAACTGAGCGGGGATATCGTCGACCGCGGAATAGTACTTACTGGAGGAGGCTCCCTTCTTAATGGCCTCCAGGAATGGCTATCGAATGAAATAGTTGTGCCCGTTCACATGGCTCCGAACCCTCTGGAATCGGTGGCTATCGGGACCGGTCGCTCCCTTAAAATGATCAAAAAACTTCAAAAAGCGAATAGATGATTTTCAAACGAAGCACTCCCGGCCCTAAAGCCCTGGAGTGCTTTTCATTTACCCTTAGCAAAAGGCGTGGGTATCGCTCTCTATAATCTGCTGTATTGTTTTTTCATCTCTATGCATAAAGTTGTTTAAGATTGGTTTGTAACAGGAAATAGAGGTAAAGAACGAATCAGTTAAAGTAAAATTAAAGGAGCGTCGATTATGAAGAGTACAGGCATCGTAAGAAAAGTCGATCACCTGGGAAGAATCGTAGTCCCAAAAGAACTGAGAAGATCGTTGAATATCAATGAAAATGACCCGATGGAAGTCTTCGTCGATGGAGAAAAGGTCATTTTACAGAAATACCGTCCTGCCAAAGAATGTTTGGTCACAGGAGAAATAGATGATGAAAACAAAGAGTATGCTGGCGGTATTGTGTTAAGTCAACAAGGGGCCGATCAACTTCTGAAAGAACTTCAGGAAGCGCTCAACAAACAATAAGGAGGTACCCGGAATGAGTGCAACAACTCTATTGAAATGGATTACAGGAATATGCGAAGCTCTTTTGGCTATTCCGATTGCCGGAGGAGCATTCATCCTGAGTGGAGGCTGGCAACCGCTTCTTTTCATGTTCGTATTTCACTTGATCGTGCTGATCATTTCCGTGAAACAAAGCGAATTCAGTTCCGGTAGTGTAGTCGGTATGATTGCAAATGCTGTCGGAATCATTCCTATCATCGGTTGGATCATGCACACAATCACCGCAATTATTTTGATTGTGGATGCAGGGATGTCCACAGCCAAAAAATAAGCGTCAGTTACGAACAGGAAAGGAGGAAGTCTGATGAAAATAGTCATGATGGGCGCCGGCGCGATCGGTGCTTATTTTGGAACGAGATGGCATGACGCAGGGCACACGGTCATCAATCTCGTGCGTGAAGGAAGAGCTGAGCAACTCAGGACCCACGGAATGAAAATCAACAGTCCTGTTGAAAATACTGAATGGAATGACCCTAATGTGGCAACAGACCCTTCTGAAATAGAGGAACCGGATCTCGTTGTTCTTGCAGTCAAAGGCTATCATATCGAAGGAGCACTCCCCTGGCTGAAAGACCTGGTCAAGAAAGGTGCAAAAGTCCTCCCGCTTCTGAACGGCGTCGAACACTACGCCACTTTGGAAAAAGAACTGGGAGAAGAAGC
Organism: Salimicrobium flavidum; assembly: GCF_900156645.1. Taxonomy (GTDB): domain Bacteria; phylum Bacillota; class Bacilli; order Bacillales; family Halobacillaceae; genus Salimicrobium; species Salimicrobium flavidum. Next base: position 67,142 of record NZ_FTOC01000006.1, read on the forward strand.
AGTACTCGGGGGCCTTGCCTTTATCATCGCTACTCTTGACGACAAAGGCCATGTGGAGCATACCAGCGAATTCCACGATATCGTTTTCGGTCCTCTTCACCCTTCTCAAGAAGCTATTTGCGAAGAGTTATCCGTAGCAAGCAACCAGGCTGTAATGAACATTCGGATGAGTTCGGATATCCTTGAGGAAATCTGGAAGAAATACATGTTCATCACAGCGTTTTCCGGAATAACGACAGCTATGAATACAGCTATCGGAGAAATCCGTGATTCCCCTCCGACATTTCGAATAGCTGAGCGTATGCTTGAGGATATGCAACGATTGAGTGTGGCGCATGGAGTGAAAATCGGTCAAAAAGAAGTGGACCATGCTTTCAAACAATTGAAGAAGCTCGAAGACCATATGACTTCTTCTATGCACCAGGATCGTCGAAAAGGGTTGCCTCTCGAAGTCGAACATCTCCACGGCGGAGCTATGCGACTTGCAAGTGAGAAAAAACTTACGCTCCCATACATCGAAACGATTTATGGAATCATCAAACCGCATGACGGCATGGATGCATAAAACTACCCTTATCCCAAGGGTAGTTTTTTATGTACTGAAAGTCCTTGTAATTTTGAAAGAAGCTACTCTTTTAAAGACACGCTCCACATAGTATATACTTCAAAGAAATAGGTGTTCGAAGGGATGGAAGAATCATCTCCACCGGAAACCTTTTTCCATGATTTCTTGATTGGTAAAGAAACGTGCTATAATTGTTCCGCAAAGGAGGGCCGGATATGAATCGTTGGAAAAGAAGACCCGGACAAACTACATACGAAATATTCATGGTCCTTCTAGCCGGACTTTCCGTAGCAACGATCTGGCAGGAGATGCAATATGACAGCTTTATTATCTGGGGAACGTGGGCGATCTTCTTTCTCGACTTCCTCTATCGTCTCTATAAAAGTGAAAGTAAATGGGATTTCATAAAAAAACATCCCTTTATCGTCATCGCCGCCATTCCCTTGGACGCAGTATTCCAGCTTGCCCGGGTCGCACGTATTCTGCATCTGCTCCGTCTGAAATCGATCACCAAGTACTATACAAAACCCTTCCTACGGTTTTTGAAAAGGCAACACCTCGGGTTTGTCGCAGGAGCCATCAGTATATCGATATTCCTGCTGATCATCCCTCTCACCTGGATGGAGGAAGAGCTCGAATCCTATTCAGATGCTTTCATAGCAGCCATTCTCTCCATCACTTTCTTCGGAAGAACCAATTTCGATCCCGTTACTAGTGGGGGACAGGCCATCGTTGTCATCTTTACCATCCTCGGAGTCATTTTGCATGGTTTGATCATTTCTGTATCTTTTGATTTTTTGGCCTCGACGTCCTTGTTCCAAAAAGGGAAAAAGAAATTCAGAAATTTTATCGATAAATGAACATAATTCATGTTTTTAAATATATGTAACGGGTAAGGTAGTACGGAAGGCGATAATTTGGAAAATGACTTCCCCCTACAACATTTTCGCCAAAGCCTTCAAGACTTCTTCCCTTTTCCTTTATCGAGAGATAGAGGGAAGGGCTTTTCTTTTATAAATTTACATATAAAATCAACACTATAAAATCCGGCACGAAGCTTACAAGATTTTTTCATAAAGGAGAGGGACTGAATGAACGACTACTTAAAACAGTTGGAACCGGTGGAGGTCCGCTATTTGATCGATACCAAGGAATTGAGAGAAATCGTTACACATATGCTCGGCGAAGCCGACTCTCTCGTGAGCATATATCTATCCTACGATTATACGGAGGACGAAACGGATGGCGGGATGGTCCGGCCGATGATAGAGCTTGAGGAAATCAGTGGACTCACCGAAGAAAACCGTCACACCATTTTATCTACCGGCCTCAATCTGGATGCCCCGTTCGACAACGGTGATGAAGTGTTTCGAGCAATTTTCGGTTCCTCGCATGTGGTAATTGATGCAACAGAAGATAACGACGGTACCTTTTTTACGGTGGAAGTTCCGTATGAAGATTACAAAAACCTCCACACGGAGTAACACTCCCCAGTCATCTATTAGAAAAGCGGAAGCTCATGGAGAGCTTCCGCTTTTCTAATTGTCTTCCATAGTCACTAATAAGAAGTATTCTCCTGGATCGTTCCGTCTTCTTTATGAATAACCACGTTCGTGCCTTTGTTCTCCGCTATTTCTTTCGCCCTGCGTACAGCATCTTCTTTCTTTTCAAACACATCTGAAGGCTGTTTCGCATCCTGGGCTTTGACCGCCCAACCGTCTTCATGAGAAAGAACATGCTCCCCTTTTTCCAAAAGCTCCGGGCGACTGTCCTCGGGGTTGTTGTCATCTCTAGTCTCCAATTGCCGGTCCGTCATCTGCTTCACCTGGTTAATATCCTGATCGGAAGCAGTTTCATACCATTCTTTCGCCTGCTCCGTAGCAATCGGTATCGCTCTATCTTCCTTATATCCTTGGTCAAGCATAGCGTTGGCGATTGTAATCGCTTTTTTTCTGACGGCTGTATCAAGATTCTTCAAAGAGTCTGGATAATCCTGCGTATTCCACGGCATAGTAATGCGCCTCCTTATTTGTATTTTTCGGTTATTAATTATGTACCGCGAATCATCGGTGATTAAACAATTCTTTTCCGAAAAATGTCATTCTCCAAAAATCAGCGACTGTTTCCAGAAAAAAAGAGCTAGCGAGCAGCTCTTTTCAGGGTTTGAGGACCAGTTTGCCCATCGTTTTTCTATTTTCAAGATCCTTATGAGCATCACGGGCTTCGGAGAGGGAATATACTCCACCGATATGAAGCCGCAACTGTTTCTGTTGAACTAACGTCAGCAGTTCTTTCATACTTTTCTGAACAAGTTCAGGGTATTTCATAATCTGAGGGAGGAAGAACCCGATGACAGACAAATTGCGATTCATCAGACTGGCAGCATTCAGCTGAGGCGGAACACCACTTGCTACTCCGTACGTGAGCACGCGTCCAAAAGCGCGCATCGTCTTCAACGTCTCCTCGAAGACTTCTCCCCCTGCCATCTCGAGAGCAACATCCACGCCTTTCCCGTTACTATTATCAAGGACATCCTGTTTCCAATCCGGTTTTGTATAATCTACACCAGCGTCCGCTCCAAGGTCTTTTGCGAACTGAAGCTTTTCTTCGGAGCTCGCCGTGGCAATTATGTTTCCGGCCTGAAAATGTTTGGCAAGCTGGACTGCGAGGGCACCTACGCCACCAGCAGCTGCATGAATAAGAATCGTTTCCCCTTTTTCCAAACGCCCCATCGTGCTGATCAGATGGTAAGCCGTCAAGCCCTGCAGAAGGAGAGCCACCGCTTCTTCATCTGTAACTCCTTCAGGAATCGGAATGAGAGAAGACGCGCTTGCTGTGACGTATTCGCTATAGCCTCCGGATTCTACAAGCGTCACCACACGCTCACCTTCCTGAACGTCAGTAACTCCTTCCCCTTTCTTCGTAACCACACCGGCTACTTCCGCACCAGGCACGAAGGGAAGTGGAGTCGGTACGACATACTCGCCCCTTCTCCTGGCCGTATCAGCGAAGTTCACGCCAATCGCTTTGACTTCGATCAGCACTTCATTAGTTTCCGGTTCCGGGGTCTGAAGATCGACTTCATTCAATACATCCGCTTCCCCGTATTCTTTGAATTGTATAGCTTTCATTATTATTCCCCTTTCTCTTTTTCATTTGGCTCTGTTAAACGTCAATGTTGATAAAAGGAAATCTGATTCCAAATCTAGAAACCTATAATAGGTGGAGATTATCCAAGTTCACGACATAGTATCTTTTCAACTAATTGAACAGGTTAGTTGAAGATTTCTTAGATGTGATATTATGAAATTTACGATGTTTAACATAGGAGGAAATAAAATGGATTGGTATTGGGTTTTGGTTGCATTGGCTCTTGCATTAGGAGCATTTTATAACGCATACGAAGCGGAAAAGAAGGCAAAACAATTAGAAAAAAGAGTCAAAGGTTTAGAAGAAAAAATTAAGTAAATTATTGTGCTAACGGGTGCGTTAGTTTTATAAGACAATTATTCATTATAGGACCTCCAATATAATTGGAAGTCCTATTTTTTTATAAATATCAACACCGAAATTTAATAGAGCCTTTCATTTATTCCAGCCTGCCTTGCAGCCTGACTCACCAGCTTGTTCACAAAATGATTCATATGCTGAAAACGGGGGTCATCCGTTTGGCCCTGTTTATATCTATAATAAATCTGCTGAACGATCCCCGCCAATTTGAAGTAAGCGAACGCCAGATAAAAATTCATATCCTTCAAATCACGCCCACTTTTTTCGGCATACCGCTCCATGAATTCTTCTCTGGTATAAAAACCTTTCTCAGTCGTAAGCGGAGGTTGACCAAGTCCCTCCTTCAGCTCCTTCGGGTCTCCCGCTTCCATCCAGTAACTCATAGCGGCACCTACATCTGCGAGAGGGTCACCGACCGTAGTCATCTCCCAGTCGAACAGTCCTATCATTTGTGAAGGGTCTTCTTTCGAAAATATGGCATTGTTCAATTTATAATCATAATGAATGATTGTGCTCTCCCCGTCCTCTGGAATATTATCAAGCAACCACTCTTTCAATTCCACTCCTTCTTCCACATCCGAAGTATGTGCTTTGTCGAACCTTTTTATCCAGCCTTCCACCTGTCTTTTCATAAATCCTTCAGGTCTGGCTATATGTTTGAAGTCCGTCTCCTTGTAATCAATCGAATGAAGTTCCACTAAACGATCGACCATTTCCCGGGAAATATCTTGCGCCAATTCGACAGACGGGGTGATATTTTCCGGCCACTGTGTGTCATAGACAATTCCGTACTTTCTCTCCATGAGGAAGAAGGGTTTATCCAACACCTTACCTTCCTCGAATGCCAAAGGCTCGGGAGCTAATGGAAAAAAAGGGTGGATAGCCTTGAGGACATTGTATTCTCTTTCCATATCATGAGCTTTTGGAGGCAAAGGCCCTTTCGGAGGACGTCTCAGTACTGCTTCCCATGACCCGGAGCTTAGTTCATACGTGAGGTTGGAGTGGCCCGCCCCGAATTGGCGGATCTGTAATGGAGGCCCGGGAAAATCTTTGAACGTTTCCCTTATATAATTTTCGACTGCTCCCCTGTCCACTTCCTCTCCGGTTCTCACTTCCTGTGTATCCATTCCTTCATCTCCCTTCTGTCGTTTCAAACTGACACGAAGCAAGCTGCTGCTTCATCCATTCGGACATCGGCTCACTCTTTTGAGTAGCGAAATCAAACTGTACGACAACAGAATTCCCTTCAGCCACCAGCTTCCCACTACCTTCCTCATGAATATTCTGCTGTAAATGAAAACTCGAGTTGCCTATTTTCGTCACAAAACTCTTAATAGTGATCGACTGCCCGAAGTAAAGTTGTTGAATGAAATCACATTTCACCGATGCCACAACGAATTTCCATTCTCCGTCTCCGACCAAGTCCAGAGCTTCGAAGAAATGGATCCTCGCTTCTTCCATATACACAAAATAATTATTGTTATTCACATGCCCCAACTGATCCGTTTCCGAAAACCTCACTTTAATCGAGTGTTCATGCACTTTTCTCATCCCTTCTTCTCCAGCCCCTGTAATAAAAGGGCAGTGTATATATCCGCCAACTGACCTTCGGAGACTTCACCTCCAGGTTCGTACCAGAAATAACTCCAGTTCGCCATTCCGAGGATGAAATAGGAAATCATATCCGCCCGTAAATCTTTACGGAACTCTTCCCTATCTATTCCATTTTGTACGAGTTTTTCGATATTCTTCTGAAACAGGTCCCGTTTCTTTCTGACATAGGATAGTTTTTCTTCATTCAAATGTCTCATTTCCCGAAAGAAAATCATGGCACTATTTACACTCGTACGGATATTTCTGATCATCATCGTCACCAGTTCATGCATTTTCTCCTTCTCGGTCAACGTGCTTTCCATAATATGATTCTGTTGTTCCAGTAAATCATCGATGAAGCGTTCATGAATCTGAACAAGAACCTCTTCTTTATTTTTAAAATAATAATAGAATGTTCCTTTCGTAAGTCCGAGTTGATCTACGATGTCCTGGATCGATGTTTCTTTGAACCCCCGCTGACCGAATAATGAAATACTGGTCTCTATTATCTTACTCTTCACTAGAGGTCACTCCTTCTTCAACAAGTAGCGTGCATACCCCCGTCTACGGTGAGGATGTCCCCTGTCACGTAATCGGAAGCTCTTGAGGCGAGGAATAGAGCAGCTCCTTTCAATTCTCCTTCCTCCCCGAAGCGATTCATCGGTGTCCGCTCCAATATATAATCCCCATTCATGGACAGAAGTCCTTCCGACATCTTTGTCGGGAAAAATCCGGGAGCAAGCGCATTCACCTGGATGTTATCTTTAGCGAGCTTCACTGCCAAATCTTTCGTAAACGTGATGATAGCCCCTTTACTCGTATTGTATCCGATCGTATCCATAAGCTGCGGGTCTGCGCCCCCAAATCCTGCTACTGATGCAAGATTGATGATTTTTCCTGCCTGCTGTCTCTGCATCACTTTAGCCGCTTCCCTGCTCATTAAAAACGTTCCCGTCACGTTGACGTTCATAACCTTTTGGAAAGCTTCCATAGGCATTTCCAATGCAGGAGCTCCCCATGTAGCACCGCTGTTATTGATCAGCACATCGAGAGAACCGAACTCTTCTTCCACTTGTCCGATCACTTCCTTCACACTTTCTTCATCCGTGACATCACATGCAATCGCCAGCGTCTTCACCTCGTACCTTTCCTTAAGCTCTGATGCTTTTTCTTCACAGGTTTCGAGCTTTCGGGAGCATAACACCACGTTCGCTCCGGCTTCAGCAAGCCCTTCGGCCATCTGAGCCCCGAGTCCTCGTCCCCCACCGGTAATGACTGCGGTCTTTCCATTCATTTGAAACAAGTCAAGTACGTGCATGTATATCCTCCTCGTATTTGGAAAGTTCCATTTTCGCAATCTGTCTTTTATGGACTTCATCAGGGCCATCCGCCAGACGCAATGTTCGTGCATTCGCATAATTCATCGCTAATGTGAAATCCTCACTTACACCAGCTGCTCCATGCGCCTGTATCGCCCTGTCAATCACTTTAAGAGCCATCGAAGGGGCTGTCACTTTTATCATAGCGATAGCCGCTTTCGCCTGCTTGTTACCCTCCGTATCCATCTGATAAGCTGCCTGAAGCGTCAAGAGCCTGGCCTGCTCAAGTTCCACGCGTGAATCGGCGATCCATTCTCTGATTACACCCTGCTCGGCCAAAGGACGATGAAATGCCTCCCTATTCTGAACGCGCTTACATAAATCTTCAAGAGCGCGTTCAGCTGCGCCGATCAGGCGCATGCAGTGATGAATCCTTCCCGGCCCCAATCTTCCCTGAGCTATTTCAAACCCCCGTCCTTCGCCCAGAATCAGATTCTCCTCCGGGACCTGTACGTCTACGAATTCGATTTCCGCATGACCATGGGGGGCATGATCATAACCGAACACAGATAAAGGACGTTTGATGGTAACTCCCTTCCCATCCAGAGGCACAATGATCATCGATTGTTGTTTATGTCTCGGTGCTTCTTCATCCGTTTTCCCCATAAAAATCGCAAAGGAACATCTGGGATCCATGGCTCCTGTCGACCACCACTTCGTTCCGTTTATAATGTAGTTTTCACCTTTCTTCTCAATCTTCGCCGTGATGTTCGTAGCATCCGAGGAGGCGACTTCCGGCTCCGTCATCGCGAAACACGAACGAGTCTCTCCCGCAAGAAGAGGGTCGAGCCATTTCTTTTTTTGCTCCGCCGTACCGTACATAGATAATAGTTCCATGTTTCCGGTGTCCGGAGCATTGCAGTTGAAAACCTCCGGGGCCAGCATCGATCTCCCCATCTCTTCACATAGTGGAGCATATTCGACATTCGTCAAACCGGCTCCCGACTCTTCGTCAGGTAAAAAAAGATTCCATAACCCTTGAGACCTAGCTTTCTTCTTCAATTCTTCAATAATCTGCGGGACTTCCTCCCAGCGACTTTCCTGATTGTTCAATTGTTTCACGAATGTATCTTCATTCGGATAAATGTTCTCCTCCATAAAAGAACGAATAGCTGCCTGATACTCTTTCGTCTTTTCATTATATGAAAAGTCCAATCCTTCCCCTCCTCACATACTAACCAGTTGGTATGTTAAGTATAAATAAAAAAGTCGGAAAATTCAACATAGAAAAGCGGAAGCGTCCGCTAAGAAATACTGGCATAAGTAGACCGGACAGACAAAAGGTGTCCTTGCTTTTTTCTGAGCCGAGCTACTTATGACACGGATTTCTGGACGCTGCAGCTGGACAAAGAAAAGCGGAACCTTCCGTTTAGAAGCTTTGGCTTAAGCAGGAGACTTCTTTTCCAGGTGACTTTCCCTCGGAAAGAAGTTTACTGCTTAGGACAGGAGCTTCTGGAAGGCGCAACTGTTCAACGCGGAATGAAATCATCAAGCTCCCGGTCCATATAAGCAGCGAAACAGGCAAAACCCTGTTCTCTACATTTCAAGTAGTATTCCTCCACTCTTTCTTTATCTTGTTGACTAGGAGAGTCCACTCGAACATAGTCCACAGACAACACTTGTTTATCTGCATCCTGGACCTGTTTTATATAAGAGAGGCGCGTTTCTATTTCTTCAGAGTCAATGGCCTGATCTTCCCTGAACCAAGTATCCTCGATTCCAATCCCGTTTATCGCTTCCAAATACTCTCCATCATCAAAAAACAGGATGCTTTCGGCATTTTGTGGAAACACTTCAAAATCCGCTTGAGTGTCCCGTAGATAAGCTGCCATACGATTGACCAGCTCCATCATTCGTATCGCGGCGTCTTCCCGATTGCTGGGGTCTCCTGCGAGTCGAAGTTCCTGTTGATAGGTTTGCTCGTCTCCCCAATACTCGAAAGCATCTACAAGATCGAGATAAACGCCATCAAACCCTGCTTCCTGAATCCGATTAAGCTCTTCTTCAATAATCCTCCACCATTCCTCTTCCCAATATCGGACTTTGACACTTTCCGGCCAGGCAGGGTTGGGGTCACGTCCCAACCAGTCAGGAGCGCTCTCTGATACTTCAAGAGTGCCGTCCACTTCTTCTCCCCACTCTTCGCTCCAGTATGATTTGAAAGCACTTGCTTCACCGATACTAATATAAGCGAGCACTTTAGTTCCATTTTCCTGTATAGAACTGATTTCCTGGTTCGTGTACCGGGTTGCATTACTACCATCCCTCGTTGGGTCCATTACTACTGTCTCGTATTCACTGTTAGAGATTGCATCCGGTTCAGCGTATTGCAACTGATACAACCAATCGTTCTGTTTGCTCTCCGCCGATTCACAGGCCCCTAACAATAACAATCCTAGTACACTGAAGAATAATTTTTGTGACATGCCTTTGTAACCCACTCTCTATAATTATTTTATTAAAATATCGGTGATTTTATTCCTTTAGGAAAGGATGGCTGGCAAGTACATGGAATGAAGACTGTTTCTGGTAGCTTTGAAGATATTCAGCAAACGCGAAAAGATGTGGTTTTCAAGCAACTCGTATCTCTGAAAGGCCAGTGAACGTAGAGGTATTTCAAAAAGGTAGGGAGACTCCTATCTTTTCATATTATCCATAAATTTATACAGATGTCTTTGATCGGTAATGTTCCTGTTACAGGTCACACTATCTTTACACACATAATTCCCTCTTCTTTTATATTCTGTGACGTCGGTAACGAATAAGCCGACATGTTCATGCTCCCGACATATGGAACAGAGGTTTTTCTGACCACTGTACGTAAAAGACCCTTCCATCCCCACTAGTTCACCATTTCTGTAAGTTACGATGAATTTCCTGTCCAATCCGGCGTCAAACCAGCTGAGATAAGTCAAATCGCGTTCATCGACATTCGCTCCCAGCAATGGAGGCTTCACTTTCGTCAAATAAGGGAAAAGTTCTCTGACTTCCTCTTCTGCAGGCATTTCAAAAGGATGGACAAGTGGCAGTATGCGAGCCTCATACATTTCTGCATCGGTACGATCTTCAAGCTTCGTGATCCCTTCCAGTATCCTTCGCTCCAGATCAGTGAGTTCATGGAAAACCTCCATCATTTTATCCTTTCCGAGATCCTGTATGGTCTGCACCATCTCCTGATCGTTTATAAGGGCACTTGTCTGAACAATGTGCCGAACCTGCTGCTTGATGTAATGGTACTGGTCACTCCGAATAAATGGTTCCATCGCTTTCTCTCCTCCCGTGTAATTTAGCACTGATGATATTTACCGAAATCATAACATGGACTACTTTAAAAAAGACAAATGATTCGCAGAACAATTACTTTATAAGCACATGAGAAGACCCCGACATTCTACAGTGGTAGACTATAAATTGGCAAAGGAGGAACCATTTCATGTTTGATTCATATACATTGCCTTCGGGCGTAACGATGAAAAATCGCCTGTTACTTGCACCGATGACAAATTTTCTGTCAGAGGACGATGGACAGGTATCAGAAAAAGAACTTCAATACTATAGAAGAAGATCCCGGGGACTAGGAGCCGTCATCACAGCATGTGCTAACGTGAATGCCCAGGGGAAAGGGTTCGATGGTGAAATCGGTGTGGACCGTGACGAGCTTATTCCGGGATTGAAACAATTGGCCGACGTCATACATGACGAAGGGGCAAAAGCGATTCTTCAGATTTATCATGGAGGACGGATGTGCCCTCCTCACCTTCTTCCGGACGAAACTCCGGTTTCAGCAAGTGCTGTTCCACCTGAACGCGAGGGAGCAGCAACTCCACGGGAGATGACCTCTGAAGAAATCACCCGAACGATCGAAGATTTCAAACAAGCGACGAGACGTGCGATTGAAGCAGGCTTTGATGGAGTGGAAATCCACGGCGCTAACACATATCTTCTTCAGCAATTTTTCTCTCCACACTCCAACCGTCGGACAGACAGATGGGGTGGAGACGTATGGCAGCGGATGACTTTCCCTCTGGAATTAACTGATGCAGTAAAGCAGAGTGTCGATGAATATGCCAAGACACCATTCATCGTAGGCTATCGTCTATCGCCGGAAGAGCCTCATACCCCAGGCATCACCCTTGATGATACGTTGAAGTTAGTCGGGGAATTAGCGGAAAAAGATCTGGATTATCTTCACGTTTCTCTGCGGGCTTTTTATCAGACATCGATCCGGGATGATGATGAAATACCAGTGATCCAGCAGATTCAGAATAACATCGGAGGGCGTCTGCCTGTCATCGGTGTCGGTGAAATAATGACGAAAAAGGATGCAGTACATGCATTGGAAACCGCCCCTCTACTGGCCCTTGGCCGCGAATTTCTCATAGATCCCGATTGGGCTGTGAAAATTCAGGATGGAAAAGAAGAGCTGATAGCCACTGAAATGGACATGGAAGCTCAGGAACAAGTAGTCATACCTGAGCCGATGTGGACAAGAATCATGAGTGTACCGGGATGGATCCCTCAAAAAAGTTGACTTATGCGAATGAAGAGCCGTTCTCTATGGAGCGGCTCTTCTTTATGCATTCATCGCGTTCTGCAGTTTATTCAGCTGATAGTCCAGTTCTCCTACAGGCACAAAACGAGCTTCTCTTATCAATTCTCTGCCTTCGGAGTAAACTAAAACGACTGGTACCGTAAATACTTGGAATTCACCGGAAACTTCCGGAATCTCAGTAGCATCCAGATGAATCGCTTTAACTTCGGGATATGTTTCCATCAACCCCTCGATCTGCGGTTTCAGTCCGTGGCAAACGGAACACGAGGGCTGTGAAATATAAACGAGTGACAGTTTCTCCTTATCAATTATTTGTCTCGCTTGTTCAAGTTTTGTCAGTTTTTCCATTGCTTATCACCTCTTCATTTCTTTTTCCCGAAAATCTTTTTTCTAATCCAGCTGTTGATTAACTTCGTGCACTGTGCTATATTTCATTTTAATAGAATAGTACCTGTGATGAAGAGAGTACTCCTTTTTTCTTTCCAAGCGAGCCGGAGGATGGTGAAAGCCCGGTAAAGAAAAGATGAGGAACCGGACTTCGGAGGTGCGGCAGTGAATATTCAGTAGCTATCGCCGGGACGAACCCGTTATCCTGATTAAGTGGCCTTAGGGCTAAAAGAGTGGTACCGCGCGGAACCCCCACGTCTCTTTAGACGTGGGGGTTTTTCTATGCTTTAAGCTCCCCTGAAATAAATATTCAGGCGAACGCTTCCCACGTAGAGGTGAAATCAAAAATGAACGATGACAGAGACATGCTTTAAAAAGAAGGCATTCTCTCATTCATCCACGAAACAAAGGAGTTTTTTATAATGGAAAAAGAAATCATAGCACTGCAGCTTGCACATATTCTTGGAGAAGAATTCCCTCCTGAGGACCTTCAGCAAAAACTTGAATACCCGAAACATAGCCAGCACGGAGATATTTCCTTCCCCTGCTTCTTCCTAGCTGGTCATTTTCGCAGGAATCCAAAAGAAATTGCGGAAGAACTGAGTAGTCAGCTCACTCATCCCATCTTCACAAAAACAGAAGCTGTACACGGCTACGTCAATATTTTTCTAGATCAGCCCTTCATGACCAATCATGTCTTGAACCGTGTACTTCAGGAAGGTTATGGTTCTCATTCCTTCGGGGAAGGCGAGCGTGTCGTACTCGACTTATCTGCCCCGAACATAGCCAAGCCGTTCTCCATGGGGCACCTCCGCTCCACTATCATCGGAAACTCCCTCGCCCTGCTTGCTGAAAAATGCGGGTACACTTCCGTAAAAATCAATTATATCGGGGACTACGGAACACAATTCGGGCACCTTCTTGCAGCTTATAAAAAATGGGGGGATGAAGAAACCATACAGAAAGCTCCATTGAAGGAGCTCTCCAATATTTACGTACGTTTCCACGAAGAATCAAAACACGATCCTTCCCTGATAGAAGAAGGACGTGAATGGTTCAAACGCCTCGAGAAAGGAGGTACGGAAGCCGTAACATTATGGAAATGGTTCAGAGAATTGTCTCTCCTGAAGTTCGATGAGATTTATGAACAGTTGGGCATCTCTTTTGACATGACTCGTGGGGAAGCTTATTACAGCGATAAAATGGAAGAAACCATTTCTCTACTCGAAGAAAAAGGGATGGTGGAAAAATCGGATGGAGCTCTCGTTGTTCGACTGGATGAGTATGACTTGCCTCCCTGCCTTATTGTGAAAAGCAACGGAACAACGACGTATGCGACAAGAGATCTCACCGCAGCCATCGATCGATACCGCACCTATGGCTTTTCAAAGAGTCTGTATGTGGTCGGAAATGAACAGACCCTCCATTTTGAACAGATCAAAAAAGTTCTGGAAAAAGCAGGATTCCCATGGGCTTCATCTATGCAGCATATCTCATTCGGTATGATGCTTCAAAACGGAAAGAAAATGTCTACGAGAAAAGGAAGAACGATCCTCCTCGAAGATGTACTGCAGGAAGCTGGGGAGCGCGCAGGTGGAAATAACAGAATCGGCACGGGGGCTGTGATATTCCATGACTTGAAACATCACAGACTGAATGATGTCGAGTTTTCCCTTGATGATATGCTCACTTTTGAAGGGACTACAGGCCCTTACATCCAATACACGTATGCCAGAGCCATTTCCCTGCTTGATAAAGCTGAATTTTCCTTGAATACGGAATTGGACGACAGCAGCGCATGGGAAGTCGTTAAGCAGCTTCATGCGTTTCCGGAAGAAATAGAAAGAGCCTTCCTCCAGTCGGACCCTTCCATCATCGCTCGTTATGTACTGAGACTTGCGAAGTATTTCAACCAGTATTATGCACACACGAAAATTCTTCAAGCCGACCAGCTTGATAAGCGTCTCACCCTCGTCTTTTCAGTTACAAAAGTTCTAGAAGAAGGACTGCATCTGTTAGGAATGGAAACCGTGGAAAAAATGTGAAAATATTGCGTTTCTCTTGCAGTCATAGTATGTTTGGCATATACCCGATTCCATTTAAAAAGGGGGCGTGTTTATGTATCCACTTTATTATACGATTGCTATCATCATCTGTATTATCGCGCTCGTAGGTACGATCTCCATCGGAAGAAATCTCATAAAACAGGAAAAAGTCGCTAACAGCAGCGAGGAACTCGACAGCCTCAAAACAGACTCCACCAAAAATTCAAGTTTCCGGAGACTGGGCATCATCTACGCCATCACCCTTGTCATTACCGTTGCGCTTCTTTGGATTTTCGTATTCTGATAGTAAAGGAATGAATATAGGATAATACTGAATAGCCCAACACAAAAACCGAACGCGATCGTTCGGTTTTTGTGTTGGGCTATTCATAAATGGATGGAAAAGAACAATACATCGCTTTCCGCAGAAAGGGAGGTTCGAAAAGTTTCCATCGTTCCTGCGACACTTTCCGTCTGGAGTAAGGCATATCAACGATAGATGTATCAGTACAATCATTACCCTTCACTTTTTTGGTAATCTTCTTCTGCCACCCGTTTAACCCGACGTACAAAATTCGTGACCGCCTGATCATTGGAGAAGAGGATAAGTACCCGCAAATACCATCTCCGCGGACGATTGGAAGATGAATAAGTGAACCTCGTTTTATATTCATCTATTTTTTCGAGCAGATAAGTCGCCTGAATATCGTAGACGCCTGCCAGAGTGTAGGAATACGTCAGTTTTTTTCGGGAATCTTCATCTTCGTGTTCCATAATAGTGACTTCGTACTCTTCTTTTCTCTCCCCTACCTGATAAGCCTGTCGGTACACATTCCCCACTCTTTCTCCGGAGGAGTGGATAAGGCGATGTTCTTCAATATTCGGCATGATTTTTCTCGTTTGCTCCAAAGATTGATCAAAATATTTCCATACATATTCAATCGGTACATTTACATCAATCGTATCCGACCAGCGTTTCATTTTCTTCCTCCTCCTCTCCTTTTGTAACCAGCCATGCGATAAGTACAGCGATAAATCCTGCACTCAATTTCCCGACAAGAACCGGGATGACCATATCTTTTTCTATACCGGCGACAAACGCGATATGTGCTCCCAGTGCAAACCCTCCACTGACAGCGAACGCGGAAGTGATCACTTTGCCTCTCGGCTTCATATCCTTGACTGTGACAAGCATAGGAATATTATGGGCAAGCGACGCCAGTATACCGGTCATCGCAACTTTATCAACTTTTAAAATGGGCCTCAGGGATTCGAATGGTCTATGCAGTACCTTTTCGAGAAAGGCGACCAACGGAAATGCTCCGGCCAGCGTAACCGTAATTTTAGCAACAATCACAGCCCCCTCAGACAACGGAGCCAACCCCTCAATTACCGTAACACCAAGTAGTGTCTCTATAGTTATCGATACCAGTCCGATAGCAATAATAACTTCCACTATCTTACCAAACACGGCAAACAAACGTATAGTCATCGTCGCAAACAACCCGAGACCAACCGCGATGAGGATCGTAAGAGCAATAGATGGAAGAAGGTTAACAACCATCCATTCGAACGTGTATCCTGCAAGAAAGCCTCCGATAAAACAACCGGCAGGGATAGTAGTAAAGCCGATCAGGATCCCTTTAGCGAAATAAGGATAATCCTGCTTATGTAAAACGGCCAGTGCTACCGGAATCGTAAATACAACGGTTGGTCCCATCATCGTACCGAGAAGCGACCAGGAAAAAACAGCCGCTTCTTCGCTTTGTGCCAAGGATTCAGCCAACGGATATGCTCCCGTATCAATAGCCAGCAGCATGGAAGGAAACATCCCCGGATCCGCACCCAGCCACTCATACAGAGGCACAATGACCGGGGCTAGCCCCTCAGCCATGACCGGAGCGAAAGAAATGACGCCGATCATTGCAAGAGCGAGGGTACCCATCATCTGAAAAGCTTCATAAAAACGGTCTCCGAGATTCAATCGTTTATTCAGTATGTAGTAATCCACGGCACCAAGGACCATGAATAGACACATGATCCCAAGCACCCAATCATTCAGCGACACACCCCCACCTCCTTCTTTCAACAGTATATCAAACAAATAACCTATGCTACACAAGAAAAGCGGAAACTTCCGTTTAGAAGCACTGGCATAAGTAGAAAGCTTACTTACCGGACGATCTTAACCGAAAATAAGGTTGATACTTATGACATGAGCTTCTGGAAGTTGGAACTAACCAAAGAAGAAACCACCTCTCTGAAAAAAGAACCGACAAACAAAAAACTCCGGCGCCGGGGCCGAAGTTTTATACTGCGCTACACGCAGCACCATATTTTTTAACATATTGCTGATGATATTCTTCCGCTTCATAGAAAGTGGAAGCGGGAACTACTTCTGTTACGATAGGTCGCTTGAAAATTTCTCTGCTTTCCCATTCGTTGATTTTCGAAGCGGCGAGCTGCTTTTGTGCTTCATTTGTGTGAAAGATTACGGAACGATACTGATGTCCGACGTCTTCTCCCTGACGATTTCTCGAAGTAGGATCATGAGCTTCCAGGAAATACTCCACAAGCTCTTCATAAGTAAGTACTTTAGGATCGAAAGTTATACGGATCGATTCCGCATGCCCTGTTCTTCCTGATCTCACCTGTTCGTACGTAGGGTTTTCAATAAACCCACCTGTATAGCCGACCGTTGTATCTGTTACTCCGTTTAGTCTTTCGAAGAATGCTTCTACTCCCCAGAAACATCCTGCACCAAAAATAGCTATTGCCATCCTCCATCTATCCTTTCTTCTAACTCCACTTCTTTCGAGAGCTTAGACGGCCTAACAATCAAAAGCCCCCTCTTCTTATCAAAAAAGAGGGGGTCGACGTTATAATATCCGTACGATCCTCTCATCTACTAGAATAGTTTCCCATTCTACAGGAATTGGCACCGTTCACACTGATATAAATCAGCAGGATGGTTGCCGGGCTTCAAAGGGCCAGTCCCTCCGCCTCTCTGGATAAGAAGTTTCGTTATTTATTTTTTAAGTTGTTTCCCATCTTACAATGAAACATTATCAAAGTAAAGGGGTAAATTTAAAAAATCCTGCCCCACTTATGTTTCAGCTCAGGCAGTTTCGTGTATTAGGACTATGAGATTATACCATTTACTCTCGCTAAAAGGTATAAATCAGGAAGGATGTCGATTTATGTACGGATTAGAAGATAAACGAAAACACGTATGGGATTTCATCAATCAAGTCACTGAAGAAGAAGCTGATAAAAAACCGTCCGAGGATACCTGGTCCATCCTGGAAGTAATGGAACACCTCTATTTAATGGAGGGATTCATAGTTCAGAAAATCGATGATGTCATCAAAAACGAAGAAAAGCAACCCTCCGAACAAAAGCCTATCGAACGTGCAACGAACCGTTCTCACAAAGTGGAGGCGCCTGAAGCTTTACAGCCTAAAGGAAGGTTCTCTTCCATTGAAGAAGCCAAGGATGGTTTGAATAAAACGAGAGAAGCTACCATGTTCCTTTTGCACAACAAATCTGAAGAAATGTTGCAGCAATATTCATTCCGCCATCCTTCCTTCGGGGATATGGACCTGGCACAATGGGCGGAATTCATAGGGTGGCATGAACTCCGACACCTCGGTCAGATGAAAGAAGTGAAAGATAAAACGCAATAAATTTATGAATCCCCCGTATACATTTTTGGTTTCGGGGGATTTTCGTATTTTTCTTATATTTTCAAGGTTCTTACCGTTTGACTGTCAAAAATATTCTGATAATATTATGGAAATACGAGGCTTTTCCTACTAGCCTCCCTCTCAACCAATATCCACTAAAACATATCGAAACTACAGAAAAGTACAGGAAGGTGAAATTGTGAGTACACAACAAACATCAAATGATCATATGACTCCTTTACGTCAAGACATCCGGGTTCTCGGTGAAATGCTCGGGAATGTCCTCGTCCATCAGGGCGGCCAGGAGTTGCTCGACAAAGTTGAAAAGATAAGAAAGCTTACTAAGGACCTGAGAAGCGATCCCGAATCCTCCGCTTACGATACATTGAAAAAGGAAATCAGCGATTTGAAACCCCCTATGCGCTCGCAGGTTATCCGGGCTTTTTCAATGTATTTCCATTTAGTCAATATTGCGGAACAAAACCATAGAATACGTCGTCGCAGAGAATATCAGCTCCGGGAAGATCATTCCGTCCAACCTTTCTCTCTCGAAAGCGCGGTGCAAAACCTTAAAGAAAACAATTATTCCAAAGATGTAATTCAGGAAACCCTTGAAAAGTTATCGCTGGAATTAATCATTACTGCACATCCTACGGAAGCGACAAAACGGACCGTGCTCGAGATCCAGAAACGTATCGCTACCATACTTAAAGAACTCGATGAGGGCAGTTTGACCAAAAGAGAAAAAGAAGAACTGATGGATAGTATGCAAAACGAAGTCACGGTCCTCTGGCAAACGCAGGAGCTTCGAGAGCGGAAACCTACCGTAATGGATGAAGTGAGAAATGGACTGTACTACTTCGATCATACGCTGTTCGACGTCTTACCAGACATTCATCAGGAACTAGAACATCAACTTCAGGAGAAATACCCGGAGGAAGACTGGTCTGTTCCGAATTTCCTGCACTTCGGTTCCTGGATCGGAGGCGATCGTGATGGAAACCCGAACGTTACACCGGAAGTGACCTGGAAAACGCTGAACAAGCATCGTGATTTGATTCTGAAAAAATATGAGGACTCCCTTACCGACCTTATGAAACGCTTCAGTCAGTCCGTTTCGTATATCCACGTTTCCGATCGATTGAAGAATTCAATTGAAGAAGAAGAGGCATGGATTCCTCAGAAGAAAGTCTGGCGGGTGGAGAAAGAAATTTATCGCCGGAAATTCGCCATCATTCAGGAACGTCTCCGCGAGGTCGGGAAATCGGAGCTTGGGTATAATAATTCCGAAGAGTTCCTTGAAGACCTCTCCATGATTCAGGAGAATGCCCTTCAGCATCAACCCGCCAATCGTGAACTGAAGAGTCTTCGCAAGCTTATTCGTCAAGTAGAGCTTTTCGGTTTTCATCTGGCCACTCTTGATGTTCGTAATCATAGCGGCGAGCATGAAACAGCAGTCTCTGAACTTCTGAAAAAAGTAGGTATCACGGATGATTACGCTTCGATGTCTGAGAACGAAAAGTTGAAAACTCTCGAAAATGTACTGAAAGACCCAAGACCGATTTCTTTATTGAATGAAGATTACTCAGAGACGACCCAGCAGATCCTGAACGTATTCCACATGATCCGTGATGCTCACAAAGAATTCGGAGAACGCTCCATTGAAGTGTATCTCATCAGTATGACCGAGGCTGCCAGTGATATTCTTGAAGTCCTTGTTCTTGCAAAAGAAGCAGGTATTTACCGTCTACACGTAGACGGAAGCGTAGAAAGCGGTCTTGATGTAGCACCACTCCTGGAAACAGTGGATGATCTGGTCGCTGGGCCCGAGCTTCTGAAAACATTGTTCGAAATGGATGTATTCAAAAGACACCTCGAAAAACGGGGCAACCACCAGGAAATCATGCTGGGGTATTCCGACGGAAGTAAAGATGGAGGTACATTGACGGCCAATTGGAGACTTTACAAAGCTCAACAGGAAATACATGACATGGCCCACAATTACAATATCGGACTGAAATTCTTCCACGGACGTGGCGGATCACTTGGACGTGGCGGAGGACCTCTCCACCGCAGTCTCCTATCCCAACCTGCGGAGACGCTTGGAGATGGTGTCAAGATCACGGAACAGGGAGAAGTATTATCTTCTCGTTACATGCTTCGTGATATCGCTTATCGGAGTCTTGAACAGGGAGCCTCGACCCTTCTTGAAGGTGCGGCGAACGTCTCAAGGGAATCGGAACAGGCATATCACAGAGAAGAAGCATGGGAGAAGGCGATGGAAGAAATCGCAAATGTATCCTTGAAAAAATACCAGTCTCTTGTATTCGGGGACAAAGATTTCCTTACGTACTTCAATGAAGCCACTCCATTGAATGAACTGGGAGAGCTGAATATAGGCTCACGCCCTATGAAACGTAAAGATAGCTCCAAGTTTGAAAACCTCCGTGCTATTCCATGGGTGTTCGCATGGACACAAAGTCGTCAGCTGCTTCCCGCATGGTTCGCCGCCGGAACCGGACTTGTCCATTACCGGGACGAGGACGACAAACATCTGGAACAGCTTCAACAAATGTATGAAAACTGGCCGTTCTTCCGCTCTACCATCGACAATCTACAGATGGCTCTTACAAAAGCGGATATTCAAACAGCAAGGGAATATAAATCACTTGTGAAGGACGAAGCCATAGGGCAAAGGATTTTCGATACTATTCTGGAAGAATATGAACGCACGAAAGAAGTGTTGCTGCAAATCACCGGAGATGAGGAGCTCCTCGATCATCAACCGACGATTCAGGATTCCGTGCGTCTCCGCAATCCTTATGTAGATCCTATGAACTTCCTTCAAGTTGAACTCATCAAGGAACTCCGCAGTACAGAGGACCCGGATGATGAACTGCTCACCGAAGTCCTTCTTACAATCAGCGGTGTAGCCGCAGGCCTCAGAAATACAGGTTGAGGTCAGTCAAGGCATATATTCACACCAAAAAGCCCGATTCTTTTTCTGAAAAGAATCGGGCTTTTTTATATACCTGTCACCTACTCCAGTGTGCTCCTGTTTCCATATGAACAAAAGGGACCTGAGTGTTCACAACTCCTGTAATCCTCTGTTTTGAAAGACCTTCCCCTATAAGCCACGAGTTAAATCCGAACTCTTCCGGCGTCCGGTCCCCTCCAAGCGAAAACCATATTTTTTTCTCCTTAGGCAGGTACCCGGAAGTATGGATGGTACCAGCCCATTGATCATAAAGGTCCGAAAAGACCCCTCCCCCTGAATTGTTCAGTAATTCGAAAGCTTCTTTCGCGCCGGAAATATTGGTGGTTTCCATGACCTCCATGCGACGCTTGGAATCCACCATATGATTCCTGTTTTCCTTCGTCAATTTTTCGAAGTGATTCGTACACATCCGGGCCTCGCGAGATTCCACCCCTCGTGGGGATGCTTCCACTACATAGGAGGTATCGGAGACGTCAAAAACAGTGTAGCTGAAGGAATGACGGTGCGGAATTTGTTTCAACATCTCCACCGCTTCTTCCACGTTCTGACACGTTTCGAGAATTATCCTGCCTATCATGCAGCAAATGAATCCCGGTCCCGGCCGTTTGCGATTCATAAAATTATACCCTATCACCAGACCCTTTTCGTTCATTCCATCCATTCTTCCCGTAATCCTCTGAGTAGGGCCCGCAGTTGCATATCCCGTATCGGAAGGCTGAAAAAACGCAAATCTTCCTTCATACGTCTTCGGCATATAATCGTAATTTCTGATCATGTACCCTTCTCCAGTAATAATAGAACACCCGGATTTCCGGTAGGGCACGCGGTATCCTCCGAATTCCATTAAAACTTGGGTCATCGTCCATCCAAGCGCATCTTTCAACCCTTCAAGCTCCGCCCATATACCAGGAGCGAAGCGTTCGATCACTTCTTTCGCTTCTTCTGTTTCCACCTTAAACCTCGGAATACGCACTTCCCACTGCTTGCTTCGATTTTCCACTGTAAGGGAATCCTTTAACTCTCTCCCCTGCTCATAACCGAAATCGTAATGGGTTCCTCTGAATTGCACAATGTCACTATGTATTCGCTTCATCCTTACACCTTCCAAACGTTTCCTTCCATTTTAGAAAGAATCATTGAAAAAAGCAAAAATCCGGAGCTTTAAAAGCTCCGGACCTTGAAATTCAGTATAGTTTTCCTTGTCTGAACATAATAGTCGATAGTTTCGTCACAGCATGTATATAACAATTTTGACGTAATGGGAAAGGATCCCCGAAGAACTGTGGTAGGATCGTGTCCATCGTATACTTCATTTTATTAAACAATTTCTCATAGATTCGGTCTTCTCCCATAAACTGTGTATCTCTGCCCTGCATCCATTCAAAGTAGGATACGATTACACCACCGGCGTTAGCCAGGATGTCAGGGATTATCAATACACCTTTATCACTCAGGAATTTGTCCGCTTTTTCAGTGACCGGCTTATTCGCACCTTCGATGATGATCTCAGCTTTGATGTTCTCCATATTATCTTCATGGATCTGATCTTCAAGGGCAGCAAGCAATAAAACATCTACGTCCAGTTCCAGGAGTTCATCGTTTTCATGAATGCTGGCGTTTATATCATAATCATTCAGTGCCACTTCTTGCGTCGGAAGTTCTCCACCGTTTTCTTCTGTGTAATTCACAATGGAAGGGATGTCTAACCCTTTTTCATTGTAAAGCATTACGTTGTGATCACTGACTGCAACAATTTTATTCTGTAAATATTTACATTTGTATGCCTCAAGAGCCGCGACAGAACCAAGATTACCGAAACCTTGTATAGCCATTCTCATCTTTGTCTTCGCATACTTAACAGCGGTATCCGCAAACACATTGTCGTTTTCAGTCAACCACTTTTCATTCTTATTCGCGTAATCATGCATCAGGTACCGGAAAGAAAAATAGACACCTTTTCCGGTAGCCTCTCTGCGCCCTTCTGAGCCGCCGTTGACGATACTTTTTCCTGTGAAACTGTTCCTGTAAGGTTCTCCGGGATGAACCGTCTTGAATTCAGCCATCATCCAGTCCATTTCCCTTTCCCCTGAACCCATGTCCGGAGCAGGGATGTCTTTATCAGGACCTAACACATCATTGAAGTACTGCACGTATTTTTTGCAGATCAAATTCAATTCCTTCACTGAATATTCCTTCGGATTTACGACGACTCCGCCTTTCGCACCTCCAAAAGGAACCTCGTGCAAAGCGTTTTTCAACGTCATCAGCTTGGAGAAGTTCGATACTTCCTCCTCGGAGACACTCGGGTGGAACCGTATCCCTCCTTTATAAGGCCCCAGGATATCATTATGTTGGATGCGGAAAGCAGGAACGCGGGTTACTGTCCCGTTTTCCAACGTTACCCGAAGGAACGACTTATGTATGTGATTAGGTGTCGTTAAAATAGAAACCAGTGATTTATAAGCCTGGTCTCTCGTCTGAGATTTCAAATCAGGCAAAAAGTTCTCATCATCCATGATTGCTTTAAGAGAATTCTCTATGATGCTACTTTGCTTATCCATCTTATCTCCCCCTTCTTTAATAATTGTTTCCCTACTTTTCATCAAAGAAACCACCTTACTGAAATTTCATCTAGTCTTTCGTGTTTTTTTTTGATAGTCTTTAATGAGAGTATAGAAAACGTTTACGCAAATTTGCAACTGAGGTGAGACAAAAATGACTGAATTATTGATATTAGGTGGCGGATATGGTGGGTTCAAAGTCCTTTATGATGCCCTGGAAAACGGTATCCCGGATGATGTTCACATTACGATGGTGAACCGTAATCCCTACCATGCCATGAAAACGGAGTATTATGCTATTGCCGCAGGGACGACGGCTGACCGAAGTGTTCGAGTCGATTTCCCGGTCCACGAAAAAATTTCTTATGTATTCGATGAGGTTACGAAAATAGATGTAGAGCAAGATCACGTACTTCTTGCCGGACGGGATGAGCCCCTGACTTTCGACCAGCTTGTGATCGCCCTCGGTTGTGAAGATAATTATCATGGTATAGATGGAGCCAAACAGTTCACAGAAAGTGTCCAGACAATGTCAGCTGCCCGCCATGCCGGTTATGAAATCAATAACTTAAAAGCATATGGCAATTTAACGATTGTGGGAGCAGGGCTGAGCGGAATAGAGGTTGCGGCTGAAACCCGCGAAAGTCGCCCCGACTTGAACATCCGTTTGCTCGACCGCGGGGATACTGTGCTGAAGGCCTTCGATGAAAAAATCCAAAACCACGTGGAAGATTGGTTCAAAGAGAATGAAGTGAACGTCATCCACGGCGCCAAAGTTGAATATGTTGAAAAAGATGGCGTCTGCAACAATGGCATTTGCTACATGAACGATGTCACTGTTTGGACAGCTGGGGTTCGACCTCATTATCTTGCTAGGAAATTACCATTCAAAAAAGATGAGCAGGAAAAACTCATTGCAAATGAATTTTATCAGATCCCGGAAAAAACGAATATTTTCGTTTTGGGCGACTGCGTTTCTTCTGAACTTTCTCCGAGCGGTCAACTTGCAGGGGAGCAGGGAGAACGTATAGCAGAAGTTCTGAAGTATGTATGGAGAGGGGAAGAACCGAAAAAACCCGGATCCATCAAATTGAAAGGCACGCTCGGTTCTCTCGGTAAGAGTGACGGGTTCGGTAACATGATGAATCAGCCGCTCACCGGAAAAATCCCACGCCTCGCAAAATCAGGCGTCCTATGGCTCCATAAACGACATTAAGGACAAAGAAAAGCGTAACCATTTGTTTAGAAGCTTTAATATAAGCGGACGCAACTGGCTTCGAATACTCTTCCTCGAAACAGGGGCGGCCCGCTTATATTATGGGCTTCTGAATGGTGCAGCTAGACAACGAAAAGTGGAGTCCTCCCGCTTAGAAGCCTCTGGCCTAAGCAGAACGATCATAAGAAAGGTGTTCTTTCCTTTCTTTGATTGGGCTGCTTAGGACATGAGCTTCTGGAGGACGGAACTGGACAAAGAAAAGCGGAGTCACCCGTTTAGAAGTTCTGGCGTAAGCAGGACCACTCCCGTGGAAAGCGACGGTTTTTCGTTAATTATCATTCCATGAATCAACTCCGCACAAAGCCCCGAACAATTTTTGTTCGGGGCTTTTATACATGAAATTAAATTCTGTTCCAGCCTCTTTTTACTTTTTCACAATAGCTTCCATTTCTATTTTCGCGCCCTTAGGCAATTTCCCTGCCTCAATAGCAGCTCTTGCAGGGTAAGGCTCGCTGAGGAAACTGGCATATATATCATTCACCGTCTGGAAGTCATCCATAGAATCAAGAAATATTCCCATCTTCACAATGTCCGTATATTTCTTACCCGCTTCTTCCAAAATCGCTCCGATGTTCTTCATCACCTGATCCGTCTGTTCCTCTACGTTATCGGAAACGAACTGCTGCGTTTCCGGATCAAGACCTATTTGTCCGGAAATGAAGATAAGATCTCCGGCATCCACTGCTTGCGAATAAGGTCCTACTGCCTGAGGAGCCTTATCTGTCTGAATCACTTTTACCATACTATGTACCTCCTTCAATATTCTTGTCACTTCAAGAATACATTCATACAAAAAAAAGCACAAGCCGTGATGGCTTATGCTTCTAATCCTCATCATTGATAACAGGGTCTGCAGGAATCGGTTCGCTAAGAAACTGTTGAATCTCCGCCTGGAACTGTTCCATCTGCTCCCAATAGAGTGTGAACTGATCCGAGTTCACCAAAAATTGTTCACCGTCATGCACGGCTCTGATTTTACCTGAGACGATACATGAATACACATAGTCCTTCGGAAGCTCCAAATACTGAGCTGTCTCTTCAATTGTACGGTACATGGAAGTCACCCCCAATTGAATATTCGATGTGTATCTCTTTTTGTCATTATACCATATATGACTCAGTTTGCGCTTCCCTCTTCGATTTTATACTGATCAAAATGAATATTCGAAGATCTTTTCCTCAAACGCTCTAAGGCTCTCTCTTCGTTTGGTGCAGGGATAACCTGATCATCTTTTATGTACATCGGTACAAACGACGGCTGAATGTCATCATTCTTTATGCGTATCTGCAAGTAGCCGGTATAAGCCGTCTCCTTCTCCACATAATCAGGAAAAAGAAAATTCCCGAGTGAGTAAGCGATAAAGCCGTCTTCATAATATTCAAAACCCTGCATTACATGAGGGTGGTGACCTACGATCACGTCTGCTCCAGCGTCTACCATCCGATGGGCTATCTGTTCTTCTTCAGGCTGGAACTCAGTCTGACGTTCATCGCCCCAATGAATCTGCACAATTACATGGTCACTCGTCTGCTCCGCCTCCTCTATCAGTCTTTCCATTCTTTCGACCTGATAACCGCTCGCAATACCCGATCTATCCTCACGGGCGTACCAGCTCACTTCCGGTAAGACTCTGGAAAAAGCGAGGAAATGAATCGTTTCCCCTTTAATCTCCGTTTTCCATCCTTTATAGGCTTCTTGCTTGTCCTCTCCAGCTCCTATATAAGGAAGATTTCTTCCTTCCATTGCCTGAAGAGTATCTTCAAGGCCTGTTCTACTGTAATCAAGCGTGTGGTTGTTCGCCAGGGAAAAAGCGTCGATACCGGCTTCCTGCATTCCATCCAAAGCTTCTGCTTCAGCGCGGAAATTATAAAGTTTCTCTTCCTTTTCCCCTCTTTCGGTGATCGGTGTTTCAAGATTGACGAATGTAAGATCATCTTTCCGGAAGGTTTCCTTCACATGTTGAAAAGGGAAAGAGTAACCGAATTTTTCTACCGTGTTCACCGTTGATTGTTCGAAAAGCACATCCCCTGTAAAGGTCAGAGTCACCGGCTCCTCCTCCGGCTTTTCTTTACCATTCTTCTCCCCGTCCTCCGAAGAACCTGCAAAGAAGGACTCAATATCATTATTCTCCAGATCCCAAGCTTCGATCCCATCCGGAAATGGTTCGAGCATCACGACAAGTAGTGTCAAAGTAACAAAAGTTATTAGGAATACGCTCAATGCTGCTATTACTTTCTTCATTTATCGTTTCTCCCCTAACAAAATTCACTTCTTCCATTATGTCAGCTAGTTGTTCAGAAATCCAACAGAACTTCAGTGGTTTTTTCAAATGGCTACCCTGAAAATAAATATTCAGGTGGAAGTTTGCCGCGGGCATGGCGGAAACTTCCCGCCTTTCGCTGCGGTCGATTCCGGTGATTTTCCGTTCATGCTCTTCCTGCAGGCGTCCTCCACCCTTCGTTCTAAAATCAACAACCAGCTTTAAAAAAGCCTTTCAAATAAAAAGAGCAGCCCGAAAGCTGCTCTAACTCTTAAACTCTGTCATCGTTGATTTTCATCCCGTGAGCGAAAGCTGACCATGGACGGCTCCATTCTTCGTGCTGAAATCGACGACCGTCCTTAACAGCGCTATTCTAATAGATGTTCCAGTTCATAAATATTTTCGTGATCCCCCGTAACAATCAGCCGGTCTTCAAGTTGCAGTTCCGTATCCCCATGAGGAAGAATCGATTCATTCCCCCTATAAATACGAACAATAATCGCATCTCCGAAGAAAGGGAAATCCCGCAGTCGTACGCCGTGGAATTCTTTGTTCGTAAGCGGGACTTCCATCAGACCTTCTTCTCTTGTAGCGAACATTTCTGCGATGTGCGGCGAAGCGATCATCGCTTTCATCATTGCTCTCGAAGAGAAAATCGTCGAGAATACATTGATGCCTTTCTCCTTCAGCATCGCCTGTTTATTCGGAGATTCAACTTTAGTGATGATGTTCTCTATATCACAATCTGCGGCTTCGAGTGCAATATTCGTATTCAGTTCATCATCATTCGTAGAAATCACAAGTACTTCAGTATCAAAGACATTGTATTTCTGGAACTCTTCCATGGTATACCCTTCGAGTTTCTCCACGGTGAAATCAGGGTTGCCCGGAAGTTCACCGCTATGATTTGGACGGGCATGATAGAGATATACATCGTACCCCTCTTCACTGAATTCCTTCGTCAAAGGCATCGTTATCTGATTGGCCCCGATAATCCGTAACCGTTTCTTCTCTTCCGTCGTTTCAACGAACGGGAAGATCTGTTTGAAAAGAATCGGAGTTATAATACACGCTATGATCGCAAGCAGAATGAGCGAAGAAGCCATCTGTCCATCGATCACGCCTATCCTTTCCCCGATTTTCGCGGCTGCGACCACCAGCGAAAGTGTCGAAGTAAGCAGGAAACCTGAACCGAGAATCGTTCTCCAGTCGTACCATTTCTTGAGCACAACAACCGGAAGAAGTTTCGACAATAGAAGTCCAAGGAAAAGTAAAGGTATGAGCAGGAATACAGTAGGATCACTGAACAATCCCCATACGTCGAGCTCGACCCCTACCATCACAAAGAAAATAGGAATCAAAAAGCCATACCCGAACGAGTCGAGTTGTTGAACCATCTCTTTGTTCGGAGACAGAAGGGACACAAGCACACCTGCGAGGAACGCCCCCAATATGTTCTCAGCTCCGAGCGATTCAGATAGCCCTACGAGGATCATGATCAGGGTGAATACAGCACGTGTGCCGATCTGAACAGTTCCGGTGGAAAGAGTTTCGAAAAAGCTCTGATTCTTGAAAAACTTCCCGAGGAAATAAAGCCCGATGCCTGCGATGAATAACAGCAGCAACAGCCACATGTTTCCTCCTTCTTCCTGGAAGGAGACGAAGATCGCAAGAAGAATCATCGTAACCAGGTCAGCAATTACAGCTACCAGTAAAATGATCTGACCGATGCCGGACTTCATAATGTCCGCCTCTTTCAGGGTCGGTACGACGACACCAAGCGATATCGTTGAAATGACAAGCGTCATAAAGAAAGCGTTATCCACCAGACCTGCCAGCGACAAGGCAAGAGAAATCAAGTAGGACAACCCTAGGATAAGCAGGAATATGACGGTAGAAATACCGAAACGGTTCGGCTCCAGCTGTCCGTTCGGCAG
Source organism: Salimicrobium flavidum (assembly GCF_900156645.1). Taxonomy (GTDB): domain Bacteria; phylum Bacillota; class Bacilli; order Bacillales; family Halobacillaceae; genus Salimicrobium; species Salimicrobium flavidum. The sequence continues at coordinate 95,892 of NZ_FTOC01000006.1, forward strand.
TTTCTTCCGCTTGCCTGATTTGAAAATGGAGAAATCTATTTCCAGACCACTTAGGAACATGAGGAAAATGAACCCGAGGGTCGAAAGAATATCCAGCCATTCGTTCGGTTCTATAAGATTAAAGCCGCTTTGCCCGATAATCAACCCGACGATAATTTCCGCCACTACGACCGGCAGAATATTAAGGTTGAACTTCTTCAGTACAATCGGTGTCAAAAAGGCAGCCACTAATACGATGATTAGTGAGGTAACAGAAATGTGCTCTTCCATGAAAAGCTACCCCCTTTTTAAAAGAATTGCGTAGAAATCTACCCTATTATCGTTGGGGAAAACCTCAACGTCAAGAAATTAATTTTCTCCCCTATTATTCAAAATAGTAAGGAAAATGCGCTTTGCATCCCGGGTTGAAATTATGATTACAATTCGGGCACTGCGAACGGGCTTTATATAATGTTATAAGCAATTCTTCCTGACAGTTTCCGCAGAAAATCCCACGGGTCTCCTGTTCTTCTATCGGCCACACTTCAACTTCATGCCCCGCCAATTCCTCATGACATTTTATACATGCGTAGTATTCTCCGCAACAATAAAAACGTATAGCGACTACATCTTCCGCTGAGTGGTAATGACGGCATCTGGTTTTATCATCCATCTCTATTCCTTTCACGTTCATAGAAACCCGTCCTTTCAAGTAATATCAATTGTAACAATCAAAAGTTACCGATAAAATAAAGTGTATACTGTTACACAGGAAGGAGCAATGACTCATGTCTTATCAACCCGCAAGAGATAAAGGGTTCGACCGATCCATCGGTATTCTGAAAGACGGTTACACCTTCGCTCAAAAACGTCTCCAAAGTCAGCATCTCGACGTATATGAAACTAAATTACTTGGAGAAAAAGCTGCGCTTCTCGGAGGAGAAAAGGGCGCGGAACTTTTTTATGATAACGATAAAATGAAACGGGGCGGAGCGATGCCCGCCTTCATCCTGAAAACATTATTCGGGGAAAATGGAATCCAGACGATGGACGGCAGTCCTTTCGAGCACAGAAAACGTCTGTTTTTATCCCTCATGACGCCTGAAGCATTGGATAACCTTTTTGATATTACAACGAAACACTGGGACCTCGCCTTAGAACGCTGGAAGAAGAAGAGGAAAGTCGTGCTTTATGATGAGGCTCTCTATTTGTTGATGAGGGCAGCCTGTGAATGGGCTGGTGTTCCTCTTCAGGAAAAAGAAATCGAAAAAAGGGCTGATGATTTCGCTCTTATGATCGATGGTTTCGGTTCGCTCGGACCCAAACATCTCCAGAGCAGGAAAGCAAGACAACGTTCCGAAAAGTGGATCGAAGACCTGATTCTTGATGTAAGAAACGGTAAACTTGAAGCGGAAAAAGGCACGGCCATTTTTGAAATGGCTATGCACCGGGACCTTGAAGGGAACCACCTTGACTCGCGTATGGCGGCGATAGAATTGTTGAATACCATCCGTCCTGCGGTAGCGGTCAGTAAGTTCATCGCATTCGGCGCCGTAGCAATGGAAGAGTTCCCGGAAGAAAAAGGGAAAGTCGCAAACAGCGAAGACTACCTGTACTATTTCGCCCAGGAAGTCAGGCGTTTCTATCCTTTCGTCCCTTACCTGCCTGCACGTACGAAAAAGGATTTCACGTGGCAGGGGTACAATTTCACGGAAGGTCAGCTCGTCCTCGTCGATGTTTACGGAACCAACCATGACCCGCGTCTTTGGGAGGACCCGGATACATTCAATCCGGACCGTTTCCGTGACTGGAACGGCGGCTTGTTCGACCTTATTCCGCAAGGAGGCGGAGATTATGAGAAGAACCACCGCTGTCCCGGAGAGTGGGCGACACTCGAAATCCTGAAAGCGAGTTTCCAATATATGTCCCGCCATCTGAGCTATCAGTTGCCGAAGCAGGATCTTGGTTACAGCTTGACGAAAATGCCAGCAGTACCGAAAAGCGGCTTCCTCATGAAAAAAGTGACGAAAAAATAACTCATAGCCTTCTTGAATATCAAATACCCGTGTTCCTCAGATTCGACCTCTGGGTTCGCGGGTTTTTATTGGTGCAGATACCTCGGATATCCTGAGAGAACAGCACGAACGGAGGATCAGCAGCAACGGACCCTCGTCTTTCTCCCTCTGGAAACAACAAACGAGAAGCGACTTTCATTTATCGTTGAACTAAAAAACGATTTGCTTATTTCTTAACCGGGTAGTATAGTAATATCGACATTTTACAGAACGGAGGGTCGTTCATGGCTCGTCATTCGAGAAAAATAGATATCCTTAATGCCGCTTCCCGGATCGTGAGTCATCAGGGGATATTCAACCTGACACTCGAAGCCGTTGCGAAAGAAGCGGGTATCAGCAAAGGAGGGCTTCTCTATCATTTCAAAACGAAAGAAGCCCTTGTAAGTGGCATGGTCGAACACTTAGCAAATAACTACCGGGAAAAGATCCAATCCCACGTAAATGAAGACACGGAGGAAACCGGAAAATGGACACGTGCTTTCCTGAATGTGACCTTTAATCACGGTTATCCGAATAAAGACTGGAATGCCGGCCTTCTCGCTGCCAAAGCAGTAAATCCTGAACTTCTCAAACCGCTTCATGATGCGTATAGAGAGTGGCAACACAATATCGAAAATGACGGACTCGACTCTGTCGATGCCACGCTGATTCGTCTCAGTACAGATGGCATATGGCTTTCAGAGCTTTTTGATGTGTATCAGATTGAAGACTATAAAAAAAAGCAAGTATATGAGCGATTGATGGATTGGTTGAACAATCTTCAAAAAGAAAACGGAGAGCAATCGGACACACAACCTATCAACAGATAGATATACGAAGATATCCATCGTTATTTTCTTTTTCACGATATTCACACCTTTATACGAGCTTATATGTGTTCTTATAACCAATTAAGGAAGTTGACTTTCATAGTCAGCTTCTTTTTTTCGTATCACTGTTGAAACAAAACCGTCTGGATGGTACATTAATTTCTGTGATAAAAACCGTCTGGATGGTATATAAATATTCAACGAAAACGAGGAGGAGTCACATTGAAAAAGAAAATCATGCTCACAGCAGCCGTCACCGGGGCTGGAGATACATTGGAAAAAAATAAGAATGTTCCGGTCACACCGAAAGAGATCGCCGATTCGGCCATCGCCTCTGCAAAAGCAGGTGCTACTGTCGCTCACGTTCATGCCCGTGACCCGAAAACCGGAGGCGTCAGTCATAATGTGGACCATTACAGAGAAATCGTGGACCGCATCCGCGAATCCGAAACGGACGTCATCATTAACATCACTTCAGGAGGTGGCGGTGATTTCATCCCGAGCCTGTCCACCCCGGCAGCCGGTGGAAACGGCACGGATATACAGACGCCTTCCGAGCGTCACCAGCCGGTAGGCGAACTGCTTCCTGAGATGTGTACGTTGGACTGCGGCACCGTCAATTTCGGAAACATGATCTACATGAGTCCTACAGACTGGCTCAGAGACCAGGCGAAACTCGTACAGGAAAGTGGTGTCAAACCTGAGCTGGAATGCTTTGATACCGGGCACGTCCGTTTTGCCAACCAGCTGATCAAAGAAGGACTGATTGATGACGACCCGATGTTCCAGTTCTGTCTCGGTATTCCGTGGGGCGCGGATGCAGATGTGGAAACCATCAATTACATGAAGCGCCGTCTTCCTGAAAACGCCCACTGGTCCGCCTTCGGCATCGGGCGTATGCAGATGCCGGTCGCGAGTCAGACAGCTCTTCTCGGCGGCAATATACGCGTCGGTCTTGAAGACAACATTTACCTGAAAAAAGGGGTGCCAGCCACCAATGAGCAACTCGTTGAAAAAGCGGTGCATATAACCCAGACACAGGACATTGAAATCATGACGCCGGCAGAAGCACGTGAAACTTATAATTTGAAAATCCCGGGGGGCAAGCATTGATGAACAAAAAAACCGCAGCAGTCATCGGCACAGGTGTTATCGGAAATGGATGGATCGTCCGTCTTCTCGCACACGGATATGAAGTGAAGGCATTCGATCCTGCCGAAGGAGCTGAAGCCAAAACGAAAGAAGCCATTTCGAAAGCCTGGCCTTCGGTACAGGAAATGGGGCTCGCTGATAACGCTTCTCCAGCAGCAGTCACTTTTTATCCGACGATAGAAGAAACTGTTTCCGGGAGTGTGCTTATCCAGGAAAACGTTCCGGAACGTACGGAACTGAAGCAGAAAGTACTGAAAGATATTTCCCGGTATGCAGACCCAGATACCATCATCGGATCCAGCACCTCCGGCATTAAACCGAGCGTTCTGCAAAAGGGAGCAGTGAATCCAGGAAGGATCATCGTAGCCCACCCTTTCAATCCGGTTTATCTCCTTCCACTTGTAGAACTCGTCGGCGGAGAACATACGGATTCGCCAGTTATCCATCGTGCCCGTACCCTGTACGAAGATATCGGCATGAAATCGATGATCATTGAGAAAGAAATCGAAGGTCATGTCGCGGACAGACTGATGGAAGCCTTGTGGAGAGAAGCTCTCCACATCGTGAATGACGGCATTGCAACGACCGAAGAGGTCGACAAGGCTATTACGTACGGTGCCGGCCTTCGCTGGGCTCAAATGGGGCCCTTCCTCACCTTCCACTTAGCCGGTGGAGATCAGGGCATGCGTCATATGCTTGAACAGTTCGGACCCGCTCTCAAACTTCCGTGGACAAAACTCGAAGCACCGGAGCTGACGGACGAGCTGAAAGAAAAAGTCATCGCTGGATGCGAGCAGCATGCGGGGGATGAATCGATAGCGGAACTCGAGAGAAAAAGAAATGAGTTCCTCGTCAAGCTTCTCGATCTTGTCGAAGATTACTGGCCGGAAAAAAAGGAGGTCCGCGCATGAAGGCTTTTCATCACAAAACAACCGTCCGTGCAGAATGGGTCGACTACAACGGTCATATGAACGATGCAGCTTATGCTGCTATTTTCAGTGAATCGGTTGATGCTTGGATGGACTATATAGGACTTGATGAGCAACAGCGTGACGATCACTCCTATACGATTTTCACCCTGGAAACGCACCTCTGTTATTTACAGGAGGCAAAACAGGGAGACCCGCTTCACGTCACCATTCAATTGCTCGACTTGGACAAAAAGCGCATGCACGTGTTCTTTTCGATGAACAATAAAGATGACGAAACGATTGCAACAAGTGAACAGATGCTGATGGGCATAAATACAGAGACAAACCGCCCGGACGCTTTCCCTTCTTTCGTAATAGAGACACTGGAGAATATATATAAGGAACATAAACAATTGGAAACACCTTCCCGGTCCGGCCGTACCATAGGTATCCGCCGAAAATAGGAAGCAAAGGAGAATGTTTATGACGAATAAAATAGAAGTGAATAATCTGACGAAAGTCTTTGGTTCCCGGCCCCTCGAAGGAATCGAGCGACTGAAGCAGGGACAGTCCAAAGATGAAATACTGAAAGACACCGGCCTGACCGTCGGGGTCAATCAAAGCTCCTTTCATGTAGAACCCGGAGAGTTCTTTGTCATTATGGGGCTTTCCGGCAGTGGAAAATCCACTTTAATCCGTCTCGTGAACCGTCTGATTGAACCTACGGCCGGGGAAGTGCTGATTGATGGAGAAGATATAACCAAAATGAAAAAAGAACGTCTCATTGATACGAGAAGAAAGAAACTCGGGATGGTCTTTCAAAATTTCGGCCTCTTCCCCCATCGTACAGTGCTACACAATGTGGCATACGGTCTGGAGATTCAGAACATGGAGAAAACACAAAGACAAACACAGGCCCAAAAAGCTATCGAAGACGTAGGTTTGAAAGGCTACGAGAAAAGTTATCCGAGAGAACTCAGTGGAGGTATGCAACAGCGTGTCGGGCTCGCACGGGCGCTCGCCAACGATACGGACATCCTGTTGATGGATGAGGCATTCAGCGCGCTAGACCCTCTAATTCGTAAAGAAATGCAAGATGAACTCCTTCACCTCCAGAAGAAGCTCGGTAAAACCGTGCTGTTTATCACTCATGATCTCGATGAGGCTCTTAAACTCGGGGATCGCGTAGCTATTATGAAAGATGGTCATATCGTTCAAATCGGTACTTCTGAAGAGATTCTAGAAAACCCGGCGAACGAATACGTATCGAATTTCGTTCAGGATGTGGATCGTTCCAAAATTTTAGAGGCTTCTCAGGTGATGAAAAAGCCGGAAGTCCTCTCTGCTTATAAAGATGGACCACGTATGGCTATCCGAAAAATGGAGGAAGTGGGTGCGTCAAGCATTTTCGTTACAGATAAAGACAAAACGTTCCGGGGTCTTTTGACCATCGATGACGCCATCCGTGCTTACAATGAAGATATACCAATGGTAGACGTTTTAATCGATGCAGTACCGACGACTTCCCCGGACACGCCGTTGAATGACTTGTTAGGTGTCGCCGCTGAGGCTAAATATCCAATCGTCGTACTCGAAGATGAAAAATTAAAAGGGATCATTTCCCGCGTTTCTATTTTGTCTGCACTAGTACTTGGAAAAGATGAGGTGGTCGCTTCATGAATTACTTGAATTTCCCGTTAGAACAATGGACAAATCTATTCGTTGATGGTTGGTTGCTACCTACACTCGGCAGCACCTTCGATTCTTTCAGCAATCTTATGCAGGGAGTAGTAGACGGGGTTACAGGAATACTTCTGTTCATACCCCCTGAATTATTCGCCATTCTGATAGCCATAGTCGCCTGGAAAGTTGCAGGACGAGGGCTTGCCCTTTTCGCTCTGCTCGGGTTCTTTTATATAGGAGCAGTCAACATATGGCCGGAAGCGATGCAGACTCTCTCCGTCGTTATCGTTTCCACCCTGTTCTCGCTGATTATAGGTGTTCCGGTCGGCATACTCGGAGCTCTCAATTCTAAAGCCGAAGCTGTCATTAAACCGATTCTCGACTTTATGCAGACCCTTCCGAGTTTCGTTTATCTTATTCCGGCAGTCCTTCTTTTTGGTCTTGGAGGAGTTCCGGCGGTCATCGCCACATTCATTTTTGCTGCACCACCGGCCGTACGTATGACAATCCTCGGTATCCACCAGGTGCCTAAAGACGTCATGGAAGCATCCAGAGCTTTCGGTTCTACCGCCAAGCAACTGTTATTCAAAGTTCAGCTCCCTATGGCAGTGCCGACTATCATGGCCGGTATCAACCAGACGATTATGCTCGCCCTGTCGATGGCTGTCATCGCATCCATGATCGGTGCACCCGGTCTTGGAGCTACAGTCCTCTCAGCAATTTCCCGAGTCAACGTAGGTCTCGGTCTCGTCGGAGGTCTTGGGATCGTCGTTTTGGCAATTGTTCTGGACCGCCTCACCCAGGGGCTCGGTCAAGCCAAAGCATAGTCGTCCGTATTACAACATAGCTTTGCTTAATAAATGACTCTGTTAAAGCCTGTTGTTGATTTTAGGAACAAAGGGTGGGACGCCTGCCTAGAATGGCATGAACGGAAAATCACCGGAATCGAAAGTAGAAAGCTTCTGGAAGTTTACGTCATGCCAGCGGCAAGACTCCACCCGTAGAACGAAAATCAACTAGGAACGATAACAGAGCCTAATAAATACTTTCTAAAAGGAGAACGAACATAATGAAAAAACTTTTTATCACTCTCATGACAATTACTATGGTCAGTATACTCGCTGCATGCGGGTCTACTGAAGAAGGAAGCGCCGAAAATGAAGCTTCCGGAGAAAAAGAAACGATCACACTCGGTGTCACCCCTTGGACAAGTACCGTACCTCCGACAGAAGTTGCGCAACTCGTAATCGAAGACATGGGGTACAATGTGGAACAAACGCAGGCAGACGTAGCCAGCACGTTCATGGGACTTTCCGGAGGGGACATCGATGCATACATGGACTCCTGGATGCCGGTACATGAGGTTTATTTCGAAAAATACAGTGATTCCATAGAAGATACGGCTACCAGTTATGATGATGCTGCAAGTGGGCTAGTCATACCGGAATATGTGGAAGGAGTCAATACCATTTCCGACCTGAAAGGAAATGAAGATAAGTTCGGCAACACAATCTACGGTATTGAAGAAGGCGCCAGTGCTACAGAGGAACTCAGAGATCTTATCGAAGAATATGACCTTGATATGGAACTCGTTCCTTCTTCAGAAGGCGGGATGATGGCACAGGCACAAAAAGACATGAGTAAAGAGAAGCCGGTCGTCTTTTACGGGTGGAGACCACACACGATGTTCAACAAATTCGACATCAAGCTCCTCGAAGATGAAGACGGGTTCTTCGAATCAGCCTCTGTCCATGTCGTGACGAACAAAAACCTTGAAGAGAAAGCACCGGATGTATATAACTTCCTCTCCAACTGGAGCATTTCCATCGATGACGTCGAAGAGATGATTCTGAAAATCGAGGAAGGTGCTGACAAAAAGGATGTCGCCAAAGAATGGATTGAAAACAATAAGGACAAAATCGATAATATGAGACAGTAGCCTTATCATCTTGCACGTATCCTATACGTGCAAGATGATTTTAAAAGGAGGAAGAAACAATGACGGAAACAATTATCACGGAACGGGGTCTCCCCTGCACCTTACGGGATGGTACGATTCTCTACGCAAACGTCTATCGTCCAAAAGAGTCCGGAAGATTCCCTGTTCTGTTGACCAGACTCCCTTATAATAAAGATTTGACGAATTATTCCCACCGCTACACGGATCCGATCCAAATGGCGGAAAACGGCTATGTCGTCATCATCCAGGATGTCCGGGGAAGATTTGCTTCAGAAGGTGTATTCAAACCATTCATCCATGAAGCGGAAGATGGTTACGATTCAGTGGAATGGGCAGCTGACCTCCCCTACAGTAACGGAAAAGTCGGGATGTTCGGCCTCTCTTATTATGGATTTACTCAAGTTTATGCAGCTAAGGAGCAGCCTCCTTCTTTGAAGGCGACTTTTCCTGCCTTTACGGGCAACGACGTATCAAGAGGTATGTCGTCCAAACCCGGGAAGCTGGACCTTGGAAAAGCACAAACGTGGTTTCTTGATTCTGTTGCCCCCGATTTTTTATATCGTATCGGTTATAAAGATGCCTGGAAATCATTAAAACAGGATTTGGAACGAATTTTCGAATGGCATACCTATGCCCCTGTGCAGGAATGGCCTCCGACTGCAAAATATCCGGAGTTACATGAAGTATTCAAATCCTACATAACGGGGTCTCTGACCGAATTCATGCCGAATCCGCTTCCCTTCATAAAGGTACCGGGGTTTCACATGGCGGGTTGGTTCGACTGCTTCCTCGATGAAACGATTACCAACTATACAGAGCTTTCCAACTCGAATTACACTCAAAAGCTCATTATCGGCCCATGGGGACATGGGACTTTTTCCAGCTATTTCGGTGATCGTTTTTTCGGTCTTGATGCTTCTATGACGAGTAAAGATATTACCGATCTTCATTTGGAGTGGTTCGATCACTGGTTGAAAGAAAAAGAGTCTGATATGCCAGAAGTCACTTATTTCACTATGGGAACGAATGAATGGAAAAAGACTTCCCGGTGGCCGCTTCCGGAAACGGAGTATACCCCTCTTTATCTGGACAAAAATAGCAGTCTCTCATGGTCGAAACCTTCAGAGAGAATAAAAGACTCTTTCAAGTATGACCCGGCGCATCCCATGCCTACGATGGGAGGACGCACCCTATTTTTTGAAGGGGTGAACACAGGTCCACTTGCTCAGAACAAGGTAGAGAAAAGAGAGGATCATTTATTATATACCTCTGCTCCACTTAGGGAAGATGTAGAAGTGACGGGCCCGGTCAATTTGAAGCTCACCGCAATCTCTGAAGCGAAAGATACCGACTTCACCGCTGTCCTCACAGAAGTTCTTCCGGATGGCACTTCTATCTATATTACAGATGGGATAACCAGAACAAGCACTAAGACCGGGGACGCCTCTGAACGTTTCAAAACGTATACGATTTCTCTTTCATCAACGAGTATCTATATCAAAGAAGGCAGTAGCTTAAGAATACGTATTTCTTCAAGCAGCTTCCCTCAATATGATGTAAACCTGAATACTGAAGAAACGATGATCACCTCAGATGCCTCCGTAAAAACGACGCAGACCGTGCATCTAGCTGAGTCAAAACTGATTCTACCGCTTGTCCCCACCTCCCGGTTATAACTCCGGGAGGTTTTTTCTTTACTGAATCTTTAGACAAGAAAGACCCGCTCCGTGATATACTGTAGTTAAAAAGGAGTAGGTGTTCCCATGAAACGATACAGCGCCGTCATTGATATCGGTTCCAACACGATGAGACTGGTCATTTATGCGCACGAGAACGAGTCACGAATCCAGGAAGTGGAAAACGTTAAAATCGTCGCACGTCTCCGCAAGTATCTGGACGAAGATTTGAACCTTACCGGAGAAGGTCAATTCATCCTTATCGACACTCTCAACAGCTTCCGGAAGGTCATCGATACATATGATGTCGACCATTCCTTCTGTGCCGCCACAGCCGCAATCCGTCAGGCCGAAAACCGGGAAGACATCAAAGAAAAAGTGAAAGCGGAGACAGGTCTTGAAATGATCATCCTATCCGAAGAACAGGAAGCATACTACGGATATCTCGCAGTGGCGAATTCCACCGCTGTCGAAAAAGGCTTCACCGTTGATATCGGCGGCGGAAGTACAGAAATCACTTACTTCGAAGACCGGAGACTCATCCACTCCCACAGTTTCCCGTTCGGTTCTCTCACGTTGATGGAATTCTTCGATGAAGATAAACCTTCAAAGAAACAGGTGAAAAAGGTAAGAGAATTCATCGAAGAACATTTCAGTCAGCTCGACTGGATCAAAGAAAAAAATGCTCCTATCGTAGGGATCGGCGGGAGTGCGAGGAATATGGCGGAGATCGACCAGACCTTCAAAGATTACCCACTGGCCGGACTTCACCAGTATGAAATGTTCGATACGGATATTGCGCATATCTCCGAACACCTGACGACCCTGGATAAAAAAGAACGGGAGAAGATCGAAGGATTATCCAAAGACCGGGCTGATTCCATTCTTCCTGCCATGCAGGTGTTTCACTGCCTGTATAGTCTCACAGATGCCTCCTCTTTCATCCTTAGTAGAAAAGGACTCAGAGACGGCCTCCTATACGAACAGCTTGCCGGTCCGAAAGAAAACCATTTGTATGAAAACGTATTGGAAAACAGCATTGCAGATCTTGTGAACGAATACGAGCTCTCTTCTTCCCAGACGACCTATGCGAGAGAACTTACGAAAAAACTGTTCACCCCGCTTGTGGACCAGGGGGCTTCCACTTATTTGACCGGAAAAGACTGGGCTATCACCGAGCGCGCTTGCACAGTATATAACCTCGGGAGCTATATCGATTCCGAATCGAGTTCCCAACATACCTTCTATCTGCTGGCGAATCGGACCATCGACGGCCTCATGCATATAGATAGGTTAAAACTCGCGCTACTTGCTTCTTTCAAAAGCAAAAGTGTCTACAAACAATTTCTGCGTCCGTATAATAATTGGTTCCTGAAATCAGAGAAAAAGAAACTGAAACTTCTCGGCGCCATTATAAAGCTGACGTATTCCATGGATTCAACGAAACGTCGGATCATTTCCGACCTGAATGTCACTGTAAAAGAAAAAAGCATTACTATCCGCTGTTACTGCACCGATGATTTCAAGCCGGAAGCCTATCAGACCGAAAAACAGAAAAAACATTTGGAGAAGGCGTTAAAGGTCCCTATTCATATCTCCTTCCACTACCTTTGATAATGCAGGTGATGCGAAATGAAAAATGACAGTACAATTAATCTGGACCACCCATCCCTTTATAACAACCGTGAACTCAGCCTGATATCCTTCAACGAGAGAGTGCTGATGGAAGCGGCTGAACCATTGAACCCGTTATTGGAACAATTGAAGTTCACGGCTATCTTCGCCTCTAATACGGATGAATTCTTCATGGTGCGTGTAGCCGGACTTCTCGATCAGATCAAGGCGAATCACACAAAACCCGACAATAAAGCGGGACTTACTCCCACAGAACAGGTGGAACTCATATCCAAAGAGATGACCGTGCTGTTCCAGGAGCAGTACCGTTTGTACCATCAGCTGATCGACAACCTCGGAGAGAATGGATGGGCTATCATCGAGAACCCTGATTCGTTCTATGAATTCGAGACCTATTTCAATGATTTCATTTTCCCGATCCTGACACCTATGGTTATAGATGCGCACCGTCCATTTCCCATGCTTACCAACAAATCGATTCACATCGGTATCGAATTAGCGAATGACGAAGGCGAGACGAAGACAGCTTTTCTGAAAGTACCTGACCTCCTTCCCCGGCTTATTTTTTCGACCGTTCAGCGAGCTTATGTTTTCATCGAGGATATCATCTCACACTTCGCCCATAAGCTGTTCGAGGGGGTGAGCATTCAATCAATGAGTGTGTTTCGAATCACGAGGAATGCGGACCTGACTATTCACGAAGAAGGCGCCAGAGATCTTCTGGAAGAAATCGAAAAAGAACTGAAAAACCGGGAAAATGGGGCTGCGGTACGTCTGGAAACAGAAAAGCACCCCTCCCCTTCCCTTCTGTCGCTATTGAAAAGAGAGTTGTCCATCCAGGAACAGGACGTATATTATCATGAAGGACCGCTGGACCTCTCATTTCTTTTCGCATTCGCAAGAGAGAAGGCCAGTGAAAAACCGGAATTGGCCTATCCCCCGTTCCAACCGCAGCAAACAGCTTACCTGGGCGCAGGCGAGAATATTTTTGAAGCACTCAGGAAAAGGGACTTGTTCTTTCACCATCCTTTCGATTCTTTCGACCCTATCGTGTCTTTCATAACGGAAGCGGCGGAAGATGAGGAAGTACTGGCCATCAAACAGACCTTGTACCGGGTCAGTGGTAACTCCCCTATCATCCGGGCACTGAAACAGGCGGCGGAGAACGGGAAACAGGTCACGGTTCTTGTCGAGTTGAAAGCACGCTTCGATGAAGAGAATAACGTGCAATGGGCACGTGTCCTTGAAGAAGCAGGATGTCATGTCATTTACGGCATCCCTTCGTTGAAAACCCATAGTAAAATCACGCTTGTCGTACGCAAACAGGAGAACTCCATCGAAAGATTCGTCCATCTCGGAACCGGTAATTACAACGATCAGACTGCGAAACTTTATACGGATATGGGGATTATTACGAACGACTCCACCTTCGGGGAAGATGCGACCAATTTCTTCAATTATTTAAGCGGAGCGACCACGCATCCCCAATTCCATCATTTATCCATCGCCCCGGAGCATCTGAAGGAAGACCTTATCAGGCATATCCAGGAAGAAACCGAGGCTCATCAAAAGCATGGTCAGGGAAGGATCATCGCCAAGATGAACTCTCTGACGGAAAAGAATATCATCAAAGAGTTCTACAAAGCTTCTCAGGCAGGAGTGCAGATAGATCTGATCGTTCGCGGCATCTGCTGCCTCAGGCCCGGGATCCCAGAAGTGAGTGAAAACATCCGTGTCCGCAGCATCATCGGAAGATTCCTGGAACATAGCCGGATCTATTACTTTTTCAATAATGGAAACGAAAAATACTTTCTCTCTTCGGCCGATCTGATGACGAGAAACATGGATCGAAGAATCGAGCTGATGTTCCCTGTTTACAGTGCAGCAATCCAACAGTCTATACGAGAAGTTCTCGATCTGCAGCTTGAGGATGATATGAAAGCCAGAATCCAGGACAGGTTCGGTAATTACTCTGCGTTGACCGGACGAACCGTGAACAGCCAACAGGAATTATTGAAGAAATCCTATAACAGAAACGGAAAATCACTTTCGTAACGTGACACGCTGAATCTCCAAAGCTCTGTTAAAGCCTATTGTTGATCATAGGAACGGAAGGCGGGGACACCTGGGGGACTGGCATGGAAGGAAAATCCCCTTGAACGACCAGAGGGAGCTTCGGGAAGTTTCCTCCATACCCGCGGCAAGCTTCCACATGAAGAGACGAATATCAACAACAAACGATAATATAGCAATCTCCAAAAAAAGCGTCGACCTTGTGAATAAGGTCGACGCTTTTTTCTGTTATTTATTGATAATCCCCTGTTTTATGGCCATCTCTTTCGCGACACGCGGTCCCAGCCAAAGGACCGGAAGAAGCAAAATCGAAACCGGTACGGCAGTGACCACAATGAAGTTCTGTAGAGCTCCTACTCCTCCGTTACCGATAAGGAGGAGAATGGACGCGACGGTTCCCATAAGGACGGACCAGAATACACGGACCCATGCTTTAGGGTTCCCTTCTCCCGTCACTGCCATAGCAATCGTATAAGACATCGAATCGCTTGTAGTGACAACGAATAGAATCGTCAGCACGAGAAACAGCGGAGATATAATGCTTGCCAATGGAAATTGTTCCGTAATGGCAAACATTGCAGCCGCGTTTCCTGAATTGTTCAACGGCTCCGAAATCACACCTGGATTCTGCAGTTCAAAGTAAATCCCGGAACCACCGAGGACGGTGAACCAGAAAGCAGAAACGACTGGAGCCAGAATCGAAATAGCCAGAATGATCTGGCGGATGGTGCGACCTCTCGAAATACGACTGACCAGAATCGCCATCATCGGTCCATACCCGATGAACCATCCCCAGAAGAAGACCGTCCACCAGCTAAGCCACTCGGTGTCACCGCGATAAGTCGCCATGGATACGAACTCCTGCACATAATGACCGAACCCTGCCAGATACTGGTTAATGATGAAGAGTCCCGGTCCGAATATGAGAACAAACACGATCAGTCCCATTGCGAGTCTAACGTTGAAATTACTCAGTCTTTGAATTCCTTTATACAATCCGGTGACAGCAGAAATCGTAGAAATGAAGATTACTGCTGCAATAACACTAAGCTGAGATACATAAGTATCCGGTATACCAAAAATCGTCTGCAGGCCATAGCTTGCCTGAGTACCAAGAAATCCGATTGGACCAATCGTACCAGCTGCAACAGCGATGACAGAAAACGCATCAACGATTGTCGCGAACCAGCCTGTACGGATTTTTTCACCGAAGATCGGATATAGAAGGGTTCTCGGTTTGAGCGGCATACCCTTCTGATAGTGACCATACATCATCACTACCGCACTTACGGTACCGAGAATCGCCCAGGCAAGGAAACCCCAGTGCATATAGCTCTGGGCCAGTGCCGGAGCAATCGCTGCTTCTGTCCCAGCTTCGATACCACCCTGAGATGGCGGTACTGTAAGGAAGTGGGTGATCGGTTCAGCCGCTGCCCAGAACACTCCTCCTCCGGCCAGGAGAGTTGCCATGATGATGGAAAGCCATTTGTACAGACCTAATTCAGGCTTATCCAGATTTCCCATTCTTACGTTTCCATATTTGGAAAAAGCCAAGTACAACCCGACTATAAATGTAGCGAGCATCAGGAACTGCCAAAATGCCCCAAAATACTTCGCGGACCATGCAAATCCTGTGTTCACAAATTCCGTGATACTACTTATATCAATAATTGCGAATAACACGAATAGAAGAAGCGCGCCTCCACTGATTGCGAATACAGGCCAATCGATGCGACCTTGTTTATCTTTTAACATAATGAACCCCTTTAAGATTTTTTTAACACAATGCAATACGATATCAGTATTATGTATCCGTGTAAAGAAAAAAACACAAGGGGAGTTCTCCCCTGTGTCACTCTTCAATCCTGAAGTTCCTGTTTTATCTTTTCCCTGTCTATGCGTATCGCTTTGTAGAAGGAGTATACCATCAGGAGCATTATTATCGAAAACGGTAGAGCGGCTATAATCAGAGCGTTCTGTAACGCCTGCAGCCCTCCGGTATATAGAAGAACAGCGGCGATGGTGATGGCCAATGTAATCCAAAACACTTCTGTAATTTTCTTCACATAAGCTCCTCTTTCTGCTATTTGCTTACCTAATAACTTATACTCTGTCGGTGAGACCCTAAACAGATTAAGGCTGAGGAGGAGGTTTCACAAAAATTGTTTTCGGATACATGAGCAGAAGAATCAATGAAGGAGGACTTACCCATGGAAGAATTCCAGGCACTTGTACTCGAAGACGATAAACAATTGCACGTCCGCTCCCGGACTGAAGAAGATCTGCCGGAAGGCGACGTCACCATTGAAGTAGCATATTCAAGTATCAATTACAAAGATGCGATTGTCGGAAATCAGAATCAGATTGTACAGAAGTATCCGCTCGTCCCGGGAATCGATTTGTCCGGTACGGTCATAGAGTCGGACGACCCTTCTTTTGAAAAGGGTCAGAAAGTCATCGTAACGAGCTATGACCTCGGCACCGGACACGATGGCGGCTACAGTCAGATCGCCCGTGTACCGAAAGAATGGGTCGTACCGTTACCGGAAAATATGACCCTGAAAGAAGCGATGATCCTCGGCACAGCGGGACTCACTGCTGCCCTGTCCATACAGAGACTCGAAGACAACGGTCTCCCCCCGGAGCAGGGGGAAGTGCTCGTGGCCGGAGCGACCGGCGGCGTCGGAAGTGTTGCTGTAAACATTCTCTCAGGCAAAGGGTACAGTGTGACTGCTGCGACAGGAAAAGACTCCGAGCACGATTATCTGAAAAAACTGGGAGCTTCCTCTGTCATCCATAGGGATGAAATCATGGATACAGATGGAACTCCTACCCGCAAGAAACGCTGGGCCGGAGCTGTGGACCCTGTCGGAGGGAATACGCTGCAGTATATACTCAGTACTCTTCAAAACAGCGGCTCCGTCTCTACAAGCGGTCTTGTCGGAGGTGTCCAGGTTTCCACCACTGTCCTTCCTTTCATCGGACGCGGCGTAAACTGGCTAGGAATCGACTCCGTGACATGCCCGATGCCGGAGAGAAAGAAAGTATGGGAAAAGCTTGCTGATGAATGGAAACCTTCTCTACTGAAGGAAGACATTCTGAACGAAGTCACTCTTGAAGAGGTTCCCGGCGTCCTCGAAGAAATCCTTCAGGGGAATGTCCGAGGCAGAACGATTGTAAAACTATAATTCATTGAAAAAAGCTGCCGATTTCGTTCGGCAGCTTCTTTATTACCCTTTATACGTCCGCTGGCCTTTATGCCAGGTTTCCATCACTTTTATATTTTTCAACTCTTCCGGCTCCGTCTCGAGAGGGTGTTGATCCAACAGCACAAAATCCGCCTGATAGCCAGGAGCTATCTTTCCTTTCCGGCGTTCTTTGAATTCGAGATAAGCCGGTGCGATTGTCATGCCGTAAAAACCTTCGTTCACCGATAGCTTTTCCTGTGGCATCCACCCTTCTTCAGGACGATTGTCAAGATCCTTTCGGGTCACTGCCGTACCGATCGTCACCATCGGATTGATCGAACCGATCGGTAAATCAGAACTGAGCGTGATTGGGATCCCGGCCTTCTTCATACTTTGAAAAGCGTCTGAATAGGGGATTAACTCTTTCGGCGTCCATTTATCTTTTTTATCCCATTCTCCGAGCAAGAACGAAGGTTGGGTTTCTACATAAGCTCCACTCGTCGAAATCCGATTGATCAGATCAGGAGCCAATGTTTGCGCATGAATGATGCGGTGACGAAGGTCAGGCGTGCAAGCTTCTTCCTGTTCGAGCGCCTCCACTGCCTGTTCCACGGCACGATCCCCTATCGCGTGCATTGCCACCTGCATCTGATTACGGGCGGCATAACGAACCATATCATTGAGTTCTTCCTGTGCATAGATGAGTGGCCCAGTTTTAGACGGGTCATCAGGATAAGGGTTTCGCATGGAGGCAGTATGGAGACGCTGCGTACCGTCGAGGAAAATTTTGATCGCTCCGACGGTAACTTTTCCGGTCCCATCTCCTGTACGCATCTCTTCGTTTTCGACGAAATCCTCGATGTCTTCTTTGTGGAAAGAATAATGATGTAGTTGGACATCTATCGGCAGCTTCTCTTCCTGTTCAAGTTCCGTATACGCCTCATAAAGTCTTTTAAAACTACCGATGAAGCTACGGTCGTCTGTGTGGACACTGGTAATACCATGAGCAAGCAGATGTGGAAAAGCTGCGGACAGCGCCTCTTTAGCATCTCCAACCTCTCTTCCCCAGAATCTGTGGTTGATGAAGTGTACGGCTGTATCTTTGAAACGGCCATTCAAATTCCCCGATTCGTCACGTTCCTTGAACGCTTCCGGAATCCGGTCGAATTCCCTTTCTTTCTCCAGAAGTTCCAGGGCCCGCTCACTGATCACACATTCATGACCATCTTCATGAATGAGGTAAATGAAGGCGTCCACCTGAATTTCCTCTAAATCCTTTGCAGTCAAAGGCTCATCTCTATCTTCAAATAAATCATCATTGAACCCTTTACCGAAGATCCATTGTCCTTCTTCGAGAACTTCATAATGAGATTCGATCATTTCCTTCATTTCCTTGAAACTCCGTGCTTCTCTCAGGTCCAGCTCTTTGACCAGCAGACCATAGCGCAGCAGATGCATATGAGAATCATTGAAACCCGGGGTGAGCACCCTGCTTTCCCCGTCGACGACCGGTTCTTCTCCCTGATAAGGACTCGGATAGATCGCCTGTATGTAATCTCCTTCAAATGCGACAGCATACAGTTCTTCCGGCGCCTCTTCCCCTTGAGGCTGATAGATACGCACGTTATCCATGATCATTGTAGTCATTCCTCCCTCAGAAAATTTCCTGCACCCGGGTTTCCGGGGGCAGGAGTATTTCTTTACTGTTTGTCATTTTTGTATTGCATATACACAA
Organism: Salimicrobium flavidum; assembly: GCF_900156645.1. Taxonomy (GTDB): domain Bacteria; phylum Bacillota; class Bacilli; order Bacillales; family Halobacillaceae; genus Salimicrobium; species Salimicrobium flavidum. The sequence continues at coordinate 114,768 of NZ_FTOC01000006.1, forward strand.
CCTGTGTCACAAGGAAATCTTCCATGCCATGCTTTCCGTCCGTACCACCAAGTCCGGATTTACGCATACCGGCATGATACCCCTGCACAGCTTCGAAATTTTCACGATTGACGAACGTTTCTCCAAAACGGAGTTCATTCACGACACGCATCGCCTGATTCATATCATCTGTATAGACAGATGAAGATAAGCCATACTCTGTATCATTTCCTTTTTCAATCGCTTCATCCAATGTTTTATATGTCGCGATCGGAATGACAGGTCCGAATATCTCTTCGGTCATAATCTCCGTCTCGTGCGTTACATCTGTCAAAATTGTCGGTTTGAAAAAATAACCTGTATCCAGGTCCGCACGTTCACCACCTGTCACGACCGTTGCACCATTTTTCACTGCAGTCTGGACCATGCCCTCCACTTCTTCGAGGCGGTCTTTGCTGACGAGTGGTCCGACGTCCGCATCTTTATCCTTGCGCGGGTCGCCGACTTTTTTCGATTCAAAAGCCTTCTTCAATTTCTGCACAAGTTCATCCTTCCTGCTCTCGTGTACGTAGACACGCTCGGCGTTCGTACACGCCTGACCGTTGTTCGCAAGGCGGGATGTCACGATGCTTTCAACTGCAATATCAATGTCGGCCTGATCCGTAACAATCGCAGGAGCTTTCCCTCCGAGTTCCAGATTGACCTTCGTAATATTCTGAGCAGCTGCTTCCATCACTTTCGTTCCGGCTGTCACACTTCCGGTCATGGTCACCATATCCACATCTCTATGAGAAGCGATGGCGTTCCCGAGCTCTGAACCGGTACCTGTTATCAGATTGTATACCCCTTTTGGAATATCTTCCATGTTATCGATGATCTTCGTAAACTCAGCAGCTGTATTCGGAGTCTGCTGACTCGGTTTAAGTACGACCGTGCATCCTGTTACAAGCGCCGTAGCCACTTTGCGTGCCAGAATGAACACCGGGAAGTTCCATGGTACGATTCCACCGATGACCCCGATCGGCTTTTTATAAATGTAGATATTTTCATTCTCCCGGTCACTCGGTACGATTTCTCCTTCGATTCTTCGAGCCCACTCCGACATGTAACGGAAGTAATCAATGGCGAGGTCTACTTCACCACTGGCCAGACCGTAATCTTTCCCCTGTTCTTCCTGAAGCAGGTCGATGAATGTATCACGATTCCTCTCTATTTCATCACCGAGACGGCGGACGATTTGACCTCTTTCGATATTAGGGGTGAGTTCCCATCCTTTTTGTGCTGCTCGTGCGGCTCTTACCGCTCTGTTCACATCTTCTTCCGTGCCTTTCGGCGTTTTGGAAATGATCTCCCCTGTAGCCGGGTTTTCTATTTCGATCCATTCATTACTGTCAGACTCTATATATTCGCCGTTAATATACATTTTGTGTTCAATCACGATATCATCCTCCTATGGTTGTATAAAGGATGTTCCACCTTATGGAAGTGATTAAACAAAAAAAGCGTATAGCGACTATACGCCTACGCTTATACATTGGTATTCTGATATCTTTGGTAATAGGAATCAACGTTATTGAGAAGCAGCAGTTCCATATAAAGATACGCTTTCAAATTGAAATCCTGAAAATCGATGGACGTAATCTCCTGAATCTGTTTGATCCGGTAATTGAGCGTATTCGGGTGGATGTACAGCTCACTCGCCGTCTGCTTCCCTTTCGTATTGTTGGCCAGGTACGTTTCCAGGGTACGCAACAAATCCGTCTGTTTCTCCTGATCGTTTTTCATCAGTTTCAACAAATCCTCACTGTAAAACTCATCGGAACTATTTTTTTCATAGAGGGTCGCCAGGTACCGATACGTCCCCATCTTGGAAAATTCCCGCGGCATCGTCTCCGGCCGCGGCCCGAGGAAACTAGCTATTTCAATGACTTCGAGGGCCTCGAGAAAACTTTTCCTCACTTTTGATATCGTCTTATACTCATTGCCGATACCGATGAGGAAATAATAGAAGTCATCTCTCCCCACTTCTTCTTTTACACGTTCAATGAACTTATGAGCTTTATGCAACGCTTCTCCTTCCGCTTCCGCTTCTACAAGGAGGATGAGCTGGTATTCGGATTTCACGAAATACATCCGATATTCCTGTTTATGCTTCCTTACCATCCGTTCAAGGTAGTCGAGCATATAAAGGTACTTACTATCCGTTACAGAAAACGTCACTACAGAAGAGCGTTCCGGCAATGTCAATTTCACAAGGGCCGCTTCCTGCTGCAACTGACTCTCCGTAGCGAACTCATGATTGAGCAAATTCCATAATACTTCATCTTTCTGATTATCTTTTTCCTTCGTTTTCTTATGCAAATCGTAGATCATTTTCCCGACATAAGGGGTGATTTCTCTCAGGAAATCCATGTCCTCTTCTTCCACCCATTCTTCCGACTCCTGCACCCAGATATAGCCGAGGGTCTGCCCCATGTGCTTCGCAGCGATAACGACCCGTTGACGGAAGCCTATATCTTCGATCGGGTGCACACGTATCGGATAACTGGCCCGTTCAAGACGCTGGACGATCCCTTCTTTCTTCAATCGATCGATGATGAAGACAGGGCATTTTTTTGAAAGTATCGTCTTTTGCTGGGTCTGATCGAAATCTTCAAAGGAGGAACTGTAGGATACAAGCTCAAAACTTTTATTCTCGATAATGACAGGCTTTTTCAGCTTCGTACTGATGATTTCGGTCGCCTTGTGAATATCCTCCACCTGCACCAGAAGTTCTTTCCATTCCATTTGATTCTACCCTTTCCCGAACAAGGTTTCGCTCGGTACCATTATACCTATTCTTCCGGACAATAAACAAGAAATTCACCATTACCCTTGCAGGTCCCTCCTTTTATACCCACGGAATCCGATAGTCACCATTACAAGAGCTACCATGCTGAGGAGGATAAGCGGGAGCCAGGTCATGTCCTCATTCGGCAATTCGGGGACATACCCGAACGGAGAAAGATATTCCATCCATTCCGGAAATTCGAATAATCCTCCGAAATAGAGTACGATGAACGCATATAACAAATACGCCCACACCCAGCCGGACTTTTCAGGGAAAAACCCTATCAAAAGAACGGTCACTCCAACCATCACGAGAAGCGCCGGGTAATAAGCCATGCCCGCCCCGACTATCGTTAAGAAGGAGAAAGGTTCGGTCATCACTGCAACACCCGCCATCCATAATCCTGCAAATGCCAGCAGAAACATAACCAGCCCCTGCACTGCAGCAATTGATAAATGGCTTGCGAAGAATTGAAAGCGTGATAAAGGATGAGCATAGAGAAGATCCACCCGGTGACTTTTCTCTTCTTTATACAATTTCAACATCGACATCAGCGCAGGTATCGTCGCAATCAATGCGATGACAACTATCAGCAAGGACAGAAACTGTTCCGTGAACGAAGCCGAAGATTCTCCCGCCAGCATTTGCTGGAGAATTTCGTTCCCTTCGAAAAATGTTTCCAGATCGCCGAGAATAGAGCCATAGGAAGCCCCTAGAAGCAGCATCGCTATCCCCCAGCTGATGATACCTGTACGTTGCAGGCGAAGCGCCAGTCCTGTCGGTGTACCGAGGAAGGAAGAAGCCGTCGTTTTTCCTGCCCGTGAGCGAAGCAACCCGGCATCCAGGTCACGGAGACTCGCCATATAACCGGCGACTGCAAACAAAAGTATGCCTACACCGAAAAGCGGCAAAATCGTCCACCAATGGTTCGCCCCATAAACTTCCGCCTGGGATGACAGATGTAGTGGAGAGAACCAGGATAAAGTTTCAGCACTCACATCGCCGACGGCACGGACAAGATACGCAATCATCAAAACAGCGAAAGCGATCCCGAATGATGTCCTGGCATTATCGGCAAGCTGCGCAGAAATGGCTGTTATTCCGGCAAAGAATATCCCGCTCCCTCCGAGAACCATCCCGTACAACATCGACCCGTTCCATCCCATACTTTCTATACCGAGCACACCAAGGCCGACAGAAATGAGAAGCACAAGCAACAGATTGATGAAAAGAATGTGCAAAAATACAGCCATCATGTTCGCGCCTTTGCCAGTCGGTAAGGAACGGACGAGTTCAAGTAACCCTTCTTCTTCCTCCACTCTCGTATGCCTGTTGACGAAAAGAATATTCATCAGCCCGACAACGAGAGCCGTAAGCAAAACCATCTCATGTGCTGTCATCGTTCCTATCGTATAGGTCTCGAAATTCACAGGGCCGACCATAGCCGTTAGCGCCGGATTGCTCAACGTCTGAGCCATTACATCACGTTCAGCCTGCGTCGGGTAAAGGTTTCCGAAAGCCAGTGGTACGGCAATCGTAATCACCGTCAGAGAAAACAGCCAGACAGTTATCCTCAGACGATCCGCTTTCCCTAAGAAGAAAAGCAGCTTGCCACTGTTATGGAACATCACTCTTCACCTCCGCCCGAGCCTTCGTAATGCCGCATAAACAGATCTTCCAATGTCGGTGGGGCGCTTTCTATCTTTCTTATACCGAACGTACTCAACTCAGCCATGACCGTATCCATTTTCTCCGTATCCACTTGAAAAGACCATCCTGCCTCCTCCTGCTCGACGGCATGCACACCCTCCCATTGCTCCAGATTTTCCAGAGTATGGGACGTTTCCACATATAAATTTGTCCGGGTAAGATGACGCAGGTCGGTCAGACTTCCCGTTTCGATGATCTCTCCGTCCCGGATGATTCCAACCCTGTCACAAAGCTGTTCCACTTCGGAAAGGATATGACTCGAAAGCAACACACTTTTCCCTTCGGCTCTGGCATCCTTCACATATTTCTGAAAGGTTCTTTCCATAAGCGGGTCCAGCCCCGAGGTCGGCTCGTCGAAAATATATAGATCAGGCTCGATAGCCAATGCAGCTATAAGTGCCACCTTCTGCCTGTTTCCTTTCGAATAAGCCCGGCATTTTTTCGAGGGATCGAATTGGAAGTCCCGGATCAACTCTTTCTTTCTTCCTTCATTCTTCACTCCATGAAAACTCATCAGAAGATCGATGACTTCCCCTCCGGTGAGATTCGGCCATAAGTTCACTTCCCCCGGTACATATGCGATACGTTTATGAATATCGACCGCCTGATTCTTCGCATCCATGCCGAATACGGTCGCTTCACCTCCGGTCGGGGAGAGCATGCCAAGCAGAATACGGATAGTCGTAGATTTACCTGACCCGTTCGGTCCGATGAATCCGAACACTTCCCCTTCTCTCACATCCATGCTGACACTTTTCAAAGCTTTCACCTTTCCGAAGTGTTTCGACAGATTTTCGGTCTGAAGTATAGTCATGTCCTCTCCTCCTCATAAAATGTCACTTTCAGAACATCCAGATATTCGAAAAATTCCTTAACGTATTTCTCAAAATCAATAGCCTGCACAGACTGACCTTTCAATTCATTTTTCAGCCTTTCTTCATACCCACCCAGAAAATACTGAATAATGTGAAACAACTTATCCCTCGATACATCCTTCCGGAATAAAGTAAGATCGATATCTTTATAAAGAAGGGCAAATCCATCTTCCTGAAGCTTTTTGTACTGCGATAGCAACCGCTCCGGAAGACCGGACATATCAGAAAGGAACAACGTGCTTGAGAACTGGAAGACAGCAAGGTTCTCCAGGTAAACCTCCCACTTAAGGCGAGTCACTTTTTTCATCCGTTCTATAAAATCCGGTTCATCTGTATCGATCCGTGAAAAGTACTGCTCCTGAATCGTTCGGAGACTATATTCCACCAGATAGTGATACAACTGCTTTTTGTTTTTGAAATAATAGAAGAGCATCCCTTTCCCGATACCGGCCTCTTTGACGATATTGTTCGTGGAGGCTTTCTCATATCCTTCTTCAGCAAATTCGAATAGCGACGCTTCAAGGATCCGGCGTTTTTTCTCTTCTTCCAGGGTTTCGAATTTTTTCATATCCACCGCTCCCGTATTTTTTAGACCAGTATGGTCGATTTAATTATACCTCCATTCGACCACCCTGGTCAACTTAAATAAGCGACCTTCTACTCGTTAAATCCGCTCTCGCTATACTCATGGACAACAGCCAAAAATTATTGGACGTTCGGTAGATAGGAAGAGGCCTGAACAGATTATAACTGCTATGAATGCGACATTCAGAACGAACCTGCATGAATGACCGTGTTGCACCATTAAAAAATGCGACATTCGATTCCTGAACCGGGGACCGAATGTCGCGCAAAATCAATACAGACAAGATTCTGTACCTAAAAAAAAGGCTACCCTAACAATAAATACTCAGGCGGACGCTTTCCGCGGGCAATGCTTCAGCCTCCTCGTTTCCCTGCGGGGTCTTCAGCTACCCGAGTCCCCGTCGGAGTCGCCGCCTTTATCTATATCCACCCTATCAAACTCGAATACTAACAGAGCCCGAAAATGTTCATGTATCATGGTTCAATTATCTTTGCATAAACGTCTCTGTTATCATTTATTGTTGATTTACTTCCCTTCGGGTGGAAGCTTGCCGCGGTCATGATCGGAAAATCACCAGCTTTAATAGAACCAAAAAAAGACACTCCCCTGGATAAGGGAAGTGTCTGAGCCATACTATGCTTAGAACATTTCTGAAATTGTTTTAGCTTGCATATGAAGCATGACGTAATCCGGGCCACCTGCTTTGGAGTCCGTACCGGACATCTTGAAGCCGCCAAACGGCTGATATCCGACGATGGCACCTGTGCAGTTACGGTTGAAGTAAAGGTTTCCGACATGGAAGTCGTACTTCGCTTTCTCGAGGTGAGCGCGGTTATTGGAAATGACCGCTCCTGTCAGACCGTATTCTGTATTGTTCGCTACATCGATGGCTTCATCGAAGTCACGTACTTTCGTGAAGCAGACGACTGGACCGAAGATCTCTTCCTGCTGCATACGGGAGTCAGGAGCGAGATCGGCGAAAATCGTCGGCTCGATGAAGTACCCTTTGGAGTCATCACCTTTACCACCAGTGACGAGACGACCTTCTTCCTTACCGATTTCGATATAACTCATCACTTTATCGAAGGCACCCTGGTCAACGACAGGTCCCATATAAACATTATCTTCTGTCGCATTACCGACTGTGAGTTTCTCAGTGCGCTCTTTCACCATTTCAAGGACTTCGTCATAGACGTCCTCATGAACGACAGCACGGGAACCGGAAGAACATTTCTGACCGGAGAAGCCATATGCGGAAACGACAATCGCTTCAGCAGCTGTTTCAAGGTCCGCTTCTTTATCGACGACAACTGTGTCTTTACCACCCATTTCAGCGATGACCTGTTTCAGGTGATTTTGACCTTCCTGGATTTTAGAAGCACGTTCAATGATACGTGTTCCTACTTCACGGGAACCGGTGAAGGAGATAAGACCGACTTTTGGATGATCGACGATTGTATCCCCTACTTCTCCTCCGCTACCAGGAATGAAGTTGATAACACCTTTCGGCATACCTGCTTCTTCAAGAACTTCCACGAATTTAGCAGCGATGACCGGGCTGTTCGAAGCCGGCTTCATAACTACTGTGTTACCTGCCACAATCGGAGCTACTGTCGTACCCGCCATGATAGCGAGAGCCAGGTTCCATGGTGGGATAACAGCAGTTACACCAATCGGCTGATACACATACTGGTTATGCTCACCTTCACGGCTTTCTACGTGCTTACCGTTTTTCAGCTCTACAGCCTGACGACCATAATATTCAAGGAAATCGATCGCTTCTGCTGTGTCCGCATCCGCTTCTTTCCAAGGCTTCCCTACTTCATAAGCGAGATAAGCAGAAAATTCATGCTTACGACGACGAATGATCGCAGCCGCGCGGAAAAGAATCTCAGCACGTGCTTCCGGGTCCCATGTTCTCCAGTCTTTAAAAGCTTCCGATGCGGATTCCACCGCTTTTTCAGCAAGCTCTTTATTCGCTTTGGAGATGGTTCCTACTACTTCTTTCGTGTTCGCAGGGTTTGTGGATTCGATTTTTGCATCGGTACGGATACGCTCTCCGTCGATGAGAAGATCGTGCTGTTTGCCGAGTTCGCCTTTGACATACTTCAGCGCCTCTTCAAACTCCTCTTTGTTTTCCTTGATTGAAAAATCCGTAAACGGTTCGTGCTTGTATGGTGTGACCATGATACATTCCCCTTTCAAATAAAATTTATCTTGAGAAAATTCCTTTAATCGCAAAAGCTATATTGGCAGGGCGTTCTGCAAGGCGTCTCATGTAATAGCCGTACCATTCCATTCCGTACGGCATGTAGACGCGGACAGTATACCCTTCTTTCGCTAAATCATGCTGTAATTTATTTCTCATGCCATAAAGCATTTGAAATTCAAATCGGTCTTTGGAAATACCATGCTCTTTTGCCAACTCTTTCGTAAAATCGATGATCTCATGATCGTGGCTGCCGAGAGCGGTATAGTTTCCATTAAGCATGTGTTTCTTGACCAGCTGCTTCAAATTCTTATCAACCATATCTTTATCCTGAAATGCTACGACACCGGGTTCTTTATAAGCACCCTTCACTAGTCGCAGATAGGGATTATATTTATCGAGTTCATCCAGATCCTTATCAGATCGATACAAGTAAGACTGGATAACGAGTCCGACATTCGGGTACTTCGCTTTCAGTTCCTTGAATATATCGATAGTATCCTGACAGCGACTCGAGTCCTCCATGTCCAGTTGCAGAGTGATTCCTAACTCGAGAGCTTTCTCCAGAATCCTCTCCATATTTTCAATGACTAGATCACGGTTGATATCAAGTCCGAGAGAGGTCAGTTTCACGGACATCTCACAGCGAAGGTTATGATCCGCAATGGTCTGGATCGTTTCTACTGCTTCATCCGCCCGTTCTCTGGCTTCAGATTCCGAATCGACAAACTCGCCCAAATGATCCACTGTCACTACTAACCCCTCATCATTCAGCTGTTTGATAACCGGAACCGCCTGCGAAAAGGTTTCTCCACCGACCAGCTTATCGACACCGAACCGGCTTCCGTAACGCTTTGCTAGACGGTCGAGTGTCTTATTATTTGATAAAAACAAGAAAAAATTCTTCGTGATGGCTTGCAAATTCAACACACCCTTTCTTCCCTTACCTCCCTGAACTCATGATGAGTTAGTAGCAGATCTGTTTGAACTGTTAAGAAAATTATAACTATTGTAAGCGGCTTCCTCAACGTGTGCGAAACACAAACATTCATGGGAGGTTTTATAGTTTAACCACAACAGGATATGAAAATCGAGCGATTATTTTGTAGGATAAACACCATAAGAGGAGTGTACCCGGTTCATACCACGTTCACACCTTCCGTTGAATCATGCATATACGGAACCCCGGAAAACCCCGGGGGACTTGCCCCGGGATACTACTCAGGATAAGCTGGTCAAAAGGAGGAATGAACAATGACCGAAACAAATAATCAGCAGTTCTTTTCCACCTCGATGGAAAAAGGAGCAACCAATAGTATCACGGATGTAGAAGGAGTTCTCGTAGGTCACGAAACCATAAGTCAGGGTTCGACCCAGACAGGAGTGACAGCCATCCTGCCTCATGGCGGGAATATGTTCCGACAAAAAGTGACCGCTGCTTCTCACGTCATAAACGGATTCGGCAAAACGAGCGGACTGGTGCAACTGGATGAGCTGGGTGTGTTGGAGACACCGATTCTGCTTTCCAACACCCTGGCCGTTGGCACCTGTTTCAATGCCCTTGTAGATCATGCGCTTGAACAGAACGAAGAAATCGGAAGAGACACCGGAACTGTCAACCCTGTCATCGGGGAATGCAATGACATGTTTATAAACGACATCAGGAAAAGGAGCGTCCGCACGGAACATGCACGGAGCGCCATCCTCTCAGCCGGGAAAACTTTCGAAGAAGGGTCTGTCGGGGCCGGCCGCGGGATGATGTGCTACTCTCTGAAGGGCGGCATCGGTTCCTCGTCCCGTCTCGTGAAGGTGAATGACCATACATATAGCCTCGGAGTCCTCGTCCTCACCAATTTCGGGCTTATGAAAGACCTCAGAGTCGGTGGCAACCCGATCGGTGCATACTGGAGTGAACAAATCAGGCCGGCACTCCATGAAGACAAAGGATCCGTCATGATCATTACTGCAACTGATCTCCCAGTCTCCCATCGGCAGTTACAGCGTGTTCTGAAACGGGCAGTAACAGGTCTCGCCCGCACAGGTTCAGTCATAAGTAACGGAAGTGGAGATATCGTCATCGGATTCTCAACAGCTGAGGGAGACCCCTCTCTTCAGGAATCATGTCTGGACGATGCGTTCCGCGCCATCGGAGAGGCTACGGAAGAATCAGTCATCCGCTCGCTCCAAAAAGCGACACCAGTCACCGGAAGAGAGGACTTCCGCCCTGCTACATGGACCGAGATGATGGAAGAGTTTCCTTATTTCTGATTTTACTTATTCGTCATCGAAAGACGGAGATGTTCACTGAACGTCTTTAGCTGATCCAGCGTAGCTACGTCCTCTTCAAACAGAGGAATCTCAACCAGACGTTGCTTGCGGAATGTTTCCCTGAGCTGTTTCAGATGCTCCTTCTCCACTTCCCGGCGCTTTTCAAGGAACGTTCCGTCAGCGTGCTCCGGGAGTACTTTGTTCACAAAGATGTCCCGGATATGGAAATGGTGCTGGTGCAATTGCTCAATAGCCTGTTGCGTTTCCAGGATGGAGAGTCTCTCCGGAATCATGACGAATACGAAGTTCGTCTGCTTTTCATCCAGAACGATTTCCCGGACTGCTTCGAATTTTTCTCTCCGTCTCTGGAGTACGTCATAGATCGGGTCTTCCACCGGCTCTCCATCGTTCAACAGCTGCGTATAATTTTCATTCGTCTTCCTGCGTTTTTCTAACATGCCGTCGATCCAGACGGTCATCAGCTCAGGCAACGTGAGCAGGCGAAGGGTATGACCTGTAGGAGCAGTATCAAAAATGATGTGGTCGAATTCGTCTTTCTCCTCCAGGATAATCGCCGTCAGCCGGTCGAACAGAGCCGCTTCCTCCGCCCCCGGGGACGCGCTGGCCATATCAATTTGACGGTGTACTTCTTCGACCATTTTCGATTTCACAAGCCCTTCCAGGTTCTTCTTCACCCCTTCGATGTATCGGGCCGACTCTTCACGCGAGTCGACCTCCATCCCCCAGAGATTCTCCGTGAGCTGTTTTTTTTCGTGCCCCAATTTTTTGTGGAAAATATCGCCCAGGTTATGGGCGGGATCGGTGGAGACGATCAGCGTCTTCTTGCCGGCATCCGCTCTCACCAACGCAAGAGCCGCGCTGGTGGTCGACTTTCCGACTCCCCCTTTTCCTCCGATGAACACAATTTTCTCTTCCATACATCATTCTCCTTTAACAGCAGCGTATTCCCTCAAGTGGTGATTTATCCATTCCCATGCGTAAATGCCAGTCATGGAACTTGTCGATCATGTAAGGGTAGAGTTCCAGTGTATAATAGAACGCCGGGTTCGGAATTCCGAGCATATCTGAATATAAAAGTAGCAGAAACAGATCATCCTCATCCCTAAGTTCCCGGGCTATCTCCGTACGGTGTGGCAAACTTAACACTTCTTCATAATAATCCACGAGGCGTTTGATCATCGACTTACGATCAGGCATATCATCCCTCCTCCCTTTCTAAATGAGAGAAAGTCACACGAGTGACCCGTGCGACTTTTCTCCAAGCAATATCAGTTATGCACTTTTTTCAGCATTGTCTTTATTGTCATTCATGAGTACAGACACAGCTGTAATCATAATCCAGATGGCGAAAATCATAACGATAGCCCCGAATGTGAACAGTAACCAGTCGGAACCTTCCGCCCACGGCGCCCAGTCTGTGAATACCTGAGATACCATCGCCCAAAGCGTCATGAACATCAGGAAGATCATAGGGACCATGGCCGGCCAGTAATTTCTGCCGAGCCGTTTCAGCCAAACGGAAATGAGAAGCAGACTGATACCGGCCAGAAGCTGGTTGGATGTACCGAATAGAGGCCATAGAAGGTATCCGCCGGAACCGAAGCCGTTCGGTCCTTCCGGAATTAGAGTCAGAGCGGCACTCGAAACGACCGCTACAGAAGTAGCGACATGAGTTTTCGTCAGAGAAGGAACGTTATATTCCGTCCCGAGTTCAGAGATGATGTATCTCATCAGACGAACCGATGAATCGAGTGTCGTAGCTGCGAAACTCACGACAATGACTGCCACAATCGTAGCAGCGGCCTGAGCCGGGATACCGAGTCCGGTAGCCAGTTGCGCAGCCCCTTGGACGAACACACCTAGGCCTGCCCCGCTCGCTTCGGCGAAACCGCTGTACGTGTTGGAGAACTCTCCGGCGGTCGGGAAGAAAGTCACTACGGCGATGATGGAAATGAGCGCGAGCGCACCTTCTCCGACAGCACCAAGATACCCGACGAAACGGGCGTCCGTTTCTTTATCCAACTGCTTTGAAGACGTACCTGAGGATACGAGACCGTGGAACCCTGAAATCGCTCCACAGGCAATCGTAATGAACAGAAGCGGGAACCAGGACGTATCCGTCGTACTATTACTGACAGGAGCCGTAACTTCAGGGTTGGAGAATAACAGTCCCAGGTAAAGAATTGCCAGCCCGACAATCAGCTGGTGCGAGTTGATGAAATCCCTCGGCTGAAGGAGTTTCCATACCGGCAATGTAGAAGCGATGTAGACGTAAGCCATCAGGATGATGATCCATACGAAAAACGCCATCGATGTAGCTGTCATTCCTAAAGCCGTCGTCGTGCCTTCTCCTCCGAAGTAACTGACCAGATCAATCTGCAGGACAGGGAAATAACTGGCGAGAATAGCAGTAAAGTACATCACGGCAAGCGCGGCAATAGACGGAAGAAGCATGCTTCCCTGTTTTTTATACACGTTGTAACCGATCCAGACAGCAAGAGGAATCTGAATGAACACAGACAGCACTGCCGATGGATTGGAAATGAACAGATTGGCGATGACCCATGCGAACACGGCGTTGACCATCAGCACCAGTAAAAGGATGATGAATAAAAACAATATCTTGGCGCGCTGACCGATCAACGTATTCGCTAATGTGCCCACCGATTGACCTTTATGACGCACCGACAGAACGAGCGTACCGAAGTCATGGACACCTGCGGCAAAGACTGTACCGAGAAGCACCCATAATACTGCAGGGAGCCACCCCCAATAAACCGCGATAGCAGGACCGAGGATCGGCGCTGCTCCTGCGACGGAAGTGAAATGGTGCCCCCATAGCACCCACTTGTTCGTCGGTACGAAATCGACGCCATCTTTATATTTGTGCGCCGGCGTGGAGTACTTCGGGTCCAACTTATAAATTTTTTCTGCAAGAAATTTGGAATAGTACCGGTACCCGAGAGCAAGCACGATAATACCGAAGACCGCAAGCCAAATACCACTCATTGCTCTTCCTCCTTTTATAACTCGATTTATGTATGCGTTTACAATGCAAACGTAATTATACTACTTTTCCTATACCACTTCAATCGATGTTACTGATTTTTCTAAACATTCATAATATAAGGGGACTTGCCCGATGAATCCGTCTTAGCTATAATGAAAAAAGTATTCTTCAAAAGGAGGGAAAGAAATTGTCTACGTTCGGAAACATGAGCCCGATCGCTCATTTCAACGCATTCATGACTACAGTTTTTGGCATTTTTTCTGCATTAGGGACACGTATATCTTTTTTCAGAAAAACACCTTCAGCTGTATATGAATACCGAACGTAAAAATTTCTTACCGCGTCCCATACGATCCCCGTAGGTGAGGTTTTTTACCTGCGGGGATCTTTTTGTTCAAAACACAGGGCTCGCTGCTCTGGATATGGGACTGGTCTTCAGGAGGAATACAAAGTGAAACGGAACGTAAGATTCATCTTTTTATATATCTTTCTCGCCCAACTGTTTTTCGACCGGGCGCTATGGGTCATCTATCTGAACGAACAGGGACTCAGCATGACAGAGATCGGTATCGTCGAAGCACTGATGCATCTGTCTGTCGTACTTCTGGAGGTCCCTACTGGAATCATTGCGGATCTTTACGGGAGGAAAGTGAGCCTGCTGATCGGGAATCTGATGAGTATCGGGTATGGTACGTTCATGCTTATCGGTGATTCTTTCTCTCTGTTCGGGCTGGCGCTCGTAACTCTCGGCGTCTCCGTCACATTTCAATCGGGAGCGGAAGAAGCACTTGCCTATGACACGCTCAAAGAATATGGTCAGGAAAAGAAATACACAAGCATCTTCGGGAACATGATCGCACTGGCGCTCATTTCTCTCAGCCTGGCCAAGCTCTTAGGAGGCTGGCTGGCGGAAATCGATTTTTCCTATGTCTATGCAGGTGTGATTCTTTCTCACGTGCTGGCGCTTGTTCCTATTTATTTTTTACACGAACCACCGAGAGAGAAACTTGAAAAACAATCTGTAAGAAAACAGTGGACGTCACAGATAAAGACCGGGGCACGGGTATGGAAGGAGCACCCGGGCATCCATATTCCTATCCTTTTCTTCATCAGCCTTGAATCTGTTCTCGTTATCCTTGTGTTTTACGGGCAGGAGTATTTTGTGCGTCTTGGTCTCAGCACATTTTGGATCGGAGTCATTTTCACCGGGGAAGGACTGATCGGTGCATGGATGGCGAAGATCGCTTATAAGCTGGAAGAGAAATGGTCCTTTTTCTCCGTCACGACTTACGGCTATCTGCTCTTCCTGCTATTTTTCATCCTGTTCATTTGGAGTCCTGTCTGGGGTGTTGTCCTTTCCTTCCTCATCCTTTGTCAGTTGCTCACGTTATACGAACCGATTTTTTTCGAACGCTTTGCAAAACAGATTGGAAAGTTCCGTCCGGGCTACCTTTTTCTCGATGATCAGCGTTGTTGAGAGTTTCGTGACGATGCTCGCGTTCCCTCTCTTCGGATGGGTCATCGATCTCTGGTCTTTCCACATCGGGTTTATTATCATTCTTGTTCTGCTGGCTATTCTTTATGGGTGGCATATCCCCTCCCTGAAAAAACAAAATACTGAACAATAAAACAGAGGGCTGTCCCGATAGGCAACGGGGCGGCCCTCATGCTATAGTGGTAAAAGTAAATCTATGGAAAGAAGGACAAGCATGGCAAATAGAAATCTTTATACAACATTACTTATTCTCGGAATTATACTCGTTTCATTCAATCTCAGACCGGCGATCACCTCTGTCGGTCCCGTCATCAGTCTGGTGAGAGAGGACTTGAACCTAGCCAACTGGGGTGCGGGGCTGCTGACTACACTGCCTCTTATAGCGTTCGCCTTCACTTCTCCGATTACACCTAAAATAAGTGCCCGTTTTTCCAGTGAACGCGTGCTGCTCAGTGGCACATTCCTTATTTTCATCGGGGTGGCCGTGCGACTGATACCTAATACGGGAATCCTTTTTGCAGGGACACTGCTCGCAGGTGTCGGGATAGCCGTATGTAACGTACTTCTCCCGGGCATCGTCAAAGAAAAATTCCCTCAAAAAGTGGCGTTCATGACCGGGGTTTATGTAACATCGATGGGAGTATTCGCCTCCATCGCTTCAGGAGTCAGCATCCCTATCGCGACAGGTATCGGCTGGGGGTGGACGAACGCTCTGGCCATCTGGGCCATCCCCGCCCTCCTCGCCATGGTATTGTGGGTTTATCTGATCCGAAAAGAACGCAATCCCCCCCGAAAAACGGAATATGTAGAATTTGAACAGTCCAATGTATGGACCTCTCCGCTCGCCTGGAAAATCGCCGCATTCATGGGACTCCAGTCATTTCTATTTTACGTCACCGTCGCCTGGCTCCCGGAAATGCTGAACGCAAGCGGGGTAAGTATCGCTACCGCCGGATGGATGACTTCGGCCGCTCTGTTCATCGGACTCCCGGCAAGTTTCCTCGTGCCGGTCATCGCGGAAAAGTTCAAAGACCAGCGAAAGGTTGTCCTTCTGCTTGGCTGCATCGCCCTTGTCGGATACTCGAGTCTCTGGATCGGGCAAACTTTCGCCGTATTGCTTTTCAGCATCATATGCATCGGAATTACGCTGAGCGGCAGCTTCGCTCTGGCACTGGCTTTTCTAGGTATGAGGACGAAGTCGGCGCGACAGGCCGCCGCTCTATCCGGGATGGCCCAGGCTTTCGGCTACGCCTTGGCGGCGCTCGGACCGATGCTGATCGGCCTCCTTTATGATATAAGGGGGAGCTGGAATTTCCCTATCGGCACTCTTCTGCTCGTTACCCTCGGCGTTATATTTTTCGGTATGGAAGCAGGCAGAAATCGTTATGTAGAAGAATCTTAGAAAAAGGAGGAGCAGGCATGGCTCATCATCATCCTTACACACCAAAAGATAAAAATTTTTGGCGGGTCACTCTGAGTCTGGCCTTGGCCTCTTTTTTCATATTCGCGACCATGTACGCCGTCCAGCCTCTCTTTCCAGTCTATGTCGAAGAATTCGGTATAGGGATCTCAGCCGCGAGCCTGTCTCTTTCTTTGACAATAGCTGGACTAATTGCCGGACTTGTCGTAATCGGCTTCTTCTCGGACCGTCATGGAAGAACCGTTTTCATGAAAGCGGCTGTCGCCGGGGCCACTATTCCTTTTCTCCTCATTCCGTGGACCGATTCTTTTTTCGTGCTTCTCTGCCTGCGCTTCGTCCAGGGCGTGGCTCTCTCCGGACTGCCGGCCGCAGCACTCGCTTATCTTCATGAGGAAATAGACAGCAAGAGTGTCCATGTCGCAACTGCTTTATACATATCGAGCAACGCTCTCGGAGGGATGGCCGGCCGGGTTCTCGCCGGCGCGATCACCGACTTCTTTTCCTGGCATACATATTTCTACCTGCTCGGAGGAATCGGTACGCTCATGTTCCTGCTGATGATATGGCTGCTTCCGGCTTCGCGCTTCTTTGAACCGAGCGAGCTTTCGTTCCGTCATGACCTTCAAGCTTTCTCCTATCATTTGAAGAACCCTGTGTTACTCCTCATTTTCGGGCTCGGCATCGTCTTCCAGACAAGTTTCACAGGGGTGTGGACCTACTTGCCTTTTTACCTTCAGGGAGATCCGTTCTCCCTGTCTCTCGCAAGTATCTCTCTCTTCTATTTCGCCTACGGGGTCGGAGTCATAGGGTCTCCTTTAGCCGGGTGGCTTGCGGGTCATTTTTCCTTATCAAGCGTCCGCATCTCAGGTATTTTCGTTCTGTCTGCAGGGATTTTCACGATGCTCTCACATTCTATATGGGTGCTGGCCCTGGGACTCGGACTGCTCTGCCTAGGCTTTTTCACGGCCCACTCCCTCACAGCTTCATCCATTGGAGAACTTGTTTCTCACCATAAAGGTAGTGCTTCCAGTCTTTATCTCGTTTCCTACTATATCGGTGTGGTGACCGGAAGTTCGATGCTCGGTCCTCTTTATGATGCGTGGGGATGGACGGGCCTGATCGTCGTCTTGTCTCTTTTACCTTTGGCATATATAGGACTAGTGAAACAATCGAAATCTACCCCGTCAGACTGAGGGAGAAAAGGGAACGACCTATTCAAATTTTCACTTTCTCCCTTCTCTGCTGATTAATGTTGCTAATTAGAAGTATCGTCTTAATTAAAATCGAGTATACGTTAGCATAACAATTACATTATTTCATTTTTTGTTTGAATATATGAAGGCTTCCGAAAAATATGATATTCCCTCCCATAAGAATAATAAATGGAATACCACCCCCACCATTTTCCATAAAAAGATAAATGGAATAAATCAATAAAGCAACGGAATAAAATTGAAATGCTATGACTCCAGCCTTATTAACCTGCCTTTGTTCCATTTCATCTGTCTTTCTCATTTGAGTTCCCTCCCTTACCGAAATACTCTTATGTCTGGAATAACAAGGAAAATTTTTCACTGTGAAGACCTAACAAGTTTTAATTACTGCTGATAATCTCTTCGTCTTTGATTTCTCCTTCTTCATTAGCCCACACTCTAAACAGGGTCGAACTATCTTTCTTCACTTCAAGTACATAACCTGAGTGTTGTTCGCCCCATTGTCCCAATGAATTAACTTCCTCAACAGAGTTGATTTCATGGTTTTTTTCTAAAACTTCTTGTTTCACATTATTTAATTTCACTATTGCCATTGCTTTAATAACCAAAAACATAACTACCAAAGCAATAACTACACTCAATGAAATTTTCAGTGCAAGATTAGTAACTCTTTTACTCATGGGAGACTCCTTTCAATTATCAGACACTCCTCATTTTTCCTTAAAGCACAACCTTTACAATCAATATTCTCATTTCCTCTAAAAATTTATTGTCACATTAAATTTCCAAACACCGATTCATCTTCCAACTCCATAATATAAGCTGTCTATTAAAGTCTAGTGTTGATGAGAGGGACTAAAGGGGGAGAGGGCTATTGGTAAAGCAATAGTTGAAAACACCCAGAATCGACCAAATGGAGATTCCTCAATTCCGAGCCATGGCCGTGGTAAGCTTCCACTTGGAGGGAAGTTATCTCAATAACAAAGCAGTTCAACCAAGGTAGTAAAGCTTGATTGAACTGCTGATAAACCCGATATCTTGGATGTCTACTCCGTCTGCCTGAACATTTCAGGTACTTCAGTCAAATCGATGCCCCAAGCGATCGGTAGCCAGAAATAAACCGCAAGTGTCACGATAATGATACCGACAAAGTTCAGAGCGGCCCCCGCTTTCGCCATATCCGGTATCCGTAAGTAACCGGAACCGAACACGACCGCGTTCGGAGGTGTCGCTACCGGTAGCATGAATGCTGAAGAAGAAGCCACTGCGGCTGCAATCATCACAGCATAAGGATGGACACCTAGAGCCACCGCAAGCGATGCCATAATCGGATACATCATATTAGCAGTAGCCGTATTCGAAGTGATTTCAGTAAGGAAGATCACCATAGCGGACACTGCAAGCAGTACGATGAACAGATGGACACCTTCTAAAATCGCTAGCTGGTTCCCGAGCCATTCCGACAGTCCGGACTCACTGAACCCGCCGGCGATGGCGAGTCCACCTCCGAATAGAAGCAGGATGCCCCACGGCAATTTCACAGCCG
Organism: Salimicrobium flavidum; assembly: GCF_900156645.1. GTDB lineage: Bacteria > Bacillota > Bacilli > Bacillales > Halobacillaceae > Salimicrobium > Salimicrobium flavidum. Next base: position 133,931 of record NZ_FTOC01000006.1, read on the forward strand.
TATCCCAGTCCAGGATACGTCCCCCTTTTTCATTTTTCGCCGGAATGATGAACAGGATTACAGAAGCGGTAAGAGCGATGACCGCATCGTTGATATTTTCACTCACGTACTCCTGCAGCAGAAAAGAACGGGTCATCCAGGATAAAGCGGCAAGGGTGAACACCACCAGAATAACTTTTTCCTCGAACCCGGCGCGGCCGATGTCGTCTTTTTCCTTCTTGATGACATCACGCCCACCCGGTAATGTGTCGAGTTGAAGCGGGAACGCTATTTTGATCAGATAAAACCAGGCAAGAAACAGGAAGGACCATGCGACCGGCACGCCGAACAGCATCCAGCGCGCAAAGGATATTTCCACTCCGTACAGATCCCCCACCACAGCAGCGAATGCTGTGTTCGGAGGCGTTCCGATCAGCGTACTGATACCACCGATCGACGCGGAATAAGCGATTCCCAACATGAGAGCTTTTCCGAACCTGAAGTTTTCAGGTGAAGTATCGATCGACTCATCGTCTTTCAGCTGTTCCGATACCTGATAGATGATGGCAAGCCCGATCGGTACCATCATCATCGCGGTAGCTGTGTTCGAAATCCACATGGAAAGAAACCCTGTCGCTACCATGAAACCCAAGATAATCCGTTCAGTGTTCGTGCCAATCAAAAGAATGATGGTGAGCGCAATCCGTTTATGTAAGTTCCACTTCTCCATCGCCAGTGCGATCATGAACCCTCCCATGAAAAGGAAAATCGTATCATCTCCGTAAGAGGAAGCTGTCGCATCCATCTCCAGTCCTCCTGTCAGAGGAAAGAGAATTATCGGAAGCAAAGAGGTGAGTGGAATCGGTGCGGCTTCTGTCATCCACCAGGTTGCCACCCAAATCGTACTTGCGAGTACAGCCTGTGCTTCATCGGACATCCCCTCAGGCTGAAAAAAGAGAAGAGTAAGGATGAAGAGGATCGGTCCAAGCAGCAGACCCACCAATTGAGCCGTTTTATAACTCGGGCCCTCATTGTCATCATCCGGCTTCGGACTTCTCTCCGAATCCGTCCCCTTCCCGGTCGATGTCCCGCTGTTGTTCGGTTTCACGAAAAAGCTGAGCAGTTCTTTAGCCTGGTCATGTTTTTCCCACAACCAGTTCCATGCTTGTGTCGCCATTTTTCCCCTCCTACACTAATGAACTATATTTTTTGTAATTGTATCAGAAAACGCTTCCTATTTGTATAATCCTTGATGCTCAGTAAGTAATTACCGGTTCATAAAACAGGAATTCCGAAACGAATCGAGGTATAATGAAAGTACAAATCCATAAAGTGAGGTGATTGTGTTAATGAGCCGAAAATGGACTGCCTTCCTCGTGATGCTAGTGCTGATCTTCGGTTCCATTTCTACGGCTGCTGCTGCCAGCTCCACCTTCACGACTAAAGGAAACACATCATCCAAAGTGGTCTCCTTGACCTTTGATGATGGTTCGGACGGCACCAATATCTCCAAAATTCTGAATGTACTCGACCGTGAAAACGTCACCGCCACCTTCTTCCTGACCGGGTCAGGAGCGAATGCTCATCCGGAATCCATCCGTAATATCGTACGTGCCGGCCATGAGATTGCGAACCACTCTTATTCCCATCCTGATTTCACCACTATTTCCCCTTCTCAAATGAGAAGTGAACTATCCCGCACGGAAAGCACGATCCGGACCATTACCGGGCAATCCCTTGCACCACTGTTCCGGGCCCCGTTCGGAGCCGTGAACAGTCAGGTTCTTCAGGTAGTCGGAGATGCAGGGTATACTCACACCCTCCACTGGAACATCGACACACTGGACTGGCAAGGTCTCTCCTCTTCACAAGTCTACAACCGCATTATGTCTAATATGGTACCGGGGTCCATCGTTCTCATGCACACGGGAGTCGGAGCTTCAGGTACTACAGATGCTATTTCACGTGCCATTCCTGAATTGAAACGTCAGGGCTACAGCTTTGCGACCGTCTCTCAGATTCTCGGTAAAACACAACAGGGATCCACTCACCGCGTCCAAGCCGGAGACACCCTTTACTCCCTTGCTATCAGATACGGCACTACGGTTAACGCTCTTGTAACTGAGAATAATATTTCAAACGTAAACGCACTACAAATCGGACAAGTGCTCGTGCTTCCAGGTTCAGGTACTCCGAGCCCAACACCTTCGCCTTCCGAGGGTACCTATACTGTGAAAAGCGGAGACACGATGTACAGCATCGCACGAAGGTATAATGTAACGGTATCACTCTTAGCATCAAGTAATAATATCGCTAACCCGTCCCTCATCCGTACGGGGCAGGTACTGAAGATTCCAGGTACAGGATCACCGACGACCTCAAAATACACGGTGAAATCCGGAGATACGCTGTACCGGATCGCCGTAAATAACAAGGTGAGTGTTTCTGCATTGGCTTCAGCCAATTCCATTTCTTCTCCGTACCTCATTTTTCCGGGACAGACTTTGACTATTCCGCGTTAAAGAAAAGCATGCAGCCCTTATGAATACGGACTGCATGCTTTTTTATGTATTTATGTTCTACCTATCAGCGCCCGGTCGATCGCCTCGATAAGCTTCGGATAGTATTCATTTTCATGAGGGACGAAACTTTCACGTTGGAGTGTATGGCCTTTGGCTGAATTTATCCGCACCGCAGTACCCAACCACAACCTTTTGAAATCTTCCCAGCTCACCCGGTCGACATCCTCCACTTCTTCCTCCTGCAGCGTGAATTGTGAAAAAGAATGACGACAAACATACATATGTTCATGCGCGAACTCCCGGTCTTTTCCGATCCACGTATCAAGCAGCGCCACTTTCTCCAGCTCTTCATAGGCTACATCGATACCTATTTCTTCTTTCACTTCCCTTACACCGTCTTCGACCGATTCATCCGCCTCCAGATGACCGGCAGCCGTAATATCATAGAGCCCCGGGTAATCCTTTTTATCCGGACTTCTCAGTTGCAGGTAAACGTGCCACTCCCCCTCGTCACAGCTAAGACACCAGCAATGAAAGACTTCGTGCCATTCTCCTCTTGTATGAGCTTCTTCCCTCTCCATCACACCTATATATTCATACGTTTCCGTAAAAATGTTCACAAATTCCATCACATTCCGCCCCCTTGATTAATGATATAATTTTATCAAAGAAAGGAAGCGGTTGCATGCCAAGAACAGATTTGAAAATTTCTTTGATATTAGCCGTACTCAGCTTTATCGCAGGATTCGTGATTGTTCCCTATCAATTACAGACCATGCCTGAAATCAGAGAGTCCCTCCCTGTCTCCGTCCCTGTACTTTCTCTCGTATCTTCCGGACAATTATTCGTCATGGTTTTCCTGCTATCTTTCGCCGGCTGCAAGTTCGCCAGACGCACAGATCTTTCCCTGCCATTTTTCCGATCTCTCGTAAGTGAAGAATCCTTCCACCCGAACAGGAGAGGAGCACTCAGAAGTGTTGTTATAGGGATGTTCGTCGCTTTTCTGATCGTAGCCTCCGATCGCTTTTATTTCCAGAATCATATCCCTTACTTGCAGGATCATCCCCCTGAGTTCTCTATTCTTGCTTTAACGGCGGGCGTCCTTTACGGAGGTATTGTAGAAGAAGCGCTTCTCCGTCTCTTTTTCATGTCAGCCCTTGTGTTTGCAGGTTCTTTTCTGTTCAAAAAGAAACCTCGCGGCCTATACTGGAGTGCGATTCTCATTGCGGCACTTCTGTTCGCCGCAGGTCATCTACCGGCCACCGCCACGTTATTTGATGGCCTTACCACCATGTCTATCGTGCGCAGTTTTCTCTTGAATGGGACAGGCGGGGTGTTTTTCGGGTATTTATTTTGGAGGTATGGCCTCATTTACGCCATAGTCGCTCATATGCTCACGCATGTGTTTATGCAACTTCTATTCATTCCTCTGTTTTACTGAGCTTTCACTCAGGGAGATTTCAACGCGATATTCTCCCGCATCAGAAATTCCCTGATCGAACGGGCGAAATGCACGGCTTCCTCGTTATCTCCGTGGACACATATGGAATCCGCTTCGATATCGATGTAAGTTCCAGCTATCGTTTTCACTTTTTTATGAAGGACCATATCACGCACCTGCTCCATGGCCTGAGCCCTGTCTGTAATTACAGCTCCGTGTTCCTGTCGTGACTTCAGGGTTCCATCTGCCTGATACACTCTGTCGGCGAACACTTCGCTTACAACATTCAGACCGACTTTCTCGCCCGCTTTTATCAACTCACTCCCGGCGAGTCCATATAAGAGCATATCACCTTTCACATCCCACACAGCTTCCGCTATCGCCCGGGCCAGTTCCGGGTCCTTAGCGGCCATCGTGTACAGAGCCCCATGCGGTTTGACGTGACGGATCCGGGTGCCTGCCGCTTCGGCGAACGCCTGTAAAGCCCCGGTCTGATAGATGGTCAGGGCATAGGCTCTCTCCGGGGTGATGTGCATTTCCCGTCTTCCGAATCCTTCGAAATCCGGCAATCCCGGATGAGCCCCGATGGCAACATTTCTTTCCTTGGCCAAACGTACCGTCGTCTGCATCGTACCCGCATCCCCCGCATGAAAACCACAGGCGATATTGGCTGATGTGACGTACTGAAGCACGTCTTCGTCTCTCTTTTTTTCATGTGCTTCAAAGCCTTCTCCCAGGTCACAGTTCAAATCAATATTTCCCATCTTTCATCTCCTCCCTCACTTTTCTTCTCACCGCCAGAGCACACTGCTGGATTCGATCTTCGAAACATAGAAACAGCTGTTCAGCTTCCCGATGGGTGATCATGCGGAACTTCGTTTCCTCTCCCGGGCGTAGTTGGGCGACCTTTGAAAAATCCACGCTAGCCACTTGTGCAAGTTTCGGATACCCTCCCGTCGTCTGCCGATCGGCAAGCAACAGAATCGGCTGACCATTCGCCGGAACCTGGATCGTTCCGAACGTGACAGGTTCCGAAATGATTTCTTCCTGATTACGGAGGGTAAGCTTTTCTCCATCGAAACGTATTCCCATCCGGTCTGATTTACTTCCTGTCTGATAGGCACCCCGTTCGAATGCCTGTCTGCTTTCTGCATCGAATAGCTGATAGTGAGGACCGGGGAATACACGGATCTCCGGAACGATCTCTTCCTGAAAAAAAGAAGGGTCAGGTAGTCGCCAGGGGGTGTAAGCAAACCCCTGGTCATTCGTTTGATGTTTCAGCCGGTCACTTATTTCCTCGTTCAGCGAATAGCGACCGTTCTTCTGCAGCATATCGCCTTCTTTCAAAGCTCTGCCGCTGTACCCGCCAGCTTCCATACTCAAGTAGGTGGACGTACTGCCGAGGAATAGATCTCCCTGTATGCCGCCCTCTATCGCCACGTACGTACGAAGCCCCTGCCCCGCGTTACGAAAAAGCAACTTCTTCCCTTTTTCCACATACACAGGTCGCCACATCGGAAGCGGTTTTCCATCTATTTCCGGGTTCATATCGGCACCTGTGATAGAGATGAGTGCCGCTTCCTGAAGAGAAAGTTCATCTCCTTGAAGCGTCATTTCAAGCGTAGCGGCATCCGCTACGTTTCCGATAGCGATGTTCGCCAGGCGATGTGCAAGCATATCCGCAGCTCCCCCGGGACTTACGCCATATTTCTGATAGCCCCGACGTCCGAGATCCTGAATTGTCGTCAACAGCCCCGGTTTAGTCACTTCTATCATCATTCTTCCTCCAGCCGTTTGTATTCTTCGAAAGACACGGGATAAAATTTGACTCTGTCCCCGGGTTGAAGATAAGCAGGCGGGTCCTCCTCAGGTCTGAACAGAGATAGAGGCGTCCTCCCGATCAACATCCAGCCTCCAGGTGTCTCGACCGGATAAACGCCGGTCTGCGATCCGGCAATCCCGACGGACCCTTCCGGAACACTTAACCGCGGAGATGCTTTCCTCGGGGTTGCGATCGTTTCATCCATTCCTCCAAGAAAAGGGAAGCCCGGCGCAAATCCGAGCATATATACAAGGTACTCCCGAGAGGAATGTATTTCCATGACTTCTTTTTCTTTCAGCCCATTCTTCTTCGCGACCCCGGAAAGGTCCGGTCCAAAATCTCCACCATAACAGACCGGGATTTCCACGACTTTCTCTTTCTCCTTCACTTCCCTGCCCATCCCTGAGACGAATTCAGAGAACAGGGCTGCGGCGGTTTCATAAGGGGAAGCGGAAGAAAACTCGGCGTGAAGGGCGCGGGCGTCATAATAAACGGCCACACCTGTATAAGAAGGAACCACTTCCTCTATCCAGTGGAGGTCTTTCCTTTTGAGATGTTCCGTAAGCGTACGGACCAAATGATGCGTCTCCGGGCTGATTTCCTCCCCTAAAGTTACGAAAAAGGACCGATCTCCAAGCGGCGCAATCGTATGTTCCATTACAACCACTCCTCCTCTTTCAATTATACTCTACGTTTTTGAAAAACACCCATGCCCTGCTTCCACAGACTGAGAAGGAGAGACAATTTCGGAGAAAAGCGAGGTTTTGTCTGCTTCCCTCTCCCCAGCCTGTCCAACTGCTGGCTGTACCACATAATTTCCATCATTCCGCCCTTGTCGACAGCCGGAATCCCTGTTCTGACGGAACGGGTGGTGATATCCTTCAACTCTCCCTCCAGGAGTTTGTGAGGAATATAAGGATCGACGGCGAGGGGCCTGGCCAGACCGATCATATCGGTCGCTCCTGAAGCCAATGCTTCCCTCATACCTTCGCTGGTGCGAAAGCCTCCGGTGACGGCAATAGGGATAGTCGTACGTTTTTTCAGCCCTTCGGCATATTCGAGAAAATACGCTTCCCGCTCCGAGGCGGGTCCTTTCTTGCCGGTCATCACCGCTTTTTCATACGTACCTCCGGATATTTCAACGTGATCGACTCCAAGTTCTTCCAAAGATTTGATGACATACTTCGATTCTTCTTCCGTGAAGCCGGCCTTCATGAAGTCAGCACTATTGATTTTCACCCCGATCGGGAAACTTTCTCCGACTTCCGCACGAACGGCCCGGCATATCTCTTTCAAGAAACGGGAGCGATTTTCGATCGATCCTCCCCACTCGTCCGTCCTCCGGTTATGACGCGGAGAAAGGAACTGACTGATAAGATAGCCATGAGCCGCATGAAGCTGGACTCCCGTAAACCCTGCCTCTTTCGCAAGGGAAGCGGTCATTTTGAAACGATGGATGAGATCATGGATCCCGGCTGTTGTAAGAGCACGGGAAGGGGCGAAGAATCTCTGGAATTTGGGAGGAAAAGGAATCGCGGACGGTGCATGACCTTCTTTGACCAGCCCCCGCACGACCTGTTTCCCGGGGTGATTGATCTGCATCCAGAACTCGTTCCCGCACCTTTTACCAGCACTAGCCCAGCGCCGGAATTGATCGAGATGCCTGGCGTCTTCTAATACAACATTCCCGGGCTCCCCGAGGGCGTCTTTTGTAACCATGACATTTCCCGTCACGATAAGTCCCGCCCCTCCCTCTGACCAACGTTCGTAAAGACGGATGAGTTCGTCGGTCGGCGCATGATCCCGGGAAGCCATACCTTCACTCATCGCCGATTTCATGATCCGGTTGCTGATAGTGACTCCTCTTTTTTCAAGTAACAGCGGTTCTTTCAAATAATGCGTCACGTTTCCCATCTCCTTCGTCAGGTTGAGCTCTGTTTCGATTCTCTATACATCTGAAAGTATCTGTAAAAGTTATAAAGCAGGACTTTGATGATGGAATAAAGTGGTATAGCGATCACCATGGCGATAAAGCCTCCGAGCGGCGCTGCGACAACGAGCAATAGAATAATCGTCAGCGGGTGGATATGCAACCTTTGTCCAAGTACGACGGGAGCTACGATATTCCCCTCTAACTGCTGGACGATGATGAGAATAGCAATCACGTAAATCGCCATCACCGGATCCTGCATCAGTGCTACGACCACCGCAGGTACGACACCGATAAGCGGCCCGAAAAATGGAATGATTGCCGTCACAGCCACGAACAGTCCGAGAATCAAAGCGAAATCAAGACCGATGATCAGATAACCGATATACATAAGAATTCCGTCTACGAGAGCTACCGTCATTTGTCCAATGATATAAGCGGACAAGGTCTCATCGAGTTTCCGGAACAACGCCGTCGCTTCTTCCCTTTTTGTTCCGGAGAACGGACTGGTCAGGAAAGGGACGAGCTTCCTCCCATCCTTCAAAAAGAAGAAAAGCAGGAAAGGTACGATGAAAATCACTGTGGCGGCCCCGGCTACAGTCGTAAATGTCTGAGCGAAGTGATTCCCGATATCCTGCCCCAGGTTACTCGCATATTGAGTGACCTGCTGTTTCAGGGAGTTCGTCGAAAGCATCCCCATGTCTTTCCCTTCAAGACCCTGTCTCGCTTCTTCCGCCATCTCCCCGAGTTTACTCGGGAGGTGTGAAATATCTTCCACCTGCTGTTGGATCGTCGAAGCGAGAACCCTTCCGGCAGTCGCCAATACTCCTCCGACAAAAGCGAAAAGGATAATGATAGATCCGATGATGGGGATGGAGAACTTCCGGGAAAGCCATTCCACAATCGGCCTCGTCAGATAAAAAAGAAACCCGGCGATCAGTATCGGATAAAACAGGGTCTGGAACGCGGTCAGAAACGGACCGAATATATTCAGTAATTGCATAAAGAAAATAGTAATCAACAGCAAAATAAAAGCCGTTATGTATTTAAAGTAAGGGTGTCTCCACCACATATTCATCACTCCTTCTCCATAATTTTTCACCTAATTAACTTTCCTTAAACCAAAAAGCCCTACCTTTTCATAAAAGGCGGGCTTTTCGGTCAATAACTGGCAGCTTCCTGGACGTGTAGATGTTTGATTCGTGTCCCGTACTTCTCTTCCCACCCTGCATTTTTCAGCAGATCTCGGACAGGTCCCTTCACTTGTGCCAGATGAATGTATACCCCGGCTTCATCATATTCGTCGATCAGCTTCTCCAGTTCATCCACGGCGACACCGTCCATGCGGTTCACCCCGGAGAAATCGAGCACGACTTTCCCCACTTCGGGACGCTCAGCCAGAATATTTCTGATCTTCTCTTCCAAGAAAGCGAAGTTGGCAAAGTAGAGCGACGCATCCATCCGGAAAATAAGCGTATCCGTATGCTCAAGCGCATCAGGGTACCGCTCGATGTTCCGGTATACCCCCTCTTCCTGCAAGTAGCCGAGCACCGCTGTATGAGGGTAGGCACTGTTCCAAATGAATAATAGAAGTGCCGCTCCCGCACCGATAAGAATCCCTGATTCAATGCCTGTGACAAGCGTTGCTGCAAAGGTGAGCACGAGGATCCATCCATCCGCTTTTTTGATGCGGAACAGGTGCTTCGCTTCCTTCACATCAATAAGCCCGAAGACCGCTACCATGATAATCGCTGCAAGCACAGCATTCGGTAAGTAGTAGAACCAGTCTGTGAAAAATAGAAGAGTAATCATGATGAGCAAAGCCGTGATTATAGACGCAAGTCCGGACTTCGCCCCTGCCTGATAGTTCACAGCTGTACGCGAGAATCCTCCGGTCACCGGCGAAGCGGAAAAGAATGAACCGACGATATTAGCCGCCCCGAGTCCGGTAAGTTCCCTGTTCGACTCCACTTTGTATTTTTCTTTCGAAGCGATCGCTTTTGCGACTGCGATGGATTCCATAAAACCTACAAATGAGATAGTCAGAGCGATAGGCAACAGAGCCATAAAAGAATCCACATTGAACGCAGGGATGCTCAGGGCCGGCAAACCGTCCGGTACTTCCTTTATAATGCTTACTCCCCGCTCCTCCAGATTGAAGAAATAGACGAGAAGCGTACTGGCAACCACGACGACAAGTGGAGCCGGAAAACGGGGAGCTTTCCTTTTGAAAAAGACGAGCAGCAGAATACTGCCTATCCCTATCAGAAAAGTTGTCCAGTTGATCTCTGATATTCTCGTAACGGCATCCGTAATGATGATGAATATGTTCTTTTGACCGGCGAGGTCGACGCCGATAAGATTCTTCAGCTGACTCAAGCCGATAATCAGAGCGGCCGCCGACGTGAAACCGCTGATGACCGCATGGGAAAGAAAGTTCACGACGAACCCTAATCGGAGAAGTCCCATCGAGAGCTGGATCACACCCACCATCAGCGAAAGCAACAGGACGAGAGAAACGTATTCCCCGGATCCCGGCTCCGCAAGTGTGGATACCCCGGATAGTACAAGAAGGGACACCATAGCTACAGGCCCTACAGCCAACTGTCTGGAAGAACCGAGCAATGCGTAAACGATGAGGGGAAGCGTGGAAGCATAGAGACCGATGACAGGAGGCAGGCCGGCGAGCATCGAATAAGCCATACCCTGCGGGATAAGCATGATCGCTACAATGAGTCCCGCTGAAAAATCGTTCTTTAAATCTCCTTTCTGATAATTCATAAGCCAATGATTTTGGAACATGTTTTTGTTGAACATTATCTTCACCTTCCTCTGTGCTTAGTTAAGAATGCCAGTGATTCCTACGCCAGTAATACTATTGCTTTTCTAAATCTTTCTCCCTTGAATAAAGTTGCCGCTTTCTCCTTTCGTCTCCCGGTAAAAACGTGAACAAAATACCCTCATGGGTATATTATAAACGGTAGTATCCAAAAGTCAATTGTATGCATCTGCCGGCACACCCTTGATATGAAAAATTGAATCCGTGAAAAAGTATGGTTTGCTAATCGCCTAAAAAGGTATAAGATTTCAGAAGAGGTGAAAAACATGCAAAGAATCTATTACGGAAAAAACGAAAATCAATTCGGCGAACTGTTACTACCTGAAACGAAAGGTCCTCACCCGGTCGCTGTCGTTATTCATGGCGGCTTCTGGAAATCTGAGTTCGATCTCGACCTTACCAGAGAAATAGCTATGGATCTGACCGCCGACGGATGGGCTACGTGGAACATCGAGTACAGACGCCTCGGCGAGGACAACGGGGGCTGGTCAGGTACATTTTACGACGCAGCTGCTGCCATGGACCACCTGTTAAAGATAGAAGAAGAATTCGACCTGGATATCGCCCGCGTCGTTCCCATCGGGCATTCAGCAGGAGGCCATTTCGCTTTATGGCTGGCAGGAAGGAAAAACCTCCCTTCGACGAGCGAGCTCTATAAAAAGAACCCCCTTCTACCCGCAGCAGTAGTGAGTCTTGCAGGCATCAGCGATCTTGCCACGATGCATGACATCCATGCCTTCAGAGATCAGGAACTGGCTAAACCGGCGGACAACCCGACCGCTGAACTGATGGGAGGGTCACCGATCGAGAAGCCGCAACGCTACCGTGAAGGATCTCCGAAAGAAATGCTCCCTCTCTCCACTTCCCAGGTCCTATTCCACGGTTCTCTTGATGTGAACGTTCCTGTAGGAATGAGCGACGACTATCATGATTGGGCAGAAAACATGGGGGACCCTGTGAAGTATGTGAGACTTACGGATGTGGAGCATTTCATGTTCACGGACCCGTCGACAAGAGCCTGGTCCAAAGTGAAAGAAGAAATGGAGCTTCTGCGGAAGTATTTGTGAGGAGGATAGCTTATGGCCGAACTGTTAACGATACTCATAGATATTCTAGTCCCTGTCTTCATTATCCTCGGTATCGGGTTTACACTAGAGAAGAAATTCGAGCTCGACCTGAATACTTTGGCCAAGCTGAACATCTACTTCCTGGTGCCGGGTTTCATATTCGTGAAACTGTACGAAACGGAGTTTTCCCCAGGGAAGTTTCTTACAGTCATCGGATTCATAGGCCTTTACGTCCTCGTACTGTTCACGATAACGAAAGTATTCACCAGCCTGCAGGGAATGGACGGGGCCAAAGGGACGACCGTGTCCAACAGTGTCATCTTCTTCAACTCCGGAAATTATGGTGTCCCGGTGAATGACCTTGTTTTCAAAGGGGACCCTTTTGCCATGTCGATTCAGGTGGTCGTTCTGACGATGCAGAACATCCTGACTTTTTCCTACGGCATCTTCGCTCTGCAGTCGATACATATAGGAAAATGGCGAGCGATGGCCGGCTATTTTAAAATGCCTGTCCTCTACGCTCTTCTTACAGGCATACTGTTGAACATAGGTAATATATCGGTCCCGACCTTTCTTTGGGTCCCCTCCACTTACATAGCTGATGCAATGATTGCAATCGCCTTAGTCATGCTCGGGGCTCAGGTCGCGAAAATTAAATGGTCCGTCAATTTCTCCTCTGTCTACATAAGTTTGTTCCTTCGCCTGATCCTCGGTCCGGCCATCGCCCTTGGAATGATCTTCCTTTTCGGACTCGAAGGAGTGATAGCCCAGGCCCTATTCATCGCATCTGCCATGCCGACAGCTGTAAATAGTGCGGTGATTGCTCAGGAATACGACAATTATCCTGAGTTCGCGGCTCAGATCGTACTTTTATCCACTATATTTTCAGCGGTCACGGTCACACTCGTCATCTACCTGTCACGGATGATCTGGGGATGAAATTACAAAAAGAAACCCGGCCATGTCACTCACATAGCCGGGTTCGCTTCATTGTTCTATTTTTGTGGAACACACACCGAGAATTCCTCCCAGTATCGCGCCTCCGAGTACTTCGAGAGGCTGATGGCCGAGAAGTTCCTTCAGCTCTTTTTCTCTTTCTACAAACTCAAGACTCGGAAAATCCGCGGAGATTTTGGAGAAACTATCTTCGAGCTCGTTCACAAGCTTCGCAATTTCGCCGGTATGTCGACGGATTCCTTGAGCATCATACATGACGATGACTCCGAAAACTACCGCCAGAGCCGTTTCTGTATGACGGGACCCTTTGTTTGCCGCTATGTAAGAAGCAAGAGAAGCTACTCCTGCCGAATGGGAACTCGGCATTCCTCCCGTCGTGGCGATTTGTTTGATATCCCACTCTCCGGTCTGTCTATAATACGTCCATATTTTCGCAGCCTGTGCGAGCCCTATGGAACTGAGAGCTGTAATGATCCCTCTATTCATTGGTTGCATCGTCCTTCACTCCTTCCTTCCTCATAGTTACCCGTAAGTTTCCCCCATTATGCTTTGAATCGATTTTTTTCATAAAATGAAACCAATACACCGGTAATTGCGTACCTATGAAGATACGATCAATTCTAAGGGAGGAAACATTGATGGAACCCATTACGAAAAAACGAACGTATGCTGTGCTTATTGATATGGCCCTATCCAACCTCGTCGTTGCCGGAGTGGAAGCGGCTATCAGAAAAAAGGTAAAGGTAAAAAACGAAGCTGTGCATAACCTCCTCAATCCTACACTGATCACGTGGGGGCTGGAATATGCTCAATTGAAATGCTGTTCTCAAACCGTCGGATACAAACTGATGGGGCTGAAACTAGAAAGTGAAGACGGCTCTCCCCTCACATCCAGTCAGATCATCCGCCGTATGGCTTACAGGGATTTCGCCAGCTCCATTTCCTATATGAAAGATAAAGAGAACTTTACCCAGGACGAAGGTAGAAGCCTGCCCCAGGACCGGTTCTCCCATACCATTGTCAAGACGAAAAGCACCTGAGATCCTTCAGGTGCTTTTTCAGTATAATTTCCTAACCATACCCTCGGCTGTAGGCGGGTCCACTTTATGGTCTTTCCTCCCCCAACGGAAGAAAACGATCACCAGCATGAGACCTCCAAGCACTTGCATTGCTCTCGCATACATCGTTATTTCAGAAGACAACTGATACTCATTCAAAAACATCACATACAGCCCCCAAAGTACCATATGAATGATAAGATAGACAGCGGACTTTGCGAAAGTAAGCCCGTGAAAACGACGAAACCCTTTTTCAAACAGGACCCGGAACAGACAAACAGCTACACCGAAAAGGACGAACGCAAAAGGAACCAGGACGAATACGGGGGCTCCCCGGATCCACAAAGCATCGAAAAGAACACCAGCTCCGAAAAAGAGAAAAAGAACGACGAAAGCGTAACGATTAAAACGATTCATTTTCCTGAGCAGGTAATGGAACCAATATTCCCGGCGGTTCACCCACACTACGAACCCGAGCGGCAGAATCACTTGCAGCATGCCTTTACCGATGACTCCGGTATAAGAATTAAAACAGGTGGCTATGCCTGAGAGAATGATCAGAATCAACAGTATTCTTACCGCCTTTTTCATTCCCACCCCTCCACGTTCATGGAATCCACAACGACCGTCTCCAATATAAGATGACTATTTCAAATATATTCCTCTTTTCCCCTCCCACCAAACCTTGATACCTGCTTATATTCTTCTTCTCAAGGAACTACTCGGTTTTCTTCAGCTCCTTGTTAGATTTGTGATTCGATATATTCTTCAACAGTTACAAAAAAACCTTCCCTTGTATCAAAGGAAGGTTCAGGTAGTTAAACACTGTCATGCCAAGGTTTTTCACTTATCTCATTTACGTTTATTGCCTACGGGATGGAGATCAGTTCCTTATGAAACAGCCCCTTTTTATTCCTCAATGCGTTTACCTTCCTCGTAATGATACAGCGGCAGTCGGTGGCTGATATAGTAGGCTGTGTACACTCCAAGAATAGCCATGACTAGCCATATCCACGCATGCAGACTGAACGAGGCGATACCGCTGAAATATGCCCCGATGTTGGCACCGAAGGAAATACTCGCTCCGTATCCCATCAGGCCACCACCCACCAGAGCGATTAAAGCGACCCGCAAAGGAATCCTCGAAAAGCGGATTTGGCGGTTCATCGCCAAGGTTACCACAGTCCCAAGAATTACACCGAAATTGATGATGCTCATGGAGTCCATCATGACGGGGTCACGTAGAGCCGAAAGTTGACCCTGTTCAACCCAGTATGTCCAGTCGCTCACATCCATTCCAAGATTCATGGCTATCTTCGACCCCCATAAAGCAAAAGCGGCTGTCAGCTTCCAGGGCTCTCCCTGCACGAGAAAGATGAGTGCGTTTAATACGGCCAGAATAACAGCACCTACCCACAGGGGCCAGGAGCCGAAAATGATCCGGCCCCAGCTTGCAGCTGAAGGCAGCGGCGGGAGCGCTGGAGGTCGCGTTCGCTTTTTATGCACATACGAGCCGAAAGCAATTAATGCGAGAAAAAAAATCTGCATCACCCACGCCCGTGTATAACCGATTCCCGTATCCACGGCCAGCGATACCGGCCCGAATGAAGGGAGGAACGTGTTCCAAAAGCCAAAATGGGCGGCTCCTGCCACTGCCCCCGTCAAAAAGCCGGTCACCGTACAGACCAAAGCGGTCCTCCCCCCTTCTGCTTCGTAAAAGGAAGAAGGAGCAAGGCCGCTGCCTATTTCCATGCCAAAGCCGAAAATGAACGCTCCTGCTATCAACCCTACGCTCACAGCGGAAAGCGCCGGTATCGGACCTGTTCCAAACAAAGCCGGGCTGATAATAAAAATAGCAGATGAAAAGGTCGATACGAGAATAAGCATCAACATGTGAGCCCGTAGCATTTCTGTGTTGCCTTTTTCAATAATCTGCCGATAGACGGCCGAGAAGCCGAAGCGGGCGTGGAAAAGGGAAAACCCTAGAAAAAAACCGATCCAGAGCAGAATGACATACTGCCAACCTGATACCTGATAAGAAATGAAGGAAAGCGTCACAGTGGCCAGCACACATAACATTGAAATAATGTTTTGTGGATTGCCCAAAATTGAACTTGCCTCTATTGTGCTTTTTTTATTCATTACCTGTCCCCTAACTGATATATACTAAGACCTTTCCGCTTTTCCCTTCTTCAGATACTTGCACACACTTATTGTGAAAAAACTGTTGAAGAAATGAAATCCGTGTAGGCGACAGGAGCAAGAATCCTATAATTCTCAGGAAAAGAAAGGCTGTCCACTTACTGCAGGAAATAATCATCACGACGATCATGACAATCACCACTGTGAACTCTCAAATGGTTGGCGCTTCAACGACCTTCGCCATCCGGGGCTTGAACCACAGATTCCCTTCCCATGCCGGGCTCGAACCGGCGACCTCATGGCTTCCACACACGAGACCCACTTAGAAACGCGTCGGATTAAATTAGATAAATGCTGATATGACAAGTTTTTTTGCATGCCTCTTTTGGTGGAGTCGGTTTGAATATTATGGTTGTTATCCAAGTCTGCCAACAATTCGCCAACAAGTTGTGAACAAAAAAAGAGCAATTACAGTAATTGCTCTACCTGCTTTGCTTATTTGCTTTTCTATCCTTGCACGGATAAGCCGCCAGGATATTATCACGTTTAAACAATCTTACTTGTTTTCTCCAGTAACAATATGCCAGGAGGGTTTCTTCTTGAACTGAGACTACCCTTAAAGTCCTTTGCGTCATTCCCCCTCCACTATCCATGTATACCATTTCGACCTTCTGTTTGCCTGTGAGTGCGCGCTCCAAGACTCCATTCATGCTTATCCCTCCCGCTTATATATATACGAACATTTGTTCTGGTTATACCATGCCTGGACCAGCATCATCAAGCAGCTCTCTGTCTCTTAATCTTATTAGTCACCCAGTTATTAATCACGCAACGAATTCTCAATCTGCTTTTTGTTCATAACAGCCACTCCTCTTATATATATTCCACCTCTGACGTCTCTTCTTATGAATGTAATGTTGTTACATTGAGACTCTTGAATCTTTTGTAGTTGTGCACACTTTCTTTATATATACAGCACACTCACGATGACTGTGATTTAATTTCAGCAATAAGAAATAAACAAAGAACACAAACTACAGTTGCATGTTCACAACTAATAGTCAGTGCTCTCAGTTATTCCGATAAGCTTATGTACTTTTAGGATTCAATTTTCCGTAGATATCTAAAAGTGTAAATAGAAGTGGCCAAAGATAACCCTACTACAAGTATAATCCAAAAAATTTGTGGAAGTAAATTAGAAACTGAAAACAACATGTTAAATAGAGGTTTTACTAAAGCACTAAAAAGAAAAAAGTTAGCGATGAGGTTTACAATAAAAAGAATATTTACCATATAATATTTACACTCCTTCCAACTATCCAACTAAGAGCAAGACATTCGAGCACGAGAATCACTTCTGATATCTATGGTCATATATCAAAAAAACGAGAGAAACAAACAGCAGAGCAGTTCGACAAATTTAACCCGGCGAAAAAATTCGCCAACAACTCACTGATTTTCTCTCGTCACATTAAGTCTACACATAACAAAACCCCTTGCGGCGCAAGGGGTTTACGAGTGGAGCATGCCGGGCTCGAACCGGCGACCTCATGGCTGCCAGCCATGCGCTCTCCCAACTGAGCTAATGCCCCGTAATTAAAATTTCGACACTAATCATTATAATCGTCCCTCCTCTATTTGACAAGAAGAAATTTCAGGCTCTTTTCACTTTTAGGACATATGTCCTTTTCTATTATAGGATTCTGTTATTAAATGGTATAAGATAAGAAGGAGGAACGGTTATATGAAAGGAATACTATTTGCGATCATCGCAGGCCTCAGCATCACGATGCAGGGCATTTTCAATTCCAGCATGAGCCAGGTGATCAGCGGCTGGCACACGACGGTGATCGTCCACCTCGTCGGCTTCGCGATCGCGCTCATCGTCTATACACTCACGCGGGACGGAGACATAAGAAACATCACTTCCATCCGCCCGTTGTACATTACCGGCGGTACGTTCGGAGTCATCGTCATCTTTTCGGAACTGGTCGCTTTCAATGAGCTCGGGCCCGCTTCCGCGATCGCCATTTTACTCGTCGCCCAGCTGCTTGCAGCATTCATCGTGGAGCTGAAAGGCTGGTTCGAAGAGAAGAAGCTCCAGGTCAAAGGCTATCAGCTTGCCGGAGTGGCCCTGATGATTACAGGAGTTGTCCTATTTAAGCTATAGCCAAGTTTTTCATCGGAACGGAAGGTGGAGACGCCTGCGGGAATAGCATGAACCGAAAATCACCCGAAACGACCTATGGGAGGTTCGGGAAGTTGAGGCCATGCCCGCGGCAAGCTTCCACCTGAAAAGACGATGAAAAGTTAACAGAGTCAAACTTGTAAGGTGGAATCCAAAATGAAAAAAGTCTCAGATGCTCCCCGTTTCAAAGAATACCTATCGAAGTTCGGTTTTGACAAAACATTCTCCCCATCGTCCGTAGCGTCCATGGAGTTATACGACATGACCCAGGGAGAAGTTCTTTGGGAAAAAGAAGACACCCTGGAGCACCTGTATTTTCTCGTCGAAGGGAAAATCAAAATCCATACGACCTCCCCGGAAGGAAAAGGGCTCATCCTCCGCTTCAAAGACCCGCTCGCGGTGATCGGAGACGTGGAGTATGTAAAGGGTACAGAAGTCTTCCATACCGTGGAAGCGGTGACGGACGGTTATTTTCTCGTCATCCCTTTCCGACAGCTGAAACAGGAAGAACAGGAAAATACGGCCTTCTTACACTTCCTTCTCGATGTCATCACACATAAATTCTATACAGAAGCGCACGCATCGACGCTCAATATGCTTCATGACGTCGATGTGCGGCTCGCCAGCTACCTTCTCAGCCTGACTGATGACGGGAAAGGGTCGATGTTCCACGAAGAGATGCGTACCGAAACGCTCAAGGAAACCGCTGAAGTCATCGGCACCAGTTACCGTCATCTGAACCGCGTCCTGCGGGATTTTCAGAACGAAGGCATACTCGAGAAGCATCGAGGCATCATCAAAATCAAAAATATCGATTTGCTCCGCACGAAAGCGGAAGGAAATATTTACGAATAAGGAGGCTTACCCATGATCGGAGTATTATTTTCCATTCTCGCCGGAGTACTGATCAGTACCCAAAACATTTTCAACACACGCATGAGCGGTAAAATAGGCTCGTGGGGAACGACGACGGTCGTTCTCGGCCTCGGACTCGTCGCTTCTCTCATCGTATTCTTCATCGTCGATGATACTCCGCTTTTCGCCTTGGGAGGTATCAACCCCATCTTTCTATTCAGCGGCGTTTTCGGAGTGACGCTCGTCTACTGTCTGATGCGCGGCATGGCGATTTTAGGACCGGCCTATACCGTATCGATCACCATGGTCTCGCAACTCGCGGTCGCCTCGGTCGTCGACACGTTCGGACTGTTCCACTTCGAACCGGTGCCTTTTACCTGGACGAAAGCTCTCGGCCTATCCATCCTGGTCGTCGGCATTCTCGTATTCAAGCTCGGCCACCGCCTACCGGTGTTCCAAAAGAGAACAAAAAGCGAAGAAGCATATGTACAGGAAGCGAGATGACAACATCACGCTTCCTGTTTTTCTTTGGAAAGAAGTCCCCTCTCGACACACGTTTCCAGAAGAAGCTCTTTGTACCCGACGTCCTCAAAATGAATCACGATCAAATCACCGCTGTACTCCATAAGTGTTCCGCGACCAAAAGTCTTGTGGATGATGGGAGTACCGGGGTCCATCCCTTCAAAAGAAGAAGTATCCACTTTGTTCTCTTTCTCTTTATGATTCGTTTTTTTCGTCCCCGTAATGGCGCGCACATTGTGCACAAACGTTGATTCTTTCACCCGTTCATTCCCGAGATAATGATAAGTAAGCAACTCGAGGCGGGAGCGGGCCCGGGTCATCCCGACGTAGAACAGACGGGCCGCTTCTTCCATCGTTTCCCGCTCCCCGTCGCGATAATCTTCGATGTCATCGTTCGACGGAATGATGCCGTCCACGAGATCGATCATATACACCGAATCGAACTCCAGCCCCTTCGCGCTGTGGAATGTCGTCAGCGTCAGCGAACTTTCTCTGGAGTGGGCGCTCTTCACAAGTTCCTCCAGCTCCCTCAAACGGAACGCAAAGTCTTTCAGAGAGTCACAGCTCCCGGCGATACGGATGAGCACATCAAGCGTACCGAACAGCTGATCCGCACGGAATCCGAAGTTATCGACCATTTTCCGCAAAACCCGGTCATACCCGAGCTTTTCCCGTATGGTAATAATCGCCTGGTCGGGAGCCATGCCATTGATATCACGGAACGTCTGCTTCGCTTTCGGGATCGCCTTCTTCTGATATTCCTGGATATCCAGGTTCAGCAGCTGATCGAACAGCGATCCGTCCGTCTGCCTGTTCTTCAACAGAGTCATCTGCTTCTTCGAGATGTAGGCGTTGAATTTCGTATGGATCTTTTCTAAGATATCGATTCTGCTATCGTTGTAGGAAAACCGGAGAAAATTCAGGATGTCTTCGACGATCCAGTGTTTGAAGAACTTCGCCTCCGAATCTTTCATATAAAAATCGATACCGGCCCGGTCGAGCTGATCGACGAGTGGAATGACCGAAGAATGATTCCGATACAAAACGGCGACCTCTTCTTCGCCACGCTTCTCTCTGATCTGCCCGACGACGTAATCGAGCTGTTTCTCATCATTCTGGAACGTGTGGATATCAACGGCCTCCTGTGATTCGTTCGGGGTCGTCATCTCTTTCTCATAGCGGTCCACATTACGTTTGATGAACCGATTGGCGACGTGAACGATTTCCTGGGAGGAACGGTAATTTTCCGTCATCGTCAGCACCGTTGCATCGGGATAGGTCTTTTCAAACTGAAGAAGTTTGTCCACCTCAGCTCCGCGCCACCCGAAAATCGACTGGTCATCATCCGCGACGAGACAGATGTTATTGTCCGGAGCGGCCAGCATCTCGACGATTTCGTGCTGGACGACAGAGTTGTCCTGACTTTCATCTGTCAGCACGTAATCGAACCGCTCCTGGTACTTCTTCAGCATTTCTTCGTTCTCGCGGAGGATTTCATGCCCGAACGTCAGCATATCATCGAAATCGAGAAGCGTGACCTCGGCTTCTGTCTGTTTGAAAGATTCATAGGCCTTGAACACTTCAGGCGCGTTCTTCGCCTGACAGGATACCTTCTCCAATTCTTTCCCTTCGAGCATCCGGTTTTTCACCAGGCTGATGAAGCTCATCAGATCGTCCATCTCTTCCTCTGTCGGTTGCGCACCGTTCACGTCTTCGTACACCTTTTTCAGAATGAAGGTCTTGTGGAGAGGAAGGCCATTCGCCAGTCTTCCTTTATTCCCTCCTCCTTCGATCAGTTGATAAGGAATCTTTTCACGGGACATGAACTCCCGGACCACTTTGTAAGCGAAACTGTGAATCGTCGAGAACGATACCCGCTCGTCGGACCATCCGGAAAAGTAATCATCGAAGCGCCTGGACATATCACGGGCTGAAGCTTTACTGAACGTGACGGCCATGATTCTATCCGGGCTCACCCGCTTCTCGAACAGCAGATAAGCGATCTTCATATTCAGCGTCGTCGTCTTCCCGGACCCGGGAGAAGCGAGCAGAAGCAGAGGACCCTCTGTATGAAGGACAGCCTGTTGCTGGGATTCATTCAACTCTATACCTGTTTGCTCTTTCATTCTGTCGAAAAATGTATCAGACATACGGCTTCTCCTTTACTCTCTACATTTGAAACGTTCATCTTTCTGTTATACTCACTATCCTCCATCATATCACGTACGGGAAGCGGAGATATACACTTAAACCTGCGCTTCTTCCTCATTGAGAATATCCACAAAGGCTCCTGTTCAAAATTATCTTATATAAGTCATATTTGTTATAATTGAAACACGCTGGACTTTTCCAGTGTTCACCACGCATTCAAAACTCCATATTACCAATTATTCAAATTAACGCTTATCGCTTTCAATTCCGTGAATAATTTATTATAATTATAATCTGAGATTCATTATAATTATTCACCATAACTAAGGGGGAAGATGCATGGATAAGAACGAAGTGCACGAAAGCAAAGCAGGCGCCGGACAATGTCCGGTAACAGGAGATAAATCTTCTGAAGAAACTGCGATTACAACAGGAAAAACAGGTACGAAAAACAAAGACTGGTGGCCCAACCAGCTCAACCTTGAAATTCTTCATCAACATGACAAGAAACCGAATCCGATGGGCGAAGATTTCGATTACCGGGAAGAGTTCCGGAAACTCGATTACAACGCTCTGAAACAGGACCTTCATACCCTGATGACAGACAGCCAGGAATTCTGGCCTGCCGATTACGGTCATTATGGTCCCCTCTTCATCCGTATGTCCTGGCACGCAGCCGGTACATACCGTACAGGCGATGGTCGCGGCGGCGGCGCTTCCGGGAACCAGCGTTTCGCTCCACTGAACAGCTGGCCGGATAACGTCAACCTCGACAAAGCTCGTCGCCTGCTGTGGCCGATCAAACAGAAGTACGGCAACAAAATTTCCTGGGCGGACCTTCTCGTTCTTACAGGAAACGTAGCGCTTGAATCCATGGGCGTGAAGACATTCGGTTTCGCCGGTGGTCGTGAAGACATCTGGCATCCGGAAGAAGACGTCTATTGGGGCAGCGAGAGAGAATGGCTCGAAGACAACCGTTATTCCGGAGACCGTGAACTAGAGAATCCGCTTGCGGCTGTTCAGATGGGTCTTATCTACGTAAACCCTGAAGGACCGAACGGAAAACCCGACCCGCTTGCGAGCGCTCATGATATCCGTGAAACATTCGGACGTATGGGAATGAACGACGAAGAAACCGTCGCACTTATCGCAGGTGGCCACACCTTCGGTAAAGGACACGGCGCCGGTGACCCGGAAGCACACGTAGGAGAAGCTCCGGAAGCTGCGGACATCGAAGATCAGGGACTCGGATGGCAGAGCACCCACGGAAGCGGGAAAGGCCGTGACACGATTTCCAGTGGTGTAGACGGCGCATGGACAGCGACCCCTACCCAGTGGGACAACGGGTACTACGACCTTCTTCTCGGCTATGAATGGGAGCTTACGGAAAGCCGCGCCGGCGCTTATCAGTGGAGACCCGTGAATCCGAAAGAAGAGGATCTGGCTCCTGATGCTGAAGATTCGAACATCAAAGTGGAAACGATGATGACGACAGCTGATATGGCGCTACGGGAAGATCCGACTTATGCAAGAATCTCCCGTTACTATCATGAGAACCTTCAGGAATTCCATGACGCTTTCTCCCGTGCCTGGTTCAAGCTTCTTCACCGTGACATGGGTCCTAAAGCAAGATACCTCGGACCTGAAGTACCGGATGAAGATCTGATTTGGCAGGACCCGGTTCCAGAAGGGAACTATGAATGGACCGAGTCGGAAATCAATGACCTGAAAACGAAAATCCTTAATACAGACCTTACAACGAGTGAACTCGTGAAAACTGCATGGGCTGCAGCAAGCACATACCGTGGTTCTGACATGCGTGGTGGCGCGAACGGTGCCCGCATCCGCCTTGCTCCTCAGAAAGACTGGGAAGTAAACGAGCCGGAGAACCTTCAGAAAGTGCTGGCGGTCTACGAAGACTTGCGCGCTAAATTCACAAAAGACATCAGCCTTGCGGACATGATCGTCCTCGGTGGTAGCGCAGCTGTTGAAAAAGCAGCGAAAGACGCGGGTGTCGATGTGAAAGTACCATTCGCACCAGGACGCGGCGATGCTACTCAGGAACAGACAGACGCAGAGAGCTTCGAAGTTCTCGAACCGATGGCGGACGGCTTCCGCAACTATGAGAAGAAAGCTTATACCCTGAGCCCGGAAGAACTTCTCGTAGACAAGTCTCAGCTTCTCGGCCTTACTGCGCCTGAAATGACTGTACTTGTCGGTGGTATGCGTACACTTGGCGCGAACTACCAGAACACGAACCACGGCGTATTCACAGACCGCGTTGGGACACTGACGAACGATTTCTTCGTCAACCTTCTCGATATGAATACTACGTGGGAACCGGTCAACTTCAACGAATATGAAGGACGCGACCGTCAGAGCGGTGAACTGAAACATATCGCGACACGCGTCGACCTTGTGTTCGGTTCCAACTCTGTACTTCGTTCCTACGGAGAGCTTTATGCTCAGGCAGATAACCAGGAGAAATTCGTGCGCGACTTCGTCGATGCATGGGTGAAGGTTATGAACGCCGACCGTTTCGACCTACAAAAATAATAGCTAACACTAAACCCTCCTGCTGCTACAGCGGGAGGGTTATTTTTCGTTAGACATCACATCATACCAGGGAGCACCTGCGAGAGCCTTGGAAACCTGCTCCTTTCTTTCTCTGAGAATCGTATCGTTGAAGGATTCCTCTCCTTCAAGAACCCGTATCGTTTTTTGGATCTCCGCACGTACTTTCTTGTAGTCGATTTCTTCCCACAACTGCAAATAAGGGATGTAGTCCCTCTTGCCCCTTTCTTTTATTTTCTCAAGCATCAGAAGAATCATCCTCCGATTCCTGTCTTTCAAATACGTCATATCGGGGTTTATCTTCCCTTCCAAAAGCCACACTTCCCACTCCTCGATCAGCTCATCGGCATACTGATCAGACTGGACAAGCCACCCTCTATCCGTAAAGACAAGGAGAGGCAGCCTCCCGAACTTTTCTGTTTCCAGAAAATCATGGCGGATCATCCAATTGATTTTCTTTTGCACTTCTTCCCATTTCATCCCTTTGTAAAAGCCATATCCTTTGTACTGATCCAGCCCGAATTCAAATATTTTCTTCTCTTTCGACCCCTTCAGCATCTTAGTCAGGAGCGTTTTCCCACCTTGAGCGATGAGTGGATCGGCTGCATGAAGGATATATCTGATTTCCTTTTCCGTTAAAGGAGGCATGCTCATTTCTTATTTCCCCTTTCTGAAAATGAATTGAATTACAACAAACCGGGCTCCCCGTTTAAATTCCCCAGAACATGGGAAAGAAAAATGTAGTTGTCTACTATTTTCCCTGATTAAAAGATTTCATGTCTCGGAAGCTGACAACCGATCACATGTAATAATCATTCCTTAAGGAGGAATAGCATACTATGAGTAAAACGATTTTCATTACCGGAGCCGGCACCGGCCTCGGAAAAGGAACAGCTATCGGTCTGGCCAAAAAAGGTCATCACGTAATCGCCGCCGTCGAAATCATGGCGCAGATCACCAGTCTCCGCGAAGAAGCGGAAGCGGCAGGTGTGAGTCTTGAAGTGATCAAACTCGATATCACCAATAAACGGGATCAGCAGTTGATCGATGACTACGACTATGACATTTTCGTCGCGAATGCGGCTATCGGTGAAGGCGGACCTATCGCCGAAATACCGGTCGACCGGGTACGTGACATTTTCGAAACGAACGTATTCAGCACGCTTGAAACCGCCCAGATCGCTGCCAATAAATTCGTGAATAAAAAGCAGGGCAAAATCATCTTTCTCAGCTCCATCGTCGGCGTAGTAGGTATGCCGTACCTCGCAGCCTATGCCTCCACGAAACACGCCATCGAAGCTTTCGCGAAAGCTATGAAAGCGGAGCTTGAGGAATTCAACGTGCAGGTAGCGACGATCAATCCAGGACCATTCGAAACAGGCTTCAACGACAGGATGTTTGAAGAAAGATTGAAATGGTATGATCCAAAAGAAAACTTCACTCCGGAAGAGTCGATGAGCGACCTGAAAGAATTGCTCGACAACCAGTACGACCCTGACGATATGATTGCGAAAATGGTCGAAGTGATCGAAGCGGATCATCATGCCTTCCGTACAGCCTATCCACAGGAGATCGAAGACCAGATGAAAGATGAAGAACAAAAAGCCTGGAACTCTCGCGTTTAGAAATGAAGTAGCCCCGAGACTGAAGCTGAAGAATATTCTTCGGCTTCAGCCTTTGTACTTTCGATTTTTCTTTCGTGAGGATATTAATAGTGCAGGGAATAAACAAGGCTATTCAACCCGGCAACCGTACTATTCTACGTTATTTACCTTCAGAATCTACAAAACCCTCCTGCTGAATCAGAAGGAGGGTTATTTTAATGCCTGAAATATCTACGCCTCGATTTTCCCGAGCTTCACCAGCCTGGCTTTAATCGATGCTTTCGTCCTTCCATGTGCTTCGGTCAGTTCAATAATGGATTGGCCTTTATCATAAGCTTCAGCCAGCAAGCCTTCTTCTTCTTCGTTCCAGGCTTTCCCTGCATTTGCAGGTAAAGCACCTTGACGTTTTTCGTACTTTTCTATTCTTTCTAACCCTTTCATCGCTAACAAAAGAGCTCTTACCGTATCCGGATGCTGATAAGGACTGTCCTCAGGAAATACCTCTCCTGTATAAGGATTAACACCATCACTCAAAAGAGAAATAATTTCGGTCGCTTTTCTCGTTTCCATTTCTTCATTCCTCTCGTAGGGAAGTTATAATCGGGGGATTTTCATGGAGGTGCATTAATAACTACTATTCGACAAAACCTGTTGAAACCCTTTTTTCTACCAGAGAGAAGGACTCAACAGGAAGATGAAGGGTTCTCCACAGTGAAATGTGTTGATTTCTTCTTCTAACGTATAATTCTTGTTTATTTCTAAGCCGGAGAGCCACGCTATATACGAATCCAGAGGTTAAAGTGATACATATTTGGGCAACTATAACTGTGCCTTTTCCGTGTTTTGATCAGGTTATTAATACCTTCAAGTCTAGCGTTCGTCACTTGTACTTGAAGTGATTCAGTATTTTCTCTTTTCACTTCAGAATAGTTTTCAAGATGTATCTGGTAGCGCTCGCCACTTTGAAAAGATAATGGTTCACCATTATTCCAGAGCTTTTTGCGTGTTTTATAACTCTTGGAACGATGCACTCCCGGAACTTCTGAAGCGCAACCCCCTGCTTTTTCAATTCGGGATTTTCTCCTCCCCCACCAAAGCCCCAGTATTAATTGTCACTTTTTCATCATACCCAAATTCTCTAAGATGAAAGTACAAAGTCATTGTTCCACTCCCAATAGTATTAATAAAATAGCCGCGGATGAAGTAAGAATAACTGAAAACGATAATATTATAGTAAGATAATTAATCTGTTCTGCATTTTTATATTTTCTATGCTCTTGCAACAAAAGATGAATGCATAGTAACAGAGGAAAAAAAGAAAAGATTAAAGTAAAATTCATTGGTACACCTTCCAATATTTTTTAGTTATGAACAATGATTTATTATTTTTATTTTTGATAGAACACCGAGTATCATTGTAATGATTCCTGGCATCGGAATCTCTGGCCACGGAACAAAATAGTTATCAGCACTATGCCGCCGTAATAATCAGGCATGTCATTAAATGAAAAAACAAGTATCAGGAATAGGCCTACCCACCCGAAGATCGTATCTTGTCTTCAGAATATCCCATATATCCCCTCTCTTAGTTTGATAAATAAAAACTCAGGCACATTTCCACCTCCTGTTTTTTGATACTCACTCTTAAAATGAAAATACAACATTATTGTACCTAAGACTTTTCTCCTGCAACAAATAAGGGTATGATTAAACGAGCTGAAAAATATAAAGGAGCTTGAGGAGCGACTATGGCATACATTTTACTGATTGTAGGGTTCGGTTTATTAATAAAAGGAGCTGATCTATTCGTCGATGGAGCATCCAATATCGCCAGGATTCTCCGTGTCCCCCCTATTCTGATAGGACTGACGATAGTAGCATTCGGTACGAGCTCACCCGAAGCGACTGTCAGCATCATCGCCGCTTTAGAGGGAAGTGCAGAAGTTTCCCTCGGGAACGTTGTCGGGAGTAATATCTTCAATATCACGCTGGTAGTAGGTAGTGCAGCTTTTCTTTACCCATTGGTAGTAGAGAGTGCCACAATCAAAAAAGAAATCCCGTTCACCATGCTCGCAAGCGTCGTCCTGCTCGTACTGATCAGCGACATGCTGTTGCAAGGGTTCAGTGACAACCTGCTCACCCGCAGCGACGGTCTCATCTTTTTATTGTTCTTATCCATTTTTATGTACTACGTTATCGAAATCGGATTGAAGAGCCGTAGAGATACGGAACATGAACCATCAACCAAAAGTATCAAACGCGGCAAGAACATCGCTTTGACGTTAGCCGGTCTGGCAGCCATCATTTTCGGAGGAGATCTGGTCGTGAATAACGGCACAGAGATCGCCTATGCCCTCGGTATGAGTGAAACGCTGGTCGGCTTGACTATCATCGCAATCGGGACTTCTCTGCCCGAGCTGGTGACGTCTATCTCCGCCGCATTGAAAAAAGAAAGCGGCATCGCGCTTGGAAACATTGTAGGGAGTAATATATTCAATATCTGGTTTGTGCTCGGTGCTTCCGCCGTGATCACACCTTTACCTGTGGCCGACAAAATTTTCACTGATGTGCTGATCATGATTGTGTTGAGTTTGCTGTTGTTCGTGTTTTCAAGAACGGATTATACGGTCGGGAAAAAAGAAGGTCTCTTCCTTATGGTTATGTATGTCGTTTATCTTGTTTATATTATTTTGAGGAACTGATATATAAAAGAGCAAGGGGCCCCTTGCTCTTTTTCAAGCTTCTGAAACTTGGGCTAACTGCCTTGAAATCCATGATACAGTTAGCATTTCCTTCCCTATCTTTTAATTAAAGCGCCTTTTCTTGAATATAAAGATAGTGAGTATCACAAGAGCTATCGCCCAGGTGGATAATACCAAGAAATGCTCACCGACCGCCTGACCGTTCTGTAACTGCAAAAGTAACTGTACGAATTGTTGATCCGGCAAATAGCCCGTCACATCAATAACCCACTCGGATTCAATCATCGTTTGAAAAATATCGCTCATACCAAAAACAAACAATACTGGAATGCCGATGACCGACGTTTCCATGACTGTACGAGAAACTAGACCAAGTATAGTCCCGATACTAATGAAAATAGTAAGACTGATAAGAATCGCTGCCGTAAAGAGCAATGTCTGATCAGGCATATTAATGTTTCCGATCAGGATAACCGCGACAATCATTATGATAGTTAAGATAGCGGAAAGTAGACTTTTCCCTATGAAAATCTCCGCCGTATTGAGTGGGGACATGAGCAGCCCTCTTAAAGTGTTCTTTTCTTTTTCTTCGGCAATGACAGACGCCTGGATAAATGCGCCTACAATGACCATTGAAATGGTAATCGGCATAAACATAGCCGGACTTTGAACCTCTTCCCTCTGGTTTATAGCAAAAGCTAAGAACAGCGGGATTACAGCAGTGGAAAGCATATACGCATTCTTCAGAAGATCCCGGTAATCTTTTATAACCACAGCTTGGATTCGTTTAGCGGATATCATCAGACCAACTCCTTCCCTGTTACAAGAGCGAATATATCACCTAAAGTCGGCTCGTTGGAATGGACTGAGGCGAGTTCTTGATTGGCGATAGCTTTCTTAATGTGCTCCGCTCCTTCACTATCGTTCCCGACAAGATGTTCTCTTCCATCTTTCAACAAAATCGTAATCGAAGAATTGGAGTGACTCACTCGCAGATCCCTCGGGGGTCCCTGCAGCTGAATGTGCCCTTTATTTAAAAAAGCGACACGATCACAAATTCTTTCCGCTTCATACATATCATGGGTAGTTAAGAAAATCGTCGTACCTTCTTCGTTTAGCCTTCGTAAAATACTGTGAATCCTCTCGGTGCTTACAGGATCTAAGGCTGACGTAGGCTCGTCCAGAAACAACAGTTCCGGCTTATGCAAAATCGTCCGTGCCAACTTCACCCGCTGCTTCATTCCTTTGGAGAGCTTGCTGACCAACTTAGATTCTTCCCCGGACAGCCCCACTTCATTCAGCACCTCTGCAATACGCTGATAATTTACATCATACAACTTACAATACAATCTTAAATTCGCTTCTACAGTCAACCGTTCATATAATCCGGTGTTATCCGTTAATACCCCAACCCGCTTCATCTGCTTTGGATCTTTCAACTTTTCAACAGAAGCCCCAAACACTTGGATATCTCCAGCCTGATACCCTTCCTGAGCCGTCAGTAGCATAAGTGTCGTTGTCTTACCAGACCCGCTCGGTCCTAAGAAGCCAAAAGTTTCGCCAGACTGGATGGAGAATGACAAATCATCCAATGCCCGCTCCCCACTAAATTCTTTATCAACGTTCGAGACATCAATAATATTGCTCATTTCCATTTCTCCTTTCGCAAGTGATTAATTTAAGTGTAAAAGGAATTTATCCTCACAGCATTAAATCAAGCATGAAAGGAGTGATTACTAGGCTGAGTGGAACTATGCTACTTTGAATGGAGCAACAAAAAGAATCAGCGGAGAAGCTTAAAATCTCCTTAAAACGACTTTTCCCTAATATTTCCCGGGAAATATCCACTTACATACGCAATACACTCTTCAAATCCTGTAGTTTCCCTTTTGATAATGGAATATTACTTTTGTGGAGATCATCGAGGATCAAGCTATAACTATTTTTTGTCCATGTCATCACTTCTCGAACCTTTTGTAAGTTGACAATATAGGAACGATGGCAACGGAAGAATCCAAACGGCTCCAGTCGCTCCGATAACTGTTGTAAAGTAATAGTACACGGAAACGCTTCCCCTTTCACATGCAGTTGAACCGTACCATCGACGCTTTCCACGTAATCTATCTCTGTAGGGTCGAAAAGAATTATTTTTTCTTTGACCTTTGCAGGAATTCTCTCCACCTGAACCTGGGAACTGATTTCAGACTCCTCACGATCATTCTCAGTCTCCATCTCTTCCTGCTCCTGCACATCCATTTTCTTTAACCCATTTTCATTCAAGCGATACACTTCATTGGTCATAATGACAGCGCTTTCCATATTGCTCGTTAAAATTAAAGTCGCTCCACCCTCATCTTTAAGTTCATTAATCATTCTACGCAGGATTACCTTACTCTCCAAATCAATGTTCTGATCAGGCTCTTCCAAAATGACCAGATCCGGCTTGTGTACGAAAGCTTTAGCGAAGGATAAACGCTTTCGTTCCGAGAAACTGAGGTTTTTGATTCTATAAGATTTCTTCCCAAATAAATTCACTTTATGTAATAGCTCATCAATATCCGCTTTCTTATCGTAAAGGCGCTGGTGAAACTTCAAATACTCATAAGGTGTGAGACGCTCATATATACCTTCCTCATGGAATACCACTCCAACACGATAACTATATCGATTCCAAGCCGCAGGAAAAAACTCATCTTCATCAAAAAAAACAATTCTCCCTGTGCCCGATTCTTGCCCGGTCAAGATGTGAAATAATACCTTCCCCACCACATGCTCGCATTGGATCGCTGTTACTTCGTTTTGATGAAGGTAAAAGTTGAAAGAACGAAACCATACTTTATCCCCTTCGACTTTGCTTACACCTTCTATTTTCAGGACGGTGCGATGTGCCATATCGATCACTCCAACGTTGAAATTTGTGCTCACTCTTCCACATTTCATTTTCTTGGGTAATCCAATCGAAAATTTGATAGTTTCACTTTGTATTCTGCTCTTGTTCCATTCCCCTCTAGTCACAAATATTTTTCTAACCGTATATCTGCCCACATTCTCTGCTTCCAGAATGTGAAATTATCAATACGGGCAATTTCCTTGTATCCCATACTCCGATAGAGTTTCAGTGCCTGCTCGTTGAATTCAAATACACCTATCTCTATCCGTTTCAATCCTTTTCTTCTGACTTCCTCTTCTATATAATTTATCGCCTGATACCCAATTCCTTTTCCTCTTGCCTCACGTTCACCGATCAAAATCCCCAACCATGCTGTATTATCTATTTGATGGAATAAATGGTCGGGGTTAACCATATAATCCATGATCCCGACCAGTTGATTGTCTAAGAATATTAAATAAATCTGTTTGTATTCCAACTGTTTTTTCAAGCCCGTCTGTGTGACTGTAATGCGAGAATCCAACTCTTCTTGATTTTTGTTAGGACGGATCAACGGGATTATAGCAGGATCGCTTTCCCACCGGTTAATTAAATCCACGGTAGCCTGAGAAGGTTCAGTCAATTTTTCAAAGCTAACATTCATTAGAAATTCATCTCCTGCCAGTATTAACTTTAAACCATGTTAGTGGAAGAATGCGTTTTTCAATTCAATTTTATCATACCTCTTTGTGATTATTGTGATCGAACAAAAAAAGCAGGGAGCCCCTGCTTTTTTATCTTTTCTTACCGTATATTTTGTAAGTTGAGTTCATTATTCCGGATTGTTTCTCGGATCTGAAGGTGACAACGTCTTCTCATGGTTCCTCTTAACTCTCACTCCGGAAATCATTCTACCATCGATTTCTTCAATCTTGAACGTCAATCCGGCGTATTCCACAGCGTCATGATCCCCTTCGCTTGGTATACGTCCGATTTGACCGATGATGAACCCGCTCAACGTTTCATATTCCTCTACTGGAAGATCGATATCAAAATAGTCCACGACTTCGTCCAGACTGATGCTTCCATTCACGTAGAAAGTGTTGTTGTCGATTTTTGTGATGTCGTTAATCACCTCATCGTACTCATCAAAGATTTCCCCTACCAGCTCTTCCAGGAGGTCTTCGAGAGTAATCATTCCATCCGTTCCACCTGACTCATCGATGACTATTCCAATATGAATGTTATTTCGCTGGAAGTCCTTGAATACTTCTGCCATTGTTTTGAAAGAAGGAGTGATATAAGGAGGTTTACAGAAATCCCTCAGATTGAAAGCCTCTGTATCGTCCGATTTATTTACATACTGGAAGAGATCCTTGGCATGCAGGATTCCGACGATGTTATCGATAGTATCTTTGTAGACAGGGAGCCTGGTATATTTTTCTTCGGTGACTACATCCATCACTTCTTCAAGGGTGCTATCGACATCCAGAGCTACTATATCTGTGCGGTGAGTCATCGCCTCACTGACTTTGGCAGTCTTCAGATTGATCGTGCCCTGTATGATCTTATTCTCTTTCTCCTCGAACACACCCTCTTCTGTACCCACATCAACCAACACGGATAACTCTTCCCTGCTCGTGGTAGTCGCTTCGTCTCCGGAATTTCTCGTAATCATCTTCGTGATAACCTCGGAAGCCAGTACTAATGGATAAGAAATTATTATCATATACTGTATGATTTGAGCAGCCGCAAGAGCTAATTGCTTCCAGTACTTTGCGCCCAGAGTCTTCGGGATAATCTCAGAGAACACAAGGATAAGTATAGTAAGAACAGCTGAAATCACACCGAAGTAAGCTTCGCCGAATACTTTGGTCGCTTGCGCACCGACACCGGCAGCACCTACCGTATGGGCAATGGTATTAAGAGTCAAAATTGCGGAAAGGGGGCGGTCCACATTTTTCTTGAGCGCTCTCAACAGATGAGCTCGTTTATACCCTTCCTCCGCTTTCACGTTCATGTAGGAAGGAGTTACGGAAAGAAAAACAGCTTCCAATACAGAACATAAAAAAGAAACACCTAAAGCTAAAAACAAATATAAAATCAAGAGTGTCATAAGATGGGCCAGCCTCTTTCTGAATTATTCAGTAATATATAGTAGAAATCCATTCACCATAGTAACAAAAATTATATCATACCCATTTACGTATTTATAGATAGGTGAACCAAGCGAAGGATCTATTCAGAATTTGAGTTTTACTTATGTCATATGTATTATTACTTGTTGAGTCCGGCCATTAATAAAAGAAGCTGACTATCTTTCTCGATGGAATTCTCAATTTTTCAGAACAATGTGGCAGTATCCCTTAGTAAAGTGGTAGTAAGTAATATTTTCAACGTTACGTTAGTGATAGGGGGATCAGCCTTCCTCTATCCTTTGGTGGTAAAGAGCGAAACCATCAAAAAAGAAATCCCCTTCACCCTGCTGGCAAGCGTGGCCCTGCTCGTACTGGTCAGTGGCATGGCATTGCAGGGGTTGAATGAAAATCTACTCACACGGAGTGACAGGATCATCTTCTAATTGTTTTTTTCTATGTTTTATGTACTACGTGATTGAAATCGGTTTGAAAAGCCGGAAAGAAACCGCTCGTGAACCAAGCGCTTTCTCTCCTAAACTCGTGACCTCCATCTCCGCTGCATTGAAAAAAGAAAGCGGCATCTCACTCGGAAACATTGTGGGTAGTAACATCTTCAATATATTGTTAGTACTTGTTGCTTCAGCTGGAATCACGACATTATCTATGAACGATAAAATTTTCACTGATGTACTGAGCATGATTGTGTTGAGTTTGTTGTTATTCGTCTTCTCAAGGATGAATCATACCGTCGGGAAAAGAGAAGGTTTGCTTCTTGTGGTAACGTATGTTGTTTATATAATTTTGAGGAACTAATTTATTCACTTTCTCATAGATACTCTATATCTGTTGGAAGAAACCCTGAACATTTGTGTAATTAAGAGAACGATATGGTACCCCCTCATAGCTACTAGATATAGAAAAATTATTTGTTACAAATAAGCCTTCCACTTCATAATTTTCACAGTTAGGTTCTTTAATACCGAATTCATTCGACAAAATGACAGCTAAGTTTCTTTCAACAAATTGGATTTTATTATTTAATTTTTTAGAGAATTCACCTTTGAATCTATTCACTTCGCTTCGAATTATTTTATAATCACTTTTAAAAAGAAAGTTTTTACATTCAACTACAAACAACTTGTTAGCTTTTAACACAAGTAAATCAATTTCGTTTGGAGAGACTATATCAGTGTAGATGATTTTTTCTAATGAATGTTTTGTTGCAATTCCCTCAACCTTTAAGAGTCTTGATTCAACTGCTTTCTCAAAATCAATTTCAATTTTATGTAGTATTTTAGTTGCTCTAACCTCTAGGTCCCTATTATAAAAATCTCTATTGTAAATTCTTTTCTTTATTTGAGCTAAAGTTTCAATCAAAACATTGTCTGAAAAAACATATAATGTATTTGTTAGTTGTATAATACATCGTCTAGTTACCCTAGAATCTCTATAAATTCCCATAAACTCCCTTATATTAAAGGGTTTGGCTCTCCCTAATCAAGTGTGCTTGACATTGAAAAAAGCAGAATCTTCCTCTAATGTTTAAAGTACCAACCCAAAACATCGATAGAGAGGAAGATCTGCTTGTATAAACAGTTTACTACAGATGTCCTGCACCTACCAACCTTTACATTGAATGATGAGGGAGAACGTGTGGAAGATGGCTGGATTCTCGGCGTCGAACCGAAGCCCCAGAGTCATCTCTGCCCGTTATGCTTCCAGGAAAGTACCAACCATGCTAGAAACAAACATCGTATCCTGCGTCATGCCTGGGTTTCCACCCAGGAAACCATCTACATCCGTGTTCCGGTACATCGCCAGCGTTGTGAGGACTGCGGCATCACCTGGACGGTCAAATGGCCGGAGATTCCGGTGCGTGGGAACGTGACGGTCCATTTCAAACAGATGATTGCCAGGAGATGCATCGGCCAGTCCTTCGAGGCGGTATCCCGGGACCTGGCTGTGCCTCCGTCGACCGTGGCTTCCTGGTTCTACACTTATGCGGAAGAGACCTTGGCGCATCCAGCTGATTACGAAGCACCGACAGCGCTGTGCATGGATGAGTTCGCTCATAAACGTGGCCACAGCTACAGTGTCGCTCTTCAGGACGCACATACGGGCCACGTGTGGCAGACGCACCCGGGAAAGAGCCGGGAGCGTATCCAGGAAGGGCTGCG
>NZ_FTOC01000014.1 GCF_900156645.1 Salimicrobium flavidum
AACTTCGGAACCCGGAAAATCAAGCATGAGCTTCAAACAGAAGGGCGCAAGGTCTCTCGTCGTCGCATCGGTCGCATCATGAAAGAGCAGGGGCTGGTGTCCAAGTATACCGTCGCCCAGTTCAAACCGATGAAAAGCACGTGCAACGAGTCGGATCAGGGGAACACGTTGAATCGTCACTTTGACCAGAATCAGGCTCGCAGGGTTGTCGTCAGTGACCTGACGTATGTGCGTGTAGGCACCAAATGGAACTACATCTGTGCCATCCTCGACTTGTATAACCGGGAAATCATCGGCTACAGTGCCGGTGCTAAAAAAGATGCAGCTCTTGTCCAGAAAGCGTTCGCTTCCATCGAGGGAGACTTGAGGGACATTCACCTCTTTCATACCGACAGAGGCAACGAGTTTAAAAACCAGGCCATCGAAGAATTACTTGAAACCTTTGATATTGATCGTTCCCTGAGTGAAAAAGGATGCCCTTATGATAATGCCGTTGCCGAAGCTACATATAAGGTACTGAAAACAGAATTCATCTATGGGGAAACATTCGAGAACCTTAAGGAGTTAGAGCTGGCCTTATTCGATTATGTCCACTGGTACAATAACATCCGCATTCACGGGACATTAGGCTACCTTACTCCGGCCGCTTATCGCCGGAAACACCTTAATAAAACTGTCTAGTTTTGTGTTGACAATCCAGTATTAGCATTGATTGCCTGGAGGTACTATTCATGAGTGATGCGCCTGTCCTGGGTGTACCGCAAATTTTAGAAGGTATTGCTTATACTCACGACTCCCTCTTAAATGGTATGGATGGAATTCAGCCATTCTATGCTGAAGTGACTATCTAAACTTGGTTCAAAGATACCTTCTCTAGCTTTAGAAAGGTATTATTATAGAATGGGCTTAACTACTGGAGGCGGGGACATCGTAACTTTGAAAAAGGAAGGTGGAGCATGGAAACTCCACAATGTGAGAATGTATAGATATTAAAATCATGCATTTGAAATGGTCCGTCACATGTCCACGTACAGAGATTCCCGTAAAAGGCATGGAGGCGGCCCGGTTTTGAAGATTGGAGGGTTCTTTGATGGCGGAAAATAGCAGATCAATAAGTGGTTATGGAGGTCTTTATGAAGTAACAGAATCAGGCAGAATCATTTCTTTAAGGGCAGATCGTCCACTGGCTAGATGTAATGATGAATACGGTTTCCATATTGTTAGACTGCACAATTCTAATGGAGGACATACAAATTGCAATGTGTTTGACCTGTGGAAAGAGGCATATCCTGAAAAAGTTCATTCAGAATTTAAAGGTGCATTGAAGGTCAAATATGGAAAAGGCTGCAGGAGGTTGAAGGGGGAGGTTTTGAAACAGTAGAAAAATTAAAGGGAAGGAAAGAAGTTTTAAGCATCTGTCTTTTGGATGGGTGCTTTTCGTGTGGCTGAAAACTGAAGGTGATCTCAGGGTTTTTGTAGTGTTCAGCGAACTGTTCCGGGGCTTGAGCACCTTATATTTTTATGAATTGGGGTGTTCGTAAGGGGGACGGGTGGCTGAACACGTCATAAAATCATTTTATACTGTGCTCAGTAAACAACTACGACGCTGAACACCGCCATTCGCAATGAAAGAATAACGATTATTTCTATTCATTATGTTCAGGAATCGGATGAGGTCCAGAGATTTGGTCGAGAATACCATCCAACTATTGTAAAATCCACTAGGAAAAGCTAAGATGAATATAACGCTTTCATGATTTGGAATAGGGGTGGGGGATATGGAAATCGGAACCAGGCTTCGCTTCATAAGGAAGAAGAAGAACATGACATTAGCGGAACTCGCTGAGGGAATCATTTCTGTTTCTTACCTGTCCAAAATAGAAAAGAACGCCAACATCCCGGATCAGGAAGTGATCTCCTTATTATTCGATAAACTTGATACCCCTGCTCCTAAGCAACTTGATTCCAGTACGCTGGAGTACCTGGAAGAATGGTACAAAAGAATGGTGGAGAAAGATACGGAGCGTATGAACGTGATGTTCGAGGAGCTTTCCGGAGTCATTTCAGGAAATGAGGTGGAACCTTATATCCGCTTTGAAATCTACTCCGTGAAGTATTATCTTATGAGGGGCGAGATCGATCAGGCCGGAGAGAGTATAGGAAACATTGTTGCGTATGAAGATACACTCACCGTCCGCAACTATTTCTACTATCATCGTTTCAAAGCTCTTTATCACTACATTCTCCAGGATTTCCAAAAGGCTCTGCAAAGTGTGGAAAAAGCGGAAGCAGCCCTCCCTGCCCTTCTGATCGAAGAGTGGGACCTGGCAGATTTTCGTTACTTCAAAGGTCTGATCGACAGCAGACTGAGAAAAACGACGAACTGTATCTTTTCGGTAATCAAAGCTCTGGAGTATTATAATGCGAAGTATCAATATGAAAGGGCGGCGGAATGCCATCTTCTCCTCGGGATTTCCTATGAAAGGATTCACGAGTATGAAAAAGCGGAGGAGAGCTTTTTGCTGGCGGATAAATTAGCCCGGCTGCTTGATAATACATACATCAAAGGGCTGGTGACCCATAATCTCGGTTACCTTTATTCCCTGCAGAATGATTATCAGAAGGCGATGAATTATTATCTTGCGAGCATTGAATATAAGAAAGAGAGGCCGACAGAGGTCACCTATACGTTGAACACGATGTACTGCATCATCATCGAGAATTACAACGCCGGGTATGCGGACGAATGCAAGAAGTGGATCGAGGAAGGATTCCGCCTTCTTGATCAGTATCCCGAGGATTATCCCCGGGAGTACTATTACCACCTGCATATCTATCAGTATCTGATCGCTCACCCCCGCGGGGAGGATACAGCAGCTTTCATCGAAGAAGAAGCCCTTCCCTATTTCAAGGAAAAGAACCATAGTGAATCGATCGTAAAATATGCTTATATTTTAGGGAAGCATTTCGGGAAGCTATACAAATACAAAAAAGCGAACCACTATTACGAAGTATCCCTTCGTACTATTAAACATAATCATCATTTAGGAGGAATTATTTTATGAAGAAGTTTCTACTCGTAACCGTAACAGTTCTCTCGCTGACCGTAGTCGCAGGAATCGGTACAGGTGCAGGGACGGCAGGGGAAGACCATCCTCGTCCAGACGTACAGCTTTATGCCGGAGAGGACCACCCTCGTCCGGACGTCACATTTTCCTGAACAATCGTGTGATGGTGATACCTGTACTGCAGGTATCATCTTTTTTTATTAGAAAAGCCCCTGGCGACTGTGGTGTGCCAGGGGCTGATGCTATTTATTAATAAGTGACTGCTTCATACGAATCGATCAGTCCATGTTCATAATAGTAGCCTGTACCGTAAATAGGTTCCGCTGTCTGCTCGATTGCCGTACGGATCTCTGAGTTGCTCCGACCCTGCGACGCGAGCAGTCCGGCAAGTCCCGCTACGTGAGGGGAAGCCATGGACGTGCCGGAAAGACTGGCGTAGCTTCCATTCTGTACAGTGGATACGATATCAACTCCTGGGGCTGTCACATCGACCCAGGACCCA
Source organism: Salimicrobium flavidum (assembly GCF_900156645.1). Lineage (GTDB taxonomy): Bacteria > Bacillota > Bacilli > Bacillales > Halobacillaceae > Salimicrobium > Salimicrobium flavidum. Next base: position 3,571 of record NZ_FTOC01000014.1, read on the forward strand.
TAGTTGGAAAAGGAAGCGATGTTATTATTCGAATCGACCGCACCGACGGCGATGGCATTGTCATAAGACGCCGGTTCGAACGTGGTGGAGACGCCGTCGTTCCCGGCAGCGGCAATAACGACAGATCCTTGGTTCCAGGCGTAGTCGACAGCATCCTCAAGCGTCTGCGTGTCACAGTCGCATCCAAGGGACAGGTTGATCACTTCCGCCCCTGTATCCGCAGAATAACGGATTGCATCAGCGATGTCGTTCAGAGATCCGCTTCCATCCGCGTCCAGGGCCCGTACGGCGAGAATGTTCGTATCAGGAGCCATCCCTGCGACACCGGTGGCGTTATCCGTCTCGGCTGCAGCCGATCCTGCTACGTGCGTCCCGTGTCCATTACGGTCATCGGGATTATTGTCGTTTTGGACGAAGTCGTAGCCGAGAAGCGTTTTATCATCGAGATCAGGATGGTCATGATCGACACCCGTATCAATGACGGCAATCTCCTGAGTATCGGTGCCCGTCGTCACGTCCCAGGCGGAAGGAGTGCTCGTGTTCTGCGGTCCGTATTGATAGCCGTAATACGTATCGTCCGGAGTCGCAGTCGCTTCGAACGTGTAGTTACGTTCTGCATATTCGACGTTCGGGTTCCGGTTCAGTGCTTTCAGAACGGCATCGACGTTTCCTACTTCGAGCACCTTCAGTTTTGTATCGACGACGTCACTATGATCATCGACGACTTTCGCTCCCATGCTCTTCTTGGCATTTTCTGATAAAGCTTTGCCGGGCTTCAGCGTGACGACGATTTCACCTTTTTGAGGTTTACCCGTATCTTTCTGCTGAACCTCTGTCTTGTTTGCGTCATCACTCACGGAAGACGCAAAGGCCTGGCTGGAAACGGGAACGATAGTCAACGTGGCTGCTAGGGACAGAGTGGCAAGTTTCTTGAATTTCAAAATAAGATTCCTCCTTTATAAAGATATACTGTATGTATTCTGAAATTTGGGAGGAATACCTGCATATCAGGGGTTGGGAAACATGGGGGAAAAAAGCGGAATGATACGCATTTTTTTGAACAGTTTTCCCAATGTGCTGGAAATGCTGGAATGGCGGGGTAAGTCCAGGAATGTCGCGATAGTCATTTAAGGTTTTTGGAATGTTGTTCCGTGTTCAGCGAGCTTTCCTGGGGTGAGCACCTTATATATTTGTGAATTGGGGTGTTCGGAAGCTGGATCGGTGGCTGAGCACATCATACCATTATTTTGTACCGTGCTCAGACGAAACTTTATCTTCTGAACACCGAATAAATGTATTTAAAGAGTCTCTAGTACTAGGGTTTTGACTCGACATGCTACCAGCAAAGCTTACGAAGGCAGACACTACGTAATAGCAACTCTGGACCATTTTGTTAAGCAGGGGGCTTGTATTGATGCAAACATTACAACTGTAATTTTATGTTAAAATGCATTGAAGGATGCTTGCAAAATCAAGAAGATTAAATGAGAGTAGGGCGAAATATGAATGATCCGATACATCCATACGTAACAGAACTTAAAAATGTCTATTCAAAACACACAGATTCTCAATTTGCCGCCTGGTCTGAAAATTATTTGAGAAATCAATTCGATTTTTTAGGTGTTCGTGCGCCTATCCGCAGAAAGTTGACTAAACAATTCATAAAAGAAAATGGATTACCTCAACAAGATGAAAGGAAAGACGTCATCTTCACGCTCTGGAATCTTCCAGAGAGAGAATACCAGCACGCAGCTCTTGATATACTCACCAAGGAAAAGAAGAACCTGACCGGCGACGATATGCCATGGATATCGAGTTTAATCGTGAAGAAGTCATGGTGGGATACGGTGGATGTCCTTTCTCCTCATATCGTGGGGTATCTATTTTCTAAGAATAGCGAACTTATTGATCTCCATGCTGATAAATGGATTGAAGACGCCAATATCTGGTTACAGCGATCGGCGATATTGTATCAATTATTTTATAAAGAGGAGACGGATGAAGAGTGCCTGTTCAGATATATCGTGAGGCGGGAAATCAGCGAGGAATTTTTTGTGCAAAAAGCGATAGGATGGGCACTGCGTCAATATGCAAAAACCCGTCCGGAGAACGTGAAATCTTTTGTTGCTAATAATGACCTGAAACCGCTTAGTAGACGGGAAGCTCTCAAGCATCTGTAAGAGTAGAGTGTAATCTGAAAGTGATTTGGGTTTTCCAGAGAGTTTTACTGGGGGATGAATTCAACGATTCTTATTTTTCGTTGGGTGCGGAAGCCGGATGGACAAATGAATACAATGAATAGCATTTCGCGTAGCGTTCAATGGATGAAATCGCTAAATCAAGGGAGTGTAGGGAATGCCGATAATGAATTCTAAGCAGTTAACTAAGGATCCATTCGTTATGGATGAAGATACTGTAAATGAGATAGTTGCCGAGTATCTGAAGAGGAATGGATTTGAAAACGTCAGCTTCCTGACCGGCAAACAAACAGGAGTTGACGTGCAAGGTGAGAAAGAAGATTGGAACGTGCTTGTAGAATCAAAAGGATCACAGGCAAATGATCATGAGGGAGAAACAGTTTTTGATGGAGGGCAAATAAAAACCCATACTTATATGCAAGTATGCAAACTGATGGAGTTAAGAGAAGAATCAAACCCATCAAATATTATGGTGATGGCTAACCCGGACATTCCTCGCATTAGAAAAAGAGTTAAAGCTATAGAATCATCGATAAAAGAATTAGACATCGTACAATTCTGGGTGAAGGAAAACAGGGATGTGGAAGTTATTCTTCCAGTTGATTTTGGTTTTCTCTTCTAACCCCCACGGCTAGATCGAATAATGAAAAATTGTATAAATATGCCGAGAGGAAAGAGGATATCCAAGGTGTAATCCTAGAATTCACAATCATTTCGTGGGAATTACCTAGGAATCGATATGTAGTGTTCTATCCAGTTTTTATAAAACGCTTCATTTTCGAATGGAAAATTCGTTGATTACCTTGCGTTTCTGTAAATAATAAAGGAATTCTGAGAATACGTTAATTTAATGAGGATGGTCTTTAAAATGAAGAGTGTGCCATTGACAGAAGAAATAGTCATGTCCCTTTCTAAATGGTTTTAGACGACTGTAACACCAAGTGGTCCAACACACAGACTTCGTGGCTTTAATGAAGCAAGTTCTGAACTGCATGCCATGCTTGAAGAGCGTTATGGATCTGAAAGTGAAAAAGAAACCTCGGAGGATATCTAACCCTCCTCCGAGGGTCACCCTACTGTTTTACACAAACTTATTGACGGTACCGACGGTGTGTTATAATAGAAATATACAGTTATGTTAGGGGGAAGGAAATGGACAAGTGTGGGGACTATCCATATCGACTTATATCTGCCCCTAACCCAATCCTTTCCAGACCAATTTACATTCACATGGACCGGTGGACGGACTGCTTGGTTTATAACCGCACAGGGGAAGAATACCCGACTGAAGTAAAAGCCATGAGTTTGAGTGAAGTTGAAGAAGTAGGACCCAAACATGGTTGGAATGACTTTGATTGGAGTATTTATTATAAAAACGTTGATTATCCGAACTGTAAAATAAGTAAATTATTAATCAGAGGAGATGAGCGAATCCAAGGAATTTTAGCTTATGAACCAAAGGAAGGATACGTTGAAATTCATCTGGCAGAAAGCGCTCCGCATAATGTAATATATAAAGAGTTTAGCGGTGTAGGGCCTCATCTTTTTGCGATTGCTTGCAAAGAGAGCTTTGATATAGGTGAAGATGGGTATGTTACATTCACGGCCAAGACAGATCTTATACCACATTATGAAGAAACACTTGGGGCTGTAGTATTAGATAGGCGTCGAAGGCAGATGGTTATTGAAACCGAGGCCGCGAGAGACTTGGTAGCGAATTACTTTAAGGAGTGATAACCTTGAGGACCAGACCCTTAGACTTAGAAAAGGCACGCCGGTTAGAAGGTAAGGTGAAGGATGGGGTTTATGTGTATCCGAGCCATTCTTCTAGAAGGAAAGATGCCGTGACGAAGAGAAAAATTGAAGTACTAAAAAAACACAAGACAAGGTCGGCAAAACTATCTAATCGAAGAACATCAACTCAATAGTGCGGAATAAAAACATCCTTACTTTTCAAAAAAGTAAGGAGTTTTTATTGGCCTAGAAGGATCAAGCTATTCATTAGCTATGTAGCAGAGATATCGGCATTTAATGACAAGAGTATCCGGGAGTGGTTAGAAACTGCTAGTGATTCAGGTTTTCGTGGGGTTCAGCGAGCTTTTTCAGGACTGAACAACACGATTCTATTTATTTGTTAGGTTCAGAAACCGGGTGGAAGGTTGAATTCAATGAATAGTAGCTTTCGTTACGTTCAAGTGAAGTCCGGCCTCCTAAACGCAACGAAAACATCAGCGTTGAAGCGCAGATTTTCTTTTACAGGTAGTCTTACAACCAGATTTCAATCAGTTGACATTATTGTAACCGCTTACTTACTATTGAAGGAACAAGGGGGCTATAAGATGAAGAAAATATTGATGGCTGTAGCGGCTATGTTGCTGATGAGCGGAATCTTCACTTCGGTTTCTTTTGCGGCAGAGTTTCCTGATGTGAAACAAGGGGACCGCTTCTATGATGAAATCACATACTTAACCAATGACTCTATCATTTTCGGGTTTCCAGACGGAACGTTCCAACCGGGAGGAGAAGTCACGCGGGCGCAGGCGGCCATCATGATTGGCAGAGCGCTGGGTTACGATGGCACACAACCACAAACTGAATTTCCGGATGCAGACGGCGAAGCGAGCGGCTATATCGCCAAGCTTACGTCGGAAGGGATCATCAACGGTTATCCGGACGGTACTTTTCGACCGGGGAACGTGGTGACACGTGCGGAGATGGCCATTCTCCTCGATCGTGCATTTGTACCGGGGGCGGTGGAAGGTTCCGAATTCTTCACGGATGTAGGGCCGAACATGAATGCGTATGAATCTATTGCGACTCTTAGTGCCATGGGTGTAGCGATGGGTTACCCGGACGCGACCTTTCGTCCGAGTGAGGAATTGAATCGCCAGCAATTTGCTGCCTTTCTTGCGCGAGTACTCAACCCCGAGCAGTTCGTTCCTGAACGCGTTAGTGTGAGCGATATGACGTTAAATGAAAAAATCGGCCAGATGGTCATCGCCGGGCTGGACGGCACATCTTTGACCACACCTGATGAAAGGTTGATGACTGATTATCATGTCGGTGGGTTCATCTTTTATGGTGACAACCTGGAGACCCGGCAACAGTCCATCAATTTTGTGAATGAGGTGAAAGCGGCCAACCAGGGGAATAAGCTTCCCCTCTTCATAAGCGTCGATCAGGAAGGTGGACGTGTGGCACGATTGCCGGGCGTGAATACGACGCCTTCAAATAAAGCGATTGGAGAGACGAATGATCCAGACTATGCTTATTCCATTGGACAGACGTTGGGACAGCAATTGAATTCGATGGGCTTCAATCTCGATTATGCTCCTGTCCTGGATATCAACAGCAACCCTGATAATCCTGTCATCGGCGACCGCTCTTATGGGGACAATGCAGATATCGTAAGCCGGATGGGGATTCAAACGATGAAAGGGATCCAGTCTGAAAATATCATCCCGGTAATCAAGCATTTCCCGGGACATGGAGATACATCTGTAGATTCGCATCTGGAACTGCCCAGGGTGACGAAAAGTCTTAATCAATTGGAACAGCTGGAACTGATTCCTTTTAAAAAGGCCATTGATGAAGGCGCGAACGTGGTGATGATCGCCCACATTCTATTATCGGAACTGGATGCTGACTACCCTGCTTCCATGTCCGAAACAGTGATCACCGAGCTCTTACGGAACCAGCTTGATTTTAATGGAGTCGTCATAACCGATGATATGACTATGGGCGCCATCGCCGATAACTATGGAATGGGAGAAGCCGCTGTGAAATCCGTGGAAGCCGGCAGTGACATCGTTTTAGTCGCTCATGGAAATCAGAATGTCATCGACGTCATCGAAGCGATCAAAGCAGCTGTTGAAGATGGAGAAATCTCTGAGAGAAGCATAAATGAAAGCGTGCAACGGATCATCAGTCTGAAAAGAGCGCACCTCGGCGCCTGAGTTCCAATCCGGGTGAGGCGGAACATCGGACTTAGGTTCTCTCCGGTATTTCACCGGAGAGACTCTTTTTTTATAGCTCGATGAAAGTATGGTGTTGATGAGAGCCACGGAGAATCAGCATTATTCCAGCATACTAATAGTGACAGGAGGAGTGGAGAGATGAATAATTTTCAAAGAGACGATGCGATCAGTAATGCTCACGTAGGCAGAGACTTCGAGGAAGCAGCACTGAAATATTTCGAAGAACAGCACGTCCGTATCGGGAAAGAGGTCAGCTTGCCCGTCGGAGTAGGCGAACGGAAGAAGCATCACGTATTCGATCTCGGAAGCACGGTGGACGGGGAAAAACTGATCGTCGAGTGCAAATCGCATAAGTGGACCTCCGGCGGAAATGTGCCGAGCGCGAAAGTGACGGTGTGGAACGAAGCGATGTATTATTTTCTGCTGACGCCTGAGGACTACCGGAAAGTATTCTTCTTACTGAGGGACTACAGTGAAAGAAGAGGGGAAACCCTCGGGGAATATTACATACGAAGGTATGGACATTTGATTCCGGAAGACGTGGAGATGATGGAGTATGATGAGAAGGACGGAAGTGTTCGGCTGCTCCCTTTGATTTGATACCGCTCCTGGGTGAAATATTGATATAATGGATGGTAAGATGGTTGAAAAGTAAGGCTTCGATCTACGAATCTTTGTGATAAGGAGTGAAGAGTCTACATGGACCTCGGAAATGTTTTGATTTTTGGCGGGACTGGTATGCTGGCTGAAGCAACGGAATGGATTGCAACTCATTCCACTACTGCCGTTATATACGGAAGAGACACAAGGAAACTGGAGCGCTTGGCGAATACTCACGGAGTAGTACCTGAGACCTTAGACTACAATAATATCAACGAAGTGAAAGAACAGGTCACCCATGCGTATGAAAAATATGGTTCCATCGATATGGTCGTAGCGTGGATCCATTCTACCTCCCCTCACGCGATTTCAGAAATCAAAGATACGATCCGCAAATTACAGCCTGATCACCAGTGGACCTTAATTGTAGTGAAAGGGAGTAGTAAGGTATCGGATATTACCGGTAGAGAGCAGCAAGGTCCGGACAATTGCTCCGTCAAAGAAGTGCGGCTCGGATTCATCCTGAGCGAGTCCGGCTGGAGATGGTTGACGCACGAAGAGATTTCAGGAGGTGTCATTCAGGCGATCACTGGAAATGACGAGGAAATCACGGTCGGAAGGTTAGAACCATGGGAGAAACGACAGTAAGGAATTGTATGAAAAGATGGCCGGGTCCTCATGAGGGTCCCGGTTTTCAGTACACTTTATAAACTTGGCCTGCCTGCGCCCCCTCGACACTTTTCACGAATGCGTTTGCGACCCGATCAGCGGACACCGGATCGAACCCTTTGAAAAATTGGCCTTATTTATCCCATGATTCTTCCAGCACGCTTGGACTTACATTGTTTATCCGGATATTCCGTTCCAGCTCAATCGCTGCTGATTTTGTGAAGCTTGCTATCGCCCCGTTCGCCATAGCCGCTGTACTCCCCTTTCGAATCGGGTCATCCATCATGATGCCGGAAGTCAATGTGAAGCTGCCTCCATCATTCACGTAGTGCTGGCCGATCAGCACCAGATTCACCTGGGCTTTCAATTTACTGTTGATCGCCACGTCGTTCAGTTCCGGCGTAAGATTCCTCAAATTCCCGAAATGCGAGGCTCCTTGTGTACTGATTACAGCATCGATATTCTCGATGTCTTTGTACATCTGCTCGATATTTTCTACGGATGATATGTCCACTTGATAATCCCCGCTGGTTCGGCTGGCGATGATGACTTCATGCTCCTCCTCCAATTTCTCCGCGACAGCTGTGCCGATTGTTCCGGTGCCGCCAATTAATAGGATTTTCATACAACGCCTCCTGTTTTTCCTAATCTTATCTCACTTTCATTGGCGAGTCCACTTGGTACAAAAAGATGGAAAACTTCTTGCAGTCTGTTCTTCTCCGTAAGAAGGTGCTGCATGGTTTTCAACATTACTTACCCCCTTCTTGTTGCGTTTTAATTATTTATGTGGGAAATATATATAGTCTGTTTAACTATTATCTCAGAAAACCTGGATGAGCTCCCTGGATAGTTCTAAGTTCAGAAGTGTATGAAACAGGTTCAATCATGATAAAATAAGTGGAAGAGGAAGAAATAAATGATTTTGCTGTATAAAGGGTGAGAAGAATAAATATACCTGAATTGCTTGATCTAGGTGAAAATGCGGAACTTGAATGTAAATTGACAAAAAAAGGTGTGCCGAACGCGATATGGGAGACGTATTCTTTTTTTGCTAATACGAATGGTGGGATTATCTTACTGGGTGTAGAAGAAAAAGATGATACATTTAAAGTGCAAAGTGTTGATATTGAAAACTTGCAGAAGAATTTTTGGAATCAGATCAATACCCTCAAAAAATAAGTATGAATATCTTGGATAATGATGATGTAATTCCACTTGAAGTCCAGGGAAAAAACATTCTTCAAATAAATGTTCCGCGTGCTTCCAGGAAAGAACGACCGGTTTACGTTGGACAGAACCCCTATGTTGGAACATACAGAAGAAATTTTGAAGGAGATTATCGTTGCTCCCGAGAAGAGGTGCGAAGAATGATTGCTGAACAATCATCGGACTCTTTAGATGCTCAGCTTTTGGGAGGGTTTGGGTGGGACGATTTGGATATTGATTCTTTCAAGAGGTATCGAAAGCGTTTTGCCAACGCTAAACCTGACAGCCAATGGAATGAAATAGGTGATGAGGAGTTTTTGAAACGTATCGGCGGATGGAAGACAGATCGGAAATCCGGAAATCGGGAGAAGAAGGTCTTACCATAGCAGGACTTCTCGTGTTCGGTAAAGAACATACAATTACCGAACATTTTCCTCACTACTTCTTGGATTATCGCGAAAAGTTATCCGCAGAGCCTGAGGACAGATGGTCGAATCGAATTACTTCCCAAGATGGCACATGGTCAGGGAATTTGTTTGAATTCTATTTTAAAGTGATAGAGCGAATCACTTCAGAATTAGACGTTCCTTTTCATTTAGATCCGGAAACACTTATGAGAAAAGCGGACTCTCCTGTGCGTAAAGCACTGAGAGAAGCGGTTTTGAATACAATTATCCATGCCAACTACTATGGAAGTGTAGGGGTGGTAATCGAGAAAGAGAAGAATAACTTTGTGTTTTCGAACCCGGGAGTATTTCGCATGCCTCTTGATAAAGCATTGGAAGGTGGAAATAGCGACCCACGCAACCCCACCATATTTAAAATTTTCTCTCAACTCGGGCTAGGGGAGAGATCGGGATATGGTCTTGAAAGTATTTATATGACGTGGAAATCCAAGCATTGGAAAAGACCTTCTATTCGTGAAGAGGTTCAACCGGAACGTACAACGCTAACTCTTGAACCGGTATCTCTGATGCCTGAACATATTATAAAAAAGATACAATATCACCTCCAGGAAAAGTTTCATCTATTAACTCCTGATCAATTACTCGTTCTAGCCACTGCTTACGATGAAGGAAAAGTCAGTAATAAAAGGTTACAGAATGTTACCGGGAAAAGTCCGAAAATTATAGGGGACGAACTATCCTTATTGGTTTCAGAAGAATTACTTATACAAAAAGGGGCTGGTCGTGGTACGGTGTATGAATTATCTGATAAGTTCCAAATTAGTAACAACGATAACTCAGATAATGATGAAGGAAAATTAGATAATGATGAAGCTTTGTACGATAAACTCTTAGCAATAGCTTCTCCTGCCCGGGATAAATCAAGACTCAATCCTGAAAAAATGAAAGCGATTATTTTAGAACTTTGTCAGTATCGTTTTTTAACCATCACAGAATTATCCGACCTTCTAGATAGAAAAAGCAGAAATGGACTTCGTGTGAGTTATATCAAACCTCTTGTACAAGATGGGAAGTTAGCGTTACGTTATCCGGAAACACCGAGCCACGTGCACCAGGCTTATAAAACCGTTAGTAAACAGTAACAAAAATCCAAGTACATTTCTGAGAGACCAATCTCCGATCAAGAAACCCGTCGATTTGGCGGGTTTTTTATAGTTCTATAAGAGCTTTTTTCAGTTCTTCACATTTGTTCCAGAGCCATTCGGTATCTGCGACGATGATCTCCGCTTCATTTTCATCTCCGAGAGCGAAATAAGCGGGAGCCTGGGCCGGTCTTCTGCGCGGATCCTTGAGGAATGTTTTTACGTGAGGATTCTTCTTATCCGCTTTTTTAAGAAGTGCCTTTGTCTCCCTGCTCATTCCGTTTTCGAGAAAAGAGAGAATCGCTTCATAAAAGGCCGGAGACGAATCGAATGTAGGCATCGCGTTGAGAAGCGCGCGTGCTTCGTTGATGTATCCCTGTTTCATATAAAGAGGCAGCAGCCGGTAGCGGACGCCCTGATTGTCATATTTATTCAACCGAATCAGATCGCGGTAGTGAAGAATCGCTCCGTCCAGGTCATACTCGTCCTCCAGATGTCCGGCATAGGCGGCTTTGGCTCGCATATACGGACGTGCGTCGACTTCCATCCACAGTTCTCCCATCAGTTCTTTCATCGTCTCCGGATCGATGGCATTTTCCCCGTTGATGATAGCTTTGGTGAGGATTCGTTTCTTCGAATGGTTAAAGTTTACGTAGTCGGAAGCGATGATGTATAGATCCGGGTCATACGGATGAACATCATAGATTTCAAGTGCCATCCTGATTTTCTCAGAAGGGGGCACCATGTATATTTCTGTGGTGAGATCCAGGTATTTGTGCCAATCCGATTGCGACATCTCTTGTTCGTAGTTGCCGGGATACGTAGGTGTTTCCAGAAGTTTCCTGACCAATTCATCGGAGCTCGGGGGCAAAGGTGCAGGGTTATCGAAAATCTGACGCATCATAGCATCCTGGTAGGAGAGAGCTAGGTCCGAGACTGTGTCGATGATCAAATGGTAATGTTTGGACACTTTCGTCGGGGACGTCTGGTAGCTTTCGGCCGCTTTTTTCTGGGTGAGCTTCGGTCCGTAAAACGTACGGGAAGCAAGATATTCAAGTGCAGCGGAGAAGGGCGCCGTTTCTTTGATGTCCGGTTGTTTCCGTTCACAGAACTCTTGCCACAGGTGCGTGATTTTGTCCATATGTTTGTCGTAGGCGGTCTGGGTTTCTTTGAATAGTTCCAGAACTTGTTGTTCGTTTTCGTTCATCGGGGAGGTCTCCTTTCGGAATCGGGTGGTGGATTAAGTGTAGCTCTTTTTGAGCGGGGTGTACATAGTCTGTTTTACAACATAGCTTTGTTAAAGCCTATGGTTGATAATCGGAACGGGAGGTGGGTACGCCTGCGGGACTCGCAAGGAAGAAAAATCACCCGGGACGACCGGAGGGAGGTTCGGGAAGTTTCCGCCATGCCCGCGGCAAGCTTCCACCTGAAGAGACGAATTTCTACAACAAACGATAACAGAACCTAAAACATAGGAGTTAGTAACTTGCTGGAATATAGAATAAACAGTATAATTATTATAACAATTATACATGGAAGGTGAATAGCATGAGCGGAAAAGATCGTAAAATCACGAAAATCGGGAATTCTTCCGGTGTCACCATCCCCAATGATTTGCTGGCGGAAGCCGGTCTGAAAACCGGGGATGATATAAACCTGGAAATCGTGGACGGAGTGATACAGATCAGGAAAAGCCGGAAAGTCTCACTGCCTGAAGGGGTTTCCGAAGATTTCTTCGATGTGTTGAATGAAACGGTGTCTTCGTATGATGAAACCCTTAAAGGATTGAAGGAACGATGAGGTATCTGACGGAACAGGAGGTTATAGCGATCAATTATTTTCTGATCGATCGCTATTCTCCCGGGGAACAGAAAGGAATCAAGGATGCATCTTTGATGAATTCTGCTGTGGAGCGGTCGAAACAGAGTGCGTTCGGTGAAGAAGCGTATCAGGATGTGTATGAAAAGGGGGCAGCATTATTCGAGTCCATCGCCAAGAATCATTGCTTTCAAAACGGGAATAAACGGACGGCTTTTGTCGCCTTACTGCAATTTCTTTCCTACAACGGTTATCACTTCGTCATGGAACAAAAAACGGCTGAAGATTTTGTCGTGGACGTAGTGACTCATCACTATACTTTTCGTGAAATCACTGATGTGATCCAAGAGCATTCCCTATATAAAGTCTGATCAGTCGCTTCCTTATCAATTATAGGAGCGGCTTTTTTGTTTGCAGAGATTTTTGTTGTGTTGAGCGAGCTGATCCGGGGCTGAGCACCTCATATATTTGAGAATTGCTGTGTTCAGAAGCTGAGTAGAGGGCTGAACACGTCATAAATTCATTTTATACCACGTTCAGGATAAATTCGGTTCCCTGAACCCAACGCATATACTTTCAAATAAAAAAGCGAATAGAATTTATGCGCTTTAATGACAACTGTCAGCATACGGATCCGGAGGTCGAAAGGATACATATTTGGGTATCCAGGACTGCGTCGTTTCAGCGTTTCGTTTGGTACAGTTCAGAAAGGGAGAGGAGAGGGCGTGGAAACTAATTAGAACGAAATTAATAGACAGTTACGATCGTTTGATGAATTTGATCAGGAAGCATTTGAACGACTCTTTCCATGTCGAAAATAGCCATCGCCTAAGTCTGAGAGATGCGATTTTCAGGGAAGTGGTCTCGAACATCCTCGTTCACCGGGAATTCCTTAACCCTTTCCCAGCCAAGGTGGTTATAGAGAAACATCGCGTTCTTATAGAAAACAGCAATAAGCCCCATGGAAATGGAACGATTGATCCGAGGAATTTTTCTCCTTTTCCTAAGAACCCCACTCTGGCAAAGTTTTTCAAAGAAATTGGTCGAGTCGATGAACTGGGTTCGGGTATAAGGAACACATATAAATACTGTAGAATCTACAGTGGAGAAGATCCTGTATTTACTGAAGGTGATATATTCGAAACGATAATTCCAATAAAATCTCCAGGTGGTGAAGCTGGTGGTCATATAGAAAGAGTGCTTGAATTCTGTAAGGTGGCAAGATCGAGAAAAGAAATCCAGAGTCATCTCGGAGTGACGAGTAATAGGTATGTAAGAGAAAAAGTCATAGCTCCTCTGGTAAAGAGTGGAGATTTGCAGCTGACTATCCCGGAGAAACCGACGAGTCCGAATCAGCGATATTTCACTTCTTCCTAGTTGTCTGAAACCACTTGAAGCTAAGGGGGAGGCAGCGTGAGTGGGGAATCAGCTGAATACGGCATAAAATATTTTGCGTTGCATTCAGACAAAATCCGGGACCCTGAACCCAACGCAATAGCTTTTAAATAGAAAAAACGCAGAGAATCTCTGCGTTCTGAAATGTGCCGGCCTACAGCACCCGGTCTATTTGAGCGAAGTGGTCTTCGTCGTGCTTAACTAAACGTGACAGATCCTCATAGAGGGAGAAGGTCTCATCTCCGACATGGAATTCTCTTTCCCACAACTTATCATCCAGATCGCTTATCTGTGCAATAAGCAGTTTCCGGACATCCAGGAATTCGTGGATGATTTTTTCCTTGCTGCTATTTTTACTATGAACAGAAGCCTCTCCGTTAACCTCCTCGATCGCAAAGTAAGGAAGCTCGTCCTCTTCGTTGATGATTTTCGGTATCCGTCCAATGAAATATTTGTCCCAGGGGATAAGGTGGCCGACCACTTCTGCTATCGTCCATTTACCCTCGGCGATCGGGGTTCTCCATTGTTCTTCAGTCAAGTTTTCTAAACTATGTACCTGGTTTAGAGATTGTGCACAATGGGATAGGATTTCTTCTTTTTTTCTATTCATTATTTCTCCTCCTCGTTGAAGTGAACATGTGACTAACAGTATAGGATAAGAAGTTTCAGGAAATTAATTGAATCAGATAGGGAAGTGAAGTAGTTATGGAGATTTGTTGCATTCCGTTTTGATTTTTCTCATAAAAAAGACGCCCTCTAAAGGACGCCTTCCGAATATTTGCGGCGAGAGACAGCACTCCACATAGTGCATTGCCTAAAAGGCGCGTCAATCTCGTCTTATGCAAAACAGCTCATCGCAAGATCCAGTATATCACAGATCCATTTAAAACGATAACGGAAGTTTCGATTTTTCACCGAGTGTCTTTTACGTATATTCAGATCATTTGCACACTAAGCATGAGCGCAGAATGCCCAGCAACCAGTATAAACAGAATGGATAAAAAGAATGTTTTTCATGATTATGTTACTCTCTTATCAATGGTATCTCTAACGTGGAAGAGCACACATATCAATTATGAGAAGCTTTCGGAGGATTCTTCCTTCATGACAGGGAACAGTCTTACGGTTGATAGTGGTTATACAGCTCAATAATATTCTTTGTAGAGATACCTACTTTTATGGCGGGAGTTTTTTTATTCGAGGGTTTTCGCGGTAGTTTGGAAGCTTCATCAAACTTTTGAGCGAATTATTCCTGGATTAGTCACCGAGCATATAAATTAAGTATGTTATTTTTTCCACATCCATTAGAAACCCTTATAAATCTTTAGGGTAATGGAATGGAAGGAAGCACACCAATCATATATATTCTTCTTATATCAGAATTTTCTGCATTATAATCGGAAGGTTATGGTAAAATGTAGTTGTAACAGGAGAGGATGATGTAGATGAATAAAGAAAAAGTGAATGAAAGAATATTTTTATCATCTCCTCACATGAGCGAGGAGGGGTATGAAAAAGAATTTGTGGAGAAAGCTTTTGAGACGAACTGGGTAGCGCCAATTGGAGAAAACATCGATGAATTTGAAAAAGAATTGGCGTTCGAAGTCGGAGCCGAAGCTGCTGTAGCTCTTTCTTCCGGGACTGCTTCCATTCATCTGGCTCTTAAAGCTGCAGGGGTCGGGGAAGGAGATATCGTTTTCTGTCCTTCCCTTACGTTCTCTGCTACAGCTAATCCGATCATCTATCAAAATGCTGTTCCTGTATTCATAGATAGCGACGAACAAACATGGAATATAAGCCCGGAGGCGCTCGAAGAAGGATTCCGGAAATACCCGGAAGTGAAGGCTGTACTTGTCGTTCATCTTTATGGACTCTCTGCTGACATGGATGAGATCATGGCTATTTGCAGACGTCATGAAGCAGTAGTGATCGAAGACGCTGCTGAGTCGTTGGGTACTTATTATAAGGGGAAACATTCAGGTACTTTCGGTGATTACGGAGTTTTTTCATTCAATGGTAACAAAATCATAACTACGTCCGGGGGAGGAATGCTTGTCTCCGATAACCCAGAAAGAATAGAGAAAGTCAGGTTCTGGTCTACTCAGAGCAGAGATCCGGCCAGACATTATCAGCACAGTGAACTCGGATTCAATTATCGGATGAGTAATGTCCTCGCTGGGATCGGCAGAGGTCAGTTGAAGGTTCTGAATCAGAGAGTCAAAAAGAAAAAGTATATATTCGATTTCTATAAAAACGAGCTTGGCGACCTGGAGGGGGTCGGGTTTATGCCGGAGAATGAGTGGACTGAACCTAATTTCTGGTTGAGTTCGATGACTCTGACAGGCAGGGTGAAGCCGACTGAGATCATAGGAGCACTCGAAGCAGAAAATATCGAAGCAAGACCATTATGGAAACCGATGCACAGACAACCGTTTTTTGAGAGCTATGATTTTATAGGGGGAAGAGTCGCGGATAAATTATTCGAAACCGGTGTCTGTCTACCATCTGATACGAAAATGACGGATGAAGATCTGGGGAGAGTAGTGATGATCATCAAGGGGTTGTGGAAGATATGATGCTGTATAGAAAATACTTCAAGAGGGCGATGGATGTGATTCTTTCCCTGTTTGCTATCATCTTTTTGAGCCCGGTATTGCTGGTAGTGAGTCTCCTCGTAAAAAAGAAGCTCGGGAGCCCTGTATTTTTCAGGCAGAAAAGGCCCGGTCTTAATGAAAAAATATTTACAATGTATAAATTCAGAACGATGAAGGATAAGAAAGATGAACAAGGAAAACTGCTTTCAGATAAAGAACGCCTGGATTCGTTCGGTAAAACCCTTCGTGCTACGAGCGTCGATGAATTACCCGAGCTTTTCAATATATTGAAAGGGGATATGAGTATTATTGGGCCGCGCCCTCTGCTTATTGAATATCTGGATTTATATAATGACAAGCAGAGGAAGCGGCATAGCGTACGGCCGGGGCTGTCAGGACTGGCTCAGGTAAGTGGGAGGAATGCGATCAGTTGGGACGAGAAATTCAAGAAGGACGTGGAGTATGCCGAGAACGTTTCGTTCATGATGGATTGTAAACTGATTCTTCTGACTGTACTTAAGGTGGCGAAACGGGAAGGGGTCAATAGCAGCGGGGACGTGACGATGGAGAAATTCAGGGGAAACGGATAGAATACGAAGTTGCAGCCAAAGGAGGCGCCTCATGAAAAAACTTTTTATAATCGGGAGCGGGGGTTTCAGCAAACAGGTTATAGAAATGGTGGAAAGAATCAACGAACAGGAAGAAACCTATGCATTTCAGGGCCTCATTGACGATAACCACTCTCTTCTTGGAAAGAGGGTTCTAGGGTATACGGTGGTCGGCTCTACGAAATATCTCTCCCGTCTTTCTGAGGAAGATGATATACATGCAATCATTGCTATAGCGGACGGGACTTACAGAGAGGATATTTGTAATAAGTTGCCGAAAGTGAATTGGGTGAACCTGATTCATCCGGAAGCGACTCTAAGTAAGTATGCTTCGCTCGGGGAAGGTATTGTAATCGGTGCGCGAGTCATCATAAATCCAGATTGTGTAATAGGTGATCAGTGTCACATCAACATCGGCAGTACGCTGGGTCATGATGTGACATTGAGTGAGTTTGTAACGGTTATGCCTGGAGTTAATCTGTCGGGGAATGTAATGGTAGGGAAAAATTCTATGATAGGTACCGGTGCTTCTATTATCCAGGGGAAGACGATACAGGATAATGCGGTGATAGGAGCAGGAGCAGTAGTAGTCTGGAACGTGGAAGAAAATGGTGTATACGCGGGAGTGCCCGCAAAACGAATCCGGGATTCGAGCATAGTGGACCTCGGCGATAAATTATGAATAATGTATATCGTATAAAAGCCCGCGGCAGGTTACGCGGGCTTTTGTCATGTCTCACATGTAGCGAACACCGAATCTGAGAGGAGCAGTAGATAGAACTTATTGTACAAATGATTCCGAATTTTCAATTTACTTTGGATTGTATGCTGTAATTCGTTCGTGTACCTGTTGAATTTCTTCGTCCGACATCTGTAAGTAATAGATGCCATTTATCATGGTGCCTGTCCCTTCCATTTGATAGGTGGTCATATTATTACGAGTATTTCGGTAATGCATCAGTAACTCCTGTACTGTGGCAAAATCCATATTCATCGTTACATTGTCCCCGAGTACCCCTATGATCTCCTCTGCTTTATTGATGGACGAAATCTTAGCACCTTCATCAAGAATACCCTGGATTACTTCGCGTTGGCGATTATTTCTACCTGCGTCCCCTTCCGGATCTTCATAACGCATCCGGACGAACTGAAGAGCTTCTTCTCCGTTTAGAGCCAGTTCTCCCGGTCTGTAATGAAAACCGTTCTCCCCGGTCCACTCCATCGAATTATAAACGGTTATTCCTCCGACTGTATCCACCATTTGTACCAGACCTTCCATATTTATTTTTACATAATAATCCACCTCTATTTCAAGTAGATGTTCCACAGTACTTACTGTCATCCCAGGCCCTCCGAAGGCATAGGCATGATTGATTTTATCGACCACTCCATTTTTCTCTCCCTCGCCGACGAGCGTCGTTCTCGTATCGCGGGGAATACTGATAAGCTGGCTACGGTCATTGGAGGGCTCCAGTGTCAATACCATAATAGCATCCGAACGTCCTCTGTCATTGCTCCTTTTGTCTACCCCCATCAGCAGAACATTCAATGGTGCTTTACGATCCAGTTTCTTTTTGGTGACGGAATGTTCGATGGCAGGAATATCTTCCTGCATCCTCTCATTTACCGTGCCTTTGACCTCCTGATAAATAAGGAAAAAATACAAGCTTGTTCCGAAGGAAAGAAGAAGAATCAATAAAAGAGGAATTTTCCACCATTTCCCTTGTTTGAAGGAGCTCCTGAATTTCTTTTTCATAATTTATCACTCCACTGTTCTTTTTAATAATTATATATGAATTAAATAAAGAACACCAGGGGTCTCCATAGCAATAAATTATATTTCTAATGAAGGAAGCGAGTAAAAATACTCTTAACCGTGTTCTTTATTAAGAAATTTTTAATGTAATTGTTCGTTATGCTGTTGACAGACCGTAATAAATGACTTATAGTTCTTTATATAGAACAAAATAATTACGGCCTCAGATAAGTTTATAAGATTAAAACAGAAAGCAGGGTGACGTATGACAACCTTCCGTAAAGTAAGAGTACTGTTGCTGGCACTCATCGATTCGATCATTGTTCTGTCATCGGTTCACTTTTCCTTCTTCCTATTGGATCCGTCCTCAGTTTCCGGTTTGGGAATCGCTACCATCTCAATCCTTCTTCTTTGCGCTCATCATATGCTTTCGGGAATGTTCGGTATGTACAAGAAAAAATGGAGGTACGCCAGTATTGAGGAATTGGTAGGGATCATCTACGTAGTCACATTATCAGTTAGCTTGACCATTCTGGTACTGGCACTACTTCCGGGAAAAATGTATGGGGATGAACTTCTGGTGGTTTGGTTATTCAACATTCTTGGGGTGAACGGGACACGCTTAGGGTGGAGGTACTATAAGTCTTATGGTTTTTCCATATTTCCTGTATCCCGGAAAATGGAGGTCTCTGAAAGAGGAATCGAAAAGAGGACTCTGATTATAGGGGCGGGAGCTGCAGGACGAATGCTGGCGCGACAAATTAAGACTTCTAAATATAGACGTACGTTGATTGTCGGTTTTGCTGACGATGACAAAGATCTCCATCACCTGAATATCAGCGGATACCCTGTGCTGGGAGGGACGGACTCTATAGGCGAAATCGTTCTGAAACATAAAGTGAATCATATCGTGATTGCAATGCCTTCTGTACAAAGGGAAAGAGTAAGGGGAATTATTACAAAGGCTAAAGGTGTTGTATACCATGTACAAACTCTTCCTATGATTGAGGACTTGGCTCTTGGGAATGTTTCCGTGAATCATGTCCGCGACGTTCAAATTGAAGATCTGCTCGGGAGGGACCCGGTAACCCTGGATATTGATTCAATCGATTCGGAAATCAGGGGAAAGACGGTTCTTGTTACTGGGGCAGGAGGATCGATCGGGTCCGAAATTTGTCGTCAGTTACTCCGTTTCACTCCCGCTAAACTCATACTCTTAGGTCACGGGGAAAACAGCATCTATTCCATTCGTATGGAGCTGAACGGATGGGGGACAGCGACAGAACTGATACCGGTGATTGCCAACGTACAGGATAGGGATAGAATATTTAGGGTTATGGCCACTTACTCTCCGTCTCTCGTTTATCATGCTGCAGCTCATAAGCATGTGCCACTGATGGAAAATAACCCTAAAGAGGCTGTGAAAAATAACGTAATAGGCACGAAAAATGTGGCGGAAGCCGCTGATAATGAGAGTGTTCAAACGTTTGTGCTCGTTTCCACAGATAAAGCTGTGAACCCACCAAATGTAATGGGAGCCACCAAACGTCTTGCCGAAATGGTGATTCAAATGATGAGCACAAAAAGCAGTACCAAGTTCGTAGCAGTAAGGTTCGGGAATGTTCTTGGAAGTCGGGGGTCGGTCATTCCCCTTTTCAAACAGCAAATAGAAAGAGGAGGACCTGTTACTGTCACTCACCCCGAGATGACGAGATATTTCATGACGATCCCGGAAGCGTCCCGGCTCGTTTTACAGGCAGGTACACTCGCAAATGGCGGTGAAATTTTCGTTCTCGATATGGGAGAACCGGTGAGAATCGTGGATTTGGCTCGAAACCTTATTCATTTATCAGGATTTACGAAGGAAGAAATACCGATTGAATTTACGGGCATGCGTCCAGGGGAGAAGCTTTTTGAAGAACTTCTCGCTGAAGATGAAGTCTTCGAGGACCCGGTGTTCCCTAAGATTCTTGTAGGTAAGACGGTTTCTTTTAACCGGGAGGCAGTTCTTGCATTCATCGAACAGGTACCTTATCTCTCGCCGGATGAAGTGAAAGAACAGGCACTGACTCTGGCTAACGCCAACTCCCGGGTCAGTCTCGTTGCAAGGTAGATGGACGAACGAATAGATACTATATCAGTGAAGAGGGGTGTTCTTATGAAAGATGTGCTGATTGTGACGAACTACTGTCAGTTTCCGGGAGAAAGTGGCAACAACCGTTATACGTATCTGGCTGATATGCTTGCAGCAGAAGGGTTTGAAGTGGAAATCGTCACTTCCACCTTTAATCACAAGACGAAAAGTCAAAGGCCATTCACTGGCGATGATGTGAAGAATGTTTCGTATAAAACGACATTGATCAATGAACCTGGATACCCTGAAAATGTAAGTTTCAAAAGGCTGTACAGTCATAGGATCATCGCTTTGAACATCATGAATTATGTAGAAAGAAGGAAACTGCCTGATCTGATTTATTGTCCCTTCCCTCCGATCACCATCGGAAAAAAAATGGCTGAATTTGCGAAAAGAAATCGTATCCCCTTCGTGATTGATATTCAGGATCTTTGGCCGGAAGCTTTCCGAATGGTTTTCAATCCCCCTTTCCTGAGTAATATTCTCTATAGACCTTTTGAACGTGCTGCTAACAAGATTTTCGGACAGGTAGATGCAATTGTAGGAGTTTCTAGGACATACGTTGATCGTGCCTATTCAGTTAATCGGAAAAACGTCGGGCGGTCCAGCGTATTTCTCGGTACAGATCTGAATCATTTCGATTCACTGGTGGAGAAAGCTGAATTGTTATCTGATGAAAAGTCAGGAATCAAAGTAGCTTATATCGGTACACTTGGCAGCAGTTATGATATCAACCTCATCACTGAT
The DNA here is from genome assembly GCF_900156645.1 of Salimicrobium flavidum. Taxonomy (GTDB): domain Bacteria; phylum Bacillota; class Bacilli; order Bacillales; family Halobacillaceae; genus Salimicrobium; species Salimicrobium flavidum. The sequence goes on from NZ_FTOC01000014.1 coordinate 24,822, forward strand.
GCCATAGCCCTCCTGAAAAGAGAAGGAAGAACAGACATCCATTTTGTAGTCATGGGCGAAGGACCGAAAAGGGAAGCTTTCGCACAGTACGCCCAGCGCTCGGGTATCTCTTATGAATTCACCGGCATGCTCCCTTATGAAGCGATGGTGAAAAGACTCTCCCAGTGTGATATCGCTGTCAATCCGATTAGGAAAGGTGCGGCTCAGAGCATCATAAATAAAGTGGGTGACTATGCAGCTGCAGGGCTACCGGTCGTAAACACTCAGGAAAATGAAGAATATAGGACCTATGTCGATGACTTACGGATCGGTTTCAATTGTATCCCGGGAGAGTCGAAAGACGTGGCGGTGAAAATGGAGATTTTATGCAGTGACCCTGACCTCCGCAAGGAAATGGGAGCCAATAACCGGAAGTTCGCCGAGACGAATTTTGATCGACGTCATACGTATCCCGAGATCGTAAGGGTAATAGAGAACCTTCTGCCTGAAACTGTAGAAGCGGAAAGTCGGGTGTTATAGGATTGGAGGGGCTTCTATAGTGAAGGTGGGAGTGGTGTTCCTGGTGATTCTTTTTTTAAACGGGTTATCTATTTATTACCTTACCGGTGAAGAAACGATAAGCCGAGAAGTAACTGTGGAACAGTTTGGGGCTGACGGAAAAGATGAACAAGACGATTCCGAAGCTATCCAGAGGGCGATAGATGCGAGTTCGGAAGAAAGGCTGGGGGAAGTTGTTTTGACAGGGGCTTATGTTCTTGAGAAAGGCATAGTTTTGAAGGAAGGGGTTACGTTATCATTCGATTCCCAGTCCAGTCTGATTGTAAGAGGAAATTTCACGGTGATCGAAATGCAGAAAGATGCCTTCATCCGAAATGCTCTCATTATGGTCGAAGCTAAAGAATTTACTCAACCTGTCGTCTTCCTTGACGGTAAACATCAATTTTGGAGCTGGGACCGGACAGGGTTGGACGATGTGACGATAATTAATACCTCTGGAACCAATCAGGGTACTGGCATTTCGCTCGTAGCTGATGGAAGTGATGAATTTATAAGCTTTGTTCAATTCGAAAACGTTACAATAGTAGGATTTGAAACTGGGATAGGGATGGAAGCTTCAGAACCGGAAGGAGAAGAGCCCAGCTTCGTAAACGGGAACAGGTTCATCAATCTTATCCTGGAAGACTGTGTAGTATGTATCGATATGAAAAGCCATATCACGGTACCAAATGAAGTTTCGGGTAACCAGTTTTCTAACCTTCAGGTTCAATTGTCGGATGCTACGAGGCTTGGTATTCGTGTCTCCGGTTCAGATAACCGGATAGAAGGTTTGATATGGGATTTCGAAGAATATGAGGATGTTGTTCCGGCGGTAGTGTTTTCCGAGAAGTCCCAAAGGAATCGGCTGATTTCAAATCTGACGTCTTCGTATATCGAAGATTCAGGGAGCACCAATGATTGGTGAAAGACCTGACATTCCCTATAACTATGATAAGGATGAATAGAGAAATGGGTTATTCAGATATAAGCCAGGATGAATCATCCAGTACGAAAAATCTGAACAGTAATGGCGGGTGATGAAGGATGAATGAAAAAATGGATGTAAGTGGATTTCTGAAGGTGATGAAGAGAAGATATGTCAGCATTCTGAGTGTGACCATGGGTGTATTCCTGCTTTCAGTGGTCGTAAGTATGTTCGTGATGAAACCGACATACGAAGTGAACGAAAACCTCGTTATAGGAAATCTGAACAAGACAGAGGAATACAGCGAAACCCAGCAGTTGAATATGTTACTGGCCTCCACCATCGATTTTATTAAAAGCCCGAGTGTGCTGAATGAAGTGAGCAGGGAATCCGGTCTTAGCTCTGAGCAGATCAACGAGATGATAATCATCCGTAATACCGAAGATTCTCAAATCATAAACGTCATTGTCCGTGATGAAAATCCCGAAACAGCTGAAGTGGTTTCCGGTCTCATCGCAAAAACGACAGTAGATAAAATGACAAGTGTATTCGGAGTGCAGGACATCGTCGCCCTGGACGACCCTACAGAGAACAGCCAGGTTCAGCAAGTAGGTGGTGTGCTGTTGAACCTCAGTATCGGACTCGTCGTCGGCCTGCTCGCAGGTATAGGGGTGGCGATGTTCAGAGAACACACGGATGACTCCCTGCAGACTTCCAAAGAAATTGAAGCTCTGCTCGGGGTACCTTTACTGGGGGAAATTGATATGAAGGAAAAGGTAAGAGGGCGCTCCAGCAGGCCCTATACCGGAGTCCAGCCAGAAAACGATGTAGAAGCGATGAAAAGGAAGAAACGGGGGGAGGTCAGTGTTTAAAATGAAGAGATCCGACAAAGATGTGTGGCAGAAGCTCAGGCTTTCTGAGGGGATGAAGAGTACAGAACAGGTCCGAATCATCCGTACCCATCTGGAACAGGAATCCAGGGTGGACGGTCACTGTATGATGGTTACTTCTTCAGATGATCTTAAGGATAAACCCCTGATCACAGCCAAACTGGCTCTTTCATTCGCCGAACAGGGAAAACGTACACTACTCATCGATGCCGATGTCAGGAAGCCGATTCTGCACGAATGGTTCCAAGTGGAGGGAGGGGAAGGCTGGACGGATGCACTGATGATGAAAGAGAGTCCTTCCCAGAATATAAGAAAAACCTTTCAGCCTGATCTTTATGTCCTTCCTGCGGGATCAGGGGGACATGCCCCGGCTAAACTCTGGGTTGAGGATAAGATACAGGGTATTATACGGGAATGCCGAAAAGAATTCGATATCGTATTATTTGAAGCTCCGTCCCTTCTGAAGGCAGCGGATCCGCTGGTATTGATGAATCATTGTGACGGCGTCATCATGGTAGTCAAAAGTCGTCTATCCCACCGGGAATCCGCAATAGAGACAAAAGGGTTGGTAGAGCGTGCGAACAAGCCCCTAGTAGGGGTGATTTTCCAGACCGGTTAATAGAGAGGTGCCTCTATGAATGGGATAAGAAAGAATTCCATCGCTTTGAATATTGTTCATCTGTTTTATAGTACTGCTTTGTCCAGTGCGATCAATGCGGTCGCTTTGATTTTACTGGCCGGGTATCTCCAGTCCCACGACTACGGGATGTTCAGTGTGGCTTTGGCGTTTGCGATGATCATGAGCTACTTTACGGATGCCGGTCTGAGCGACATCGTACTGCGTGAGGGTGCGAAGCAGGACGTCAGTTTATCAGGATTGATGTCCTCTTATATCAAGATGCGAGTGTTTCTGCTCCTCCTCACATTCGTGTTCGGGTTTATCATCATTTACTTTATGAATAACGACAATAAAGAACTTCTCCGAATCGCTTACACCTTGATCATTCCGATGGTGACCGGGGTAGCCTTACAGAGTATCGGGACCACTTTCTTCAAACTTATCGAAAAAATGCAATACTTCGGTCTGATTCGGCTCGTTTCAGCTATCATCCTGGTGACTTCACTCGGAATCGGAATGCTACTCCAAGCACATCCTTTGATCATGGCAAGCATTTATGGAAGTTCCTACATGCTGGCTGGAGTGTTCGGTGTGTTCCTGGTAAAGAAATACGTTTCTCTGAACCTGAGACAGACGTTTCATAAAGGGATATTGAGGAATCTGGGAGCATTTACGATCGGAGGACTTCTGTTCGTACTTCTTCCTCACATCGGTCCCATCATTCTCGAGAAGACGATCACCCTCCGTGAAGTCGGACTGTTTGCTGTAGCTTACCGGATCCCTCAGGCTCTTCAACAAATACCATTCGTGGTAGCGGGAGCTTATTACCCGGTCCTGTTCAAACACTTCCATAACCAGCGGATGGGGGAACACTACGAGAATCACCTTACTCAAATCAAGTTGATGGCGTTGGTCGGCATGATGATGACGATACCGATCTTCTATTTATCGGAATTCATTATCTCTTTATTATTCGGGCCGGAATGGATGGATTCCGCCTTACCTTTGAAGATATTGGCGATGATGCTCCTCTTTCAATCGGTGAATATAGCATTCGCTGATGGCCTGACCACTGTCGAAAAGCAGAACACACGGACAATGGTTCAACTGGTTGCGGTATTGGCAGGAGTCCTGTTCTATATATTCTTGAGTCGCTCGTATGGAGTGGTGGGGGCGGCTGTTGCGGGTATGCTGGTTGAACTTGTGGCACTGATAGGTTTCTGGGCGTTCACCCCTACCAGATGGAAGCTGATGAAGCAGGTTGTGCTGCCCTATTTCACCTTTTTCCTAATAAGTCTCGGGTTGGTCGAAGGGATGCTTGGAGATCAGAACTGGTTCAAGGTAATCATTCACTTTTCGCTGGTACTCATCTTTTGTGTGATGGATGAAGGGCTGAGAAGCAAAGTTGTCGAGTTTATAGCAGATAAACGAAAAGTGTGGAGTTCGGACGAGCAGGCCGAACAGAGGAGGGGGTCTTGAAATGGATGGCATCAGACAGCAGTCTTCATCTCCCTGGCTTGTATTTTCACTGATATTTTTGGTCACGCTTGCGAATTACCATCTGTATATCGGTTTTGCTCTTAAACCATACATGATGCTGTCCATCGCTTATATTTTAGTCTCCCTGGGAGCGTTCCGTTTTTATCGGCTCCAGTTGTTCGAAGTGGCGATGCTGCTTTTTTATCTGCTTTATGTTTCCACAGGAATCTTCGCTCTTTATCCCGCGTCCAGTATAAGGATCATGATTGGTATCATCATTTATATCTCCTGCTACTTTGTCATGAAATCGATATTGGTGAATACCGAGAGGAGAATCATTCATAAGAGTCTGACGTATACCGGTATCCTCTTCAACTTGGCAAGTCTGTTCCTTTACTTTCTCGGTCTGCAGAAAGTGGGCTTCGTCACAAGCGGGGACAGGGTCTATCATTTCGGTCTTATGTTGGACAGTAACTATCCAAGGCTGATCGGGCTGCTGCAGGATCCTAACTTTTTCGTTTTTTACAATACGATCTTCTTCGCTTACTTCCTTACGAATTCGAAGTCCTGGTTGAATAAATTCGGGCTTTTATGCACGATTACGACAAATCTGCTTACTTTTTCCCGCGGCGGCCTGCTGGTAATGGCGTGTCTGCTGATCATCTATCTTCTCTTAAACAACCCCTTACGTCAGCTGAAAACCATCCTCGGTCTGGGAGGGGCACTGGTTGTAGCGATGTATGTGTCCGTCGTATATTTGAAACTTGATGTCCTCGGAGTCCTCGGTTCACGAATTGAAGACTTCTCCCAGGACGGGGGGAGCGGACGTCTCGAACTATGGGGGAGAGCGTGGGGTTATTTTCTGGAGCATCCTGTAACTGGACTAGGAGCTTATAATTTCGCCGATTACAACGACCTGGATTTCAATGATGACATGACTGTCCACAATACTTTCCTGGATATTCTTGCAGATTCCGGTGCTATCGGAATCTTCGGATACCTTTTATTCCTCGGGTTGCTCCTGTTTCAGCTGATTCAATTTAAAATGTACAAAAGGGAGCCGTATCTATTCCTCACTTTTATAGGTATGACCTTACAAATGGGATTTTTGACAGTAATTATAAACGATATGTTCTTCCTTTACATCGCGATTTTGTCTGCATACTTGTATAAATATCAGAGTAATGAGGAAGCGTCCCTGTCGGAAGAGTACCATTTTGGTAAAGAGAAAGGAGAAGCGGTATGAATGTACTTCTGCTGACGGATAAACTGGCGTTTGGAGGAGCGGAAATATATTTTTGTAAACTTGAAAACCGGCTTTCTCATCCCGATATCGATTTCACCTTCGCTGCTTCTACCGGGGAACTCGAAAAGAATCTTATCCATAAGGATCGTTTCGTCCCCTTGCAGCTGGGAAAGCACCTGCAGAATCTGAACCGGTTAAAGAAGATCATAAAAGAGAAGAATATTCAGGTCATTCATGCCAATAGTCTCCGGATGGCGCTTTATAGCATCTGGTTGAAGAAGACAGGAGGTTCTCCGGTACGAATCATCTATACGAAGCACAACGTCACGGCTCTGGAGAAAAGGTTTTCGAAGATGTTCACCTATGTGCTTAATCATCACATCGATAAAATCATTACGGTCAGCCGTTTCGAACAGGATAATTTAACGGAGAAGGGGGTCAAAAAAGAGAAAGTGAGAACAATCCATAATGGAGTGGATCTGGAGCAGTTCACATTCGTTCCGAAACAGAAGGATGACCTGTTTAAAGTAGGGATTCTTGCAAGAATTTCTCCCGAAAAGAACCATGAACTCTTTATCAGGATCGCTGCCGAGCTTAAGGATTTACCGAATGCGCGGTTTTATATCGCAGGGGACGGACCCGATGCAGATAAAATTGCGGACATGATTAAAACACGGGGACTTTCCGATCGGGTTCACATGCTCGGCATGGTACAGGAACCCCAGAAGTTCATCCAGTCCATGGACGTTTTGGTTCTTACCTCAGAGAGGGAAGTTTTCCCGATGGTTATTCTCGAAGCGATGGCGGTGGGGACGCCTGTAGTGTCGATTGACCGGGGCGGTATCAAAGAGGCGATAAGGGAAGGGGAGACAGGGTTTTTAGTACCTGTACACTCCGCCGAAAAATTTTCGGACGTGCTTCTTTCTATGTATAAGAGTGACGAAGAAGTCCGCTCCGAGTGGAGGAAGGAAGGCAGGAGGAGAGCAGAAAGTGAATTTTCTCTGAAAAAAATGGTGGACGAGACGGTGGAAGAATATCTGAACTACCGGTGAGGAGGGGCTTTATGAAAAGACAAGTGAAAGCAGGAATAATCATAGATAATTATCCGCCGACTTCCTGGGAAAAGCAGATTCTCCAAAGCATCCGGGATGCTCAGCATATAGAGCTTTCCTTCATCATTTATTTGAACAACAAAAAGAGGGAAGTCCCCGACATTGGACCCGGGTCTGAAAAAATAATAAAAGGATCTGTCACTTCGCAAGGTATGGCGAACGATTCTACGCTCACTTCCATCCAAGGCCATACCCCTGACTGGATATTATCGTTGAGCAAAACTCGCCTGAACGGGGGTATCCTTACTTTACCCGCGTGGGGAGTATGGACATTCCGTCACTTGGCGGAACGGATTCCGTTCTCTGGAGATTTTCTTAACCGCTCGGGGAGCACCTCTGTTTTTCTCGATAGCTTGGAGGCGGATGGGAAGGTACGTCCTTTGATGGAGGGGTGCATTTCCGTTAATCTTCATTCGTATCACCGACATATGAAAAAAGTGGAAGAAATTACTAGGGGATGGGCGACCATGGTCAGTGAGAAATGGAGGTACGGTTTGATGGAGGAGCGGCACCCGTTAGAAATCGCAACGTCTCAATCGGCAGTCGCCGATAAGGGACGAATCTTCCATACAGAGATGATCTGGAAGGCGAAGCGGATGAAGAGAAAGCTTTTCGGTTATGAATATTGGAATGTAGGACAGGCGAAGCAATCTCTCGAATCGATACTCCAGGGGAAGGGGCTCGAGGTGGAATGGTTCAAACAGGACAGGGATCTCTACTACGCCGACCCATTCCTTTACCATGACGGGGATAAGAACAAGATCATCATGGAGGAAGTGGATTACCGCTCTGTGAAAGGATTCATTACTGAATGGTCGATTGTAGATGACGAAATCAGCAGCGAGGAAAGAGCCACTATCCATAATGGTACGCATCTGTCGTATCCATATATAATTAGAGACAAGGGAGAGCTTTATTGTGTACCCGAAAACTCTGAGCGGGGGGAAGTCACTCTTTATAAATACGAAGAGAAGGGGTGGGAGCAGGTACAGACAATCTTGAAAAATTTTTCTGCAGTGGACTCAACCATTTTCAACCATGAAGGCCGGTGGTGGTTATTTTGTACACGGGGGGCCGGGCTCAACAGGGATAACGAAGAGCTCCATATCTTTTATGCTGATCAACTTATCGGACCCTGGCTCCCCCATAAAGGGAACCCCGTAAAAGTGGATGTGCGTTCTTCTCGACCTGCAGGAGCACCTTTTTCTCACAAAGGGACTCTTTACAGACCGGCCCAGGACTGTTCGGTTACTTACGGAGGAGCGGTTGTTGTGAACCGGATAGAGAAATTGTCTCCGTTCTATTTCAAAGAGATGTCCGTAAGCAGAATCGAGCCGGAGAAGTCAGGCCTTTACCCGGATGGAGTGCACACGATTTCGGTGACGGATGGAATGATCGTCGTGGACGGAAAACGGACGGAGTACCATGTGAAGCATCTCTTGAAAAAATTATATTATTACCGACCTGTGCCCCTCGAAAAAGTGCTCACCGAACCGCTGACCGAAATGAAAAAGTACCAGGTAGAATAGGACACTTTGGTATATACAGAAAAAGAAATCAATCAGGAGAAGGTGGTTATGTCAGAGTGCCATCTTTTTCAATTCTGAAGAAATGGCAGATTTTATTCTCTCCCCTCTATCCATGAAGGATCCCTCTATGCCTAACCGGAAATTGAGTAAGACCCGAGAATGAAAGTGTAAGCAAATCCAAAGACCAAGGATAAGAAGGAATTGAATAATGTCTTCGGGAATGTGAGTCCGTTGGAAGGTATATCGATCTACAGTTATTAGAGAGCGAACCGAACATCGAATTATATTATGCGTATTTGAATGAATTCGATCATTATATATCAAATCCTTAACTCAGGTGAGAAGGTCCTATTTGATCCAGGAAGAATTGTCGCAGACACCAGGGTTACCGAGGATTTTTTTAAGAATCCCTGACAGCATGTTCTCCCAAGAGAGGACCACGAACCAGCGGTTTATGGATATTGATGAAAATTAGTACAGATACTTTTAATTATCGTCTCGAGCCCAGGGTGATCCAGAACGAAGGCATATAGGTTTCGGAAAGAAGATAAGGGTCCTTGTTATGGTCGAGCATCTTAGGTATAGGTGTGTTTCTGATCCTCGATCCTTTTCTCGGCATTGTTTCGGGGATGCTGTGGTATCACAGGTCGGAAAGAATTAAACAATTGTGGAACGGGCTCAAGTTCGCAGTATTCGTCTTCCTTTATATATATATTACTTTTTTTGATTCAACTTGAGTGATGGAAGTACAAAAGGAAACAGAGCTAAGTATAGAAGTCGAAATTTTCACCGTGTACTTGTCAGCTTAAAAAGGCATCCTAACCTTAATATTTGATAAATCTGTTTATACACACGAGGCGACTTCTCTTTCAGATGCACTAACAGAACATCTTTTTTCAGTATAGCCGACTAGCTGGAGTGACTTTCCTTTGATGAGTCTTGGTGGAAAACGAAATTGTTCTTACCGAGGTCTTTCGCCTTATACATAGCGATATCGGCAATTTTGAGAAGTTGAACGAGAGAAGTTCCGTCTTCCGGATACAGACTAACTCCGATGCTTGCTGATATATACGTGGACACCTCATCAAAATCATATTTTTTGTTGAGCATGGATTGTCAACACAAAACTAGACCATTTCGTTAAGGTGTTTCCGGCGATAAGCGGCCGGGGTAAGGTAGCCTAACGTCCCGTGAATGCGGATGTTATTGTACCAGTGGACATAATCAAATAAGGCCAGCTCTAACTCCTGAAGCGTCTCGAAAGTTTCACCATAGATGAA
>NZ_FTOC01000015.1 GCF_900156645.1 Salimicrobium flavidum
GATATTGACCGTTCCCTGAGTGAAAAAGGATGCCCTTATGATAATGCCGTTGCCGAAGCTACCTATAAGGTACTGAAAACGGAATTCATCTATGGTGAAACATTCGAGAACCTTAAGGAGTTAGAGCTGGCCTTATTCGATTATGTCCACTGGTACAATAACATACGCATTCACGGGACATTAGGCTACCTTACCCCGGCCGCTTATCGCCGGAAACACCTTAACGAAATGGTCTAGTTTTGTGTTGACGATCCACTTCTTCATCATTTAGCTTATGGTTCTCCTTTATAATATCTATTACAGAAACACCATTAACTACGCGCTTTAACACTTTACTTGGTTTAAAAGTAGGATAATTCTGTTCAGGAATACTGATATTCTCACCTGTTTGAGGATTTCTTCCTTGTCTTTCGCTCCTCACTTTCACATCAAAAGTTCCTATGTTATTAATTTTAATATTATTACCTTTTGTTAATTCTGAACTAATAGTATCCAATATACAGTTTAAGGCATTGCCTACATCTTTTTTTGTCAAGCCAGTTTTGTTAATAACATCGTTGATCAAATCTATCTTGTTCAAACTTTAGCCTCCATTTCAATAAAAATTGTTTCTAATAAAAATACAGATCTTTTATGTCTTTAACACTAGTAGTAGATTCTTTCTTCTCATTTTGATAAGACATAATTAACTCTTGATAATTGTTGATGGAAGTACTTTTTCTGTCCTTGAATACTTCATCATATAGTAAATTTACTCCATTAGCTGCGTACTCTTCAAACACTGTCATTTTCTTTGAAAAATTGTCATCATCATTATTAAGTAATTGATCATCTCCTTCAGATCCATAAACTACCATATTAATGACAGCCTCATCAGTATCTAAATTAAAGACACTCCAGTTCATTTGCTCAGCATTATTAAACTCTTCTCTCTCTCCGTGTAAATATCCTAAAATACCAGCATTCATGAACACATCTTTATAAGTCTCAAATATCCCGTACTCATCTTGATCCGTAAGTTCTTTATATAATTCATCATATTTCTTTGGTCGTCTTATTCTTCTTCTAACCACCAGTAGTCACCTCTTCTATTCTAGTATATTCATAAGGTTCATCCGGGTTTTTAGTAGGGTCATTGTAAATCAACTTGTATTCTTTGCCTGTAAGATTATACATGTTGTTCTCTACCTCTCCTTCCCATTGTGAGGTAGAAACAATTACTATTAATTGATTTACAAGCTTGGATATATTACCTGCTACTCGTTCTCTATGATTAGAATCCAGCGCTCCGAACGGAGAATCCATCACTAGAGGATAAACTCCACCGTCATCTAATTCAGTATTCGACTCTTCTTTTTCCTGTTCTCTAGCTATATCTACTATTGCAGCAATAAACGCTAAACTTGTGATCTGTCTTTCTCCCTGGGATAAAGCAACACTCTTTCCAAACTGGTTTTGAACCTCAAGAGTATAATTTTCCGAGACAACGACCTTGTATGATTTACGTAAAAATCTATCAAAAATATCTGAAACTCTGTTTTGAACTCTTAATTTTACTTCTTGTTCTCGAACGCTTAATATTTGCCTAAAGGTATCTAGAATTGATTCGCACGCTTCCATTCTTTCTCTGTTAAGTTCCACTTTTGATTGTTTTTTTTCTGCTTTTTCTTTTTCGCGTTTGTGCTTATCTAACTCTTCTTTCTTTTCTTTTAATTTTTCTTCTTGGATTCTTTTGTCTATTTCATTCTTTTTAATATTTTCATTAAGTTCTGCTAGCTTTTTGCCTAAATTACTAGCTTTTTCAATATCCGTTTCTATCAGTTCTTCTTGAATTTGTTCTAGTTCAGTTTCTAATACTTTCTTTTCTTTCCGAATTTCATTGGACATACTTCGTATTTGACGTGTTCTTTCAATCATGTAATTCTTTTTTTCGTTTACCATACCTAGTTGCTCATATAAATTATTTATTACATTATCTTTTCTACCATCCAAAGAGGAAGCTAAATCTAATAAATGCTGTCGATGCGAAGAATCTTCAGTGATTTCTTGCCCACAAATACAAACTCCCGATTTAATAATTTCATCTATAAGTCTCTTAGAAACAGAAGACGTACCCTTTTTATTAGAATAATCAACGGTATTATTTTTGATTTCTGCTGAAAGGAAAGTAGTTAGAGCTAAGTAACCCTCATTACTCAAGGTATGACGTAGTTCTTTATCAAGATTATTCAATTTCTCTTTCTTATCAGTTAACTTTGACTCCTTGTCTTCTTTATTCTTCATTAGTTCTTCCATCTCTTCTACTTCTGATAGCTGTTGCTCAGTTGCCCTTCTGCTTTCTTCTGCAGTTGATATCTCAGATTTAAAGTTTGCTATCTTTTCTTCTATCATTTCATATTCTTTCTCTAATTCTATTTCATTTTCATAAATACTTTGAATTTCTTCAGATCCTTCTTCACTTCTTTTTATTCTGAATCTCTTTCGTACTTCATCGGTATGAGAAATCGCATTCTCTAAAATGTTTATATTCATAATATTTTTGATTGCATTTTTAACATCTTCTGAAGAACCTTCTTTAGATAGATTATCTATTCTTTCTCCATCAAAGAAAAAGTATGTTTTTAAATTGGAAGGTATAAGATGATTGATCTCATTAGTGTAATTTTCTACTTTCTCTGTGTTTCCTTCAAAGTTTGTCATCCACAATTCAATCGTTGGTTTTGAGTGAATAAACATTTCTGTTTCTAATGTTTTTTTCACTTTTACACTTTTTCTCATTGAATAATCAAAGTCACCAGATTGAAAGGTGAGTTCAACATATACTTCCGTTTCTTCTTCAGGACTCATTAAGTAAAACTTGTAGTCGTTAATCAACTTATCTGGGTTTGGCAAGCTAATTGCTTCGTCATACAAGCACCAAGTAGTAGCGTTTAGAAGAGCTGTTTTTCCTGATCCATTTTCCCCATGGATTACTGTGACATTTCTTTTATTACTAGTGGAAAAAAGGATAGTATTTTCCCCGTAATATTGTCTGAAATTTTTTAATGTAATAGACTTAATGATCATTTGGCTGTATCCTTTCTTTGACAATATCCTCAATTCTATTAAGCACTCCAGAGCCACGAGCATCTTTTCTGTTTAATATTTTTTTCTCCTCCTCAAGAATATCTTTAAGAATTTGATGATACCTAGGATCTTTCAACTCATCTAATATTTTATCTATTTCCTCTTTATACCCCATAACTTTCCACCTCACATATCCATTAAATTATAAGCTCTCTTAATTTCAAGCAGTTTGTTTTCAGCTACATTCTTATTCAAAGCTAGAGAAGCAAACTCATTAAATCGCACTAATTCTTTCTGAAGCATTTTTCTTTCTAAATTAAATAAATTTGGTGAGATTTCATCAACGCTATTCAACCCCCGAGGTATTACTATGAAATCGTGTATCTCTGCGAACTTTTTATCTTTATGTCTTCTAAGGACTCTTCCTCGCCGTTGAATGAACTCTCTTGGGTTTGTAGAACTAGAAATTATATAAGCAGTTTGAGTGGCCGGAACATCCACACCTTCATCTAGACACTTAATTGCTACTAAGCCTTGCAGTTTTCCAGATTCAAATTGGTCTAACAATTTTTTTCTTTGTTTTTGATCTTCTTCAGCAGTAAATTGATGCACCCTCATACCTAAATCTTTTCCCAAAAGTTGTGTGACTAACTCAAGACTACGCTGATTCTCAGTCTTTCCACTTCCACAGTAGAAAATGTTGTGTGTGCTTTCTGTTCGATTTTCCATAAGATTCTTTAAGACCTCTATTTTATTAGAAGCATTTTGAATAACTTTTGCTCTTCTTCGAAGTAAGGTTTCTCTCGTTTCCATTTCAGCTTGAGATAATTCTTTATCCTCAACATAGTACTTTACAAGTTGTTGGGTAATCTTCAGATAATCTTCATACTCCTTTTCCTCTAAAGTTACGATGTGAGGGTGATAATAGTATTCGGTTAAGTGCTTCCCTATAGCTTTCTTTAACCCGTATTGAAAAACAATTTTTCCACCAAAATAATCTATTAACTGCTCCGTTCCTTGTTCATCAAACCATCTGTGAGGAGTAGCCGAGAGAGCTAAACGATAGTGAAAAGAATCAAAAAGTTTGTTTAGAGAATTTTTCGTTCCTAAATGGTGAGCTTCATCAGCAATGAATACAACAGGAGAATTTACTCTTTCTAATGATTTTTGCATTCTGGCAGATTGAAATGTTGCGTTAGTCATAATTACACAGAAATGATCTGTTATCCCACTATTAAAATCAGTTATTTCCTCAATCAATTCAGGTTCCCACTTATAATGTGAATACGCGACAATAGGATTAATACCAAACCACCTTAAGTCTTCACACCATTGCTCTACTAAATGCTGATATGGGCAAGTAATAACAAAAGCCAATTTACCTAGATGTTCATATAATTTCACAACTCCAGTAATTGCTGTCAGAGTTTTCCCTGTTCCTGTTGCCATTTCTAAAAGTCCTTGCCCATTGTTTTTAAACCAACTAGTGATCGCTTCTTTTTGATAATCTCTTAGCTTAAGTTCGTCTGGGATCTTTGGTCCGCCTTTCTCCTCTTTAATGTGGTCTTCATCCTTAGAAGGTGGATGGGAGCTTTGATATTTAATTAATTCTGATTTAAGCGCTTTCGAAACGTCCATGACTTCAAGTAACTCATTAGCATTATTCCATAGGTCATCAAAGTGCTTTTGCTTATCTTCTACCCTTTCCTTATCATTATCCTTCCAAGAACAAAACACGTCTATCGATTCAAAGTTATTAATCAACCCGCCAGCTGTTTCATTAGAAGAACCTATGAAAGCTATTTGCTCATTGTCGAAACTCTCCATGATTCCAATCTTTTCATGATAAATACCTGCATTTCTCAGATCTTTATGAACAACCACTTTGATCTCCAATCTTTCCTCAGCGATTAACCAGGCCAGATAATTCAATCTTTCTTCTTTTTTGATATCTTCTGTTAATTCTATTTCTTTAATTAGGGAGTCCTCAATTACTTTCTCTTTATATCTTGTTCCCTCTTCAATCGCTTTGATATCTTCTTCTTCTAAATGAGGTGAGGCGATAAGTTTCATCTTTCCTCCATTTTTTATAAGCTCTGCCACTCCTTTAGCAGCAACACTTAAAGAAGTACTGGAAAAATAACCTACTGCCCTTTTGTATACAGAAGTCTTAGCTAGAACTGGATTATAAAATTGCTCTACAATTGTGCCAAGATCTTTTGATGAGCGGTAACTTCTTTGTAGCTCAATCTTTTTATAAGACAAACGCAACCCTCACTTTTAATAACCGAGAATTTCATTAATATTGTTTCTATTACTAACCTCAGTGAATTCATTCTGATGTTTTTCGATCAAGAATTGCAAATAATTATCTAGATCATCTAATTCATTTAATTCATCTTCCATAATTGCCACACCATAAATCAAGTATCTTCTAACCAATTTGTTTATCTCTGAGTCTTCAATATTGCTTTCATGCTTTTGTTTTATACTTTGTATGAAATATACCTTTAAATCGTTGGGGCAGACTGCGGTCATCGGTACTTCGCGTCCATTCGTATCGTTAAAATACGACAAAGTATATTCCTGTTCAGAGTTAATACCTTTTGCAAGCGCAATTCTCAAAACCACTGATCTCTTCTTTGTATCCATCCCCAGATAAGCTAAAAGGCGATCTAGCATTTTATCAGTATGTCCCGGTATATGAATACTACTCATCGGTATACCACTCCCTCTTTAAATTAACGTTTTCTTAGAATTTCATCGTTTTTCGTCCATTTTCTTTTGACTTATAGAAGTATATGGTGGTGACCGGAACCTCTATATAAAAATAAAGGGGTTATTTGGAATTTGGGTGTGACACCAACCAGACATCCATGGATATTTTCCATGAAATGGGTGTGAATCGTATAATCGCACCTTGGATCTCCACGTTACACATGGCGGTGGACCCTCCCACGTCTCTCGGCGTCTACGCGCGCAAATTCCTTCGTTCGACCTGACCATGGTGGATGCCGGAAATACTCCTTTTGTGGGTCAATGCCCTAACGGTGAAAATATTGACCGGCTTCTCCGTGCTTCTATTGGTTGAAAGGGGACGTACAACGAATGATTCCGTTCTTCTTATACAGCTTCCTGTAAGCCTGAAATGCCGGGGATATCCCGGATCATGCGCGTTTCACTGAAGGTACACTTCCGTGTCCCTAAGACATAAAAGATTTTCACGAGATTGCGACTCAGAGCGACAAACGACTGCTTCCCTGTGAGGGGATTGGCGGCTCGGTACCGATAGTGTTCATGGAGTTTCCGGAATGCTTCATTGTGACACGAGAGAGGACGCGCGACCTGAAACAGTAAGCTACGCAGTCGCTTTCTCCCACGTTTCGTAATCGTCGTCTGGCCTTTGAATGTGCCGGACTGGTTCAACTTCAGATTGAGTCCCGCTAATTTAATGATTTGGCGTGGATCTCTGTAGTTGGTCAGGTCCCCGACTTCTGCGAAGAAACCGGCTACCGTCAAAGCACTAACGCCTTTGATAGCTATCATCTGATCAGCACCAGGAACGTGAAGAACGAGTTCTTCGAGTTGTGCTTCAAGAGCGACGAGACGTTCTTCGATTCGCTTGTACTGATCGATCAGATAACGGAACTCCTCACGACCCATGCGCAAGCCGACAGTGAGGCCGACACTGGTTTCAGCCGCCTGCTTCAACGCCTGGATGCGCTTGAGCCCAACCGCCCGTTTGGCAGCTATCTTCACTTCCGCCAGTAACGCTTCTTCGGAAGCCTGACGGATGTCTTCCGGAAGGAAGCCTTTCTCCAACAGATGGAGCGCGGCTTTCCCGGTCCAATCCTTGAACACCTGGAGAAACCCCGGAAAGTACCGGTCCAGGGCATTCTGCACCTGCGCTTTGATAGAAGAGAGATCTTCCTGCATGATGTCGTAAACTTTCATGCCTTCACGCAGTTCCGCATACACATCCTCGGGTAGCGTCGGTTCGTGGAACCGTCCGTCCCGGACGATTTGAGCGATGACTTTGGCATCTTTCGTATCGTTCTTCGTCGGGGAATCATCGTCCATTTCTTTGAACCGTTTCACCTTCATCGGATTAACAACCACGGTGTGAATCCCACGGGCTTTCAGGTGATAAGCCAGGTTCAGCCAGTAATGGCCGGTGGGCTCCATGCCAATCACGATATCGGGCCGGTCGTGGTCCTGGGAAAGATCTCTCGCCCAGGACAATAACTCCGAAAACCCGGCTATCGTGTTGGCGAAGACCAGCCGTTTGGCAAGGTCCCGGCCGCGATCATCGACCACCCGTGCGACATGTTTGTGTTTGGCCACATCGACACCAATAATAAGAGTGCGATCGTTCATTTGCGCTAAGCGCTGATTTTGTGTAAAATCCATAGTGAAGTCCTCCTTCGGTACTTAATTCGAGGTCATGCATGACACTCTCTATCGTACCAAGGGGACTTTTTTTATGCATTTTTCGTTTCTCCGGATTTCCTCTCACATTTCTTCATTACAGGAATGCTCCTTTTAATCTAGACAAAGTAACCTTCGTTTATGGTTGTAGATTTTGTGTCACTGCTATAATCCAAACTAAAGGTAGAGCCTATATTAGTTTCTAATTCTGATAACAGCTCATCATTAACTTCTGTATCAGTAGACAGAATGATAACCTGGTTACTTAATTCTGAAAAATAATGTTTTATCAAGTGACGTCTATGAATACTATCAAGTCTTCCTAACGGAGTATCAATTACGTATGGAAGATCTATAGCAGCATTTTTAGTTAGAGCCCAGATCAGAGAAAGAGCAATAATTTGCTTTTCACCAGCTGACCTATTCGCTAATCTGATTTGATTTCCATAATGATTAAATAATCTTAATTTATAACTATCTACATCGAATTCTGCTTTTGAAAAATCATCTGATTTACTCATCAATTTATCAATAATATATTCAAAGCTTTCTTTGATACACTTGGCCTTGAACTCTGTTACATCTTCGACAAATTGCGCTGAGACCTTAGCGGCCTTATTGATCATATCAAGTTGTTTATCTAAATCAGTATTAGTGTCTAACTCTTTTCTCATTTCTTCTAGTTTTCTTCTTAATCTTGTCAATTCAGTGTGTATACCATTAACTTTTTCTCTGTAATGTAGACTTTCTGAATTATATTGCGATAAGGTTTTATTCAATCTCTCTATTTCCTTCTCTTCTTTAGAAACATCAACCTCTTCAGGAGCAATAATCAACTGTTGATCCACTTTTTTTAAGTCTTGAAGCAATTGATCTTTTCTTTTTTGTTGCTTGTTAATGTCTAATTCTTTAAAGTTAAGTGATTGCAACTTACTTTGATCTGAACGATTTAAATCGTGAATGATTTCTATTTCTTCAGGTTCTTTATATCTTTTTAAATTATTTACTTTTGCCCAACTTTTTCTACCGAGTTCGTTCAATAATTTATAATCAATTCCTTGAAGTTCATCCCTCTCATTCATTCTTTCAATAAAGTCATTCATAAATTCCTCAAATTGGGAGAAATTAAGCTTTATTTCTTCCTTCTTCCTCGAGTATTCCATTTCTTTTTCCATGCGATCTTTTACCTGTTGAATTTTGGGATATAATATTAACAAAGGAAGGTGGTCTGTAGCATAAGCTTCTATCATAGAGTTAATGTTATCAATTTCTCGTACTATTTTTGATTTATTTTCGTATAACGTTTTTTTTGAAGTAGAAGACTTTATGAATTTTTCATTTTTTGCCTGCTTTTCACTCTCTAAGCGCTCTCGTACAATTCTGTAATTTTTATTAACTGCTTCAAGATCTTTTTCATACTGGCCTAAATCTTCTTCTTTTTCTTCAATTTGCTTTGATAAATCTTGAATTTTCTCAGAAGAAACCCTTCTACTAAACTTACGTTCTAACTTTTTTTGAGCTTTATTAATATCCATTGACACTTTTTTATAAAATTCCAAAGAAACTATTTCCTGAATAGAATCTTTTAAATCTCCGTTCTCTTGTTGATCGACAAGTTCTTGCACTTTCTCTCCATCAAAGAGAAAAAAAGTGGAGACATCACTTGGTATATTTCGGTTTATAAATCCCTGAAGTTCAGCTTCAGTAAGGTTAATTTTTTTGTTATCCAAAACCATTTCTCGTTCCATAGTTGTAAGTTCTTGCTTTGAGTTATAATGAAGAGTACCTTTTATCTTATAATTCTTTTGATTAAAGGTGAATTCTAATTCAAGGACAGAGTTTTTCCCTTTCTCTTCAAAATGTTTGTTATTAATAGAACCTGCTAATTCTCTCTTTCCAACTTTATCAATACCATAAAGTAATAGACGAATTGCAGTTAAAATACTTGTTTTTCCTGTGCCATTTAATCCTCCAATAAGAGTAATGTTTTTTTGATTTTTATTGAAGTTTGATAAATCTATGGTCTGCCTTCCATAATAAACGCGAAAATTTACTAAGCTCAAAGAACGAAACTGCATCTCTTACCCCTCCTTCCTTTTCGTTTGATATTCAACCTCTTGAAGTATTTCATCTATCAATACTTCATTACTCTTACTTGAATAATAATGATCTCTAGCAGACGTAAATATGTTCCCCATGACTTCAACCGGAATATTTTGCTGCTTGCAAATTTTCTTTAAAATGAGCTCTTCATCAAAAGAAAGCTTCATAGCATCTACTCCTCTTCAATTCAAAATGTATATTGCTTTTAAAGAAGGGCCATCTGTAAGCAGATGGCCTCTAAATTGTTACCTTTGGTTTAACGGAGTAATATTAACAACTTCTATTATGGGATTAGACAAGTTACCATCTGCCTGTTGTATTGGACCATGGATGATGCACTGTCCTTTCTTTAATCCTGCTAATTTAGTTTCCCACTCTCTTCTCTCATTTTTATCCTTCGCCAAACTTGCTGCAATAGTCCCTACTTCTTGTTCCGGAGGAGCGAAGTATATTTTTTGAGATGAATTTTGCAGCCTTGCAAGTTCATCTGCATCCAATTGGGATTTTAAGAATTGAGTTGCGTACCATCCAGACCAACCAAACTTCCTGCCTTCTGTAAGGATTCGCGCAGATGGCGAATGTTCGCGGTGGTCCAGATTTTGAGCTTCATCCATTACTACCGGTATTGGAATAGATTTATTACCATGCTGAACTGAGAAATTCCATAAATCCCAAAGAATGAATTCTGTTATCATTAATTGAACATCTCGAGGATAGCCTGTAAGTTGAATAACGTTTACTGTTCCATTACTTTCTATAATATTCTTCCAATTAATTTCCTCTTCCTTAACCTCGAATGGATCTCTATCGATTAAATTACTAATTTGAGAAAGAGTTTTTTGAGCATAAGTACTACCTAACTCCTGCAATTCTTCTCTAAGTAAAGTTAATGACATTTGAGCTCCGTGCTTAGCTACTCCATTTTTTGTAGCTTCGTATATTGCATTCAATTGTTGGACACCTAGAGAAGAATAAACAGCAGAGAATACACTTTTAATTCTCTCAGCTATATCAGTTTCGTTTTCTTCTAAATCAATTCCACCAATGTTTCTGGAGTTCTTCTTGAAAGGATTAACCGGAAATCCGCTTGTATATACTATTGTTTGGTTAAGCTTATCCCCTAGCCTCTCCATAAATTCATTTTCTAACTGGTTTGGCAAGAACCCTTCTGTATAATCAATAATAATACTTGAAGTTCCCTGAAGAGCCTGTTCCATTAATAAACATTGCATGAAGTAGGTTTTTCCTTGACCGGACTTACCTGAAATTAGTAAGTGTCGATTTGCCAACTGTGGATGGCCATACTCCCAATAAACCTTTTGTTTAGAGCCTTCTACTTCCCCAATTAGCATTCTCGACGCTTCACTCGTCTTTTCTTCTGAAGGTGGGTCATTTGATATTGGAGCTGACTTTGAACCATCTCTTTCAACGTGATATCTGTTGACTAATAAAGGCTCAGTTTGGAAATCCGTGGTTCCACTTACTACTTGTTCTCTATAAGATTCAACAGATTCAATCAACCCCTCATACCCGTCTCGTTCTGATAGATTTAGAATGGTGCCCTCTTCATCTTGTTCCACCGTCCGTACTACTCTGTCTTTTTCAAAAGAGATTACAGCTCCTTTTCCAATCAGTGGAACAAGGTCACTGCTTACTTCAAATTGATCACTAAATAATCTATATTTCACATAATCACTGATTTCGTAGTTTTTCTCATTCCATAGTTCACTTTGTATAAATTTTTCCGCATTGGCTAAAAACAATTGAACAAAGAACTGCCTATAAAATTCACGATTGAAGTTACTGTTTCCAGAATTATCATAGTTAAGATAAGTATCAAACAACTCTTTTGTTTTAGTAATTTGTTCTTTTGCTTTCTCAATCACTGATCGTGAATTTTGACCAATTTTAACTTCAACAGGGTAAAAATGAAGTTTAATATTTTCATTTGTTTGTTCCAGTCCTATTAAGAGTAAGTCGTCACTATGAGCACCTGTAACGCCAAGGTTTTTAGCTGTAAACACACCATTCTTCCTATTCAAGCCTACGGCTCCTGCAACTCTTAACACTTCCTCTAAAGAAACAGGAACCCAGGTAATATTAGGGTGATCGAAATAAATTAATGCATATTTGATTGCAGATATAATACTTAACTTCTCACGATCAAAGTACCCTTTACTCCCAATAATTCTTAATAACCATTCTCCATTAAACGAATTAAAGGCTTTAATTACTTGTTTTATTTCATCTTCACTTGCTTCGATATCGTGCTTTTTTAAAAATTCCTTAATGGAGTTATTATATTGAGTTGCTTTTTCAGTTACAGTTATCGCATCGTACCGAGAGGAAGAAGAATATTGATCATTGTAATGTATAATAACCAGATTTTTGTAGGATTGAAAATATTCTAAACCCATACTTGGGTCAACGAAAGTAACCCAAAAGGATGACTCAAATATTCTACTTAAAGTCTCTTCATCATCAGTAGTCGTTCTAGACATTACTGATTGCTCTGGACTGTATGCATTATAACCTTCGTTTGCATTATTGGCAGTAAGCTCATTTGTTAGCTTCGCAATATCCAGTAATGGTAAACTCTCTATATTTTCATATCCTTTGAGACCAAATCCACTTTTATAAGTGTCTTCATCTCTCATAGAAGGAACGGAAGAAAGTAATCCATCCAGACTTACTCCAGTCTTCATCTCTTTCATAGGACGAATGGCAAAATTCTCCTTACCTTTCATTTTATAAAAAGTAAGGTGAGCATAACGAAGAGTATCCTGAAATTTGAACTTGTAATAGCTAAGAGAGTCCCTCAAGAATCGCAAAATGTCGTATTCATCATATTTATCAGAGCTTAATTTAATATTGAACTCTTGATAGATCTCCTCAGGTGTTTGTAGCCGCGAAAACAAATCTAAAGCACTGTCTTGTTTCTCATCAAAATAGATCGAAACTTCTACTAGGTTCGTATGGTCCGGGCCTTTTTTAGAAATTTGATCTTTGAGCCAAGTTAATAATCCCCTTACTACTTCCCTGTCATTAGTGATGTTCAGTACATTTATTTTGATCGGAGCTCTTGCTCCTTCAACGAACAAGTAAGTGAAGTGTTCTTCAAATTGTTTAAGTTTATCCTCTACTACCTTAGCCAAATAACTTGAAGCATCAGAAACGGACACTTCATTAACAGGGCTATAACCAAGCCATTCCTTAATGGAAGAGTCATTATCAGGTTTATAAATCTTCCCTAGATCATCGTAAAAATATGGAAGCAAACCACTGGGATTCAAACGTTCCAATATACTTTGATCAATTTCTTGAGTACCAAGCTTCTTGGAAATTTGAAGTTGGTAAGCTACCATCAATGGATGAAAAGGTGTCAAATACATACCATTATGCCCTTTTAATATTCCAAGTCTTACTAAGTTCCTTCTTTTTTCAGCACCTGAATCTTCTCTAAGCTTTCTAATTGCCTCTTTGTATGCTTCCACGTAAGGGATGGCTACCTTTTTATAATCTTCACTTATATAGGCAAGCGTGGGGGTAATATTTCTTTCCTTAAAATAGTTGAGAAAATTAGAGTAAGCATTTGTTAGTTCATCTTCCACATTCAGCTCTAAACCTTCTAGTTGATCCGCATTTAATTGTGCATACATATAACCATTTGCAACCCATTCTATTTCCCAGTTCAATAGCTCTGAGTATTCAGGATGGGTATAGAATTCTCTATTTCCGATCGTCAGTTTATTTACTTCAAATTGAAAATCATTTTTCAATTCTCTTTTTATGCGCCATATTCTAGAAGCGCGAATAGGTGTAGCATCTGGAGAGAAATTCTTCAATACCAGCTCAAAAGGTCCCTTTTCTTCAATATTAATATTAACTGGTAACTCATCTTTGTCGTTAAAAGCATCCAGTTGGGGGAGTAAAATAATGGAGTCTTCATCTTTGACTTCCACTATTTGATTGGCTGAATTAACTTCCACAGTAGATTCAAATAACCCTTCTCCAATTTTTAATTCCTCAACTTCATTGATGAGTTCAATTCGTTTTTTAGAGGAGTTTACTATATAATTTGTTTTAATATATTGAAGATACTTTTCCGAGAAAGGAACAATAACTATATGAAATTCCGCACCAAGTGAGTTATTGTTTTCGTGCTTATAATTCACTTTGGCAAATGTAACTTGATCAGGCTCTGTCTCAATTGATATTTTCATGTTCTTTTGACCCGTGCTGGTAGTAACATGTTTTTGGAATTGCTTTTGAACCTTTACATAGTCATCATTCAGGCTTCTTATAGTCTTTCCTGATATTTCAAATCGTGCGTTAAGATCTATGTGACACCGTCGCTCATTATTGAATATTATTATTTGTCTTTTTCTTTGTCCAGATGTCGACTCTTTTTGGGGACGATCCCAATAAGTTAAACCAGGTATATCAAATCGACTTAAATATACCTTAGCTTCTTTATCCTCTCGCTCTTTCTCTTCCATAGAATTATATACCAAAGAAAAAGGAACATCTTCCCAATTTTCCTTTTTTAGTTCCTGAACTCCTTTACTACTGAACTTTTTCTCAAGCTCTTCTTCTACAGAGTCACTGAATTCATGTGCTCGTTGAACCCGTTCAAATAAGTTGTGGTTTTCTTCCAACCTTTTTTTAAGCTCTTTACCACTTCTATTCTCCAAGTCAAGGTCTTTAAACATTCCAAATTTCACAAAGTCCTCTTCTTCAATTTTTTCTTTCTCAAGCGTTGTGAAAATGTCTTTAAAATCCAAAAGCGATACCTGCTGCAAGAATTGATCATCTAATAATCGATCAAGGTTTTCTTGCAAGATCGTCTTATCAGCTCTTTTCATAGCACTATTGTTAATTTCGTTGGATAAAAACCGATATAAAGTTTGTGGGTGAAGAGGCATCCCTTCTTTTTGGAGATTGCTACTTCCACCTTCAATACTATCTAGTTGCTCTGACACAACACTTAGTAATGCAGTATTTTCCCATTCTTCCCTTTGTTCACCAACTGCATTTCTTAGTGTAACTAAAAAGTCTGGAGTAACTCCGTCAGAAGTTGAAGATACAACTAATTTCACGTTATCCAGTTCTATAGAGAAAGTTTTGTACGTAGCGCCAGATTCATGGTTGTAAATGAATTCTTCAGCACCTTCTACATTCTTCATCTCTTCAACAAGACCTCTTACATACCGAGCGTCGTCCAATTGCAAGTAATAGCGATCTCCAGCATTAGTATAAGAGGCCAATTGATTTATTAACATTTCACTAATATATTTATAAAATTGATTTAACATATTGAGCATCCCCACTATCACTTTTCTTCTCTATAATGTTTAAATTATCTAACAAAATCATTGTTTCTTTTCTAGAATACTGATCTAAAGCAATCCCGCGTTTCTCAAATTCCTCAAATAATTGCTTAAGTGGAATTCGGCCCTTATCTTTCACTGCCAGAGCTGTCAACAATAATAGAAAGTCCTGAGTAATATTTAGAGTCTGTCCCAGGCTACCTCTAGCCTTCAAAAACTTCCCATATGCTGCGTCTTCAATGAGTTTTCCATAGTTTCTCGATACTTCTTCAGACATTCCTTTTGAAAGCATAGTAAATAATGCGCTAAATGCTTCATTTATTGATGATATATTTATTGGCACTTCGACCCCCATTTTATCTCCATAGACGGTCAACCATTCCTTGATATCTTCAAGGAATGCATCTTTTTCCTCTGCAGATACTTCTTCATTCAATAAATCGTACAATTCAGCATAACTCATAAATTTCATATCTTCGTTCAACCAATTATGGCTAAGCTGTGACTGGACGTGGACGTGTATAAAAGTAGACTGGCTTTTTTCTCTAAGGTTACGGAAGTTGTATACACCATCGAATGCCTTTCTTCTCTTATTCAAAGATTCCCAATCCAATGTGTAGAACAATGGTTCAACTTTAGATAGGCTTCCGTTTTCTAGTTTGGAAAATGCAAAAGTCAGTTGTGAGACATACACAAAATAATAATGCTGTAAAAGTACTTGGAAATTTTCCAAAAAGTAATCCTCATACTTACTAATAAAGAAAAAGTCGTCTACAAATAACTCTGATAGATTAGGTAATAAATTTTGATAAGACTTTGCGTTTTGAACACTATTGAGTTCATCTAAATGGTCAAGAATCATTGATACTAACAAGTCTTCATTACCTTGTTTCACAAAACTTTTGGAAACCTCTTCTCTACTATTATTAACGAGTACATCTTTTAAAAACTTAGCAACTTTCTTTTCTAATGATTTCTTCTTCTTAGATGTTAACGGATAGTACTTGAAGATATAGGGATGAAGAACTTTCACATCGCTATCTTGATCATGAAACAATAACTTCTTCAATAACCTTTCCAAATCATATTTTTCTGCAGTAGCCCCTTCTACCTCTGCGGTCATTTCTTTAACAATACTATAGTTTTCTGAATCTGGTGTTTCCTTAATTTTAAGAGGGTCTTCCTCATCACTCAGTTTTTCCTCCGCGACTTGCCGTGCAAATTCTCCAACGATCGGCTTAAAATCACCTTTTAGCAGAGCTTTCGAATCATTTGCAGCAAAGGGAAGTACTTCATTCACGTTTCCCCTACTGTGTCGACTTGGATTTATAATTTCATTTAATTTTTCAACTTGAAGTTTGTTATTCATAGATGTTCGTCCCTTTCAAATACAACACTACCAAAAACATTTTTCTCTAATCGGTATAGCTTATGCTCAGAAGGTATGTGTACAAGTAATTCTTTTTTGTAACTTCCAAATTTGAGAGCCTTTTCTACGAACTCTATTAACTGGATAGCGTCTTCTTCATCTTTTTTATTAGGACGATACCCATCCAAAACTGCTAAGATCAACTTATACAAGTGATAATCCACATTTAGTTCCGCTTTGTACTCCTGATCGGTAGAAGTATAAGCAACTGTAAGCGTAGTATGAAAATTTCTTATTACAGCACCATTACTATTGCGCTGTAGTTGTTCAAGGTGAGCCAAACTTGGATTTAACTTTAAGTGCTGGGCAATTTTAAATGTTCCTCTATTATCAATGTAGATGTAGTCTTTTTTGGGGCTACCCATCCAATAAAACATTGCTTCTGGTACTTTAGTATAAAAATCTTGAATCAACTTCTTATCATATCTGTGAAATGCATACAAATATTTCATATATTTATCGAAGGATTCAGGTCTAACTTGTTCGTTTAAATCTTCTGATGTTAAGTAAGCAGTACGTATTAATGCTTTGAATATAGACTGTTCAGTTGCGTTTGTAACTTCTCCAAGTTCCTTTTTCATTTCAATATAATCTTCAAACCACTTATAAGGTGTTTTATCCTCAATTAGTTCAGAGATGATACTTTCCCAATCATCAAGTGTATTCAAAGCTATAAGAACATCATCCGTCTTTTTCGATCTGTAATGAATAGGGTCGAGGTCATTCATAGCATCGAGAATGTATGATCTTTCCTTCCGATTGAAAAGAAGCTCTGGGGTAGTATGATTTAATTTCTCAGAATCTACCGACAACAAATCTTCCATAGTCGAATAACCTTCAGGAATAACGATATCTGCTATGAAGTTAAATAAAGACCTGGCTGATATCACCAATTTATGTTGAACTATTGTGTTTATTAATAAATCAATTACATGATGTTGAACTGTTTTGTTCATCATGAATTGATAGTTATCGTGAATGGAAACGTTGATCCCTTTATGCTTATCTTTAAGGTAGGCTGCATAAAAGGGGTTCTTTTCACTTGTATTGAATACTTTTTCGAATACTAACTCAAAAAATGAAGAGCGCGGACCTTCTTCCGTTAATTCAAATGGTTGGTAATCACTGAAGCTCATAATATGAAAAGGACCTTCACTATATTTTTCTTGAATATTCGCTTCAAAGACATGGCTATTATTAATAAATTCCTTTAATTTATTAAATGACTTTTCCCCGTGATCAGCTTCTAGGAAGTTATTAAGAATACCCAAATTTATAGCTATAATAACTCTATCGTCAGCGCTGTCTATTCTTTGATCTGAGAAGCTATCTAGTTCTTCTGTTAAAGTCTCTACCGCACTCTTTTGAGGGTCAAAACTTTCTGTGGCATCGTTGTAAATTCGATAACCCTTGAGAAGATTGTCTTCTCTATTGTTTAAATAAGATAATAAGTGTGACTTTCCGTCCCCTACACTCCCGCTCAATAATACTAGAGATGGACCACCAGTTTTTTGTTCAGTAGATAAAATTTTCTCTAAATCAATTTGAATTTGACGGTCCACGTGCATATAGTCTTTTAACTCACTAAAATCCTCAGGGCTATCCACTGCTTCCTGAGAAGACTCCTGCAACCTTCTAAGTTCTTTAAGTAAGTAACTTTGATTTGCAGGTAGTTCATAAGGGATGACAGGAGTTATAGAATCTTCTTGCTTGTTTTCACTTTTTCTTTCAGGAGTAATACTCGTCTCATTCCCTGTTACTCCTTCACCTCGAAACGCTTCTCCTTTTTGTTTTCTTAGTCGTTCCATAACTTCTTCAATTATTTCATCAGGATTTTGATCGTTACTAGAAGGAGGAGAAGGGTTTCTATACTCCGGTATCTCTAAATTAAAAGAATAAACTTCAGCGTACCATCTTGCTATTTTATAAATTTCTTTAAATACCTTAATTGCTTTTTCTACATCATCAAATTTTGGCTCGTGAGCCGCTTTATTCCCTATCACCCTTATGGTGTCCATGCTTTGCTTTGCTTCTTGTGTAAAATAACCTTTTCTATCCAAATAATTGATCTTATCAAATAAACTCATTCCATATTGGTCTATATTTTCTAAGTTAAATACATGCTCAATTATAGCTTCAAGCATTTGTCTTCCTGCTATACAAGCTGATTGGGGATTTTCATATACAGTATCTTCTATTCTTTTACCTGTGATAAAGGCATCTTCATTCAAGCTTTCTACGAATTGAAAAAGATAGTATTGCTCATTAATTTTAGACATTATACCTCACCTTATAACATTTTCTTTCATTATATTCTATCATACCAAGAGGTATATATTGTAATTAGAAATGTATTATTACTCAGTTTTGACAGCTACCAAGCAATCTTACACAAAAATTTGCGCTCCTCTATTCTAATTGTATTATTTCCTGTGCAACTCACGAGCCACAGCCTCCAATATGTACAACACCGGCACCTGGGTCGTAATATTCGAACCCTTGTACCATTCCTCAGATACGTAGTAAGGAATATTCACGTCTGACAGCTTCGCCACTTGGGAATAAGCATTGTTCGTAATGCTGATAATGGTGCTCCCTACTTCCTTCAGCTGAGTGAGATGGGTCGTCGTGAAGTTGGTTTCTCCTGATACCGAAAGAGCGATGGTGACACTGTTATCCCGGAATTTCGGGTGGATCGGATAGAAGGGATCTTTCACATACATGGAAAATTTGCCGAGGCTGGAGAAATAACGGGCTCCATACTCTGCCAGAATGCCGGATCCTCCGACACCGATGAACAGAATGTTTTCCGCATTTTCCACGAGTGCTGCCGCTTCTTTGATTTTATCCTCAAGGTCCCCTTTCAGGGTGCGTTCGAAGAATTCCATGACCAAATGTTCCGGCCCTTTCACTTTCGCATCTTCCTTTTCCTCGAATTCCATCTTCAGGCGCACCTTGAATTCCGGGAATCCTTCACATCCGACTTTCCTGCAGAAGCGCAGAATGGTCGCTGTGGATACGTGCGTTTCTTCCGCCAGCTCGCGTATTCTCATGTAGATGACTTTGTCGCTATTTTTGACGATGTAGTCATATAATGAATGATCGAGATCATTGAACGATGCGATGACATCCTGGGTGAACATGTGCTCCACCTCCGTTTTCTTCCATCTTATCATGTAACAGGGCGTTACACTATAGTAACAAATGACAACCCACGTCATAACCGACAGACTGGCGCTGGGCTGTTCCTTTTCAAGATTCCGGACGATACACTTCAGGTAATGGTTACATCACTTGGAGGTGGAAATGATGAAAGAAGGAATCAAGATTGCAACGATTGGCGGAGGATCCAGTTACACGCCTGAGCTTGTCGAAGGATTCATCAACAGATATGAGGAACTGCCGGTGCGCGAGCTTTGGCTTGTGGATATCGAAGCGGGAAAAGAGAAATTGGAGATCGTAGGAAACCTGGCGAAGCGTATGATTGAGAAAGCGGGATTGCCGATCGAGGTGCACTTGACACTCGACCGGAAAGAAGCGTTGAAGGATGCGGACTTCGTCACGACCCAGTTCCGAGTCGGGCTGCTTGAAGCACGTGCAAAGGACGAGCAGATTCCGCTGGAGCACGGCGTTCTCGGTCAGGAGACGAATGGTCCGGGCGGTCTTTTCAAAGGACTGCGCACCATCCCTGTGATACTTGATATCTGCCGTGACATGGAGGAGCTTTGTCCGGATGCATGGCTCATCAACTTTACGAACCCTGCTGGTATGGTGACAGAAGCGGTGCTACGTTATTCGAACATCGACAAAGTCGTCGGGCTGTGTAACGTGCCAATCGGGATGGAAATGGGTGTAGCTCAACTGCTTGGTGTGGACCACTCTCGTATCCGTATCGATTTTGCCGGGCTGAACCATATGGTGTACGGCCTGGATGTATTCGTCGACGGGGTGAGCCGGAAAGAGGAAGTGATTGAACTGATTTCGAATCCGGAAAACTCGAGTTTCGTAAAAAATATCGAAGGCCTTGGCTGGGAGCCTGAGTTCGTCCGCTCTTTAAATGTCCTTACTTGCCCCTATCATATGTACTACTACAAGAAAAAAGACATGCTGGAGAAAACGCAGAAAGAAGCAGCTGCGGAAGGAACCCGTGCCGAAGTCGTCCAGAAACTCGAAACGGAGCTGTTCGAACTCTACAAAGATGAGACGCTCGAACAGAAGCCTCCTCAGCTCGAGGAACGCGGTGGCGCTTATTACTCGGATGCCGCTGTCCGCCTGATCACATCCATCTACACGGATAAACGCGACATCCAGCCCGTGAATACGAAAAATAACGGCGCTATCGCAAGCATTCCGAATGATTCAGCGGTGGAAATCAGTTCCGTCATCACGAAAGACGGTCCGAAACCGATAGCCATCGGAGATCTGCCTGTAGCCGTGCGCGGACTCGTACAAGAAATCAAGTCGTTCGAGCGTCTATCTGCGGAAGCCGCTGTGACCGGTGATTATGAAAAAGCGGTGCTGGCTCTTACCATCAATCCGCTGACGCCTTCCGATAACGTGGCAAAAGCGATCATCGACGATATGATGGAAGCTCATAAAGAGCATTTGCCTCAGTTTTTTCCGAAAGTATTGAGTTAGTTGAAGAACTTTGTGTGGGGTTCAGATGCTAATTTTCGCTCTGAACACAACAAAAAACAGTTTTGCGTCGGGTTCGCGCATCTATTTGACCCGTGAACACAACGATTGCGAATTTTAAGTGGTGTTCAGCCGGAAAAATCGGTGCTGAACGCAACGAAAACCGCAAGCGAAAAGGCCGCCTAAGAACTAGGTGGCCTTTTCGTTTGCGGTTTTCCATCTTTCAGAAACGGTTCAGCTATCGTTTATGAAAAGTTCATCCACTTTTGTATCCAGTACTGAAGCAATGTTGAAAGCTAACTGCAGAGTAGGATCATATTTATCATTTTCAATAGCGTTAATTGTTTGCCTCGATACATTGCAACGTACAGCTATTTCTTTCTGTGAAAGGTTCACTGATTTTCTTAATTCCCGAATTCTATTCTTCATTCAACCACCATACTTCTTATTCGAAATAAATAATGAAATTAAATATGTCGTAGAAATAGCCACGAGAAAAGTAAATGGATTCATACCTTCATAAGGATTCTTCGTCCACACGTTCATATAAACTGATTCAAAAAATTCAACCAAAAGCACGCCGATTGTAACCATAAAAGTATAAGACTGAGCCTTCATTTTAATGAAACTTTTTCTTTCGTCTCCCAATTTGAATTGCGACACCAAAGTAATAGCTATAAGCAAAACCAGAATTGCTAATGATGAAAAAAACACACCGACTTCCCAACTCATAACCCTTTTTCACTCCCATCAGTATGTAAAAACCTTCTATTCCATATAATATCATCAACCAGAAAAGTGTCAAATTCTTTTTACATACTCAAACATAATCATTCTCTGGCTGTAGATAAGCGTGTAGTGCTTTCTCACGCTGCAAACCAAAGCCTTTCTAATTATTATTTGTTGACGTTCTCCCGCTTCTCACAATGTTATCCTTTCTCACGGACCTGAAGAAATACCCGGAAGACCTCCTCCACTTTCAGAAAAAAAGAGAATTATTATCAACAATAACCTTATGTGCCCCCTGACTTTAGTAGTGACTTCACTGAATATCTTAATATCACGTTTGGTACTCCCAATAAAAGTAAATCATACGTATATAAGATGTTAATCAACTAGAAAGGATGTGCAACTATGACAAAACTGAAAGAGTATATGAGTACAAACACAGTTTCTTGCGACTCCACGGATAATTTGATGACTCTTGCTAAGCAGATGAGAGAAGAAGACGTAGGGTTCATACCTATCGTTGAAAATGGTCAGTATTCAGGTGTAGTGACTGATCGTGATATCGTAGTAAAAGGATTAGCCAAAGGCTCCCCAGAGGAGGTCAAAGCTTCTGAGATCATGACGGAAAAAATCATTACAGGAACCTCTGACATGGAAATCGACGAAGCTTCCCGGCTTATGCAGGACCACCAGATCCGTCGTCTGCTGATTGTCGACGATAACAAAATCAGTGGTGTCGTCAGTATAGGCGATATCGGACTGAAAGGTTCTGATGAAGTAGCTGGCAATATAGTAACTGAAACATCCAAAGGAAAAAGCGACAAATAACAACTGACGGAAGTTTTCACTTCTGAATAATAGAACCCATGCTTTGCCAAGATCTAAAGCACCCATAAAAACTATGGCCGCTGACTCTTCCTTAATTCGTAGGAGTCGCGGCCTTTTTCTGTCTGATAAATCTCCGATCATCATCCATTCACTCACTGGTAATCGTATCGTTCAATTTCTCCCGGTACTTGTCGCTCCACTTCTTCTCGTCCTTGACCAACTCGTCACAGAATGATGCTACATCTTCTCCTATGAGTTCAGTGACCGTCTTTCCTTCCGCCGCCCCCTCTTCGAAGAGATCGAGAATTCCTCCGAAAATGCGTCTGGCACCCTTCCAATCCATTAGCCCTCCGGTCGTCCATAGATACTTCTGAATCGCTTTATAAGCATCATAATATTCTTCAGGAAGTTCTTTCGCGCGGGATTCCATCGCTTTCCATTCGCGCTTGTCAGCCATCGTACCAGTGATTTTTTCAAATATATTCATGTTCATTCCCCTCTCTGATTTCCATTTTTAAGTTTATTGATGGTACCGGATACGAATTCCCATTTGTCCCAAAATAGCTCCAGATGCTCCCGTCCCGCTTCATTCAGGGTATAAAACTTACGGGGAGGTCCCATATTCGATGGCTTTTTCTCGATATTCACAAGGTCATTCTTCTCAAGGCGCATAGTGATTGTATAGACAGTACCTTCCACGACATCGGTGAAACCGAGCTCCCGTAGCTGCTGGGTTATTTCATACCCGTATGTTTCTCCCCGACTGATGATTTCAAGCACGCATCCTTCGAGCACCCCTTTCATCATTTCTCTGAAGTTCCCCATCTGCACCGCTCCTTACGTTATTCAGTATTCTGTTATACTGGTATGAAGTAACACTTACTACAAGTACATAGTAATACATATTACCGAAGAAATCAAGCCGAATGATTCGGCTTTGGGCAAAGAAAAACCTCCTGGGTCCGGTTAACCCAAGAGGCTCGTTAGAAGAACTCAGCCGCTCTGTTCTTTCAGTTCATTCGTCATTTCCTCTACCAGTTCCGGCCTACCATGAAATTGTGCAGGAGTATTCTGAAATAGCTCAACTTTCCATTCGTCCTTCTCGCGTATCAACACGAGGGTATGATGTGTATTCATTTCCGGATTGATATCATCCTCACCCGGCGTCACCATCCCGGCAATCGCACGCAGAAGTACCGACTGCTCACCGAGGAATTTCACTTCTTTAACTTTATGTATGAATGGAGGTGTAGGATGGTTTTCGAAAATCGGCTGCAAGTGAGAAACGATTTCTTCCCGGTTCTGGACAAGGCTTCCGTCAAACCCTATCAGTTCCCCGCTATCAGTGAATAGTTCAGCCATTCTCTCAGCATTACGATCGTTCCATGCTTTGATCAACTGTTCATAAGTTTCTTTGACTTCCGTTTCCTGATTCATGAAAACACTCCTCATTAGTTGATGAATTCATTTCAACGTATCTTGTGTAGCTGTTATGCCTTGAAGCTTTCCTTCCCATACCGAGGGTACCATGTTTCGATGAAGCCAAGGGCTGTTCCGATCGCCCTGAAGATAGGCAGAACAACAATCTGATAGATAAGAAGCCCTCCTAAAAGCGGGCCAAAGATGAACAACAGGTTCTTTGAATCAGATGATAGTTTAATTCCTTTTTTTACCTTTAAGGTAGGTATAGGTATAATTCAGTAAGTTATCCATACCACACTAAGAGATCGGTCAAAAACAAAACAATCATAAAAATTATTATCAACGCTAGTTGACTCAAGGTGAAAATGTAAGCATTCCTATTCTTTTCGTGCTTCCATTCCATGACTGCTCTGAGCAATTCCGTCATAAACATAGTAATGATAAGCAGCACATGCGGCTGCATAAACCAGAATATTTTCCTAACCGCTCCTGTCCCTACAAGGATAACTCCAGCGACCAGCATGACCAAAAAAGTGATTCTTATCATCCATTCCATTTTCTTATGCATTTCGCTCAGA
The DNA here is from genome assembly GCF_900156645.1 of Salimicrobium flavidum. Taxonomy (GTDB): domain Bacteria; phylum Bacillota; class Bacilli; order Bacillales; family Halobacillaceae; genus Salimicrobium; species Salimicrobium flavidum. The sequence continues at coordinate 24,549 of NZ_FTOC01000015.1, forward strand.
TATTGACGAGAGAAAACACCTCTTTTCTCCACTTGGAGTATTTTTCTCATTGTAATTGTGACTAAATGACCAAGTAGTACGAAAATAGTCAAAACCAAAGCCAGCTTCATCAAAAACGTTGATCCTAACAGATACAACACCTCCGACTCAGACATTCACTGGAATAATAAATAGGTTCCGAGTACAGTGATACCTACGAACACTGTGAAAGCATTCCTATTAACGACACGTACACCTTTCGTCTTCGGAAAATAAGTGGTTTTTATGTAACGGAAGAACGCCCCACTGCATAACAGACTTACCAGAACTAATACACGCCCGACAGCATCTCCTATCATTAGAAATCGCAATCCTGCTAGAAGTAGAAACACCATCCCTATGTAACCCAACGTCATATAAAATACAGCTGTTTCTTTTCCTCAGACAAATTTCTCACGTCTCCCACCTTCTGAAGTCTGCGATCACTTCGTTGTGCGCCTCACTATATATGCTCCAGGAAGCACAACTATGGAAATTGCGATAAAGACCAATAGGGATGGCCAATCAAAACCACCTTTGAAGAGTGAAGATACCGCCAAACCAAACAAGAATCCCAAAACAAACAACGATAAAAGCTTCACCTTACCCCTCCTGCTCACTCCTCAGAATCTCTCTTTTGAAAAACGATTTTCTAAAAAAACTTGAAGGGACGCTTCTTTTAATCATTTCCATAGCTATTCACTATCTTTTTGAGTTTTTTCGTTCTTCCCTGCGAAAAACGCAGCACATAAAAGAAATATCGTGCCTGAACCGGCCCCTACGATCATGGAATAATTGAAAACATCACTTAATGCTAAGCCTCCCGCAATAGATGCTGAACATAACAAAAGGAACAGTACGGTGTAATTTCTTTTCATACCAAACTCTCCTTTCCTTTCAATTAAACAATAAATTACCTAATAAACCTGTAAAAAGCATTACTACGATACCGCCAATGAGAAAATAACCGATCACTCGTATTGGTAACGGCATACTCCCACCACTCGGTGTCGGGTCACCTTCAATGTTATGTTGGTGATCTATCGCATCATTGAATGGTTCATTGTCATCATTATTATTAGACAAAGTTCCACACCTCTATTCTAAAAAATTCGACCAACAACTTGCGACAGCAAGATCCTCAGATAAAAAGGCTTCTACTACTGGCAATATTCGTTTAGAAATGATTCTTTGTCAGTCATCTGCACGGTCCCTGGAGTAGCTGTCGGTAGTTGTAAATACGTTTCAATTATATTTTCGTCTGTGTAAAAGACACCTGCTCCGATGTTCTCTTCTGAACATTTTGCAGTAAGTTCATAACTTATAGTAAGAAGTTTATGATTTCCGATATCATTTGTATCAATAGCAAGATTGGTATAAAGCTCATCAGATTCTATTAAAGCCATATTCAATTCTTTTTCTTCTGTCTCTACTTTTTTGATTTCCCAACCGTTCTTCTCAATTGCATTCTTATGACTCTCTTCAATGTCCGTATGGCTACAAGAAAAAAGGAGAAGCAAAGAGGCCAAAATCGAAAATGAAATAAAGCGTCTGGTAATAATTCCCTCCAAAGCAAAATAATAATAGCTCCCCACCATGAACTTCCCCGACCTCCGGATCCATATGGGGGAATCGTTCTCGTTTATGAATGAGTAGAATTGTGAATCAGAGGAAGAAATCATCATAATTCACTATTGAGAACCTTATTTTCCCTAAATGTAACATATTTCTGAAAAATTTTGTTATTCTACAAGTATAGAAAAATGGTACTTAATACAAGGTATGGTTGCTCGGTATTTTCATTTATCGCTTATTGCTAAATTAAGGTAAGGAAATAATATGAAGAAAATTTTTTCAGGAATTCTTTTTTTAGTTCTTATAATTTGGTTTTTTAATCAAAGTGTAACGGAGGGGTATATTTATGAAGTATATGACTCTTCTATACTAGTAATAGAATTAAATGAAAGTGAGGTAAAGGGAAAAACTCAGGATGAAATAATGGATATATTAGAAAAAAAAGCTTCTAACCCAACTGGAAATAAATTTGATATACCGTTTATTAATGAAAAAATACATAAAAATTTTGAGGCAGGCCAAAAAATAAGAGTTCATTGGACCGGAGATATTAAAGCATCTTTACCAGGGCAGGTTGATGGAACGATGCTTATAATTACAGACGATTAGAGATTTATCTATGTTAAAATGATGCTCCCTTTTTTTCAAAACCTAAATTCTAAAAGCTGGATTATCTATACCCCCGCATCCCCTCTTCGAATGCTTTTTGATCATTATTTTCCACCCCATGCAAAGCTTCTTGAAGCGCAAACGTACTTTGGTAAAACTCAATTCTTTTCATTATAGTATCGTCGCTTGTGTATAGACCCAGACACTTCTCTAGAAAAGAACGTCCATAACTCGCCGATAACCCGGCGAAGTCATATGCCGGATCACCGACTTCCGTTTCCCCAAAATCGATAATCCCTGATACCGCTTCCCGCTCTGCATCCCATAAAATATTGGATGCCCCGAAATCCCCATGGATGAGAACCGGTTCAAAATTCAGTGTTTTCTTATCCGATATGAATACTTCAAAGTTTCGAGCTACTTCCTTCTTTGATGTTTCCTTCATATACGGAAATAACTTTTCTTTGAAAGCTTCATATAGTTTCTCGGTGGAGTGGCGCAGGTCTTCCATCCTCTGTTTCTTTACATCCAAATCATCGACAGGCTGAGAATGCAGGTCACTCAGGAATCGGACCAACTGTTCAGCGATTTTTTGAATTTGGACTTCTTTCTTTACTTTTTTTATTTCAGAAGGCCACAAGGGGGTGCCAGAAAGAAGTGGATAACCTGTGAATACTTCTCCCACCACACCGGATTCAAAATGTATATACTTGGGTTCGGGGATAGGGAGGCTCACCCTCTTACCTATGTGTTCCAACACTTTTGTTTCTTTTTTCAGTTTTTCGATACCTTCTAAGTACTTAGGAAACCTGAAAACGAACCGCTCATTCACAATGAGCACTGTATTGTTCTGTCCGATTTCATTCATCTCGATCTGGTCTATTTTCAAATTCGGATATCGCTCACTTATTATTCTCCCATAATAATCTTTCATTAAGACACCTCCCTGTGTCACTCACTCTTTAACTAAATTTCCTTGTCTCAGCCCATCCAACCGAAAAAGTCTGTCGTGAATACGGTAATCAATATTAGTGAGATGAACCCTAATTGGCTGAGCGTGAAAATATAATCATTCCGATTTTTTGCGTACTTCCATTCCATGAAAGCTCTGGTTGATTCTAATATCAGGATAAAGATGAATGTTAATGTATAAGGTTTCAAAAACCATAACCTTTCTCCAAACGACCGCGCCTCGTTGATGGCAAACCCGACTATCAGAGTAATTATAAACCCGAGCCTGATGGTCCAATCAACTGTTGTATGTTTGTCATTCACATGACCGTAAGAAAATAAGCTCTTTTTCTCAACGTTCAGCAACTTTCTCATTAAAACATTAAACAAAAATAATAACAGTCCAATGCTAGCCAGCATCAATACTAGCTACCCCCAGAACATAGGACCTAGCCCATACATAGTTAACCCTCCCCATCAAAATTCGATTAATGATCGTTCAATTACCATATTCTTCTCGACTACTGTCCATCTCTTGTTCTGATAACCGTGTTAAACCAGTCGACACGGCTTTGATGATCAGAATGAACATGACTACCAGCGCAGCGTCACCTACGTAGGAGATAAACCATACAAAGCTGAATGTACTTTCCGGAGAAGAATTTTCTAAAGTATAATTAAACAGTGTGGTTCCAAAGTAAAGTATGTAATAGATCGGGGTGTAATAAGCCAGTTTCTGACCGATGTCCTGCTCCTGGGTATTCTTTTTGAAATAGCCCGCCATCGTAGAATAAATGTTCCACAACCCATATATGTTGTAAAAAGGGATCAGCACCCGAGCTAAAGCGCCTCCCGGGGTAATCGGGTACGTTTCATCCAATTCCCTTAAGTCACCGTGGACTTTATGTAGCCAGAACAGATAAATCACAGTGTAGATAAGGACGTTCGCTCCTAAGACGAGTGCAACAACTCCATCATAAGCTAAGAAAGCCTCTCCCAGCCCCACGACCGAACCGATTACTATATTCACTATCAGGATAGCTATTAATCCGAGATTAACCCAAAGAAATTTCGTTAATACGTTTCCTATCTTCTTAGATTTCAAATTCAATCGACTTCCTCCTTTGTCTGCATACGATTACAAGTTTATCCACGTTTCAAAATCTATTGTTTTTTCTACCGATGCTCCTGCGAAAATAATCGAAGAAGTTTGATATTCTCAAAGAATGGGAACACTGCTTAGCATTGCCCTCGATTGAAGGACAGGGCGATTTTTCAACCAGAGAACGATGATCAACACATCAATTCTAGGAGGATTTTTATTATGAGTCGTTTTACGATTCCACGCGATATATATTTCGAAGAGAACGCACTTGAAGTGCTTGAGTCTTTTGAAGGGAAAAAGGCGGCACTCGTCATTGGCGGAGGTTCTGTGAAAAGAAACGGCAATCTCTCCAAGGTCCAGGATCATCTGGCAGCTGCCAATATAGAAACAGCAGTATTAGAAGGCTTCGATACCGAACCGACCTTTGAAGTAGTCAAACAGGGAGCGAAAGATCTTGAGGACTTCCAACCAGATTGGATCATCGGTATCGGTGGCGGTTCTGCGATGGACTCCGCCAAAGCGATCTGGCTCTATTACGAACATCCGGAACTCGCTTTTGAAGATGCGATCAAGCCGTTCGAGCTGCCGAAGCTTCGTCATAAAGCGAAATTCGCCGGTATTCCGACGACGAGCGGAAGTGGTTCGGAAGTATCCAACCTCTCCGTCGTAGCTGATGAGACGACGAACGTGAAATATCCGGTAGCGGACTTCGAACTGACACCGGATGTCGCCATCATCGATCCCGTGATGATCGAAGAACTGCCGAAACACATCGCTGCTTATACCGGTATGGATGCATTCACGCACACCATTGAAGCGTATGTAGCGAAGCCGCGTACGATGTACACGGATATCCTGTCCCTCGGAGGAGCTGAAGTTATCAAAGACAACCTTCTCGCTTCTTATCAGGGCGACCAGGAAGCCGCTAAGAAAATGCACACCATCCAGGCGATGGCAGGCATGGCTTTCGCGAACGCTGTCCTAGGTAACGTACACAGCCTTGCTCATAAGAGTGGTCCGACGTTCGGCATTCCGCATGGCTATGCAAATGCGATCTATCTTCCTTACGTCATCCAGTTCAACCGTGAAGTCGTGGAAGACCGTTTCGCTGAAATCGCCCGCCGTCTCAACCTGAAAGGGAACAATGACGCTGAATTGACCGATTCTCTTATAGCGTATATCTATGACTTGAACAAAAATCTCGGTCTGGCAACGACTCTTCAGGAGTTCGGCGTCTCCGAAGAAGAGTTCAACAAGCATATGGATACGATGGCGGAGAACGCTATGGAAGACCCATGCACGGGCACCAACCCGCGTGAAACATCATTAGAACAGATGAAAGAATTGTTCAAGGCTTCTTACTACGGGAAGGAAGCACTAGTGAAAGCTTAATGATTAATAAAAGATATAAGGAAACAGAGCTCAGGGTATTTCCCGAGCTCTGTTTTTTTTGTCGCAAATAACTGGTTCAATTTGCATTTCAAGTTATTGTAAAATCTTCTTATTTCCAGACTGTTTTATAAGGTTCCCATTAACTTTTCAATTGTTCTTTGATTGGAAGAACCCATTCTGGCAGTTTGTTGCTTTCATATGCAAGGTAGTTATCATATGCCTCCAAAACGGTGGCACCGTAAAAATGACTATTGTCTATCACTATCAGATTATCTATTAATGACAAGTTATTGGTCAGGTTCTCTTTCGACTTTCCATGCCTTTTAAGAATGTCTTCCGTAGGGATATGATGTCCTCCGTTTTGAACCCGCGAAACGACGCGTTCAATATTTAGTTGGACATCTTCCAGTCCAAGATAAAACATCGTAATCTCGAAGCCATTTTCTCGGGCCATTTTTATTCTTCGTAGAAACGTTTTCCCTGCAAGTGTCGTTTCTACAGAAAAGCTCTTCTTATTCTCAATACAATCCCTGGTTGATTTAATCGCTGACCGGCCAGCCTCTGCCCTCTTCGATTCAGGGTCCGACTGATCCAGGTGTCTCGCAATTCCGTCAGGGTCTATATTCATCTCAATCCCGATCTTGTCTATAATGATACTTCGTATTGTACTCTTCCCGCTCCCGTTGTTCCCTGCAAAAATGTACATGATCGGTTTATTATTAAAAATCATTCGATTCTTCCTGGTTCCCATCACTTAACGGCTTAGCTTCACCATTAGGGAACTCTTTGACCAGACCGTCTTTTGTGGCATAAACAATGTAAGTATCGTTCACTTTAGCATCTATCATGGCTCTTTCTCCGGTCATTTGAGCCCATTGATGAATCCAATCATACTTTCTTTTTCTTGAATCTTCGTTGTGCTCAAGCATTATAACCTCACCACCTGAATCCTTGTTAGTCATTTTAGTATACCATAAGCTGAAACTTCCTATGCTTTAACTGACGAATTTGAAAAAAGAGTAAGTATCGTTAATTATTAACGAGCCAGTTATTTCAATTTCCACATCTCCACTGTTATCATTAAGCTCTTTTATATATAAAAGAAAAATTCCTTCATTCTCAGCTTTTCAACAATGCGTCAAAGTCTACTTGTTTTAGCGAATACTCCGGTAGAAATATGAGTAAACTACACCATCACCTTGCGCATTGAATCCTAAGCGCGAGGTACCGTCATATAACGTTCTATGTAATGACACTAACAGACCAGCATCCTAACTCACTTCTTCTACTTCAAATTCCAACTTATCCAAATCCCAGACATCTTCTTCATAATTCTTGATAACTTTCGCCTGTATTCTTTGCCCTTCCTCATATTTTTGAGGGCTGGAAACACGTATAGTCAAAGAATCTGGTTTCTCTTCAAATTGATAAGGCTCTGTATTGCTTTCTGCATCGCTCACTGTAAACGAACCCGTAATTTTCATTTCCATTTTCCCGTTTTCCTCATTGATTTCTGTTATATCCCCTAGAAGATAAGTCCCTTCCGAACTTCGGAAACAACCGACAGAAACAAAGCAGATTCCTAAAATCAACAAGGACATTACTATCCACTTATAATTGTTTCTATAAATAAGACCTCCCCCTTTTTATACTTACGACTCAACGGAGACAGAAGTTTCGAGTGGTCTGAAAATCAAATTTGAAACTCTTGCTCACGTATTCTATTACTATAGACCTTCACACTCATACACCTCTCATCACCTTTTTTATTTACCACATTTCTCACACTCGTAAATTGCTCTTGGGGATTCTTCTTCCCAATCTATCTGTATAAATTTATGAAATCCTAATCTACATAGAATGCTTATGTTGTTATTCTTCAGTTCTTTGTTTTTTTACATTGCTGATTATTCCAATTACTACAAAAGCAATGAAGATCCAAATCAATAAATCCATCTTTTCCCCCTAGATCTCCTTTTGAACCTGGAAATTTAACATTAATGTTTTTTCACCTTTACTACGGCTCACTTATTCCAAATGCTATAAGAAGAAGGTAAGTATAAACAAGTACGCCTCCGTTTAATATGAGACCCAGCGTTACTGCAATAAGTTTCTTCGAGAGAATAGCCAAGGTAATGCCTATCCCAGAGAAGAAACTGAAAATCGCGATAATTAAGTGCCCATTCGCATTTGGCCCTCTTAATACAAACAGGGCAAGAACACTAAGTACACTCATTAGAATGGAAATGCCTCCATATTTATTCATCACCGCACCTCCTTCAAATCTTCATTCTGTTTCATCTTTTCCACTCCAGGGATTATCTAATAACCATTTGAACAAAGTAGCAAAAAAAGAAATACCTACTATGTCTAAAAGCTTTTCTTCATATGAAGACACCACCAAATGCCAAATAGATTGACCTATAATCATGAAAATGAAGAATCTAAAATAATAAATCATTCGAACACCTCTACATCTAATATAAGCTCACCTTTTTATGGATATCTCCTGTTATTCTCATTTTTGAACAGATATCGGATCCCTTTCCTAGCTAAGGGTTCATCTTCATATCTCGGAATCACATGAAAATGGGCGTGAAAAATATGCTGGCCGCCGACTTCTCCGCAATTCCAACCCAAATTGTAACCTTGAGGGTTATGATTACTATCTATGTAATTTTTCACTTCTTGGAGGAGACGGTACGTCCCCTTCCATTCTTCCTCCGTCAAATCGAAAACCGTTTCTCTATGTTGCCAGGGAACAATCAGCCCTGATCCTTCCAGTTGTTCTCCTTTCATCTGGTAGTGATTTAATTGCAGGAAGAGACAGTGTTCATTGCTGAGGATCAATTCCTGCTCAGGTTCAAATTCGGGATACGAAAGACGCATTTTCTACTCATTGATAGACACCTTTCCGCTCTCTGTTCTTTGTTCCAACAACTGATCAAAATACTTCGTGTACTGCGATTCACCGCTATAGGAGATCATCAGATACTCGATAGCACGGGTCATTCCGATATACATAAGAGCCGCTTCCCTATCCTTATACTCTTCAAGCGAAAATGGCAGATTATTAGCATTTACGATGAACACTGCCTGAAAATCGAGTCCTTTGCTACTATCGCAAGTACAGAGTTTTGCCGTTCCATCATTTTTCTCATACACCCGCTTCGTTTCCTGATTTTCCATGACCCAGGTGAAAGGAATTCCTTCTTCAAAAAACGTCTGCTTCAACGTATCAATCACGCTCACCTTGTAGGTGCGTTTCACCCGTTTCAGGACAAGTATCTCTTCATACGGAATACCCTTTTCTTATTGTATTATACTATTTAGATACTCTTCTTTTTCTATATAAGTTGAACTTAAGCTTTCCATGTCGGTTTTTCGGGTATAAGAAAGGTATATAAATACCCGAAAGGATCGATGATAATGAACCGGGAAC
>NZ_FTOC01000010.1 GCF_900156645.1 Salimicrobium flavidum
TAGAGGATTCTACGACTACCACATGCTTCTGGGAATCGAAAGAAAACGGAAGAAAAACGAAGGAATTCTAAGAATACATTAATATAAAGAGGGAGGATAGAATATTTCCAATAAACAAGAAAAAACAAACACGAACTGACGAAATATCAATGATGATCAACGAAGGAGGGTTAGGTGCCGACAGGTATTATATTATTAAATATATGAAGGGAGAAGATGAAAGAGAGGCGAGAAAAGCAAAAAAAGAGAAATAATATAATCATTTATGTAAACGAAGATAATAGAGAAATTGAATATACAGAAAAAGTGCCAGTTTCCGGTTACTAACGTTAAGAAATGAGGAGATGGCACACGTGTTTGTATTCTTCTTTTCTTCCACATAAACTTTAGCAATTAGACACCGAATTGGTTTAAATGGTGGTCCAGATGCTTGTAGATCCCTCTTCCCCATTGTTCGGAGGTGAGCTTCCCGAAAAAAGGGTGGGGATGATCTGTACAAGCTTCGGGACCATTTTTTTGAAGTCTTATCAGCTTTTGTTTCAATCTTTCTTTTTCTATTTCAAAGTCTTTTTCGCTTGTGATCAAAATGTCTGGGATAGTAGGCAAATTGTGGGCTAAAGGTTTGTCATTATAAAAGAGGGGTTTTGCGAATCTGCCGAGGAATATCCCTAGCCAACTTCTCTTGGGGAAAGAGTAGCCATTGGCGATATCCTGGAATGCGGAGCAATGAGCGAGCATTTGAGAAACATTCATCTTTCCCCATTTCGGCTGTGAATGAATTGTTAACTTATCTATGCGACTCAGTATTTGATCTGTATGTGTGGATTCAAAAATACTATTCATTAGAATCACCCTTCGTTTATTATTTCACACAAAGAACGCTATGGGTCATCGATAAAGTATTTTAACGTTAACGTTATTATATCCTATTCATAGTCCTTATGTTTAGAAATGTTAATTGAATAAGCAGTGGTTTGACATTTATACATTTTTCCATAACTTAAGGGGGTTTATGGAAAAGTGAATTCAGTTCCTTCAGTGAGGCATGGTCATTTTTTCTAGTGCAGAGAACTTATCAAGAATTACACCCCCATGGATGCAGTTCGAAGTTACCGGAGAGCTCCCTGAACATATGGATCCCGGTATGGTTGCAACTTACCGCTTGCAGCCAGTGTTTGGAATTACATTAAGATGGGTGACGGAAATCACTAACATGGAGGAGAACAAGTACTTTATTGATGAACAGCGTTATGGTCCATAATGCGGCAGAGATTTTTCCTTTGTTGAAAGAAGACAGATGTTAGTATATCTGCGGTGATGGGTAGCTGGATGGCTCCGGCGTCGCCTGAGACAAATTATATGGAAACGTTGGAAGAAGGTCAAAACAAGATACCAAAACCTTATGAAATTAAACATTCCCAGGCAGAAAGCCTGGGAATGGGCGGATACAAGGAAAGGGTACTGGCATATTGCCTGTAGTTATATCCTTCATAGAGCAATACGAAATGAAAGTCTTGAAAAGACGGGATTGAAAAATCTCAATCATCTTTTCAAGAAAGCGAACTCAACCTATTGAACCGCCGTATACGGAATCGTACGTACGGTGGTGTGAGAGGACGGAGGTTAGTCACCTCCTCCTACTCGATTCTTAATCTTAGGATCTATTACTTTATTTTCGCTACGATCTTCCCGGTCACATGACGTTCAGAAAGACTTTCCAGTGCCTGAGGTACCTCTTCTAAGGAAATCGTCTCACTTAAAAGTGGAGAAAGCTGTTCTTCCGTCACCATCGCAAGCATGTCGTCTCCCATAACTGCAAGATCCTTCTGAGAATCGGTATCCGCCTGATGAACCGCGCCAAGGTCTATTTCATGGTACGAAGGGACAATTGTAAATGGCTTCACTTTCATGAAATCAGGCGCGCCAGCGATATATACGAGATGTCCAAGGTGAGCGAGGTAGTCGAGCGAAGCGGTTGTATTGTCACGACTCACGGTGTCCACTACGGCGTCGACGCCTTTGCCATCTGTAATCTCTTTGACCCGTTCTGCGACGTCTTCGTTCCGGTAATCGATCGCTTCGTCTGCGCCCAGACGCTTCACATAGTCGTGGTTACGCCTGGAAGCGGTAGTCAGTACCTTTTTGCCTGCAGCTTTCGCCAGTTGGATACCGAAACCACCGACACCTCCAGCTCCTGCATGGATCAGGATTGTATCTACCTGGTCGAGCGGTAACTTGCGGTGGATCGCCTGATAGGCGGTGTAACCTGCTGTTGGCAGAGCGGCAGCTTCCTCGAAGCTTACGCTATCCGGGATGCGTGAAATGGTGTGAGCGGTCGTTACAGCATACTCCGCGTATGCTCCGTTTTTTTGCAGGTTGCCGTGATAGACGACCCGGTCACCTTGTTGCCATCCGGTAACACCTTCTCCGATTTCTACAATCGTGCTTTCATTGTATGTTCCTCTCCTTTTCTGAGCAGGTTGTTTCAATAAGCGTGATGATACACCATGTGAAGCCGTGTTCGCCAGTAAGAAACATTTAGACAATCTCAAGTAAGCGGGGGTTGATTAGAAGTTTACGTAAGGAAGACGCTGAATCCAAAAAAGGAATGCTCTGAGGGCATTCCTTTTTCACTGACTACACTATACGGTTGTTTTTTCTTTAAGGTGCTCTCCAGCGATTCCGGGGTAGGTCATTTCATAACTGTCCAGGATAATCTCAAGGTCTTCGTGGCTCAAGATGTTGTATTCCTGGCAAAGGCTGCGGACGGTCTTCCCTGTTTTGATTCCCTCTTGGGCGATCTGGGAGGATTGATCGTAACCGATATGAGGACTCAAAGCTGTAATGGTTCCGAGGCAGTGTTCCACGTTTTCTTTGAGGGCTTCTTCGTTGGCCTGTAGATCCTTCAGACAGAGGTCTGTGAAAACGTTGAAGCCGTTCCTCATGATGGTGATGGACTCCAGGATGTTGAAGATCAGCACCGGTTCCATAACGTTCAACTCCAGCTGCCCCGCTTCAGAAGCCATGCTCACCGTGTGATCGTTCCCCATGACTTGGAAAGCGATCTGATTGATCACTTCCGGCAGGACCGGGTTCACTTTCCCTGGCATGATGGAAGAGCCGGGCTGACGGGGAGGAAGGATTAGTTCACCCAGACCGTTTCTCGGGCCGGAAGCCATCAGTCGGATATCATTAGCGATCTTCGACATGTTCGTCATCGTATTCTTCAGTGCGGAGGAGATTTCGGTGTAGGCATCTGTATTCTGGGTAGCGTCCACCAGGTTCTCGGCCGGCCGGAGCGGCAATCCGCTGATTGAAGCTAAATGCTCCACGACCAGTTTCGTATAGGTTGGATCGGCATTTAGTCCCGTCCCTACAGCAGTCGCCCCCATGTTGATTTCATACAAATTCTCTTTGGATCGTTTAAGACGTTTGATATCCCGCTCGATCATCCGCTCATAGCTCTGAAGCTCCTGTCCCAACCGGATAGGTACTGCATCCTGGAGGTGTGTGCGCCCCACTTTGATGATGTGGTCAAAATCGGCTGCTTTCTTCCTGAACGTCTCAGCCATCTCTTCCATCGTCTTCTCGAGCTGCGTCAGTGCTGTTATTACAGCGAGATGCATGGTGGTAGGGAAGACGTCGTTTGTGGACTGTGCCATATTCACATGATTGTTGGGGTTGATATGTTGGTACGTCCCTTTTTCCTTCCCTGTCAGCTCCAAGGCACGGTTGGCGATGATCTCATTGGCGTTCATGTTCAGGGAGGTACCGGCACCTCCCTGGATAGGGTCCACCAGAAATTGATCATGCCATTTTCCTTCCGACACTTCCTCGGCAGCTTCGATGATAGCGTCGCTTATAGGAAGGGAGAGGTGGCCGATGTCCCTGTTCGAGAGAGCGGCGGCTTTTTTCACCATTGCGATGCCCTCGACCAAAGATTCGTTCAGGGCATACCCCGTAATCGGAAAGTTTTCTTTCGCCCGCAACGTCTGTATTCCATAGTAAGCATCAGCAGGTACTTCTTTCTTGCCAAGGGAGTCTGTTTCTGTCCGGTAGAGACGATTCATGAAATCATTCCTTTCCCTGTAGAAATATTTGTTCACCCATAATGAACCTCAGCATAGTCTTCTTCTTCATAATCCTCTTCATCGGAGGGGTTGTTTCTCTCAGAGGAGCTGACGACTACTGCGGCTGTAGCATCTCCTAACACGTTCACGGAAGTACGGATCATGTCGAGGATACGGTCGATTCCTGCGAGCAGAGCGATTCCTTCAAGCGGCAGTCCGATGGAAGTCATAACCATGGAAAGCATGATTAGTCCGGCACTCGGAACTCCTGCCGTACCTATAGAAGCGAGTGTAGCAGTCAATACGACGGTCAGCTGATCGATGAAGGTGAGTTCTACCCCGAAATACTGAGCGACGAATAGGATACAGACCCCTTGATAAAGGGCGGTTCCGTTCATATTGATTGTTGCACCGAGAGGGAGGACAAAGCTGCTGATTTTCCGAGGTACTTTCAATTTTTCTTCAGAATATTTGATGGTCATCGGTAGTGTTCCTGAACTGCTTGATGTGCTGAAAGCCACCATGATGACAGGTATCAGTTCTCTGAAAAACGTGATAGGGTTCATCTGTCCTAATACCTTCACGGAAAAGGCGTAGACCAAGACGACGTGGACGAGTGACCCGACCAGAAGAGCCAGAATGACTTTCAGTAACGGCCATAACACTGATATTCCATACTGTCCTACTGTCGGAGCGATAAGACCGAAGATTCCGATCGGAGCGAATCGCATTACAATCCCTGTGATTTTATACATGACTTCTGCGAGTTGATCGAATAGTTGATAAAGCGTGCGGGCTTTCTCCCCGGCCATTGTGATCCCGATTCCGAGGAAAATGGCGAAGAAAATGACCTGAAGCATGTTCCCTTCGGTCAATGCGGCGATCGGATTAGTCGGCACGATGTTCAGTAGCGTTTCCTGAATACCGGGCGTTTCCTGAGCTTCCACCTGTTGCTGATTTTCCGGAACGTCGATATCCAATCCGGTTCCCGGAGAGAAGAGATTCGCGCTCATCAGTCCGATGGAAATGGCGATAGCGGTTGTGACCATATAAAAGGAAACAGTCTTGAGACTTAGATTTCCAAGCTCTTTCAAGTTACCGGTGCTGGATACTCCGACTACGAGAGAAGACAACACCAGGGGAACAATAATAAATTTGATCAGTCTTAAAAAAAGATCGCCTAAAGGCTGTACTACTTTGATGTCAGGACCTACAATAGCACCTAAGATAATAGCGAAAAAGAATGCGATGAAGATTTGAATCACGAGATTGTTTTTCATGTTATCCCTCCATATTTGTTACTAGATACTAATGTAAGCGCATACCTACACAAAAAGACAAAAACATACGGAAGAATTCAGTGATTTTTAAAAGGGGGATCTATCGTGATCAAAAGGAAATGGTTTTTTCTATTGGTGGTACTCATCACAGTGCCATTAGCCGGAGAGCTTAAATTTTATCCGTTCGAGGGGGACTTTCGAGTAAGTTTCGGGACACCTTTATTTTTCTTCTTATTACTGTGGAGAAGAAGTCTGCACCGGTTGACCTTTATCATAGGTGTGGCGGGTTCGGTCGTTCTTTTCAGAATCGGGTTGGAGATGTATGGAGGTAGGTCAGGAATGGAAGAAGCTTTTCTGGCCCATTTCCCGGTGTTTTTCTATTACTTGACTTATGGTGTATTATTCCGGTTCTTCAAGGTGTCTGAATACTATTATAAACCACTCATAATCGGTGTCTTTGGAGTGTTGCTGGAGGTTTTTTCGAGCACAGTCGAAATTCTGTTGAGAAGTGGAGTGATGAATCAGCCTTTTGACTATGGAACGATGTGGTTATTGGTGGAAGTCGCTGTCATTCGCAGTTTTTTTGTGCTAGGATTTTTCAATATTCTTTTGTACAAACAGGTAAAAATAGAGGAAGAACAGCAGAAGCAACAGAAAGAGCATATAATGATGGTCGTTTCCGGGTTATATGCGGAGGTCACGCATCTATCTAAATCGATGCGAGATGCTGAAATGGTGACCAAAGAGAGTTATGATTTATACAGGCAGGTGAACCGCAATGAGCATCCCGCTCCCGCTCTGTCCTCGGCGCTTCTCGGGGTAGCTAATAAAGTCCATGAAATCAAAAAGGACAACCAGCGGATCTATGCGGGGTTGTCTAACGTCGTTTCCAGGGAGAGTGGTTCTTCGTATCTCCGTATGAAAAGTATCGCGGATATTTTGATGAGATCTAATGCGACTTATGCGGAATTTCTCGGCAAGGATATCCACTTCAGATTCGAAAGTGATGATCATGAGTCTTCCTACCCGACCTATGTCCTTCTCTCGCTGCTCAACAACCTGATCACCAACGCGGTAGAGGCGATCGAAACAAAAGGAGAGGTGGAGTTGAACGTTAAGAGAGGAGGGAACAGCCTGGAATTCAAGGTGACAGATGATGGACCGGGAGTTCCTGAGAAAGTGAAGGACGTTATTTTTGAGCACGGATACACTTCCAAATTCGACTCCTCCGGTTCTCCTTCCACCGGCATCGGTCTTTCATATGTACGGGAAATTGTGGAGAAGATGGAGGGGACGATCAAATTGAAAAAAGAGGAAGGTCAACATTCTTTTCTAATCCAGGTGTCGGAGAAGAAACTTATGGAGATGGGGGATTAGTATGAATTACTTTATCGTTGATGATGATGTATCAGTCAGAGCAATGTTGACAGAAATGATCGAAGATGAGGATCTCGGCACAGTAGTCGGAGAGAGAGAAGACGGGGCAGATATCGACGCACCTATCCTTGAAGCGAACAAAGCCGACATTCTCCTGATAGATTTGTTAATGAAAGGGAGAGACGGGATAGAAACCGTAAAACAGGTAGCGGGACAGTATAAAGGGAAAGTAGTCATGATTTCTCAAGTAGAGACTAAAGATTTGATAGGAGAGGCTTACTATCTCGGGGTGGAGTATTATATTACGAAACCTCTGAATCGTATGGAAGTGGTCAGCATTTTGAAGAAAGTCAACGAAAGGATTTTATTGGGTCATTCTATTGAGAACATTCAGCGCTCTTTGAGTGTTATTACCGATCAGAGCCCGGGTACAGGGAAAACGGAAAAACTGAAAAATATCAAGGAGAAAGGATACGACATTCTGGTTGAACTCGGAATCGCCGGGGATAACGGTTCCAAAGATCTTCTGGAAATAATTGATCATCTTGATAAGAATCTCAGGCAAGACGGAGATGATACTACATCTCTCAAAAGCGTCTATGAGAAACTAGCCTGCCATAGAGTGGGGAAAGAAGCTAAGCATTTGGTGCTTCAACGGGAAGTGAAAGCAGCGGAGCAGCGTGTTAGACGTGCGGTTCATCAGGCTATATCTCACATCGCGTCCCTGGGACTGGATGATTTCGGGAATCCGGTATTCGACAAGTATGCTTCTGCGTTCTTCGACTATGAACAGGTTCGGAAGAAAATGATGGAGTTGGAAAAAGGGAAAAGGCATCGTATAAGAGTAGATACGAAGAAGTTCATTCAGATGTTGTACTGGGAAGCGAAACGGAACATAGACAAATGATAATTCTGAAAAAAAGTTATTTCCTAAATAAGCAGCGAGTTACTTATACGTTGATCATGAGGTTTCGTTAAAGTGGAACAGAAGTAATTCATAGAGTCATAGATAGAATGTGGATTGTGGTTGGTTGTAACCTGATGAACACAAAAAACACGCTGTTTCTTTACGGGAATCAGCGTGTTTTCCGGTTTCTTCACCGAGTATTGTCAGATACCGTCTAAGGATAATAAGAATGTAACGACACAAACCACTACTAGTAGGCCTAAGCTGTATTTCAAGGTCATTTTGAACAACTGGGATTCTTTTCCGGTCTCCTTTACTGCTGCTGTCGCTATCGCAATAGATTGCGGGGAAATAAGTTTAGCCATGACTCCACCTGCTGTATTTGCTGCAAGTAACAGAGATGGGTTGGCCATAATCTGATTTGCCGTAACAACTTGCAAATGTCCGAACAGCGCGTTATTACTGACAACAGAACCTGTGATGAAGACACCGATCCATCCGAGAATAGGACTGAATAGAGGGAAGAAATCCCCGGTTTTAGCTAATGCGAGTCCGATAGTCGAGCTTAGCCCTGCAAAGTTAGATAGGTTTGCAAAGGCCATGACGAAACAGATGGTTATTACAGGAATCCATAATTCCTTAATGGTCAGTTTTAATGAATTCATCCCTTCAGGCAATGTAATCGCAGAACTGAACCATCCCGTAAGAAGAATAGCCACTAAAATTGCAGTACCAGTTGCAGATAGCAAATCTAATTTAAAGAGAGCATCTAAGGTTGTGATATCCGGAGCAATTGGTGGTGCTTTCTGTATCTCCTGGTGCAGAAAAGGGATTGGGATAAAGGCCGTAGTTTGTTCCAAAAGCCCGCCTTCGTTGAAGAGAGCTTTGAAGGAAGGCAAGCTCCATAGTGTGATTGTTGCGGTAAGAATATAGAAAGGAGACCAGGCTTTGATAATATCTTTCGGACTGTAGGATTCTCCCTGTTGCACCGGTGGAGCATTCGCTTCACGGTGTATAGTCTTCGGTTGCCATTTTCTCAAGAACAGTGCAAGACCACCCATGCTTAATAGAGCAGCTAGAATGTTCGCAAGCTCAGGGCCCAGGAATAGAATCGTGAAGATTTGGGTTCCTGTGTAAATACCGCTAATAACGAATAATGCAGGCAGTGTTTCAGCTACACCTTTGAAGCCGCTTAAGATAAAAACAAGTAAAAATGGAATGACAAACGAAATCATTGGTAAAATGTAGACCAAGGTCCGTGATAGTTCCATTGTTTCAAGGTTCCCCATCTGTGCTCCCACGATAACAGGGATCCCGATAGCTCCAAAGGCTCCGGAAGCAGCGTTGGCAATCAGACATAGAGCTGCGGCTTTCAGTGGACGGAACCCGAGTTCCACAAGTAGAGCAGCACTGATGGCAATCGGCACTCCGAATCCCGCTGCACCTTCGAGGAAGGCATTAAAGCTGAAGCCGATCAACAATAGCTGAAGGCGCTGGTCATGGGAGATGGAAGCTATACTGGAACGAATGACTGTGAATTTCCCCGTGCGAACGGCAATTTTGTATAACCAGACAGCCATAATGACGATATAACCGATCGGCCACAGGCCATTGGCAATCCCGTGCAGGGAAGCAAAAAGAGCTTTCTGTAATGGCATATCAAAAAATAGGACCGCTACGAAGATACTTAAAGCAAGTGTCAGAAAAGCAGCCAGGATTCCTTTCATTCTGAATCGCGTCAGTGCCAGAAAAAAGAAGAATATCGGCAAAGCTGCAAGAAGAGAACTGATAAACATATTTCCAAAAGGGTCATACTGTTGCAACCACATAGGTCATCCGCTCATTTCTATGATTGAATTTAAGATATCGGTTCGTTTTCAAAGGTGGCAGTCAGGATGTTTTTCAACACGGAAGCACTGTGGTCGAATAATTGTTGTTCTTTTTCATTCAAGCTTACTTCCACGATGTTACGTACTCCGTCTCGGTTCACAATGGCCGGCACTCCTATATATACGTCTTTTGTGCCGTATTCGCCGTTCAAGTAAGCACTCACGGTCAAAATGACATTTTCGTTATTAAGAATTGCTTTCGTCATACGAGTAAGCCCCATAGCGATCCCGTAGTACGTAGCACCTTTTTTCTCGATAATGTGATAAGCAGCATCACGTACATTTATAAAAATCTCCTCAAGATCTTCAACTTTATATTCTTCATGACGTTCCACCAGTTCAAGGATAGGAACTCCTCCAACGGTTGCGTGGCTCCATACAGGCAATTCTGAATCTCCGTGTTCTCCGATAATGTTTGCATGGATATTAGACGGCGTCACATCGAAATACTCTCCGAGGAGATAGCGGAATCTGCTGGAATCCAGAATCGTTCCACTACCGATCACCCGTTCTTTTGGAAGGCCACTGAATTTCCAGGTCGCGTACGTAAGGATATCTACAGGGTTCGTCGCTACGATGAAAATTCCGTTGAATCCACTTGCCATGACTTCGGATACTATCTTTTTGAAGATTGTCAGATTCTTTTTCACAAGGTCTAATCTGGTTTCTCCTGGCTGTTGGTTGGCACCTGCACTGATGCATACTATCTCCGCATCTTTACAGTCCTGATAAGTACCGGCCCATGTCTTTGTCGGATTCGGAGCGAATACTTTTCCATGATTCAAGTCCATGGCGTCGCCCGTAGCTTTATCTTCATTCAAATCGATAATGACAAGTTCTTCAGCAACAGACTGGTTGAGCATTGCGAATGCGTAACTGCTTCCTACAGCTCCTGCTCCGATAAGTACAACTCTATTAACTTTATCTTTTTTCATATGAAACCCTCCTGATTTCTAACTTTGTGAAATATATCACATGATTATTGTCTAATATTTATCACGTTAAATCAATGGTGTCTGTTATCTTTTTCACAATAATTGCAGCATTTTTCTAAGTAACCGTTTTCTTGTTCATGATTTATTCACAATTGTGCCCGTACACATGTATGAGAGGAGATAACGTTCCTGGTCGATATTCACGTCTCCTGTATAAAGGGTCTAATCCTCACTCTGACAATTGAACCAACTCATTTATTCGGTCTCTCCTAATCAAGTATGTTTAACATTAGGTTCTGTTAAAGTCTATGGTTGATGATAGAAACGGAAGTTGGGGGAGCCCGTATTCATGCCCGCGGAAAGACTCCACCTGGAGGGACGGAAATAAATGTAAAGAGATAATAGTGATTAACTTATAAGGAAAAGTGGAATAACTTACGTAGAGGTGAGAGCTAGTGAGAATATATAAGATCGAGAGAACCCAGCAGCTTCCGATTAGCATAAGTGAGGCATGGGCATTTTTTTCAAGTGCAGAGAACTTATCAAGAATCACACCCCCATGGATGAAGTTCGAAGTTACCGGAGAGCTCCCTGAACACATGTACCCCGGTATGGTTGCCACATATCGCTTGCAGCCAGTGTTTGGAATTACATTAAAGTGGGTGACGGAGATCACTCACATGGAGGAGAACAAGTACTTTATTGATGAACAGCGTCATGGTCCATATCGATTCTGGCATCATCAGCATCATTTCAAGGAAATTGAAAACGGCGTAGAGATGACGGATATTGTTCATTACGCTCTTCCCTACGCTATGATTGGACGGCTAGCACACCGTATCAATATCGAGAAGAAGCTGAATGAAATTTTCAAGTATAGGCATCAGAAGGTCGAGGAAATATTTAAGCAAGGGAAATAACTGATTCACTCCTTATTCCTGAAAAAGTACATCGTCAGCGTACCGAATACGGCGATCAAACCTAGGGAAATGTAGGTGATGGTCAACAATTCACTCGTCACATCGTACCCGTGGATCAAGCCTCTGGAAGCATCGACCACGAAGGTTATCGGATTGATCTCCACAAAGCGCTGCAGCCAATTCGGCATCGTCGATGGATCCACGAACACACTGCTCAAAAAGGTAAGTGGGAATAGAAGCATCATACTTATCGCCATCAGGGCTTTTTCGGAACGGACGATGATTCCGAGGATCGTCCAGACCCACGATAAACTGAAAGAGAAAAACAGAATGACCAGGACAGCAAGAATAACTCCTATAAAGCCCGCTTCTGCACGAAATCCCAGAATGTATCCAAGGGTGATCATGATCGTCGAGGCGAGGGAGTATCTCACTACATCCACTAAAAGAGCCCCCACGAGCACAGCAGGCTGCCAGATCGGGAGGGAGCGGAAGCGGTCAAAGACGCCTTTTTCGATATCTTTATTCAAATCCAGACCTGTGTACATCGTGATCATCGACACGGTCATCACCAATATGCCCGGGAGGACAAAGTTCAGGTACTCTCCTGTCGAGCCTGAAATCGCTCCGCCGAAAAGGTACGTGAACATCAATAAGAAGATGATCGGGAAGGCTGTCACATCAAAGAGCTGCTCCGGGATATAGCGAATACGTAACAAGGCACGCCATGCGAAAGTCAGGGCGGCGTTCACTGGTGTCGTTTTGGGTGGGCGCTCTTCCAGAATGAGTGGTTTCTCCAATGAATTATTCTCCACTTGCTTCTCCACCTTCCCCTTGGGCAAGTTTTCCGGTTATCTGCAAGAATACGTCATCCAAACTTGGTTGCTGCATAGAGAAATCCTTCACGGCTATTTGTTGTGCCGCCAATTATCCAATCGCTTTTGCCGCTTTGGACTGGTCCTTCATCGTAACGGAGAGCGATAAATGAGTACGGTCGACCTCAGGCGCCTGAGTGAACATCTTTGTGAAGATGGATGCCGTTTCGTCCAAATCCTTTTCGTTTTCGAATTCGATGATCAGGCTTCGGATGCCGATCGAAGACTTCAATTCCTCGCTTGTCCCTTCTGCAATCAAAACTCCCCGGTCTATGACACCGATGAGGTCGGCAAGCTGATCCGCTTCTTCCAAATATTGCGTTGTTAGAAATACCGTTGTCCCTTTTCTCACCAGTGCCCTGATGATATCCCACACTTCGTTGCGACTTCTCGGGTCGAGTCCGGCGGTCGGTTTATCGAGAAAGAGCAGTTCGGGGGAAATGACGATACTTGCAGCGATATCGATTCTTCTTCTCATACCGCCGGAATACTTCTTCACCTGGCGTTTCGCCGCATGCTGTAAATTGAAAGCGGCTAACAGATCATCCGCACGTTCCTTCGCCTCTTTGCGGGAAAAACCGACAAGCCTGCCGATGAAAACCAGGTTCTCGCGGCCGGAGAGTTCTTCATCGACAGAAGCGAACTGCCCCGTCAGACTGATCGATCGCCGTACTTCATCCGCTTCTTTGATCAGGTCGTGACCCATCACGGTTGCCTGACCTTCCGTCGGTTTCAACAGGGTGGCAAGCATACGGATCATCGTCGTTTTCCCCGCTCCGTTAGGCCTGAGAAATCCGTAAACGATCCCCTTTGGAACCTTTAGGCTGATGCCATCCACCGCTCGTTCTTTCCCGAAGGCTTTCACTAATTGATCCGCTTCTACGGCGTATGTTCTATTGGACTGGTTCATGCGCCCGGTCTCCCTCATTGATTATTTTTTCCATAAGCGGGCTTTAGGGATTTGGTGAAAAGATAGGATAGGAAGATTAATCGTAGATAACTGCTTTTCCTTGTTCCTGTAACTGTTTCATGGAAGTGAGCATATGGTTTATTTCTTCATCGGAGTGCCTTTCCCATGTCTTCAATTCAGCGACAATCTTCAAAGGTGATACTGATCGGTAAGAACGAGTCGGGTTGCCGGGGAATTTCTGATCGGTCAGATTCGGATCATTTTCAAAATCACCGACGGGTTCTACAATATAAATTCTTTCTTCTGATCGGGAAGCTGCTAATTCGGCACCCCATTTGGCAGCGTTCAGGGTTGCAGTGAAATAAATATAGTTGGATTTTTTGTCCTGGTAATTGGATGACTGCTTAGGTTCCAACAGTTCATTGATTTTCAGTTCCGCTTTGGTTCCATGGAAAAAAGGGCCTTTATCTAAGACATGTTCATTGTTACTCATGCTCATACACCTCATAGATATTCAAATTTATATGCTTCGACACAACTTACTGTTTATATACCCGGAGGGGGCGGGTTATAAGCTGTTCCCGAAAACTTTCAAGTGTATAATGAATCAGTAACTGTACGTGAATTTTAACGAAAGGGAAGCCGCGAGACTAAGAGGAAGACGACGGTTTCATGTATACTAGAGTGACAAATGATTTCTGCCGGGGAGAGCTAGTCGAATCGGCGTAAAAAATCGGAGGAATTACGATGCTCAATCGGATCGCCAAAATAATAGTTCTGCTCCTC
This sequence comes from Salimicrobium flavidum, assembly GCF_900156645.1. GTDB lineage: Bacteria > Bacillota > Bacilli > Bacillales > Halobacillaceae > Salimicrobium > Salimicrobium flavidum. Next base: position 13,950 of record NZ_FTOC01000010.1, read on the forward strand.
GTCTTGCTCGGGAGTGCTTTCATAGTCCTTAGCTTCTGGGATAAGGAAGCGAGTGATCAACAAGCAGACGAACAGTCGAAGCAACCGACCGAGGAAGAAACGGGAGAGGAGCCCGGTCCCACTTTAGAAACTGTATTCGATTCGGCTGGAGGGGGAAAACTCCCCGATAGCCCGGTCGTCGTCGGTAAGACGAGTAACGAAGAGGTGACAGCGGCATGGGGAGAGCCGGAGGATACTGTGGACGAGGGTACGGGGCGTTCTCTGACCTATCCGTCCCGGGATGTTGTTATCGGTATTGCGGCCGACATAGTGACCGATATACGCTCGTCCCAGGAGAACATTACATCGTTCCATAGGGAGGATGTAACATCCTTCCAGGATCCCGGAGAAGTGGAGCAGCGACAGGAAGAGAACGGGACGAAAACAGTGTTCACTTATACCCTGGCTGACGAATATGTGCTGACGTGGGTGTTTCCGGGGTCTCCCGACGATGCGGGGAACCCGGCAGCGGAGTACGTGTTATTATCGAAGAAAACGAGTAGCGAACAGAATGCTGAACGTATCGTCAACGAAATGAGCCTCGATGAAAAAATCGGGCAAATGATCTTCGGCGGAGTCAGTGGAACACAAATGAACCCCGAAACGAGGAGTGCTATCGAAGAGTACCACGTGGGCGGCCTCATTATGTTCGGGAACAATGTTGTAAGTGCTGAGCAGACCGTCTCCTTTTTGAACGAGATGAAAGCGGCTAATGAAGGGAACCCTTCTCCTTTACTACTCGGTGTCGATGAAGAAGGAGGCACTGTGACGCGCATGCCTCCCGAGGCGAACAGTCTGCCGACGAGCCGTTCGATCGGAAACCTGAACGACCCGGAGGTCGCTTTTACGGCGGGAACGATTCTCGGGGAACAGGTGCAGGAGCTCGGATTCAATCTGGACTTTGCTCCTGTACTTGATGTGAACAGCAATCCGAATAATCCGGTCATCGGCGACCGTTCCTTCGGTTCCAACACGGAAGTTGTCACCAATCTGGGCATACAGACGATGAAAGGGATTCAAGAGGAAGGGATCATTTCCGTTATCAAACATTTTCCCGGACACGGGGACACCGGTGTGGATTCCCACCTGAACCTTCCGCAAGTCGATAAAAGCTACGAGGAGTTGAGAGAGCTTGAGCTCGTACCTTTCAAGCAGGCTATTGAGGAGGGAGCAGATGTCACCATGATCGCTCACATCCTCCTTCCGCAAATCGATCAAAATTATCCGGCCTCCATGTCGGAAGAAGTGATCACGGGGATTTTGCGGGAAGACTACGATTTCGACGGGGTGGTCATCACCGATGACTTGACGATGGGTGCGATTACGAATCAATACAGCATAGCTGATGCAGCTGTACAGTCCGTCAAAGCGGGTGGCGATTTATTACTCGTTGCCCATGACCCGAATCTGGTCGCTGTAGTGTTTGATGAATTGAAAGCGGCTGTTGAGAACGGAGAGATCAGTGAAGACAGTATTGACGAAAGTGTCGAACGGATCACGGAATTGAAGGAAAAATACCAGGTGTCGGATGAACCGACCGAAGCTCCGGATTTTCAACCGATCAATGAGAAGGTGGAAGCCATTTTGGAGAAAGTGTCCTGATGGCTCCTTAGAAAACACTCCGCATCCTTCTGATGTATAATGGAAGCATCATTACGAACGAAGGAACACTCACGATAACCAAGGGGGAGATGGAATTGCGTAAAATCATCTTATCAACGGAAAGCGGCGCCGACTTACCTTCAGATTTGGCGGAGAAACACAAGATCCAGGTAGTTCCGATGCACATCATTATGGGCGGAGAGGATTATGAGGACGGATCTTTGCCGGTCGAAGATATTTATGATTATTATGAGCGGACAAAGAACATCCCATCGACTACCGCGACGAATGTCCATGAGTACCAGGAGTTCTTTGCGAAGATACAAGGGAAGTTCCCGGATTGTTCGATTGTACACGTAGGCTACACATCAAAAGCATCATCCTCGTTTCAGAATGCCGTCATCGCCGCGGATGAGTTTGAAGACATTCATCTTATCGATGCCCTGAACGTTACGGGCGGCTTGGCTGCGATCGTACTGCATGCAGCGGACTTACTGGAAAAACAGCCGGATATTGAACCGGACAAATTGGTCGAAAACATAGAGATAAGCGTCCCTAAAGCGAGACTCGCTTTCATACCGGGAAGCCTCGAGTTTCTGAAAGCGGGGGGACGGGTGAGTAACATGGGTTCCCTGATCGGTACGCTGTTGAAGATAAAGCCGCGCATCGATTTAAAGAACGGCAAGCTCATGTCCACGAAGAAATACCGTGGGAAGATGAGCGGGGCCAGTGAGAAACTTTTTCGCGATTACTTGAGTGAATTTGATATAGACCGAGAACAACTGTATTTCATCTACTCTCTCGGGCTCGACGAAAAAATCAAACAGCGTATGGAGGAGGTTGCCGGAGAAAACGGCTTCCAACATATAAGATGGGTCCAGGCGGGTGGTATGATTTCGACACACTCCGGCCCCGGAGGTTTCGGTGTTGCCGGGTTAGAGAGAGGTGTCCGCCCTGCATCGGAAAACAGCTCAGAGTGATGGTACAGGGAAGCCGACATAGGTATAAGTGTGACGGAAGTGAGCCGAGGGAAGAAGGCCCGGAGCATAGCGGAAGAAGAAGGGGTCGCATGGGACCCGGAGAAAGGCAAGGAATTGTTGCTCGTTCATTTTGAGACTTATCTGTTTGAGGCTGAAGAAGCCTCCATTGATGATTATGCTTCTTCTATTATGGAAGTGAACCCTGAGAAAGCTGGGAGATCGCCAGGTTACGAACTCTCCGAAAGCAAAGAAGTATTAAGCAAGGGGGAGACCGGGAAGCATCAGGTGATTTATGAGATAGATGAAAGTGCAGAAGAGGTGAATGGGCTGATTGATACGGCTGTGAACGGCGAACTTTGGTTCAATTTGCAGTGATGATTATGATGAAAAACCACGCTATTCCTGAAAAGGAACAGGCGTGGTTTTTTAGGTCGGTCCGAGGCATTTGAATTTGTAACATAAATTTAATTCGATTAGTCGGCAAATCCGCATGTAGTATGAGTAGTAACAGTGTTAAGTTTCTGTGAAAAGGGAAATTAAGTAAAGATAAGGTCGTTATTCTCCATTATAAGGATAGAGAGCCTCTCGATAATTATTCAACATAAGTGATAAGTTTATAGTAAGGTAAAGTAACCACCACGATTTTAAAGGGGAGCAAGATATGAAACTTCATGAATTAGGGCACATTCTGGACATAGAGATGGAAGCAGGCTCACTGATAAATACAGAGACATGGATCACGGGGATATCCTACCGTTCACAAGAGGTGAAGGAAGGATATCTATTTGTTGCGATTAAAGGTCATCAGAAAGATGGTCATCAATATATAACTCAAGCTATTGAAAACGGTGCATGCGCCGTTATAGGCGAAGAGGAAAACCTGGACATCCCTGTACCATATTTCTGCGTGGGTAACAGCAGAAGAGCATTGAGCTTAGTCAGCGATCATTACTATAACTTTCCTACACACGATAAAATAATCATCGGTGTGACAGGTACAAACGGGAAGACGACCACAAGCTCTCTCCTAAGAAATATTTTGGAAGAGAACGGTTTCTCCTGTGCCCTTTTCGGAAGCACGAAGAATATCATCAATGGAGTAAGTTATACTACGGTGAATACAACTCCCACCTTACTGGAGATAAACAGGCTTTTGGCCGGTAGTGAAGATGAAGTACTAATTATTGAAGTTTCCTCCCACGCTTTAACACAGCATAGGGTGGATGGTATTTTGTTCGATTACGCCCTGTTCACGAATCTTTCCCATGATCATCTGGACTATCATGGTTCCATGGAGAACTACTTCAGCGCTAAGAAGAAATTGTTCAGTATGTTGAAAAAGAACGGGAAAGCCATTGTCAACACGGATGATTATTGGGGAGAGATCTTGGCGGATGAACTTTCGGCCCAAGGCATTCCTGCAATCACCGTTGGGGAGAATAAGCAAAGTGATGTAAAATTGGAACGCTATACATTCGAGCCAAGGAAGTTACTTCTGAAAGATAGGGAGGAAATCATTCCGGTCAAACCTTTTATTTATGGGTATCACAATATGTACAACATCGCTATGGCTTATGGAACCGCACGACAAATCGGAGTGGATATGGAAGCCACCATCCGATCGATTGAACAGTTCAAAGGTGTGGAAGGTAGGTTCACAGTCATTTTCACGCATCGAGGGAGTAAGGTTGCTATCGATTATGCCCATACTCCTGATGCCCTTTTCCACTGTTTGAACACTGTCAGAGAGCAGTGTGATGGGAAACTTATTCATCTGTTCGGTTTCAGAGGAGATAGAGATTCAACGAAAAGAGAGGAAATGATTTCGATTTCTTCAGAACTGAGTGATCAATACATTCTTACATTCGATGACCTTAATTCTGTGTCTTCTGAAGTGATGAAGAACACTCTCGTCGAAATTCAGGAAAAGTACGGGTACCACAACGGAAGAGTGATCATGGATCGTACAAAGGCTATCGAGGACGCTGTCGCCTCAGCCCGGGAAAAAGATTGGATTGTTATTACGGGCAAGGGCCTGGAGAAGTATCAGCAGAAGTATCAGCATCCCGTTCAGAATGATGAAGAAGCCGTTTTATTTTTGGGTTCAGAGTAACATCAGAAGTATCCTTATGGAGCACCAGGTATGTTTGAATGTAGTGGATAGAGGAAATAGTCTCCCATGACGGTTGAAAGAATATACGTTCAGTTCACAATAAAGGAGACTTTCGTTATGAAACGATTTCTTAAACATTATATAAACGGAGAATGGGTGAAATCCACCGGTTCTGAAACGACAGAAGTCATCAACCCTGCCAACGAAGAGGTCATCGGGGAAATAAGTCTTGGTACGAAAGAGGACCTGGATAAAGCTGTCCAGGCGGCTCGTGAAGCGTTCCCTCATTTCTCGGAAACGTCCAAGGAAGACAGGATCAAGATGCTCGAAGATATAGCGGAAGAATATGAAAACAGGAAAGAGGAGATCATCGATACGATTACTGATGAACTGGGATCCCCTCTGGAAGTTTCAGAGAAAGTCCACTTCATGATGGGATATAATCATTTCGCCCAGGCGGCTGAATCGTTGAAGGATTTCCATTTCATCGAAGAACATGAAGGCCACACGAGAATGAAAGAGACGAGTGGTGTAAGTGGACTGATCACTCCGTGGAACTTTCCGACGAATCAGACGTCCACGAAGATTGCCAGCGCCTTTGCCGCGGGTAGCCCGGTTATTTTGAAACCGGCTGAACAGACCCCTTTCGCAGCATTCCTTCTTACTGAAATCTTCGATAAGGTAGGAGTGCCAAAAGGAGCGTTCAACCTGGTGAACGGTAGTGGGGAAGTGATCGGAGATGGTATCAGTTCCCACGAAGACATCGATTTCGTATCGTTCACCGGCTCCGGAGCGACCGGTGAAAAAATCATGAAGAATGCGGCGGAAAATATTACGAATATAGCGCTGGAACTGGGAGGTAAATCTCCACTCATCGTTCTGGATGATGCGGATGTGAAAGAGGCAGCACGTGCAGCGTTGAAGCATATCACCAATAACACCGGGCAAGTTTGTTCTGCGGCTACGCGAACGCTCATCCCTTCTTCGATGAAAGAAGAGTTCGAACAGGCGGTGAAAGAAGTATTGCCTGAATTCAAAGTGGGCGATCCACGTGAGGGCAACCATATGGGTCCGCTTGTTTCCAAAAAGCAATGGGACACCGTCCAGTCCTACATTGAAAAAGGAACAGAAGAAGGAGCCACGATGCTTGTAGGAGGAACCGGGAAGCCGGAAGGCCTTGAACTCGGTTATTATGCGAAACCCACAATGTTCACTGATGTGACGAATGATATGGTGATCGCCAGCGAAGAGATCTTCGGTCCGGTCATGTGTGTACTCACTTATGATTCTCTCGATGATGCTATCTCTATAGCTAACGATACGGATTACGGACTAGCCGGATATGTGTATGGAAACGATGAAGAGAAGTTGAGAAAAGCGGCTTCAGGTGTCCGTGCAGGCCGAGTGAAAGTGAATGACACGCAAGCTGATTTCGCCGCGCCATTCGGCGGCTATAAAAAGTCAGGAATAGGCAGAGAATGGGGCGATCATGGTATAGAAGAATACCTGGAAGTCAAAACGGTTCTCGGTTATCCCCGTAAATAACAGTAAAACACACGCTTCTTCCTTTTGAAGAGGCGTGTGTTTTTTGTGTGTTGATTTAAACGAATTATTTCCGGGGAAATATTCACGACCGCACGGGGGTGATGATCTCCCATTTTCCGTTTTCGGCCACCTGCTCGAGTCGCGGCTCCGGCTGCACAGCTACCGGGTTACCGACTGATTCGAGAACATCGAGATCGGAGTAGCTATCTCCATATGCATAGCTGTTCTTCCAGTCGATGTCTGTAAGAATCAAGTTTTTTTTGACTAGTTCCATTTTCCGTTTTCCGTTTACATGGTGGACGTGCGCTTTTGAATCGATATAATTTTCCGAATAAGGAACCTCTGTCCCGAGTACCAGGTCGAAAGGAAGGTCGTGGGTGACCGTTTCGAGCATCGGTTGGAAGGCTCCAGAGACGAGCACGGTGTAATCTCCCCTTGCTTTATGCCACTCGAGTCGGTGCAGGATCTCCGGGTTCAGTCTTTTCTTCATCTGATTCGCAAGCTGGGCGAAGAATTTTTCGACATCTTCACGGGAAGAGTTCGTGAAAGCGGAGATGTAGCTCTGCATCGAACCTTCCCTCATTTTCTCTTCCGGATAAAGCTTCAGCTTGTAAGCGACGTACATCGGCAAGATTTTTCTCATGAACGTGCTGTATTTCTTATGGTGCATCGGGTGTGTTTTCAGATGATTCATCATTAATGGGAACGTTTCTTCCGGAAATAAGGTACGGTCAAAATCAAAAATGGCTACTCTCATAAGGGTCTCCTTTTCGTGTATGATGTTGGTAACAAGTATAGAAGAAAGACAGACGGAAAATCAATGAAAGGGGAAGTGTCATGAGCAATAAAGAATTTATGGAAGTCACGAAAATCGAAGAAATCGGAGAAGGGATGAGAGTGTGCCTGGACTTTGTAGACATACTCACACCTTCTGAAGGTGTTTATGTAGGGAATACAGGCCATGGATACATTAAAGTACTGGCAGAGAATCGTGAGTCAGAAGGGTATCCCGCGCGTCCTTTCCGAATTAACGCCGGTTCTTTCCATCAGTATATTTATCAGAATGAAAAGACGAAATATCTTCATGAATGGAAGGCCGGCGATGAAGTGATCGTCACGGATGAAGATGAGGAAAGGGTGATTCCGCTCGGGCGTGTGAAATTGGAGAAACGTCCGTTCATAAGAGTGGAATGTATGCGTGAGGGAAAAAAGATTTCTGCGACGTTGCAGAGGTCTACGAGTGTCTTTGTCGTGGAGGATCAGGAAGGGGAAATCCCTATCCTGGACGTGGAAGAAGGACAGAAGATTCTTGTACACACTGACGAGCCGGGCCGCCACCTGGGAGAAAAAATCGATGAAGTCATTTTCGAGAGCTAGAAAATATGAAATTTCACGTTTTCCTAAGAATTAGCTGAGGAATATGAGGGATAGAAGCATTTTGATGAGGAGGTTTATATATGGCTATAGAGATCAGTAAAGATGCAGCCAAACAGAAGCATAATCATAAAAATGTGGAAGTGCTGGATGTCCGTATGAAGGAAGAGGTAGAAGAAGGGATGATCTCGGGGGCTATCCATATTCCTCTTGATGAACTCGGAAACAGAATAAATGAATTGAACGGAAACAAAGAATATATCACAGTTTGCGCTTCGGGAAGAAGAAGTGCCCAGGCTGCAGACACTCTTACGGAAAACGGGGTGCAAGCCCAGTCTCTTGAGGGCGGAATGCTCGGATGGGACGGAAGTGTAACGAAATAAATGAATGTCAACATGGACAGAGCCCCAGGAGGTCCTGGGGTTCTTATTTTCGTAGATGCTTTCCCCTTTATGAAAATAAATCAATAATTATACGATTTTTCCTTAATATGTTTAATCGCTCATTTGTAAGGGGATGGTACTGTCGTTCGACTAATTATAAGACTCTGTTGAGGTTCCGTAGTTACTGATTATAGATCTTGAGGAGAGAAACAGCGGCTGCTCCGAAGGGAAAAGCGACAGCGGAAAGCATCGCTTTTAATGTTGCAAAATCAATAATGGGCTTTGACAGAGCCGATTTATAAAAATAATTTTAAAACAGGAGGATTCCTATGGGAAAGAAAAGTCTGATTGATTACAAAATTTTCATACCCGCATTATTAGTAGTTATCGCAATCAGTATTCCATTTGCCATGTACGAAACAGAATCCTTGGAATTACTGAATTCTATATTTAGTTCCATTGTAAACTCTTTTACATGGGGATATCTGTGGTATGGCATTATATTGGTAGTAGCAGGACTCTATTTGTCCTTTTCGAAATATGGGAAAGTTGTACTAGGTGATCCGAAAGAAAAACCACGGTTTTCCTTGTTCGAATATTCCTCGATTCTTATCGCGATGGGGTTAGGTTCCACCATCATGCGTACCAGCATGCTTCAGTGGACCTCGGTAGCCAACGATCCCCCGGCCGGAGTAGAACCAGGTTCTCCGGAATCCATTTTGTGGGGCAATGCGTACAGTATGTTTCTCTGGGGCTTTCAGGTATTTGCGATTTTCGTGCTGATTGCTCCGGCTATGGGGTATATTCTGCACGTACGGAAACGTCCGCTCATGCGTATCTCGGAGGCATGCCGCTCGCTGTTTGGAGATAAATTCACAGATGGTCTTGGCGGAAAGTTTCTCGATGTTCTGTTTCTGGTAAGTATTCTTTCGGGAGCGGCAGTAACGCTGGGCCTCGGAGCGCCGATCGTTACCCAGAACCTCGCTTTTCTGATGGACACGGAAGTTACGTTCACATTAACGATCATTGTTACTGTCGTCTGGGTCACTCTCTTCTCCGCCAGTGCTTATGCCGGAATTGAAAAAGGAATCAAAAGGCTTAGTACATGGAATATGTACATTGCCGGTTTTTTTGCGGTGTTCATTTTGCTTGCAGGTCCGGGAGTATTCATTCTCAACTACTTTTCGGACAGTGTTTCCTTTTTACTTATGAATTACGTGAATATGTCTCTTAATACTGATTCAGTATACGATGGCGGCATGTCCCACGTGCAGAGTAATACAGTGTTCTGGTTCGCCTACAGTGCGACTTGGGCGATGCTTCACGGTGTGTTCGCGGCGAAAATTTCCCGTGGGCGTACGATTAAAGAGATGATTCTCACGTATTTCCTTGCGCCTACTCTCATTTCTTGGATAGCGACAGGGATCCTTGGTGGACTTGGTGTCTATCAATATCTGAATGGAAATATGGATATTCTGAACCTTGTTGAAAATGAAACGAGAATGGCAGCTATTCCTGAGATTCTTTCCACCCTTCCACTTGGATGGCTGGCAATCAGTATATTTATGGTCGTGGCGCTGATCTTCCTGACGACCACCCTGGATTCCACGACGTATACAGTCGCCGCCTATACAAGTACACGTGACATGAGTAAGTTTGAGCCTCCGAAAATATTGCGCATCATCATAGCTGCAATCATTACCGCTGTAGCTCTTGTACTCATGCGTATCGGAGGGCTTCCACCACTCGAAGTAGTATCTGGGCTGATGGGACTTCCTATCATTATTCTGCAGTTCATCCTCATCTGGGCTGCGATACGGATGATGAATGAAGATGAAGCCTGGAAGCATAATGTAAGAAAATAATTATCTGATCATGAGATGAACAATCAGCATAGTGGAGTAAAGGAATAGGAAAGCGGAGCCGGGAATATCGGTTCCGCTTTTTTGTGACATAAGTTAGTGCATTAATTTTGAAAATACTCCCAAACTTCATTACTATTGGTTTTAATGATTTGAATGGGAAGAAGGTGAAAAGGTATGGTTCAAAATTTTCACAGGCATTTATACATATTTTATTCCTTCGTCTTTCTTCTGAATGTCATTCATACATTTTGGAGCAACGAAGCACTTTATTCTTTCATCGGTGTGCTAGGGATGGTGATGATTGTTCTCTCGTTCCCGAGAGCCGGGCGGGTCTTTAAAGTTCTCGGCATCATTCTTCTGGCAGCGGGCGCTTTTTTCTTTTTCTCCGGTTCTATGACAGTGCTTGATATTCCGGATTTATTTGCTGGGAACATAGGGTTACTTCTTCTTTTATCGATGCTTCCCTGGATGAATAGCGCTGTGAAAGCCGGGCGCTATAATAAGCTCTTGAAAGATCTGCTCCAGGCCCGGGTTCATACGCTCGGTCAATTGTATGGAAGAAGCGAAGCGACGATGGTGTCGCTCGCCGCTTTTCTCAATTTGTCCTCTGCCACAATCTCTCAGGATCTGTTGAAGGAGCAGTTGAGTAAGGTCAACACCGGAGTGAGGAACAGCTTTGTTTCTATGGCGACGCTGCGAGGCTATTCTCTGGCTCTTTTGTGGAGTCCGCTTGAGATTCTTCTTGCGACCTCCATTTTCATCACCGGAGCCAACTATCTTGAGGTTCTGCCGTGGATGCTGCTTATAGCTCTATTCGGTTTTTTGATCGATACGTTCACGGGCCGCATGTTGTTCGGGAAGATAGAGCTTCCTGAGAAAAGAACGGTGAGCAGTACAGGGACTCAAGGGAAATTGAAGGGATTCATCCTGGCTCTCGTACTTTTCTTGAGTACGGTCGTTTTTCTTGCGAATGTCGTAAATTTCGAGTTTTTATTTTCAGTGACGATTGCCATCTTCCCTTTCGCTTTACTTTGGAGTCTGGTGCTGAAGCGGCAGAAAAGTTTCTGGAAGCTCGGCTTACCAACCTGGAAACATCACACGAATCATCTCGATAATTTCATCGTTTTACTATTAAGTTTGTCCGTCCTGACAGAAACACTCAATGCTTCTCCGTACCTGGAGTTGTTACAGGAGCCGATTATTGCATACAGTGATTCACCACTCGTCATTATGCTGCTCATCCAGTTCGGATTTCTCTTCATGACACTTGTAGGGGTTCACCCTTTGGCCACGATGGGAATCTTCGGCGGGGTGAGCGGGTTGCTTATGGAAGCTTTGCCTGCAGTGACGCTGGCGGTTCTGCTCTCCAGTACAGCGATAGCCACGGTCCCTTCCGCTCCTTATGGACTTATTGTAACGATCACTTCGGTCAATTTTCAGATGAACCCTTATAAGATCGTGTGGAAGAACCTCCCTTATACACTCCTTTGCGGAAGTATCGGGGTAGGCGTCTCTTTATTGACGATGCTTGTATATTCATAAGACTTTGTTTAAGTCTAAGAGGTATAATAGGAAAGCTGGTAAGAAGGGAAATCAAACGAATCGAAGAAAAGTGATCCGAGAAGCCTTCTGCCATGCTCGTATCCCGGGGGAAGCTGGAGATAAATATATATAAAATAAGGAATTATACAGCCATTAATTAAAAAAGATCTTTCAAAGGGTTGCCATCTGAAGAAATCGGTGATATAGTAGGTATTAACTTATTGTTGTTCGGAACGAAAGCAACGAGCATGAGTGTGAAAGCTTGTCGTCTTGAATGCACGTCGTGAGCAAGAATAGTAATACAATGGTGATCAAGAATCACCGCAGGAGGAAACAATATGTTACAAGGTAACGTGAAATGGTTCAACGCAGAAAAAGGTTATGGCTTCATCGAAGTAGAAGGTCAAGACGATGTATTCGTACACTTCTCTGCTATTCAAGACGAAGGCTTCAAAACACTTGAAGAAGGTCAAACAGTATCTTTCGAAATCGTCGAAGGTAACCGTGGACCACAAGCTGCTAACGTTCAAAAATAATTGTTCGTTGCTTTAGAAAAATCCCGTGTTCATTGCGAACACGGGATTTTTTGTATGAAGAGGAATTTCCGTTATTCCGATGCTCTGGTTTGCTGTTCAGCAGCCTATAAAATAAGCGGCCGCATCTAGTCTAGGAGAAAAGCCTCCTGAATCAGCTACGACCACTTATATTAGAACTTCTAAGCGGGATGGCTCCGCTTTTCTTGTGTTCTACGCGACTTTTTTACATTCTTCTGCGCATTTTCTGCATGCTTTGGCACATTGCTGGCAGTGGTCATGGTCATGTTTTTCACATTCCGCTGCGCAATCCTCACAGATTTTTGCACATACTGAAGCAAGTTCAGCTACATAAGGAGTACCTCTGGTGATTGCAGATTCCAGGTATCCACAAATATCTGCACATTCACGATCGGTACGGATGCAGCTAGCCATCATCTTCACGTCATCTTCTTTTAAACAAGCATCATAACAGTGGTTGCAGGCTTCCATACATTCATGCAAAGTGTTCAATAATTCTGTGTGTTGCTGGTGTGACATCATTAATCCCTCCAAAATTTGTATGTACTAACGATTATTCCACGCAATGAAGGTTTTAAACGTTTTCAAGCAGGTATATTGAAATAGAAGGAGGGGTTTGTTTATGTGCGGCAGGTTTACGTTAATCGCTGAGTTGGAAGATTTGAGAAGGGAATACGGGGTAGGGAAAGTGAGTCTTGACCACTGGACGAGCAGCTATAACATTGCCCCCTCACAGTATATTCCGGCAGTGATTTCAGGAGAGAAGGAAAGAAGAATGGGATATTTGAGATGGGGGTTAATTCCACCATGGGCGCAGGATGAGAAAATCGGATTCAAAATGATCAACGCAAGATCGGAAACGGTGGAGGAGAAAAAGAGTTTCAAAAAACCTTTCGAGCGACAACGGTGCATTATTCCCGCAGACAGCTTTTACGAATGGAAAAAGGACGAAGCGGGAGAGAAGCAGCCTTATCGTATTCAGCTTCAGGATTCTCCGTTGTTCGGTTTCGCAGGCTTATGGGAGAAGTGGGAGAATGAGAAGGGAGAACCCGTTTTCACCTGTACGATACTTACGACAGAAGCCAATGAAGAAATGAGTGAGATTCATCATCGCATGCCGGTGGTTTTGCGGCAGAAAGACTACGGAACCTGGCTGGACGGGGGAGATGGAGTCAAAGACTTACTTGCGCCACTTCCGGACGGGTCGCTGAAGATGTATCCGGTATCCAAGCGGGTGAACACGCCCCGCAATAATGACGTTGCGCTTCTTGAAGAAGCATGAGATTCGAAAAATCTTCTCATGTGTGTTATCTTGAATTAAAGATAAATGATCAAAGGTGGTTTTTACTATGGATGGAATCAAAGGAGTGCACCACGTCACTGCCATTACAAGCAGTGCTGAAAAGAACTATGAATTTTTTACGTATATTCTGGGGATGAGACTCGTCAAAAAGACGGTGAACCAGGATGATATCAAAACGTACCATTTGTTTTTCGCAGATGACGAAGGTAACCCGGGCACAGATATGACATTTTTCGATTTCCCTGGTATCCCCAAGGGTTCACACGGAACGAATGAAATATCGAAAACGTCTTTCCGCGTACCGAGTAATGAAGCGCTTGAATATTGGGTGAAGCGATTCGACCATTACGAAGTCAGCCATAAAGGCATCCAGGAAAAATTCGGGAAAAAAGTTCTTCCGTTCACTGATTTTGACGATCAGGCCTACGAGTTGGTTTCAGATGAGGGGATTGAAGGTGTGGCTGCAGGCGTGCCGTGGCAGCATGGCCCAGTGCCGAACGAGTACGGGATTACCGGACTTGGACCTTTACATGTGCGTGTGGATAATATCGAATATTTCAAAGAGATGATGGAGAAGGTGCTGGAGTTCAAAGAAATTCAGCAGGAAGGAGCTTTCCATCTGTTTGAAGTAGGAGAAGGTGGAAATGGAGCCCAGGTGATTGTCGAGTTCAACAACATTCTTCCTCCGGCGCGTCAAGGTTTCGGAACCGTTCACCATGCCGCATTCCGCGTGGAGGATAGAGAAGCGCTTGATCACTGGATCGACCGTATGCCGAAGTTCGGATTCAGGACTTCCGGCTACGTCAATCGATTCTATTTTGCATCCCTCTACGTGAACGTAGCGCCACAAATTTTATTTGAATTTGCGACAGACGGTCCCGGGTTCATGGACGATGAACCCTATGAAACCCTCGGAGAGAATTTGGCTCTTCCTCCTATGCTTGAACCTAAACGCAAGGAGATAGAGGAAATGGTAAGAGCTATCGACACAGTAAGAAGCGACAAAGATATCCGCAAAGAGTATTTCTAAGGGCGGTACTTTAAGAAAAATGCCGGAAGAATCTTGAACAACACTGAGAAATAGCATAAAGTAATAGCTAGTCATTATTTGAATGGAGATGTAAACGTATGACGAGCTATGTTGAAGAGAAATTGCAGAATTATAGAGAGAAACACAAGGACCGGGCGAGGTTATTGATCCACTGTCCGGACCAGCCTGGAATCATTTCCCGTGTATCGGATTTTCTGTTCGGGCATCACGCGAATATCGTCGCTTCCCATCAGTATTCGACCGATCCCGAGGGCGGCGAATTCTTTATCCGTCTTGAATTCGACTGTCCGAATCTTGAGGAGAAGTTCCCGCAGATTGAAGTCGATTTCCAGCCGATTGCCGCTGAATTCAGCATGGACTGGAAAATGACGGCTGTACGTGATCTGAAAAATGTTGCGGTATTTGTGTCGAAGCAGCCGCACTGCCTATTGGAACTGTTATGGGAATGGCAGAGCGGGGATTTGATGGCCAATCTCGCTGTCGTTATCAGTAACCACGAAGACACACGAGAAATGGTGGAGTCCCTAGGTATCCCTTTCTACCACGTACCGTCGAACAAAGAATTGCGCCAGGAAGCGGAAACGAGGCATAAGGAACTGCTGGATGAGTATAATGTCGATCTCATTGTACTGGCACGATATATGCAGATTCTGACACCTGAATTTGTGGAACCCTACCGGAACAAGATCATCAACATCCATCACTCTTTCCTTCCGGCTTTTGTCGGGGCTCGCCCTTATGAAAGAGCCTACGAGCGGGGAGTGAAGATGATCGGTGCTACCTCCCACTACGTGACGAATGATCTGGATGAAGGCCCGATCATCGAACAGGATATCGGCCGGGTGGACCACCGGGATCACGTGGAGGAAATGAAGAAAATCGGACAGACTATCGAAAGAAGCGTACTTGCCCGTGCTGTGAAGTGGCATTTGGCGGATCGTATTCTTGTGCATCAAAACAAAACGATCGTTTTTTCTTGATGTAAGTCTCTGTTAAAGTCTGGTCTTGATTTCAGAACGAAGGGGGAAGACGCCATGCCCGTGGCAAGCTTCCACCCGTAGGGATGAAAATCAACAAGGTACCTCGACAGAGCTGATATGAAAATCACCTCGCACATCCATCCGGACATGCGAGGTGATTTTTCACTTATACAGATCCGGGCGTCGGTCCTGAAAAATAGGGATCTGTTGACGGATTTCTTCCACGTTGGAGGTGTCGATTTCTCCGTAGACGATTTCTTCCTGATCGCTGCCTTCGGCTAAAACATTCCCCCAGGGCCCATAAACGATGGAATGCCCACCGAATTCATTGTTCGGGTCTGCCCCCACGCGGTTACACGCGACGACGTAGCACTGGTTCTCGATAGCCCGGGCTTTCAGGAGCGTTTTCCAGTGATCCACACGTGGTGCCGGCCATTCCGCAACGACGTACAACACGGTGGTATCTCCGAGCATCTGTGTGCGTACCCATTCCGGGAAACGGATGTCGTAACAGATGAGCCCGGCACTTTTTTCCCCGGCTAACTCGAATTTTCCATCCTTATCATCGTCGATAAGATATTTTTCTTCATTCATCAGTTTGAAAAGATGCGCTTTGCTGTACTCTTTAAGTAAAGCACCTTCGTTATTGAACACATACATCGTATTTCTCACACCTGCGGAGGATTTTTTGGCGATGGATCCCCCGATCAGATGAACATTGTACTCTGTAGCCAGCTCGCTTAAGAACTGCTTCGCTTTTTGCCCTTCTTCGTCGCCGATGTCTTCGAGACGGGACAAGTCATATCCGGTCGTCCATAGTTCCGGCAGAACGACGGTATCTATATTTTTATCGAGTTTCCGGAAAAACTCTTTCACTTTTTTCTCATTCGTCTCCGGCTCTCCGAAGGCGACATCGATTTGCATCAAAGCTAGTTTCAACGTCATCGCTCCTTTCCTTAATCTGGTTTCATTATCTATATCGTCTCACGCTTTGTCAATCTTCTGAAAATTATTTACAATTAGGAGAAGTTCACTAAAACAGGAGGAAAAGACTATGACTATATTTGAGCCGTCTGAAGCAATGGAAAGACTTCCGGAACAATTCTTCGCCAAGTTGACGAGACGGGTGACTCAGCTGAAGAAAGAGGGAAGAGACATCATCAACCTGGGGCAGGGGAACCCCGATCGCCCGACACCAGAAGCGATTGTACGTAAGCTTGAAAGAGCCGCGAGGAATCCTCTGAATCACGGATACATAAACTTCCGTGGATTGCCGGAATTCAAACAGGCGGCAGCGGATTATTACAGACGTGAGCATCAGGTGGAGCTTGACCCGGAAAAGGAAGTGGCGATTCTGTTCGGTGCGAAAGCCGGACTTGCCGAAGTGAGCCAATGTTTTCTGGATTACGGGGACAAGGTGCTACTTCCGGATCCCGGTTATCCGGATTATATGTCAGGAACCGCTCTCGTCGGTGCGGAGAACGTCTTCATGCCGCTTCGTGAAGAAAACGGGTTTCGCCCCGATTATTCGCAGCTGAATAAACAAGATCTGGAATCAGCGAAACTGATGTTTTTGAACTATCCCAACAATCCGACCGCCGGAGTAGCTACGCCCGAGTTTTTCGAAGAAACGGTAAAAGTCGCCGAAGAGTATGAAACCGGAGTGGTGCATGATTTCGCTTACGGGGCGATCGGATATGATGGTGAGAAACCCGTCAGTTTTCTTGAAACAGAAGGAGCGAAAGATGTAGGGGTGGAAATTTTCACATTGTCAAAAAGCTACAACATGGCCGGGTGGAGGATCGGATTCGCGGCTGGAAATGAAAAGGTGATCGAGCAGATCAACAAACTTCAGGATCACACGTATGTCAGTCTTTTCGGGGCTATCCAGGAAGCGGCGATCGAAGCGTTGTCCGGGGACCAGTCCGATGTGCGGGAGCTTGTTTCCATGTACGAGCGGCGTCGTAATGTCTTTATAGATACGCTCGAGGCCCACGGATTCCGCACGATCGTACCAAAGGGTACCTTCTTCTGTTGGATACCGGTACCGGAAGGGTATACATCGGAAGGGTTTTCCGAGTATGCGATCGAACATGCCGGAGTGGTCACGGCGCCCGGGAACGGGTTCGGCTCCGAAGGGGAAGGGTACGTCCGGGTCGGACTTCTTGCCGAGGAAGAGGTGCTCCGGGAAGCCGCTGAACGACTGGGGCGTCTGGAATACTAGATTTTTCCTGTTGCCTCCGGTTTGGCTGGACTTATGTCTTGTAGTATAGTTTAAGAAGAATAGTTTATTTTCGAAAAAGTTTGTCATTATAGAGAGGAGTAGCAACAGATGTCGCAGTCAGCTTTTATGCTCAACAATAAAATCTCTGATGTAATCAAAAATATAAACAGAGTCATGGTAGGAAAAGAAGAAGTGGCGATCTTAAGCCTGGTCTCTCTTCTTGCGAAAGGCCATGTCCTGTTGGAGGACGTGCCGGGTGTCGGGAAAACGATGCTCGTGCGTACGCTGGCAAAATCGTTGAACTGTGAATTCAAACGGATTCAGTTTACACCTGATCTCTTGCCCTCGGATGTGACAGGGGTTTCTATCTATAACCCGAAAACGACGGAATTCGAATTCCGTCCCGGACCGATTCTCGGGAATATTGTCCTTGCCGATGAAATCAACCGGACTTCCCCGAAAACACAGTCTTCGTTACTTGAAGGAATGGAAGAAGCCAGTATTACGGTGGACGGTCAAAGTGTCCCTTTGAAAAAACCGTTTTTCGTCATGGCCACTCAGAACCCGATTGAATATGAAGGGACGTATCCGCTTCCGGAAGCACAGTTGGACCGGTTTTTATTGAAGTTGAAAATGGGGTATCCTACGTATCAGGAAGAGATGGAAATGCTCGACCGTACCTCCGGGAAACACCCGATCGACACGATCGACTCTGTGATGACGCTTGAAGAGCTCGCGGCAGTCCAGGAAGAAGTCGGTGAAGTGTATGTGGACCGGACGATACAGCAATATATCGTGTCACTCACTTCCGCGACCCGGGAGCATGAAGATGTGTACCTGGGGGTGAGTCCGAGGGGGTCGATGGCCCTGATGAAAGCCGCTAAAGCCTATGCTTACGTATACGACCGTGATTATGTAGTTCCTGATGATGTTCAGTACGTAGCAGACTTTGTATTGGCTCACCGTCTCATTTTAACCTCGGAAGCGAATTTTGAAGGAGTAACCCCTGAAGATATCGTCCGGCAGCTGGTCGAGGCGACTAATGTCCCTGTGAAGAGGAATGTGAGTGAATGAAGCAGAAATTGTCACTTATAGGGAAATACTTCTTTCTGATTCTTCTGTTCGCTGTACTTTTTTCTTATGCGATGTTCCAGGGCGGATTTGTCAGCTGGTTTCTCTTCTACGCCTTTTTGCCGTTTCTCCTCTATATGATCATTCTTCTTCTCTATCCTTTATCCGACTGGAAGGTGACGAGAAAAGCTTCTTCAGGACTTGTCGAAGCCGGAGGGTCCTTATATATCGACATTTATGCTACGCGTACTATCCCTTTTCCGCTATATTTCATGACGGTGGAAGAATCGTTTCCCCTCACACTGCAAAGGGAGGACAGGGCGGATGATAAGTTCACCTCCTGGCAGGAGACTTCTGTGAAAAGAACGATGGCGCGAGTCGTTTTTCCCTGGTTCAATAAAAAATTCCATCTCCGCTATCGGCTGGATCATGTACCCCGGGGAGATCATCGGTTCGGTGCTATTCGCATCCGTACCGGCGATTTTTTCGGATTTATCCAAAAAGAGGTGGAAATCGATTCGAAGGGGCAGTTCATCGTCTATCCTTCAAAGCGTGACGTGAACTTCTCGCTTCGGTCCAAAACCTTCGAACAGGGAAATACTGCTTCAGCCAATTTCAGGGAAAGACAGTCGAACATGGTGGCAGGTCTTCGGGAGTACGCTCCGGGAGACCGCATGTCATGGGTGGACTGGAAAGCGACGGCGCGCACAAATAAGATGATGACGAAAGAATTTGAACAGGAGAAAAGTACAGATGCTTTCCTGATATTGAACGGGATCACTGCTGAAGGGAGCTCCGTGAAATTCGAAGGTGCCGTGGAATTCACCTATGCTCTCCTTCAGAAACTTTCGCTTCAGTCTCAGGAGCTCTCCTTTTTATCCCTTGGAAAAGAAAGAAGGTACTTCCCCTCCATTCATACAGAACGGCAAAGAGAAATCGCCCGCTATCATCTGGCGAAGGTTCAGCCGGATACGGAAAGTGAGTTTTCAAAAGAAATTGCGAAAGAGAACGCCCGTCTGCCGAAACAGGGAGTCCTTATGATCGTAAGCGCAGAATTCGATGTCCCGGTGAAAGAGAGCCTGTTGCGTCTGGCTCCACACAGCAGTCGCCTTCTGTTTTTCGTGGTGACCCCGGAGAAAGAATGGGACTTCGAAAAACAGAAATATGCGAAGGAATTGAAGGAGCACGGCGTATACGTACAGGCACTCACGGAGAAAGAATGGGCGAACGCAGAATTTGAGGTGAAAGCATGAAGGAAAAGCCTTCCTCCCTGTTGTTGTTATTTGTGTATGCAGGAAGTTTTCTGCTCCTCCTGGAATGGTTATGGCCTCTGGAGATTTTGACGAATACGGAGCGTAGCGGTGTTTTTTATTTATATGCCGCTTTCTGCTTCTTTTTGGCATTTATGCAGGTGTATTGGTATATATCGATTCCTTTGAAACTGCTGGGCCTATTATTTATTCTCGACGGGCTTTTTATAGGGGAACAGATTTTCAGTGAGTCCTGGTGGTTTGTGCTTTACGATCAGCTTTCCTTCAACATTGAAATGATCCGCACTCAGGAATGGTGGGAGCTGACCGCATTTTTCCGGAGCCTGTTGTTTCTCGTATTGTTGTGGCTGGTCAGCTATCTGCTGCATTTCTGGATAGTGATAGCGAAAAAAGCTCTTTTTTTCATCGTCCTCACGTTCGTATATATATCCGTGATAGATACGTTCACACCTTATGACGGAGAGGCATCCATTATAAGGACCTTCGTTATAGCCGCTGTCGTACTCGGACTCCTTCATCTAGAGAGGGAGTTCGGTGAGCAGGGAGAAGGAAAGGCAAGCAGGAAAAGAGCGGCCTGGTCTGTACTTCCGCTTATCGGAGTCATTCTCATAGCGGCGACAGGAGCTACCGTACTTCCGAAGTTCGCGCCTCAATGGCCGGATCCTGTCCCTTACCTGCAGAGCGCTACCGGGGGGATCGGACCGGGCGGCAGTGGGAATACGATACAGAAAGTCGGGTACGGAGAGAATGATTCCCGTCTGGGAGGTTCGTTCGTCCAGGACGATACTCTCGTGTTCCAGGCGATTGTCCGTGACCGGCAATACTGGAGGATCGAATCGAAAAACCAGTATACAGGTAAGGGGTGGGAAGACACTCTGGAACAGCCGGTGACCTCTACGGACCCTGCCGCTATCGATTATTCGACAGTCGAAGAGGGAGTGGAAACGGAGACTTTCCGAGGATTCCTGAACTTTACAGAAGAGGCTGATTTCCAAAAGCTTGTCTATCCGTATGGAACGACTTCCATCGGAAACCTGGATAGTGCTATAGACATAGCCCTCCACCCACAGACAGGGGAGATGGAGACGAGGGCTGACGGGGACTCCGTACAGCCGCAGCGTTATTCCCTGAACTATGATGCGCCTTCTTTTGAATTGAATACGCTCAGGGAAACGCCTGTCGGAGGAGACCCGGCCTCTATTCAGGAGAAATATCTTCAGCTTCCCTCCTCGGTGACGGATAGGACGAGGGAGCTTGCGGCGGATATCACGGCTGAACATGACGATCGCTATGATAAGGCGAAAGCGATCGAATCCTATTTCAGTGGAAGTGGCTTCCAATACTCGACGACGGATGTCGAAGTTCCGGAAGGGGATGAGGATTATGTCGATCAGTTCCTGTTCGAGACTCAAAAAGGATACTGTGACAACTTCTCGACTTCCATGATTGTGATGCTTCGTGCCGAAGAGATACCTGCCCGTTGGGTGAAGGGCTTCACCGGCGGTGAGATCAAAGATACGGATGCGGAGCTGTTCGACGAAACGATGAATTCTTATGATGTCACAAGTGCCAACGCTCACTCCTGGGTGGAAGTGCACTTCCCTGAGGTCGGCTGGGTGCCTTTCGAACCGACCCAGGGCTTCTCGAACAATGCTGATTTTTACACGGAACTCGATACGGACTCCTCGGACGACGGGGAGACGGAAGAAAGTCCTGAGGTGGAGACCCCGGATGAGCAGGAACAAGGGAATCCTCAGCAAATGGAAGACCAGGAAGAGGAAGCCGCTGCCGCAGGAACAGGGGACGGGGGTGACGCTGGCAGAATCATCGGGTGGTCCCTGCTAGGGCTTCTCCTTTTACTCGGTGTCGTCCTTTACGTCACGCGTCTGCGCTGGCTGGCCTGGTACTACAGAAAACGTTTCGAGAACAAAGGGGACGCCGCTTCCTTCCAGGCTTCTTATCATCATCTGCTTCGTGTACTGAATAAAAAAGTGCAGAAGCGGAGAGGAGACGAAACGCTGCGCGCTTATGCCAAGAACATCGACCAGCGTTTTGAGAGCAGAGACATGCAGCGCCTGACGAATCAGTATGAACGACTCGTGTACCGGAAAGAAGACCATCTACAGACCAAGGATGTTTCTGAATTATGGGAAAATTTAATTAAAAAAGCATTGTCTTGATTCTCATCAGTTCGATTGTTAGAATGGGTAGCAATCGAATAAGCCTTCATATATCCTCGGCAATAAGGGTCGGAAGTATCTAGCGGAGCACCGTAAACGCTCCGACTATGAAGGCGGGAATCGCGACGTCTGTCTTAATTTCCGCCTTCTCTGGTATATAAGAGAAGGCGGATTTTTTTGTACCCGGGAAATAAGCATAAGAAATAAGCTCTGTTAAAGCCGGTTGTTGATTTTAGGAACGAAGGGTGGAGACACCCGCGGCAAGCATCCATCTGAAGAGACGAATATCAACAACAAATGATCATAGAGCCAAGAAATAAAGAATAGAAAGTGGGAAACCGTATGGAAAAAGTAGAAGGAATGATTCTTGTTCTTGATTTCGGAAGTCAATACAACCAGCTGATCACGAGACGGATCAGGGAGTTCGGTGTGTATAGTGAACTACATTCCCACAAGATGACCGCTGAAGAAATAAAGGAATTGAACCCGAGCGGTATTGTACTCTCCGGAGGGCCGAATAGCGTGTATGGAGAGAATGGTTTCCGTATGGATACGGCTATTTTCGACCTTGATATCCCGGTCCTCGGGATTTGTTACGGTATGCAGCTGATGACCCATCATTTCGGTGGTCAGGTGGAACGTACGCAGCAGCGTGAATACGGGAAAGCGGATGTTTCTGTGAAGAATGATTCCCTCCTGTTTCAAAAGACTCCTGTCGAGCAGACGGTGTGGATGAGCCACAGCGATAAAGTGATCGAAGCACCATCCGGTTTCCAGGTGGATGCGGTGAGCCCTGCTTGCCCGGTGGCTGCAATCAGTGATCGAAACCGTAAACTCTACGGCGTTCAGTTCCATCCGGAAGTGCGCCATACCGAATACGGGAATGACTTACTCAGAAGCTTCGTGTTCGATGTATGCGAGGCGACAGCCGATTGGACGATGGAACATTTCATCGATCTTGAGGTGGAAAAGATACGTGCGGAAGTCGGAGAGCGTAATGTACTGTGCGGATTGAGCGGAGGCGTCGATTCCTCTGTCGTAGCCGCTTTGCTTCACCGCGCCATCGGAGATCAGCTGACGTGCATCTTTGTCGATCACGGCCTTCTGCGAAAAGACGAGGGCGACGACGTCATGCGTTTTCTCGGGGATGGATTCAACATGAACATTATCCGTGTAGATGCGAAGGACCGTTTCCTGACAAAGCTTTCAGGTGTTGACGACCCGGAACTGAAAAGGAAAATCATCGGTAATGAGTTCATCGAAGTGTTCGATGAAGAAGCATCGAAGCTTGAGAATGTCGACTATCTGGCGCAGGGAACGTTATATACGGATGTGATCGAAAGCGGGACGGAGACGGCTCAGACCATCAAGTCCCACCATAACGTCGGTGGCCTTCCGGAAGATATGGAACTGAAGCTGATCGAACCGCTCAACACACTGTTCAAAGATGAGGTCCGTGAACTGGGCACCGAACTCGGTGTACCGGAACATATCGTTTGGCGCCAGCCGTTCCCGGGACCCGGGTTGTCCATCCGGATCCTCGGGGCGCTTGACGAGGAGAAGCTCGAAATCGTCCGTGAATCTGATGCGATTCTTCGCGATGAAATCAAAGAAGCAGGGTTGGACCGGGATATTTGGCAATATTTCACCGTTCTTCCTAATATCAAATCCGTCGGTGTGATGGGGGATGAACGTACGTATGACCACACTATCGGCATCCGTGCCGTCACCTCTATCGATGGGATGACCTCGGATTGGGCACGGATTCCGTGGCATGTTCTCGAGAAGGTTTCGACAAGACTCGTCAATGAAGTGAGCCATATCAACCGGGTCGTATACGACATTACAAGCAAGCCGCCATCCACCATCGAGTGGGAATAAACGGATAATTTAATAATGAAATATAACGTATAATCTTGGGGATAAGGCCCATAAGTTTCTACCGGACGACCGTGAATTGTCCGACTACGTTCTGAAAACAGGGCATCTGCCTGTTTTCAGGGCTTATGTATGGAAACTCCCGGTTATACCGGGAGTTTTTTTTGATGGAAAGGGTTATCGACAACTACAGTAACAGTAAGAAAAGGGGAAAAATGATGAAGAAATACTTCCAGTTTGATAAATACAACACGAATTACCGCACAGAATTTCTAGCCGGGATGACCACTTTCCTGGCCATGGCGTATATCCTGTTCGTCAACCCTTCCACCCTCGCACTAGACGGGATCGAGCAGCTGCCTGAAGGGGTGACACGAATCGACAAAGGCGCTGTGTTCACAGCGACGGCGCTTTCTGCTGCAATCGGAACGTTGGTCATGGGTCTGTTGGCAAAATACCCGATTGCGCTCGCACCTGGGATGGGACTGAACGCCTTTTTCGCCTATACAGTCGTCCTTGGTTTTGGAATACCGTGGGAGACGGCGTTGGCCGGAGTACTCGCTTCCGGACTCATATTCATCGTACTTACCGTTACCGGTTTGCGCCAGACGATCATCAATGCGATTCCCGCAAATCTGAAGCTGGCGGTCGGAGCCGGAATCGGTCTGTACATTGCGTTCATCGGTTTTCAGAACGCCGGTATCGTTCAAAACAGTGATGCGACCCTGGTGCAGCTTGGAAGTATCATGGAACCGACGACGCTGCTGGCGATTTTCGGCATCCTTGTATCCGTCGTGTTTCTTTCACTCGGTTACCATGGCGGTATTTTCTACGGAATGATTTTGACCTCTGTCGTCGGTATGATCACCGGTCTGATCGCTGCTCCGACGGCCTTCGGGGATGTAGTAAGTCCGGCTCCGAGTCTTGCGCCTACGTTCGGGGAAGCCTTCCTACATCTCGATGACATCTTCACGATGCAGATGATCGGTGTGATTCTGACGTTCCTGTTCGTCGATTTCTTCGACACAGCCGGAACGTTGGTCGCTGTGGCTTCACAGGCTGGATTCATGAAGGATAATAAGTTGCCGCGTGCCGGAAGAGCTCTTTTCTCCGACTCTGCCGCAACTGTTGCAGGGGCAGTGATGGGAACAAGCACGACGACTTCCTATATCGAGTCGACAGCCGGTGTCGGGTCCGGGGGACGGACGGGTTTCACTTCCGTCGTTACGGCGCTGTTCTTTCTGCTCGCGCTGTTCTTTTCCCCATTACTCGGTATCATCACCGCTGAAGTGACGGCTCCCGCACTGATCATCGTCGGTGTACTGATGGCTTCATCACTGAAAGCTATCGAGTGGGATCAATTTGAGATCGCGGTCCCGGCGTTTCTCGTCATTATAGCGATGCCGCTTACATACAGTATCGCTACAGGGATAGCGATGGGTTTCATTTTCTACCCGATTACGATGCTCCTGAAAGGAAGGATCAAAGAAATTCACCCGATCATGTATGGGCTTTTCTCCATCTTCATCCTTTACTTCATCTTTTTGGCTTGATCCCTGATAGGCTGTATACTGAGGGAAAGACCAGAGGAAGGGAAGATGGGATATGGCAAAGAAGAAAAAGGAAAATGGTAAAAAACGTTTTGAAGTGGAAGAAGGGGAAACGATCGATCAGTGCCTCGCGCGCATAAGTGAGGAAGGGTATATGCCTATCCGTCGTAACGAAGAACCGGTTTTCCAGGAAAAAGACGGGGAAATGGAACCGACTGGAAGAAGAATCGTCTTTGAAGCGAAGAAATCACAGTAAAAACCGAACATTAAAATGTTAAAATTTTAAATAATTCGTATTTTGTTGACATTATATTGATAGAGTTGTTATGCTTTGGATAGAAAAACGGATAATACGAACCTCATATAGAACGATGATACGGATCGTTCGTCTCTACCCGGTCTCCGTAAATGACTGGACTATGAGGGGAGAAACACGGGTGACGTATGTCCTGTGGACCCTCCTCTCTTGTAGGGAGAAGGGTCGCAGGATTTTTTTATGGTGAAACAATCAGGGCTAGTCTTAGGCGCCTATCCCCCCAGAAAGATATAAGCCGTGATTCAGAATGAGGAAAACCACCGCATTCAAAACCCCGACTTATACTTCGGGGGATGATCAGGCGCTAAGAACTTTTCTTGGATAGGAGGACGAGGTAGTGGCAAAAGTCGGTGTGATCATGGGAAGCATTTCGGATTGGGCGATTATGGAAGAGGCGTGCAAAGTGCTTGAAGAGCTGGGTGTGGATTATGAGAAAGAGATCATTTCCGCTCATCGCACACCGGAGGACATGTTCCGCTACGCAGAGGAAGCAAGAAGAAACGGGCTGAACGTAATCATAGCGGGAGCCGGGGGAGCGGCTCATCTCCCGGGGATGGTGGCATCGAAAACCACACTTCCGGTGATCGGCGTTCCCGTGGAGTCCAAAGCGCTGAACGGGATGGATTCGCTTCTATCCATAGCTCAAATGCCCGGAGGAGTACCGGTAGCTACCGTATCGATCGGAAAAGCCGGGGCGAAAAACGCAGGGATCCTGGCTGCAGAGATGATCGGTAGCTTTGATGACACAGTCGCCCGCTCCCTGGAGGACTACAAACAGGGACTGAAAGATAAAGTCGAAGAAATGAGGAGGGACCTCCATGAACGTGATTGAACCGGGACAGACGATCGGGATTCTCGGAGGCGGACAGCTCGGACGTATGATGGCGACAGCAGCGAAGCATATGGGGTACCGTGTAGCTGTGCTCGACCCGACTCCTGACTGTCCGGCTGCCCAAGTGGCGGATGTTCATATCGAAGCAGCCTATGATGACGGGGCGGCCGCTGAAGAACTCGGCACCTGGTCAGATGTCGTCACGTATGAATTCGAAAACGTGGATGAGGAAGTATCGCGATTTTTCGAGAAAAAAGGAAAGCTTCCCCAGGGCTCCTTATCTCTTTCCGTCTCGCAGAACCGGGAAAAAGAAAAGGGATTTGCTGAAAAGGCGAATATTAACGTGCCAGCCTACCGGATCGTT
This sequence comes from Salimicrobium flavidum, assembly GCF_900156645.1. Lineage (GTDB taxonomy): Bacteria > Bacillota > Bacilli > Bacillales > Halobacillaceae > Salimicrobium > Salimicrobium flavidum. The sequence continues at coordinate 40,967 of NZ_FTOC01000010.1, forward strand.
CAGACGTATGTTGAAGTGAAGCAAGCTGTCCGAGATATCGGGTACCCGGCTGTCATGAAGACGATCAGCGGCGGGTACGACGGGAAAGGTCAATTCCTTCTCCGAGAGGACGCGGATCTGAAGGAAGTGGAAAAAGAGATAGGTGACCATAGATACATTGTCGAAAAGTGGCTGAATATTGATAAAGAAGTTTCCCAGGTGTTCACACGTGACCAGGAAGGAAACATATCGTTCTTCCCGGTGGCGGAGAATGTCCATAAGGATCAGGTGTTGTTCACGACTACCGTGCCGGCATCCATCAGTGGAGTGCAGCAGACGAGCATCCAAGAGCAGACAAAAGCGCTCGCGCTTGAGCTTGGCGTTGTCGGAACGTTTGCTGTGGAATGGTTCGTAAGTGACGGAGAGATTTATTTCAATGAAATGGCCCCCCGCCCTCATAACTCCGGACACTACACGATCGAAGCGTGTAACGTCTCCCAGTTCGAACAGCATATCCGGGCGCTATGCGGGCTTCCGCTTCTACCGGTTCACACGTTCCCGGCAGCCAAAATGATCAACGTACTGGGGAGGCATCGTGAATCTCTTTTTCATTCTCTTCCGGAGGATAAGGTTCACGTGCACGATTACGGAAAGCATGAATCACGTCCCCAGAGAAAAATGGGGCATGTTACGATAATAGGGTCGTCCCTGGATGACATAAAAACGGGCGAACCTGCCTGGATGAAGAGTTGGTAAGGAGGAGATGGAATGATTGAACGCTATACGAGAGAAGAGATGGGAAAGATATGGGACGAAGAGAATCGCTATCAGGCCTGGCTTGAGGTCGAGATTTTAGCCTGTGAAGCATGGAGCGAACTCGGAATTATCCCGAAAGAAGATGTGGAGAAAATCAGGAAAAACGCAGGCTTTGATGTAGAAAGAATCGAGGAAATCGAAGCGGAAACAAGGCATGACGTCGTAGCGTTCACCCGCGCCGTTTCGGAGACGCTCGGCGAGGAACGGAAATGGGTGCACTACGGACTTACCTCGACAGATGTCGTCGATACTGCTTTGTCGTATGTATTGAAACAGGCGAACGACATATTGCGCCGGGATATCGTGAATTTCATCGACATCCTCGGGGAGAAAGCGAAAGAACATAAACATACGGTCATGATGGGCCGGACACACGGAGTCCATGCCGAGCCGACGACATTCGGTCTGAAGATGGCACTTTACTATGAAGAGATGAAACGTCACCTGGAAAGATTCGACCTCGCTGTGAAGCAGATGGAAGTCGGAAAACTATCCGGCGCTGTCGGAACGTATGCGAACATCGATCCGTATGTCGAAGAATACGTCTGCGGGAAGCTGGGTCTAGAAGCCGCGCCTGTTTCCACACAGACATTGCAGCGGGATCGTCACGCTAACTATGTGTCCACGCTTGCGCTTATCGCCGCTTCCATCGAGAAAATTTCCATTGAAATCCGTAATCTTCAAAAAACGGAAACGCGGGAAGTGGAGGAGTATTTCGCCAAGGGTCAAAAAGGGTCCTCCGCGATGCCACATAAACGCAATCCGATCGGTTCCGAAAACATGACGGGCATGGCGCGTGTATTGCGTGGCGATATGGTCACGGCTCATGAGAACGTCGCCCTTTGGCATGAGAGGGACATCTCCCACTCCTCGGCGGAAAGGATCATTCTTCCGGACGTTACGATCGGACTCAATTACATGCTGAACCGTTTCGGTAACATCGTGAAGAATCTCACCGTATTCCCGGACCGGATGAAAGAGAATATGGAGAAGACCTACGGGTTGATTTTCTCCCAGCGTGTCCTGCTTACGTTGATCGATGAAGGAATGGTACGCGAAGAAGCCTACGACCTCGTGCAGCCGAAAGCGATGGACGCATGGGAACGCGGTGTTCCTTTCAGGGAGCTGGTCGAAGCGGATGAAAAGATCACTTCCGTCCTTTCGGCGGAGCAACTCGAGGCATGCTTCGATTATCGGCATCATCTGAAAAACGTCGACCGGATTTTTGAACGGATCGGTTTATCTTAAGCGTTAAGCGCCCGCATCAGGCGGGTGCCTCCCCTTTTAGGGGATTACTATACCGGAGGTGGAACGATGCAAGAACTGATGTATGAAGGCAAAGCGAAACGGGTATTTTCCACGGACAATCAAGAAGAGCTGCTGCTTGCATATAAAGATGACGCAACGGCTTTCAACGGCAAGAAGAAAGAGTCTTTCCGTGGGAAAGGAGAACTGAACAACCGTATTTCCTCGGAAATTTTCCGAAAACTCGATGAAAGAGGGGTATCCTCCCATTTCCTGGAAAGGCTGAGCGACACGGAACAACTGGTGAGAAAAACCGCTATCATTCCGCTCGAAGTAGTAGTCCGTAACATCGCGACCGGAAGCCTGGTGCGACGCATAGGTATAGAAGAAAAGACTGCGCTCACTCCGCCACTGCTCGAACTATATTATAAAAATGACGAACTCGACGATCCTCTGATCAATGATCGCCACGCTTTGCTGCTGGCTGACATCACCCCGGGAGAATTGATGAAAATCAAGGAGAAGGCGCTCGAAGTGAACGACGTATTGCGTGAAATTTTTGAAGATTGCGACTTATCGCTGGTCGATTTCAAACTGGAATTCGGAAGCACCGGAAACGGAGACATCATTCTCTCGGATGAAGTGTCACCGGATACCTGCCGGCTCTGGGACAGGGAAACCGGAGAGAAAATGGATAAAGACGTCTTCCGTGAAGGGACGGGAGAACTCGTTCCTGTATACGAGAAAATTCTACAACGACTGGAGGATTCGACATGTGCAAAGTGAATATATATATCACATTGAAAGAAGCGGTCCTGGACCCGCAGGGGAAAGCGATCTCGCAATCGCTGAAGGACCTTGATTATGACGGCGTCAATGACGTCCGTGTCGGGAAGTATATGCAGGTGGAACTTGAGAACAGGGAGAATGCGGAACAGAAGATCGAGGAAATGTGCCGCCGTCTGCTTGCTAATCCGGTCATCGAAGATTATACGTATACCATTGAGGAGGTCGTCTAGTGAAATTTGCGGTTATTGTGTTTCCAGGTTCGAACTGTGACGAAGATATGTATCACGCTGTTTCCGGTGTGCTGGGCGAAGAAGCGGAAATGGTCTGGTTCAAGGAGGCGGAGCTCGAAGCGTATGACGGTGTGCTGCTTCCTGGCGGATTTTCCTATGGAGATTACCTTCGCTCTGGCGCGATCGCTTCGGTATCGAAGGTCATCGATCAGGTGAAGACGTTCATCGCTTCCGGCAAGCCGGTTCTCGGCGTCTGCAACGGCTTCCAGGTCCTTCTGGAGATGGAAGAACTGCCGGGAGCCATGCTCAGAAACAGGGATCTGACTTTCATGTGCCACGAAGAAAGTCTGGATATCCGGAATAACAGAACGATGTTCACTTCGCAGTATGGAACGGGAGAAACGATTTCTCTGCCGATCGCCCATGGAGAAGGGAATTACTACTGTGACAAAGAGACATTGGAGACATTGAAGGCGAACGATCAGATCGTATTCACGTACAGAAATAACCCGAATGGGTCTACTGCGGATATTGCAGGGATTACGAATGAACAAGGGAACGTACTAGGGATGATGCCGCACCCGGAGAGAGCTGTAGAAGAGCTGCTCGGGAATGAAGATGGAGTGCGTCTATTCGAATCGATAGTGAAGAACTGGAGGGAGACACATGCCGTTGGTAACTGAAATCAGTCCGGAAGTCATCGAACAGGAACAGGTGTATAAAGAAATGGGAGTGACCGAAGAAGAATTTCTTCATATCAAAAGACTTCTCGGACGCGCACCGAACTATACGGAACTCGGAATTTTTTCGGTGATGTGGTCGGAACACTGCAGTTATAAGCATTCCAAGACATTGCTGAAGCAGTTCCCGACGGAAGGAAAACACGTGTTGCAAGGTCCTGGTGAAGGAGCGGGAGTCGTCGATATCGGGGATAATCAGGCGGTGGTTTTCAAGATTGAAAGTCACAACCACCCTTCTGCGGTCGAACCGTACCAGGGTGCTGCTACTGGCGTCGGCGGGATTTTGCGTGACGTATTTTCCATGGGGGCGAAACCGATCGCTATCCTGAATTCGCTGCGCTTCGGGTCCCTTCAGCAGTCGAGGGTGAAATTCCTGTTCAGGGAAGTGGTACATGGGATTTCCGGATACGGAAATTGTGTCGGAGTACCGACTGTCGGCGGCGAGGTGCAGTTCGATGATGCCTATAACGGTAATCCTCTCGTCAACGCGATGTGTGTCGGGCTGATCGATCATGGCGATGTGCAACAGGGGGTAGCGAAAGGTGTAGGGAATACAGTCATGTACGCCGGAGCGAAAACCGGCAGAGACGGTATCCACGGAGCTACTTTCGCTTCTGAGGAATTGAGCGAAGACAGTGAATCGAAACGTCCTTCTGTTCAGGTCGGTGACCCGTTCATGGAAAAACTCCTGATTGAAGCCTGTCTCGATGTGATCCATCACGACGCTCTTGTAGGTATTCAGGATATGGGAGCAGCCGGACTGACCTCCTCCGCGAGTGAAATGGCCAGTAAAGCCGGTACCGGGTTGAAAATGAATCTCGACTGGATTCCTCAGCGTGAAACGGGGATGACCCCTTACGAAATGATGCTGTCGGAGTCCCAGGAACGGATGCTGCTCGTCGTGGAAAAAGGACGGGAAGAAGAAATAGCGGCCGTGTTCGAAAAGTACGGCCTCGAAGCTGTGGCGGTCGGAGAAGTGACGGATGACAAACGGTTCGTTCTTGAACACCAGGGAGACGTGGTGGCCGATGTGCCGGTAGACGGACTGGCGGAAGACGCTCCTGTCTACCAGCCGGAATCAAGAGAGCCCGCTTATTTTCAACAATCACAGCGTCAGTCCTATGTTCCTGAAATACGGAATCCGAGAAACGTGTTGCGGTCTCTGCTGAAACAGCCGACGATCGCCAGTAAGGAGTGGGTCTATGATCAATACGACTCCATGGTCCAGACGAATACTGTCGTGAAACCCGGTTCCGACGCGGCAGTCCTGCGTATCAAAGGAACGGACAAAGCTGTAGCGATGACGACCGACGGCAATTCCCGGTACATTTATCTCGACCCGGAAACGGGAGGGAAGATAGCTGTCGCTGAAGCTGCCCGTAACATCGTCGTTTCAGGGGGAGAGCCGCTCGCGATTACGGACGGACTGAACTTCGGGTCTCCGGAGAATCCGGAAGTGTACTGGCAGATGGAAGGAGCGGTGCGCGGCATGAGTGAAGCGTGCACGAAGTTCTATACTCCGGTCATAAGCGGGAACGTCTCCCTTTACAACGAAGCGTTCGGCGGGCATGCGATCTATCCGACGCCGGTGGTCGGAATGGTCGGACTCGTCCGGGAAACGGCCCACATTACGACTTCGGATGTGAAACAGGCCGGGGATCTGCTTTATGTAGTAGGTGGAGCGAGTCCGGAATTCGGAGGAAGCGAACTGCAGGGAATGCTCGAAGGAAAGCATTACGGACAGGCACCGGAGCTTGATCTGGAAACGGAACACAGAAGACAGCAGCAGGTATTGGAAGCTATAAGAGAAGGAGTCGTTTCCTCGGCTCACGACCTTGCGGAAGGCGGATTATCCGTGGCCCTGGCAGAAACTCTTTTCAAAGAAGATCTCGGCTGTGAAGTCGAAATCCACGGAGACGTAGTGACGGAACTTTTTGCTGAAACGCAGTCCCGTTTCCTCCTCTCTGTAACACCGGAGGACGCCGGGCAGCTTGAAGAGCTTATACCTGAAGCTAAGTTCCTCGGCAAGGCCAGTGAACACGGGAGGTTTCATATCATCAGAAACGGCGCTACCGTCATCGATGAACCGATACAAACGCTAAAAGCGGATTGGAAAGGAGCTATTCCATGCATGGTGAAATCAGAGGGCTGAATGAAGAATGTGGCGTATTCGGGGTTTTTGGACATCCGGATGCCGCGCAGTTGACGTATTATGGACTTCATGCTCTTCAGCACCGGGGACAGGAAGGCGCCGGTATTGTAACGACGGACGGAACGAAGGTACATGCTGCGAAGGGTCACGGGCTGATCAACGATGTTTTCACCCAGAGCCAGCTGGATGACCTGACCGGTCATGCGAGTGTGGGACACGTACGCTACGCAACGGCAGGGGATGGTGGTTATGAGAATATCCAGCCGCTGCTTTTCCGCTCCCAGACCGAAAGCATGGCGCTCGCTCACAATGGTAATCTTGTGAATGCCCAAGGGTTGAAGAGTCAGCTGGAAGCTCAGGGGAGTATCCTGCAGACGACGTCGGATACGGAAGTGATCGCCCATCTGATCCAGCGGGCGGGGCACATAAATAAAGAAGAGGCGATCGCCCAGGCACTGACGATGATCAAGGGTGCGTATTCACTCGCGATATTGACAGAAAAATGCATGTACGTGGCGATGGACCCGCGCGGTATCCGTCCCTTATCAATCGGAAAGCTCGGAGATGCCTACATCGTATCTTCGGAAACTTGTGCTTACGACGTCATCGGTGCCACCCACGTCCGTGACGTGAAGCCGGGAGAACTGATCATAATCGATGAGGACGGAATGCGGGTGAAGAGTTTCTCCGCACCCATACAGCGCACCCTTTGTTCCATGGAATACGTCTATTTCTCCAGACCCGATAGCAACTTAGACGGGAAAAATGTGCATGCGTCACGGAAAACGATGGGCAAAAACTTGGCGAAAGAAGCATACGTGGAGGCGGATATAGTGACCGGGGTCCCTGATTCCAGCATCTCCGCGGCCATCGGGTACGCGGAAGCGTCCTCGACCCCTTACGAACTCGGTTTGATCAAGAACAGGTACGTCGGACGTACGTTCATCCAGCCTTCCCAGGAACTGAGGGAACAAGGGGTGAAAATGAAATTATCCGCGGTAAGCGGGATTGTAGAAGGGAAACGTGTCGTCATGGTGGACGATTCTATCGTGCGGGGAACGACGAGCCGGAGAATCGTCAAGATGCTGAAAGAAGCCGGGGCTACGGAAGTACACGTACGTATCGCGTCGCCTCCGCTCAAAAACCCTTGCTATTACGGGATTGACACCTCCACCTCCGGAGAGCTGATCGCGGCTAATCATTCGATCGAGGAGATGAGAGAGGAAATCGGGGCGGATTCTTTATACTTCCTGAGTACCGATGGCCTCGAATCAGCGATTCATGATGGTGAAGAATCTATGGAGCATGGGAGTTGTCAAGCCTGCTTTACAGGGAACTATCCGACGGAAATATTCCCTTCCACGATACCCCCATACGAAAAGGAGTAGCTTATATGAGTGAAGCGTACAAACGGGCCGGAGTTGATGTAGAAGCCGGCTATGAAGCAGTAGAGCGTATGAAAAAACATGTCTCCTCGACGCATCGCGAAGAAGTGATGGGAGGACTCGGTTCGTTCGGAGGTCTGTTCGACATCAGTGGTCATGCCTATGACGAGCCCGTACTCGTTACCGGTACAGACGGAGTGGGCACGAAACTGAAGCTCGCTTTTGAGATGGACAGACACGATACGATCGGAGTGGATCTCGTAGCCATGTGTGTCAATGATATTGCGGCACAGGGAGCGGATCCGCTCCTCTTTCTCGACTATATCGGCTGCGCGAAAAACGACCCGGATGTCATCGAGGCGATCGTGAAGGGAATCGCTGAAGGTTGTAAACAGGCCGGGTGTGCCCTGATCGGCGGGGAAACTGCGGAGATGCCGGGAATGTATAACAGCTCCGAGTACGACCTGGCCGGATTTACGGTCGGTATGGCCGATAAACAGAAGCTGATTACCGGGGATGATGTAGAAGAAGGGGATGTTCTCGTCGGACTCCCTTCTTCCGGCGTCCATTCCAACGGTTTTTCACTCGTACGTGCCATTGTGGAACAAAACGGATTATCACTCGAAGAGAAGTATTCTCTCTCCGCTCCCTTAGGTGATGTTCTCCTTACCCCTACGGCTATTTATGTGAAAGATATACAGACGCTGAGACAGCGGACGAATCTGCACGGGATCGCCCACATCACAGGGGGAGGATTTTATGAGAACATTCCCCGGATGATGCCGGAAGGACTTGGTGCTAAAATAGACGTATCACGATTTTCGACACCGGAGATCTTCCCGTTTCTGAAGCACTACGGTAAGTTGACGGATGAGGATATGTACGGCACGTTCAATATGGGCATCGGTATGGTCATTGCTGTTACGGAAGAGGATGCTCAAAAAGCGGTGGAAACTGTCGAAGGGGCAGTCATCATCGGTGAAGTGACTGCTGCGGAGGGAGTGGATATTCTATGACGAATATAGCAGTATTCGCCTCAGGAACCGGTACGAATCTCGATGCCCTTCTCGGTGCGATAGACCGGGGAGAGGTGGAAGGCGAAGTGTCCCTCCTCGTCAGCGACAAACCCTCTTCGAAGGCTGTAGAGAAGGCGAAAACCAGAGGGATTGAAGTACTCTCCTTCCAACCGTCTGACTTCAATGGAAAAGCCGCCTATGAACAGGTGATCCTCGGTGCCTGTCGGGAACACGACATCGAATGGATCGTGCTCGCCGGGTTTATGAGACTGATCGGTACGACGCTGCTCACTCCTTTTGAAGGCCGTATTCTTAACGTCCACCCCTCACTATTGCCGGCGTTTCCTGGTAAAGATGCGGTGGGACAGGCTTTCGATGAAGGGGTGGAAGTGACAGGAGTGACCGTTCACCTTGTAGATGAGGGAATGGACACCGGACCGATTCTCGAGCAGCAGGAAGTGCGGATCGAAGCGGAAGACACAAAGGAAACCGTGCAACAAAGAATTCAGAAGGTCGAGCATGTCCTCTACCCGAAAGTGGTGGGAGAGCTCGTGAAAGGAGAGGGAAAGTATGACAAAGCGAGCATTACTGAGCGTTTCAGATAAAGAGGGGCTGGACGTATTTGCGAAAGAATTGAAATCTCTCGGATATGAACTCATTTCCACCGGAGGTACGAAGCGGATCATCGAAGAAGCGGGAGTGGAAGTCCGTTCGATTTCCGAAATTACAGAGTTTCCGGAAATCATGGACGGACGCGTGAAAACGCTCCACCCTGCCGTACATAGCGGTCTGTTGGCCAAGCGCAACAATGAGGAACATCAGAACCAGCTGAAAGAACTCGGCCTTGGCACCATCGACCTCGTGGCCGTGAATTTATATCCGTTCAAAGAGACGATTGCGAAAGAAGGAGTCTCGGAGCAGGAAGCGATTGAAAATGTCGACATCGGCGGTCCTACGATGCTCAGGTCGGCAGCGAAGAACTTTGAAGACGTCGCTGTCATTACCGACCCTTCCGATTACAGTCGGGTGACGGAAGCGTTGGCACAGGGGGACCTTTCTTATGAGTTGCGTCGTGAGCTTGCAGCGAAAGTGTTCCGCCATACTGCTCACTACGATGCACTGATCGCCGAGTATTTCACGGAACTCACCGGGGAAGAGAACCCGGAGACCGTGACGAAAACGTATGAGCGCGTCCAGGGGCTCAGATACGGGGAAAACCCGCACCAGTCCGCGTCTTTCTACAAAGAAGTGAAAGAGGACAAAGGATCTCTGGCTTACGCCGAACAGCTGCATGGGAAGGAGTTATCCTACAACAACATCCAGGACGCCAATGCGGCTCTAGAAGTGGTGGCTGAATTTGCAGAGCCGGCTGCTGTCGCCGTGAAGCATATGAATCCTTGTGGTGTCGGAAAAGCGGATACAATATCCGAAGCTTTCAGCAAAGCATACGAAGCCGACCCTGTGTCGATTTTTGGTGGCATCGTCGCCTTGAACCGTAGCGTGGATAAGGAAACGGCCGAACAGCTCAGCGGTATTTTTCTCGAAATCATCATGGCTCCTTCCTATGAGGAGGAAGCGTTCGAGATTTTAACGAAAAAGAAAAACGTACGGATTCTGAAGGTGGATGCGTCTGTCGAGGATAGGGCGAAGCAGAAAACTGTCAGTGTACGCGGCGGGCTTCTCATCCAGGATAAGGATAAAGGGACGCTCGATCAGGTGGAACTTGAGACGGCGACGGACCGGGCTCCGACGGAACAAGAGCTCGAGGATATGAAACTGGCCTGGAGTGTCGTCAAGCACGTGAAGTCGAATGCAATCGTCGTCGCCGGGAACGACCGGACACTTGGAGTCGGTGCGGGGCAGATGAACCGTGTCGGTGCAGCAGGTATTGCTCTTGAGCAGGCCGGCCAGAAAGCAGAAGGAGCGGTGATGGCATCCGATGCGTTTTTCCCGATGCCGGACACGGTGGAAACGGCGGCCCAAGCAGGAATCAAAGCGATCATCCAGCCCGGAGGCTCGAAGCGTGACCAGGACTCGATCGACGCATGTAATGAACACGGAATCGCCATGGTATTTACAGGAATGCGTCATTTTAAACACTAAAAGGAGGCGCCTATGAACGTTTTAATCATCGGCAGCGGAGGACGGGAGCACAGCCTCGTCCAGAAATTGACCCGGCATCAGCACAATGTTTTCGTCGCTCCCGGCAACGACGGAATGGAAGAAGCGACACTCGTTGATATTCCGGAAACGGATTTTGACGCACTCGCCAGCTATGCGATAGAGAAAAACATCGACTGGACGATTGTAGGTCCGGAGAACCCTTTATCAGAGGGAGTCGTCGATGTATTCAAAAAGCAGGGGCTCAACGTTTTCGGTCCTGATAAATCGGCAGCGTTGATCGAAGGCAGCAAACGGTTTGCAAAAAAATTGATGAAAGCATACGACATTCCGACAGCCGATTATGAAGCTTTCACGGATATAGAAAAAGCTCACGCCTATATCGAAGAAAAGGGAGCCCCGATTGTAGTGAAAGCGGATGGCCTCGCTGCCGGCAAAGGTGTAGTCGTCGCTTCCACGACCCAGGAAGCGAAAGAAGCAGTCTCCTCGATGCTCGAAGGGGACAAATTCGGTAGTGCTGGACATGAAGTCGTAATCGAAGAGTTTCTGGACGGGAAGGAATTTTCCCTGATGGCGTTCGTGGAAGGGGAGAAGGTGTATCCTATGCTTCCGGCGCGCGATCATAAGCGGGCGTATGACGGCGATGAGGGGCCGAACACCGGCGGCATGGGCGCGTTCGCTCCGGTAGCGGACCTTTCTGATCAAAAAGTGGATGTAGCGGTAAATGATATCCTTATTCCTGTAGCGAAAGCGATGCAACAGGAAGGACGGCCGTTCCAGGGAATTTTATATGCCGGTCTTATCGAAACGGAAACAGGAGTGAAGGTCATCGAATTCAACGCACGATTCGGAGACCCGGAGACTCAGGTAGTACTCCCGCTTTTGAAAAACGATCTTATCCAGGTGATCGAAGATGTTACGAATGACGTCGATCCCCGTCTTGCATGGAGGGACGAGTGCTCGGTCGGTGTAGTTCTCGCCTCCGCCGGATATCCTGGCGCTTATGAAAAAGGGAACCTCCTTCCTGATCATGGACACGGCAGCGGCTGTTTCACGTACGCCGGTGTCAGACAACAGGGAGAGGCTTTCGTCGGTAATGGCGGCCGGGTCCTGATGGCCGGAGCTGTCGGATCTGATCATGAAGAAGCGAGGAAGGTCGTTTACCAGGAGCTTGAATCTTTTGCGGATAACGATGATTTCTATTACAGAACGGATATAGCCAAAAAGGTTTAACGAAGCCTCCCGGGATTTCAGAAATCCCGGGAGGTTTTTTGATACATACGGTTGCTGAAAGCGGTGTAACTGTACTTGAAAGAAAAGAGTGTTCTTTATTGTTATGTCTACGTTAAAGAATATTGGTAGTTTCTTCTTAAAATTGAAGAAGAGTTTTATTTAATAGTGAAACTTAGATTTTTCTCATTCGTATATAAGTTACATTTAATGGAATGATGCGTGTAGAAATTTAGATGAATCTAATTCAAGGTGGTATTAAATATGTCTGATGATGTCATTACGATAGTAGCCATAGTGTCTCTTGTAATATGGATTGCGATCTCCAAAGAGGCTGTAAAACCTTCTGAAGAAATAAATTGGCGAAAAATGATAACTTTACTGTCCGCGGGATCTTTATCGGCATTTGTTCTAACCGTTTCGCTTGCTCAGAGTCTACCGTTTTAAGTCCTTGAATAGAGATTTTCAACGGGCCAGTATAATGGAGAAAGGTGAAAACCAGCTAGCGAATATAGGGTTAGGAAATAATTTACATATATATTCAGAAATAACTGATCAACTAAGGGCAATCCCAAACTCTTCCCGCATCGAGTGAAACCTTTCTCATATTTAAAACGTCATTCTAACAGAAGATTAGGGAGGGGACAGGTGTGCAGGGATTAGGAATTATAATTGAGCTGTTAATGTTCGTTGTCGACCACCAATTCGCCAAAGAAGTAACACAAAAAGATATAGAAAATAATATAGAAAAGTTGAAAAAATATCCCTGGTTCCAGGACTATTTGAAGAACGGGCAATACAGGGAGTTGATTACCCATCATAAAGATGTGCGTCACAGAATCGGGAAGTTTAAGACGGAAAAACTGGATCATGTTCACTATAATGCTAAGTGCCATGGAAAACTGGAAAAAGTTTTAGAACGCTATAACTGATTTGTGACTGCAGATGATTACCCAGCCATAATTCTGCCTACATTAACTTATGCGGCAGTCACAATACGCAGAAAAAATTATTATAAATGAGGAGATTATCATGGTAGATCATAAATTAGAGCGTACCTTATTCCCTGCTTATCCAAAAATGAAAATAATCTCTGATACATTGATAAATAGTATCGCAGTAATTATCCTGACGGGGTTGTTTTGGTTATACTATTATTTCACCTGGCCTACGTGGACTTTCTGGATATTGATTGCTTTACTGGTATTTACGGTGGTGGGGACGTTCTGGTCGTTTGTCGAACCTAAACTACTTTACCGAAACTGGAGTTACCAGTGGAATGAAGAATACTTGCAGTTAAGCTATGGCGTGTTAAAAAAAAGAATGAGTGTCAGTACCAATGACAAAAATCCAATCCGTTTCTACAGTTCAGGGACCGCTAATGAAACGGTATAACACTCGCTCCGTTAAAGTAGAGGCCATTGGTTCCTCCTATACGATTCCTGGATTGGAAGCTGGTTAATAGGAGAGATAAAATTTAAAAAAAGAGTCCGGGACAACACGAATAATCGGTTCTCATGAGTAATGGAAGAAAACCACGAAGACTCCTGTGAGAACAACACGCGCTGAAGATCCAATGAATCAAGAGGTCCTTGATGCATTTAGCTGAGGCCGTGTCGATGGAAAGCCAAGTATTTTTCTTCCATAATAATTCAATGGACTGAATATAGAAAAAATCCGATAATAAATTGTTCGGATTTTTTCTTATGAGATTAACTTTTGGCCCAGTTTCTTTTTTTATAGTTCGTCTTCTGCATCTGCAAAGACACTGATTTCGTGTTCCGCATATGATACAACATCTATTCCTGATCTAAATTGAACCTGTGTGTGAATCTCAGTAGCGGCGAACCGCTGCCCTGTCCAACCACTTCCGAATTCAATAACATCCGCAGGTTCTATTCCGTAATCTGTAACATTCCAATCGACCCACTCTTCAGTAGTTTGTACATACTTTTCAATTTTCACATCATCGTCAAATGAAGCTGTAACTTGAAATTGGTAAGGGTAACCAAGTGTCACGTCGTACTCATGGGAGTCAGTTTCATCTGGCTTTGTATCTTTAAGGTCATCACCAGAATAAACTAAGTTATGGTCGGCATCTATGGAGTTAACTCTCCAACCACTGTCCTCAATATAGAATGATAAGTTGTGTTTTATTGAGAAATGGTCAACGCTTCCCCCGTAAGAATCATTAATCTGTAATAAGTATTCGTCATCCCGAATTATTCATACCTTTGAATAATTCGGGACTGCAGCTATATTTTTGATGGCTGGATGCAATCAAGAGATTGTGCCGGGAAGCTCACCGAATGATTCTATAGAAAACGTGAAGGACCAGGGGGAAGGGCTACTTGATGGTGTAAAAGGAGAGCTGGGTCAAGAAATATCTGATTTTGAAGCGGATACGGAAGAATGGATTCTTGATAATGCTAATAACTTTTTCACGGAAGAAACATCGACCACGCAGCGTGTCGATTAGGTTGTGGATGGCGACACGATCAAGTTAGTCAACGGTGATAGTGTGCGTTTTTTGAGCATTGATTCTCCGGAATCCACTGGTGAGTACGAAAATGACCCTATGCCTTACGGAGAAGAAGCTAGTGCATTCGTAAAGGAGCATGTCCCCGGGGGAAGCCTGATTACTATTGTCTTCGATGGAGACAAGCGGGACAAGTACGATAGACTGTTGGGTTACATAGAGCTCCCCGATGGCCGTGATCTCAACAAAATGTTGCTAGAAAAAGGGGATGCCGAGATAGCGTACGTCTATGATGATTATGAAAGACTAGGCGCTTACCGAGAAGCCGAAGAACAAGCAAAACAACAAAACAAAGGAATATGGAAACTAAATGGGTGAAAAGCGCGTATAAACGAAAAAAGTATTGAAAAGATGTTCACTGAATAATCAAGATGAAATCCGATAGTGTGAAAGAAGCTTTCCTAGAACATTAATCCACTACTTCGATTTTCATTGAATCAAGAGAGAGCTTTGCTTTTTCAAGTTTTTTAAATGTTTTCGACATATCTTCTTCTATATAGTCTTTGTTACCTTTTCCATCAATCATTTGACCATTTATCTCTAAAGAAGAGGTTCTAGCAATTAAGTTGTATGTTCCTTTCTTACTAATTGTAAAGGTTGCTTCATAATGAAGAGACTGTTTAGGGGCAAGGTTCGTTGTTAGTTGAATATCTTCTCCACGTGAAATTTCCTGGTTTGCGACACTAAATAACATAGGGGGGCGTCCATGACTTAATTTTATAGGACTTTCAGATTCATTCGAGATTTCTCCCTTAACAGAAAATTGTTTACCTTTTTCTACTTTTTGAGGATAAATAATTGAAAATGATAGTCTCTCTGATGCTATTGATATTTCTGTATTTTCATTATTGACATCAGTTTTTTCATTATTACACCCGGTTAATAGTGCAAAAGAAGATAGTAATACTATCAAAGTAGAAAATATTCTAATTATTCTCCCCTCCCTTAACTTTATATAAATCAGGTTATATTTAGTATTTTACCCTCATTAGACATAATTGTAAATAAATGATAGAATTTTCAAAAAAGGAGGAAGTTAAATGAAGTTTGTCAACAAATTAGCCGTTGTTTTTTCGCTTTGTTCTTGTTTAGTATTATTAATTGGTTTTTCTGTAAGCGCTTCATCACAAAATTCGTTCGAAGTAATAGGCAACACAATTAATGATGAAGAAAAAAAGATTTCCGAAGATTTTCAACCTATTAGAGACACTGTAGAAGATACTATTGTATCGGAATTCGGTACAGATTTTCTTCATAATAATGTTTCAGTAACTATGGAATATAAAGGGAAAAAAAGTAGAATAGTGATTAATTATAAAGAAAACGATAAACATTTTAAAAAAATTAAGAAATTAATTCAAAAGTCAGTCCCGGAACAAAAGATTAAATTTAACAAAATAGACTACACACCAGAAGAGCTACATAAATTCACTAAAGAGATGATTGACTATATGAAAAGCAATAATACAGTGAGGAATAAGTTAGCTGGTATTGACCCTGATGCAGATAAAAGTGTGATTTATGTTCTTTACAAAGAAAAGTTATCAAATATTGAAAAAAGCAATTTCAAGTCTATATTCAAAAAAACAAAATTCGTGAAGACCAAAAAGAACTCTGGTTTTAAGGAGGAGATAAGCAGATCTAAAAACTATAACAAATTAGGAGGAGGTATCAGAATCGACGATGGTGGTGGATGCACCGCTAATTCTGTGGCTAGAAAAGATACTAGGTGGTTTTTGATTACTGCAGGTCATTGCCTAGAAGCGGATGGAGGCTATACCTTACAGAATAATTTGATTGTAGGGACTGACCACGCCCAATTAGATGGGCGTGATATTGATGCAGGAGTTGTACTGCTTGATAGTACTTCAAGTATAACAAGATATTGATGTTTATACAGATGATACAGTGGTTGAAATACCATAATATAATATCTTCAAAGGAGATTTTTCAATTAAGAAGAGGAGAAGCACTATGTGTCTTCTCCTCTTCTTAATTCTTATTTAATTAACAGGGGAAGCTCAATAAATTTGCGTTTCTATATCAAATGCACCCTGGCACGCAAAAAATTGGATCGTCAACACAAAACTAGACCATTTTGTTAAGGTGTTTCCGGCGATAAGCGGCCGGGGTAAGGTAGCCTAACGTCCCGTGAATGCGGATGTTATTGTACCAGTGAACATAATCGAATAAGGCGAGCTCCAATTCCTGAAGCGTTTCAAATGTTTCTCCATAGATGAATTCCGTTTTCAGTACCTTATATGTAGCTTCGGCAACGGCATTGTCATAAGGGCATCCTTTTTCACTCAGGGAACGATCAATATCAAAGGTTTCAAGTAATTCTTCGATGGCCTGGTTTTTAAACTCGTTGCCTCTGTCGGTATGAAAGAGGTGAATGTCCCTCAAGTTGAATCTGATACGGAAAGGTTAGAAAATATTATGGATTACCTTAAACATTGAGGACCAGAACTTAAAAAAGAAGTTAGAGCTTAAGCTGAGAGCTTTAAATGCTCAGGAATCCTTTCAGAACATGGTTCGATACGAAAGACTTCGAGGAGATGGCTTTACAGCATTGGGAATGACTGAAAGCCAAGACTTTCAATTGAGTGATTCAGTAGAAACTGCAAGGCTAAAATCCGTAGACTATTTACATCCATTTTCTTCTCGGAAGGTTTCAAAGATGAATGTCATTGACGATGTTTTTTCTCCTGAATTCGGAGGGCTAGATCCAGACAAGCTCGATTGGTCATTTAGCTTCAATCCATTATGGAAACTAGATAGCCAATCGGATGCCGAAATTCGTAAGAAGGTTGCTGAAACGGATGCGATTTATCTTACAAACCAAGTCATTACATCCGATGAAGTTCGTGAAAAGCGCTTCAAAGGATCATCCCTAAGTGCCGAGCTAGACTTCAGTGAGGATGAACTAACTGAATTGGATAAGAGCATCCAAGACGCGAGGGATAGCCATGGTCAATCAACCTAAAGTGCCAAAGAGTTCTTTTCCTACAGCCATTTCCGTCAGTTATTACCCCGGGAAAAGTCAGCTTGTGGATCTTAACAGAAAGAATCTGTGGAATGTTTTTACCAACGAAATAAAACCTTTGATTTATGAATACCGCCGTCAGATGGATAGCGGTCTTTTTGTCGTTGATTTTGAGAACATTCTTGCTAAAATCACCAACCTGTTGCAAAAGGATCGTGAGTTCTCAACTCAATTTGTGTTTTCACCAAAGGCTATAAATGAGTTAGCCAATAGCTTTGTAAAATCTATAAATGCTTTTAGCAAGGACACTTTCAAGGGTCAAATGCAGAAGGTACTAGGTATTGACCCTATTGGTCGAGAGACGTGGTTAGAGTCTTTCATGGGATCCGCCGTCAGTGAAAATGTCAGCTGGATTAAAAGTATCGATAAAGACTATCACGATAAAATCCAAACCATCGTGCTACAGGGTGTCCGGCGTGGTCAATCCATTAATGAAATGGCTGAAGCGATTAGCAAGGCATCAGGAGCAAGTAAGACGAGAGCGAAGTTTATAGCACGAGACCAATCCGGGAGCATCCTGGGGGACTTAACTAGGACTAGACATCTTAATGCTGGCATGAAGAAGTTTGTTTGGCGTGATAGCGATGATGAGCGTGTAAGAGATAGCCACGCTGATTTAGATGGGAATGTGTTCACATGGAAAGACGGAGCGACGGTTAAGGGGCGCGAGGAAGTCTCTCAGTTAATGCAACGGCAAAAGAATTTGAAAACAGAAAAAGTGAATGATGAGGATAATAGAGTCCGCCGTAAAGGGTAGGGCTCTTTCTTACGATTAGTCAAGTGATTTCTGGAAATTTTTTCAAAAGAGATGACCTTCTCTTTTTGAGGAGTAGAAATCATATTTTAAGCCACACTAAACAACCCTCATGATGTCTAAATTTCAAAAGGGGAGAGACTGTGGTATCATGTAGGTGAGATGATGCAGGGTGCTAGCCTGTAATCATACATCTCGTTTTGGTTGACCAAAAAGAATATTGTTTTCAGGAGCTTGTTCATGTAAGCGACGACCGCAACCTTATGACATTTGTTATTGGGTTGCTTTTTTAATTTGTAATAATAATCAACGATATGATTGTCTCCTGATAGCTGACTCCTGATCATATTTAAGATGATGATATACAGAAGTTTTCGGAGATGCTTATTCCCGCGTTTGTTGATCTTATCCTTAGCCAGGAATTTTCCGGACTGATATCGACGGATATCAATCCCGCAATAGGCATTCAACTGTTTATGCGTAGGAAAACGCCTTACATCACCAATTTCCGCTATGAGGCGCACCGCACTATGTTCACCTATGGCAGGGATACTTCTCAGAATGCGAAACTCTTCCAGAGGTTCGGCTAATTTCGTCATCTTTTGTATACACGCATCCTTCTGGTGGAGAAGTTCCTGGAATCTAACCGCATACATACGCGCCTGATCACAGATGACATCTGTGCTGCGGGCGGCAGGGTAGGAATTGCTTGCTGCCTCTAATAACTGGATCGCCTTTTCTTCTGCTTTTTTGGGGGAGATCCTCTTCCCTGTGTTTTTGAGTAACTTATTCTTAATGACTGTTTTTGAATGGGGAAGCACCAGGTCAGGGTGGGGAAAGAGTTGGATGAGATTCAGAAACAGTGCCGACTTGGTCGTGAACATCGTCTCGATCTACGGGAAGGTCTCTTGTAAGGCCCTGTGCAACCTATTTCGGACAATGCTGAGTTCCTCATCCAATTCCTCATAATACCTGGAGAGTTGATTCAATTGACGGAAGCGATCCCCGGACTCTTCTTTAATTCGGCGTTCATACGCGAAGTGAGTCAGGGCTAACTGATGCGCGTCGCTGCGATCGGTCTTGTGAATCCGCAGACCGTCACTTTGAAGCTTCGCTTCAAGAGGGTTCAATAAACAATAGTCGTAGCCATTGTCGCGCATGAAGCGTTCTAACGGTTTGGAATAACTGCCGGTTGCCTCAAATACGATGCGTGGTTGTTTTCCATAAACATCGGTTATGTTGTCGATCAATTCTTGCAGAGCTTGAAATTCAGACTTGGAATGGATGACTTCCCTTTCCAGATCGCATTTCTTCAAAGGATTGTATAAAACGAAATAGCTTTTCCCCATACTGACATCGAAGGCCAGGACATGGTTCATAACATCTCCTCCATTCCTCTGGATTGAAGCTTCACCACTCCTTATTCAATCTCATTTCTTATACACGATCTCCAAGGATCCAACATACTCAAACCTGACTTGAATAAGGTGGGTGAAGGTAGCCGGTTTTTATTACGAATTCAAGATCCTAAGAGCCCTCCGGCTTACTCTTCCCCTCTACTATAATTAAAAATAGTAGTACAAACCAATGCCTTGGTTCGTACTACTAATCTTAGTATGTTTTTAATGCTTGAAGGGGGGAGTTTGAGTAAGAAGCAACGTTTTGATCGAGCGTTTATTAAAGATTACAACGCAACTGAAGAAGGTTACTTGACCGTTAGGGATGTTGTGACCAAGCCGGGGGTTTATCCCTATGGACGTGAGGATGGCTCGATTCAAAATGAGCTCAAGCATCCGGGTGACATTTATTCCGATCGTACGGTCCAATCTTGTAATGCAAAGCCCGTCACTGACGACCACCCTAATGAGCCTGTCAACATGAAGAACATCAAAGCATATGGGAAAGGGATGTCACACACGGACGCAAAAGTCCAAAGTGGTGACATTATGGTTGGCTTTACGATTACGGACGAGGCACTTATTGAAAAAATTTATGACGGTAAGCGTGAAATCAGCTTAGGGTTCATGACAGACCTGGTTGCTGAAGATGGTACCTATAACAATAAGAATTATCAGTTTAGGCAAACCAATGTAGAAGTGAATCACATCGCTACCGTAGATCAAGGGCGGGTAGGACCCGAGGCAGCTATAAAGGGGGACGCCTGCAGGACTAGCATGAAAGTGAAATCACCGGAATCGATCCTAGGGAGAATCCAGAAAGTCCAGAGTCAAAGCCTGAGGCAAGTCTCGTCTGGCAGGTACGAAAATCAACAACAAACGATAACAGAGCCGATATTTTAAGGATTCATATCGAGTATGTGAAGGTCAAAGGTTTCCTCAGAATAAAAAAAGGAAGGCCTGAATGCCTCCCTCTGCATAATTCACATATCCTTAGGATTTGATAAGATCTTCGCCTTCGTTCGTTCCATCAATAACTAAAGGAGTATTCAACACTCGTGAAATACTATATAAGGTTGATTCGCGGGGTTCGGTAAGCCCACTTTCAATCCTCGCTATAGTAGATTTAGCAACACCGACTGCATCAGCTAATTGTTGCTGAGTTATTTTTTTCTCATGCCTTGCCTTGATTATTTGAGCAGATACTCGGGCATTTTGTTTTAATTCGTCAACGCGTTTTTTTCCAACTACACCGGCCAGTCTTTCTCCAAAGTCTTTTTCCAACTACCTCACCCTTTCTTGATAGGATACTTCGGTGGATTTTCTCCACAATATTCAAAGTAAGCATCCTCAGCTGGAATAATATCTTTTCTCTTAATGTCGCCATTGTACTGTTTATCAAAATGATGCATAAGAACAACTTTGTGATAATCGTGAATCGTATATAGGATTCGATGATTACCACTCCCTTTTGATTGAATTCCCCATCTACAAATCTTCTCTAGTGTTGTATTCCTCGTAATTGGTTTGATGAGTAGAGGAGGTTCTTCTTCAGCATTTTCTATAAGCTCATTTTCAAAGTTCTGAACAGTTCCATTTCTTTTGGCATATTCAATACTGAAAAAGTTTTTGTCCATAATGTCTACCTTCCACAACTGATTATCGATGCTTATATGATAGCATAAATGCACCTAAAATTAAAAGTTGTTCTTCTATTGTTATGGCTACGTTAAAGAATATTGGTGATTTTCTTGTTGAACTAAAGGGCAAGTTTGTCTAATGGTGAAACTTCAATTTTCCTCATTCGTATGTAGGATATATTTAACGGAAAAATATGTGTGAAATTTAAATCAAGGGAGTGTTAAATATGTCTGATGATTTCATTACTATAGTAGCCATAGTTTCTCTTATGATATGGATTGCGGTTTCCAAAGAAGCTGTAAAACCTTCAAAAGAGATCAATTGGCGAAAAATGATAACTTTACTGTCTGCAGGATCTTTGTCGGCATTGATTATAACCATTTCGCTTGTTCAGAGTCTCCCGTCTTAATTTCCTCAAGAGAGACTTTCAACTGGCCAGTATCTTGTGAAAGGTGAATTCCATCCAGCAAATCAAGGGTTGTGAAAGAAAATACATAAACTTCAGTATAACTGATCAATCACAGTTAATCTCAAACTATCCCCCGATTAGTGAAACCTTTTTCATTTCTGAAACGTCTTTCTAGACGAAAATAAGGGAGGGGTTAGGTTTGCAGGGATTAGGAATAATATTTGAGCTGTTAGCTTTAGTTGTCGATCACCAATTCACTAAAGAAGTAACAGAAAAAGACGTAGAAAATAATATAGAAAAGTTGAAAAAATATCCCTGGTTCCAGGACTATTTGAAAAACGAGCAATACAAGGACTTAATTATCCATCATAAAGATGTACGTCACAGAATCGGAAAGTTTAAGACAGAAAAACTGGATCATGCTCACTATAATACAAAGTGCCATGGAAAGCTGGAAAAAGTATTAGAACGCTATAAATGACCTGCAAACCAGGTGATTGCCAGGGTTTCTTAGTGCATTAACTTATGCAGCAGTCACATCAAGCAGAATAAATTGTATAAATGAGGCGATTATCATGGTAGATCATAAATTAGAGCGTACCTTATCCCCTGCTTATCCAAAAATGAAAATAATCTCTGATACATTGATAAATAGTATCGCAGTAATTATCCTGACGGGGTTGTTTTGGTTATACTATTATTTCACCTGGCCTACGTGGACTTTCTGGATATTGATTGCTTTACTGGTATTTACGGTGGTGGGGACGTTCTGGTCGTTTGTCGAACCTAAACTACTTTACCGAAACTGGAGTTACCAGTGGAATGAAGAATACTTGCAGTTGAGCTATGGCGTGTTAAAAAAAGAATGGGTGACTGTACCGATGACAAAAATTCAATCCGTTTCTACAGTTCAGGGACCGCTAATGAAACGGTATAACACGCGCTCCGTTAAAGTGGAAACCATGGGCTCCTCCTATACGATTCCTGGGTTGGAAGAAGGTATAGCACTGAGTCTCCGGGAGGTTATTGCGGAATATGCAAAACTGAAGGAAGTGGATGAATGATGCGGTACCATCCATTAACGATTTTATTTCGTATCTACAATTTGGTTAAGAACAGCGTATTTATTGCTCTCCTTTTATTTGTGGTGAACGGAGGATCTGATTCCTGGCTCTTCGAATATGGGAGATATGCTTTTTTAGCAATAATTCTTTGGCGGGTCATTTACATTATTCTGGCCTGGTTTTTTGAAAAATATCATTGGGAGAACCAGACGTTCCATATGCGGAAAGGAATTTTTGTGAAGAAATCCAGCACCATTCCATTTTCCCGAGTGCAGAATGTAACGAAAAAAACGACCATTTTCCATAAACTGTTCGGATTGACCTCTCTGTCACTGGAGACAGCGATGGATGGGGAGGACGATTCGATTTATTTTGAAGTGGTTTCCAAACAGCATGCGGACTTTTGGGTTAATTTAGTACAAGAAGAAACCAAGGTAAAAGAGACCACTCGGGAAGAGGCCGTACACCAATCAGAGATTGACCCCATGCAGGGAACGGTGGATTATGAGGAACAGTACCAAAAACCTGAGCGGGTGGTCCACTTTACTGCTAATAAGAAAGACCTGATCAAGGCCAGCTTTACCAGTTTAAGTTTCCTTGCGATCATTCCGATTACCTTTGCGGCTTATGATTATCTGGAATCATTTTTACCGGCCCAAGATGAAATGGAGGGTGTCTTCCAGGCTGTGGTCGGGAGCGTTTGGCTGATAGTTATAATTGCCACTTTGGCATTGATTATAGCAGTCGGCTTTGGAGTGAGCAGAACATTTATCCGCTACGGAAACTATCAAATTTCCTCAGACAATCGACGTATCTACATAGATAAAGGAGTACTGGATGAAAGTTATTTCGCCATTGAGAAAAGAAAGGTTCAAGGATTGGAGATAACCCAGTCATTGATGAAACGGATTTTCGGGCTGGCGGAGGTGAAAATCATCAGTTCTTCCAGTAGTCCGGCAGGTGGTAACGAAAAAGCTGATATCAACTCCCTTTATCCCTTTTTGCCGGTAAAAGAAGCGTATCGGTTAATCGAAGAGATATTACCCGGATACCGGTGTGACGCAGAGTTGGAAAAACTCCCCCTAATCTCTTTATGGGTGAAACTTCTCACGCCAAGCTGGCTGTGGATTGTCTCAACGATTGCTTTGATATACTTCAAGCCTGACTTTTTCCAAATACAACAGATATGGTGGATTTTGATCATCGTATTGTTCTGTTTAGTAGTTTTGCAACGCGTGCTGGATTACACGCATACGAAATACGCTGTTACCGACGATCAGGTCCAATGGTGGAGTGGCGGGCTAACGACCAAAATGTTTATGACTAAAAGGAAAAACGTGATCGGACTGACTTATTCGCAAACAAAGTTACAGAGATATTTCCGGGTGGCATCGATTACTACGGTGAACCGCTCTACACCTGTAAGGATGGAAAAAATTAATGATATTCCATTTTCGTTCGCCCGCAAGATGGAGGCCTGGTATCTCGACCGTAGAAAGGAGATAGAAATCACCGGAAAGTAATGAAGGTAAGAAAAGCAGTACGTTTCGACTTCCTTTCTTTTCTGGGGAAAAGGGGTGTGGGAATAAATATTTGTGGAGGGGCTGGTTAATTATTGTTGCTCATTTTCCGAGCATAATTCCTGTAAGGAGCATTCCTGTAAGGAAAGAATGTGAGGATAAACCGGGGAATATGACAAATGCATAAAAAAAGCCCCCTTGGTACGATAGAGAGTGTCATC
>NZ_FTOC01000016.1 GCF_900156645.1 Salimicrobium flavidum
ATCAAACTCTCCATAAAAGAGCGATTGATTAGCTCATGTTGTCTTGCTTTAAAAATTGACGCATGGCATAAAACATTGTTCAGTTTTCAAAGATCGATTACATGTCTTTTTTGCGACAAAATCTAATTTACCAGTTTGACCTCAGAAAGTCAATGGATAATTGAGTTTTTGTTTCGCTTTTTTTGTTCGGTTGCCGTTTTCTTTTCCGACAACGATTAATAATATAGCATGATTTCATTTTATAATGCAATACTTTTTCATGATTTTTTTCGTTTCCTTTTGAATACTTTTTAAACAAAAACCGCAAAAGAGCATTTACGCTTCTTTCACGGTTCCGGTAAGACGGTGAAGCAATAGGATCTGATACGTATTACATACAAACAACCCTATAATCATAAGCCATGTATAGGCGCTGTCTTCAAGGTACAAACCCGGCAGCCATTCCAATGTAGTGATTACCACCATGAAAAACAATGCCGGCAGAAAAGCGGAAGGATTCGTTTCGTATGCTTTTCGTTTCGCTACAAGATAAGACAGCAGTAACAGAACGACGGCTGTTAAAAGATATCCCCATAAACTCCCCTCCTCATCAGCCAAATAACGGAAATAAACGAGATCGAACAATGTAAATACGATAAGGAATGCCTGTAGCGGCCGCCAAAAGCCGCGGAACATCCCTATCGCAAACTGGTTGATCATTAAATAAGCGAAAAATCCCATTTGACTTATCACACTGAAAATTAAACCGTACCCCAGGAAAAAGAGAAGAACTCCGAAAAACTCCCCAGCCTGAAAAGGGTCCATCGCTTCTCTATATGCATCGGGTCGGAAAAAGAAACTGGCCACGAGGACGACTATTCCTCCAAGTACCAGCGTAGTCATAAACATCCGAACCAATTTACGAGTGTTCACATCATTTCCTCCCTGTTCTTATATGTTTCTCACCTCACGTATTTTATCATGAAGTGAGTGTTTTTTGGTTTCTGGCACAAAATATTCAAAAAGAGAAGGGAAACCTTCCGTCCCGGGTGATAAAAAAAACGCGTAAAACCAGATTCATTCATCTGATTTTACGCGTTTCCGGTTCAGACATCTCTCTATCCTCAGTCTTCGTAACTGTCGATGACCTTGGCCGCGATATTACGGTATATGACACCTGTAGGGTGATTCTCCTGATACACAGCCGGCGCGAAGATATCTTCCTCTTCATAAGGCTGTTGCAGAGGGATATGACCGAGCACGCCCGTCTTCAGCTGTTCAGCGAGTTTGGCTCCGCCGCCACTGCCGAATACGAATTCTTTCTTTCCGGTTTCCGCACTCTCGAAGTAAGACATGTTCTCAATGACTCCCAAAATCTCATGTTCCGTCTGCAGAGCCATCTGACCTGCACGAGCCGCAACGAATGCCGCTGTCGGGTGAGGTGTCGTCACGATGATCTCTTTTGAAGAAGGCAGCATGGAATGTACGTTGAGCGCCATGTCTCCGGTTCCCGGTGGCAAGTCAAGAAGCAGGTAATCGAGGTCGCCCCACTCCACTTCTTTGAAAAAACTGGTCAGCATTTTCCCGAGCATCGGCCCACGCCAGATGATCGGAGAGTTATCTTCCACGAAGAATCCCATAGACACGAGCTTCACGCCGAAACGCTCAGCCGGAATGATCTTTTCTCCACGTACGACCGGTCGTTCCTCGACACCCATCATGTCCGGCACGCTGAAGCCGTAGATATCCGCGTCAATGATGCCGACTTTCTTTCCGAGCCGGGAGAGAGCAATCGCAAGGTTTACGGTAACCGTAGATTTCCCTACGCCCCCTTTACCACTCGCAATCGTAAGGAATTTAGTGCCCGTCTGACCGATGAGGTTCATTTCCTGTTCATCTTCGACCCCTTGCTGGAATTTACCGATCGTCTCTTCCGGCAGTTGATCGAAGCGAAGACCGACGGTAGCCGCTCCTTCTTCTTTCAGTTTATTGACGATACTCTGCTGAAGCTGCATCTGTTCTGCTGTATTCGTTTTGGCGATAAGAAGCTTTACGCTCAC
This sequence comes from Salimicrobium flavidum, assembly GCF_900156645.1. Lineage (GTDB taxonomy): Bacteria > Bacillota > Bacilli > Bacillales > Halobacillaceae > Salimicrobium > Salimicrobium flavidum. The sequence goes on from NZ_FTOC01000016.1 coordinate 2,040, forward strand.
GTGCTCTTTCTCTTCTTTCACCTTTATCTCTTCTATACCTTCTGTTTCTTTGAACGTTTTATGTAAAAACGGATCCTCGACAGATTCAAGGATTTCCCTGATTCTTTCTTCTGTTACCAAATCGTTCACCACCCTTTCATAATCACTAGTCGTAGTATAACATATGTGAAACGCTTACTAAGTAATTTGCTTATATCTCCCGCTTAATTTCTTTTCTTCATTTCGCGAAAGACTTCCGGGGAACTTTTCCACTGCCGAGCAGTAGAGCACTCACCAGGAGAATAAAACCGCCGCTTATCAAAAACGGAGACCCGAACCACTGCTCTACTGCCCCTGCTCCCGATGATCCTGTGACGACGCCGAGGGAGAAGAAGGCGTAAAAGATGCCGTACGCTTTCCCTCTCTCCTTCTCTTTTGAGGTACGGGCGATCATTTCGTTCATCGAAGGAAACAAAAGGGCGAATCCTAATCCGTACGTCACCATCAGCACCACCGTCCACGCAACACCCGCGACGATATTCAACGCCATAAGCGACAAACCGATCAGCACGAGCCCACCGATGACAAGAAGAAGTGGAGAATAGAGGCGATACACTTTATTCAAAGGCGTGATAAAAACAATCAGCGCCGTAATCCCGAACACGCTCAAAAACGCTCCGGCAAGAGAAGCCGGAAGTCCGAAACCTTCCACCTGGAAAGGTAAAGCGAACGCCAACGTCCCATTACTTACCATGAGAGCAAAAGCGGCAATCGACGCCTGCCACAGCACCTTGTTTTTCAGCAATGAGACGAACCCGTTTCCGACAGCCTCCCTTTTTTTCTCTTCGGGTAAAGTGACAGGAACGAATTTCCAACCGAGAATGAATGCAATCAGGAAAAGGCCCGCCACGAATAAAAAGACATACGAAATGTCGGAACGCGTAGCCATAATACCTCCAATAGCGGGACCGGCGATTGCGGCAATACCGATAGCCGCTCCTGTATATGCCATCGAGGCTTCCCCGTGATTTCTGCGTGAGAGGTCCCCGACAATCGCGAATGAAGCCGGAATCAGCACCCCGCCGAATATGCCGTGGACGAAACGGAGCAGCAACAGCTGTTCATCCGTATTTACCAGCGGATAGCACAAAAGCAGGAGAAACACGAAAGCCATCGCGGACAGGAGGACTTTTTTCCGGCCGATCCGATCGACGCCATAGCCCCCGAGAATATTCCCGAACATATTGGAAAACGAATAGATCCCTACAATCAGACCGGCCATCAGTTCGCTTGCGCCCAATTCCACGGCAAACGGAGAAATGATCGGCAACTGTACGAATGTATCCATGAACGTGACAACGATGATGAAATACAAAATTTTCGTCATGAGGACTCCTCCAGAACTTACGTTACAAAATAGACGACTCCCTGTACATATACCTGGACCGCCGCGTAGAAAACGAGCGAAAACTTCCAGTTAAAGACGATTCCGTTCTTAAATGAATTGATTCCGTTCGACCCGCTCAGCACAATCGTCGGCATAATGAGCGGAGACAGGACAATGGAGATGACACTCCCCGATGTCACAGCAAGCACGATCAATTCAGGCGGATATGGAAGTTCGATACTTGTCAGAATACCGGCGACGAGTACCATTACAGTCAAAGGACCGAGCCCGGTGAACCCGAGAAGAATCACGATGAACGGAAGCAGGCTGAGGAAGTTGACGACCGGCAGCTGTTGTTCCACGACTTCCAGCAGCACGACAGCGTTTTCCGCGAAATTCGTCTGATTCAGCGAATAGATCAACGTTCCGACACTCAGCATGACACTGAGTTGATACCCTTTTCCGAGTGTTTCATTCACTACGTACCGCTTGCTTTCCTCCCACAGCTTATTCCCCTTTTGCTTCACCGTATAATAAAGGAGGCCCCACACGATGATGACGAGCGGAATCGTGATCATCAGTTCGGCCGCAAACAGGGCATGCAAAAGGAAAATAGGACCAAAAAGGGAAACGAAAAGGAGCACGAACTCTCCCGCTTTCTTCCTGTCCCCTGTCTCCTGCTGCCGGAGTATTTCAGAAAGCTCTTCCTTGATCCCTTCCGTAAGAGAAACGCCGGATTTCTTTTCCTCGAATTTCGAAAAAACGACGGCGATCAAGGTACCGACCATAGCAAGAAAAAAGCCCTGCAGCATCGCGAGCCAGAGCGACGCCCCCATCGTCTCCACCGCGAATATAAAGCTCGGAATACTGATCACCCATAACGTGGACAGAGCGAAACCGCGCAGCAGCGCTGTTCCTTTGAACCGCTCCCACGCTTCGCCCCGTTCGTTTTTCAAAAAGTCATTCACGAATTCATAAAGCATCGGAATCACACCGAACAGGAGAAAGTGGGCGATTACCTGCGTGAACAGCGTTATCCCGGTGTACAGTTTCCGGCTGGAATCGATCAGTCGCGGGGCGGCACGGAGAACAGCCGATAAATAATCATCCTCCCGCAACACGATACTGATGAAAGGAATGATGATCAACAGACCGATGATGTCACGCATCAGCAGAAATCCGTTCTCCATGCCTTCCGTGATGTTATGCCCGGACCAGTCCGTAATGATCATCCCGATTGTGAACAAAATCAAAGGCAGCTTGAACTGCCGGGCCCCGGTGCGGACCAGTGCAAATAAAAAAAGCCCGCCGCCGGTTACCGCCAACAGTTGGATTACGAGAGACTGCGGGTGGAAATACGTATAGAAATGTAAAATCGCATACAAAACGACGGTGACACGAAGCCCCCACGCCATAATCCCTCTCCTCCTATCCTTCTACTTTTGCTTCACAAAGAAAAACTGACGGCGTTCCTGCCCGTCAGCTCTTCTCCCTTTTCATCGTGTTCACGAGAGTTCCGAGACCTTCAATGGACACTTCGACTTCATCGCCGTCTTCGAGCCAATCTTTATCATCGAGTTCCATTACGACCCCTGCAGGCGTTCCGGTCAGAATCACATCCCCCGGTTCGAGCGTTATGTAGGCAGATATGTAGCTGATCAGAGTAGCGCAATCGAAAATGAGATCGGAGGTGTTCGAGTCCTGGCGCAGTTCGCCGTTCACCCGGCACTGGATCTGTAACTTACCCGGGTCTCCCGCTTCGTCCACCGTTGTCAAATAAGGACCGATCGGACAGAAACCATCCGGTGATTTTCCGACAAGCCACTGCTTCGTCCGGAACTGTAGATCTCTTGCTGACAAGTCGTTAGCAGGAGCATAGCCGGCCACGCACTGAAAGGCGTCTTCCTTACTTACGTGTTTAGCACGCTTCCCGATTACGATCGCCAGTTCCGCTTCGTAGTCCATCTGTTTTGCATCCGATGGGATAACGACAGACGTATGAGAACCTGTCAGCGCATTAGCGAATTTATTGAAAAGAAGCGGGTATTCCGGTGCATCCATGCCGGATCGATCCGCATGCTCCTGGTAGTTCAACCCGCTGCAAATGATTTTTTCCGGACGGTCGACACACGGACCAAGCGTTGTTTCCTTTACGAGAGGGGCCTCTTCGACGTAAGCACTCACTTCTTCAATGGACGATTCCAACCAGGTAAGGAGTTGCGGCACCGTATCCACTTTTTCGGATACGTCACAAACTCCCTCGTCTGTGTAAATCCCCGGTGTCCATTTATCATCTTTCCAAAACGTTACGATTTTCAATGCTGACCCTCCTCGACTCTGTTGACATTCCTTCCTTATATTATCACAAAAACAGGAAATACTGGTGCTGCTATGCTTAACTATTCACGAATAGTACCACCTCAGGATTACCCACGACGTTTCAGATACCTGTACTGTTCACTCGGAGTCTTCCCCCGTAAATTCTCATCTTTCGCACATTCCGCTATCAGTTCACTGCAGATCATCTGGTTCGGGTTGTTCCACCTCTTGCCGTATTTGAAGATATACCAGAAAAACATCCACAAATCATATCGCTTTTCGATATGTTTCAATGCTTCTTTCTCGTTCCCTTCAATCTCCAGTATTTCGTACTCTTTCAAGTCGAAATGTCTGATCTGGACACCTTTCGGGAAGCGGGAATCGATGATGTGATACTCGTCGATCCATATCGCATTATGGCTCCATCTTCCCGCTGTGAATTTCTGTATGAGTCTTGATAGCACTGACGTATTACGGGAAAAATAAATTTTCATACCTTCACCCCCTAGCCTTGTTTTCTTCAAACGCTTCTAGTTGTTGTGATTTCCCTTTTCTATCTTTCAGTATGCCATTAAATATAACCAACATCTGAAAGCTACTTCGATTATTTTAATCTTATGTATGCTGAAGTTGTGACTGCAGGGAATAAATATACTCTAACCATTGTGAAATTATTTCAATTGTGCTTCCTATTCAATAGAAGTAGAAATATCCTTCAATGTTTGACGTAATTTAGACATTGAAGGAACTTTGTTTTTATAAAAAGTTTTTACAAATTTTCAATCCTTAGAAACATATAGAAAAAAGTCTAAATCTGCTTGTAGATGATCCCTCATTAATTTTTCTGCTTTCTCCGCATTGCGATTCACAATAGCTTGATAAATATCTTCATGCTCTTCGATCAGTCTAGGACGGTTATGGTACACAACCGTTTTTCGAAACAAGTAGATAATTGATTGCATTCGATTGATGGCATCAATCATAAATCTATTGTTGCTAGCTTCTACAATAACATCATGGAATTGTTTATTTGAGACCATTATCTCTTCATAGTTACCTCGTTTGCTAACATCTATACTTTCCTTCAAAGTAGCCAGCCTTTTATTATCCATATAGTAAGCAGCTGCTCGTGCAGCGTCCCCTTCTAAAAGCATTCGTACTCGAAAGATGTCTCGAAGGTCGGATTCTGTTGGTTTCACCACCCGTTTTTGTTTGACCAACCCTTCTTCTTCAAGCTTTCTTAGCGCTTCTCGGATTGGAGTTCGACTCACGCCAAGCATTTTAGCGAATCGATCTTCAACTAACTTATGGCCTCCTTCAATGTCTCCGTTCAATATCTTCTCTCTTAAATATTCATACGCTTGAGTATAAGCAGAATTTCGTTTAGGTGTATTCATCATTATAGTTTCTCCAATCACTGAGGTTTATAAAAGTTTCTTTTGTCCTCTTCTCTATCTTCTATTATAACATTCTCACAAACCTCTATTAGATGAACATGGTGCAGCAAATTCAATTTTGTATACATTTTTATATAAAGTGTATACAAAATTTGTTTTTTGTACTACAATAACTTTAATTCAATATGAAAGCGCTATTTTATGGAGGGAAGAACATGAGGGTTGGATTTATAGGATTAGGAATCATGGGTAAACCCATGGCATCGAATTTGGTGAACGCAGGGTATAACTTAACGGTCTTTGATTTGAATAAAAAGGCTATGGACGATGTTATTAAGCTTGGAGCCTCAGAAGGTTTACACGCTACTCATGTCGCAGAAGAAAGCGATGTTATATTTACCATGCTTCCTAAAGGAGACCATGTGAAAAGCGTGCTTTTCGGTGAAAACGGAATTGTTGAAGCTAGAGGTTCTTCAAAGATTATCATTGATATGAGTTCAATTTCCCCTGTAGATACCAGGGATTTTAATGAAAAATTGAACAACCATGGTTTTTCTTTGATAGATGCCCCTGTTAGTGGTGGAGAACCGAGAGCGATTAATGGAACGCTTTCCTTCATGGTTGGGGGAAATGAACATGATTTCCAAAATATTAAATCACTTTTCGACGTCATGGGCGAAAATATTGTATTAGTGGGCGACGTAGGAAGTGGTACAACAGCTAAGCTTGCTAATCAAGTGATGGTGAACGTGAATATTGCTGCTATGTCTGAGGCTTTCATTCTTGCTGCGAAATCTGATATCGATCTTGAAAAAATGTATAAAGCAGTACGAGGAGGGTTAGCAGGAAGTGCAGTTCTCGACGCAAAAACACCCTTGTTATTGGAGCGTAATTTCGTGGCCGGGGGACGTATAGATATTAATGCAAAAGATCTCACAAACGTAATGGGCACGGCAGAAGAATTGGATCTCGACCTCCCCCTATCGCGTCAAGTACTTGAGATGTACCAAGATCTAATTAGTGATGGTAAGGGAAGTGACGATCACGGTGGTCTCATTCAATATTACGAGAAGTTGGCGCGTATGGAAGTGAAGAATGATAAATAAGTATAGAAAGGATGAACGACATGGATCAATCTCTACACATCGAAGATTACATTAAAAATTTGGCTACTCAGGATAGTGACACTTTACAACGAATGTGGGGTGAAACGCACTCTTCTTTTCATCATAAAGTTGTCGTTTTGGATGATGATCCTACGGGCGTACAGACAGTTCACGATATCTCTGTGTATACAGATTGGGAACAGGAAACGCTCAAGAATGCTTTTGAAGAAGACAATCAAATGTTTTTTATTTTGACCAACTCTCGTTCTTTTAGCGAAAAGGATACGATTGACGTTCATAGGACGATTGCTGAGCGCATAGAAACTATATCGAAAAAAACGAATAAGCCCTACCTTTTAATAAGTCGTGGTGATTCAACGTTGCGAGGACACTATCCAGTGGAAACCGAAACGTTAAAAGACGAAATAGAACGTTACTCTCAAACCACATTCGACGGGGAGATATTGATTCCTTTCTTCAAAGAGGGTGGTCGATATACCATCCATGGTACTCACTACGTGAAAAATGAAACCGGCTATATCCCAGCGGGAGAGACGGAGTTCGCAAATGATCGTACATTCGGGTTTCGCTCCAGTGATCTTCGTGACTATGTCGAAGAGAAAACGCACGGGCGTTTTTCTAAAAAAGAAACAATAGTAATTACGTTAGAATCTTTAAGAAGTATGGATATAGAGAAGATCATTTCCCAATTGCATACTGTTTCAGGGTTCAGGAAAATTGTTGTTGACGCTGTTACCGAAGAAGATCTTCAAGTTTTCTCCATAGCATTGATCAAAGCTGTTGAAAGTGGTAAAAAATTCTTGTTCCGCACAGCTGCCTCCTTTACCAAGGTGATCGGAAATGTGGCGAGCAAACCATTGCTTTCCAAAAATCAGCTGGTTCATGAGCACACAAGGCATGGAGGCCTTGTGATTGTAGGATCCCATGTCCAAAAAACAACGGAGCAATTAAAAGAATTAAAAAACTTAGATTCATTGGTGTTTATTGAATTTGATAGTCATCTCGTTACAGATAAAGAAGCGTTTAAGAATGAAGTACAAAGAGTAACTGATGAGACGGAATCTTCCATCAGATCCGGAAAATCAACCGTCATTTACACGAGAAGAGAAAGGCTTGATCTTGGGGAAGACCGGAAGGAAGAAGAACTGCAGCTATCCGTGGATATCTCTAAAGCTGTAACAACAATAGTTCGTTCCCTGACTACTCAGCCGAAGTATATAATCGCCAAAGGCGGCATAACTTCGAGTGATATCGGCACCAACGGACTGAACGTGAAACGGGCGAACGTCATGGGGCAAGTTGCTCCAGGTATTCCTGTCTGGGAAACGGATGAACAAAGCAAGTTTCCTAACCTTCCTTACATCATCTTTCCAGGAAATGTCGGAGATAAAAATACTCTCAAAGAAATTGTGAGTACAATCAATTAAATAAAAGAGGTGAATGCACCCTGCTCCCATTTATCAAGGAGAGCAGGTGTGACACTCTCATCTTAAATTGTAGGAGTGATTATGTGTTATCTGGCAATCTATTAATTATCATCTTTTTTCTATCGCTGGCATTTCTATTTTTCTTGATTTTGAAAGTGAGACTTAATCCCTTCCTTCCGCTCTTTTGACGGGTCTTGTCATAGGTTTGCCTGTATCGGAAGTACCAGGGATAATTGTAAGCGGTTTCGGAAATACGCTCGCTGGTGTTGGTGTTTTAATTGGATTAGGGGTAATATTTGGGCAATTTCTAGCTGCGTCGGGAGCCATTAAAAAAATTGCTCAATCTCTTTTGAAAGTATTCGGAAAAGAAAAATCCCCTGCCGGTTTAGCACTAACGGGGTCAACGGTTGGTATACCTGTTTACTTTGATGCCGCTTTTGTTATCTTAACTGGTCTCATTAAGAGTTTATCAAAAAAAACAGGGATCTCCATCGTTTCGTTTGTTACGGCGCTTGGTGTTGGTTTGATCGTATCCCATAGCATGATTGCACCTACCCCGGGTCCACTTGTTGTAGCTGAAAACACAAGTGCTGATCTTGGTTTATTCATCGTTTACGGACTTCTATGTGCCATCCCGGCTACCCTAGTTGGGGGATACTTCTACGGAATGTTCATTGGAAAAAGGGTAAAGCAGCAAAACTATACTGAACACAGTACTTCTGAGATAGATGCTGTTAAGAATAGGGAGGAGCCGAAGATCAGCACAGGACTGTCTTATGCTATCCTTTTATTACCCATTGTTTTAATTTTACTCAATACAGTGACTGATTTATTAGCTGAAGGTACAGGATTTGCTACTGCAATTGGATTTATTGGAGATAAAAACGTAGCTCTATTTATTTCTGTAATGGTTGCTGTTATTGTACTTCCTAAGTACGTTACAGAAACGAACCAATCTTTGTATTCTCAGGCTATTAGTACAGCTGGAAGTATTCTTTTGATCACAGGAGCTGGCGGAGGTTTCGGAGCAATTATTAATGAGAGTGGTATTGGGGATCATTTGATTCACACCATGCAGAACTGGAGTATTCCTGTTATCTTGCTTGCATTCATCTTCTCACAGATCTTACGTGCTTCTTTAGGATCGACAACTGTAGCCCTGGTCACCACATCCAGCATTATCGGTCCAATGATTTCCGAACTAGGGGTCTCCCCTGTTCTGGTCGGACCGGCTATATGTGCTGGTGGGGTTGGTCTATCACTTCCAAATGACTCTGGATTTTGGGTAGTGAACCTATTTAGCAATCTTTCCATCCCTGAAAAGCTTCGTGCTTAGACTCTAGGTGGATTCGTAGCTGGAGTAAGTGCCCTTGTAATGGTATTTATATTGAGTTTGTTTAGTGGAGTGTCGCAAGGGATTTAGTTAATAAATGAATTAAAAAGTCACTCTCCTAATAACGAAAGCATTATCATGACTCTCCTTTGGAGTTAGTGATGATGCTTTTTCTTTCAAAGACTCATTATCCACGTTCAAGATGGAGAAAAGGCACTATCAAAAATAACGTCAGCTTTGTTTTCATCTTTCTCAAAGTCTGAACTATATATACAACTTTCACTATCAATTCCACTTATACCAGTGCATTTGTGGTACTGTATATGCAAATAGGGAGGTATCACTGTGATAAAAATCGCTCTCATTGTTCCAGAAACTAATTTTATTGAAAATGCATACCGTATTTTTGAGAAACACAACCAGGTAGAAGCTGTTGAAGAGGATTCTGTAGACACTTTTCATATGGAAGAAATTGTTGTTGAAGGAGATAGGTTGAAATCCTATCATTTCGATTGCGATGTGATTATATCAAGAGGTATCCTTGCCCAAACATTGAAAAACAATAGCCAGGAAATCCCTGTAGTCGATATTCCCGTGCCCGGATATGATTTAATAAAAAGCCTCCACCTAAGTAAAACGACTTACGGAAAGAAAAAGACTGCTGTCATAGGATCACAAAACATGATTTTTGGCGTAGAATCACTTTCCGAAATTATAAATATCCCTATCAAATCGTACATTTTAAAAAATCATCGTCAGAACGAGGAACTAGTCAATTCAGCGATAGAAGATGGTTACGAAGTAATAATAGGTGGAAAAAGAACGTGCGAGTATGCCGAGGAAATTAGTGTGAGCAACATCTTCATTCGAACAGGTGAAGAGGCGTTATGGCAGGCTATTACGGAAGCAAAGCGTCTCGCTAAGGCTGGAAGAAAGGAACTCGAACGAGCTAAAAGATATAAGGCAATACTCGATTACGCTTACGAGGGCATCATTGCAACTAATACTAATGGGGAAATTACAGCTTTCAATAAAGCAAGCCAAGAAATCTTGTCTGTTAAAAGCAAGGCTATCACAGGAAACTTTATCGACAAGATTATCCCTAATGGTAGGCTACATCGCATTTTGGTAGAAGAACAAGAAGTTGAGAATGAGATTGTCAACTATAAGAATACACAATTGATGGTTAGAAAAGTAAATATAAAATTTAGAGAGAATATTGTTGGACACGTAGTCACATTCCAAGACGTCTCCGGTATTCAATCCATGGAAGGTGAAATTCGCAAAAAAATTTACACACGTGGACACGTAGCTAAATATCACTTTGAAGATATATTGTATGAAAGTTCAATAATGGAAAAGGCGGTTAGTCTCTCAAAAAGATATAGCAAAACTCAATCCAATATATTGCTGCACGGAGAAACGGGAACAGGAAAAGAACTTTTCGCACAGAGCATCCATAATTACAGCGAATATAGCAGTGGTCCATTCGTAGCTGTAAACTGTGGGGCTTTGCCAGAAGAATTACTTGAGAGCGAGTTATTCGGGTATGCTGAGGGAGCATTTACAGGCGCTTCAAAGAAAGGAAAGCCAGGTGTTTTCGAACTTGCTCATGATGGAACGATTTTTTTGGACGAAATTAGCGAAATGCCTCTCAATTTACAAACAAGACTCTTAAGAGTACTTCAGGAACGAGAAATAACTAGACTGGGAGACGATAAAGTCATACCCATTAATGTTAGAGTAATTGCGGCCACAAACAAGGAATTATTTGATTTGTTAGGAGAAGAATTCCGAAGAGATCTATATTATCGTCTAGAGGTGTTAAAAATTGAACTTCCATCGTTGAAGCAGCGTCCAGAAGACATTGAATTTCTTATCGAAAACATCATTCACTCTTTTCAAGCACGTGAAGATAAAGAAATTAATTTTACACCTGAAGCAGTAGAACTAATGAAACAACAAAGGTATGACGGAAACGTGCGCCAATTACAGAATATATGTGAACGTTTATTTGTTCTTTACGACAATGAAGTAACCGCATCGGATGTGAAGTATGTATTAACTAATGAAAGAGATGTCGAACCACTATCGTTGCCTTACACTAATGGAAACTCAGATACCTTCGTAGAAAGACAGGACTTGGAGAAGCAATACTATCAAGACGTACTAAAAAAGACCAATTATAATAAGAAGGAAGCTGCAAAACGCCTAGGTATAAGTAGAACGACTCTATGGAGGAGAATGAAAAACTTAGGGCTGTTAAAATATCCGGATTCCTGAAACGTTGAAACAATCGTTTCAGGAATATGTTTCAAAATAAACTCAACTAACTATAGCTGAGTTTATTTTTATGGATTCATTCGTTCTTACACATTTATTTTTATATTTTTAAAAAATTAATTTAAAACATTAGAAAATAAAACCAATGGAATTCCATGCAAAATATAGGAGCTAATGTTTATTTGATATAAACCTTCCACGAGAACAGCTAAGAGCCGTAAACACAAGGAAACTGGGTCGGCAGAATAAGCTCTTACCCTTATCTTCAACCATCAATAAAATTTAAATTGACCACCATTCTATATTATAAGATTTCAATCATTTATCTACTAATCGCCATGTTTTTTCAATAATTTTATACGTGAAACCATTAGTTGGCACGAAAATTGCATATAAGAATAGTGAAAGCGCTAACTTTAAAAAGAGGAGGTGATTACTAATGATCAAACAAAATCCTGTCAAAAAAAAGATTAAGCACAACGAAACCGCGATTGGAACCTTTGTAAAAATGACGGATCCATCATCTGTAGAAATAGTCGGTCTAGCAGGTTTTGACTTTATTGTAATTGATACTGAACACGTCGGATTGAACAAAGAAACTGTTGCACATTTAATACGTACAGCTGAATTGTACGACGTCGTTCCAATAATGCGAGTGAAAAAAAACGAAGACACCGAAATATTGCAAGCGCTTGATTCTGGTGCTTTGGGCGTTCAGGTTCCCAATGTCGTGACACTCTCTGACGCACGACACGTCGTGAATAGTACGAAGTATGCTCCGCTGGGCAATCGTGGTTTTGCTCCCAGTCACCGTGCTGCAGGTTACGGAACAATGGACAACAAAGATTATGTAAGAATGTCGAATGAAGAAACATTAATTGTTTGTCACTGTGAGTCCAAAGAGGCTATAGAGCAACTTGACACGATTCTAAAAGAAGAGGAGATTGACGTCGTTTTCATAGGACCTATGGATCTCTCCCAATCATTCGATGTTATCGGGGAAGGCGATCACCCGAAAGTAAAAGCAGCAATTAATGAGATTATACAGAAAGTAAAAGCACACGGAAAAGCTGTTGGAACAGTGGCCCCAAACGCTGAAGCTGCGAAAGAGTTCATTGAAGCAGGAGTAACATATGTAACGATTAGCTCAGATCAAGGAATGATAAGTGCTTTTGGTAGACAGCATATTCAACAGTTAAACGGTTTACTTAACGCTTAATGAATGAAGTAAAGTAAGTAAATATTAATAATCAAAACATTATTTAGGAGGAAATTACTATGTCAGAACCAAAATTCAAAACCAACATTACTAAAGAGGAAATGGAAAAAGAAAGAATAGTTCGTTTTGACGAACTGAAACAAACTGGTGTACCGTTGATGTTCATCGACAGCATTTTGCCTGGGCATCAGCGAATGAACTATTCCTATGTCGGGGATACAGCTAGTGAAAACCCTGACTATACGGCAGCTATAACCCAACCTCACGATTTCCAGATTGGTATGGTAAAAGCAAAGCCTGGAAATGGTCCAGCCTATCACACCCATGACTACATTGAGGCTTTCTTTCCTTTGACGGGGCAATGGAGATTTTATTGGGGGAATTCGGAAGACGAGATTGAGGGAGAAACCATTATAAATCCATGGGATTTAATTTCGCTTCCTCCTGGACTATGGAGAGGATTTGAAGTGTTAAGCGACAGTGATGAAGAAGCTTGGCTACTCGCTGTACTTGAACCACATAAAGTTTTTGACGGTAAAGATCCTCATTGGGCCCCACAAATCATCCGTCAGGCAGAACAGTATGGATTTAAAGCTGATGAAAAAGGAAAAATGATTCCACCAGAAAATTTCAAAGATCTTGAGAAAGAAATGGATGAAAAACTTAACAACGATAAATAAAGTTTTAGTTGAGTCGTGTGACAGATGGGCAAACAAAGTCCTCCTTAGTTTGCCCATCTGTTGCAACTTAACAATGTAAACGTTAACAATTAGAAGTCTTAACAATAGAAGGTGATTTCGATGGAAAAAACTCCTTTAATTCTGTTACCTGGAACATTGTGTGATGAAAAGCTGTGGTTTCATCAAGTATTAAATCTCTCTGATATTGCGGATGTGAGAGTTGGAGACCTAACTCGTGATTCCTCCATCTACGATATGGCAATGCGAGTACTAAATGGGGCCCCTAAACAATTCGCTTTAGCAGGACTATCCATGGGAGGTTTAGTAGCGTTAGAAATAGTTAAACAAGCTCCTCATCGCGTTAGTAAACTAGCCTTGTTAGATACGAATCCACTTCCCCCATCAGCTGAGCAAATTAACAATTGGAAGCGATTTATCGATATGGCTAACGAAGGACATTTCATAGAAATAACTCAGAAGTACTTATTACCTCTGTTAATTCAATCAAACAATCAAAGTAACACTGAATTAGTTGAAACGATCTACCAAATGGCTGAAAACGTAGGAAAAGAAGCAATGATTAAACAAATGACAGCTCTTCAAAAAAAACCTGACTACACTAGAGAATTGTCCAACATTACCTGCGAGTCCTTGGTAATATATGGAATTAAAGACAAGATGGTAGCGCCTGAAATACAAAAGACACTTAGGGATAACATCCCTAATGCCCATTTAAAGGAAATCGAAGATGCAGGACATCTTTGCAGTTTAGAGCAACCTCAAACGGTAACAGAAACTTTACGCTATTGGCTAAACGATCAAAAAAATTAGGGAGGCGACCTAGGAAATGACTCTAAAAAAACTTTTATTGATGACTGTATTAGTTCTCGGATCAGCGTTAATCGCAGGATGCTCATCTTCTGATCAAAATGGTGAAGCCAAAGACAAGACTACCATACGATTGGGACACGATAGTAGCACCGACAGCCCGGTACAAAAATCTTTAGAGAATTTTAAAAAGAACGTGGAAGAAAAATCGGATGGAAATATTGAAGTTGAATTGTTCCCATCTGGGCAATTGGGCGAAGTAAAAGAAATGATGAAAAAGGTGCGCCGCGGAGATCTACAAATGAGTTTAGGAGCAACCACATTGTTCACAAAAACTTTCCCGAAATTTTCAGTGTGGGACAGTTTTTATCTATTTGACAGTGCAGATCACGCTCACAGAGTCTTGGATGGCAAAGCTGGCAAAGAGTTGATGAAACCTTTAGAAACTAAGGGACTTACAGGGCTCGGTTACATGGAAATAGGTTTTCGAAACTTTTCTAATAGCGTTAGACCTATAAATGAGTTGCAGGACCTTGAAGGATTAAAAATACGGGGCTATAGTCCTTTACAAATCAAAGCCTGGGAATCTCTTGATGTATCATTAACTAATATAGCTTGGACAGAGGTATTCACTTCCTTACAGCAAAACTTGATTGATGGGCAAGAAAGTGCGACATCGAGTTTCTACAATGAAAGGTTCTACGAAGCACAAAAATACTGGTCAATGACAAAACATATTTATACGAACTTTTTGTGGTATGCAAACGAAGAATTTATGAGCCAGTTATCCGAGGAAAATCGCGAGTTAGTAGAAGAAGAAGCTAACAAAGCGATTGAGATGGAAAGAGAATTAATGGCCGAACAGGAAACAGAAATTTTGGAGGAATTACCAAACAAAGGGGTCGAAGTTAATGAAGTGCCACTTGAAGTAAGAAGAGAGATGGGCGAAATTATGAATGAGGCCATTAAAGAAGACATTATTGAGGAAGCTGGTGAGGACACATATAAGATGGTCATGGAAGAAGTCAAATCAGAGAGAAAAAATGAGTAGAATATTGTTCTCCTAGAAATGAAATTCTAAAGCTAGAGTCGCAAATTTAATGAATAGTGGGGCGAAAGCTAATGAAAGAAATATTCACTTGGCTAGATAAAAATTTTGAACCAATTCTAATTGCACTGTTGTTTTACGGTATGACACTGCTAGTAACTCTACAAGTCGTCTTGCGTTTCGGTTTTGATACTGGATTCTCTTGGTCTTCTGAGTTATCGAGATTTATTTTCGTCTGGCTAATGTATTTCAGTATTTCTTATACTACTCGAACTCAATCCCACATCAAGATCAGTACATTCGTATCGTTTTTCGGCGAAAAAGTTCAGAAGATTATTTTAATTGTCGTGGATATGTTTTTTATCCTTTTTTCGACGATATTATTTGTTTCCTCTATCAAGATTTACCAGTCCACTAAGGAATTCGGAGATATGGCAGTTACACTTGACGTTTCTATGAACATTCTTTACGGAGCTGGTGTGGTAGGGTTTTTGCTTATAATGATTAGACTGGCCCAACGTATTGTGTATAAATTAAGAAATTTTTCTCTCCCCTTAGAGTACTTAGACAACAGCAGTGGATTATTCAAAAGTAAGGACGACGTTTTCTTTGCTCCAAAACAAGACAACCATCCCTAAGAGGTAGAAGAGAAGCGATTAAATAGAATTACAAGAGGATGAATTATATGACTATAGGCGTGTTATTTGGTAGTTTTATCGTTTTGTTATGTTTATCTGTACCAATAGCTATAGCGTTGGGATTAGCTTCCGTGGCGACCATTTTTGTAACAAATCCCGTGGGAATAGATGCCTTTACACAGAACGTCATTGAAGGGCTGGACTCTTTCCCCCTAATGGCTGTTCCTCTCTTCACCTTCGCCGGAGACATTATGGGGAGAGGGGGGATATCCCAAAAACTTTTGGATCTTTCAAATGTTTTCTTCGGACGTTGGACTGGAGGATTAGGTGTTATTTCAATCGTCACATGTTTATTTTTTGCCGCCATTTCTGGAACTGGATCAGCTACAGTAGCAGCCGTGGGGATGATAATGATCCCAGCCATGGTGAAAAGTAACTACAACAAACCTTTCTCAGGTGCACTTGTAGCTACAGCAGGAACGGTAGGTACACTTATCCCACCTAGTATTACAGTTATCATCTACGCAGTAACGGCTGGGGTTTCCGTTACTGGTATGTTTGCGGCTGGTATAGGTCCAGGCATTTTAGTAGGGATAGCCCTAATCATATACACTCTTTTTTATTCCAAAAAACACAAATATAAAGGAGATCCGCGAAAATATTCGTGGAAGGAAATTTTTATTATACTGCTCAAAGCTGTACCTGCTTTGTTGTTACCAGTAATTATCCTAGGTGGAATTTATGGAGGAATATTCACTCCCACAGAAGCAGCAGCCGTTGCAAGTGTCTACGGAATAATTGTAAGTGTTTTTGTTTATAAGGGGGTTACTGTTAAAGATCTTCCTTACATTGGATACAACTCATGCTTATTAAGTGCAGCAGTTCTGATTATTATCGGCATTTCCTCGGGGTTCGGCCAGATACTAACAATTACGCAAATGCCAACTACTATCGCTGATTTTATTTTGAGTATTACTTCAGATAAGATTATGGTTTTGCTTTTAATTAATCTATTCCTGTTACTCATCGGAACCTTTATGGAGACCAATTCGGCTGTTGTAATACTTGCTCCAATATTACTGCCAATAGTCATGGAGTTAGGAGTAGACCCTATACAATTTGGCATTATTATGGTTCTAAATTTGGCAATAGGATTCATCACACCGCCACTTGGTGCCAACTTGTTTATGGCTAGTCAAGTTAGTGGTATCAAGTACGACAGTCTAGCAAAAGCAATTGTACCTTGGATTTTGGTTATGATTGTAGTTTTACTTTTCGTTACTTTCATTCCACAAATATCGTTAAAAATTCCTGACTTGTTAATAACTCCAGGCTAATGTACGACAGTTTCACAATTGTAATGAAATTCTGAACATTTATTGCGATATTTCTCTTACAAAATTAATAAACACAGTTGGGGCATAATACAGATGTATATTTAAACTTATAATTTAAAGAAATAAACAAAAGGGGTTTTGATTTATGGATTACGTTGAGCTACGCACTAATATAAAGATGCCACAACTCGGGTTCGGGGTATGGCAGGTAGATAAGGAAGACACAAAGTCTGCGATAATAAAAGCACTGAAAACCGGGTATCGCTCCATAGATACGGCAGCTATTTACGGAAACGAGAGCGAAGTAGGTCATGCCGTTACTAGTAGCGGTGTTCCGCGTAATGAATTGTTCATTACGACGAAAGTTTGGAATTCAGATCAAGGTTACGAAAATACACGCAAGGCTTTTAACGAAAGCCTTAGTAAACTGGGACTTGATTACGTGGACCTTTACCTTATTCACTGGCCGACACCTGAATACGATGAATATATTGAAACGTACAAAGCAATGGAACGATTACAACAGGAGGGAAAAGTTAGGGCTATCGGCGTTTGCAACTTTGATATTGAACACCTTCAACGTCTTATGGATGAGTGTGATGTGAAACCTGCAATTAATCAGGTCGAGTGCCATCCATACCTTGCCCAGATAGAATTAACAGAGTTTTGCAAGGAAAACGGCATTTTGATGGAAGCTTGGAGCCCATTGATGCAGGGGGGAGAAGTTTTAAAAGACCCTATTGTCCAGCGGATTGCTGCGCAGCACGAGAAGACAGGCGCTCAAGTAATCATTCGTTGGCACTTGCAGAACAATCGTGTCGTTATTCCGAAGTCTACCACGCCTGCCCGGATTGAAGAGAATTTTAATGTGTTCGATTTCGAATTAACTAAAGATGATATGAAAAAATTGAACGGGCTAGACAGAGGACAAAGAAAAGGACGTAAGCCAAGTGAAATGAATATCCGATGATTTTATTCAGTCTTTGATTAGAAAACAGATTATATTCATCATAAGATCTTTCTATAAGTTAAGTAAATAACATTTAATCGACTAGATTTAAATAAGGATAAATACAAGAACAACGTTATTCTACACTTATCCAGTGTGGCCCTTACGAGGTATGTGAGGTCTTTGAAAATCGTAAATTTTATTTACATTAATGGTTTCCTCCTTAACAATAATCGCTACTCTATATTGAAAGAAAAAAGATTCTACAAAAACACTGTCTTGTGGCCTCGTGGTATCAGTCAGTACGTAATATCGAAATTAAAACAAACGAAAGAGGTGATACGGATGAGTTTAGTATCAATGAAAGACATGTTAAAAAAAGCTAAACAAGAGCAATATGCAGTAGGTCAATACAATATTAATACCCTGGAGTTTATTCCAGCCTTATTACGGGTTGCTGAAGCGCAGAAATCTCCGTTAATCCTGGCATCTTCGGATAGCATGGTGGACTTTTTAGGTGGTTTTCGAAATGTGGCGTCTATGGTAACAATCTTATACGATGAAATGAGTATAACGGTTCCAGTAGCTCTTCACCTTGACCATTCACAAAGTGTTGAAAGATGTAAGCAAGCAATCGACGCTGGCTATACCTCAGTAATGATTGACGGCTCTCATTATGATATAGATACGAACATTGCCTTAACAAAGGAAGTTGTTGATTATGCTAAAAGCCGAGGGGTTTCTGTAGAAGCAGAAGTAGGATCTGTTGGAGGAGAAGAAGATGGAATAATAGGGTATACGAAATATGCTGACGTGAAAGATTGCGTCCGTCTAGTAAAAGAAGCCAACATTGATGCGTTGGCGGCTGCACTTGGTTCTGTTCACGGGCCATATAAGGGCGAGCCGACATTAGGTTTCAAACATATGGAAGAAATATCAACCAGAACTCAAGTTCCTTTGGTGTTACATGGAGGAACTGGTATACCTGCGGATCAGATTCAGCGAGCGATTTCTCTAGGACACGCGAAGATTAACGTAAACACTGAGAACATTCAGGTCTGGACAAAAGCGCTCAGAGATAAACTGAAAGAAGATGAAAACGTATATGAACCCAGATTAGTTTTGTTGCCTGCCATAGAAGCAGTAGAACGATCGGTCGAGCAAAAAATCAAAGAATTTGGCACAAAAAATAAGGCAAATTGAAGGTCTGCGTCAAATAACGATTTATTTTTACGTTCTCGCCGCAGTTATACAAGCTTATCTCGGGCTTCGTCGTGAAATCTATTATACACAAACTAAGACGAGAGGGAGGTTACCTCCCTTCACCAGTTGATTTGGTTACTGATTCTAGAGGCTCCCCCTTTCTGTTCACCTCTAGAATCCTTCAAACAATTTGTTTCACAATATCCAAGCACTTTAAAAATGAGGGTGAATAACCTCATTTTTAGTACTTTCCTATCTTTGCGTGAAATTTCATTTTAACGAATAGATCAATAAATTAACCACTGATATACTAAAAAAGAAGTATCGCATGGATAAGGCTCCACGAGACACTTCTTTTGAACAACGCGTCGCTGATCAAGGGCACAACGAGTTGTATTGAACCATAAACAATTGTTAGTGACATTGTACTCGCAATAGGAACTTCTGTACATACCTTAAGGAGTGAAAAATGATGGCCGAACGGTTGACCCGTCAGCAACGGCAACATAAAGAGAAGGTGGAAGAAAAGCTCACCTACCTTCCCTCTTTCATTGATGAATACAAAGACGACATGTATACCGGAAACACGTCTCCGTCCACCCTTCTCGGGTATATCCATGACTTTGAAACGTTTTTCCGCTGGCTGATGCGAGAAGGGATTGTAGAGGTAGATCATATGAAAGATATTCCTCTGTCAGCTCTGGAGCGTTTACGGCTCGTCGAAGCGAATACTTTCTTTACGCGCCTCAGCATAGAACGAGAGCTGCAGGAGGAATCGATCAACCGCAAGAAAAGTTCCCTCAAGTCGCTGTACAAATTTTTGACCACCCGTACCGAAGACGAAGACGGGGAGTGTTATTTTCACCGTAATGTCATGGCCAAAGTGAAGATGGCCAAAACCTCGGAGACTTTATCCTCACGCGCCGAGCGCATCAGCAATAAGGTTCTTACCGGTAAAGACATTGAAGCATTTGTCAGATTTGTCGGTGAAGGGTACGAAGAGATGGTCCAGGATCAGAAACAGTGTCTCGCTTACTATAAACGCGACAAAGAACGAGACCAGGCGATCATTGCTCTTCTTCTAGCCTCTGGGCTACGTGTAAGTGAGCTGGCCAATCTACGGGTATCGTCGATCAACCTAAAGCAGCGAAAGCTCTCGGTGCTGCGCAAAGGAAGTAAAGAATCTGTTGTGTTTTTCCGCTCCTTTGCTGTGCCATACCTGCAAGCCTACCTAGATGTCCGCGAGGAAAAATACAAAGTGCAAGGCAAAGAGCCATACCTTTTCCTTTCCGTTTATCGGGGCACCGCGAATCTGATGTCCGTTCGCGCCATTCAGCATACCGTCATGAAGTACACGAAAGCGTACCGGGACGAGCAATTATCTCCTCACAAGATGAGACACAGCTTTGCAACGGAGTTCGCCAAACGAAACACGATGTATGACCTGATGCGGCAGTTAGGTCACACTTCCACGGATACATCCACCCTTTATATGAACGCACAGGAACAGGAAGCACAGAACGCGATTGATCGAATGGATGATTAATAAAAAGAAGGCTACCCTAAATGTTGGAGAGCCTCTTCGATGACTACCTGTGTGGAATGGAACAGGTCCATGGATTCGGTCTCTTCTTTAATTGTCTTCTTGCTGGTCAACATAGATCCCCCCTTATACAGTGAACAATTTTTGGATTTTCTCATAAGACATAATGGCCGTTATCATCGGTGATTCCCTCCTTGAAAAATCACACCAATCTTTATTTAGCAATTTACATGCCAAGTTTATGAACCCCGCAATGACAGCACTTGTTCTCAGCAAAAAGAGAATTAACGCCAATAATTTTTGCACAATCATTAAATCCAAAATTGAAAAGAAAAAATTTTTTGCATATTGTACACCTTTTGATTAAAATAAAAGCAATAGTTATCTGGAGGTTGCCCGATATGGATATAAGAAAAGTTCATAACCTACTTCTCGACGAGGTGGACGTCGGCATTCACGTCATAGACAGACGCGGCAGAACGATTATTTACAATAAAAAATGATGGAGATAGAGTCAATGGACGACAAAGATGTCCTCGACAAGTGAATCCTCGATGTGTTCAAGTTCAACGCCGATTAGCACAGTACGCTCGTTAAAGCGTTGAAAACGGGGGGAACAACGAGAGCGAAGAGACAGGTCTATTTCAACAACAAAGGGAAAGAAATCACGACCGTCAACGATTCTTTCCCCATTACAGAGGACGGGATAATTACAGGCGCCGTCGAAATCGCTAAAGACATCACCCAATTGGAACAGGTCATCAGGGAAAACGTGATGCGTAAGAAAAATACGAAATTCACCTTCGATCGGATCATCAGTCAAAGCGAAGAGATACAAAATGTCATCGAAGAAGCGAAGAGGTCTACCCGTACGACATCGTCTGTACTCCTAGTGGGAGAAACCGGCACTGGAAAAGAACTGTTCGCCCAGAGTATCCATAACGGAAGCAGTCGGTCCAACCAGCCTTTCCAGTCCCAAAACTGTGCTGCCATCCCTGACACACTCATAGAAAGCATCCTTTTCGGAACGACGAAAGGTGCATTCACGGGTGCCATCGATCGCCCGGGACTCTTTGAACAGGCAGATGGCGGCACACTGCTGCTCGATGAGATCAACTCCCTTTCCCCGCCTCTTCAGGCCAAACTTCTCCGTGTCATACAGGAGAAAACGATCCGTCGTGTGGGGGATACGAGAGATAGAGAAGTGGACGTCCGGATCATTGCCACTATCAATGAAGACCCAATCGATGCAGTTCAAGAAAATCGGCTGCGTAGGGACTTGTACTATCGAATCGGCGTCGTTACGCTTATCATCCCGCCTCTCCGAAAACGAAAGAGAGATCTGCCCTTGCTTGCGGGAAATTTCATCCAGAAGTACAATCAATTGTTTCATATGAACGTACAACGCATGAATGAGGACGTCAAAACGATTCTTTTTCAGCATGATTGGCCCGGGAACGTGCGGGAACTTGAACATATGATCGAAGGAATGATGAACCGTATTCTCGGTGAAGAGACGATCGAAATTTATCACCTTCCGTCACGTTTCAGGAACAGACTCAGCCCAGATAGAGAGCCTGTTCGTCACGAAGGGGCCCCCAGCCTTCCTAGAAAGTTAAAAACCAGGATGGCAGAGATAGAGAAATCTTATGTAGAACAGGCGCTCGAAGAAAGCGGTCGCAACATTTCACATGCTGCAAAAACACTTGGCATCAGTAGACAAAGTCTTCAATATCGGTTAAAAAAACAGAGGGATGCCAACGACTCATAATGACACACCGCGCATGAGTCCGTAGAATTTGATGGTGAGGAGAATCAACATGAAGCTGGAAATGGAAACAAAACAGACCCAGCAACCGAAGATGAATGTCTCCCTGCAACAGGCACTTCAGCTTCTTCAGCTGTCGGCTGTGGAGCTGAAAGAATATATCGAGAAAGAGGCACTTGAAAACCCGTGGATTGATCTCAAGGAACCATCCTTCTCTTCGTCTCGGCCTGATACAGACATGACAGACACCCCCCTGTTCGAAAAGAACCAGCACCCGGACCTTTATGAAGACTTGCAGATGCAGACGGCCTTTCTCGATGTTTCTGAAGAGAAAAAAGAGATCATTCGGTATTTTATTTTGGCTTTGAACGAGAAAGGCTACCTCGTGGATCCACTGGAACATTTGGCCGACGCATGCAACACCCCTATATCTAAGGCGGAGGATTGCCTCCATCACCTTCAGTCATTAGAACCCGCAGGAATCGGAGCGAGGACCGTCGAAGAATGCCTCTTGATCCAAGCGAGACGTTTCTTTCCAGGGGACAAGGCTCTCTCCCTTCTTATTTCCAAATATTTACAAGAGGCAGCTGAAGAACAGAGAGACACCCTGTGCTCCACCCTTTCTCTCACTTCCCGGGACTTGGACCGACGACTGGAACGTCTTCGTACCCTTCACCCAAAACCCGGTTTGACTACCGGGACTACGGGTGCAGACTACATTATCCCTGATTTGTATATCCGGAAGCAGGGAGAGACGTATACTGTCGTTCTCAATAAGCAAGTCATTCCTCAACTGGAGTTGAACGAGGATTACAAAAAGATTATGAAACAATACAAGGAGACATCATCTTTTCTGAAAGAGAAACGAAGAACATTCCAGTGGCTGAAACGAAGCATCGAACAGCGACAGTGGACGTTGCTTGCTATTGCAAATGAGATTATACAACAACAACCTACGCTAGCGATAAAAGGAATTTGTTCTCTTGAACCACTCACCAGAAAAGAAATAGCCGAATCTTTGGAAATCCACGAATCCACCGTCAGTCGCGCTGTCCGAAACAAAGTCGTTGAAACCCCGAACGGCACGTATTATATGGAAGAATTCTTTCCATCCCGTACGAAAAACGGTACATCTTCGGCTGTTATAAAAAACCGAATCCACGAGCTTGTGAAGCACGAAGATCCAGCTTACCCTTTGTCAGATCAAAAACTGAAAAAACTATTGGCTTGCGAAAGCCTTTATGCGTCCAGAAGAACGGTTGCCAAATATCGTGCAACTCTGGAGATTCTGTCTTCTGAGAAACGATAACCCCCTGCTATGGTTTCACGACTGTTTATCGCGGATAGCATGCCCGTAGCACCTCGCAAGGTTCCAACGCTTTCGATTCACCCGCGGAGAAGAAACACTCCTACCATAAATTACGTTTGTGAATTTCAATGTAGGAATTTACTGAAAAAACTAAATCTCCCTCATTTAGAGGAGGTAAGCAAATTGGCACTAAGAAGACCAACAGCTACTAACAAATTATCTAAACCCGTTATCATTCATAAAGATAAAAAAGAGCTTAAGGAGTTTGCTTCTATACAAGAAGCAGCCAATTGGTTTAAAACATATGCAAACTTACAATCGTTGCCTTTCCCACAAATGGAACGCGGAATGTATTATGATGAAGAATGGCTGCACGATGGACATACCTACGATTTCACTACTGACTCAATTGTTCAGGAAGAGAAATTACGTAAGATATCTCAGGAGCATAAAAACAAACTAACACCCACGGGCTATTGGACTTTTTTCTGCAACCCTAAGAGATGGGCAATTGACGAATTCCTATCTTCAAATGCAACCCACGGGTCGTTCTCTATTAGAACCTCTGACAAAGATTCATTTCGCGTTGGGGATTTAGGTGTAGTAAGAGTAGGCAAAGATAATCGTAGTGAAAAGCACCTTAGCGGGAAAGATAGATTACGACCAGGTATATACGCGTTGGTGGAAATCACAGATTTACCAAGACATGAAGCAATTGATAAAGATGATTTTTGGTACAAGAATGAAGACCGTTATGAAGTTCGTTACAGAGTGCCTATTAAGTATAAACAGAACCTCTTGTCAGAGGCACTACTACTAGAAGACTTCAAAGAACTCAATATCTATGAGGACCAACATTTAATAAACGGGTTCCAAGGTTCTTCTATTCCACTAGAACCAAAAACATACAAAGATATAGTAAATATCCTGGAGTCGTTACATAACCCTCAAGAAATCCCTGTGTCCAGTGGCCTTGTGGAAGGTGTCACAAAGAAAGTGACGGTGAACAGGTATGAAAGAAATCCTATAGCAAGAGAGCGATGTCTGCAGTATCATGGGCGAAACTGCGCAGTGTGCGATTTCAATTTTGAAGAGGTCTATGGAAATCTAGGCAAAGGATTTATTCATGTTCACCATGTTATTGACATCAGCACCGTCGGTAAAGAGTATGAAGTAGATCCAATTGAAGATTTGCGTCCAGTATGTCCGAACTGCCATGCAATGCTTCATAAGAAAACTCCAGCATATTCAATAGAAGAACTAAGAAATAAAATCTAAGCTAATTATATGTAAAATAACTATTAATAACTTCTATTATGCTTATCTAGATAGGCTACACTTGATTGGACAGTTTCGTTAAGGTCCGTTACACTTTATGAAAATCGAACGTCGAGGAGTGCCAAACCATGACCAAACGAAATCGTCGTAGCTTCACCCCTGAATTCAAGAAATAGATCGTCCAGCTTTACGAAGGTGGCAAGCCAA
>NZ_FTOC01000018.1 GCF_900156645.1 Salimicrobium flavidum
AAGAAGATGGGAAATCATTCCGGGAAAGGGGTGATCCATTATGCAAACACAATTACGATACTGGGAATACTACGGTATGACCGAAATATTTGAGGTGTCGACTTCAAAAATTAAATCTGACGTAATTATTGCCAAAGACTGATGCAAATTTGGAGTTCAGAGTGAAATTGTAGGATGATTTCAAGCGATCCAAGATGTAGAAATCCATTTTGCAGGGTGAACGGAGAAATAAAAGCATGTGAAAGAAGCCTTTCAAAGTTGTATTTTTTGAAAGGTAGAGGTGATAGATTCATAGAGGATTTGTGTTAAGAGGCTCTCCAGTAGGTGTGGTATAACCCACCTAGCACGGGAGTCTTTTTCAATTTTGTCTTCTCCACAGGAACGGGCAGATGCGTTGGTGTAGGCATAGGCGTTTTCCTTCTTAACCCTTGATGCGTGTGATGAGTATTGTAATAAGAATGAATATACTCGTAGAGTTTTTGTTCCACATGTCTTTCGTTCAACGGAATCAGGTAATCTAATACTTCTCTTCTGAGCGTACCGTTTACACGTTCGGCATAAGGGTTCTGCCAGGGCGACCGATAAGAAGTATTCTTCGACGTGATTTCTGCGTCCTCAAGGAAGTTCTGGATCTCTTTTGAGTGAAATACCGGATCATTGTCATGGATAAGATACGTAGGTTTTTGGTTATAAGGCGTAGCCTCGCGTAATTGTTGTTTCACCCATTGTTGGTTCGGGTTTTTCGTTACACTGAAGTGAATGATCTTCCTCGTCTTGTGGTGAATGATGACGAAGATGTATAGAACGTCCATTTTGATCGTAGGAATGGTCAGAAAGTCCATGGCCCATGTCTCGGATAAGTGATTACGAATAAATGCTTTCCACGAGTCCCTTTGTTTATCCGTCGTAGGTTTGCGCGTTTCCGGTAGGTATTTGGCTATAGTGTTAGGGGCAGGTACGTTTTCGATGCCGAGTTGTTTTAGTTGATCGTGAATCCGCTCCGGGGAATATAACGGATTTTCTTTATGTATTTCTTTGATGGTTTTTATCCATTCCCTCTGTAGAGGTGGCCTGCCTACGTTTCTCGATTTATGTTTCCACAGGGTTTTGAATAGGTTCCTGTGCCATTTTCGGACGGTGGAGGGTTTTACTAAACCGAGATGCTTTGTCCAATCCTTATGCAGCTTCGAGAGGGCGACCCATAGATGCCTGAATGCCTGGCTGGGTCTTGGTTTCGGAAGGTCATGCTTTTCATGATAATGAACATATTCAGCCAACTGAGACTGAAGTTCCAGGTATTCGAATCGCCGGGCGACAGCACTTCTCAAATCGATTTTGAAGAGTTTCCTTAGATAGAATACCCAACGTTTGCAGTAATGAATGAACGGATATAAAAACTTCATAGAAATCTCCTCCTTTACTCAAGATCGTATAGAAATTAAAAGGGTGATGCAAGTTTTGGTGGGGATGACGACGTTGAATAGAGACATGATGTCTATGTATCTAAATCGAGAGGCGTAACTACTATGAGTTCCTTTCCGGATATTCCTTTCTCCGCTTCTTTTGAGACAATGGAATGGAAGAGAAGGTCTAAAAGGCTATTATTTGATTGGAGGAGGGGACACCTGATAAACGTTACTCCTTTTGTACCTGCTGTATTATGTAGGAGGCAACAGGTACTTGAATAGTTTAGTTGTTTCTCCCTCAGGTCCCGTCGTGTTCTAGTTAACACTGGAAATGGTGAGTGAAAAGCTGAAGGTGTGAGATAATCCGAGGAAGTGACTTTATAGGATTTCACTCCCCATCTTTCAATTTTGCCTTCGTATGTGATCTTTATATACTGGTATGCTCGTCAACTTATTCCTGGGGCCCTCCCAGTTCTTCTCACAGGGTTTTGGTTGTTTTTACGATTTGAATTCAGTTCTCTTTAATATCCATACATGTATCATTCCATGAGCACGCAGATAGCTCTACAATCTGAATGAAGCATTAGAATTTTTCTGTGATGATTTATTCAGAAAATCAAAAAGATAAGTGATAAATGGTTATAAATAGTAGGATTTCTCCCTTTTATGTCGAATTATAACAAGTAAGTAAAAAATACACAGATTACTGAATTATCCATACTTCGATTTTGAATCCCTGGTACATATGAATTTTTATTAGGAAGTACGATTACATATTATGAATGCAATCTTGACGGAGAGGGCGGTTATATTGGATATTCTAGAAGGGATACTAGCAATCTTTTTTATATTTATAATTTTAGTAATGAGAGAAAGTCAAAACAAAGCAGTTGGCTTCATTGGCGTCGGGATTATTGTTGTTGCTAAACTTTATGCTGGTAACGATGGCATAAACGGAGGTTTGGTTTTCATGCTTATATTAGGGATTATTTTATTCGCACTTTATTTCCAATATAAGAAAACTGAGAAATCCAGGGATGAATTTGATATGATTGAACTTATAAGGGGAAAACACAGCCTTGATGAGTTTGAAGAAATAGTGAGATGGGAGCAATTCTTAAGGTTTCAAATTGCAGAACAGAAGATATTACTGAAACGTCAAATGATTACGGATGAGGATTACCAGACTAAACTAAAAGCGATTATTATTAAGCATCAGGAAATACAGGAAAAGTATAATGTAACCGAAGAAGAAATGCAGGAATATTACTTTTTTGTAGAAAGAGATAATACTTGATTGACTATTTTACGTCATCTTGAGCGATTGAAGTAGCTATATTGCTATGATGAGCATAAGAAACATTTAAATATTTCATTAATTCTTCGTTTTACACAAAGACAACTCCAACTACTTAGACATTATAAAGGTAAGGAGTGATATGATGGGAGCTATACTTACTGGAGGAATTTTATTAATCACTTACTTCTTATTAATTCCTCTGATATATAAGGTTCGTCACAAAAAAATAAACTTTAAAGTTGATGATAATTTAGTTAAGAAATTCCCGTTGTGGATCTCAGCCTTTGCATTATCGTTGCTATTTTTGTGGTTGAGTAGGATTTTGAATGGTGCTGGTGACATGTTCTTTCAGTTTGCTACTTTTCTTGTAGGGACATTAATAATATTAGGCGTTGTTCTTTTTCTTCTTGTTCGTCCCATTAACAGCAAAATATATCATGCGATAACCGATCGATTGTAATTGTAGTGAATTTTGTAAACCTTAAAGTATTTATGAGTTTAAAAGTACCTTCAAGAAACAATGAACTATACCCCGAATAATGGTCACGACTAACAAAGCGCCCCTTATTCGGGGTTTTTGTGTATTACGATCTCGAAAGTACTTTATGATCCAATTAACGTTGAAGAGCGTGGTTGAAAAACATGACGAAGATAATGTTTAACGAAGCACAAAGAAAAGAGTTAGCGTCTACTTCGAACGTTAATGCATCTGATTATTCCATCACGTATGAGCCAGCTTTCAAAGCGAAGGGCCTGTGTTTACAGCAGTCAATGTCCCGAAGAGGCAATTGCCTAAGATAATGCCCCGATGCAATAGTTCTCCGGCCACATGAAAGACGGTATCGCCTTTAGAGCTTGTCCCTCTCTCGCTGAAATCCAACAAGCCATTGACGAATACCTGAAGTATTACAACAACGATCAACACCAGCGGTCCTTACAAAGACTGACCCCGGTTCAATACCGAAGTCACCTTATAGTAGCCTAGCACGTTTTATTAAACTGTCCATTTTAAGGGTTACAGTTCAATTGGGAAAAAGGTGTGCATATTTTTGTGAGTCATTAGACCTAAATATATGTTAAACTCAAAGTACTATAATTCTGTAAAAGTCAGAAAATTTTGTTTATTAAGCTGTGTAAAGATGAGGATGGACATACATATGAGTGGCGATGTGAAATTGCGACCGAAAGAGCGAATGATATAAAATTCTATGATCGGGAGGGCTTATTGTGAAAGTGATTTCCCTGGATGATTACAGAGAAAAGGACGGATTAAACGGAGAGCTGAGGAAAGACGAGTACGGGTATGAGTATTGCTTCGCGGAGGGTTATGAAGAGTGGTACGATCATTTCCGGTGCGAAGCGGTAGAAATCGGGGATGTGTTCGCTAATATGCTGGAATTCGGGAAGAAGCGGACGTTCGTGAGTATCCTTTTTTCAAAAGAGTGGACGGTTCCTGAAGTCGTCAATTGGTTGAGGACCTACACGATCCATGTGGGCGAGAGCCCGGCGCAGGGGATGGTGGAGTTTGAAGAAGTACTTTCGTATCGGGGCATTCCGGTTATTCTCGGGGAGAAAGGGCGCGGAACGCTTGAGTTCGATGCGGGGGTCCTGGATGAAATCACCGATTATTACGAGCATCATCACGTTATCCGCAATTCCGCCAACTATGAAGAGGTGGAGTGGCCGGAAAAGGATGATGCGCTTGATGTAGAGTATCCGGGTGTTGCAGACGACGAATAAACCGTTTTTCAAGGAGGCCTGAAAGATGAATTATCTGATCGGGTACAAAGACCCGGAGAAGAACGGCGGTCATGAAGATCCCGTTCTCCGGGAGTTCACTTATGGACACAGGAAGAAGCTGAAGCAGGTGAAACCAGGGGATTACCTATTCTTCCATACGATGATCTACAACAAGCGCTATATTACGGCGTACTACTATGTGCAGGAAGTGACTCTCGTGAAGGACGCTGTAAAGGATGCTCTGATAACACAGAAATTTACGAATCATCATCTCTATGATGCCTTTTCCGAAGAAGAAGAGCGGATTGCATTCGGCAATCCGATCCGTTCCCGGGTACTTGAAAAGCCGCTTGAGGTGACGAAGGAGCTGCTGGAGTCCCTGGAGAATAAGTGCAATATAAATGAACAGATGACGTTGCAGGCTGCGATGTCCGCTTCTCTACGCATATGGAAGACTCTTGGAAAAGAAGACATCACCCTTCTGCTGGAAAGGATTGAGGAAGAGGAGCGGGAAGGCACGCTTGGCCGGAAGCTGAGGACTGAAGAGGTGGTACAGGTGCTTGAGCGGGATATTGAAGAGTATATCTCGGAGCACCCGGAAGAGCTGGAGCAAGGGATGAAGGTACTGCGTCGGCAGTACATATTCCGCAATCAGCGTCGTCTCGATCTTCTGATGAAGGATAAGGACGGGGAGCTGGTCGTGGTTGAAGTGAAGAAAGGGCGGATCGGCAGGGATGCGAAGCAGCAAATCCACCATTACATGAAGCAGGTGAAAAAGGAATGGGACGTGGCGCATGTGAGAGGGATCATCATCTGTGCGGGGGTTCTTCCTTATTTCGAAGAAGAGTTGGTCAAGGCGCAGAAAGACGGTGTTTTTGTGAAGAGGTATGGATGGAGGATGGATTTTGAGTGAATTTATCATCACGCTAGGTTATCGACTTCAAAAATCAAATTTGGCGTAATTCTTGTTTGACCCAGTGTTGATTCGGGTTTTTCGTTACACCGAAGTGAAGGATTTTCCTCGACTTGTGATGAATGATGACGAATATGTATAGAACGTCCATGCCTACGTTTCGGAGGGGTGATTACGGATGATTGCTTTCGAGGAGTCCATTTGTTTATGTAATAGAGAGGCTGGGGCAACTTCCATGATTTCCTTTCTAACTATTTCCGTTCTTCTTTTCTTTTAAAATAATGCAATCAAGACGTAAATCTGAAAGACTATCATTTAATCTCGGGAGGGGAAGATATGTCCGTCAATCAACAGTTGTATGAGCTTTATGAGAGGAAATGGGAAGAGCTTCAGAGGGAAATCTACGCATTAAGTGGGGAGGAGCGGCCCACACATCCGCTGCTGTTGAAGGTACCTGATGAAGCTGCTTATGAACAGGCAGACATGAAGGTAATGATTGTGGGGAAAGAGACGAACGACTGGGAAGGGAGATTCGGAAAGCATAGCCTGACGGACCTTCAGGAGTTCTATGCGGATTTTCTGGCAAACGATACAAAGGCGAAGCATACGTTGTTCTGGCGTTATCCTCAGGAGTTGTTTTCGTCATTGCAGGAAAGAGGATCGGTTTCTTTCGTTTGGAACAATATTTATAAGATAGGAAAAGCGGGGAAGAAAGGGAAGCCGTCACGGTCTGTTCGGAACATCAATCAGCAATCCTTTCAGGTGTTCAAAGAAGAGTTGGAGATTCTGAAGCCGGATATCGTTCTTTTCCTTACGGGACCCGGGTATGACAAGGTTCTGAAATCGTATTTGCCAGGACTTACACATGAGTCGATGGCTGAAGGAACGAAGCGCGAAATGGTGCGTTGCATTCATCCCTCTTTGCCTTCGATTGCACTAAGGACGTACCATCCTCAGTATTTGAATACAAGAACACCCGAGAAGGGGCCTTTTCATAGAGATACACCGAAAGAAGCACTGCTTCGTATGGTGTCTGAACGATGACAGAGCATATCGCAGACATCCAGGTTTCGTAATACCGACAAATCTTTAGGTATACATTTGTTTTTGCATGTGAAGAAGGCGGCTTGTGCCATCAAGAAGAAAAACATGATTTCGCCTATGGAAATCCTGCATTTTGCAGTTACGAAGGTATCTGTGGAGAGGGGAACTAGTACCCTTCTATCGAGAGAAAGTGTCCTTTTCATTCGAGTTAATTACGACGGGGCTTGTCGGAGGGGTATAGACCCTCTGCTTGCCTCTTTAATTTGCATAGAAATCACGGTTGTCTGATTTGATGCGACGGAGAATGGTGCCGACGACTTTGTTCAGGTCAGTCCCTTCGACCTGGTAGGGCATGTAGCTGAAGGTCGCCCGAGCATAGAAGTAGTCTTCACCGAGGATTTCGATGACGACGTATGTGTCACCGATTGGGAAACGGAGGTATTGTCTTTTCGTAAGTATGGGGATCACCTTTTTCTGATAGGATGGTTGATGCGAAAGCGTGGAAAGGAGCGAGGAGGAATCGGTGGCTCTCACTTTCAGCCCCCGGTTCTCCTTCAATCCTTACAGGGGATAAGGAATGGCTTGTAAAAGAGTTGGACTAGGAGGAATTGGTTACTTAATGTTCAAGTATCCTTGAAGAGGGTTTCCGTTTTCACATCAAGTGCTACTGCTATCCGGTAGTAGTACAGTTCTGAAGCATTTGCTTCTCCCCGTTCGATTTTTCCTATGTAGGAGCGGGAAATATCGGCTTCCTCTCCCAGGGCCTCTTGCGACAAGCTTTTCTCCAATCGCAGAAGTTTGATATTTTGACCTATTTTTTGAAGATGAGCTGTATTATTCATAATCCTATGTTCTTATGAATTCCGTGAGAGTTCTACGTCCTGATAGGAGCATTTTGTATTATTTTTACAATTAACGATTGAAGTGGGGGATTACTTAGATAGGAATACTGTTTCATAAGAAATATAGCAAAGATTCCCTCTTCGACATATAAGCAACGCATAATTTTGTAGTTCTTTCGATTCACTATTGTGCTACAATTATTGTAAGAAAATTTTGTAATAAGTACTAAGAGAGACCAGAGTATATTTTACATAAGTAGTTGATTGTACGTAAAAAAGAGGAGGGGTTTTTTGTTAACGATAAATAACGTTCTGGAGTCTGCGGGGTTAGATATGTCAAAGAGGATTAAAATCGCCAGACACCAGGATACTCGAATGCTCTCATCCGTAGGAGGGATCTACCTGATCCAGGATACTACAGATGGTCTGCAATATGTCGGTTCCGCTTCCGGGAAAGAAGGCATTCTTGGAAGGTGGAAAGAGTATGCTAAGACGGGTCACGGAGGGAATAAAATACTGAAGCAGCTGATTGGAGCAGACTCCACACGAGCTCAAAAGTTTAAATTCACCATACTTCAGACTCTGCCTGCCACCTTGACCAGAAATGAGGTGTTGGCTGAAGAGCGTAAATACAAGGAGAAGCTGGGATCACGGGCTGCTGGTCTGAACTTGAATTAAGTTCTAAGAAGTGACCACTGGTGCTGACAAGATATTTTATTGGAAGTACCGAACTTCCACTCATGAATGGATGGCCCAGGTGAAACATGAGCGATACATAATATAGGGGGTCCGGTATGTCAGCACAGATGGAACACTTCCTTCAATTTTAGAGAAGTGAGTAGCGTTTAAAATAATTCACAGAAAGAGGGAGGATTGGCAATGAGAAGAATTTTATTGGTTTTGATGTTTGTAGTTCCCTTTATAGCTTTTATCTACTCTGTACCGGTGCAAGCTGCCGTCGAAGCTGATAAAACTTGGACGATCGAATTCAATACGGAAATGTCCGGGACCACCTTGGAAAACAACATTTGGGTAACGGAATCTGATGGAACGAAACTCGATGTTTCGATCAAAAAGGAAGGAAAGAACGTGTACGTGAAGGTCCCGGTTAACGGATATGTTTCGAATAGCACCTATTTGCTTCACATATCGAATGAACTGACTTCTGAAGCGGGAAGTGCGTTACAGGAATCCATTACGATGGATTTCACGGTGGGGGACGAGCCGGAGTCGGAGAAATCAGTAATTGAAGCAGAAGAAAAGGTTGATTCCTACGAGCCGGTTATCGATTTGGAGACGGCCGGGATAAGTGAGAATTCTGTAAGTTATGCGGCCCTGAAACGGAAAGGGGAACAGGTACATAAAGAATACATCCTTGAAAATGGCGGTTTGCGTTTCAAAACGACCGGAGGGCTCCAGCCTTTGGACTTAAATACAGATTACCAACTTTATATTCATATGGATAACGGGAGTAGTCATTTGATTAATTTTACTTCCTCCGGCTTTCCTGATGTTCCTACAGATACAGATGGAGGTATGGTTCTGATTCCAGCGATGCCGGAGAAAGGGTTCAATTATCCATACTTTCTGAAGTTCCCTTCTGAAAGGAACGCTGCGAATCATCAGGGGAAAGACCGCCATCTGATTGTAAGACCTAACAATTCGGGAGCAGTCTACAATTATAAAGAAACATTGATCAAAACGCGTGCAGAAGCACGGGGACATCAACTCACAAAAACAGGGGATCGTTTGAATTTACCGGTCATGACACCTGTACTGCCACGTCCGTGGTTTCGGTATAATGAAGGGTATTTTACTACAGATGCATTGGATCGATACACGGTGACACTGACAGATGATGAAGTGGAGCAAATGATGAATCAACCACGTATAGAAGAAGAGATGGAAAGGGAAGGTTTCAGTGAGCAGACATTTCGGGATATCGTCGACATAGAATTCCAACTCGAAGCGATGATTGACCATGCTATTGAATACCTGAATGACAGAGGAGAAGGGATGGAGGAGAAAGTATTCCTGACCGGTTACTCTTCGGGTGGTAACTTCACGAACCGATGGGCGACTCTTTTCCCTGAACGCGTGAAAGCCGTTGCATCA
Organism: Salimicrobium flavidum; assembly: GCF_900156645.1. GTDB lineage: Bacteria > Bacillota > Bacilli > Bacillales > Halobacillaceae > Salimicrobium > Salimicrobium flavidum. Next base: position 9,361 of record NZ_FTOC01000018.1, read on the forward strand.
GGAGCAATAAACAGTCAACCGATCATTCCGAAGGCTGAGGTAGAAGGAGAAGAACTTATATACCCGATCGGAATCTCTGATTACGAAAACATAAGAGGAAAAGCGTTTGAAATGGAACAGTATAATAAAGTAGCGAAATTCATGTATCAGGGACGTCAGGATGATAATGATACGTATGGATACAGTGACGTGTTTGGAGATGAAGAAGAGCGACTTATCGGAGAAGTCCTCGGAGAAAAGATGTACCCGGATAGATGGGAAAAATCGAAAGAACTTTATTTCGACTCTGGTGCAGAAGGGGCATTTGCTTTATATGATGGAGTAGGACATAGTATCTCCCCACAAATGCTCGAGGATATCGAAGAATTTTTCGATGCAAACAGGTCGAGTGATCATCCTGTATATCCTAATGAGGAGCCAGGAGTAGAAATTGACACTGGAAAATGAAGGTGAATATCAGGAAGCTTCAGATTATAGTTTGAACCAGTACTCAAGGTTTAAATAGGGCCATTAATCTCCTTTCAGAATGGGGAGATTAATGGCCCTTATGCTTTAGGTAGTCTATCAGATGAAATAGAAAAAATGTAGGTAATTCGATTGATTTCAAGAGGTACGCCTGTTATACATGAATATAAATGAAATCGTTTAGGTGAAGGAGTGGGACGATGAGAGTAGTTATGGTGGATGACGAAAAAATGGCGCTCGATAAATTGGAAAGGACCCTAAAGAAGGTTTCGGAAATTGATGTGATAGCAAAACTGACCAACCCTTCGGAAGTAAGGAGATCAGTGCGGAGTTCCGGAGCGGATGTCGTATTCATCGATATTAAAATGCCGGAAATCAGTGGAATCGAGTTGGCGGAGCAGTTGATCGAAGACGATCCCCATCTTCCTATTGTTTTTACCACGGGATATGAGGAGTACGCGATCAAAGCATTCGAATTGAATGCTTTGGATTATCTGCTTAAGCCTATCAGCACCCGTCGGCTGACCACCACAATAGAAAGAATGAGACGCGAACAGGGGGAGGAAACGAACAAAGTTCCTTCTTCAGATGCTCCCTTGAATATTCAAGTAAGTCATTCTCCCCTCTTCATCAAAGAAGGAAAAACGGTTGATCTCACAGGATGGCGTACAGCAAAGGCGAAAGAGTTGTTCTTCTACCTTTTGCACCATCGCGGGAAGCTGGTCCATAATTCCGTTCTCGTAGAACTTCTATGGCCGGATTATGAACCGGAGAGGGCGTATTCGCAGCTCTATACGACCATTTATCACGTACGTAAAGTTTTAAAAGAATTATCCGACCACTTGTCTGTAATCAACGGGGAAGGGGGGTACATCTTAAAGACAACGAACGTGACCATAGACACAGAAACGTGGAAAGAAAGGGTCGAGGCAGCTCCTCTTCTCAATGACAGTACATTGCCTTACTACTTAGAAACGATGGAGTTATACCGTGGAGGATATTTGGAAAGCTGTGGCTACGAGTGGGCTGCTGTCGAACAGAACAATCTGGAGAATATGTGGATCATTATGGTCCTCCATATTGGAGATTACTATTTCAATCGAAAAGAATACAAGAAAGCGGCTGAATGGTATACGAAAGTACAGACGAGATACCCAGAGATAGAAGAGGTGCATTTCTCCTTGATGAAGGTCTTTGATGCTATCAATGAAAAGGTACTGGTCAAGAAACAATATGAAGAATTGAAAAATGTCATGAAAAGAGAGTTGGATGTTCTCCCGAACGAAGAGATCCAGCAATGGTACAAGAAATGGAAACGGCACAATACATAGGTGTGCTGGAATTTTCGTAGAAAGTTCCTAAATGAGATTTCCACAAGGGTGTAATCGCAGGACAATAGCTGCAGAGCGAATGGGGTCAAATATTTTGGAAGAAAAGAGTGTTTTCTGTAAAGGATTTGTATAGATGGTTTTGCTACATTCCTCATTAGTAATGTCTTACTAGAACACGGTGAAGGCGAACCGTGTTCTTAATAATGGATAAAAAACATAATGGGGGATAGATATGAAGAGAACACTTTCACTTTTAATGTTGCTGTTGTTACTTTTTCAAACATCAGTGTCCGGTATGATACCGGCATTACAGACAGAAGCGAGTACCACCAAGGTATTCGATCAGGTGACATATCTGGATAAGAAAGGTGGTGTGGTACCTTCCGGACAGGAGGAAGAAGCATCACAGATGAAGGTTTCCTGGTCTGTGAACAGCGAAGACATAGACATTTCAGAAGTATTTACATACAAGGTTCCAACAAATGTCGCCATCACCACTAGGACGACGGGTACACTTACAGCATCGGGGATAGAGGTTGGAACTTACGATACCGGAGATGGAAGTATGGTAAGCATCCAATTCCAGGAAGCTTTGGCGGATCAGCCTAAGGCCGGTGGAGAATTCACTATACCTTTGACACCTAAGCCGAAGGAAGAAGATTCTGTAACGGAGCAGTCGACCTCTTCCTCAGGTGAAGAGGAAATGACTGCTTCAGAAGCCGACAGTTCAAAGACAGAAACTTCTTCCGAACAGGAAGAAACCACTGAAACGACGGAAGAAACGAAGAACGGCGGAACGGATGATACTTCTACTGCCGACGACGATCAACAATCTGAAACATCCAAAACGACAGAATCGGCTGAGACAACTACGGAAGAGAAGGATACATCTGAAGAAAAGACAACGAAAGAAGAAAGCACCAGTGTGGATCAAACGACCAACACGGATGAGAATACAACTAAGGACGAAAACGTAGAAGAATCAGAAGATGCAACGAAGACAAAGGAAAGTGATCAGACATCTGAGAAAGATACAGAGGAAACATCCTCTGATGAAACGACGGAAGAAACGAAGACCACCACAAGCGAAGATCAAGCACAAGAACAGAAAAACGAAGAAAAATCGACTGCTTCTACAGAAAGTCAGGAGACTTCCATACAGCCGATGGACCTTCAGCCGATGGCTACGGCTAATGAAGCAGGGGAAATCACAGAAAACATTTTGACGAATGCGAATCTTGTTATCCGGAATCAGCAGGGGGATTCTATTGATAGTGCTGGATCGGATTCCCTCATTTCCATCGAATATGACTGGGCTCTTCCGAATGGTCATGGGTACAAAGATGGCGACTTCTTCACTTTCCAGGTTCCGCAAGAACTGGACATTTACAATGAAGTGAAAGAGGAGCCTATCCGTTACAACAATCAGACCATCGGCCATTTTTCAGTAGACACAAATGGAACGACCACCATCACTTTCACGGAATTCATTGAAAACTATTCGGAGATTGAAGGTTCTCTCGAAATTGTGACGAAACTGAAAGAAGAAACGGTGATGACGGAAGACAAAGAAGTGATTGTGACACCTATCGAAGGTCAGCAATCGGTAGCTATCCCGATCGATTTCAATCCAGGGGGAGCAGCAACTACGAAGAAAGGTGTTCCTGATAGATCCTACAATGCGGAATCGATTGAATGGACGGTCGATTTCAATAAGAGTCTGACTCAACTCGATAACGCTGTTTTATCAGACCCTGTACAGTCAGGGCAGGTGTTGCGGGATGGATCTATACAGTTGTACCACCTGAATACGAAACTTGATGGAAGTGTCACTTTAGGGTCTCAGGTAGCTACAAGCAAATACTCCGTAGGTACCACGGAGGGCGGTGGCGACTTCACAATCGAGTTCAACGAATCCATCAACACAGCGTATCGTCTGGTATATACGACGGATATCACCGATGATAGCCAGACGGATTTCGACAACACAGCAACACTGCTTTCGGGTGGCACCGAACAGGGAAGTGCTTCTGCTTCCGTCTATGTGGAACGGGGCAAAGCTCTCGAAAAAGATGCGATCGGTTACGACAGAGCGACCCAGACGATAACGTGGGAAATCCGCTACAACTACAATGAAAAGACGATTCCCCAGTCGGAAGCGATCCTTTCAGACTCTTTCACAACAAGTCAGGAATTTGTAAACGATTCGCTTAATGTTGAACAAATGGTCATTGATGAAAACGGAAATGCAACTTCTCAAGCAGCAGCAGAGAATTATTCCGTGACGAATGACGCCGCAAACAGTTCATTCGATCTGCAGTTCAACGAAGACATTTCCGATGCGTACAAGATTACGTACAAGACGAAAGCCTCGGAACGTGTCTTTGGCTCGGAAACGATCACGAATACCGTGAAATCCGGGGAAGAGGCGTCCAGTGCAAACAGAAACATTGGACAACAGATTCTGTTCAAGAATCATAATACTCCGAACTACGAGAACAAAACGGTAGAGTGGGAGATTCCATTCAACAGAGACCGTCAGACGATGGAGAACCTGACGTTGACCGATACTTTCACTAATAGCGGACTTACCCTGAGGGAAGATACGATAAACATCTCAGGTCTTGAAAAAGGTACCGATTACGAATTAATTAGAAATGAAGCGGATGAATTTGAAATAAACTTTACCACTACGATCACAGAAGCTCATACCCTTACCTACATCACAGATTTTAACTACGAGGAACGAGCAGATAAAGGCAAGAATTATTTGCGTAATCATGTGAACCTTGCATGGACGAATGCCGATGACGAATCAAAAACAAAAGAAGCTACCGAAGATTTCAAACCTGATACGTTCACCCAGGCCAATGGGTTCAAAAATGGCTCTTATAACGCCGTCGATAAAGAAATCACCTGGAACATCGGTGTCAACTACAATCTGAAAACACTGGATTCAGCTGTTGTAACAGATGTCATTCAGGGAAATCAGAAGCTGATGCCGGATTCTATCAAAGTTTACAAGATGAATCTGACAGGCGGATCCAATGGAACGAACCAGGGGGATCTTGTTCCGGAAAGTGAGTATACCTTCACCTATTCAGAAGAGGATAAAGAATTCGAACTCATTTTCGACAACTCCATTTCCTCCCCTTATAAGATTACGTATAAGACAAGTCTGGAAGGTCTGGCTCTCGTAGAAAGCAGTTATACGAACGAAGCTGTCCTTACGGATGGCGAGGTGGAAGAAACATCCCTGGATGCTTCCGTTTCCATCCCTCATGGTGGTAAGTATACAGCCAAGGGCGGGACACAGAATGGGAAGATCATTGATTGGAATGTGAATATCAACTTCGGCCAGTCGGATGTTTCCAACGCGAAAGTGATCGATAATCCAAGTGCCAATCAGGCGACACTCCAGGATTCTTTCCATCTGTATGATACGACCGTAGATAGTAACGGAAACGTAACCAAACAGAATGAACTCGAACGAGACACGGACTATACGCTGACCTTCGGCGAAGATGGGAACAGCTTCACGCTGGCATTCACCGATTCCATTGATGGTCCTTATATTCTCGAGTACCAGTCCCGCATCCTTGAACAGGTGGGCGGGGAAGTTTCTAATGATATCACCTTCCAGGGAGAGAACATTGAGGAACAGACCAGTGAGTCTCAGAAGACGGTAACCGTTAAATATACAGCAGGAATGGGAGACGGGAAAGGGGAAATCGGACGCCTTACCGTCGAGAAAATCGACTCCCTGACCAAAGAGCCGTTATCTGGTGCCGTGTTCAAGTTGAAGGACCCCGGCAGTGGTGTCATCATTGATGAAAAAACGACAGAGGAAGACGGAACGGTCATATTCGATCGGCTTCTCTACGGCGACTACACGCTGATTGAAGAACGGGCGCCGGAAGGATACGTGAAAGATACGGAAATTCAGACGGTAACGATCGATTCCCCGTATGAAGAAGGCAATCCGGAACGTGATGGAAATAGCGTCCAAGTAACGAATAAAGAAATTAAACGTGACGTGAAGTTGACGAAGAAAGACGCGGAACAAGCGGATACGTTACTCGAAGGCGCGGTGTTCGACCTTCAAAAAGAAGACGGAACCGTTGTGGAGTCTTCTCTTACTACGGATGAGAACGGAGAAATCACCGTCACTGATCTCGAACCGGGCAATTATCAATTTGTAGAGACGAAAGCGCCGGAAGGGTATCAGCTCGACCAAACGCCGTACTCCTTCTCTATTGAAGGACAACAGACAGATGTCGACCAAGTAACAGCGACGAATGTGCAGCTCGGCGACCTGATACTGACGAAAACAGCGAAAGAAGATGGCTCGAAGCGTCTCCAGGGTGCTGAATTCGAACTGAGAGACGGAAAAGGAGAAGTCATCGAGACCTCCCTCACTACGGATGAAAACGGGGAGATCCTTGTCGAGGACCTGACTCCAGGAACGTATGAATTGGTGGAAACGAAGGCACCTATCCATTATCAGCTAGATGAGACACCGGTGTCGTTCACCCTGGAAAAAGGCTCATCAGCGACTGTATCCAAAACGATGGAGAATGAGCTGATCCCTGGTAACGTGGAACTTACGAAAGTGGACGCTTTCGATTCCGATATCGTTCTTGAAGGAGCAGAATTCCGTCTGGAAACAGCAGGCGGTGACGTCCTCGAGCAAGGACTTACCACGGATGAAAACGGAAAGATTGCGGTGGAGGACCTGCAGCCGGGAGACTACCGCTTTATCGAAACGAAAGCACCGGAACATTATGTCCCGGATGACACGCCGGTTGCATTTACGATAGAGAAAAGCGCCACACCTTCAGATGTAGAGACGGTCTCCGTGGAGAAGCAGAACGATTTGATCTCAGGAGGCATCAACGTTCTGAAGGTGGATGAAGACGATTCGGATCTCACCCTGGAGGGGGCGACCTTCGATTTGCTGGATGAAGATGAGAATACGTTGCGGACGGATCTGGCTACCGATGAAAATGGGACGCTGATCATCGATGATCTTCGTCCGGGTACGTATCATCTGAAAGAGACAGAGGCGCCGACCTATTATGCGCTGGATGAAACCCTTCAGACGTTCGTCATAGAGAAAAGTCAGCAGGAACGTACGTCGCTCACTGTGGAGAATGAACTGATTACAGGTAATGTTTCTTTGACTAAAAAAGATGTGGACGAGCCTTCCGACCTGCTCGAAGGTGCGGAGTTCAAGATTGAGAAAGAAAACGGGGAAACAGTCCGCGAAGGTCTCATCACAGATGAGAACGGAACGGTTACAGCTGATGAGCTGAAACCCGGTGATTATCGATTTGTAGAAACGGAAGCCCCTGTTCATTATCAGTTGAATGACACACCGGTCGAGTTCACGATTCCTCGCGCAGAAACAGAGGAGGATGTCGTCACGGTGGAAACGGAAGCGTTCAATGAACTCTTCCAGGGAGACATCAAGCTGACGAAAGTTGACAGCAGAAGTCATTCGAAGAAACTCGAAGGTGCCGTGTTCAACCTTCTGAACGATAAAGGGGAAGTGATCCGGGAAGGATTGATGACAGATGAAGAGGGAGTCGTTATGGCGGAGAATCTTCGTCCGGGCGATTACCGACTTGTCGAGACCGATGCTCCGGTCCACTACCTGTTGAACCGTACACCGATTGATGTAACGGTGCCAAGAGTAGAATCAGACGAAGCAGCTCCTGTAGAGGTACGAGCAGAGAACCGTTTGATTCCAGGGGATGTGGAGTTGACGAAGGTTGATAAGCAGGATGGAACGAACTTGCTTGAAGGTGCCGTGTTTGAAGTCCAGACGTCTTACGGGACACCTGTACGTACGAATCTAGTAACAGACGAAACGGGAACGATCGAAGTGAACAACCTTCGTCCCGGCACCTATCAGTTCGTCGAAACGAAAGCTCCTAAGTATTACAAGCTGGATGAAACACCGATTGAATTCACGATTCGTAAAAGCCAGAACCAGGAGGTACGTTTGACAGCTGAGAACGAGCAGATCGAAGGACAGGTCGAACTGACGAAAGTGGATGAAGACAACCAGGATAAAACGTTGAGTGGTGCCGAGTTCACCCTTCGTAATGCTTCAGGAGAGACGCTTGAAGAAGGGCTCACGACAAATGATGAAGGCAATCTGTATGTATATGATCTTGAGCCGGGAACCTATGAATTCGTGGAAACGAAAGCACCGGAATTCTACGAACTGAATGAGACGCCGCTCGAGTTCACGGTAGAACAAACAGAGACCCCGGAAGAGATTCAGTTCGTCGAGGTTACCGCAGAGAATGAGATGATCACCACCTCTGTAAACCTGACGAAAGTGGATGAAGAGGACACGGATCTTCGTCTGGACGGAGCTGTCTTCACACTTCTCGACGAAGAGGGAGAAGTGGTCGAAGAAGGACTCGAAACCGATGAAGAAGGTAAAATTGTGGTAGAAAATCTCAAGCCTGGAGCGTATAGCTTTATCGAAACGAAAGCACCGGAAGGCTATGTGTTGGATGAGACACCGCAAGAATTTACGATAGCTGAAGGTCAAAGGGAAGAAGAAGAAGTGACGGTGAAGAATGAACGTTACAGGGAAGACATAACGATCATCAAAGCCGATGCTGATACAGACGAAGCTCTGGAAGGAGCGGTCTTCCAGCTGGAGAATGAGGCAGGAGATGTGATCGATTCGGATATCGTCACGGATGAAGATGGTCAGGCAGTCATCGAAGATCTTCCTATAGGAGTCTACAGCCTGATAGAAACAGAGTCTCCTGAAGGGTATCAACAAAAAGATGAGCCGGTCACCATCGAAGTGGATCCCGCTACTGAAGAGAATGGAAAAGTAATTGTAACGAATGAAAAAGAGGAGACTCCGGAAGAGACACCGGATCCTGATGAGCCTTCAGAAGATGTCGATTCTGAAAACGACTCTTCAGGTGACGATCCGAATAATGACACGGACGTGAAAGATGAGAATGATACGTCCGGAAATGATAATGATGATACGTCCGGAAATGATAATGGTGATTCTTCTGGAGGGGATACACTTCCGCAAACAGGAGAACAATGGTTCCTGTTCTCGATGATTCTCGGTATCCTATCTGTTATAGCCGGTGGCGTTCTTATGTTCGGGAGAGTCCGCACTGCATAAGCAGCAGGAAAGGAAGGGTCGTATGAAGATAACCAGAAGGAAGATCGGAGCAGGGCTTGTTATTCTGGGTCTTGTTCTGATTTCCATCCCTCTTTACCACGAATATACACAGGCAAAAGAGAAAGAAGCGCTCGAAGAAGCTTTCTCCCTCATTTCCAGTGGAGAACAGGCAGTCGACGCAAAGAAAATGGAAGACTTACCTGTCACAAAAGAAGAAGTAAGTGGTATAGTAGAACTAGAGATACCATCCATTGATTTATCAGAGAAAGTATTACCGGAGACGACGCCAGAGAACTTGAATTTAGCGCTTACCCAAATCCGCCCTGACCAGGCCCCTGGAAAAGGAAACTTCACTATCGCCGGGCACCGGGGATATAGAGGAGAGAGATTCTTCAGCAAATTGCCGGCTGTACCCACGGGAGAAGAGGTTCTGTTGCACCAAGACGGAGAGACTTTCGTATATGAAGTCACAGGAACCGAAGTCGTAGAACCGACGGCAGTGGAAGTACTGGAGGATCAGGAAGGAAAGAAAGAGATAACTATGATAACCTGTACATGGGATGGTAGCGATCGCGTAGTACTCAAAGGACAGTTAATTGAACATATACAATAACCAATAGTCCTGTAAGGGTAACCTTGCAGGGCTTTTCTGTATTATATAGGAGGAAAGTCAGCGCGACAGAGAGGGGGGAGAAGAGTGTTCAATGATAAGCCGATGTCCTATATGAAGATTTTCATAAGTATTCTATCCATGCTTCTTGTTTTGACAGCTTTCCGTGTAATGTGGATGGATCATCCTCACGGTACGGAGAAGGCTCCACCTGTGGAAGCGGGGGTTCTCGATTTGAGGGAGATCTCTATGAAGGGAGATGATGTAGTCCATTTGAATGGAGAGTGGAACTTCTATCCCGGGGCATTTCTGGAGGACACCACAGGGGAGACGAATACAGTGATTGGTGTACCTGGAGACTGGAGTGAAAGGATGTCAGGTTCTTCCAAGGGTCATGGGACGTATGAGGTGAGTATCATGCTTCCGGAAGAAGCAACGGATGATATATACGGGTTGAGATTTGTGAATATCAACACTTCGGCACATGTGTACATAGACGGGGAACGTGTTCTGGAAATCGGCGACCCTGCTACAGAGAAACGTGATATGGTAAGGCGGCAGGGAGCAGAAAAAGTTCTCTTTTTCTCTGATCAGCAAAAGATAGACGTCACGGTTCAAGTATCGAACTACGAAGTTCCTTATCTCGGAGGAATCACGTCGGAAGTACAGTTCGGTAAAGATACAGCGATCCAGGCACAAAGGAATACCTCGCTCTTCCTGCAATCGCTTGTCGTCATCATTTATCTGCTGCATGCGATGTATCTGTTCGTTTTGCTTCTGTTCGATAGAGGAGGGGTGAAGAAGGATGTACTTTTCTTTGCTATTCTCTTAGTTTTGACAGCACTCATGACGCTCATTGATTTCGATGTCGTTTTTGTATTTCCTTTTCCCATCTCCATTTATTACAAAGTGATTTTGCTAATGGAGGTCAGCGTATTGCTCGTACTGCTTCATTTTACAAATGCTTTTTTTCAACAGAAACTGCCATGGTTCCACCACCTTGTTTATTTGTATGGGGGAGTAGTGGCAATTGCCGTATTTGTTCCATTTTCCACAGCCATCCAGTTTCTCCCTCTAACGTTCCTTTTTTATATAGGTGGTCTTGTTTATGTGTATGTGCAGACGATAATTAAGCTACGTGAAGGAGAACGGAATGCCTGGTTTCTTCTTATATTCCTATCAAGTTTCACCTCGGAATTTTTCTGGAGTATAGGAGTCAAAGCTGGATTGGTCGATCTACCTTATTACCCTTTCGATCTATTGATCTGTCTCGTCGCTATGGTGTTCCTTGTTCTCGCACGGCACAAAAAGATAATGGAAGTTAACGAACAACAATCTTCCGCTCTCAGAGAAGTGGACAAAAACAAGGAAGAATTTTTGGCTACAGCCTCCAGGGAGTTGCGCGGCCCCCTCCAAGGCATCATTAATATTACGGATAATGTATTACGTCATTCCTCGGATAAACTTCCATCTAAAAATGAAGAAGACTTGAAAAATTTGCTCAGTCTTGGAAATCAGATGAACTTTCTGCTGAATGATTTTCTCGATATTTCAAAATTGGAACATACGTATACGATGCCTGACAGAAAAGGAGTGGATTTGTCTGCGGTCGTTTCAGGGGTGATAAGCATGGTGCGTTTCAAGACGGAGGCCAAACGCATTCATATCCATTCGGACATTCCGTCTCCTTTTCCGAGAGTCCTGGCGAATAAAAATAGACTTATTCAAATTTTATATAACCTTTTGGATAATGCCATTAAGTATACACCAGAAGGTTCCATTGCTGTCTATGCAAGAGAAAGCACGAGTGAAGTCACGGTGTACGTGGAAGATACCGGAATTGGGCTGACTCAGGAAGGGAAAGGTCGGATATTCGAGCCGTACCAGTCAGAGTCGGTATCGGATTATTTCACGGAAGGCGGAATCGGTCTGGGTCTTCCGATAGTCAAGAAACTTGTCAATATGCACGGGGGAAAGGTCGGAGTCACCTCGGAATTGGATAAGGGATCCATTTTTTTCTTTACCCTTCCTATAGATAATCAGGTGGAAAAGGTAAAAAATGTGACAATTGAAAAAGACGAGAAAGAGTCTGCCAACGTAGCAGACTTAAATGGAGATTCGGAGATTCTGTTGGTGGATGATGATCCTGTCACGCTTCGAGTTATAAAAAATATTCTGGAGATGGATTATAAAGTAACTACCGTTCCTAGTGCAGAGGAAGCATTGGAATTTGCGGAAGAGCGAACCTGGAAATTGATCATCGTGGATGCTATGATGCCTGGACTTTCCGGGTACGAGCTTACAAGGGAAATCAGGCAGAAGCATCCTCTTTCTGATTTACCGGTGCTACTGCTTGTTCCAAGGGACTTGCAGCAGGATATTTATAGTGCATACCAGAGCGGTGCCAATGATTATATCGTAAAACCGGTGGACACTTCGGAACTTCAGGCACGAGTTACGGGCCTTATGGAAATGAAGAAATCTTTCGAAGAACGTCTGCGCCTGGAAGCGGCATGGTTACAGGCACAGATCAAACCCCATTTCCTGTTCAATACGTTGAACACCATTGCCCATCTCGGGGAAACGGATACCGATAGAATGCTCGAGGTACTGGAGGAATTCAGCGAATTTCTGCAAAGAAGTTATTCGATGCGTAACGAAGAGGGACTTGTTTCTATGGAAGACGAACTGGAATTGACGCGCTCATATGTCAATATTCAGAAAGCGAGGTTCGGAGAGAAACTGATGGTCAACTGGGAAATAGGAGAAAGTCACTTGAAAATTCCACCTCTATCCATCCAGACCCTGGTTGAGAATGCCATTAATCATGGGATCCTGAACAAAATAGATGGAGGAACAGTTTCGATTCAGGTACAACGGGAAGCGGGAGACACACTCGTTTCCATTGTAGACGACGGAGTCGGGATGTCTCCGGAAAAGGTTGAAAGAATAGAGACGGAGACCCTGGGTAGTGGAGTGGGGTTAATGAATACAGATAGACGACTGAGAAAAATATTCGGGGAAGGGTTGAGGATTTATAGTTCTGAAGGTCAGGGGACTTTCGTTTCCTTTAAAGTTTTCTAATCAAGATTAGGAGAACTGTAGAATGTGGAAGGGATGTTTTGAGCGCCTTTTAGGAAGTAGCTCTTGAGCTGAATGTCCGGCAAATACAGTTGCGATCCAATTCACACCCCGGAAGAACCTGGGACGTTGCAACAAGCAAATAGCTGTACGTTCAATGGAGGAAAGCTGGCCCAATTGTCTCACAACGTCCCAACTCAGACAGAAACCCCTCTCTTCCTCACTACTTCCCCGCCCGTTGGCAAGGTATAGATAGGCTACACTTAATTGGACAGTTTCGTTAGGGTCCGTTACACTTTACGAAAATCAAACATCGAGGAGTGCCAAACCATGACCAAACGAAATCGTCGTAGCTTCACCCCTGAATTCAAGAAACAGATCGTCCAGCTTTACGAAGGTGGCAAGCCA
>NZ_FTOC01000001.1 GCF_900156645.1 Salimicrobium flavidum
AAGAAGATGGGAAATCATTCCGGGAAAGGGGTGATCCATTATGCAAACACAATTACGATACTGGGAATACTACGGTATGACCGAAATATTTGAGGGGTTATATGAAGGTAGTAAGGAAGGTGAATCTTTTGACCGTCTATATGACATCATTACTTCAAGAGAAAACCTCCTACTTGCCTTTCGTATCATCAAAACAAATAAGGGGTCACAAACAGCTGGTGCAGATAAAAGAACGATAGACGACTTCAAACAAATGTCCGAAGAAGAATTGGTTTCTTTCATACAAAAACGTCTTTCCAACTATCAGCCCATGAAAGTAAGAAGTGTTTTTATTCCAAAACTAAATGGAGATAAACGACCGCTTGGTATTCCAAGTATGAGCGATAGAATTATTCAACAAGCTTTTAAACAGGTCTTAGAGCCAATTTGCGAAGCTCGATTCTACAATCATTCTTATGGATTCAGACCTCTAAGGTCTACACACCATGCTATAGCAAGAGTTAATTTCCTAATCAACCAAAGTAAACTGAATTATGTTGTGGATGTAGACATTAAGGGATTTTTCGATAATGTTAATCACACTCTATTGATAAAACAGTTATGGAATATCGGGATACAAGATAGAAAAGTTTTGCGGTTAATCAGTAAGATGCTTAAAGCGGAAATTGAAAGTGAAGGTATACCGATAAAAGGCACACCGCAAGGTGGTATTTTATCCCCTTTACTATCCAATGTTGTTTTGGATGATTTAGATAAGTGGGTAGCGGGTCAGTGGGAAAATATACCGACCAGCTACAAAAACAAAAATGATAAATATAAACTTCTTAAAGAAACATCAAAACTTAAAGAAGGATATATTGTTCGTTACGCTGATGATTTCAAAATCCTTTGTAGAGATTGGAAAACCGCTCAAAAATGGTATCACGCCGTGAAACTATATCTAAAGGACCGATTAAAACTCGACATATCACCGGAAAAATCCAAGGTGATAAACTTACGTAAAAATGAATCTGAATTTCTTGGGTTTATGATCAGGGCTGAAGTAAAGGGCAAAGATGGCAAACGTGTGGCGTATACTCGACTTATTGCTAAAAAGAAAAAGCAATATAAGGAAGAAGGACGAAAAAGAATTAAACAGATACAAAAAAGTCCAAACACCAAAAATGCACTTCTTTACAACAGTTGGATACTTGGTATTCATAATTATAGTCGATATGCCACGCATGTATACTCAGATTTTAGAAAAATTGCATTCCAGCTCAGTAGAACCTTGTACAATCGTTTAAAAAGAGTTGGTAAATATGAGCATCCTAAGAATGCACCGCCATCTTATAAAAAGTTCTATAAATTGACATATAGGACGTACAAAATTAGTGGAGTATATTTATACCCTTTAGAGGATATAAGTCATAAAAACATTATGAGCTTTTCTCAATGGCTTACACCGTTTACTTTAAGGGGCAGAAAACATATCTATACAAAATTAAAAGGTGATGTGTCAACAGAAATTAGGAAACTCATGAAATCTAACATTCCAAACCGAAGTGTGGAATACTTTGATAATCGAATAAGCAGATACAGTATGAAGAATGGTAAATGCGAAATTACAGGAGAATTTCTACCTGCCGAGACCGTACATTGTCATCATTATGTACCTGTAAATTCAGGAGGAATAGACGGATTTAAAAATTTACGAATTCTGAGCAAATTCGTTTACATCTTAATCCACGCAACGGAAACTCAAACGATTGAAAAATATCTTGATATCCTGCAATTGAATCAAACGGAAATCAAGAAGGTTAACAACTATCGTAAAATGTGTAACTTAGAATCTATCAGTTGAAAAGCTATAGAAAGATGGAACGCCGTATGCGAGGAAACTCGCACGTACGGTGTGGAGCAGGGGAAAAGATGGAGATAATATCAAAGTTTTACCTATTGCTATATCTATGATAGTGAACCACTATCTATTTTACTTATTTTCTCGTATAATTGAATAAGCGTGAAATGACAAGCGCCAAGGTATAAGGGTTTCCTTATAGTTGGCGCTTGTTCTTATCCATTGTGTTACAGAAAGGAAGATAGCATTGGGCTTGTTTGGACTCTCGCAGGATCTCGGGATAGATCTTGGGACTGCGAATACACTAGTATACATGAGAAACAAAGGAGTAATTGTACGTGAACCTTCTGTGGTAGCAAAAGATGCGGACACGGGTAACATAGAAGCGGTAGGGCAGGATGCCTATCGTATGATCGGGAGGACTCCCGGAAACATAAAGGTTGTTCGTCCGATGAAGGACGGCGTAATCGCGGATTATGAAACGACAGCTGAAATGATCAAATATTATATGCAGAAGGCGTTGAAGACGGGATCCTCCTTTCGTGGGAAGCCGAACGTAATCGTCTGTGTTCCTTCTGGTATAACGATGGTGGAAGAACGGGCGGTCATTGACGCAACGAAACAGGCAGGAGCCAAAGATGCTTTCACCATCGCTGAACCTTTCGCAGCGGCAGTAGGAGCCGGTCTCCCCGTATGGGATCCGACAGGCAGTATGATCGTTGATATAGGAGGAGGCACGACGGAAGTGGCAATCATCTCTCTCGGAGGAATCGTAACTAGTCAGTCCATCCGGGTGGCCGGTGATGAAATGGACGAGTCGATTACGAACCATATCAGGAAGAAATACAACCTGATGATCGGAGAACGGACGGCGGAAGAGATCAAGTTCACGATCGGAGGGGCGAAATCCTACGAAAAAGTCGATGAAATGGAAATCCGGGGGAGAGACCTTTTAACAGGACTTCCGAAGACGATCACTATTTATTCCGATGAAATCGTCCAGGCTCTTTCTGATACAGTCGCCTCCATAGTAGAAATCGTGAGAGTGACGCTCGAGTCTACCCCTCCTGAACTGGCTGCAGATATTATGGAGCGTGGCATTGTGATTGCCGGAGGCGGGGCCTTGTTGAAAGATCTGGACTCTGTACTAAGTGAAGAAACGAACATGCCTGTCTTTATAGCTGACGAGCCTCTCGATTGTGTTGCAATCGGAACGGGGAAATCCCTGGAGCATATCCATCATTTCAAATCCCAGCCGAACGTAGCAAGCCGAAGCTGGAAAGAGTAGGTCCAGTCTATGCCTTCATTGTTCAGAAAAAAAATACTTATAACGGTTCTGGTTGCATTCATTGTTGTCGTGACACTTATCGGCTTTTCTATGCGGGACAGGGAAGAAGTTACGTTTCCTGAAAAATTCGTATTGGACACGGCAGGCTGGGTACAATCGATTTTCAATACACCTATTCAGTGGGTGGACAATTCTATCGAGACTTTTCAGGACGTCTTTCGTGTGTACAAGCAAAATGAAGTGCTGAAAGGGAGACTCGCAGAATATGAAGGGTTGATTGTAGAGAATCAGGAACTTGAGGAAGAAAATGAGGAATTGCGCGGAACGATTGATAAAACCGGAGGTCTCAGTGAATACGCCCCCGTCCAGGCAACGGTGATCGCCCGTAGTTCAGAGCGCTGGTTTGAGCAGCTTACAGTGAACCGCGGTTCGGAGCACGGAGTGGAAAAAGACATGGCAGTCATTACGAAAGACG
Source organism: Salimicrobium flavidum (assembly GCF_900156645.1). GTDB lineage: Bacteria > Bacillota > Bacilli > Bacillales > Halobacillaceae > Salimicrobium > Salimicrobium flavidum. The sequence goes on from NZ_FTOC01000001.1 coordinate 3,604, forward strand.
GTCTTATAGGAAAAGTGCAATCGACGGCAGCTTTCCACTCTACGGTGAAATTGTTGAGCGGTTTCGACCTTTCGAACAAAATATCATCATGGGTCGTTCAAGAAGAAGGTCAGAATGTGTTCGGTCTTGTCGAAGGGTATGATGAGGCCTCCGGAAGACTTGTGCTCGGGGGTATCAACCTTGATGCAGAATTGAACGAAGGGGACGAAGTGATTTCTTCAGGTCTCGGTGGTGTGTTTCCGAGTCGTCTGCAGATCGGGACTGTCGACGAAGTACGTAACGATGAATACGGGCTGACGAAAACCGCTTATATCGAACCGGCGGCGAACCTCTATGAAGTCAATCACGTGATTATCGCCCGCAGAGATGAACAGACGGTCGAGAATGAAAGATCGGGCGAAGAATCATGAGGCATATATGGCTTAGTCTTCTTGCGTTACTTTTTATCGTAATGGAAGGTATGGTAGTCAACTTACTTCCACCGTCGCTTCTGTTCGCGGAATGGTTCATCATACCGCATTGGACCCTTGTGTTTCTGCTCCTCATGTCCATTTATTTCGATTCGAGTGAAACATACGTTTCGCTTTGGTACGCACTCGTAAGCGGTCTGTTCATTGATATCATCTATACAGATATCCTTGGTGTGCATATGATGGTTTACGTTATAGTCGTATACATTATCCACGGCGTGAACAAATTGCTTCAATCCAATCTGCTTGTCGTCGCCCTCCTTGTACTTACTGGTGTTGCGATGGCAGATACACTTTTGTACGTGGTTTATTCGTTCCTGAATCTTACGGATCTACCGTGGGGCACATATGCAGGGAACCGATTATGGCCCACGTTACTTGCCAATGCGATTGTATTCCTGTTCATTTCTTTATTCCTCAAAAATGTGATGCAGAAATGGGCGGACGATGACTAGTATACGTTTAAGGAGAGACTCCAATCATGAATCATAAACAAAAAGTGATGATAAAAGGGACGAGAGAGGGTCTGATTTTACATCTTGATGATCAGTGTGATTTTGAAGAGATTCTTACTGAATTGAAAGGGAAACTTTCAGAACATATCACCACGGATGAGGCACCTCTTATACGAGTTTCTATTGAGCTAGGGTATCGTTATATCCATCCCTACCAGGAAGAAATTCTGAAAGAGATAGTCCGGGAGCAGCAGCACCTGGTGGTGGAAGAGATCGATTCGAAGGTCATGACGAAGGAAGTTGCTTTGGAATGGGAGAAAGACAGGGATATAACCGCTATCAGTCAGACCCTCCGCTCCGGGCAGGTGATCGATGTGAAGGGAGACCTCCTTGTCATCGGTGATGTAAACCCCGGGGGCACAGTAAGGGCAAGCGGAAATGTTTTTGTGCTCGGTAAGCTTTTCGGAGTAGCTCATGCCGGTAGTGAAGGGTGGACGAGGGCTGTCATCGCCGCTTCCTATCTTGAACCGAGCCAGCTTCGTATAGCTGACAAAATCAGTCGCTCCCCTGACCAGGAAGAGGTTGATGGTGGTTACATGGAATGTGGATTCATTGATGAAACTGCAGGTGCCATCCGCATAGATCGTTTGCAAAAGGTAGTGAAGTGGCGTCCGGAACTCGTCAGCTTGGAAAGGAGAATGCATCATGGGTGAAGCAATAGTCATCACTTCGGGCAAAGGAGGGGTCGGTAAGACGACGACGACAGCCAATCTTGGAACAGCTCTTGCTATACAAGGGAAAAAAGTCTGTCTCGTAGACACCGACATCGGCCTCAGGAACCTGGATGTGATCATGGGCCTGGAAAATCGTATCATTTATGACATTGTTGATGTCATTCAGCACAGATGCCGTACAAAACAGGCATTGATAACGGATAAAAGATTCGACTGTCTGCATGTCTTACCTGCAGCGCAGACTTCCGACAAGTCACAAGTGACACCAGACGGGATGAAAGAGATCGTGGCCGAGCTTAAAGAGGATTACGATTACATACTGATAGACTGTCCTGCCGGAATCGAACAGGGCTACAAAAATGCTGTCTCAGGCGCTGATAAGGCGATTGTCGTGACGACACCTGAGAAGTCGAGTGTCCGCGACGCTGACAGGATCATCGGTCTGCTGGAACAGGAAGAAATCGAACCTCCTTCCCTTGTTATAAACAGGATCCGCACTCACATGATCGAAAGCGGGGATATGATGGATGTAGAAGATATCATATCCATTCTTGCCATTGACCTCCTCGGCATCGTCGTCGATGATGATGCAGTGATCACAGGCTCTAATAGAGGAGAGCCGGTGGCTCTCAAACCTGACACGAAAGCTGCAATCGGATATCGTAATATAGCGAGAAGGATTTTGGGAGAATCGGTCCCTCTTATGAATCTTAGAGAAGAAAAAATCACTTTCTTGACGAAAGTGAAAAGAATTTTGCGTATAGCGAAATGAACCGTCATCTATAGGAATGACGGTTTTTTATCGGAAGATTGTGAAGAATCAAAGATGATGTTTTTTTATTGTTGCTTTTCCCATTTTTGTTTAGTAGAATTTATCCCGGGCTTCCAAAGAGCCCCCGAGCGGTTTTTACCGTCGTTCAGCAGTTTATTGACAACATGTTTCCGGTTATGATAACATTGGTTTGTTATTCTTGTAGCACTTCACTGCTACAACCGCTCAGAACAGGTCATAAACCATGGAAATGGTACCTGGATGGCGAGTCTTAGTTTAATGAGGAGGTGCACGTATGTACGCAATTATCGAAACTGGTGGAAAACAGGTCAAAGTTGAAGAAGGCCAGGAAGTTTACGTTGAAAAGCTTGATGCGGCTGACGGAGAGTCAGTGACTTTCGACAAAGTATTGTTCGTAGGTGGAGACAACACGAAAGTAGGAGCTCCATTTGTTGACGGTGCTACTGTAACGGCTAAAGTTGATAAACACGGTCGTCAGAAGAAGATCACTGTATTCAAGTATAAAGCCAAAAAGAACTACAAACGTAAAAAAGGTCATCGTCAACCTTATACAAAAGTCGTCATTGACAAAATCGACGCGTAAGGGTTCGGCTTATGATTACAGTTAACTTTCTTTCCTCGGATGAACGCATTCATGGTTTTGAACTTTCCGGGCATGCAGAGAGTGGACCTTATGGTCATGACCTTGTGTGTGCAGCAGTGTCAGCCGTTTCCTTCGGTGCAGCGAATGCTTTGATGGAAGTAGCCGACTGTGAGCCGGAAGTGACCCAGGGTGGCGAAGGAGGCTATTTAAAAGTCGTCCTCACCGGGGAAGATAGAGAAAAGGAAAAAGCTCAAACGCTCCTTGAGGGTTTGCTTATTTCCCTGCGAACTATTGAACACGATTATTCTCAATATATTACTATCACAAAATGAAGGAGGTGGATGCCATGCTACGTCTAGATCTACAGTTTTTCTCACAGAAAAAAGGTCAAGGAAGCTCGAAAAACGGACGTGACTCCGAGTCGAAACGTTTGGGAGCTAAGCGTGCTGACGGTCAATCAGTAACTAGCGGTTCCATTCTTTACCGTCAACGCGGTACTAAGATTTATCCAGGTACAAACGTTGGTATCGGTGGCGATGACACACTTTTCGCTAAATCGGACGGGGTTGTGAAGTTCGAACGTTACGGTCGTGATCGTAAAAAAGTCAGTGTATACCCTGCAGCACAGGAAGCGTAAATCATTTCATAGAAGGATAAAGCCACGCCGTGCTTTTTGCATGGACGTGGCTTTTCTTCATGATTAAGAAGGAAGCGGCAGCTTGTGTGGAAGGAGCCGCTTCTTCTCTCTGTTCTCACTTTCTGGAAGTGTTAAAATATAGGGAAGTAGTCATTGCTGGATAAATCAAGTTCAACCTCTGAAGGGTGCTGAAAACATAGGAGAAATGTCAGAGTAGCTCGTCTAGTTTCTCTGTGGTTCGGAACTCCTGTTGGAAGCTGAAGTTGGTTTATCGAGTAGGGATGAGTGGTTCGTGTTACAAGCTAATGGTATAATGGATTATCCGAAAAAACTTTCATCTAACCGGTGTAACCCGTTCGTATGCAGTGCAATTCTTAGATAGAGAATCTGAAGATACAAAAGGTGCTCGGAAAGGGACAGCCCTTTCATTTTAGCTCTGTTAAAGCCTAGTATTGATGACAGGAACGGAAGGTGGGGACGCCTGCGGAAAGAGCATGGAAGGAAAATCACCCGTATCGACCAGAGGGAGAGGCGGGAAGTTTCCACCATGTCCGCGGCAAGCTTCCATCTGAAAAGACGAATATCAACAATAAATGATAACAGAGCTTTCATTTTAATAAGGTAAGGACAATGAGGTGGATATATGTTTGTAGATCAGGTGAAAATATACGTGAAAGCAGGAGACGGAGGCGATGGTCTCGTCGCCTATCGAAGAGAGAAATATGTGCCGAGGGGAGGTCCCGCAGGCGGAGACGGAGGAAGCGGCGCAGATGTCGTTTTCGAAGTGGATGAAGGCCTGAACACCCTTATGGATTTTCGTTACCAGCGTCATTTCAAAGGAAAACGCGGGGAAAACGGAATGAACCAGAAAAAACACGGGAAAAACTCTGAAGACCTTATCGTACCGGTGCCGCCTGGTACAACGGTTCGAAACGCTGACACCGGGGAGTTGATCGCTGATTTGCTTGAGCATAAGCAAAGGGCTGTCGTTGCTGCCGGTGGACGCGGAGGTCGTGGAAACGCGAGATTCGCTACCGCGAGAAACCGGGCTCCGGAAATTTCGGAGAACGGAACATTAGGTGTTGAACTGAACGTTCAACTGGAGCTGAAATTACTTGCCGATGTAGGGCTTGTAGGGTTTCCAAGTGTCGGAAAATCGACATTTTTATCTACGGTCACTGCAGCAAAACCCAAAGTGGCTGATTACCATTTCACTACGCTTAACCCTAACCTTGGCGTAGTAGAGACACGGGATGGTCGAAGTTTCGTTATGGCAGACTTACCGGGACTCATTGAAGGAGCTCATGAAGGAGTGGGGCTCGGGCATCAATTCCTTCGTCATGTGGAACGTACGAGAGTTCTGCTCCATGTCATTGATATGTCGGGGGTGGAAGCCCGTGATCCATACGACGACTATGTAGCGATCAATCATGAACTGGCTTCCTATGATGAACGTCTGAAGGATAGACCGCAGATTATCATTGCAAACAAAATGGATCTGCCGGACTCCCACGAGAACCTGGAGGCTTTTCGTGAGAAGACCAAAGACGAGAATCTCAAGATATATCCTCTTTCCGCTATTACACGAAGCGGGTTGGACGACATCCTTTATGCAGTGGCGGATGAACTTGATCGCATTCCGAAACAGGTGAAAGAAGAAGAAGCGACAGAAGACCGGGTGCTTTATAAATTTGAGAAAGAAGCTCCTGCCTTCTTGATCACGAGAGATGATGACGGGGCGTATGTCCTGTCAGGCGAAAAAATCGAATCACTTTTCCGTCGTACCAACTTCGATCATGACCAGGCTGTGAATCGTTTCGCCCAGCAGATGCGCAGTATGGGCGTAGACAGTGCTCTCAGAGAAAGAGGAGCGGAAAATGGTGATACCATCCGTTTATTAGACTTCGAGTTCGAATTTGTAGACGGATAACAGGAGGCGCGCAGCATGGCGGACTATAGTGAAAAGTTTTACCTTGTACGCAGTGATATTCTTCCTGAAGCAATGAAAAAAACGCTCGATGTGAAGACTATGATCGACCGTGGGAAGGCTGATTCTGTATATGAAGCTGTACAGAGTGTGGGGCTATCACGAAGTGCTTTCTATAAATACAAGGATGCTGTATATCCTTTTCAGGCGATGGTGAAAGAACAGATAGTCACTCTTTTTTTCCATTTGGAAGATGAGAAAGGAAGTTTGTCGAGGCTTCTTTCTGTGGCTGCCGATTCCGGCTGTAATGTACTGACGATTCATCAGACGATACCGATACAGGGAAAAGCGAATGTTACGCTTTCACTCAACACAGCGGGGATGTCTATGGGAATGAATCAGTTGATGCAGGAATTGCAGGATCTATCGTTTGTTGATAATGTGGAAGTATTAAGTTCAGGCGCGTGAGATGGAGGGATAGATAATGACAGTACAAAAAATAGGGTATCTTGGACCAAAAGGTACGTTTACAAAAATGGCAGTGGACTCTCTTTTTGAAGGAGGAGAGTTCGTCAGCTACGATACGATTCCTGCTTGCCTGGATGCTGTAGAACAGGGAGAAATCGATACAGGTGTCGTCCCGCTCGAAAATGCAATCGAAGGGTCAGTACACTTGACGATCGACTATCTGATTCATCAGGTGAACCAGGCGATTATAGCGGAGCTTACCGTTCCGATTCGTCAGCACTTACTGACCCACCCTGACTATATGGGGGAAGAGATTACAGAAATCCATTCCCACAGTCATGCGATAGCCCAGTGTCATCAGTATCTGCATAAACATTATCCGAATGCAGAAATCTATTACACAGCTTCCACAGGCCGGGCGGCGGAGATAGTGAGAGAGAAAGGTCCTCATGCTGTAGCGATCGGTAATCATTTGGCAGCTGAAATGAACGAGCTGAAAATCATGGAAAGTAATATCCATGATTACGATAACAACCACACACGTTTTGCTGTCGTTCAGAAAGACCCTAAAACTCTCAAGGTAAAAGAACATCCTGTAGCGAAACAGAAAACGACAGTTATGGTGACTCTTCCACAGGACTATGTCGGAGCTTTGCATCAGGTGTTGGCCGCTTTTGCCTGGAGGAAAATGAACCTCTCCAAAATCGAGTCACGTCCGATGAAAACAGGTCTCGGTAATTATTTCTTCCTGGTGGATGTGGACCAGCCTTACGATAAGGTGTTGTTCCCGGGGGTTCAGCAGGAACTTGAAGCGCTCGGTTGCAAACTGAAGGTGCTCGGCACGTACCCGAGTTATGAAATAGAGGTGCCGACACCCGTAACGAAGTGAAGAGCCTGTAACAAAACTGCTTTTACGTTTAAAAGAGCCTGGGCCAAAACTAAATAGTACAAAACAAAAACCGAACGATAGTGTTCGGTTTTTTGTTTTGTACGCTGTTTATAAAAGGATAAAAAAGAACAACACATCGCTTTCCGCGGGCACGGCTTCAAGCCGCCCCATAATCAAGAAAATCGCTTGATCATGGGGATCTTCAGCACGTGCTGTTCCCGCAGGAGTCTCTGTGTTGTTCTTCATAAAAGGATAGGCATCGTCTCGAATGTTCGGTTATTGATTGCTGTTATTCGTTTTGTCCCAAACTCTTTTATATACATTCGTTTATGAATATTCGTTTTTAGTATTTCTACGATACCTTCTGTTTCAGGCTCTTTTTTAGGGACGTTCTGGAAGAAAAAGGTGAAAGGGCTTCCTCTGCTTTCCCAGCAGGAGCAAGATATGTTAAGATATATAACTATACGAATGGAGGGTGTTAAAGCATGGAGCAGGAAATAGAGAAACTCACGAAATGGTTGCAAGAAAAAATAAAAGAAGCGAACGCGGAGGGCCTGTTGGTAGGCTTGAGTGGAGGTATAGATTCTGCAGTGGTGGCCAACTTGATTAAACGTGCCTGCCCGGAGGCTTCCCTCGGAGTGATAATGCCCTGTAAAAGTGATGGAGAAGACGAACAGCATGCCAAAGAAGTGGCTGAGGCCTGTGGTATAAAAACGGTCACGATCGATCTGACAACAACACATGATACTCTGTTACCGACGATTCAGAAGCAACTCAGAGATTCTGATTTGTATAAGGAAGAAGCTCAACAGCTGGCTGATGCGAATTTGCGCGCCCGGCTACGGATGAGCACTCTTTATACTGTGGGAGCAAATACAGGTTATTTAGTGACGGGTACGGATAATGCAGCAGAATGGTATACCGGATACTTTACCAAATACGGGGATGGGGGCGTCGACCTTGTACCTCTGACGAATTATACAAAAGGAGAAGTCCGTGAGATGGCCCGTGATTTGGGAGTACCTTCCTCTATCGTTGAGAAGAAGCCGAGCGCAGGCCTTTGGGAAGGGCAGACGGATGAAAATGAGATGGGGACCTCTTATGCTACAATCGATCGTTATTTGAAGGGAGAAGCGATTCCTGAAAAGGATAAAGAAATCATCGACTCCTTACATAAACGCTCTCATCATAAGCGGCAAATGCCTCCTGCCCCTCCAAAAGATTTATAGTTCTGATAGGCCTTCTTTTCAGGATAATTGGAAAAGAAGGTCTTTTTTTTAGGGTATTGGTCGAACACGATTCCCTTTCTGGTGTACTTCAGTTACGCGCTTTTAGCACTCTCGTTTCATCATGAGGGCTTCTCTCCTTAGTTATCGTTGATATTCATCTCTTCAGTGGGGAATTGACGGAAACATTTAAAGGAAACGCTCTGTTATCGTTCCTTGTTGATTTTCGTTCTACGGGTGGAAGCTTGCCGCGGGAATAACGCGGGCTTCCGGAATCTCCCTCCGGTCATTTCCGGTGATTTTCCGTTCATGCCTTGCCGCAGGCGTCCCCACCCTTCGTTCCTAAAATCAACAACAGGCTTTAACAGAACGAAAGGAAAAGGAAAGCGGTAAACGATTTGGACACAGAAATGAACTTTGATATAGTTATGAAAGGAAAACATGTTTTTGAGAGGAGAATGTCCCATGGCAGGCCATTCAAAATGGAGTAATATCAAACATCGTAAAGGTGCTCAGGATGCGAAACGCGGCAAATTGTTTCAGAAACTGGCACGTCAGATTTTTGTTGCTGCAAGGCAGGGGGACCCGGATCCTGAAATGAACCCGGACCTCCGTCTAGCTATAGAGAAAGCCAGAGCTAACAACATGCCAAAAGATAATATCGACCGGGCTTTGAAAAAAGCTACAGGGGACCTCGACGGTGAAGACTATGAAGAAGTCGTGTACGAAGGGTATGGTCCTGGTGGAGTAGCGGTAATGGTGAGTGTTCTTACAGATAACAAAAACAGAACTGCTCCGGAAGTACGTCATGCATTCAGCAAGCACGGGGGAAATCTCGGCGAAAATGGTTGCGTTTCGTTCATGTTCGACCGGAAAGGATTCATTACTATTGACCGTACTGAAACGGATGTGGAAGAAGATGATATCCTGCTCGAGGCGATAGAAGCAGGGGCGGAAGAGCTGGAAACGACAGACGACTTCTTTGAAATTTATACAGAGCCGGAGAGCTTCCAGGATGTGAAGAAGGCTCTGGAGGAATATCCGGTTCAGACGGCAGAAGTGACGATGATTCCTCAAACCTATACTCCGCTTGAAGAAGAGGGAGTAGAAAAGATGCTGAAGCTTATCGATATGCTTGAAGATAACGATGATGTACAGGAGATCTGGCACAATCTCGACGCTGATAAAGAAGTTTTGGAAAAACTATCATGAGATTAAAGGCCCGCAGAGATGCGGGTTTCTTTTACGTATGCGAGAAGGGCTGAACACTCGGTACCACTTTTCCTTGTCCAGTTGCGTCATCCAGAAGCACATGTCCTAAGCAGCTCAATCAGAGAAAGGGAAGGGCGCCTTTCGTCTGATCAATCAGCTTAGGCCAGGGCTTCTAAGCGGGATGACTTCACATTTCATTGTCCAGTTTTACCTCGTAGCCCTTAGCGACATAAGCAAAAACCACCATAGAGAAGAAGAACACTTCTCCAGGATGATTTTTACTTATGCGAGAAGGGCTGAACACTCGGTACCACTTTTCCTTAATACGAACGTGTGTATGTATGTTATAATACCAAAGAGTAAGCAGAAATGGAGAGAAATGAATGATTGCATATATTAACGGAATATTGACATCGATTGAAGAAGATTCCATTATTGTAGAGGTCCAAGGTATTGGCTATGAAGTTTTCTGTGCCAACCCTTTTTATTTTGAACCGCAAATGAATAAAGAACTCAAAGTTCATACATACCACCATGTAAGGGAAGACGCCCAGATTCTTTTCGGATTCCCTAAAAAAGAGGATAAGTACCTGTTCTCGAAGCTTTTGAATGTTTCAGGTATAGGTCCAAAAGGAGCTCTCGCCATTTTAGGGGGAGCAAGTGTAACTGATTTTGTAGGTGCAGTGGAGCGGGAAGACGACAAGTATCTGACGAAATTCCCGGGAGTCGGGAAGAAGACGGCTCGACAGATGATTCTTGATCTTAAAGGGAAACTGGTCGAATGGGTGCCTTATGAGGAAAATGAGGCGACGATTTTCTATGCAGATGCAAGAGTGGATGAGTCCCTCGTAGCGGAAGCACTTGAAGCCTTGGAAGCGCTCGGTTATTCGGATAAGGAACTACAGGCGATCAAACCTGAACTTCATAAAATAGAAGCGGAGAAAGTAGACGAGTACGTGCGTCACGGACTGCAGTTGTTGTTAAAAGTATAGAAAGGAGGGAGAAGCATGGAGGAAAGAATTATTTCCGGGGAACAGCAGGGACGAGAAGAGGATATGGAGCAGAGCCTGAGGCCTGAACTCCTCTCTCAGTACATCGGCCAGGAAAAAACGAAACAGAACTTGAGTATTTTTATCGAAGCTGCAAAAATGCGGGAAGAACCTCTGGACCATACTCTGTTATATGGACCGCCTGGTCTCGGTAAGACGACACTCGCTTCTATCATCGCAAATGAAATGGGTGTGCAGTTCCGTACGACTTCAGGCCCTGCCATCGAAAGAGCCGGAGACTTAGCCGCGATTCTTTCTTCTCTTGAAGCGGGAGATGTGTTGTTTATTGATGAAATTCATCGACTGCCACGATCCGTTGAGGAAGTGCTCTATCCCGCAATGGAGGACTTCTGTCTTGATATCGTTGTAGGTACCGGTCCAAGTGCAAGATCCGTACGTCTGGAGCTTCCTCCTTTCACTCTCGTCGGTGCTACTACAAGAGCAGGGTTGCTATCTGCGCCGCTTCGGGATAGGTTCGGCGTACACGGTCGTCTCGAATTTTATTCAACGGAGGCCCTTTCTGATATAATCCGGAGGACTGCTGAAATTTTCGAAGTGTTCATCGAAAAGGATGCTTCGGACGAAGTGGCCAGCCGCTCCCGAGGGACTCCGCGTATCGCCAATCGCCTTTTGAAGCGTGTGAGAGATATTGCGCAGGTGAAGGGGGAAAGGGAAATCACCCTGACTACGGCCAGAGAGGCCCTCGGAATGCTTCAAGTCGATGAGGATGGTCTCGATCATATTGATCATAAGTTGCTACTTGCGCTGATCGATTCTTTCCGCGGTGGTCCCGTCGGAGTCGACACGATGGCAGCGACTATCGGAGAAGAATCCCAGACGATTGAGGATGTGTACGAACCCTTCCTCCTTCAGAAGGGTTATATCCAGCGCACACCAAGAGGCAGAGTGGCCACACCGAAAACTTATAGTCATTTCGACCGGGAGGTACCCGGGGCATGACGGAATACAGTAAGTTATTTATAATCATCGGCATCGTTTTTATTTTAATCGGGCTGATCGGAACATTCATCGGGAAACTGCCTGGTGATATCAGTTTCAAAAAAGGGAATGTAAGTTTTCATTTTCCGATTATGACATCGATTGTCGTAAGTATAGTATTGTCTCTTATATTTTATATAGTAAGCAGATTGAAGTGAGGTTGAAGAACAATGACAACGGATATTAATCAGTATGATTTTGACTTACCCGAAGAATTGATCGCGCAGACTCCTTTGAAAGACCGGGCTTCCTCCCGGATGATGGTTCTGAAAACGGGTGAGGAGAAGATAGAACACCGCACTTTTACAGATATCAAAGAGTATATCCAGGCCGGCGATTGCCTTGTATTGAACGACACGAAGGTTCTTCCTGCACGCTTGTACGGTATGAAAGAAGATACGGGTGGAAAAGTGGAAGTCCTCCTTCTTCATCAGCATGAGGGTGATGTGTGGGAAGTATTAATGAAGCCGGCCAAAAAAGTGAAAGAAGGCACCGTTCTTTCATTCGGAGATGGAAGTCTGAAAGCTGTATGCACAAAAGAAATGGAGCATGGCGGTCGTCTGGTCGAATTCTCTTATGAAGGAATTTTTCTCGAAGTCCTCGATGCACTCGGAGAAATGCCGCTGCCCCCTTACATTACAGAACAGCTGGAGGATCGTGATCGGTACCAGACAGTGTATGCCAAGGAAGAAGGTTCCGCAGCCGCGCCGACGGCCGGTCTCCATTTCACTGAAAATCTGTTGCAGGAGCTGGAAGACTCGGGAGTGAATCTGGTATATTTAACTCTTCACGTCGGCCTTGGAACGTTCAGACCGGTCAGTGTCGAAAACGTAGAGGAGCATGATATGCACGCAGAATTCTACACTCTTGATGAGGAAGCGGCCGAGCGACTGAACAAAGCAAAGGAAGAACAGGGAAGAATCATTTCTATAGGGACGACCTCGACGCGTACGCTGGAGACTATTTACCGGGAGCATGGTCGATTTACGGCTGATAGCGGCTGGACGGATATTTTTATTTATCCTCCGCAGCAGGTGAAATCCATCGATGGACTTGTAACTAACTTTCATCTTCCTAAATCGACGTTGATAATGCTTGTCAGTGCTATAGCCGGTCGGGATTTCATCCTCGAAGCTTACCGGAGAGCTGTTACAGAAAAATATCGTTTCTTCAGTTTCGGCGATGCAATGTTAATTTTAAAGTAGGAGTGGTAGTGGGAAATGGCGATTACGTATGAACATATAAAGACGTGTAAACAGACAGGAGCGAGACTGGGGAAGGTGCATACACCACATGGCACTTTTGATACCCCGGCCTTTATGCCGGTGGGAACACTGGCTACTGTAAAAACGATGAGTCCGGAAGAACTTGAATCCATGGGAGCGGGGATGATCCTTTCAAATACGTACCATCTGTGGCTCCGACCAGGCTCTGATATCGTTGAAGAAGCTGGAGGCCTCCATAAATTCATGAACTGGAAAGGGTCCATATTGACCGATTCCGGTGGGTTCCAGGTATTCAGTCTCAGTGACTTACGAAAAATCAAAGAAGAAGGCGTGCATTTCAGAAACCATATAAGTGGAGAGAAGCTATTCCTTTCCCCTGAGAAAGCGATGCATATCCAAAATCAGCTCGGAGCCGATATTATGATGGCTTTTGATGAATGTCCACCTTACCCTGCAGAACATAAGTACATGAAGGATTCCGTCGAACGGACAAGCCGATGGGCGGAGAGATGTCTTTCTGCACATCAACGTCCACACGACCAGGGACTTTTTGGTATCGTTCAGGGGGGAGAATACGAAGACCTACGGAAACAGAGCGCCCGTGATTTGACTTCCCTTGATTTTCCAGGGTATGCCATCGGCGGATTGTCAGTAGGGGAACCGAAAGACGTAATGAACCGTGTACTTGAATCGACCACCCCTTTATTGCCGACCGAGAAACCACGCTATCTGATGGGCGTTGGATCTCCTGACTCACTGGTGGACGGAGCGATCCGGGGTATTGATATGTTTGATTGTGTGTTGCCGACGAGAATTGCAAGAAATGGCACATGCATGACTTCGAATGGCCGTCTTGTCGTCAGAAATGCAAAATTCGCCCGAGACTTCGGTCCTATAGACGAAAATTGCGACTGCTATACGTGTCGGAATTATTCTAAAGCGTATATCCGTCATCTCGTCAAAGCGAATGAAACATTCGGGTTCAGACTTACTACTTATCATAATCTCTATTTTCTGTTAAAATTGATGAGGCAAGTGCGAGAAGCCATTAAAGAGGACAGACTCGGTGATTTCCGTGAAGAATTCTTTGAACAATATGGTTTCAACAAGCCGGATGCGAAAAACTTTTAGAGGGGGAATAGGGAGATGGAAACATTAGTAGGACTACTGCCTATTATTTTAATGTTTGTTATCTTTTACTTCTTGCTGATTCGTCCACAACAGAAGAAGCAGAAGAAAGTGCAACAGATGCAATCAGAACTGCAAAAAGGTGATGAAGTCATTACAATCGGCGGAATTCACGGAACCATCCATGCGTTGGATGAAGGTACAATCATCGTCACGGTGAACGATGGTTCCACTTTGAAATTGGATCGCTCATCGATCAGAGAAAAGAAGAACGACTAATCGAAAAGGTGATTTAACCAGTAAGTAAGCTACATAATGTCTGTAGCTCACCTGAAAAGGGGAAGTGATTCCGGTTCAAACCGGAGTCACTTTTTTTGGTTTCGCACAATAAACGATAACAGAGCCAATTGTTTAAGATTTTGACATAAGAGAGACATGAAATTGTGGGCCCGCAAAATCGACTAGTGGGTTTTATTGTCATCTTTAGAATCCGGATAGAAAGTGGTTGTCACAATTAGGGATCGGCCTGGTCAAGAAAGACGTACAGGGTATCATTCAAAGGTGGGCTGACCTCCGCGAAAAAAGATTGTTTCGATATTATAGCCCATTCACCTTCTCAAAGAAATAAATTTCCGCTACAATGGGTTATATGCTTGTACATAATAAATCAATGAGCCTTCAAGAATAAAGGAGTTCGGTTTTTATGGAAGAAAAGCACGTAGAAGAATGGAGAAGTCTAGTGGAACCGGTAGTGATAAGTAAACGAAATGAATTATGGTTGCTTGGCTACTCTAACGTCACAAAAGATGACATATGGAATTGTCTGAACAAGAAAGTATGGAAGAAGAATAAAGAGAACCATCTCCATGCTGTCGTCCAGGATATATTTCATTTACAGCCGCACACATACTTGGGTTATGTAGCGAATCAGATTTATCAGAATGATGATTTGGAAGCTAGCTTGGAAGCCGTTACGTAAGGGTTCTGAGCGGAGGATAACAAGGGGGAACGAAAAGAAATGAAAAAACGAGGTCGGATCGTCGCCTTTTTTCTTATAGTAGCTCTTTTGGCTACTACAATTGGTACGACCGTTACAGGTGTAGCAAAAGATATAAATTTGGGATTGGATCTGCAGGGCGGATTTGAAATCCTGTATGAAGTAGACCCGATTGAAGAAGGACAGGAAGTGAACCGGCAAGTACTTGAAGCCACGGTCCAATCTTTGACAGAGAGGGTAGACTCTCTGGGAATCAGTGAAGCGAATATCAATATTGAAGAACCGGACCGGATCAGAGTCCAGCTTGCAGGGGTTGAAAACCAGCAAGAAGCGAGAGAACTGCTCTCGACAACAGCCGAACTGTCTTTCCGGGACGTAGAAGGCACGAAATATCTTGACGGGAGTGACATCGTCGAAGGTAGTGCCCAGCAGACGTTCGACGCCAATACGAACAACCCTGTCGTAACCGTACAAATGGAGAGCGCACAGGAGTTTTATGAAGTTTCAGACACGATAACCAGTATGGAGGAAGACCCGAGCACACCATTTTCAGAAAGAATGATGGTGATCTGGCTCGACTATCAGGAACAGGAGACGACGTTCCCGGAAGAGTACGGAACAGAGGATCCTGCCTATATTTCTGCCCTCGGTTTTAAAAATGACGAACCTATTCGCAGTACGGATGTCCAAATCGACGGTAACTTTACGGTGGAATCCGCGAAACAATTGGCAGACATGCTCAACTCCGGTTCTCTGCCAGTGGATCTCGAAGAAATGTATTCCACCTCTGTAGGCGCTCAGTTCGGAGAGCAGGCGATGAATAAAACAGTCATTGCCGGAGCGATCGGTATTGCACTCATCTTTCTATATATGATTGCGTATTATCGTTTTCCAGGAGTCATCGCAGCGATTACGCTATCCGTATATATCTATTTGATTCTTGTTGTATTTGAATTGATGAACGGGGTGCTTACGCTGCCAGGGATCGCCGCATTGATTCTCGGTGTAGGTATGGCAGTGGATGCGAACATTATAACGTATGAGCGGATGAAAGAGGAGTTGAAATCCGGAAAAACAGTAATGTCAGCTTTTAAAGCAGGGAATAAGCGTTCACTGGCAACGATTCTTGACGCGAACATCACTACCCTCATTGCTGCCGCTGTTCTTTTCATTTTCGGTACCAGCTCTGTGAAAGGTTTTGCCACAATGCTTATTGTAAGTATTCTGGTAAGCTTCATTACAGCTGTGTTCGGAACCCGTCTTTTCATGGGACTATGGATAAAGGGGCGTATGTTGAACAAGCGTCCGAAATGGTTCGGGGTGAAACCCGAAGATATCCAGGATATCGATGACACGACACCAGTGAACACGACGTGGAAAGGGAAAACATTCGATTTTGCCGGTATGCGAAAAAGATTCTTCGCAATTTCCATTATTCTTATAGGTGCCGGTGCAATTGTGCTGATGATTTTCAAACTCAATCTTGGTATAGACTTCACGAGTGGTTCCAGAGTGTCGATCTTATCCAATGGGAATGTTCAGGCTTCCCAGGTGGAAGAAACATTGGAAGAGGATTTCGGCGTGACACCGAAACAGATAGTCATCTCCGGAGATGATGATGAAATTGCGGTAGCTCGCTTTGAATCCGTTCTCTCCAAAGATAAGATTTCTGAAATTCAGACGTATTACGAAGAGGAATACGGAAACGTACCTAACGTAAGTACTGTATCTCCGATTGTAGGGCAGGAACTTGCCAAGAACGCTGCATTAGCTGTTCTTTATGCATCGATCGGAATCATCATTTACGTCACAATCCGGTTCGAATTCTTCTTTGCTTTGACGGCTATTATCGCTCTCTTGCATGATGCCTTCTTCATCATTGCTCTATTCAGTATTACACGGCTCGAATTCGATATTACGATAATAGCGGCTATACTCGCGATTGTCGGGTACTCAGTCAATGATACGATCGTAACCTTCGACAGGATACGTGAGAATTTACGACTGAGACGCAAGGTGAAAAATTTCGCCGAATTGGCCTCAGTCGTTAATGAGAGTCTGATGCAGACTCTCGCTCGTAGTTTCAATACGGTAATTACTGTAGTATTCGCAGCTCTGATGATCTTTTTATTCGGTGCCTCCTCGATTACGAACTTCGGTTTCGCGCTTGTAGTCGGCCTTGTAGCAGGAACATATTCTTCTCTGTTCATCGCTTCGCAGCTTTGGCTAGTGATGAGAGGTCGTAACATCAGCGAGAAACCTATCGAGTACTCCACGAAGAAAAAGACGAATGGCCCGCAAGTATAATTCAAAAACCGTCCCTGCCAGGGTCGGTTTTTTGATTGAATTTGGCTGGATGGGGGTATAGTTAAGATAAAAGGAGGTTTTTATCATGAAAGGTCAATCTTATATCATTCTGGCAATCATATTTGCTTTATTAGTAGCTGTATTTGCAGTCATTAACGTGGATGCTGTGCAGGTGAACTATTTATTCGGCTCCGGCGAGGCACCGCTCATTCTCGTCATCCTTATTTCTGTTCTGATGGGCGGGGTTATAACAGCTTCTGTGGGTGCGCTACGCTACTTCCGTCTGAAACGCGACTACAAAAAATTAGAGAAAAAGCTAGAGACAGAGAAAGGAACATCTGTAGAACCTGTGACGGATCATGATAATAAACCTGATGAGGAAGGGACCGAACGACAAACAGTTGAATAAGGTTGTTAGCACCCCTCGGCCTTTAGTATAATAAATAGGTCAGGGGTGTCGTTATGTTGAAAAGTAAAATGAAATGGGACTTTACATATAGTTCTGATAAAGGAAGCAACAATGGTTTAATTGATGAATTATTGAGTCAGCGCGGTATTCATACAGAAGAACAGAAGGAGAAATTCCTGAAACCCTCTTTGTCCGATCTTCACGACCCGTTCCTTATCAACGGGATGAGAAAAGCTGTGAATCGCGTAAAAGAAGGCATTCATCACGGCGAATCCATCCTCGTCTTCGGAGATTATGATGCGGACGGAGTCAGTTCTACGGCGCTGATGATGGAATGTCTGCAGTCACTTGGAGCAGAATGTGATTTTTATATTCCCGATCGTTTCATCGAGGGATATGGACCGAATGAGGATGCGTTTCGCAAGGCTCATAATGATGGATATACACTGATCATAACGGTGGACACGGGTATTGCTGCTGTCCATGAAGCGAATGTAGCCAGAGAGCTTGGAATCGATTTGATCATTACGGATCACCACGAAGTCCAGAATGAGTTACCGGATGCAATGACTATTCTCCATCCTAAAACTTCGGTGAAGTATCCATTTCAGGAACTCGCCGGAGTAGGTGTAGCATTCAAGTTCGCTCATGCTTTACTCGGAGAGTGGCCGAGACAATTCCTCGATTTGGTAGCAATAGGAACGGTGGCGGATCTGGTTCCTCTGGAGGATGAAAACAGGGTGCTCGTTTCATACGGACTTGTAGCTGTAACGAAAACGAACCGTCCTGGTCTTAAGTCTATGAAAAAGTTGAATAATATTGATGGAGATGTGGATGAAGAGGCTGTTGGCTTCATGATAGGGCCCAGGATGAATGCGGTAGGTCGTCTGCAGGATGCATCACCAGCAGTTGATCTTCTCCTTACCAGAGATGAGGAGGAGGCGGAAGAGCTGGCTGAATTCGTCCAGGAACTGAATAAAGATCGCCAGAAAATCGTCCAGGAAATCGCTGATGAAGCGGAAACGATGCTTGGAGCTTCCACGGATGACGAAGTGATCATCGTGGCGAAAGAAGGATGGAATCCGGGAGTCCTTGGGATAGTAGCATCGAAGCTGGTGCGTAAATTCGACAGACCGGCCATCGTTCTTGCCGTTGACAAGGATAAAGGGCAAGCCAAAGGGTCTGCGAGAAGTATTGACGCGTTTGACATGTTCGAGAATTGTATGGAAGTCAGAGACCTGTTCATTCATTTTGGAGGTCATTCTCAAGCTGCAGGCATGACTCTTGAAGATGAGAAGATCTCTGAACTAAGAGAGGCGCTGTGCCGATTAGCAAGTGAAAAGTTGACTCCGGAAGACTATCAGCAATCTTTACCTATAACGATGAGTCTTTCACTGAAGGAAGTGACTCTGAAACAGATTGAGTTCATTAATCAACTGCGACCATTCGGCATGGCTAATCCGAAGCCTTATTTCCATTTGAAGAATAAAGCGAAGGAACTTCGCCTCATCGGCAGCAACAAGAATCACCTGAAGGCGACGCTTGAAGATGACGGCGCACGGCTGGATGCTATAGCGTTTGGTCAGGGGGAAGCCTATCATTCGATAGCTCCTCAATCCGAGATTGAATTTGTAGGACAGCTGAGCATCAATGAATGGAATGGTAATAGAAAACCCCAACTGATGGTAGAGGATTTAGCGGTGAAAGATTGGCAGTTGTTTGACTGGAGAGGAACGAAGCATATTCAGAAACATCTTCCTCATTTCCATGAGAATGAAGCGGCGTGTGTATCTTTTGGCCAGATTACAGACAGCCCGGGGGGATTGCCCTTATACAAGTTTGACGATTATAGATTGACGGACTATCGTACACTTCTTCTGCTCGACTTACCTGAAACCATGGAAGATTTAGCGGGTCTGTTGTCAAAGGTATCAGTAGAACGTCTTTATACAGTTTTTTCATTGACGAGCGATGCTTTTATGCAGACGCTTCCTACGAGAGATCATTTTAAGTATTTTTATGGTATGCTAAGGAAAAAGGGAAGTTTTGATCTGGAAAAAGATGCGAATTTACTTGCTCGACACAAGGGATGGCAGGTTGATTCTATAAAATTTATTTGTAACGTGTTTTTTGACCTCGGTTTTGTTACAATTGAAGATGGTCAATTACGAGTGAACAGTAAGCCGGAACAAAAAGATTTAATTGAATCCGAAACATTTCAAAAACGCCAGTCTCAGATTGAAGTGGAGAAGAAGTTATATTACTCTACATACAAAGAACTGAGAGCTTGGATAGATAAACAACTTCAACGCCCCGGGTCTGAAGTCAAGGAGGAAATAGGACATGGATTATAAAGAACATATAGCTATTGTGCAGGACTGGCCGAAAGAAGGGGTGCAATTTAAGGATATCACTCCGTTGATGGATAACGGTCCGGCTTTCAAGTCAGCCGTTGACGATATAGTAGAGTATGCAAAAAAACGTGATATCGATATCGTTGTGGGACCTGAGGCAAGAGGATTTATTGTAGGGTGCCCTGTTTCCTATGCTCTGGAAGTCGGTTTCGCTCCTGTCCGTAAGGAAGGGAAGCTTCCCAGGGAAACGATAAATGTGGATTACGGTCTGGAGTATGGCCAGGATGTATTGACGATTCATAAAGATGCCATCAAACCGGGACAACGCGTCTTGATCATTGATGATTTGTTGGCCACTGGCGGTACGATTGAAGCTACTATCAATCTCGTTGAACAATTGGGTGGAGAAGTAGCAGGTTGTGCTTTCCTTATTGAGTTGGAATACTTGAATGGCAGGGAAAAATTGGATGGATATGACGTATTGACCTTGATGCAGTACCAGTAAAAGAGTGCCCGAAAAGGGCGCTCTTTTGCTATTGCTCACCTTAAGAAATCCAGGATAGACACTTACAGGTCAGAGAAAGGGAATACAGCATAAAGAAATCAGGGTGATTGTTATGGCTAAAGATAATGTGATGACTGCGGATGAAGTAATCGAGGCAGCAGGTCATTACTTGAATGATGAGGATTTGCAGTTTATCCGCAGAGCTTATGAGTATGCGGCTTGGGCTCACCGTGACCAATATAGAAAATCGGGTGAACCATATATCATCCACCCGGTGCAGGTGGCCAATATTCTGGTGAATCTTGAGCTGGATCCGGAAACGATTGCTAGTGGTTTTCTTCATGATACTGTGGAAGACACGGATGTTACTGTGGAAGATTTGAAAGAAGCTTTCAATGAAGAAGTAGCACTGCTCGTGGACGGAGTGACAAAACTCGGAAAAATCAAATATAAATCCAAAGAAGAACAACAGGCTGAAAACCATCGAAAAATGTTCGTCGCCATGGCGAAGGATCTTCGGGTCATCCTCATTAAACTGGCGGATCGTCTTCATAATATGCGGACACTAAAGCACCTGCCTGCAGAAAAACAGCGCAGGATTTCCAATGAAACACTGGAGATTTTTGCGCCGCTTGCCCATCGTCTCGGAATTTCTACGATCAAATGGGAACTCGAGGATACTGCTCTGCGTTATTTGAATCCTCAGCAATATTACCGCATCGTCCATCTGATGAAACAAAAGAGGAACGAACGCGAGCACTACGTGGACGAAGTGATCGATCAAATACGTTCGGAGCTCGATGATGTTAATATCGATGCCGACTTGCATGGGCGACCGAAGCATCTGTACAGCATATATAAGAAAATGGTGCTGCAAAGTAAACAGTTCAATGAAATCTATGATCTGTTGGCGGTACGTATCCTTGTGAATAGCATAAAAGATTGCTATGCGGTGCTCGGAATCATCCATACGTTCTGGAAGCCCATGCCGGGACGTTTCAAGGATTATATCGCTATGCCTAAACCGAACCTTTATCAATCTCTCCATACGACCGTTATTGGTCCGAAAGGGGATCCGCTTGAAGTCCAAATCAGAACCCATGAAATGCACGAAATCGCAGAGTACGGGATTGCTGCTCACTGGGCTTATAAAGAGGGGAGACAGGCCAATGGTGTACAGTCCTTCGAAGAGAAACTGTCATGGTTCCGTGAAATTATGGAATGGCAAAGTGAAACCCATGATGCGGAGGAGTTCATGGAGTCACTGAAAATGGATCTGTTTTCAGACATGGTGTACGTTTTCACACCTAAAGGGGACGTTATTGAACTTCCTTCAGGGTCTAACCCGCTCGATTTCGCTTATCGTATTCACACGGAAATCGGTAATCAGACGATAGGAGCTAAGGTCAACAGTAAGATGGAGCCACTCGACTACGTGCTGAAGACCGGAGACATCGTCGAAGTTATGACATCAAAGCATTCCTACGGTCCATCCGAAGACTGGGTGAAGATAGCTCAGACGTCCCAGGCGAAGAATAAGATCAAGCAGTTTTTCAAAAAACAACGAAAAGACGAAAACATTATCAAAGGCCGGGAATCTGTGGAGCGTGAAATTAAAAAACTTGGACTGGCTCCAAAAGAAGTGCTTACAAATGATAATATCGAAAGAGTGCTGGATAAATTCAGTTTCTCTGCTGAGGAAGATTTGTATGCTGCTGTCGGTTATCAGGGGCTCACAGCTATTCAGGTCGCGAACCGTCTTACTGAAAGAATACGCCGGGAAAAAGAGAAACAGGAAGCTCTTGAGGATACGGTAGCTAATGTAAATAAGAAAGATATGAAAAAACAGCCGAACATGAAAAAGGAATCGGGTGTAGTTGTAGAAGGTATCGATAATCTTCTAGTCAGACTGGCTAAGTGCTGCAGCCCTGTTCCTGGAGACGATATCATCGGTTACATCACTAAGGGTAGGGGAGTTTCCGTTCACCGCACTGATTGCCCGAACGTGAACACAGAAGAAGCTAAGGAACGTTTGCTTTCTGTGAAATGGGAGACCGAGGAAGATAATAGTAAGCAATACCATGTCGATCTGGAGATCTGGGGATATGACCGAAGAGGTCTGTTGAATGAAGTATTGCAGGCTGTCAATGAAACAAAAACTAATATAACGGCTGTTTCAGGGAAATCAGATCGTAATAAAATGGCGACTATCCATATTACGATTCTGATTCAGAATACAGAGCATCTTAGAAAAATCGTTGAAAGAATTAAGCAGATACAGGAAGTATACACTGTTCGCAGAGTGATGCAGTAAGGGTGTGAAAAGTATGAAGGCAGTAGTACAACGTACCACGGGTGCTAAAGTTACTGTGGAACAACAGGAAAAAGGTACAGTGGACTTAGGGCTCGTCGTTCTTCTGGGTGTCGGTCAGGAAGATACGGAGAAAGATGCAGCTTATCTGGCTAAAAAGATCCCGCATCTCAGAATTTTTGAGGATGATACCGGGAAAATGAATTTGTCGACAGTGGATCTTAACGGGAAAATCCTCTCAATATCACAGTTTACGCTTTTCGGCGATTGTCGGAAGGGGCGCAGACCTAATTTCATGCAGGCGGCCAAACCTGATGCAGCGAATGAATTGTACGAGAAATTCAATGAATTTATACGTCAGGAAGGAATGGAAGTAGAGACGGGGGCATTCGGAGAGATGATGCAGGTGGATCTGATCAATGATGGTCCCGTAACGCTGATTCTTGATAGTAAAGAAGGTTGAATCTTGACATAACAACCGGACGTCTATATGATAGTAATCAATTCAATAAAATGAAAACCGATAAGGAAAAAAGTAGTCGATAACCATATAGCCAGAGAGAAAGTGCCAGTGGCTGAAAGCACTTTTCTATTGATGCATTGATGAAAGACATTTCCTAGGTGCCATGTCGAACCCTCAGAAGTAGGCATGGACGAAAGATCTGCGTTAAGGATCCTAAAGTGGAAGTAGTTAAACTTCAATGAGGGTGGCACCGCGGGAAGTCCCGTCCCTTTTTCTGCAGAAATGCAGAAAAAGGGACGGGACTTTTTTATGTTGCTGCCAGGAGCGTATATATTCATAACACCGTGGGGGGAGTGCCTCATGATGAATGGAGTTGCGCTTTTTGGATCAAGACAAGATATCCGATTACTTATGGAACGAAACTCGATAATAGTTGATTATTTGAAGGAGGAATTCATATGGCTATGAATGCACCGAGAGGCACGCAGGATATATTACCTGGGACTTCAGAAAAATGGCAATATATAGAAGAGGTTTTAAGGGATCTATCCCGTCGGTTTCACTATAAAGAAATACGCACACCTATCTTTGAGCATACTGAGCTTTTCCAAAGGGGTGTGGGGGATTCTACGGATATCGTACAGAAAGAAATGTATACGTTTGAAGACCGGGGCGGACGAAGCATAACTCTAAGACCTGAAGGGACAGCTTCCGTAGTACGTTCTTTTGTTCAGAATAAGTTACACGGACTGGCGAATCAGCCGACGAAGCTGTTCTATTTCGGACCGATGTTCCGTTACGAACGTCCTCAACAGGGAAGATACCGTCAATTTGTCCAATTCGGTATAGAAGCTCTCGGAAGTGAAGACCCTGCCGTAGATGCTGAGGTCCTTTCCTTTGCGTTGAAATCCTACCAGGATCTGGGTCTCAAATCCCTTAAGCTCGTACTGAATAGTCTCGGCGACCAGGAAAGTCGTGAAGCGCATCGTCAGGCGCTGGTCGATCATTTCTCCCCTCATAAGGAGGAGCTCTGTGAGGATTGCCAGTTACGTTTGGAACAGAATCCTCTCCGCATACTGGATTGTAAAAAAGATAAGGATCACCCTGCAATGGGAACAGCTCCCTCTATTCTGGAGTACCTTAATGAATATTCGAAAACGTACTTTGATAAGGTGAAGCACTACCTTGATGCTATGGACATCGATTATGTGATAGATCCGAATCTCGTACGTGGTCTCGACTATTATAACCATACCGCCTTTGAAATTATGAGTGAGGCGGAAGGGTTTGGTGCAATCACTACATTGAGTGGAGGTGGCCGTTACAACGGACTCGTTGAAGATATCGGAGGCCCGGCCACTCCAGGGATCGGTTTCGCTTTGAGTATCGAAAGACTGCTGATGGCCCTTGAAGCGGAAGGTGTAGAACTCCCTGTGGAGAATCAACTCGATTGTTACGTAGTGGTTATGGGAGAAAAAGCGGAAGTCGAAGCAGTTAAACTCGTAGATAAACTCCGTTCCGAGGGGCTCCAGGTCGACAAAGATTATTTGCATAAAAAAGTGAAGGCACAGTTCAAAGCTGCAGACCGTCTGAAAGCTAAAAAAGTGATTGTTCTTGGCGATAGAGAAATAGAAGAAGGTATTGGAAACGTAAAAGATATGGCCTCCGGTGAACAGAAAGAAATATCACTCGAGGACATTTCTGCAGAATTGAAGGATACGAAGGGGGAATAGCAATGGAACGAACTTCTTGTGGAATATTAAGAGATTCGAATAAAGGGGAAAAAGTATTGTTGAAAGGATGGGTCCAAAAACGCAGGGATCTCGGTGGATTGATTTTCATCGATTTTCGTGACCGTTCCGGTATTGTTCAGGTGGTTTTCAACCCCGAGGTATCTAAAGAAGCCCTCACGATAGCCGAATCAGTGCGAAGCGAGTTTGTCCTTGAAATAGAAGGAGAAGTCGTAGAACGTGCAGAAGGTACGGTGAATGAACAGCTCGATACCGGTAATATCGAAGTTGTCGCTACGGACGTACAGATTTTGAACAAAGCGAAAACTCCTCCTTTCATGATCGAAGATGAAACGGATGTGGCTGAAGACGCCCGTCTGAAATATCGTTATATAGATCTGAGAAGAAAAGAAATGCAGGAGACCTTCCTTATTCGTCACAAAACCACCCAGGTTATCCGCGACTTTTTGAATCAGGATGGGTACCTGGAGATGGAAACGCCAATCCTTACTAAAAGCACACCGGAAGGAGCGAGAGACTACCTCGTGCCTAGCCGCGTTCATGACGAAGGCTTTTATGCTTTGCCTCAATCCCCGCAGTTATTTAAGCAGCTGCTGATGATGAGCGGTTTTGAAAAGTACTATCAGATTGCCCGCTGCTTCCGGGACGAGGACCTACGTGCTGATCGGCAGCCCGAATTCACCCAGGTAGATGTCGAAGCATCGTTCGTAACGAAAGAAGACATCATGAATATGACGGAAGGTATGATGAAGGCTGTAATGAAAGAGGTGAAAGGAATAGATGTCAATGTACCTTTCCCTCGTCTTTCTTATGAAGAAGCGATGGAACGCTACGGTTCCGATAAACCGGATACCCGGTTCGGTCTTGAACTGGTCAACATCTCCTCGCTTGTAAAAAACAGCGGCTTTCAGGTTTTTGAAAAAGCAGTGGCTTCTGGAGGGCAGGTCAGCGCCATCAACGTTGAACAGCAGGCAGATCAATTTTCCCGTAAAGACATTGACCAGCTCACAGAAGATGTGAAGGTTTATGGCGCGAAAGGGTTGGCTTGGATGAAGATGAAAGACGGGGAACTGACCGGGCCTATCGCCAAGTTTTTCGGGAAGGAAGAAGCCTCTTCGATCAGGGAAGCGTTGAATGCGAAGGAAGGGGATCTGCTGCTATTCGTTGCTGATAAGACGAGTGTCGTCCACGACAGTCTTGGTGCTCTGAGACAGAAGCTTGGATCCCGGCTCGGTCTCATCGATCATTCGATCTTCAACTTTTTATGGGTCATTGACTGGCCGCTATTCGAGTATAATGAAGATGATGGAAGATATTATGCTGCGCACCATCCGTTCACCCTACCTGCTGCCGAAGATGAGCAACATATACTGGACCGTCCGGAAAGTGTGCAGGCAGAAGCATATGACATCGTTCTGAACGGTTATGAACTCGGGGGAGGCTCTTTACGTATCCATGAACGGGATCTGCAGGAGAAAATGTTTGAAGCACTCGGATTTTCAAAAGAGGAGGCGAATGAACAGTTCGGCTTCCTGATGGAAGCTCTTGATTCCGGTGCGCCACCCCATGGAGGCATCGCTTTTGGTCTGGATCGCCTCGTCATGATATTGGCCAATCGTACGAATTTACGTGATACGATTCTGTTTCCTAAAACAGCATCCGCTTCAGATTTACTGACCAATGCACCTTCGAAAGTGGATGAAAAACAATTGGATGAATTGAACCTGGAGCTTAACAAAAAGAAATGATATCCCTTGATAACCTTCAGTTTGTGTGCTATGATTTGATTACAAAGTAAAGGAAGACAATCCTGATGTGTTCGTTGTAAAACTGTACGTTTTGACCGAACATTTATGAGAAGGGAGTCCGAAGTTTCTGCATGGAATGAATGCCTCGTTGTATTTTATACTTAGAGGACTCAGGAAGTGCAGAACAGGACACCCACCTGCCAGTAGCGGGTTCAAAACTCATGACACAACGGCACGATTGGGATTGTTTCTTTTATGAACAAAAACCCGACTTTCAAAGTCGGGTTTTTTACGTGCTATAAATGCTTTGGACTTTCTTTAATTCAGAAAGCGAGATAACTTCTGATCTGAGCAACCCTTCCCCTGAAAAAGGGGAGGTAGGTCATTTTTTCTTTTGCCCATTTATTTTTTCATATACCTTTTGGAGTGCCTGTTCATATTTACCATTCGATTTCGGTTCATAGTAGGAACGATGCTTGATCGTCTCCGGCAGGTATTGCTGGTCGACCCAACCGGAAGAGGAGTTGTGTGGATACTGGTATTCTGTGCCATGTCCAAGAGCTTCTGCCCCCTTGTAATGGGAATCCTTCAGATGGGCTGGTATTTCTCCGCTGTTACCTTTTTTTACATCACTGATAGCTGCGTCAAGCGCTTTATAGGCACTGTTCGATTTAGGTGACAGGGAAAGATCTGTAACGGCCACGGAAAGAGGTATTCTGGCTTCTGGAAAGCCGAGCCTCTCTGCAGCCTCGACTGCATGTAATGCTCTTGGTCCTGCCTGAGGATTGGCGAGTCCTATATCCTCGTAAGCTATGACCACAAGTCTTCTTGCGATACTTTCCAAGTCTCCTGCTTCTATGAGGCGAGCAAGATAATGAAGCGCAGCGTTTACATCACTACCTCTGATCGATTTCTGAAAAGCGGAAAGAACGTCGTAGTGAGCATCCCCGTCCTTATCATGGGAGAAGCTTTTCTTTTGCATGCATTCTTCAGCTACGGAAAGGTCGATGGCAATAAACCCGTTCTCGTCCTTCTTCGTAGAAAAGGCGGCGAGCTCAAGTCCATTGAGAGCTGCGCGCAAATCCCCATTCGAAGCGAATGCGAAATGTTCGAGTGCTTCTTCCGTGATGTCCAGATCAAGATGGGCGAGACCTTCCTCGTCATTTCTGGCTTTTTCAATAGCTTCTCTTACGTCACTTCGGGAGAGTTTCTCCAGTTCGAAGAGATGCACACGACTTCTTATAGCGGGATTGATGGAGTGATAGGGATTACTCGTTGTACATCCGATCAGGGTGAGGGTGTTTTTCTCGACGTGAGGAAGTAAAAAATCCTGTTTCGCTTTATCAAGTCTATGCACTTCATCAAGGATGAGTACCATCCCTCCATGCATTTTTGCTTCCTCCACTGCGACTTCCATGTCTTTTTTCTTATCTGTCACTGCGTTCAATATCTTATAGGGCATGGATAAACTTTTGGCAAGAGCTATAGCAAGCGAGGTTTTTCCGGTTCCTGGAGGGCCGAAAAGAATCATGGATAGAAGCCGATTGGAATCTATCATACGGTGCAAGGTTTTTCCCTCGCGTACGAGATGGGATTGTCCTATAATGTCATTTATATGTGTCGGTCTCATTCGGAATGCCAAAGGTTGTTGACTCATTGTTTCCTCCTTGTAGGGAATGTCATACGGTAATCCTAGGGTGTTCCCGGAAAAAATGCAAGCACCCCCATCTTCGTGATATAATGTCGTGTGGTAAAATAGGAAGAAGGAATAATTATGAATAAAAATATTCGAACAACAAAAATCAGGTGGACGTATTTTACAATCGGTCTGGTCATTCTTGCTTTCGGAATCTCCCTTACTATTCAGGGGAGGGCTCTCGGTATAGGTCCATGGGATGTTTTCCACTACGGACTTTTCAAACAGTTCGGCCTTACAATAGGGACATGGTCCATTATCGCAGGGATATCCATCGTGGTATTGACCTCTCTTTTTTATCGTCAGTGGCCACGTATCGGGACGATCCTCAACATGGTGCTCATAGGCGTTTTCATTGATATATTCAACTGGATTCTCGTAGAACCGGAAACGCTAAGCATGCAGATCTTCGTGTTTATTACAGGTACAGTCATCATGGCTCTCGGGATAGGAGTTTATGTCGCCCCTGATCTCGGTGCAGGACCGCGGGATAGCTTTATGCTGATGCTTTCAGATGTTCTCGGCTGGAAGGTTTCCACATCGAGGAACGTGATGGAAGTCACGGTAGCTCTTCTCGGTTGGCTGTTGCAGGGACCAGTAGGTGTAGGTACCGTGTTTATAGCACTTATGCTCGGAACGATGGTCGGTTACAGTCTGCCGTTCGCTAAAAGCACAATGAACTTTTTCATGAAAAAGGGTGAACAGAATGAAAATATCAACAAAGGGCCGTTATGGTCTAACAATAATGATTGAGCTAGCGCGTAAATATGGGGAAGGCCCCGTGTCTCTTAAGCAGATAGCAAGAGACAATGATTTGTCGGAACATTATCTTGAACAGCTGATTGCTCCTCTGAGAAACGCAAGTCTCGTAAAAAGTGTACGGGGAGCTTACGGCGGTTACATGCTGAAAATGAAACCGAATGAGATTACAGCTGGCGATGTTATCAGAGTCCTCGAGGGTCCGATCACTCCTGTAGAAGGTATTGAAGACGAAGAACCTGCAAAGCAGGCGTTATGGCTTCGAATCAGAGATGCGGTCAAGGATGTGCTTGATACCACGACATTGGAAGATTTGAAAAACCATACAGGAGATCAGACGCAAGACGAATTTATGTTCTACATTTGAATGCAGGAGGAAATAACCATGGAAGCCATTTACTTGGATCATGCTGCAACCACCCCTGTACATGAAGAGGTGATCGAAGCGATGATCCCGGTGTACCGGGAAGTATTCGGAAATCCTTCGAGCATACACCAGCATGGCAGAAAAGCAAGACAGATATTAGATGAGGCGAGAAGAAATATAGCGTCGGTTTTAGGAGCGAACGAAAAAGAGATCATCTTCACCAGTGGAGGGACGGAAGCGGATAACCTTGCTATTTTCGGTGTAACGGAGAACACTGGGAAAAGCCATATCATTACAACTTCCATTGAACATCACGCTGTTCTTCATACGATGCAGGAACTGGAAAAGCAAGGCTGGGAGGTAACGTATGTCGATCCTGAACCTGATGGAGCGGTCGATCCGGAAAAAATCGAAGCTGCTCTCCGGGAGGACACGGTTCTTGTTTCCGTTATGATGGTAAACAATGAAACGGGCGTGAAACAACCGGTGGAACGGATAGCGGATATTCTCGAAGATCACACTGCTTATTTTCACTCCGATGCTGTCCAGGCCCTTGGAATCGAAGATATTGATGTGAAGACTATGAATGTGGATCTGATGGCTTTTTCAGGCCATAAGATCAGTGGTCCAAAAGGAATCGGTTTTCTTTATGCGACAGAAGGGATACCACTAAAATCCCGTACGTTCGGAGGGGAACAGGAACGCAAACGCCGGGCCGGCACTGAAAATGTCCAGGCGGTGAAAGGGCTAGAGAAGGCGGTACAACTCCTCAAGGACAATAAGCAGGAAAGAGTGGAGGAGTATAGTAAATACAAAACTCTCTTTCTTGAAACGTTGAATGATCAAGAGGTGCCATATCAGGTGAATGGGATGAACGCCGTGGCTTCTATCGTTAACCTCAGCTTCAGCGATATGAACGTGGAAACGATGCTTACGAACTTCGACCTGGAGAAGGTTTCCGCCTCGAGTGGGAGTGCATGTACTGCCGGGTCAGTCGAACCTTCTCATGTCTTAAGTGCTATGTTTCCGGAAGAGCCGGAGCGGATGACGAACTCTATACGCTTCAGTTTCGGGGCGGCCAACGATGAAGCCAATGTAAAAGAAGCCGCAATGCGTGTTGCTGCTATATATACACGACTGAACAAGTAGGAGGAAAAATCATGAAAGAACCGAAGGATACCCGTGTGGTGGTCGGTATGAGTGGGGGCGTCGATTCATCTGTGGCAGCTCTTCTTTTGAAAGAACAGGGCTACGACGTAGTCGGTATCTTTATGAAGAACTGGGATGACACTGATGAAAACGGGGTTTGTACAGCTACAGAAGATTATGAAGACGTGATACGTGTATGCAATCAGCTGGATATTCCTTACTACGCCGTCAATTTCGAAAAGCAATATTGGGATAAAGTTTTCACGTATTTTCTTGATGAATACAAAGCGGGACGAACTCCGAACCCTGATGTCATGTGTAACAAGGAAATAAAATTCAAAGCTTTTATGGAGCATGCGATGTCTCTAGGGGCCGATTATCTGGCTACCGGCCATTACGCCCGGGTCAGGGAAAACGAAGGCGTCTACGAAATGCTGCGCGGCGTGGATGATAATAAAGATCAGACCTACTTCCTCAACCAGCTGGATCAGAATGCGTTGTCGAAAACCATGTTCCCGCTGGGAGATATTCCTAAGCCGGAAGTAAGAGAAATCGCCCTTCGTAATGGACTAGCGACAGCGAAAAAGAAGGATTCTACAGGAATCTGCTTTATCGGAGAACGCAATTTCAAAGAATTTCTCAGTGAATATTTACCTGCACAACCAGGAAAAATGCAGACGCTATCAGGAGAAGTAAAGGGAGAGCATGATGGGCTCATGTATTACACGCTCGGACAGCGTCAGGGCCTTGGCATAGGCGGAGCAGGTGATCCGTGGTTTGTCGTGGGGAAGAATATACAGGATAACATTCTTTATGTCGGTCAGGGTTTTGATCATGAAGCACTGTATTCGGAGGCTTTAGTCGCTACAGAAGTGAATTGGACTACAGGAAAAGCACCTGAGGAACCTTTTACGTGCACGGCTAAGTTCCGCTATCGTCAGAAAGATTCGAGCGTTACCGTATATCCGTTATCCGAAGATCAGGTGAAAGTGGTCTTCGACGCGAGGGAACGCGCGATTACACCGGGACAGGCAGTCGTTTTTTATGACGGGGACGTCTGTCTCGGCGGTGCGACGATCGACGAAGTGGAAAAGAACAATCAACCGATGTCCCACGTGGGATAACGGAGAGATCAAGCCATGACCTCTATAAGTCATGGCTTGTTTCCTACATAAGAAAGGGGTATGAATATGGATAAATTGCAACAGGGCATCGACCGGATGCAGGATCAGGATTTTGAAGAAGCGGCTAAGCTTTTCACGGAGGCGATCGAAGAAAATCCCGAGGAACCGCTCGGTTACATCAATTTCGGTAATTTACTGCTTCATATGCAACAGTATGAACGGGCAGAACGCTTCTTTGAAAGGGCTATTTCTCTGGATGAGGAAGCAGCAACCGCTTATTATGGTCTAGGGAACGTTTATTATGATCAGGAAAAGTTCACACAAGCTCAGAATCAGTTCCTCCAGGCGGTCGAAAAAGGGCTTGATGAAGCGGATGTATACTTTCTGCTCGGAATGACCTTCGTACAGCAGGATTATCAGAAACTGGCGCTCCCTTATTTATCCAGAGCCTCGGAGCTTGATCAATCAGATGTGGATATCCAGTTTCAGTACGGGCTGTGCCTTGCACAGAATCAGCAGTTGGACCAGGCGAAACGCGTTCTTCATCAAGTCCTTGAGCTCACGCCGGAGCACGGGGATGCTTATTACAACCTGGGGGTCATCTCCATTTTCGAAGAGCAGCCGCAAGAGGCTTTGGATCGATTCGAAAAAGCTCTGGAAATCCAGGAGGATCATATGCTCGCTGCTCATGCGAAAGCCGAAGTGGAAAAAGCGCTCAATGAATGATAAGGAGTCGGACCAATGGACAATCAGCAATCTATGGTCGAGCAGGAAGAAAGACCGTATGTAAAAGCAGAACTGAAGCGGATGATCTTCCATAGGGAAGAAGAAACGTTTTCTATCGCTTCAGTGAAAGTTTTGGAGACCTCGGAGAGTTTCGAAGGGAAAGAACTTGTTATCAAAGGGTATTTCGCTCCACTGGAAGAAGGGGAGACCTATATATTGTACGGATCCTTCGAGACCCATAAAAAATTCGGGGAACAGTACGTCGTCGAAGAATATCGCCGGGTGATGCCGGAAACGAGAGACGGACTCATCGCGTATTTGTCCAGTGAGCTTTTTGATGGAATCGGAAGGAAAACTGCAGCAAGAGTCATTGATACACTTGGAGAAGATGCAGTTACAATCATACTCTCGGACAGGAATTCACTCGACCGTGTACCGAAGATGTCTGATAAAATCAAGGATAATCTTTACAAAGCTCTTGTTGAACATCAGGGGTTCGAACAGGTGATGGTTGAACTCACGAAACACGGACTTGGGCTTAAGACGATCCAGAAGATTTATGGAGCTTTTGGTAACCAGACTCTGGACATTCTGGAAGAGGACCCTTATCAATTTGTGTTCGCTGTCGAAGGGTTCGGGTTTTACCGGGCGGATGAACTTGCGAAGAACAGGAACCTCACACACAATCACCCGACAAGAATACGCGCCGGCTGTCTCTACACTCTACATCAGAACCTTCAGGCTGGTCATACGTATCTTCCACTTGAAACTTGCCTTCTAGAGATGGAACAATTGCTGCATTCTCCGGAGGAAGGCCCGTTATCTTATGAAGAGCTTTCATCCGAAGTGACCTATCTCGGAGAAAACAGGTATGTATTCATTGAGGAAGACCGGATATATCTTCCCTCCCTTTATTTTGCCGAGAATGGTTTCGTTACCCAGGTCGACCGGATACTGGCTGATGAAGTGAATACCGATTTTACACAGGCTGATCTCCTGAAAGTGATCGGTTCGATCGAGGAAGAGGAAACGATGAGTTATGGTAAAGAACAGTTCGAAGCGATTGAAACGGCACTCAAAGAAAAAATGATGATTATCACCGGAGGCCCCGGGACAGGGAAGACGACGGTCATCAAAGGGCTGTTACACGCTTACTCAAAACTCGAAGATTGTTCTCTTGACCCGAAAGATTACACGAAAGATGTGCCTTTCCCCTTCGTACTCACTGCTCCGACAGGACGTGCTGCAAAGCGGATGACTGAATCCACCGGGTTACCTGCGAGTACCATTCACCGTCTCCTCGGCTGGGACGGTCATCAGACGTTCGAAAAGGACCATACCAATCGGATCGAAGGGAAATTGTTGATCATCGACGAATTCTCTATGGTCGATATGTGGCTATCCAATCAACTTTTTCGTGCTATCCCTTCGGATATGCAGGTGGTCGTAGTAGGGGATGAAGACCAGTTGCCCTCGGTCGGACCGGGGCAGGTACTTGCTGATATATTGGCATCAGGAGAAATTCCTTCCATCCAGTTGAATGAAGTGTATCGACAGAAAGAAGGTTCGAAAATCATTCATCTTGCCCATGCTATAAAGAATGATGCTTGTACACCGGATATGCTCAGCAAGGAGAAGGACTTCAACTTCATTAAGGCTCCTGAAACGCGGTTGAAGGATGTCGTGACAGATATTGTCGCCAAAGCCCACGAGAAATCGATAGACCTTAAAGACATCCAGGTGCTTGCTCCGATGTATCGTACAGAAACAGGGATTCATGAAATCAACCGGGCTTTGCAGGAGAGGGTAAATCCCAAAAACAAGAATAAACGTGAAATGGAATGGAAAGGAAACATTTTCCGAAAAGGGGACAAAGTCATTCAGCTTGTTAATCAGCCCGAAGAAGGCGTGTTCAATGGAGATATCGGAGAAGTTGCAGCGATTTTTCGCGCCGAAGAGAATGTGGATCACATAGAGCAGCTTGTCATTGAATTCGATGGAAAAGAAGTGACTTACCCGAGAAAAGAACTATCTAATATTATGCTTGCCTATTGCACCTCTATCCACAAATCACAGGGGAGTGAATTTTCTATAGTCATTCTGCCAGTGACGTATCAGTACAAGCGGATGCTGAAGAAGAATCTCCTTTATACGGCCGTTACGAGGGCCAAACAGTCCCTCATACTTTGTGGCGATCAGCAGGCTTTCCTCAAGGGGATCCGGACGAAAGACACGAATCAGCGGTTCACGTACCTGCAGGAAAAGCTGAAAAAAGAAACGACGGTTGTCTATGATGAAGAAGACGAAGATGAAGCAATGTCTCCATATGATTTTATGTAAGAAGCTCATGCGGTGTGTTTTTGAGAAACCGTTGACATAAGCCTGTATGTTGCTTATAATAACGCTTAGTTCATAGGACGAACATGATGATGGGAATAAGTACGTGAATCGAGACTTGAAGAGAGGCGCCTCCTTCGGCTGTAAGAGGTGCTATGTTCTGTTTTGCGGAAAGCTCTCCCGGAATGCGGGTTAATCCCCTACGGCTGCCAGGACACCGTTATCTGTCCCGAAAGCGATGGTTTAACCATAACCAGGGTGGTACCGCGGTCACGTCCGTCCCTCAGATTACAAACTGAGGGGCTTTTTTTATTATCAGCAAATGGACTGACAACATGTCTCCTGTAGCTGAGATACACTTGATTACTCAGGAGAAAGTTCAACAGTCCGTACGAATGGTCGGACTACATATTACGAAAATGAAGGAGGAGATTTCCAATGAAATCATTGACATCAGCAGACGTCAGACAGATGTTTCTCGATTTTTTCAAAGAGAAAGAACACGGAGTGGAGCCGAGTGCCTCACTCATCCCGCATGAAGATCCGACATTGCTGTGGATCAACAGTGGTGTGGCTACCCTGAAGAAATATTTTGACGGGCGGGTTGTTCCGGAGAATCCACGCATTGCAAATGTTCAAAAATCGATCCGTACGAATGATATTGAAAATGTCGGCTTCACAGCGCGACACCATACTTTTTTCGAAATGCTCGGAAATTTTTCCATCGGTGATTATTTCAAAGAAGAGGCGATTGAGTTCGCATGGGAATTCCTTACGGGGGATAAATGGATTGACTTTGATGAAAACAGGTTGTCTGTGACAGTTCATCCGGAAGATGATGAAGCGTATGCTATCTGGAAGGATAAAATCGGTCTTCCTGTAGAGAGAATCATCCGGATTGAAGAAAATTTCTGGGATATCGGAGAAGGTCCGAGTGGCCCGAATACGGAGATCTTTTATGATCGCGGAGAAGATTATGGCAAGGATCCCGACGACCCGGAACTTTACCCGGGAGGTGAGAACGAACGGTACCTTGAAATATGGAACCTTGTGTTCTCCCAGTTCAACCATAATCCTGATGATACGTATACACCTCTTCCGAAAAAGAACATTGATACCGGCATGGGGCTCGAACGTATTGTATCCGTCATCCAGGATACGAGAACCAACTTTGAAACGGATCTGTTACTTCCTATTATCCGTCAGAGTGAAGAGATTTCCGGACGCTCCTATGATGAAAATGAAGAAACGGATGCCGCTTTCAAAGTGATTGCCGACCATATCAGAACGGTAGCATTCTCCATCGGTGACGGAGCTCTACCCTCTAATGAAGGAAGAGGATATGTGCTGAGACGCCTTCTCCGCAGAGCTGTACGTTTTGCGAAGCAGCTGGGGATTGATGAACCGTTCATGTATAAACTTGTGCCGACAGTAGCGGAGATCATGGAAGATTTCTATCCGGAAGTGAAGAAGAACGAAAGTTTTATTCAGACAGTGATTCAGGCGGAGGAAGAACGCTTCCACGAAACTCTGAACGACGGTCTTGCAATTCTCTCCTCGATTATGGAACGGGAGAGGGAAAAGGGGAGCCGAGTCTTCCCCGGAGAAGATGTATTCAGATTATATGACACGTACGGGTTCCCGAAAGAACTGACCGTAGAATATGTGGAACACGAAGGTTTCAGTGTTGACGAAGAAGGTTTTCGTGATGAGATGGAAAAGCAAAGAGCCCGTGCCCGAAGCGCGCGACAAAAAACGGACTCCATGCAGATCCAGGACAGTGTTCTAAGCGATATCCACACAAACAGTGAGTTTGTCGGATACGATCTTCTTGAAACAGATAGCGT
This sequence comes from Salimicrobium flavidum, assembly GCF_900156645.1. Classification (GTDB taxonomy): domain Bacteria; phylum Bacillota; class Bacilli; order Bacillales; family Halobacillaceae; genus Salimicrobium; species Salimicrobium flavidum. The sequence goes on from NZ_FTOC01000001.1 coordinate 40,250, forward strand.
AATTACAACGCTTATCAAGGAAAAATCGCTGGTCGAAGAAGCGGGTGAAGGAGATACCATCCATCTACTCATGGACCGCACCCCTTTCTATGCTGAAAGCGGAGGTCAGATTGCGGATAAAGGATTCTTATCTACGGAGGCTGTAACGGTGGAAATCACCAATGTACAGAAAGCGCCGAACGGTCAGAATTTACATGAAGCCAAGGTGAAGGAAGGGGTGCTTCATAAAGGAGATCAGGTGAAGGCGACGGTCGATCATCACTCCCGTTCATATATAGTGAAAAACCACACAGCCACTCATCTTCTGCATCAGGCTCTTAAGGATGTGCTTGGGGAGCATGTGAACCAGGCTGGCTCACTTGTTGCCAGTGAACGTCTCCGTTTCGATTTCTCCCACTTCGGTAGTGTGACAGAGGATCAATTGAAAGAAATAGAAAGAATCGTCAATGAAAAGATTTGGAGTTCTCTACCGGTATCAATCAGCTATAAGACACTCGAAGAAGCTAAAGAAGAAGGGGCGATGGCTCTCTTTGGAGAGAAGTACGGAGAGAATGTACGTGTCGTCGGAATCAGTGATTACAGCCTTGAACTTTGCGGAGGCTGTCATGTAGTGAACACTTCCGAAATCGGGTTGTTTAAAGTACAGTCCGAAACGGGAATTGGTGCAGGAACACGTCGTATTGAAGCAGTGACCTCCAAAGCGGCTTACGAACTTATGAATGAAAGGGAAGCCATTCTTCGTGCATCAGGAGAGTTAGTGAAAGCACATGTGGAACAGGTGCCTGAAAGGATTCAGGGGCTTCACGAAGAGATCAGGCAACTTAAAAAGGAAAACGAATCCCTGACGTCGAAGCTCTCCAATTTGGAAGCTGCATCGATACTGGATGATGTAAAAGAGGTAGAAGGTGTTAAAGTTCTCGCTAAACAGGTGGATGCAAAAGACATGAATGCACTCAGGTCGATGATGGATGATCTGAAGCAGCAGATTTCTTCAGGCGTGATTCTGTTGACCGCCCCATCAGGCGAAAAAGTCCAGCTTATTGCCGGCGTATCAAAAGATCTCGTGGAAAAGGGTCTGCATGCCGGCAATCTTGTGAAAGGAGCGGCTTCTCGCTGTGGTGGAGGCGGCGGAGGACGTCCAGACATGGCTCAGGCCGGAGGTAAAGATCCGGAAAAAATCCCGGAAGCTCTCGATTATGCGTATGAATATGTTTCGGAGAACGTCTGATTTTTATTCTGCGGAAAAGAAGTATATAATGGAGGGTGACTATTAGTGCGAGGTGATGTTAATGAGTTCGATGGATAGAACGATGAGATTCAATTTCTCTGAAGAACCTGATGATCAGGACGTAGAGTCAATTTTAATGAACGTGTATGAAGCACTTCACGAAAAAGGGTATAATCCGATCAATCAGATCGTCGGCTATCTTCTTTCAGGAGACCCGGCTTATATCCCTCGCCACAAGGATGCACGTAATCTGATAAGAAAAATTGAACGGGATGAACTGATCGAAGAATTAGTGAAGTCGTATCTGAACAAGCAAAAAGAGGGTAAGTAATGAAAAAAATCGGTCTGGATGTCGGTGAGAAGACAATAGGACTTGCTATCTCCGACTCCTTAGGTATGACAGCTCAGGGTATCAAGACCATTGAGTGGACAGAAGATGATTATTCTATCGCTCGTAGAGAACTCACTCCTCTTATCGAGGAGGAGTCTGTAACAGAAGCGGTCGTAGGATATCCAAAGAATATGAACGGGTCTATTGGCCCTCGGGCTGAGCAGAGTGAACGGTTCGCAAAATGGCTTGAGAAGAATTTCAACCTGACCGTTCATCTCTGGGATGAACGATTGACTACTATGGCTGCAGAACGAGTTTTATTAGAAGCGGACATGAGTAGAAAGAAACGCAAAAAAGTAGTGGATAAAATGGCAGCAGTTATAATCCTACAGGGATTTCTGGATGCTTCACAATAAGGAGGATATAAAGCATGGCATTAGAAAAAGAAGAGAGAATTGTAATACCTGATGAAAACGGTGAAGAACATCTTTTTGAAGTATTATTCACTTTCGATGTAGAAAAGACTGGTCATTCCTACATTGCGGTAGTTCCAGCAGAACAAAAGGAAAATGAAGAAGTCGAAGTATTCGCTTTCCGTTATGAGGAAAAAGAAGATGATGAAGAGAATCTTTCCCTCTACCAAATCGAATCCGATCAGGAATGGGAAATGGTAGAAGAAATGCTCAATACATTGACAGATGAAGATTTGACTTAAAACAAAAACCCCGGCGCATACCGGGGTTTTTATTACTGTTGAATGAGGCATGTTCTTAGTTGGAGTGAAAAAAGTTACTCTTCCCTGATTTATTTGTGAGGGACCCCTCCCATGAATTGAATGTTCTTCGACAGGAATCAATAAATTATAGTATAATATATCCGGTGAAGGGGGATGTAACGTGTCAGATTCAAAATTCAAAAAAGAGTATGAAACGAAGAAAAAGTCCCGTTCTGAAGAAGCGGGGACGGTGCGTAAAATTGTTGCAACCGTATTGATAACTATAACAATCGTTCTGATTGTAGGCATTGTAGGTGGCTATTTTTATATTTCCAATGCGCTTGAGCCGGTAAACGAAAATAATGAAGAACCCGTGAATGTGGAAATACCTACTGGTTCTACGAATTCAGAAATAGCAGCGATCCTTGAAGAACAAGGGATCATTTCTAATTCAACAGTATTCAGGTTTTACACGAAATTCAACAATGAAACAGGATTTCAGGCCGGTAATTATCAATTCACGCCTGCCATGAAATTGGACAATATCATTGAATCTTTGCAGACTGGTCAGATTGTCAAAGATCCTGTGAAACGTGTGACCATACCTGAAGGATATACGCTGGAACAAATAGCCGAGGTATATGCTGAAGAATTTTCTTTTTCAAAGGAAGATTTCATGAATAAGGTGAACGACTCTGAATATATTTCTCAATTGATGGAGAGTCATCCTGCGTTACTGACGGAAGAGATCCTTCAGGAAGAGATCCGCTACCCTTTAGAAGGTTATTTGTTCGCTGCTACGTACCCTTTCTATAAAGAGGAAGTGAGTGTTGAAGAAATAGTCGAAAAGATGGTTTCGAAAACAGAATCTGTTGTAATGCCGCGTATGGAATCCCTGGAAGAACAAGGGCTTAATGTACATGAAGCGGTCACTATGGCCTCTCTACTTGAGAATGAAGCCAGAACTGCTCAAAGCCGTAGAGAGATTGCCGGGGTGTTTTACAACCGTCTTGAAGAAGAGATGCCTCTTCAGACGGACCCAACCGTAGCGTATGCACATGGAGAACATCTGGAACGTACCATGTATGATGATCTGGAAATTGAATCACCGTATAATACGTACCACGTGACCGGGCTACCGATTGGTCCAATCTCCAATTTCAATGAAAATTCCATTGAAGCTGCAGCTAGTCCTATCAACTCGGACTACTTATATTTCCTTGCAGACAATGAAGGTAATATCCATTACTCCGAGACTCTGGAAGAGCATAACAAAAAACGCGACGAATATCTGTCTGAAGAATAGGAAGAAGGAAAGCGGGAAAATTCTCGCTTTCCTTCTTTTTTCTATGTTAAAATAATTAAGTTGTAAATGGAAAAGGTAAAGGAAGATGACTATGAATAGAGAATCGGATTATCTCCGGGGCCTTGTGCCGGAGTCGGAAGAATTCATCCGAAATATGGAAGAATACGCGGAAGAAAATCGTATTCCAATCATGGAAAAAGAGTCTATGCATTTTCTGAAACAGCTACTGCACATAAAAAAATGCGCGACTGTTCTGGAAATAGGTACGGCAATCGGTTATTCCGCCATTGAGATGGCCCATGCACATCCGGAGATTCACATCGTTTCGATAGAAAGAGACAGACAAAGGTATGAGGAAGCGATGAATAATAAAATGAACTCAGACGTAAGCGAAAGGCTCACTTTCCATTATGGGGATGCCCTTGAAATGGAGGAGGAGTTAGGGGAGTTCGGACCGTTTGATGTATTGTTCATTGATGCAGCGAAGGGTCAGTACCGTCGTTTTTTTGAATTATACGCGCCTTTGCTAACTGATGATGGTATCATCATATCAGACAATGTGTTGTTCAAGGGACTTGTAGCAAACCCCGACACGGAGGATAAAAGAATGGTGAAAATAGCTGATAAAATTCGGACCTTCAACGAATGGCTTACACAATTAGAAGATTATGATACCTCCATTCTCCCTATAGGAGATGGAGTGGCACTTACGACTAAACGCATGTAAGATGAGAGAGGAGATCGGTTTTTCGATGATGGATAAACCTATTGTAATCGGGGTAGCGGGGGGATCCGGCTCCGGAAAGACGAGTGTAACGAAATCTATAATTCAACAGTTCACAGAACATTCGATATTAATGATCGAGCAGGACTATTATTACAAAGACCAATCTCATTTGCCTTATGAGGAAAGATTGAATACTAATTACGATCATCCCTTGGCGTTTGATACTGATCTTCTGATTGAACATATTAATCAACTCATAAACAGGGAATCGATTAAAAAGCCGATTTATGACTATAAAATGCATACCCGTTCGGATCAGACGATGCATGTGGAAGCGAAAGATGTCATTATACTTGAAGGCATTCTCATCCTTGAAGATGAAAAGCTTCGTGATCTGATGGATATCAAGGTTTTTGTGGATACGGATGCTGATGTAAGAATCATAAGAAGAATGATGAGAGATATAAACGAACGGGGAAGAACCCTGGATTCAGTCATTGAACAATATACGAATGTAGTAAGGCCTATGCACCTGCAATTCGTTGAACCTACGAAGAGATATGCGGATATCATCATTCCGGAGGGTGGCCAAAATCACGTCGCTATTGATATCATGGCTACAAAAATCCAAACTATTCTAAGAGAACGAGGATTGCTTACAGAATTTTGAAGGATGCAGTGAAAATAGTTGACTGTTAAGCATAATTTGGTAAAGTATAGAGAGATTCATTAGTAAGTTGATCAGTTACAAGGAGTGTTTAGACATGCCAGAAGAAAATAGCTTTTATATGACCGAAGAAGGTAAAGCGAATTTGGAAAGTGAACTCCATGAATTGAAAACAGAGAAAAGAAAAGAAGTTGTCGAACGTATAAAGACTGCGAGAGACTTCGGAGATCTTTCGGAGAACTCGGAGTACGACGCAGCAAAAGATGAACAGGCTTTCGTGGAAAGCCGTATCCAGCAAATAGAGCACATGATCAGAAATGCTGTAATCATTGAAAATGATTCGGATAACCCTGATGTAGTTACTCTTGGGAAAACGGTAAAATTCCAGGAAATTCCTCAAGGAGATGAAGAGGCTTACACGATAGTAGGAAGTGCAGAAGCCGATCCATTCGAGGGTAAAATATCCAATGAATCTCCTATAGCGAAAAGTCTGCTTGGAAAAGAAATCGGGGATAAAGTTACCGTACACACTCCTGGAGGAGATCTTGAAGTGAAGATAATATCTGTATCTTAAGCAGGAATTAAGTTTCCTGCTTTTTTGCTATTTCCATCCTTCTGCTTTCAATTGTATAATACATATATAAGGAGGGTGTTCATATGGATGAACAAGCTGGGAAATCAAGACGGGAAAGAATGAAACACAAACGGAATAACAAGAAACTACTCTCCTTCTTGACAGGTATTCTGGCCGCAGTATTAGTTTTGTGGGCAGCTGGAAGCTTAATGGGCAGTGATGAAGAGCCCGAGTCCTCAGAATCGACCAATTCCGCTGAGTCGGAAACTGAAAATACTGAGAACCAAGAGACTGCATCGGAAGAGTCCACGGGTAATCAAGTGTCAGCTGAACAACTCCCGGAAGAAGCCTCGGAAGAAGAGGGGGATTCAGAGGAGTACGTCATAGAAAACAGTTCGAATGATAATGTAAGTCGTGTCGTCAAGAAGGAATGGGAGACAATTGATACAAAGCAGGATACCTCAGGTCGCCACGTCGCTTCTTTTGATAGGGAATCGACCGACTGGAATGAAATCTTGCAGGCCGTTTCGGTGGCTACGGAATTGAAAATGGAAGATATGATTACCTGGCGTGTCGAGAATGGCGGTGGACCTCAATTAGTCTCCGCTGTCGTTTCAGACAGTTCACAGGACAACGTTTACCGGGTACGTGTTGAATGGCAGAAAAAAGAAGGATACAAGCCGGTTCAACTCGAAATTTTGAAAGATAACCCTTATAACTGAGGAGCAAAAGGAGCTTTTTGGATGACAGTCGGAATTATTGGAGCCATGGATCAGGAAATCGCTTATTTGAAGAATGCTATGGTCATAGAAGAAGAACGTTCAGTCGCCGGTCAAACATTTACCAAGGGTCGGCTCAATGATAGAGATGTGGTGCTTTTGCTATCAGGCATAGGGAAAGTGAATGCAGCGATGTCCACGACTATTCTTCATGAAGAATTCGATGTGGAATATGTGATCAACACCGGTTCTGCAGGAGGATTCGATCAAACACTCGAAGTGGGGAATGTAGTTGTTTCGGATGCTGTTCTTCACCATGACGTTAATGTGACTGCTTTCGGTTACGTACATGGTCAGATCCCCGGAATGCCGGAGCAATACCCGTCTGATGAAAGTCTCTCTAAAGCTGCGCTTGATTACCTCGAGTCTTCAGGTATAGGGGGAAAAAGAGGAATTATAGCTTCCGGAGATACATTTATGCAGGAGAAGGAGAAGGTCTCTGAAGTGCGGAGACGTTTTCCTGAACTCATAGCAGTAGAGATGGAGGCTGCAGCGGTTGCTCAAGTCTGTTACAAATATGGTACTCCTTTTGTGGTTATTCGGGCTCTCTCAGATATAGCGGGTAAGGAATCCTCCATTTCTTTTGAACAGTTTCTTGAACAAGCGGCGAAGAATGCAACGGAAATCATCAAAAAGCTGGTTTGAATATTAATGAGTTTGGGACAGAACGTATAGTAGATGTACAAAAACGAATATTCGAAGAAAAACACGGAGACTTCAATGGGAACAGCACGAGCTGAAACCGGGCCCATGGAAAGCGACGTGTTTTTTCTTACGCGTCATTCCATAAAAGAAGGCATATAAAAATCCGAACAATGTTGTTCGGATTTTTAAACGTAAAGCTCTGTTAAAGCCTATTGTTGATCATAGGAACGGAAGGTGGGGACGCCTGCGGGACTGGCATGGAAGGAAAATAGCCCGGATCGACCAGAGGGAGCTTCGAAAAGTTTCCGCCATGCCCGCGGCAAGCTTCCACCTGAAGAGACGAATATCAACAAACGATAACAGAGCCAAACGTAAAAATTTTTTGTCCCAGATTATTTTGTTTAATTTAAGGCTACCCTGATTATTTTCAGGGTAGCCTAATTTAATTTTGAGTCTTATTCACTTTTCAACTTTCTCCGCTTGATAAAAGGAAGTTTCGTTATGCTTTCTCGGAAGGTGTCATTAATCCCGAAAAAAAGCGCCCCTGTATTCTTGAGACTCTCTAATCTTTGAAAGTTTTGCTGTAGTCGTCCCTGACAGCTTCCGGAGACAGGGGCACACCGCTTTTATAAGCTGCGCGACCTATCATATGAGCGGAAACAGGAGCGGTGATCAATACGAAAATGATACCTAGTAATAGTTTCCCGCTGACAATACCGTGTTCATTGATCATAAACAGGAAAGCTCCAAGCATAAGTCCTGCCACGCCGAGAGTCGAGCTTTTCGTAGCGGCGTGAAGTCTCAAATACACGTTTTTGAAACGTACGACTCCTATTGAACCTGATAAAACAAAGAATGTGCCGGATAACAGGAAGAAAATGATGAGTATGTCGAGAAATAAATTAATCCACGTTCCGCTCAATAATAACACCCTTTTCTATGAATTTCGCCAGGGCGATCGTTCCGATAAACAACAGGATGCCGATCAACAGTACGACATCATTCAATCTCGTCGTAACAACGATGATCGTCACCAGGCCTGCAAGAGCCATAAGAGTGATGCCCATGACATCAAGAGCCACAGCTCTATCAGGGTTCGTAGGTCCTTTGAGCACCCGGTAGAGCAAGAGGAATATGGAAATGCCGACACCGATGATAGCTATTTGCGTAGAAATGTCTATTAACGTTCTGGTCAGAGCGAGCGCGTTCTCCATCACCGGGTCACCTCCATAATCGCTTTTTCGAATGATTCTTTGATATCTGTAATCGATGATTCAATATCAGGTATATCCATAGCATGAATGTAAAGCGTCTCATGATCATCACTCACCGCAAGAGAGAGTGTACCGGGAGTAAGGGAAATGAGATTTGCAAGAATAGTGATTTCCCAGTCGCTTTTGACTTCCAGTGGAAGGGCGAAAATCCCCGGACGATTATCAAGGTCTTTTTTATAGACGAATTTGATTATATCTATAGAAGATACGATCAGTTCCCGTATGAATAGTAACAGGAGCAATAACACTTTCCATACTTTAGTAATATAGAATGGTCTATTGATAAACCGTCGCATAATGAATAAAAGGAATATACCTAAAATATACCCGACGACAAAGGCAGTAAATGTGTACGTTTCACTGAGGAACATCCACATAATCGCTATAATGATGTTTAATACAATTTGAAATGGCATAAACGTTTACTCCTTCAGTACAGATTCGATGTATAAGTCAGGGTTCATCACGTATTCTGCGATAGCTTCGATATTTGGATAAAACCATTCTGCACCAACACCAAGGATGATAGATATTGTCAAAAGAAGACCGATCGGCCAGGTCATCAGCGACAGGGAAGGTTTCTGTGAAGGCAGCTCCATTATATCAGGTTCGCCCCAGAAACCTTTAATAAATATTCTCATCATCGAGAAAAGTATCCCGAGACTGGAGATAAGAGCAGCCAGGACCACAAGGATTTCTTCCTGGGCCAATCCTCCCTGGAGAAGGAGCAGTTTCCCTATGAAACCGCTGAACGGTGGGATTCCTGCGAGTACCAGGGTCGCAAGGAAGAACATCCAGCCAAGGACAGGGTAATGGTGGATCAAGCCACCCATTTTGTTCAGATCTGATGTTCCTGCCACATATATAATCGCACCGATCAGCATAAAGAGCACCGCTTTGATTATCATATCATGTACGAGGTAGTAAATGGATCCTGCTATAGCAGTCTCTGTGAAAATGCCGATTCCCATCAGCATAAATCCTACTGCAGGAATGATGTTGTAAGCTATGATCAATTTCACGTTGTTTGTAGACAATGCTCCGATGACACCGAATATCATTGTGAAGATGGCCAGATAAATGAACAATGTATTCGTTAAGGTCAATTCGTGGTTAAAGATAAGCGTGAATGTCCGCAAAATGGAATAGATACCGACTTTTGTCAGCAATGCGCCAAACAGGGCAGATACTACGGCATTAGGTACTGTGTAAGAATTCGGAAGCCAGTAGTAAAGGGGGAAGACTGCTGCTTTTGTTGCAAAAACGAAAAAGAACAAAATAGCAATGGTAGTCAGGATCCCCTGCTGTTCGACTTCTCCTACTCTTTCGGCTGCTTGTGCCATGTTTACAGTTCCTACGACAGAATAGAGAAAAGAAATGGTGGTAACGAAAAGCATAGAAGAAAAGAGATTGATCAGTATATACTTCAAGGATTCTCTTAGCTGTGCCTTTCCGTTACCTAGTATAATCAGTCCGTAGGAAGCCATGAGAAGGACTTCGAAGAATACGAAAAGGTTGAACAGGTCACCGGTTAAAAACGCCCCACTCACCCCTGAAATGAGCAGAAAGAAGAAACTGTAAAAGTAGAATTCTTCCTGTAGTTCAGAAAGTGATTTTGGCGCGTATATTACTGCTGCCAACCCGATGATGGCTGTAGTCAGGGCCAGCAGGGCGGACAATGGATCAGCCACAAGTACGATGCCGTAAGGGGCCTCCCAGTTTCCTAATTCAAGTACTATAGACCCTCCTGCATTTACCTGCAGGAAAATCAGAATAGTCACTCCCAGATGGATAACACTTGCCACAATCGAGAAAATCCTTGCAGCTATTAGTTTTTTATGAAAGAAAGCTACTATTATCCCCGCCAGAAACGGGAGGGCTATAGGCAATACTGCTAAGTTACTCATAGTCGTTACCCCTCAGTTGTTCCATATTATCTGTATGATTGATTTGAGCTGCACGATAGGCAAGAACGAGTAATAAACTGGTGACTCCGAAACTGATGACGATGGAAGTGAGAATCAATGCCTGAGGCAAAGGGTCCGTATAATTCTCAACCCCTTCGGTCAAAATTGGAGGAGCTCCGTCCTTCAGCCTCCCCATTGTAAGAATTGTAAGGTGTGCTCCATGAGATACCAAAGCTGTACCGATTACAATCCGCAGCAACTGTTTTTGAAGGAGGTTGTATACGCCGGTCATAAAAAGGATACCGGCGAGTACGGACATGATGATTTCCATTTTTATTCCTCCTTCTTGTTCTTGATTTTAATCAGGCTGTAAATGGCCATGGCAGCGAGTCCGAGGACAGCAATCTCAAAGAGTGTATCAAGCCCACGCATATCAACAAGGATGACGTTGACGATATTATCTCCGCCTCCGAGTTTGTAAGAGTTATCTACGAAGTAACTGGAAATCACGTCGAACCATTTGCTGCTATGCGCAGAGATCGCTACCGTTGTAATTAACAGGCCGAAACCTGCTGAAATGATCCAGTTCATGATTTTCGTGCTCCTTGCTTCTCCGCGTTTGCCAAGGTCGGGGAGATGATAAAATACCAGAAGGAACAAGGCCACTGTCACTGTTTCTACAATCAACTGGGTGAGCGCCAGATCAGGGGCTCTGTAAATGATGAACAGCATCGAAAGGCCGTATCCGACAACCCCGAGTATGAGGATAGCGGTTATACGATTGTGTGTGAATATCGTACCGAATGCAGCAACAGTCATCGTTACAGCTACGATCAATTCTATTGTGGTAACAGTTGCAAGTTGTGATAAATCTAAAGCGAATCCTCCTGTCAGGAAGAAAAACGTGAAGCTTACTCCAACGATCGCAACGAGTATAAGTTTCATGTAAAGAGCCAGTGAGCCGTTCATGTATCCTTTCGTAACTTTTGAAGAATAGACGACGGATTTATCCACTGTGAAGTCGTAAACCTTGTTCATACTGAGAATCCCAGGCACGAAATTGTAAACAGTTCTCCATCTGGAAATCGTGAGAGCAAGAATCGTACCGAAAGCTATAACTGTCAGGGACATGATCAGTGGAAGATTGAATCCATGCCAGAAGTAGATTTCTTTGGCTGCATCTCCCCCATAGACCGCACTTGCCGCATGTTCGATAAACGTCTCGTTGATGAGAGACGGGAACAGCCCGATGATTACGACAAGAAGGATAAGAACTGCCGGGGATATAAGCATCCCTACAGGTGCTTCATGCGGTTTTTTCGGGAGTTCATCGATGTTCGATTTCCCACGGAACGTTCCGAAGAAAAAGTACATGGAATATACAAAAGTGAAAATACTACCGAATACAGCCAGGTAGGGTATGGCGTTCGTCAGAAAAGCAGCTATACCTTCCTGCGCACTGAGGTCGAGGGTAGCTTTAAAGAACATTTCTTTACTGTAGAACCCGTTCAGAAAAGGTAATGGGAACCCTGCCATCGAAAAGATACCAATCATTGCCAAAGTGGCTGTCATAGGAAGATAATTCATCAAACCACCGAGTTTTCTTATATCTCTCGTTCCTGTTTCGTGATCGACGATACCCGCCACCATGAAAAGGCTGCCTTTGAAAGTAGCGTGGTTGAGAATATGGAACATGGCTGCGAAGATTGCGATCTTCGTTCCGAATCCAAGCATAGCCATAATCATTCCGAGCTGACTGATGGTTGAAAAAGCCAGAATGCCCTTTAAATCTGTCTGTCTGACAGCCATATAGGACCCCCAGCACAAAGTGATGATCCCGAAACTGGAGACGATGATGAAATACCACTCGGAAGCAGACATCATCGGTGAAAAGCGAGCGACTAAGAACAGTCCCGCTTTAACCATTGTAGCGGAGTGTAAGTAAGCACTGACAGGGGTCGGTGCTTCCATCGCATCCGGAAGCCAGATATGAAACGGGAACTGTGCCGATTTCGTGAAAGCTCCTAACAAAAGTAGTGCTAAAATCAGCGGAAAAAATTCATTGTTTAAAATCGCTTCTTTATCGGATATCATCTGCTGGATACTGCTGGTTCCGGTGATCATGTGCATGAACACGAGAGAACCGAGGAGGCTGAGACCTCCGAAAACGGTTATCAGCATAGATTTCAACGCCCCGTACCGCGAGGCATGTTTATGGTTCCAGTAACCGATAAGGAGGAAAGAAGACAATGAAGTGAACTCCCAGAAACTGTACAATACATAAATATTATCCGATAAAACAACCCCGAGCATGGAGCCCATGAAAATCAGGAAATACACGTAGAAGTGCCCCAGTTTTTCTGTTGTATGTAGGTAATAGACAGAATAAAGGGCAACTAGAGTCCCGATACCTGATATCAGTAATACGAACAGTAGGCTTAAGCCATCGAGGTGAAAAACCATATTCATATCAAGGGAAGGAATCCAATTATAGGTTCTCATTACAGGTTCGAAACCCCTGCCGAGGAAACTTCCGAAATAGATGAATATAAGAAGTGGTACAATCGTTGCCACTATACCTGTGTGGAACTTTTCTTTCCATTTACTCAGGAAAGGGATGAAAATAGCAATGATGAATGGTAATAATACGGCTAGTAACATCTAAAGGTGCCTCCCTCAATCAATCGTCCTTTTTATACGCCTCCTCAATTGTAATCAAAAACATCTCCATTATTCAACTAATCTTCCTTCATATCTTCCTTTTTAAAGGATGTTCGAATAATTTTATTAAATAGGAAGAAAAAGATGTTCAGAACTGAAAATTTTTAATGTGAATTATCTGTTCGTGTTTTGTTTTTATGTGTAACTGAGCTTAAAAAGAGGGAAAACGTTCAACTGTGAACGATATCAAGATACGATTCGTCGTGCACAGCAGTTACATGTAGTGTAGAATGGGGTAGTTAACTACAAGAAGTGGAGTCACTCAACGCTATATGAATAGCAGGATTACTGCTGAAAATACAAGGAACTTACGAAGAATTTCACACAATCTTTCATTGTTTGCACAGGGGAGGATATCTGACCCGGTAAGAACTTTGAACCTTGAAGGATTTTTGTATATGATTGAGTAGGTATATTTCCGGATTAAGGAGTGAGAAATAAGTGCTTAATGTTTTTATCCCGAATAGACATGCGAATAATATTTTAGAAATAACTCCTGCAGATTTAGAAGAAAGAAATATCAAAGGTATAATTACCGATTTAGATAATACTCTAGTAGCCTGGGACGAACCTGAGGCTCCAGAACAGATTATCGAATGGTTCCGACTCATGGGAGAGGCGGATATTGAAATAGTGATTACTTCCAATAATAATGAAAATCGCGTTAAGTTGTTTTCGGAACCTCTTGATAAATCTTTTGTTCACAGTGCGAGAAAACCACTCGCCAGAGCCTTTCAAAAAGCCAGGAAGGACATGGGGCTTAAAAAAGAAGAGATCATCGTAGTAGGAGATCAGCTATTGACTGATGTTCTTGGTGGTAATCTGGCCGGATATTACACTGTGTTGGTCACCCCTATTGTCGAAACGGACGGTTTTTGGACGAAGATCAACAGAAAAATCGAAAAAAGAATCATGAAACGACTCGAACACAAAGGAAGAATCTAATTAAAGGGGACATGAAGGATGGAAAGATTGATTTGTATGGGCTGTGGAGCAGAAATACAGACAGAGAATCCTGCAGCGGCGGGTTATGCTCCGAAGTCAGCTCTGGAAAGAGAAACAGTGATATGTAAAAGGTGTTTCCGATTGAAGCACTATAATGAAGTGCAGGAAGTCGACTACGAAGATGACGATTTTCTGGAGATGCTTCATCAGATAAGTGATACAGATAGTCTTGTCGTGCAGTTGGTGGATATATTCGATTTCAATGGCAGTCTTATACCCGGGTTGAATAGACTGACTGGAAATAATCCTGTAATTTTGGTGGGGAACAAAACGGATATCCTGCCTAAATCCGTCAGTCGCAACAAGATGGAAAAATGGTTGAGGCGGGAAGCGAATCAGGCAGGGATCGAGGTAGCAGACGTCTATCTGATTTCAGCTTCGAAAAATGAGGGAATCGATGCCCTTGCGGAAGCGATCGATCATCACAGACAGGGAAAAGATGTTTTCGTCGTCGGTACGACGAATGTAGGGAAGTCTACTCTCATCAACGGACTGATATCCCGTTCCGCCGGGGTCGATGATGCTATAACCACATCTTATTTTCCTGGTACGACGTTAGGGTTCATCGATATCCCTCTGGATGACACGAGTTCCCTTTATGATACACCAGGGGTCATTCAGCGTCATCAGCTGGCTCACTACGTCTCCGATAAGGATCTGAAGCTGATCACTCCGCAAAAAGAAATAAAGCCGAAAACCTATCAGTTGAATGAAGAACAGACACTTTTCTTTGGAGGACTTGCTCGCATGGACTTCGAAAAAGGGGATCATTCTTCCTTCGTCTGCTATTTATCCAATCGGATCCCTATCCATAGAACGAAAATGGACAATGCGGATCATCTGACGGAGACGAAGATCGGTGATATGCTGGTGCCTCCCGACGAGGACTCATTGAAAAAAATGCCGGAGTGGGAGCGTCAGACATTCAGGATTCCTGAAGGCAAACACGATGTCGTCATTTCGGGACTAGGATGGATAATGATCCCTGAGGGTGATGTGACCCTTCATATCCATGCACCGAAAAAAGTGAAAGTATCTATTAGAGAATCATTGATATAGGAAAAGGAGGATGCATATGTTGCGACTAGGATTAATCGGATCTCCCCTCGGCCATTCATTATCGCCCTGGTTACATGAAAAATTCATGGAACAGAGCGGTGTCAGTGGACAGTATGAACTGATGGAACTTGACCCTGAAAACTTCGAGAGAGAAATCGAGCTTATGAAACAGAAAGATCTTGATGGTTTTAACATTACTGTACCGTTCAAGCGGGAGATCATTCCTTACTTGGATGATATAGATGAAAGAGCCAGTTATTTAGGTGCTGTCAATACTGTAGTGGTTCAGAACGGTCGATGGAAAGGCTTCAACACTGATGGGGCCGGGTATCTCGAGTCTGTTCGATCGATCTATCCTGAAGTCATATCGGAATCCAGTCGGGTACTCATCATCGGAAGCGGCGGAGCAGCCCGGGGGATTGCTTTTGCGCTGAGTGAACTCAATCTGACTATAGATATTGCGAATCGTACCTCAGGGAAAGCCTTGGAACTGATCGATGATCTTCCGGCGAAATCGAGAGGGGGATCACTCAGTCTGAATGAGGCCGCTGAAAGCCTTGATGATTATGATTGGGTGATCCAGACGACTTCTGTAGGTATGTCGCCGAACGAAGGAATCATACCTCTTGAGATAAGAAAGATCAAAGAGGGGGCTGTGTTCAGCGATATTGTTTATAAACCTTTGAAGACACAGTTCCTCAAAGAAGCAGAGGGAAAAGGGGCTCACATCCACTATGGGCATTTAATGCTTTTATATCAAGCTGCATATGCTTTTGAATTGTGGTCCGATAAGAAAGTGGAGCCGTTAGGGCTGATCAATGAAATGGAAATGAAATTGGAAGGATGATAAAATGCTCACAAGCAAGCAAAAGAAACATTTAAGGAAGCTGTCTCATGATATACAACCGATTTTTCAAATCGGTAAGGGCGGCGTGAATAGTAATATGGTGGTTCAGATAGATGAAGCTCTTGAGAAAAGGGAACTCATTAAAGTAAGCATATTGCAAAACTCCATGGAGAACCCGAACGAGGCCGCTGAAGAAATTGCCTATGATACAGGTGCTGAAATTGTGCAGGTCATCGGTGGAACAATCATTCTATATCGTGAATCAGAGGACAATAAAGAGATTAAGCTTCCATAAAGGAGCATATGTGTATGAAAAGGGTAGGGTTATTCGGTGGAACATTCGATCCACTGCATATAGGTCATATGATAGTAGCTGAATCCGTTAGAGAAGCAGAAGGATTGGATGAGGTCTGGTTCATTCCATCTCATATCCCTCCTCATAAGGAGAAAGCATCGACGGGCAGTTCTGATCGTTATCACATGGTGAAGGACAGTATTGAAACGAATGACAATTTCAAAGTCACTGATGTAGAATTAGAAGGAGAAGAACGTTCTTTCACCCTTACTACGGTCAGAGAACTGAAAAAACAATATCCTGAAACCCAATTCTCGTTCATTATCGGAGGAGACATGGTAGAGTCGCTTCATACATGGTATAAAATAGAAGAATTGATCAAGGAAGTATCATTTATAGGAGTAAGCAGACCCGGGTACTCTTTCGATGCCCCGTACGAATTGTCGAAAGTGGAGGTCCCTTTGCTGGAGATATCCTCCAGTGAAGTAAGAAAAAGACTGAAAAGAAACAAGACAGTACGTTATATGGTGCCCGAACCGGTCTATTCCTATATAAAAAGGAAGGGTCTTTATGGATACAAGTAGAGAAGGACTACAAAGCTTCGTGCGTCCACATCTTACTGAAGAGAGATTCGAGCATACAGTGCGTGTAACGCAAACAGCACATGAACTGGCAGAAATATACGGAGGCGACTCAGAGAAAATCGAAGTGGCCGGAATGCTTCACGATTATGCCAAATACAGACCTGAACAAGAGATGGCCCGATGGATAGAGGAAAGTGTGGATCTTTCCAAAGATCTGCTGAGTTACTCCCCTGTTCTATGGCACGGACCTGTAGGGGTCAAAATGATTGAAAAAGAGTGGGGAGCACTTTCTAAGGACGTGAAAACTGCCATCGCCTCCCATACAACTGGGAACGCCCATATGTCCCTTTATGATAAAATCATTTTTCTAGCGGATTATATTGAACCGGGACGTTCATTCCCGGGGGTGGAAGAGACAAGGGAACTTGCGGATCGGAACTTGGATGAAGCGTGTTTGTTTGCTCTTGATAATACGATCAGATTTCTTATGAAGAAAAAACAGACGATTTATCCTGATACTTTCCATGCGTATAATGCACTACAACGATTACAGGAGGAACAGAATGAATAGTAAAGAACTAGTGAAGATAGCAGCACAGGCGTGTGAAGATAAACGGGCAAATAATATCATTGCCCTTGATATGGAAGATGTTTCGCTTATCACTGATTATTTTCTGATATGTGATGGCTCGAATGAAAGACAAGTCGAGGCTATTGCGAAAGAAGTGAAAGAACAAGCGGAAAAGCACGGTGTAGAAGTGAAACGTGTCGAGGGAGATAAATCTGCCAGATGGATTCTTGTCGATCTTGAAGATGTAGTATGCCATATCTTCCATAAGGATGAGCGGGAGCACTATAATCTTGAGAAATTGTGGGGCGATGCTGATACTCTTTCCCTTGAAGGAATCGCAAGTTCATGAGCTATGTACAATTGGCCGGAGTCTACGATCGGCTGATGGAAGATGCTCCTTATGAGGAGTGGAAACAGTTTTTCATGAATGTGTTGGACCGGGAAAACTTCCAGGCAGTCAATGTACTCGAACTGGGCTGTGGCACGGGAGAGATCACTCGCCGTTTAGCGAAAGAAGGTTTCCAAATGACGGGGGTGGACCTCTCAGAAGAGATGCTAGCAGTAGCTTCAAGGAAGTATGATTCAGCGATTCAATGGATGAAGCAGGACATCACCAAGCTTGAAGGCTTTTCCGGGTTTGATGCAGTCATAAGCTTTTGTGATGTAGTCAACTATATTACAGTAGAAAATGATCTTGAAGACATGTTTCATCGTACGAATCTCGCTTTGGAGGAGAAAGGCCTTTTTGTTTTTGATATCCATTCTCCGACCTATGCGCTTGAAGCCCTTTCCGGAGAGACTTTCGCGGAAGTTTATGACGATCTCTCTTATATATGGTTCTGTGATGCTGAAGGTACTATGATGACTCACGACCTAACATTTTTCATTGAAGAGAATGGGAGTTATCAGCGTTTTGATGAAGAACACCATCAGCGTATTTATGAACTACAGACGATCCATTCTCTACTTGGAAAATCGGGATTTCACATTCTGTCCGTTCACAGTGACTTTTCGATGGACCATGGTAGTGAAGGGGATAGAATATTTTTTGTTTGTCAGAAGGTGTGAATATTCACACCTTCTTTTTTAAAGGTTTCTTCAAATCCGGTTCTTGCTTATGGATAGGAACTGGAGATGCCATCCTGGAGTAGCGTAAACCCCATAATAGCCTTAAGCGACTATTGGATTTTTCCTCAAAAAGTCTGAAATCATGATCACAGTGAACTTCCACTTGGATGAAAGAAAATCAACAATAAATGAGAACAGCCCCGAGGGTTTATTGAAAACAGACGTAAAAGAAGGAGTGGGCTCCAAAGGGAAGGCAAGAATCTGTGATGGAAACACTCCCTGAATAAGCAGGAGAAAAGAGAGAGGTGTCGAATAGATAAATAATGGCTATGTAAAAAGCTGTTGTTGATATTCATTGATTTGCAGAAGAATAGTGACGATTCCCATGGGAAATCCGGCAAGTGAAGCCCCTTAGGGAAACGGGAGAACCGACGCGTTTCCCGAGGAAAGCGTCCCTCTTTAGCAGTGAAAAGGTCAACAACAAAAAGGACAGAGCCTGATTAATAGAGCCCCCCTCCCTATAAACCTTCTATATCCCCCCCTCTTATATATACAGTGTTCTTCTGCGATTCCCCACACGATTGAATTCGGAGGAATGCGTATGTCTCTAATAAAGAAGTATTGGCTTGTGGCCGTAATGGTAGTTCTGATCACTGTATTCCTTATTAATTCCAGGACCCCTGATAGCGGAAAAGTCATAACAAACGAAGAACATGAGCTGAGTACTGGTATTGAAGCATCAGAGGAAGAACCAATAATAGATAATATAGTTGTAGATATAAAAGGAGCGGTCCACCGTCCTGGAATTTATGAGGGGAGTGCCGGTATGAGAGTGCATGATATAGTAACTCTTGCCGGGGGTCTCACAGAAAATGCTGACGAAACAAGTGTCAATCTGGCTGCGAAGATCCAAGATGAAATGGTTATTCTCGTTTATTCGTTACAATCCGATGATCATGAAGGAACGTCGAAAGTTTCTGGGGGACAGAAAGGGGAGAGAGTACGTATCAACCAGGCCAGTTTGGATGAAATCACAGCTCTTAACGGTATCGGTCCTTCTAAAGCGGAGGCTATCATCGCTTATCGAGAAGAAAACGGGATGTTCAAAGAAGTGGAGGAACTTTTAGAAGTGAGTGGCATCGGGGCAAAGACTTTGGAAAATATGAAAGACGAGATTCAGATTCCCTGATGCGGGTTGACGCTGAACAGGGAAATAGCTAAACTTTCTGAAAAGGATGTGATAACTATGGCGAGAGTCGAGTGGGACCAGTACTTTATGGCGCAGTCCCATTTACTTAAATCGAGAAGCACATGTGAACGTTTGGCCGTAGGAGCGGTGATTGTAAGAGAGAAAAGAATGATCGCCGGAGGCTACAATGGAAGTGTGACAGGAGAGGTCCACTGTATAGATGAAGGGTGCTATGTTGTAGATGGACACTGCATCCGTACGATACATGCAGAAATGAATGCCCTGTTGCAGTGTTCCAAGTTCGGTGTCGCTACAGAAGGGGCAGAGATGTACGTGACCCATTTTCCTTGTGTACATTGTACGAAAGCTATTATTCAAGCAGGAATAAAAGCGGTTTATTACAGTGCAGATTATAAGAATCATCCTTATGCTGAGGAATTACTGGCTCATACAGGAGTCCACACTGAAAAGGTCCCTTCGACTGTAACGATTGGAGATTCATATGAAGAGCACCAGCTTATGGAAGAAATGCTGGATCGTCTGAAAATGCACAATGATTCTGATTATGAAAATTTAAAACAAAAGGTCGATCATCTGATAGATGGGCGTATCAGTTCCAATCTGTGAAGGGGAAATGGCATTTTCCCCTTTTCGCCTTTCTGACAGGGGCTGTGTATGCTCATATTCCTGAGCAGTGGCCCTGGTTTCTGCTATGTCTTGTATGGATGCTCAGTTTCAGCAGGCTACAGATTCTTTTTCCTCTTATGTTGAGTGCTTTTTTTCTTGGAGTACTCCTATATACCCTTTCCCTTCAACCCCCTATTATAGAAGAAGGCCCCTATCACGGCGAGATACTCTCTCCAGCTACCCGAAGTGAGCGTTCCGAATCATTTTCACTTAAGACAACGGAAAATCATAAAATACAGGTCACTCACTTCAGTGACTCTGAAAAAGATTTCTTCTTCCACGAATTCAGAGCGGGGGCAGTTTGTGCTGTCCGAGGAGAAGTGGAGGATTATTCAAGTGCTTCGAATCCCGGGGAGTTCGATTATTCGGAGTTCATGAGGAACCAGGGCATCGCAGGGCAAGTTCTCATCGATTCGAAGGACGATTTAAATTGTGAAGGCAGTTCCTTCAGAGCGGAGTTTTATGCACAGCGAAAAGCTATCATCGAACGATTTCTCCAAGAGACCCCAGGTTCCTTGAAACCATGGGGGATGGCTCTTGTATTTGGAGATCAAGATGCAATGGATGAGGAAGTTCTGAAGTCATTCCGTGAATGGGGACTTTCCCATGTTTTGGCCATTTCAGGTTTACACGTAGGCTTGATGTGCGGAATCATTTACTCGCTACTTTATAGAAGCGGCGTGGCGACATTGTCTCAAGTGAAACTGCTTTTGTTCCTGTTTCTTCCTGTTTTTGCGTTCATCGCCGGTGGCCAACCTTCTGTATTAAGAGCTTCCATGATGGTTTTCTTTCTCCTTGGATGTTGGACGTTGAAGATTAAACCCTCGATGACGGATCTTTTGGCTATGATTGCTTTTCTGCTTCTTATCACAAACCCGAACATCGTCTATAACATAGGGTTCCAATTTTCGTTTGCGGTTACATTCAGTCTTCTTCTTTCCGCTTCGATTTTGAAAAAAGATACACGCCCATGGGTTCTATCTATGCGAGTGAGTTTCATTGCCCAACTGGCGATCCTCCCCCTGCAACTCCATTACTTTTATCAGTTTTCTCCTCTATCTGTTCTATTCAATTTGATTCTCGTACCGTACTTCACTATTTTATTCATACCATTTATTTTTTTGTTGCTCTTGTCTATGTATATGCTACCGCAGTTCCTCTACGAAGGGATAGCAATCGCGGGAGGTATGGTCCATGAAGAAGTTATAGATATGGCAATTTTCATAGGACAGGAATGGAACTATGTATGGGTTACAGGTTCTTTTCCGTATTCATGGTTTCTTCCATATTATATTTGTTTTCTTCTTATGATGGTCTATTGGCAGAAAGAAAAGCTAACAACGACTTTTCTGTGTGGTTCGGCCCTTACATTTGTCCTCATCCTTTATGGAACTCTTCCGTATATAGATGAAGAAGGGAGGGTGACCTTTCTGGACGTTGGTCAGGGAGACAGCGTAGTGATTGAACTGCCTTACCGAAAAGGTGTGGTCTTAATAGATGCAGCAGGGGTACCTGCGTTTCAGAGTAATCCTGATAAAACAGCAGACAGAGTGATTATCCCCTTTCTCAAATCAAAAGGGTTACAATCTGTAGACGCAACTTTCATCACTCATGATGATGCCGATCATAATGGAAGTGTCCAGCGTCTGATAGAGGAGGAAATGACAGGGGAGTTATTCATATCCGAATTTGAGGAGGGGACTTTTGGTAAAGGTCGGAGAGTATTGAGGAGAGGAGACAGGTATGAGTTAGGTGGCTATTCGTTCGCTGTACTAGCACCTGAGAAAAAAGCGACGGAGAAGAATGATGACTCTCTTGTTTTATATACGGAGCTTGGCGGGGAGTACTGGTTATTTACCGGGGATATATCAGTGGAAGTGGAAAAAGAATTAGTTTCTGCGTATGGGACATTACCGGTCCATCATTTAAAAGTAGCTCACCATGGGAGTAAAACCTCTACTTCAGAGGAATTCGTACAGCTGTTTTCTCCGGAAACAGGGGTGATATCCGCCGGAAGGAACAATAGGTATGGTCACCCCCACCCGGAGGTGCTCGAACGTCTTATTTCAGAAAATGTAGAGGTATGGAGGACGGATGAACACGGCGCAGTGACTATTCCTTTTTCAAAAAAGGAAGTTGGCGAGATCTCAGGTTTTAAGAATGAGGTAATCGCTGAATAAAGGGGCCGTTTTATTTGTTGTGTCCAGTTACTGGCAGGTATCTTCCCTCTTTATTCTGAAATCCATCACAGGCTGTTCCGCAGCCATAAAAAAAAGACTGCCGAAGCAGCCTTTGTCATCGATTATTGACCCAAAACGGAAAAAACCGTTCCGATAAAGAAAATGATGAAGAAGAAAACGAATGAGAAAACAAAGCCAAGTCCAGAATCGATGACGTCATTTGTCTTTGTTTGAATTTCTTTTTCAAATTGGTTCATGACTCACCCTCCTATATCATTACCAAGTATAAAAGAAATATACTTAAAAATCCAGAAGCAATATTTAAAAGGCGGGGAACAGATTCATTTGCTATAATGATAACACTACTACATGAAGAATTTTAAGAAGGGAAAGAGATGGATATAGTGTTTTGACAGAGTCAGGATTCCTTTTTAAAATGAAAGAATAATTAATGTGTTTTTGAATCAAGTTATGATCCGGGACGATGACTTTTAATAAGAGTGAGGTTTTACTATGGGGGAAATATACGTATTATACGGGGAAGAACAATATCTGATACAGCAGGAAAAAGAAAAGATCGTCCGAAAAGTGACTACAAAAGAAGAAAGGGAATTCAATTACAGCACTTTTAACCTTGAAGACACACCGATTGAGGATGTGATAGCAGATGCGGAAACGCTACCTTTTTTGGGCGACAACAAATTGATTGTTGCTGAAAACCCGGTCTTTCTTCTTTCTAAACCTCCCAAAACAGAAATAGAACATGACGTGGACCGCTTTTTGAGTTACATAAACGATCCCGCTCCCTATACGACTTTGGTATTAATCGTTCCTTATGAAAAAGTGGACGAACGGAAGAAAGTCATGAAAGAGTTGAAGAAAAAAGGGAACGTCCAATCCTTCGCTTCTGTGAAAGAATGGAATATGGAAGAGTGGGTTCAGAAAATTGCGGTTGAAGAGGGGGTCGAACTCGCTTCCGGCGTCAAAGAGTTAATTATCCAGTCCGTCGGAACGAATCTGATGATGTTGAGGAGTGAGCTTGAAAAACTCAAACTCTATACCGGAAATGATTTTATATCGAAAGAAACTGCGGAAGAATTGCTTTCCACATCTCTCGATACCTCGGGTTTGAAACTGGTGGATGCAGTAATCGAAAAAGACCTCGGTAAAGCTATCGCTATTTACAAGGAACTGTTGCGCATGAACGAAGAACCCATTGCGCTCATCGCATTGCTCGCCTCTCAGTTCCGCATGATTTCCCAGGTGAAAGTACTGAAGCGCAAAGGATACACGGAGAACCATATGAAAACTTATATTAAAGGACATCCTTACGTGTTGAAACTGGCGGGTCAAAGAGAAAGGAAATTCACGCAGGAGGCTCTGGATCACATCATGCTGACCTTAGCCACTACCGACACTCATATGAAAACCGGGACGATGGATAAAGAACTTGCATTCGAGATGATGCTATATGAAATAATCGCAGCTGATAAACAAAGCGCACCTTCCTTTTGAAAAAGGGAGGTGCGCCATGTTTTTGCAACTATGATTCAAAATAAAAACGACCCGATTACGGATCGTTTGTTGGTCATAAAAGAAAACCGTTTACGCGTTTTGGACAAGCTTAGTCAGACGAGATTTTTTACGGTTTCCGTTATTTTCATGAATTGCTCCACGCTTAACGGCCTTATCAATCTTCTTGACTGCTGATGTAAGTGCTTCTCCGGCGTTTTGGTCGTTGCTTTGAGCCAGTTTCTCTACACGTTTAATCGCTGTACGCATATCTGATTTGAAAGCCATGTTCAATTCACGAGCTTCTTCGTTAACGCGTACGCGTTTTTTGGATTGTTTAAGGTTAGCCATTCTTTCACCTCCTAGGTAAAAAACAAGTAGCATAATTGCATTCGAACAAGAGTCATTGTACCAAAGCAGTACGCTTATTTCAATGATATTTGTTCGTTCTCCTTTGAGTCAAGTGTATCTTTCTTCAAGCTCCAAGAGGAGGGGATTTATATACAGCAGGGAGAGGTGATTGAATAATTCTCTGTCAGTTGCTATAATCAATCTAGCTGTATGTGCGATTTTACTAGGAGTGATATATTTGACAATGCAAATAAAGAAGGAAAATGTGCGCAATTTTTCAATCATTGCTCACATTGATCATGGAAAATCAACACTTGCCGATCGTATTCTTGAAAAGACGAAGGCATTGACGCAAAGAGAAATGAAGGAACAGTTTCTTGATGCGATGGATCTTGAAAGAGAACGGGGTATCACTATAAAACTGAACGCGGTTCAGCTCAATTATACTTCCCCATCAAAAGAAGATTATTTATTCCACTTGATAGATACACCGGGACATGTCGATTTCACCTACGAAGTTTCCCGAAGCCTGGCCGCCTGCGAAGGGGCTATTTTAGTGGTCGACGCCGTACAGGGAATCGAAGCCCAGACGCTCGCAAACGTTTATCTGGCTCTCGAGAACGAGCTGGAAATCATACCGGTCATCAACAAAATCGATTTGCCGGGAGCCGATCCTGACAGAATCAAGCAAGAGATTGAAGATGTTATCGGAATAGATGCCTCCGAAGCGATTCTTGCTTCTGCGAAGGATGGGGTAGGTATTGACGAAATCCTTGAACGTATTGTTACTGATATACCTGCACCTGCCGGTAATAAAGAGAATCCGACGAAGGGTCTCATCTTCGATTCTCTCTATGATTCCTACAAAGGTGTCATCGCATATACTTGTGTACGTGAAGGATCGATTCGCGTAGGCGATAAAATCCGTATGATGGCAAAAGGGAAAGAATTCGAGGTGTCCGAGGTCGGAGTGTTCAGGCCGGAACCGACCCCCCTCAAAGAACTCGTCGTAGGAGATGTCGGCTATTTGACGGCTTCCATCAAGAATATAGGGGATTCACAGGTCGGGGATACCATCACATTGGCCAAAAATCCAGCTGCCGAACCGTTGCCTGGTTACAAACGAATGAATCCTATGGTATTCTGCGGAATGTTCCCGGTCGACTCCAATAATTACAATGACTTGAGGGATGCGCTCGAGCGTCTGCAACTGAATGATTCTTCCTTGCAATTCGAAGCGGAAACCTCTCAAGCCCTAGGATTCGGGTTTCGTAGTGGCTTCCTCGGTATGCTTCACATGGAAATCATCCAGGAACGTATCGAGAGAGAATTTGGAATCGACTTGATTACTACCGCGCCAAGTGTAATTTATAACGTGAAGTTGACTGATGGCACGGAGAAACAGGTGGATAATCCATCTATGATGCTTGACAACCAGAGACTGGAAGAAGTCCAGGAACCTTATGTTAAAGCTACCGTGATGGTGCCTAATGAATACGTAGGACCGATTATGGAGCTTTGCCAGAAAAAACGAGGCAACTTCATTGATATGAAGTATCTGGACGACAATCGTGTAAACATCGTCTATGATATTCCTTTGTCAGAAATCGTATATGACTTTTTCGATACTATGAAATCCAAAACGAAAGGGTACGCTTCCTTCGACTATGAGTTCATCGGGAACCGTACTTCCAATCTTGTTAAAATGGATATTCTTCTTAACGGGGAGACGATTGATGCCCTGTCGTTCATCGTGCACCGGGATTTCGCTTTTGAACGCGGGAAGCAGATCACTGATAAACTGAAGGATCTTATCCCACGTCAACAGTTCGAAGTTCCTGTCCAGGCTGCAATCGGAACGAATATAGTAGCAAGATCGACAATCAAAGCTATGAAGAAGAATGTGCTTTCCAAATGTTACGGCGGGGACGTATCCCGTAAGCGTAAGTTGTTGGATAAACAAAAAGAAGGTAAAAAACGCATGAAGATGGTAGGGTCTGTAGAAGTCCCTCAAGAAGCGTTCATGTCCGTTCTTGAAATTAATGATGATTAATAATGGAAAACCGCAGGTAGTCGACTTGCGGTTTTCTTCATGGAGGTTCAAAGAATAATGCAAATATCCTCAGCTTATATTCATATTCCGTTTTGTCAGCAAATATGCCATTATTGTGATTTTGTGAAGTTCTTTTATGATGAGCGTGCAGCCGATCAATACCTGGAAGCTCTTCAGAAGGAAATGGCCGGCTATGTACCGGATGAAAAACAAGTGATGAAAACGATCTACGTAGGAGGGGGTACTCCGACCGTTCTGACTGCCGAACAGCTGGAGCGTCTGCTTAAAATGATCGATGACCATTTTGATATCGAAGCTTGTGAAGAGTATACATTCGAGGCGAACCCGGGAGATCTCGACCAGAAGAAAGCGGACCTGCTTTCTTATTACGGGGTGAACAGGATCTCACTCGGTGTCCAGACCTTTGATAATCAGCTATTGGAAGAACTGGGGAGAGTTCACAAAGAAGAAGACGTCTATATCAATATCGAGCGGTTACGACGCGCCGGCATCACTAATATCAGTATCGATCTTATGTACGGGTTGCCTAATCAGTCGGTGGAACTATTCGAAGAATCGGTGGACAAAGCTTTGGAACTTAACCTTCCCCACTATTCTTCTTATTCTCTGCAAATAGAACCGAAAACTGTATTCCATCAAAGGTATAAGAAAGGGGAGCTCTCCAAGCCTCCGGAAGAAGAAGAGGTGGAGATGTATCATCTTTTGCAGCGCAAATTGAAAGATCAAGGGATCTACCATTATGAAATCAGTAACTTCTCTACTCCGGGATACGAAAGCAAGCACAACCTGACCTACTGGGACAATGCTTATTATTATGGCATCGGAGCAGGAGCTCATGGGTATTTACCGGGCAAGAGAACAATCAATATAAGGCCACTACCTGCTTATCTGGAAAAAGTGGGAAAAGATGGAAGACCTGTACTTCATGAAGACCCCGTAGAAAAAAAAGAAATGATGGAAGAAGAGATGTTCCTCGGATTACGGAAGATGGAGGGAGTCTCGATTACCCGCTTCCGGGAAAAATACGGAGAGAATATGAATGAAGTTTTTGATGGAGCCGTAGAACAGCTTAAGGAAAAAGAGCTTCTCGAAGAAGTGGGAGAGTATGTGAGACTCACAGAAAAAGGAAAACTTTTCGGAAATGATGTGTTCGCTTCATTTTTGATCGACGAATAATTTTTCTGCATTTATTCGTTGACATCCCTCCACCCTTTTGATAATTTTATTATAGATTTAGCACTCGGAAGAGGTGAGTGCTAACAGAGGTGATCATCGATGCTGACAAGTCGTCAACTGCAAATATTGAAAGTGATTATTGATGATTTCATCCTGACGGCTCAACCTGTAGGGTCACGCTATATCTCCAAGAAAGAGTCGGTGGAATCAAGCCCGGCTACAATCAGGAATGAAATGGCTGACCTCGAGGAGATGGGTTTTCTTGAGAAGACACATTCTTCTTCCGGAAGAGTACCGTCAGAAAAAGGGTATCGGTTTTATGTCGATCACTTGTTATCCCCTTCGCAATTGAGTAAAAATGAAAAGACAGAAATTGAAGGGACCTTTGGTCAGAGAATGCTTGAATTTGAGCAGGTCGTAGAGAGATCCGCAGGAATTCTTTCCAATCTGACGAATTACACCTCCATCATTCTCGGCCCTGAAGTGTTTGAGAATAAATTGAAACAACTTCAGATCACTCCTTTGAACAAGGAGACGGCCGTGGCTGTACTCGTTACAAACACGGGTCACGTGGAACATCGCGTGTTTACGATACCGGTAGAGATTGAACCGTCCGACTTAGAGAAGATGGTGAATATCCTGAATGATCGTCTGAAAGGAGTCGCTTTGATAGAACTCCCGAACAGATTGAACGAAGAGGTGTTTTCATTACTGCGGGAACACGCAGAGCATTACAATGATGCTTTTCATTACTTGCGTTCGGCTCTTGTCGATGATAAACCGGCGAAGCTGTACGTAGGTGGGAAAACGAACATGCTCATGCAACCCGAGTTCAGAGACGTGGATAAAATAAGATCCATTATGTCCATGATTGAAGAGGAAAGAGATATTGCTAAACTCTTAAAAACGAATGACCAGGGGATTCAAATGATGATCGGTCACGAAAATCCATTTGATGCCCTGCAACATTGCAGTATCATCACCGCGAATTACTATTTGGGGAATCAGCAGGTAGGTACCATTGCTCTGCTCGGGCCGACACGTATGGAGTACAATCGTGTCGTCGCTCTTATTGAAGAGTTGTCGAAGAACATGACAAAAACATTCAAAGAATGGTACTGACGCGAAGGCGGGTTTCCTGCCATCGCTTTCTTTTGTGCTTTTCCTCATGTATGTTATATTCAGTAACGGTGATTACGAGCCTCAGGAGGTGGCCTTCATGGCAGAAGAAAATGATACAAACATCGGTCTCAATGAAAAAGAAGAGGTAGATCAGACCTCTGAGAATGAGAACGGTTTTGAAACGAATGAAGAGCCGAGCGAGCTGGAAAAAGTCACTCAGGAGAGAGACGAAATCCAGGAAAGACTGCTCCGGCTTCAGGCGGATTTCGAGAACTTCCGTCGTCGTACCCAAAAAGAAAAGGAGACGGATCGTAAATACAGATCCCAGTCTCTTACTGAAGAACTGATCCCCGTCTTGGACAACTTTGAACGTGCTCTTCAGACAGAAGTGAAAGAAGAAGCCAATCAAGGGTTTGTCGAGGGAATAAAAATGGTATATAACCAATTGTGGAGCGCTCTTGAAAAAGAAGGCGTGGAAGAAATAAGTGCAAAAGGGGAACCTTTCGACCCTCACGTGCATCAAGCTATGATGCAGGTTGAAGAAGAAGGGTATGAATCGAATACGGTTATCGAAGTACTCCAGACCGGATATAAATTGAATGACCGTGTCGTTCGCCCCGCTATGGTAAAAGTTAATCAATAAGTTAATGGATTGAAGGAGGATGTCACGATGAGTAAAATCATTGGTATTGATCTAGGAACAACGAACTCTTGTGTAGCAGTAATGGAAGGTGGGGAATCCAAAGTCATTCCTAACCCGGAAGGAAACCGGACCGCACCTTCTGTAGTTGCGTTCAAGAACGGCGAACGTCAGGTGGGCGAGGTTGCGAAACGTCAGGCAATCACAAACCCTAACACAGTACAGTCCATCAAGCGTCACATGGGCACCGATTATAAAGTGGAAATTGACGGCAAGGAATATACTCCACAGGAAATTTCCGCTATTATTCTTCAATATCTGAAAGAATATGCAGAAGACTATCTTGGTGAAAAAGTAGAAAAAGCAGTTATCACTGTACCTGCTTATTTCAATGATTCTGAGCGTCAGGCTACCAAAGATGCCGGTACGATTGCCGGTCTCGAGGTAGAACGTATCATCAACGAGCCGACAGCAGCAGCACTTGCTTACGGTATCGATAAAGAAGATCAGGATCAGACGATTCTTGTATACGACCTTGGTGGAGGTACGTTTGACGTATCTATCCTAGACATCGGTGACGGTACGTTCGAAGTTGTTTCCACTGCAGGGGACAACCGTCTCGGCGGGGATGACTTTGACGAACTTCTTATGAATCATATGGTTCAGGAATTCAGAAAAGAACATGGCATCGATTTGTCCCAGGATAAGATGGCGAAACAGCGCCTGAAAGATGCTGCGGAGAAAGCGAAAAAAGATCTTTCCGGTGTAGCTCAGAGTCAAGTTTCTCTACCGTTCATCACAGCCGGAGAAGCCGGACCACTCCATCTGGAGATGACGATCACACGTGCTAAATTCGAAGAGCTTGCATCCGACCTGATCGAACGTACGATGAAGCCTACACGTCAAGCACTTAAAGATGCTGATATGAATGCTTCCAGTATCGATCGTGTACTTCTAGTCGGTGGTTCCACGCGTATTCCTGCTGTACAGGATGCTATCCAGAAGGTAGTCGGTAAAGAGCCTTCCAAAGGCGTGAACCCTGACGAAGTAGTAGCACTAGGAGCTGCTATCCAGGCAGGGGTTCTTCAAGGAGATGTGAAAGACGTTGTTCTTCTTGACGTGACACCGCTATCTCTAGGTATCGAAACGATGGGTGGAGTAACCACTAAACTTATCGATAGAAATACGACAATCCCGACAAGTCATTCTCAGACCTTCTCCACAGCAGCGGATAACCAGACAGCTGTAGATATCCATGTACTGCAAGGGGAACGCGAGATGGCTCAGGATAACAAAACTCTAGGTCGTTTCCAGCTGACAGATATTCCACCTGCTCCAAGAGGCGTACCACAAATCGAAGTATCCTTCGATATTGATGCGAACGGAATCGTCAATGTGCGTGCGAAAGATCTTGGAACGAATAAAGAGCAGTCCATTACGATCAAATCTTCTTCCGGTCTTTCCGACGACGAAGTAGAACGCATGGTAAGCGAAGCCGAAGAGAACGCAGAAGCGGATAAACAGAAACGCGAAGAAATCGAACTTCGTAACGAAGCGGACCAGCTTATCTTCACAACGGATAAAACCATCAAAGACCTTGGTGAACAGGTATCCGAAGAAGAGAAACAAAAAGCTGAAGACGCTAAATCCGAGCTTCAGACAGCACTTGAAGGTGAAGACCTGGAAGACATCAAAGCGAAACGTGATGCCCTGCAGGAGCAGGTACAGGCACTTTCCGTGAAAATGTATGAACAGGCTGCACAGCAACAAGAGGGCGAAGGCGAAGAAGCTCAGGAAGATGTTGTTGATGCTGATTATGAAGAAGTCAATGAAGATGAAGATAAAAAATAAGTAACATCCAAAAGTCAAAGTCAGGATTTTCTTGGCTTTGACTTTTTCAGCAAGATTGACTTAGCGTTTTATGCACTATGTCGGAGGAAAAGCTCGCCGATCGGGCGGGTTTTCTTTTGACTTTTATGTTGAAGGGTGAGAAAGACCGTGCCATAATAGTGCAAGTATTAGTGTCCGGGAGAGTGATTCAATTTGAGTAAACGAGATTATTATGAAGTGCTGGGCGTAGGCCAGGACGCTTCTCAACAAGATATCAAGAAGGCGTATCGTAAACTCGCCAGACAGTATCACCCTGATGTTAGCGATGAAGAGAATGCGCAGGAAAAGTTCAAAGAAGTGAAAGAAGCTTATGAAACGTTGAGTGATGACCAGAAACGTGCTCAATACGACCAGTTCGGTCATGATGGACCTGGTATGGGACAGGGCGGTTTCGGTGGAGCTGAAGACTTTGGCGGTTTCAGTGATATTTTCGACATGTTCTTCGGGGGTGGCGGACGTCGTCGTGACCCGAATGCACCTAGACGAGGCAATGACTTGCAGTATTCTATTATCCTGGAATTCGAAGAAGCGATCTTCGGAAAGAGCACAGATGTAGAAATTCCTAGAGAAGAGGAATGTGATACATGTGATGGTTCAGGAGCGAAACCGGGAACCTCTCCGGAAACATGTCCTCATTGTCAGGGGGCCGGTCAAATTAATCAGGAACAGAATACGCCTTTCGGTAGAGTCGTTAATCGCCGCGTATGTCATCATTGTCAAGGCTCTGGTAAGATTGTCAAAGACAAATGTGACACTTGTGGCGGAAATGGTCGAGTAACGAAAACGGATTCGATTCACATCGATATTCCTGCAGGTGTCGAAGAAGGACAGCAGGTTCGTGTACCAGGTAAAGGGGAAGCAGGAGTGAATGGCGGCCCCGCTGGTGATTTGTATGTTGTCATCCAGGTGAAACGTCACGAATTTTATGAACGTGAAGGTGATCATATTTTCTGTGAAGTTCCATTGACGTTCGCTCAGGCGACGCTTGGAGATGAAATCGAAGTTCCGACCCTTCATGGAAAAGTGAAGCTGAAGATTCCGGCTGGCACTCAAACCGGTAAGACCTTCCGTCTTAAAGGAAAAGGATCTCCTAACGTTCACGGACGTGGACACGGCGATCAGCACGTAAAAATACGTGTTGTGACTCCGCAAAACCTCACAGATCGCCAAAAGGAAATATTGCGGGAATTCAATGAAATAAGTGGTAATGAATCCGCAGAAGAACAGCATGGAAATTTTTTCGAACGTATGAAACGCGCTTTTAAGGGAGAATAGGTTTTCATAATCCAATGCTCGGTGTAGAATGAGGGGAGTATATGCTCCTTTCATCGACACGGAGCATTTTCTTTTGACCGGATTTATTTTCACGTATAGTCCGGCCGAGGCTGGTGTTTTATTTGATCATTCTGAAGTGAAGAATGAACTAAACGAAAAAGTGAGTGAAGTTTATGAAGTGGTCTGAAATCAGTGTGCACACAACGAATGAAGCGATTGAACCCGTTTCAAACATTCTGCATGAATCAGGAGCCAGCGGAGTCGTTATTGAAGATCCGGCAGATTTGGAGAAGTACACTTCCAGATTCGGGGAGCTTTATGACCTGGATCCCGCAAATTATCCTGAAGAGGGAGTGATAGTTAAAGCCTATTTACCTCAAAACAGTTTTTTGAATGAAACGGTGGAAGAGATAAAAGGTTCTATTTCTTCCCTTGTGAATTATGGAATCGACATCGGTGCAAATGCAGTGACTATTACTGAAATTCAGGAAGAGGACTGGGCGACTGCCTGGAAAAAATACTATAAGCCTGTGAAGATTTCTGAAAAAGTGACGATTGCCCCTACGTGGGAAGACTATAAGGCGGTGTCTACAGACGAATTGATCATTGAAATGGACCCTGGTATGGCTTTCGGGACCGGCACCCATCCTACGACGGTCTTGAGTATACAGGCTTTGGAGCGGTTCGTTCAGAAGGATGATGTGATCCTTGATGTCGGGGCAGGTTCCGGAATATTGAGTGTCGCTTCAGTGCTTCTCGGGGCCAGCACAGTGTATGCGTATGACCTCGATGATGTAGCAGTACAAAGTACAAAGAATAACGCTGCACTGAATGGTGCGGAGCATAAAGTGAAAGTGGAACAGAACAACTTGCTTGAAGGGGTAACCCAGAAAGCTGATGTCATCGTGGCTAATATTCTCGCAGAAATCATCGTTAAATTTCCGGAAGACGCTTTTTCTCTTTTGAAACCGGGAGGGTATTTTATTACCTCAGGAATTATTGAAGGGAAAAAAGAACTCGTGCGGAACAGCCTGGAGAAAACGGGATTTGAAATCGTAGAGGTGAATAAGATGGAAGACTGGATTTTGTTCATCGCGAGACGGCCGGAACAGGAGTAGATCCTCATGCAAAGATACTTTGTGCCAGAAGATAACTGGAAGGAAGATCAGGTTACGATAATCGGCCAGGATGTCCATCATATAAAAAGAGTGATGAGGATGGTCGAAGGGGACCATTTGATAGTCATCCATCCGGAAGAGAAAGCCTATAAAGCCCGGATTGAAAGTGCTGGGGAGGAAGTCGTGTGTAACGTAACGGAGCAGCTCACTGCCGAAAGTGAGCTTCCTCAGCACGTAACCATAGTCCAGGCTCTCGGGAAGGCAGACAAAGTGGAGTGGGTCGTACAAAAGGCCACGGAGCTTGGTATGGATAAACTGATCCCCTTTCAGGCCAGGCATTCAGTTGTAAAATGGGAAGATAAGAAACAGCACAAAAAGTTAGAAAGAATGAAAAAGATAGCGAAGGAAGCAGCTGAACAATCTGAAAGACTGAAAATACCGGAAATCTCGGATGTATCTTCGTTAGAACAAGTGCTCAAGGCGACCGAAAATTATGATTTCCGATTGTTCGCCTATGAAAATGATGTTCGTTATGGAACGAATACTTCTCTGTCTCAATATGTGAAGCAGATTTCCACCGGAAAAAGTGTATGTCTCGTGATCGGCCCAGAAGGCGGCTTCTCTGTTGAAGAATCTGAAAAGCTTTACCAGGAAGGTTTTCAATCGGTGCGACTCGGAAGACGCATACTTAGAATGGAAACGGCTCCACTCTATTTTTTATCTGCGTTGTCCTATGAGTGGGAAGAATAAGAAAACGCTTTTCTTTTCGCTGTAAAACCGTTATGATGGAATTAGATGTTCGAACAAGTTTGAAAGGGAGATGAATGATGACTACATTGGCAAAAATGATCGACCATACACAACTGAAACCAGAGACGACGAAAGAGAAAATCACGACCATTTGTGAAGAAGCTAAAGAGCATGGGTTTGCTTCGGTATGCGTTAATCCTCACTGGGTAGCCTACTGCAACGAAATGTTGAAAGATACGGATGTTATGGTCTGTACTGTAATCGGTTTTCCTTTAGGAGCTACCACTACGGAAGTGAAAGTCTTTGAAACGAATCACACGATCGATCACGGAGCAGAAGAAGTCGATATGGTTATAAACATCGGAGAATTGAAAAGTGGTAATCATGATGTTGTGCAAAAAGACATTGAAGCAGTCGTCAAAGCAGCTGAAGGAAAGGCTGCTGTAAAAGTGATCATCGAAACATCCCTTCTTGAGGAAGAGGAAAAAGTGAAAGCTTGTGAACTTGCGAAACAGGCAGGTGCTGACTTCGTGAAAACTTCGACCGGTTTCTCAGGTGGCGGCGCCAACGTTGAAGATATCAGCCTGATGCGTGAAACTGTCGGAGAGAATATGGGAGTGAAAGCATCCGGAGGAGTCAAGGATTATGAAGGAGCGAAGGCATTGATCGACGCAGGCGCAACCAGAATCGGAGCAAGCTCAGGGATTGCGATAATTCAAGGAAAACAAGGAACTTCTGATTATTAAAAGCAAGGTACTTGTTGACCTCTCTGATTTGGTGTAATATAATTGTCAAGGATATGGACTTGTCCATGTCTTGAACTAGTTTTGTTTGTTTCGGAGGGAGGGAAGTAGTATGTCTAAGACCACTCGCGTACGTAAAAACGAATCTTTAGAGGATGCATTGCGTCGTTTTAAGAAAGACGTATCTAAAAGCGGTACTCTAGCAGAATATCGTAAGCGTGAATATTACGATAAACCGAGCGTTCGTCGTAAGAAAAAATCCGAGGAAGCAAGAAAACGCAAGTAAGTGTTCTGTGAAGAGGGTGAAGAGATTAAATGACTATTTCTGAACGTCTTACAGAGGACATGAAGGTCGCTATGAAAGCCAGGGATAAAAAAAGACTTGGCGTAATACGCATGGTACGTTCTTCCATGCAAAATGAAGCGATAAAACTCGGTAAGAATGAATTGACGGAAGAAGAAGAACTGACAGTTTTATCGCGTGAGGTAAAACAAAGGAAAGATTCCCTCCAAGAATTTAAACAAGCTGGTCGGGATGACCTTGTAAGTGATCTTCAACAAGAAATTGACATTTTAAATGATTATTTACCGAAGCAATTGACGAATGAAGAATTAGAGACTATCGTCTCTGAGACAATCAACGAAGTCGGTGCAGATGGTAAAAGTGACATGGGGAAAGTGATGTCAGCTGTGATGCCGAAAGTCAAAGGCAAAACAGACGGCTCCCAGGTCAATAAAGAAGTTATGAAGCAATTATCATAAACGGAGAAAAGGCCTCTCAG
Organism: Salimicrobium flavidum; assembly: GCF_900156645.1. Classification (GTDB taxonomy): domain Bacteria; phylum Bacillota; class Bacilli; order Bacillales; family Halobacillaceae; genus Salimicrobium; species Salimicrobium flavidum. The sequence goes on from NZ_FTOC01000001.1 coordinate 76,042, forward strand.
GAACGGGAGGTCTTTTTTCATAAATTCTTTGAAACGTTTTCCTTTCTACATACGTAATCTTATTAGGTGAGCGGAAAGGAGGGAGAGATTACGTGGAGATGCAGAAGAAATGGAAAAATCTTCTTATGCTTTTTCCGTTTCTGTTCTTATTCATATTGCCTACTTCTATTGAAGCAGCGGGGGACGTGTACGTAGTACCCGTCGAAGAGACTGTCGAGAAAGGGATGGCTTCATTTATAGATAGAGCCATTACAGAAGCTGAAGAAGCGGAGGCTTCTCAAATCGTCTTTGAAATCGACACCCCTGGAGGGCGAGTAGATGCAGCGAATGAAATCGGGGAATATCTGACGAATACAGAGATACCTACCGCTGCTTATGTGACCAGTCGTGCATATTCTGCCGGGTCATACATTGCTTTGAATATGGATTCCATATTCATGAAATCCCAGGCGACGATGGGGGCTTCCGGTGTCATCAATTCAGACGGTACCGCCGCGGATAAGAAAGCCCAGTCAGCATGGATTTCGGCCATGACCGCTGCTGCTGAAACAAATGGAAGAGATCCCTTATATGCCAGAGCGATGGCTGACAGCAGTGTGGATTTACCTGAGTTCGGGGCTCCGGAGGGCGAATTCCTTACGCTTACCCCTCAAGAGGCTGAAGAGGTGGGGTATTCAGACGGTACTTTTCCTGATACGGAGACAGTAGTTGAAGAATTAGGGTTTGAAGCCTCTCAAATCCAAAGGGTGGAACCCACCTTTTCGGAGAATCTGGCGAGATTCCTGACGAATCCTGCTGTCGTACCGATTCTCTTATCGCTTGCAAGTCTTGGCCTCATAGCTGAAATATACACCCCTGGTTTCGGGGTTCCCGGTATCACCGGGCTCCTTTCCCTGCTGTTATTCTTTTATGGCCATGTCATTGCGGGCTTGGCAGGACTGGAAGCTATTATTTTACTTGTCGTCGGAGTAGGTCTTGTTATTGCAGAATTCTTTTTGCCTGGGGGAATCGCCGGTATCGGTGGGGCCGTAGCGATCGTAGCCTCCCTCCTTATGTCCGGACAAGATGTCGGTTATATGGCTTTCAGCATAGGGATAGCACTTTTGGTTACTATCGTCGCTTCGGTTATTCTTTTTAAATTCGTCGGTTTTCAGAATAATTTCTTCAAAAAAATCATTCTGAGCGATGCGACCAATACGTCCGAGGGCTATGTTTCGACGAAAACAAGATTGGATTTGATTGGAAAAGAAGGGAAATCCATCACTCCTCTTCGTCCCTCGGGCAGTGGTGAATTTGAAGAAGAAAGATTGGACGTAGTAAGCGAAGGGGATTTCATCCAAAGAGATGAATCGATCAAAATTGTGAAAGTGGAAGGGTCCAGAATAGTAGTACGAAAAGTTCAAGAACATGAGGAGGAATAAGTATGACGTTACAGGAACTGATGCCGTTAATTATTGTAGGTATCATCATCATCGCATTGGCCGTTTTATTCACTTTCATTCCAGTGATGCTGTGGATCAGCGCTCTGGCCGCAGGTGTGAAGATAAGTATTTTCAGCCTTGTCGGAATGAGGTTGAGACGAGTAACACCGGCACGTGTAATCAACCCTTTGATCAAAGCGCACAAAGCGGGTCTTGATATTGATACCAACCAGTTGGAGAGTCACTATCTGGCCGGAGGTAACGTGGACAGAGTAGTGAATGCGCTGATTGCTGCGCACCGGGCTAATATTGAATTAAGTTTTGAACGTTGTGCGGCCATCGACCTGGCTGGTAGAGATGTGCTGGAAGCTGTGCAGATGAGCGTCAATCCTAAAGTTATCGAAACACCATTCATCGCCGGTGTGGCAATGGACGGTATTGAAGTGAAAGCCAAAGCACGTATTACAGTTCGTGCGAATATCGATCGTCTTGTCGGTGGTGCCGGAGAAGATACCATCATCGCCCGTGTAGGCGAAGGTATCGTATCGACTATCGGTTCCAGTGAAAGTCATAGCAAAGTTCTGGAAAACCCTGACCTTATCTCCAAAAATGTGCTCGGAAAAGGGTTGGACTCAGGAACTGCATTCGAAATACTTTCGATTGATATAGCTGACATAGACATCGGTAAAAACATCGGTGCGATTCTACAGACAGACCAGGCTGAAGCAGATAAGAACATTGCCCAAGCTAAGGCTGAAGAACGTAGAGCTATGGCAATCGCTCAAGAGCAGGAAATGCGCGCACGCGTACAGGAAATGCAGGCCAAAGTGGTCGAAGCTGAAGCCGAAGTGCCTCAGGCTCTTGCAGAAGCTTTGCGTTCCGGTAAAATGGGTGTCATGGACTATATGAACTATCAGAATATAGATGCAGACACTGACATGAGAAAAACTCTTGGCACTACGGGAGATACGGATGATGAGGATAAATAAACATCCGTCGGTATCGTACTCCTTTAAAGAAAGGGGCGATCATTAATGCAGGAATTCATTTCAGCGATTTTTTCAAATATTTTTATCCTGGGTGCGATTCTCTACGGGGTCTTCTCTCTTATACGCTTCGCTTCCGGCAGTCAGGATAGGGAGGAGGGTGGAGATGCTCTCCCCTCTTCTTCCAAGAGCAGAGAACCGTCCTCTACGCTGCAGGAACAGTATGAGCAGGCTAAGGAGGCTACGGAGAACTCCACCAGTGGTGACTCGATCGGGGTAGAGGACCCTCACACTTCCTCCCACGATGGAATACTTTCCCATGGAGATCTAGTCGTTGATAGGAAAGAATCAGAAAAGAAAGAGGTCCACCCTTTTCTAAGGGAAAAATGGACGAAGAAGCGGCTGGGTGACGGAGTTATCATGCGAGAAATACTTGGACCCCCAAGATCGAAAAGCCCGCACTACACATCTAAAAGATGGCGATAAAGGAACCCCGATTTGTATTTATACAAATCGGGGTTTTTCGCTTGATGAAAGCTTTTTCATCATTACCCCTATGTAATTGTTTACGAGGCAGTGAAACCAATCTGAGAAATGAAAAATTCCCGTCAAAAAGTTTTTTTCAGGATTTCAACGTGAATAGGGAAAAGGAAGATATATATAAGAATTTTGGTATATCTACCCTTATGAATAGCAATTATAAAAGTTACTTGATGCTCTAGTGTTCCAGTGAAGCTAAAAAGAGAGATGCTTAGAAGAACAGGAAAAACTTTTTTCCTCAGCCTCTTCAAGTGAGTCCCCCATAAGTGGGGCGAAAAAGTTTTGCACCAGTATACAGACAGTGGTAAAGTGAAATTACTTCTACTATATCTAAGTAATGAAAATATCGAGAAAAAGAATATATTAATCAAGGAGATTGAGTATGCAGGAAGGTTTACAGACGATAGATGTACATTTGGACAATTCAGAGGAAGCCTTGACTTTATTCGGTACAGAAGATAGAAATCTTAGACAGATTGAAGAGCAATTAAGTGTTACGATCGTTTCGAGAGGGGAGAAAGTGAATGTTTCCGGGCTTCCGGAACATGTTTCCATTGTGGAAAGTGTAATAGGTTCGCTTCTATCTCTTATAAGGAAAGGCCTCGTAATTACAGAAAGAGATATCGTATATGCTGTGGAACTGGCTAAAAAAGGGAAAATAAACCAGTTTGAAGCATTATATGAAGACGAAATAACAAGGAATGCCAAAGGGAAACCGATCCGGGTGAAAACTCTTGGACAAAGGGATTATATCAATGCGATCAAAAGAAATGACCTGACGTTCGGTATCGGTCCGGCAGGTACAGGAAAGACTTATCTCGCAGTTGTAATGGCGGTCAATGCATTGAAAAATGGCGATGTGAAAAGAATAGTACTTACCCGTCCTGCTGTTGAGGCCGGTGAGAGTCTCGGCTTTCTACCCGGAGACTTGAAAGAGAAAGTGGATCCATACTTGCGTCCGCTTTACGATTCTCTCCATGACGTATTCGGGGTGGAGCATACCGCACGTCTTATAGAGAGAGGGACGATCGAAATTGCACCGCTCGCTTATATGAGAGGTCGTACACTCGATGATGCCTTTGCCCTCCTGGACGAAGCTCAGAACACGACCCCCGAACAGATGAAGATGTTTCTGACCAGGCTTGGCTTCGGTTCCAAAATGATCATCACCGGAGATATCACCCAGGTGGATTTGCCTAAAGGTATGAGATCCGGGCTGATTGAAGCGACACACAAGCTTTCGAATGTAAAGGGAAGTTCGTTTATTCATCTGGACGAGACGGATGTAGTAAGACACCCTCTTGTTCAACGGATAATTGAGGCGTATGAAAAAAACGAATAGAGGAGGTAGATGGACATGTTGAAAATTGATTTTCATGATGAAACGAATTCAATCGATGAAGCTTTTATCGATCTTATTGATCGTGTGTTGACTTTCGCCGCTGAGAAAGAAGGAATCGTCGGGGAGAATGAAATTTCTGTTACCTTTGTCAACAATTCAAAAATACAGGAATTGAATAGAAACTACAGACAGAAAGATACACCTACTGATGTGCTATCTTTTCCGATGCTTGAGTTTGGAGAAGAGGCGATGGAGTTTCAGGATGAGGAGTTGCCGAGAATGCTTGGGGACGTCGTCATTTCTGTCGATAAAGCTGAAGAACAGGCCGAAGAGTATCGACACTCTCTAGAACGTGAATTTTCTTTCCTTGCCTTGCATAGTCTTTTACACCTTCTCGGATATGACCACATGGATGAACAGGATGAAAAAAATATGTTTGCCCGTCAAGAGGATATATTGAATGAATTCGGACTTGAAAGATCCTAAGGGAAGAAAGTGGATTGGGTTCCGCTTCGCCATATCCGGGTTAGGGACCATTGTAAAAGCCGAGAAGAACCTGAAGATTCATTGTGCAGCTTCTATTGTCGTGCTCCTTACGGGTCTGTATCTTTCTGTGTCCTTAGTGGAGTGGGCCATCTTGTTCTTGACGATGGCTCTTGTCATTTCATTTGAAGTAATGAACTCGGTGATAGAAAGGGTCATGGATTTCATTCATCCTTCCTTTCATCCAGAAGTGAAGGTTATTAAAGACGCGGCTGCCGGTGCAGTTTTAGTAACGGCGGTGTTTGCCGTTTTGATTGCAATAGTTATATTTATACCAAAATTATAAGTGCGGAGGAACATACATGGCAGATATATTCAAATCCGGGTTTGCAGCTATCGTAGGACGGCCGAATGTCGGGAAATCTACATTCATGAACCGTGTGATCGGTGAAAAAATCGCAATAATGAGTGATAAGGCACAGACTACGAGAAACAAAATCCAGGGAGTATATACAGATGATGATAGTCAGATCGTCTTTATCGATACTCCTGGAATCCACAAACCTAAACATAAACTTGGAACTTATATGGTTCATGCTGCAGAGCAATCTCTGAACGAAGTGGATATTGTTCTGTTTATGATAAACGCTGAAGAAGGATATGGACGAGGGGATCAATTTATAGTCGAAAGGCTGAAAGGAATTGAACGACCAGTCTACCTGATCATTAATAAAATCGATCGCGTGCATCCAGACGCTTTATTCTCTCTTATCGAACAGTATAAGGATCTTATGGATTTCACTGAAATCATTCCTATTTCCGCTCTTGAAGGGAATAACGTGGATCACCTTCTAACGGTAGTCAAGGATCAGCTTGAGGAAGGCCCCCAATACTACCCGGACGATCATATAACCGATCACCCTGAACGCTTCGTGATCAGTGAATTTATCCGTGAAAAGGTACTTCAGCTGACACGTGAAGAAATTCCACATTCCGTAGCTGTAATGATTGAACAGATCAAGACGGAAGACGACGGGAAGGTCCATATACAAGCGGTTATAGTAGTGGAGCGAAAGTCTCAGAAGGGGATCATCATCGGCAAACAGGGGAGCATGCTCAAGGAAGTGGGAACACGAGCGAGAAAGGATATCGAATCGCTTCTCGGAAGTAAAGTCTATCTAGAACTGTGGGTCAAAGTCCAGAAAGACTGGCGGAACCGGTCGATGGACCTCAGTGAATTTGGCTATAGGGAAGATGAATATTAAGTGGTTATTTACTGAAAAATGATAAAGTCTTTCTTCCCGTTTCTAGAATTACCGGTTCGTTCAGATCTCCACTGGAAAAGGAGGCGATTTTCTGTGTTGAAGACAGGGAACGAAGAGATTTTCTCTTTCATGGAAAAGCTCCGGAAATCGAAACACTATGAATAAGAGAAGCAGTGGCAGGTGGTGGTTTTGTTAGAGAAAGTAGAAGGCCTGATCATACGGACCAGAGATTATGGGGAAACTCATAAAATCGTTACTCTATGGACAAGGGAAAAAGGAAAGATAAGTGTAGTTGCACGTGGAGCGAAGAAGCCTAAAAGTAGAATGAGTTCTGTAACGCAACCGTTCATTTATGGGAATTTCCTGATTTATATGGGCAAAGGTATGGGGTCGATGTCTCAAGGAGAAGTCATCGATTCTTTTCGTTCGGTAAGGGAAGACATAATGAAAGCTGGGTATAGTTCTTTTGCGTGTGAGCTTGCTGATAAATTAGTGGATGAAAAGGAACCGGATCCGTTCCTGTTTCAGCAATTATTGACCACAATCACTTATATAGATGAAGGCCGGGATCCTGATATCGTAACCATGATATTCGAGTTGAAAATATATCAAAAAGCAGGATTTGCTCCTATTCTTTCCAGGTGCATCAATTGTGGAAACAAGGAGGGGCCGTATGCATTTTCTGTTGCGGAAGGTGGTTACCTCTGTCAGCGTTGTAAGTACATCGATCCTGATTGTTATCTGCTGTCTGAAAAATTCAGCAGGCTTCTGCCGCTCCTTGCTGAAATGGATGTCAAAAGACTCGGGAATGTATCTATGAAGGAAGAAAACAAAAAGAAACTCCGTTCTCTTCTGGATAACTATTACGAGCAGTATGGCGGATATTTTTTGAAATCGCGCAAATTTCTAAAGCAAATGGATAAGTATTATTGACAACAGAAGTGTAAGTTAGGTATGCTTTCATATATAAATACACGTTGCGTGGAAGGGAAGTAGTACCCGGGAGAAGAAATGAACAGCGAGTCTGTGAAGGTGTGAGACAGACCATTTCTTATGGGGAAGGCAGTCCGGAGCAATTTTTGAAAGTGGTCGATACATTATCTGTATCGGCAAGTAGGGTGGAACCGCGGAAATCCCGTCCCTATGTCTTCAGGAGACATAGGGACGGGATTTTTTTGCCGTTGCAATGATAAGAAAACAATGTATTGCAAATGGTCGCTGGAGCTCGGCATCTCTTCAGGAGAGGAAAAACGGGTTTTCTTTATGAATAACGGGAGGTAATTATATGGATATTCAAACAATGATATTAACCTTACAGAAACATTGGTCTGATCAGGGTTGTATTTTAATGCAAGCGTATGATACTGAGAAGGGTGCAGGTACAATGTCACCTATGACTCTGCTGAGAAGTCTCGGTCCGGAACCTTGGAATGTGGCTTACGTAGAACCATCGCGTCGTCCTGCAGATGGAAGGTACGGTGAGAACCCGAACCGTCTTTATCAGCACCATCAGTTTCAAGTGATAATGAAACCATCTCCTGATGATATTCAGGAAATCTATCTCCAATCATTAGAGGCTCTCGGTATCGATCCGAAACAGCATGATATACGGTTCGTGGAAGACAACTGGGAAAATCCTACACTCGGAGCCGCAGGACTCGGATGGGAAGTATGGCTTGATGGTATGGAAATCACTCAATTCACATATTTTCAGCAGATCGGAGGACTGGAAGCGAAACCGGTCTCGGCTGAGATCACGTATGGCATCGAGCGTTTAGCCTCCTATATACAGGACAAAGAGAATGTGTTCGACCTTGAATGGACGAACGGGGTCACGGTGGGAGATATTTTTTCTCAGCCGGAATACGAACATTCTGTCTACACGTTCGAGGAATCCGATGAAAAAATGCTGTTCGACCTATTCACGACTTACGAAAAAGAAGCGGAAAAACTTATGGAGAAAGACCTTGTATTTCCGGCATATGACTATGTATTGAAATGTTCCCACACCTTCAACCTGCTCGATGCCAAAGGGGTCATCTCTGTGACTGAACGTACCGGTTATATTGGAAGGGTGAGAAACCTTGCAAGAAAAATTGCAAAAACATACGTCGAAAAGCGGGAAGAACTAGGCTTTCCTATGTTGAAGGAGGAATCAGCTCATGAGTAATCAGGCACTATTCGAAATAGGGTTGGAAGAGCTTCCGGCCAGATTTATCGGCGATGCCGAAACCCAGCTGGAGAAAAGGACCAAGGAGTGGCTTGAACAAAACAGACTCCCGGTTGAGAGGGTGAGTATCTATTCGACACCGAGGAGACTGGCGGTGCTGATAGAAGGATTGCCGGACAAACAACAAGATATAGAAGAAAAAGCAAAAGGGCCAGCGAAACATATAGCACTTGATGAAGAGGGTGAATGGTCCAAGGCTGCAGTCGGTTTTTCCCGGGGGCAGGGAAAAAGCGTGGAGGATATTTATTTTGAAGAAATAAAAGGGGTAGCATACGCCCACGTGGATAAATATATCGAAGGAGAAGCGACAAAGGATATTCTGAAAGGTTTTAAAGAAGTCATCCTTTCTCTTACCTTCCCTAAAAATATGCGGTGGGGGAATCGTTCTCTAAAATACGTACGACCTATCCGGTGGCTCATAGCTCTATTTGAAGAAGAAATCGTTCCTTTTGAAATAGAAGGGGTGGCGACCGGAAACAGAACGAACGGCCATCGTTTTCTCGGAGAAGAAGTGCTTATTAGTCAGCCGTCCCGGTATGAATCGGAGCTTTTGAAGCAGTACGTGATTGCTGATCGTTCGAGGCGCAAGGAAGAAATCAGGGAACAATTGCAGCGGCTACAGAAAGAAAAAGGATGGGAGATCCATGAGGACGAGGAACTTCTCATGGAAGTCACGGACCTGGTGGAGTATCCGACTGTCTTCAGTGGAGCTTTTGATGAATCCTTCCTTACTGTACCTGAAGAGGCGCTTATTACCTCGATGAAAGAGCACCAGAGGTATTTTCCAGTGCACTCTGAAAACAAACTGCTTCCTTACTTTGTAGGAGTAAGAAACGGAGACGATCAATTCATACGCAATGTGGCCAAAGGAAATGAAAAAGTGTTAAGAGCCAGACTCTCCGATGCCCAGTTCTTCTTCGAGGAGGATCAGAAGGTAAGTATCGAATCCAGATTGGAAAAACTGAAAAAAATCGTCTATCAGGAAGACCTTGGTACATTGGCTGAAAAAGTGGATCGAGTGGAAGATCTAGCTGTCTTTTTGAGTGACAAACTGGCCATTTCGAGCGATGAAAAAGCCAATGTTCAAAGAGCGGCCCATATTTCGAAGTTTGATCTCGTCACTCAAATGGTGGATGAATTCACAAATCTGCAAGGTCTCATGGGAGAAAAGTATGCCAAACTTTTCGGTGAGAACGATGAGGTGGCCACTGCTATGCGTGAACAGTACATGCCGAAACAGGCGGGAAGCCCATCTCCTGAAACAACGGTAGGTTCATTGCTTAGTCTGGCAGAAAAGCTTGATACGATTGTCGGTACTATCTCCATCGGAAATCTTCCGACCGGCTCGCAGGATCCTTATGGTCTCCGCAGGCAGGCGCTCGGCGTACTGCAGATCATCGAAGATCGCCATTTCGTTCTCAGTCTTACTGAACTGCTTGATGAGGTGCTCGTTTATTATGAACAAAAAGGGCTCGGTACCGAAGATCGTCAAAAAATCCGGTCCGATGTTCATGAATTTTTCAACGCCAGAGCGGCTTACTTGTTAAAAAGGGATAATGTGGAGAACGATGTAGTGGAGGCTGTGCTCACTGAAGGGATAGGTTACTATTCGATCACCAAAGAAAAAGCCCACCTTCTTTCGGAGAAAAGAAATGAAGAATCCTTCCGCTACGTTCATGAAGCATTCGGGCGAGTGCTGAACATGTCAGGAAAAGCCGAGGGTTCCTCGGTAGATTCCTCCTTATTCATGAAGGAAGAAGAGACGAAGCTTTTCACGATGCATTTAGAAATTAAGAAGGAATTCTTCAAACAACTGGACCAGGGAGAGGTAGTCGAGTCTCTTCGGACGCTGAGTGATTTGGCAGAGCCTATCCACAATTTCTTCGAGAATATCATGGTTATGACAGAGGACCGGGATATACGGTTGAACCGTCTCGCGCTGCTTAAAGATATTGCGGACACGATTTATACATTCGCTGATTTCAACGCTGTCCAATGGAAGCAGCAAAATTGAGGTCCCCATTCTTTCCCTTTCTCTTTTAATTCATATATAATAGTGAAGAATGGTATGTCATAGTTAGGTAAGGGTGGTAAAAGTATGGAACTGTCCGAACGACAAGAACGTATAATTGAAATCGTGAAGGAACAGGGACCGATTACCGGTGAAAATATCGCTGATCAACTCGGCCTTACGAGAGCGACTCTTCGTCCTGATTTGGCAATTTTGACGATGGCAGGTTATCTTGATGCCAGACCTAGAGTGGGGTATTTCTTTACCGGAAAGACCGGCACGGAATTACTTACGGAGAAATTGAAAAAATTCAAAGTTGGGGAATTTCAGTCTGTTCCTATTGTAGTGGACGAAAATGTATCTGCTTATGATGCAGTGATCAATATGTTCTTAGAAGATGTAGGGACTATTTTTGTGACGGATGAAAACGCCAAACTAACAGGTATCCTCTCCAGAAAGGATCTGTTACGGGCGAGCATCGGTAACCAGGATCTCTCTGCAGTACCTGTGCATATAATCATGACGCGTATGCCGAATATCGCTTATTGTTCTGCAGAAGACCTGTTGCTGGATGCGGCTCAGATTTTGATCGAGCGTCAGATTGACGGTCTTCCTGTAGTTGAAGAAAAAGAGGATGGCTTGGAAGTGATCGGCAGGCTGACGAAGACTAATATCGCGAAGGCCCTGGTTGAACTGGGAAGAGATGAACATCTGTAATTATTGGAAAACGGGGAGGAGATAGTATGATAAAACCGTTCGTATATATTATGTCCGACTCCGTCGGTGAAACAGCAGAACTGGTTGTGAAAGCGGCATTAAGTCAGTTCAACGACGGACCTTTCGACGTTCAGAGAATCCCGTATATCGAGGATAAATCTATTATAGATGATACGATTGCACAGGCGAGGGAGCATGATGCCTTGATAGGTTTCACACTTGTTTCTCCGGAATTAAGAAAGTATCTGTCTTACAGAGCAGTGGAAGAAGGAGTCGAATGTGTAGATATTATGGGACCGATGATGGACTCCATGGAGAGACATTTCGGAACGACCCCGAGGCTTGAAGCGGGACTCGTCCATAAACTCGATGAAGACTATTTCAAGCGAGTAGAGGCTATTGAGTTCGCCGTGCGTTATGATGATGGACGGGACCCGAGAGGTATCAAAAAAGCCGATATAGTATTGATAGGTGTTTCCAGAACTTCCAAAACACCGCTTTCCCAATACCTTGCTCATAAACGACTCAAAGTGGCGAACGTTCCGATCGTCCCTGAGGTGAAACCTCCCCAGGAATTGTTCGAAGTGGACCCAAGAAGGTGCATCGGTCTGAAAATAACTCCTGAAAAGCTCAATGACATCCGAAAAGAGCGGCTGAAGGCTTTAGGGCTTGGCGATGAAGCAAGTTACGCCAACCTTCAACGTATAGAACAGGAAATCTCATATTTTGAAAATATCGTAGATGATATAGGTTGTGAAGTCATCGATGTTTCTCATAAAGCTGTTGAAGAGACGGCGAATATGATTATTCATACCTTACGCACGAACAATGAAAAATGAAAAGTCGCGCTGAATAAGCGCGACTTTTTCAAGGATGAAAACAAATCAATGGCAATTCACTTATAAATGTTCTATACTATAACGTTGAGACTGAATGTAGTCTTTTCTGAAAAATAAAACATTCATAAGAAAGAAGGAATTTGATCAGTTCTGTAGAAACTAGAATTATGACGAAAAATACGATAGTAATATGGGTGGATGCAGATAGTTGCCCAGTCAAAGAAGAGATTGAATCGGTGAAAACTCAAAAATCCGCAGTAGTACGATACATTGCCAGTTACGATCATTATACACTGGATCATGACCGGGACTGGACATTTGTAGAAAAGGGTCAGGATGCGGTGGATTTCTATATTCTTAATAATGTCACAAAAGGTGATGCGGTAATTACTCAGGATCTATCGCTTGCTTCTCTGCTTTTAGAGAGAGGGGTTTACGTAATAACACCTAGAGGTAAACAGATTAAAAGTTACGAAATAGAATCGATTATGCATTCGAAGTATATAAGAATGAAAGAAAAAAGACAGGGCAGGTATGGAAAAGGTCCTTCTGCATTAACAAAGCAGGATCGTCTGTTATTCAAAGAAAAATTTTCGGATTTATTGGACGAGCTTTTATCTTAAACTAATCTGAAGAATGCTGGTGATAGAAATGGCTGGACACATTCCGGAAGAAACCGTTGAAGAAGTCCGTAAGACCTCAGATATCGTGGACGTTATCGGGGAACACGTCCAATTGAAAAAACAGGGGCGGAATTATTTCGGCCTTTGTCCTTTTCATGGGGAGAGCACTCCGTCATTTTCAGTTTCTCCTGAAAAACAGATTTTTCACTGTTTCGGTTGCGGAAAAGGCGGAAATGTATTTACGTTTCTTATGGATAAAGAAGGTTGGACATTTATTCAGGCTGTTGAAGAACTGGCAGAAAAAAACAGCATTTCACTGCCGGAAGAAAAAAGATCCGCATCTGTAAATGAGGATGACGGTTCTCAAAGAGTGCTTGAAGCCCATCAATGGCTCGCGAAGTTATATCATCATTTATTGGTGAATACGACGGAAGGTAAGGACGCGCTCGATTATTTGACAGAACGCGGATTTACGAGAGAAACCATCGATACCTTCCAGATGGGATATGCTCCTGATAAACCGGGGGTTGTGGCTACTTTCCTTGAAAAGAAAGGCTTTCATCCTCAGGAGATGGTGAAAGCGGGACTCCTGACAGCTACTGAAGGCGGAGATTATCTGGATCGATTCCGTGGAAGGATTATTTTCCCCTTACGGAACCATCTCGGAAAAACGGTAGCCTTTGCCGGAAGAACCCTCGGGGAAGGTCAACCGAAGTATTTGAACAGCCCGGAAACTTCTATTTTCCACAAAGGAAAATTGTTGTATAATTTTGATTTGGCTCGTGGATTCATCCGTAAACAGAGTACGATTGTTTTATTTGAAGGTTATGCTGATGTCATTTCTGCGTATCAGTCGGACATTAAAAATTCGATAGCTACAATGGGGACCTCTGTGACTCCGGCTCAGGCAGAGCTGATGAACCGATACGCTGAGAAAGTCATCATTTGCTACGACGGAGACCAGCCAGGTATTGAAGCTTCTGTCAAAACGGCAAAAGAACTGCAAAAGGCAGGCATACACGTTTATATAGCGAGAGTGCCGAATCAGCAGGACCCAGATGATTTTATTAAGGCAGAGGGTCCGGATAGGTTCAGACGTGAAGTCCTCGAGACAAGCGAACCGTTTGTAGGATACCTTATGAGGTATTACAGAAATCAATTCAACCTGCAATCCGAAGGAGATCGTTTCGATTATATAGAAATGATACTGCGGGAGGTAGCTAAGTTAGAAAGAGCTGTAGAGCGGGAATACTATTTACAGGAACTCTCGAAAGAATTTTCCATATCGCTCGAGAGCCTCAATGAAGAAATGGAAAAGTGGCGACCTAAGCAGAAGAGCCCGGGGGTGAAACAATCCCCACAGAGCACTGTTAAGAAAAATGATCCAACGTCTTCTGCTGGTAATAAACCGAGGCCCGCTTTCCATAATGCAGAGCGGAAACTACTCGCTTATATGATAAGAGATTCCTATATAGCTGAGATTGTGAAGGAAAATATATCTGCATCATTCAATATCGAAGATCATCAGATCATAGCTACTCATCTGTATGCCTATTACGAAGAAAATGATTCAGTGAATGTAAGTGAATTTCTGGAAACATTCGAAGAAGACCGCTTTAAGCATCTTGTAACAGATATAGCCTCGCTCTCTCTCTCACCTGAAGTACCTGAGAAAGAAATTGAAGACTATTTGTATCAGGTTAAAATGGAACATTGGAAAAAAGAGAATACGAATCATTTGAAAAAAGAAATGAAAGAAGTAGAAAAACAGGACCCGATCCGCGCTGCTGAAATTGCCATGCAGTTACTCAAGGAAAACAGGGAATGGAAAACCAGGAATTAGCTCGTTGATAAGTTGGAAGGAGGGGAACTTATGGCTGAAAATAATCAGAAGCCAGCACGTACGAAAGATAATGAAAATGAAATGACCCTTGACCAGGCTAAAGAACAAGTAATGGAGATGGGGAAAAAACGTGGAGTTCTCGCATATGAAGAAGTAGCTGAGAAATTGTCTAGTTTTGAACTCGATTCCGATCAGATGGATGAGTTTTACGAAAAGTTGAATGAACAGGGTGTGGAAGTGATCGGTGATTCCGAGCGCGACCCTAACATGCAACAATTGAACAAAGAAGAAGAGTTCGATCTTAACGACTTAAGTGTACCTCCAGGTGTAAAAATAAACGATCCGGTACGGATGTACCTTAAAGAAATCGGAAGAGTGAATCTCCTCGCTGCAAAAGATGAAATCAGTCTCGCTCATCGTATCGAAGAAGGGGACGAGTTTGCGAAAAGAGAACTTGCAGAAGCGAACCTTCGACTGGTAGTAAGCATTGCCAAACGTTACGTAGGGAGAGGGATGCTTTTCCTTGATTTGATTCAAGAAGGTAATATGGGTCTGATCAAAGCGGTCGAGAAGTTCGATTATCGGAAAGGTTTTAAATTCAGTACTTACGCGACCTGGTGGATTCGTCAGGCGATTACGAGAGCTATTGCCGACCAGGCAAGGACGATCCGTATCCCTGTCCATATGGTGGAGACGATCAATAAACTGATCCGTGTCCAGCGTCAACTTCTTCAGGACTTCGGAAGGGAACCGACGCCGGAAGAAATTGCTGAAGAGATGGAGCTTACACCGGATAAAGTTCGCGAAATTCTGAAAATAGCTCAGGAACCTGTTTCATTGGAAACGCCTATCGGGGAAGAGGATGACTCTCACCTTGGGGATTTCATCGAAGACCAGGAAGCTACCTCTCCTTCCGATCACGCAGCGTATGAGCTTCTTAAAGAACAACTTGAAGATGTTCTTGATACACTTACAGACCGTGAAGAGAACGTGTTACGTCTTAGATTCGGACTCGATGATGGAAGAACCCGTACACTAGAAGAAGTAGGGAAAGTGTTCGGAGTAACGAGAGAGAGAATTCGCCAAATCGAAGCTAAAGCACTTCGTAAATTAAGACATCCAAGCCGCAGTAAGCGTCTGAAAGATTTTATGGAATAAAGAGAAAATACCAGGTGTTTGGCGGTTTTTCAAAGCCGCTGAGCACCCCATTAATCTCTTGGAGGTCAATAGATAATGGCAGAGGATAGGAAGAAAATAATTGTTAACGAAATCCATTATTGGAAACAAAGCAAGCTATTGCCTGAAAAGTATTGTAACTTTCTTCTTGCCTTATATACAGAGGGCGAGGATTCGACTGATTCACGAAATTCCTTATTTCAGGGAAAGATATGGAATATCACTTATTATTTTCTGAATTTCCTGATGCTTCCTTTTTCTTTTGTCGTTATTTATTTTACTGAAAACGATGTCATTTTGCAAACTGTTCTCTTGACGGTGTTTGTTCTTTTGTCGCTTCTTCAGCTTTGGTGGATATATAAGCAAAATGGAATGATACATATACCATTGAACGTTACGTTATTACTCGTTTTTCTATTGACTACGACTGTGGCATCTACTTATTTTGAAAATGTATATGTATTTCTGGTTTCCCTTCTGAATATTGCCGGGTGGTATTTTATTGGCTATCGTTCAAATATTTTCTATTTAAAAATAATCAGCCTTATCCTTGCGCTCGGCCTTATTCTATACATGCTTTTTTAAATTTTGAACTTATGGTCTTTTCTAAATGGATGTTTTCGAGTAAAATAAACGTAGCTTGTACTATCATATGCAAGACGGGAATGTTACATAAGGAGGAAGTCTTATATGAAAAGAGCGTTAATACCTTTTGCAATGATTGCAATTATCGGTATTTTAACCATGATTGTAATCAGTAGTGTGGGGATGAACCAGGAACAGGCGATTGAAAGTGAAGAAGAAGGCGGCGGTGAAGAACAGACGGCAAGCGCCAATCCTGAAGAGATGTTCCAGAACTCCTGTGCCAGTTGCCATGGTGGCGATTTGAGCGGAGGTGTCGGACCGAACCTTCAAGGTATTGGAGATCGACTATCTGTAGATGAAATCGTCAGTGTAATTGAAAATGGTAAAGGTCAAATGCCGGCCGGATTGTACACAGGTGAAGAAGCACAACAGGTCGCTGAATGGCTGGTGGAACAATAAATAGTAAGAAGTGAAAGCTTTCTGGATTCCAGGGAGCTTTTCTTTTTGAAAGGAGGAGCTGTCAGTGGAGTTATCTGAACGTCTGTCTCTGATCAGCAGGTATCTGCCGGAAGAAACCGTTTTTGCAGATATCGGATCAGACCACGCCTATTTACCGGTCAGTTTTTGTCTGGAGCACCCGAAGACCCGTGCAATAGCCGGCGAGGTTAATCAAGGGCCATTTAATAGCGCGCAGAAAGTCATTGAACAATATGGTATGGAAGAAAGGGTTACAGTAAGGCTCGGAGACGGGCTGGAGGTCCTTCAAAAAGATGAAGTATCGGAAGTGGTCATCGCCGGTATGGGAGGACCCTTGATCGCTTCTATATTAGAGAATGGGAAAGAGAAACTTTCCGGTGTCCATCGATTACTCCTGCAACCGAATGTTCATTCTGTAGTTGTACGAGGATGGCTCGAGGAGAATGGATTTTTTTTGGTGGAGGAAGAGATCATCGAAGAAAATGGACATATATACGAAGTGCTTATAGCAGATCGATATGCCGAGGAGACGCTCTATTCCGATGAGAATAAAGAAACCGAACTGTGGCTTGGGCCGCTCTTGATGAAGAGGAAAAATAGCTCATTTATTAAAAAATGGGAACGCCAATTGGATAATAATAGAAGGATACAACGGCAGCTTGAACAATCTTCTACTCCTCAGATGCGAAAAAAACAGGAAATAGAAAAAGAGATTGATATATTAAAGGAGGTTCTCTACAGTGAAAACAGTTAAAGCAGGTGAGATCATTCAGATAATGGAACGATGGGCTCCTGAAGCATGGGCTTTCGACTGGGATAATGTAGGACTTCAAGTAGGGTCGAAGAACAAACAGATCTCGAAAGTGATGGTAACTCTAGATGTTCTTGAAAATGTAGTGGACGAAGCGATTCAGGAAGGTGCTGATCTTATTATTGCTCACCACCCGGTTTTGTTCGTGAAACCTGATTCCATTAACACAGATCAGTCAAGGGGACGTATATTGCAGAAGTTGCTCTCACATGACATTACTGTTTATGCTTCTCACACAAACCTTGATATCGCTGAAGGCGGAGTGAATGACGTACTGAGTGAAAGAATCGGTCTTAAGGAAACAAGACCGTTCGTCGCCAATTTCCAGGAGAATGTTTATAAAGTAGCCATCCACACTCCAGTCGATCACAGAGAAGCTATTCGGGATGCAATGTCTGAAGCCGGGGGAGGACATTTGGGAGACTACAGTCACTGTACTTTTCAAATTGAGGGGGAAGGGACGTTCAAACCTCTTGAAGGAGCTGATCCATTCATAGGAGAGGCCGGAGAGCTCGAAAAGGTGCAAGAAGTGAAAATAGAGACAATCGTCAAAGAGAAGAATCTTGATTCCGTGCTGCAATCCATCAAAAAAGCTCATCCTTATGAAGAACCTGCTTATGATGTCTACCGGGTAGAGATAAACGGAGAAAAAAGGGGATTGGGGCGAATCGGTAAGTTACCGGAGAGTATCGATCTTAAGTCGTTTACCAAAGAAGTGAAAAAAGCCTATGATGTCCCCGCACTACGAGTTACCGGTGCCGATACTAAAAAGATAAAAACGGTGGCAGTAGTCGGAGGCAGCGGTGAAGACTTCTTCAAAGCTGCCAAGGCTAAAGGCGCGGACGTACTTATTACCGGAGATGTCACTTTCCACAAAGCACAGGAAGCATGGGCCGAGGGGCTGGCGATAATTGATCCTGGTCATCACGTGGAAAAACTCATCTGCTCTGAAATAAAAGAAAGGATCGAAAACGAGCAGGAGGTTGAAGTTATATTATCTGAGTCCGACACTGAACCTTTTCGCTTTATGTAAAGGCTCTATTAAAGCCCGTTGTTGATTTTAAGAACGAAGGGTAGAGACGCCTGCGGAAATGGCATGAACGGAAAATCACCGGAATCGACAATGGGTAGATTCCGGAAGCCCGCGTCATGCCCGCGGCAAGCTTCCACCCGAAGAGACGAAAATCAACAATAAATGATAACAGAGCCAAAATTAAATATCAGTTAAAGACGGGACAATCAAATGGTTACCATGAGTAATGAGAACATGCCTACAGAAGGCTCCGTATTTTTCTTTGAATGTGTTAGTGATACTTGAATGCATATAAAAAACCGAACAAAAATTTTGTTCGGCTTTTTATGATTTTACTTCTAGGCTTTCTTTTAATTCTGTTTAGAAGTTTTCGGCTTGCTTTGTTTTCTTTTCACAGGAGGCAAGATCTTTTTCTGTTCCACTTTGGATTCACGGATCCACGTATCTTCATCTTCGGTATCGAAGTTTTCAATGAAGCGGATAACCTCTTTAGTGATTGGCGTAGGTGTAGAAGCCCCTGCAGTTACTGCAACCGTTTGTACTCCCTCGAGCCAGTCGAGATCGATGTCAGTAACGTCTTTGATCCGATACGCCTGGGTGCCGGCTTTTTCTATAGAAACCTGGGCAAGTCGATTAGAGTTGTTACTCTTAGGGTCACCTACAACCAGTGTAAGATCGGCTTCCCCTGCCTGTTCGGAGACGGCTTCCTGACGTACTTGGGTAGCCATGCAAATTTCCTGATGCTTCTCTGTATGAGGATACTTTTCTTTCACTTTTTCCATCACGTCATAAACATCCCACTGGCTCATAGTAGTCTGGTTCGTGATCAACAATTTGTCGCTTTGTACTTCCAGGTCTTCTACTTCTTCTTCTGTCTGGATAAGGTGTACCTTTCCTGGAGCGACTCCAAGAGCACCCTCAGGTTCAGGATGGCCTCGCTTACCTACGTAGACGATTTCATATCCTTCGGCCACTTTATCCCGGATAAGATTATGCGTATTCGTTACATCGGGGCAAGTGGCATCAAGTGTCATGAGTCCTTTTTCTTTGGCCCGTTCTTTCACCTCGGGTGATACCCCGTGGGCAGTAAAGACGACGGTGCCGTCATTTATGCTTTCCAATATTTCCAGACGATTTTCTCCGTCGAGAGTTATAATTCCTTCTTTTTCAAAAGCATCTGTTACGTGAGAGTTATGAACAATCATTCCCAGTATATAAATTGGGCGTGGGAGATTCGGGTCCTTTGCTGCGTTCTGAGCAATAACCATCGCATCCACGACACCGTAGCAATAGCCACGAGGGGCAATTTTAATAACTTCCATGTACGTATGTCCTCCTCCGTCTTCAAACTCTAGTTCCATTATAAAGGTAATTGAAGCTGATGTAAAAATTATTAGTGTGCATTATTTATCAGCCTCTATTATAATGGGGAAAGGATTAATACTAAAGGAGTTTGATTATGACTAACCATTCGTTCAATCAATATGATATAAATGAAACCGTTTCTGATATAGTAACGGCTCTCAAATTCAAAGAACCGACAGAAGTACAACATAAGGTGTTGCCTCCTTTTTTGAGAGGAGAAAGTGTAATTGCCAAGTCCCATACCGGGTCAGGAAAAACACACGCCTATTTGTTACCGATATTCAACCGTCTTACAACCGATAAAAAGGTACAGGCGGTTATTACAGCCCCTACAAGGGAACTGGCGATGCAGATCCAGGAGGAAGTCAAAAAGTCATTGCAGGGGACTAAATTTGATGAAGAAGTGAGAACGAAGCTCGTAACCGGAGGAAGCGATAAATACAGAATGATGGAACAGCTGAAAAAGAACCCTCCTCAGATAGTCGTAGGTACACCTGGGAGAATACTTGATATGACTGAAGAAGGCGCGCTCGATCTCTTTGAAGCGAATACCTTCATTCTGGATGAGGCAGATCTCATGGTGGATTTAGGGTTCATAGATGAAGTCGATCAGATTTTGACCAGAATGAAAGAAGATATTCAAATCGGAGTTTTCTCAGCGACAATTCCGGAACGGTTACAGCCATTTCTTAAAAAATATTTGCAGTCGCCTGCTTTTATCGAAGCGGATATGGGACAGCTAACCCCTGAGTCGATGGAGCATAGACTAGTGGAATTGAAGCACAAAAACCCTGCTGATATCATCATCGATATTTCTAAAGCCATCCAGCCTTATCTTGCGATTATTTTCACAAATGGCAAGGCGGAAGCGGATAATCTTGCTGCCGAGCTGACAGCGCGAGGAATGGAGCCGGGTCTTATTCACGGAGGGCTTACTCCAAGAGAACGTAAAAGGGTCCTGAAAGATCTGAAGGATCTGCGTTTTCAGTATATTGTGGCCACTGATTTAGCTGCACGTGGAATTGATATTAAGGGTGTCAGTCACGTTATCAACGCCCAGATGCCGAAAGAGACGGAGTTTTATCTGCACCGGGTAGGTCGTACGGCCAGGGCAGGGCTCGAAGGTACTGCGATTAATCTTTATAAAGAAGAAGATCTCCCACTGATCGAGAAGCTGAAAAGCAAAGGGTTGACGTTCACTTTCTATGAAGTGAAAAAAGGTGAATGGAAAGAAGTGAAAGATTACAGTCACCGGCAGAAAAGAGAAAGACAAGAAGGCGATATGGAGAAGAAAGCGAAACAAATGGTTCGGAAGCCGAAAAAGGTGAAGCCTGGGTATAAGAGAAAAATGAAGTATAAAGCGGATAAAAATTATAAGCAGATGAAACGTGATAGTTACCGAAAAGGGAAAAAGTAATGGAGGGTCAGAGTAGCTATGGTTAAAATCGGTTCACATGTATCAATGAAAGGGAAAAAGATGTTAGAAGGGGCCAGCGAAGAAGCGGTCTCTTATGGTTCGAATACGTTCATGATTTATACGGGCGCGCCTCAGAACACAAAGAGGAAACCAGTGGAAGAACTGAATATTGAAAATGGACAGACTCATATGAAAGAACATGGCATTGAAGAATTTGTAGTCCATGCCCCTTATATTATCAACGTGGGAAATACGACTAAGCCGGAAACGTTTCAGCTGGGAGTCGATTTTCTGAGAAATGAAATCTCCAGAACCGAGTCTCTTGGAGCCAAACAGATTGTCCTTCACCCCGGCTCCCACGTCGCTCAAGGAGCGGATATAGGGATTGCGAAGATAATAGAAGGTCTCAATGAAGTACTATATAAGGATCAACACGTACAAATAGCCCTTGAGACTATGGCAGGTAAGGGCTCTGAAATCGGTAGAAAGTTCGAAGAGATAGCTGCGATCATGGAAGGAGTCGAGCATGACGAACACTTATCTGTATGTCTCGATACATGTCACATCCATGACGCCGGTTATGATATAGTTAACGATTTTGATGGGGTGCTCGAAGAATTCGACCGGATCATAGGTTTGGATCGTCTGAAAGTCATTCACGTCAATGATAGCAAAAATGAGCGCGGTGCAGCGAAAGACCGTCATGAAAATATAGGATTTGGGCATATAGGTTTTGATGCTTTGCATTATGTAGTGCATCACCCCAAATTGGAGGCACTTCCTAAAATTTTGGAAACTCCTTATGTAGGCGAAGATAAAAAAAATAAAAAACCTCCGTACAAGTTTGAAATCGATATGCTGAAAAGTGGAACTTTTAATGAAGACCTGAAAAATAAAATCATGAATAATCAATAAGAAAAGCTGACGGAAAGCCCGTCAGCTTTTCTTATTGAAGGGTGTGAAACTTCTGAAATGTTTAGTGAACAGGTATTAGGGCTATCGTTAAATGACTGCTCCTTTTTTTATATCGATTGTCTCCTCAGTAATGAAAGGATGTGAGTTGATGAATTGCAATTTCAAACACTATTCGTTACTATGTATCAATAGGTCATAAAGCACAGGCCTATAGTTGTAAAGGTAAGAAAGGAGATGAGTCATTTGATGCAGAAAAAACATTTATGGCAAAGTGTCATAGTTGTTTTGATAATTGCAGTTACCGCAGTGACTGTTGATCAGTTGAAATCACATACTCATGACAAATTATCAACTGATAAACGGGAATTACAAGCAGAATTAGAACAACTGCAATCAGAAAATGAATACGTCACTTCAAAACTGAGTGACTCACCAAAATCAACCAAAAATAATGTTGAATCGTGGAAAACTATGAATAAAAAAGCTGAAAATCTCGTTTCGGAAAGCGAAGGGAAATTCAAAAAGACGTGGGCATTGTTTTTAGTGAAAGAATCAAAAGCGCATGATATTGATCCATTTATTGTTTACGAACTTTTGAAGGTGGAAACGGGCAATACTTTCGATCCTGAACTCGTAGGACCGGAAACGGAGTACGGTCAGGCATATGGTATGAGCCAATTCATGACGAACACTGCTCCCTGGATTGCTGATATGGCTGATTTATCTTATGAAAAAGGGAAATTGTTTGACCCATATTATTCTATGAAGCTGTCAGTCACCTATCTCGATTTTCTGAAACAAGAATACGATGGAGACTGGGATAAAGCATTGACGGCTTATCACAGAGGCATGGGTGGACTGGAACAATATATGTCTGAAAATGGAGATGCCAAAAGCTGGTATGCTTTAGAGATCCAGTCTAAATCAGAAAACCACGCGACAGTAGCTGTGGCCAACTAAATGACTAAGTAATAGTCTATGGAAGGCAAGAAGCTCGAGGAGTACAAAATAAAGATGTGTTATCCGAAATCAGAGAAGGGAATCTCTGGATCTTAAAGTCTTGCCCACGAAGATCATCGAGCCTGAGAACTGAATGTCAGAAAGAAGATAAAAAGAAAATATCAATAAAAGGTGCGGGTGTGGCCCGTACCTTTTATTATAAAATGATGAAGACGAAAAAGGATTATAAGTAAAAAAGAAGAACTAGGGAACCAATGTAAAAAAAGACTGTCATGATTTTAAAATCATGACAGTCTTTTTAAATAGCTTTGAAATTCTCTGAATTATTATAAAGAATTTGAATTGTAAGAGTTACTAAATTGTGAAAAAGAAAATCAGTTAATGATTCCTGCTTCTCTTTGTTTTTCATAATGCTCTTCAGCCAGTTTGTCGACTTCTTTCTTCAATTCAT
Organism: Salimicrobium flavidum; assembly: GCF_900156645.1. GTDB lineage: Bacteria > Bacillota > Bacilli > Bacillales > Halobacillaceae > Salimicrobium > Salimicrobium flavidum. The sequence goes on from NZ_FTOC01000001.1 coordinate 99,532, forward strand.
CAACCATGATGTCTTCAGGAACTTTACGGATGATCTCTCCGTGCCTGAATAGCAATCCTTCACCGCGAGCCCCTGCAATCCCGATATCAGCTTCACGAGCTTCACCAGGACCGTTCACGGCACAGCCGAGGACGGCCACTTTGATAGGAGCCTTGATTGACTGGATATATTCTTCGACTTCGTTGGCAATACTGATCAAGTCTATCTCTATCCTTCCGCAAGTAGGGCAGGAAATCAATGTTGCGGCATTGTCAGCCAGACCATATGTTTTCAGAAGTTCTCTCGCAACTTTCACTTCTTCCACCGGATCGGCACTCAAGCTGACACGTACCGTACTACCGATCCCTTTACTAAGAATAGCCCCGAGGCCTGCAGCACTTTTTACAGTTCCTGCGAAAAGCGTACCCGATTCTGTAATACCCAGGTGAAGAGGGTAGGAAATTTGTTCAGCCGCTTTTTCATAAGCGTCGATGGCAAGTTTCACATCGGAAGCTTTCAACGATACGATGATATCATGAAAATCGAGTTCTTCGAGAATCTGAATATGGTGAAGGGCACTTTCCACCATTCCCTGTGCTGTAGGATATCCGTATTTCTCGAGAATGTGTCTTTCAAGAGAACCGGCATTTACTCCGATACGGATTGGCACACCATTCTCTTTGGCGGCTTTTACTACCTGTTCGACTTTCTCGCGTTTACCGATATTCCCTGGGTTGATTCTGATTTTGTCTGCGCCACCTTCAATGGCTTTCAAGGCTTTCCGATAATCGAAGTGTATATCGACGACGAGCGGTATATTGATACGTTTTTTGATTTCAGGTATAGCGTCAGCATCCCGGTCTTCCGGACAGGCTACACGGACAATTTGACATCCTGCTTCTTCCAAACGAAGGATTTCAGCAACCGTTGCCTCTACGTCATGCGTTTTCGTCGTTGTCATGGACTGTACGACGACCTGATCGGATCCTCCGATTGTTAGGTTTCCGACTTTTACCGGTCGGGTGTCTTTTCTGTGTGTAATCGCCATTTGAATCGCTCCTTTTACATTAAAAGGTTTCTCATTTTATTATAACGGCTATTATTCTAAATGAGAAGTTTTCCTTTTTCCTTTATACTAAACAGTAATATCATATCATGTTTCTGATTTTCTACAAAGCAGGAGAATTTATTGAAACCGAATTTGTTTCAGATTCGTACATATACTAAAGGTGAGGTGAATGAAATGTTGACATATGACTGGGTAGCTTTCTTTATAACATTTTTAAGTACAATGTTTCTCCTTGGGGAATTGCTCGTAAGGATGAAGGGGGTTTTCGCTTTACTCGGTATTGGGTTCATCACCGTCTATTTTTCCTCTTATCTTGAGCCGGATATGTTTTTCCTGATGGGGGCTATGTATATCCTGGGTCTTGCGTTACTTATCGTGGACGGTAAATTCATCAATGATGGGACACTCGGCACCATTGGCGCAGTTATAATGATCCTATCTGTCAGCCTCAGTGCTCCGACATGGGGAGCGGGTCTATACAGCGCAAGTGGAGTCGTTCTTGGCGGTTTATCTTCATTGGTATTTCTTAAAGTGTTTCCGAGGCGGAAAATGTGGAGCAAGCTTGCATTGAACGATCAGTTATCGTCGGAGCGTGGTTATAACAGTATGAATGAAACATATAGAGCTTTGATTGGGGAAGAAGGAGTTGCAGTAACGGATATGCGCCCGACAGGAACAATCAAAGTGAAGGGGGAAGAATATAGCGCTTCTACGAACGGAAAATGGATGGAAAAAGGGGACAAGATCACAGTGGAAAATGCGGATGGCACAAGAATACTTGTTAAGAAAGTGGAAGCCTGAACAGAGGGCTTCCACTTTCTTTTGTAAAGTTAATGTTAAGATTTGCGAATATCCTTTACAAGTACTCTGCCAATCATTAATAATGAATACGGCAATAGAGAGATAAATAAAATTATAATTTATTTGCACTACACTTGGATGATGAAAGGGTGGAGAAATTGGATATCAGCTATCAGGACATTATATTTCAATTTTTTGGTGGGCTCGGAATATTCTTGTTCGGTTTGAAGTACATGGCCGACGGGTTGCAGCGTACCGCCGGGGATCGACTCAGAGACATTCTGGATAAATTTACAAAGAACCCATTTATGGGTGTGGTAGCCGGTGCGATCGTGACCGGGTTCCTTCAAAGTAGTTCGACTACTACTGTATTGACTGTAGGTCTTGTTAATGCCGGTTTTATGACCTTCAGGCAGGCCATAGGAGTTATTATGGGAGCGAATATCGGAACGACCTTAACAGCTTTTATCATTGGTATTGATATAAAAGCCTATGGTCTACCAATATTGGCGGTCGGTGCTTTCCTTATTTTCTTCTTTAAGAACTATAAAGTAACAAACTGGGGGCAAACGATTTTCGGGTTTGGTGCGCTTTTCTTTGGACTTGAAACGATGGGGAAAGGTGTAGAACCCCTTGAGAACGTTCAAGCTTTTACAGAATTGACGGTCAGCATGAGTAACAACCCTGTTCTCGGAGTAGTTGTCGGGGTGTTATTTACAGTAATCGTTCAAAGTTCCAGTGCTACAATAGGCATTCTTCAAAGTTTGATGGGGGAAGGGCTTGTATCTCTGGATGCGGCTCTGCCTGTATTGTTCGGTGACAACATCGGTACGACCGTAACAGCTGTGCTGGCAGCTATCGGGGCCAGCATCGGCGCGAAACGCGCCGCTTTTGCCCACGTGATATTCAATGTGCTGGGGGCTGTCGTGTTTCTATTATTACTCGTTCCGTTTGAAGCTTATGTAAGATGGATAAGTAGTTCTCTGGATCTCGGACCTGAAATGACAATAGCTTTTGCTCACGGCTCTTTCAATATTGCGAACACTGTAGTGCAATTTCCTTTCATAGCATTGTTGGCATGGATTGTTATGAAACTCGTGCCAGGGGAGGATTCGGTCATAGAATATAAACCTCAGCACCTCGATCCTATATTCATTGAACAGTCTCCTTCACTCGCACTCGACCAGGCGAAGGCGGAAGTCATTCGTATGGGTGACTATGCGTACAAAGGTTTGAATGAAACGAATCTTTATTTGAAAAATAATCAAAAGAAACATTCGGAATTGGCTATGCAAATAGAGGAAGCTCTTAATAATCTGGATAGAAAAATCACGGATTATCTGGTCGACTTATCGCAGGCTTCATTGTCTGATGATGATAGTCATAAACACGGAGCGCTTATGGATTCCGTACGTGACTTTGAAAGAATCGGTGATCACTTTGAAAACCTCATCGAATTGATCGATTACAAAAACACACACAAAGTGAACCTTACAGAACAGGCTCATGACGATTTGGATGAAATGTTCGATCTCACTCTTCAAACAGTGAGCCAGGCTACGAGAGCCCTTGAAGGAATGGACGAAGAAGAGGCTCGGGCTGTAGTGAGAAAAGAAAATGAATTGGATCGCATGGAACGCACGTATCGCAAAAAACACATTATTCGTCTCAATGAAGGTATATGTTCAGGACAGGCAGGTATCGTGTTTGTAGATATGTTAAGCAACCTTGAACGTATCGGGGACCATGCAGTGAATATTGCAGAGGAAGTTCTGGGAGAAAAAGAAAGTTTATAATTTACTTTAACGGAAGAAGGGGACTCCCCCTTCTTCCGTTAAAAATTCAAAAAAACTTCAATGGTCATTGACAATGAAAGAGATAGCGTGCTATATTAAATAGCGTCGTTAAAATACTTCATATGGCGGTGTAGCTCAGCTGGCTAGAGCGTACGGTTCATACCCGTGAGGTCGTGGGTTCGATTCCCTCCACCGCCATTACATATTTTTTATGGCGGTTGTGGCGAAGTGGTTAACGCACCGGATTGTGGTTCCGGCATACGTGGGTTCGATCCCCATCAACCGCCCCATACGGACCCTTAGCTCAGCTGGTTAGAGCTATCGGCTCATAACCGATCGGTCGCAGGTTCGAGTCCTGCAGGGTCCATTTTTTTCAAGGGGGAGTACCCAAGTACGGCTGAAGGGAGCGGCCTCGAAAGCCGCCAGGCGTCCTTTCGGGCGCGCGGGGGTTCGAATCCCTCCTCCTCCGCCACTTACTTTATTTCGGCTCGGTAGCTCAGTCGGTAGAGCAACGGACTGAAAATCCGTGTGTCGGCGGTTCGATTCCGTCCCGAGCCATACAATTAGTAAAAGCCATCAAATTCTATAGAATTTGATGGCTTTTTTGTTTAATCATTTAAAACTCGTGGAATAGATATAAATGTGCGCGGGAGGTAGTCGTTCAAATCATTTGCATCGATACTGACCGTTTGGTAAGTTAATAGTAAGGGTGTGAACATCCTTACATATTAAAAATTAAGGAGGATTTTATTTATGGCTAAATTTGAACTTCCAGAACTTCCATATGCATATGATGCGTTGGAACCGACAATCGATAAGGAAACGATGAACATTCACCATACGAAACACCACAACAAGTATGTATCGACTTTGAATGATGCTCTTGAGGGTCACAGTGATCTGCAGGATAAATCATTAGAAGAGCTTCTTCAGAACAATCTTGAAGCTGTACCAGAAGATATCAAAACTCCAGTACGCAGAAATGGTGGCGGACATGCCAACCACAGTCTATTTTGGACTATCATGTCTCCTAATGGCGGTGGCGAACCGAGCGGTGCTCTCGCTGAAGACATTAAGAAGACATTCGGCAGTTTCGAAGACTTCAAACAGAAATTCGAAGCAACAGCTAAGGGACGTTTCGGTTCCGGTTGGGCATGGCTTGTAGTAAACAACGGAAACCTAGAAGTCATGGATACGCTTAACCAGGACTCCCCTATTATGGAAGGAAAAACACCTATCTTCGGTTTAGATGTGTGGGAACACGCTTATTACCTTAATTATCAAAACCGTCGTCCTGATTACGTTGCAGCTTTCTGGAACGTAGTGAACTGGGATGAAGTTGAAAAACGTTACGACGCAGCTAAATAATAAAGAGTTGAACATTGAAACACTCTCACCTTTGAAGGTGAGAGTGTTTTTTTGTGTTCCTACTATGGGCATGCACTTATATGGTTCAAGCCTCGATCGGCGAAAGCCGTTGCAGCCGTTAGTTGAACGAAGACGTTTCCACGGCGAGACAGAAATTGAAGAGAGATCGGGTTACCTGGGTTCTGATAAGTTTACGTAATGTTTACACACACTTCATTTGTAATTCATACTTAGCCTCTATTATGAGAAGTGTAGCAAGGAATTGCTGACGATAAATTATTCAAGGGGGATTACTGATGAAAAAAGTTTTCGGTTTTAGTCTTATTCTGACAATGGTTCTATTACTCGCAGCATGCGGGTCTTCAGAAGAAGAAGGAGCTAACGCGAATGAAAGTGAAGGAGAAGGTGCTCTCGAAGGTTCAGTCACTATAGATGGATCATCTACTGTTTACCCCGTTATGGAGGGACTGACGTATCGGTTCAATCAGGAATATCCGGAGGTTGACATATCACTTAATAGTTCCGGTTCCGGCGGCGGGTTCAAGAAATCGACAGTCGGAGAGATTGATTTGAGTAATGCCTCCCGTCCGATAAAAGAAGAAGAAAAACAACAAGCTGAAGATAACAACATCAACCTTCATGAGATAGAAATAGCTTACGATGGATTAAGTGTAGTAGTGAGTGAGCAGAATGACTTTGTCGAAGAACTTACTACGGATCAATTGAAACAGATTTTTCTGGAGTCTTCTGACGTTACAAAGTGGTCTGATCTGAATGAAGATTGGCCAGAGGAAGATATTAAAATATTTTCCCCGGGGCATGATTCAGGCACATTCGATTACTGGAATGAAGTGATTTTGGAAGAGAATCCTATGAAAGAAGGAGATAACACTGCTCTTTCGGAAGATGACAATACACTCGTAACAGGGATTCAAAATGACCCGTACGCAATCGGATATTTCGGTTACGCCTACTACGCAGAGAACAAAGATACACTTAGAGCTCTGGCTGTTGAGAACCCTGATGGTGAGATGGTAGAACCGAGTGGTGAAACAATTCAGGATGGTTCTTACGCTCCTCTTTCAAGACCTTTGTTCACCTACGTGAACGTAGAGAAGATGAACGAAAAAGAAGCGGTGTCTGAATTTGTGGAATTCACACTGAATAATGCAGGTCAAGCAGCAGAAGAAGTCGGATATGTGTCTCTGAACGATGAAGAATACCAGAAGCAACTGGATGAAATCAAAGAGATGATGGAATAATATAAATTCAGGCCGGGGAGCATGTCTTCCCGGCTTGAAAGGTGAGATGGATGAAAGGGGTGTATGTAATGTCCAGGATATCGGCAACATCTTCTCAAACAGTGAATGTGCGCTCTTTATTAGATGAAAAAAGATCGAAAAAGTTGAAAGTCAGAAAGCTTGAAAATATCATTCCTTATTTGTTGTTGTTATGTGCTCTTGTCAGTATTTTGACTACAGCAGGAATTCTCTTTACGTTGCTGAGAGAAACGGTCGGCTTCTTTTCTGAAGTTTCTATCATTGAATTTTACACGGGAACAAACTGGTCCCCGTGGTCAGGTGACTTTGGGGTGTTACCGCTTATAAGCGGTACTCTTTTGATAACTGTGATAGCGACAGTAGTTGCCGTACCTTTGGGATTAATGTCGGCGATATTTTTGAGTGAATATGCCAGCGAAAGCGTCAGGAAAACGATAAAACCAATTCTCGAAATCCTTGCGGGGATTCCTACGGTGGTTTATGGGTTTTTTGCACTTACCTTTGTAACACCGATTTTGCAGTCGATCATTCCGGAACTAAGTATTTTCAACGCACTCAGTGGTGGTGTTGTTGTAGGAATCATGATTGTACCTATGGTGGCATCCTTATCTGAAGATGCGATGAATGCTGTCCCCAATTCATTAAGAGAAGGGGCGTATGCTTTAGGAGGTACGAGGCTGGAAGTAGCGATAAAAGTCGTCGTTCCCGCTGCCTTATCCGGGATTATCGCAGCGGTAGTGCTGGCTATTTCAAGAGCTATCGGAGAAACGATGATTGTGACAATAGCTGCTGGTGCAACTCCGAGTCTTACTATGAACCCTACAGACTCTGTGCAGACGATGACAGCATTCATTGTGCAGGCTGCAACAGGAGATACGACGTTCGGATCGATCATTTATTACAGTCTGTATGCGGTTGGTATCACCTTATTCGTACTAACTATGATCATGAACCTATTGTCTCAATATATTTCTCGTAAATTCAGGGAGGAATATTGATGGAAACCAAAAATTTAAAAAGCCGAGTGTTGAAAAATAGGGTGATGAAATCGCTGTTTTTCAGTGCTACGGTCATTGCACTTTTATTTCTTGTAATGTTGTTCTATCGTGTTTTTTCACAAGGATGGGGTTACCTGAACTTGAATTTCATTACAAGCTTCCCTGCTCCTTATCCGGAGGAAGCAGGAATTTGGCCGGGAATCGTCGGCTCATTAATGCTTATGGGGATTGTAGCGGTAGTTGCTGTATTCATAGGAATATCTACAGCAATTTACCTGGAAGAATATTCACCTCAAAATAAACTGTCCGAGTTCATCCGGGTCAATATTCAGAACCTTGCAGGAGTTCCTTCGATCGTTTTCGGTTTGCTTGGTCTGACGTTCTTTGTCTATTTATTCGGTATAGGATACAGACTGCTCGCGGGAGGGTTGACGATGGCGTTATTGATCCTTCCTATCGTCGTAGTCAGCTCCCAGGAAGCTCTGCGCTCTGTGCCCGCTGAAGTGAAGGAAGCCTCTTACGGGATGGGGGCATCGAAATGGCAGACGATTGTAAGAGTTATACTTCCGGCTGCTGTGCCCGGGATCCTTACCGGGATTATACTTTCCCTTTCAAGAGGGATAGGGGAGACGGCGCCTCTGATTATTGTAGGAGCGGCTACAGCGATTTATACACTCCCCGAGTCACTCTTATCGAAATATACAGTGATGCCTATCCAGATTTATAAGTGGACGGCAAGACCGCAGGAAGAATGGCAGTTCGTAGCGGCGGCAGGTATCATAGTGTTGTTGGTTATTTTACTATTAATGAATGCTATTGCCGTATGGATAAGGAATAAATACCAAACGCGTTATTGATAAGGAGGAGCAATGATGATTGAAATGGAGAAACAGAGCGTAAATCCTGTAAAAGAGGAAACGGCTTCCTCAAATATATTTGAAGTGCAAGATTTGAATTTGTGGTATGGGGATGATCAGGCCCTCTATGAGATCAATATGGATATTCCTAAATACCAGGTAACAGCCATAATCGGACCATCAGGGTGCGGGAAATCCACTTTCATCAAAACGTTGAACCGTATGGTGGAAATGGTTCCAAGTGTGAAGACTACAGGAGCAATCAATTATGGGGATCAGAACATTTATGAAGAAAAATACAGAGTGGAGGATCTTCGGATGAAAGTGGGGATGGTTTTTCAAAAACCCAATCCTTTCCCGAAATCTGTGTATGAGAATGTCGCTTATGGGCCTAAGATCCATGGTATCAAAGACAAAAAGACCTTGGATCAGATAGTGGAAAGAAGTCTTCGTGGGGCAGCTATCTGGGATGAGGTGAAGGATCGCCTGAACGAGAATGCTTTCGGTCTTTCCGGAGGTCAGCAACAGCGTGTTTGCATAGCTAGGGCGCTGGCGGTCGAGCCTGATGTCATCTTGATGGATGAGCCGACTTCAGCCCTCGATCCGATTTCCACTTCAAAAGTGGAAGAACTCATTCAGGAGCTGAAAAAGGAGTATAGTATCGTAATCGTTACGCACAATATGCAACAAGCGGCACGTATCTCTGATCGGACCGGTTTTTTCCTCAACGGAGAACTTGTAGAATACGCGAATACAAATCAGTTGTTCCAAACTCCTACAGATAAAAGGACAGAAGACTATATCACCGGGCGTTTCGGCTGATACAAAGGGGGCTAAAGGATGAGACAAAAATTCGAAGACGATTTGACAGATATCAAATCCAACATTATAACGTTCGCTGAGGAAGTGAAAGAGGCGCTAACTTCCTCAGTTGATTGCCTTTATCACGGAGACGTGGAGGGAGCGGAAGGAATAATTGCCGCTGATGAAAAATTGGATGAACGGGAGCTTGAAATCAATGAAAAAGCTATACTGTTGATTGCCAAGCAGCAACCGTTTGCGAAGGACTTGCGACGATTGATCGTGGCGCTCCGCATTGCCACTGATCTTGAGCGAATGGGAGACCATGCAAGAAATGTAGCGAAAGCGACGATACAACTCGGGGAAAATCATGGAATTCCTTTACCTGATGAAATTGAGCAGATGAAAGTAATCGCTTTGAAAATGGTGGATACTTCTATGTCGGCCTTCGAGTATGAAGATATTTCCATAGCTTCTCAATTGGCTGAAATCGACAATGAGCTTGATGACAAATTCGCTCATGTTGTTCAGGACCTTATGAAACGGACCGCTGTCAACACAGAACAGATCCAACATGTTATGCAGATGTCTTTTGTTGCTCGTTATATTGAGCGCTTCGGCGATCATATAACAAATATAGGAGAGAGTGTTTTATACCTGAATAAAGGAAAAATCATTTCATTGAATGATTGAGATTCCGGGATTAAAGTCAATTTTATATGTATTCGGTAATCAAATGGTGATAGGAGTAATACACGTCGATTTCTGTGGTAAGGCGAGGCTGACTTGATAAAAAATCAGTTATATCAGGCGGAGATTCAGTTCGCGCGGTTACCACAGGTTTTTTTCGTGTTTTTTCCATCACTTATAGCACCAAATGTTTCGGTGCGGGCTTAACACTATTCCAGTCTTTTTGTTCCGGGGTTTTTTATTCGGAAGTTAAAGTCTCAGCTAGTTCGGACCTGTCCATACGATCATCCACAAGAAAGTTACCTGTTTGGATTTTTTTACTGAATCCATTTTCAATAAGATAGTCATTGAAAGTTAGAGCGTCCTCGATAATTGAGGCTTTTTCAAGTTTTTTGCTAATGTCTCTGGAACTCATCCCTTGAGAAACGGTGATTTCATATGTACGGATGTAGGAGTCGGGAGTTGAATTCGATTGTTCCTTCTCCTCCTGTGTCTGAAGCTGCTTCCATTCTTTTTCTGTGTGGATTACATAATCATCGTCTTTTAACTTTGCGATCATTTCTTCGGTCGCCGGTTCATTAGTCTCCTTTTCGACTTTTGCGTCGGCGTTCCCTGTGTAATAAACCACTCCTAATAGGAGAGTCGCTGCTAATAGCCCGGAAGCGAACGCTTGAAGAACTGGTCTCATAAAAATCCCCCTTTTTCATTCTGCTGGTGCATCAGTCTATAAACGTCATGTTCATTCACCTGCGTCATTTGTGAAATTTCACGGACGGAGTAACCATTCTGTTTCAATTGGGTCACTTTTTGTGGAAGGGAAGGGGAAAATGTGGACGGTTCAAGTTCAGGTTTATGTAATAGTTCTTCTTCAAGCACCTGTACTTTCTTTTTTAACGTGTACATTTCCTGCATAGACTGGAGTTGATTCTGTTCTATCTCTTCTTCTAATTTTTTGAAGGAATTCGAAGTGAGAAAAGAAAGTAGGAAAAGGACGACTGATATGCCGATGAGGCACATTAAAACCGTTTCAATCATTAAATGGACACCTCTTTTTCCTTAGTTATAACATACGTCAAAGAAAATGACTATAGTTGTATAGCAAAACTACTTGAAAGCTCAGCAACTATCTGATATTATTATTAAGTCTGATTATTACACTAAAATCATAATGCTAAAAGAATTATTGGAGGGATAAGATATGCGCGTAAACATTACAATGGCTTGCACAGAAACAGGCGATCGTAACTATATCACTACTAAGAACAAACGTAAAAACCCAGAGCGTCTGGAACTGATGAAGTACAGTCCACGTCAAGGGAAGCACACGTTGCACCGTGAAACTAAATAATGTACTACAAGCAGATCGCGACATACTTTGTTGCGATCTGTTTTTTTAGAATTGCTTTCGTCTCGAACATAACTCTTGCAGGAAGAAGGTGGATAGGTGGATAAAAAGATTCTGCGAGACAAAACGAAGAGATACTTAGAGGATTTGCAAGAAGAAGAAAGACAAAACGTAGAGTTTGTTCAATTAGAAAAAGTCCTTTCCTCCAAGGAGTGGGCAGAAGCTGAAACTATCGCTATCACTGTTTCGAAGTTTCCTGAATGGTCGACGAAATATTATGTTGAAAAAGCATGGAAAGAAGGAAAAAAAGTCGCCATTCCCAAGGTCTCTCCTTCGCTTAAGGATATGGATTTTTATCTGGTGAGAAGTTATGATCAGTTGATACCGGGGTATAGTGGTATTATGGAACCGGATACATCTACATGTTCAATAATTCACAAAATAGACATTGATTTACTGTTCGTACCTGGTTTATTATTTAACTATCAGGGATACCGGATCGGGTTTGGCGGGGGTTTTTATGATCGATATTTAGCCGGTTTTCACGGGACGACGGTTTCGATCACTTCTGAAGCTCAATTAAAGCGGAAGCTCCCATTGGAAGAACATGATATTCCTGTACAAGTAATAATCACTGAGAACCGTATAATACGTGTTCATGAGGAGGAGTAACTCAATGAGGGAAGTTAGGAACAGAGTAGTTATCATCGGAACAGGTGCAGTAGGTTCAAGCTATGCTTTTGGGCTTTTGAACCAGGGAATATCGGATGAAGTAGTACTTATTGATCTTAACGAAGAAAAAGCTGAAGGGGATGTCATGGATTTGAATCATGGTCTCGCTTTTGCTCCTTCTTCCAAAAAAATATGGCGTGGTACTTATAGTGACTGTAAGGATGCGGATATTGTAGTGATAACGGCAGGAGCGAATCAGATGCCGGGGGAGACCAGATTAGACCTTGCGGAGAAAAATACAAAGGTATTTAAGTCGATTGTGGATGGTGTAATGGCTCATTCGTTCGACGGTATATTCATCGTAGCTACCAACCCTGTTGATGTTTTGAGTTATATGACCTGGCAATTTTCAGGCTTACCGTCTGAGCGGGTGATCGGCTCAGGTACGATACTCGATACTGCACGACTCAGGTATCAGCTTGGAGAGTATTTCGATATCGATGCCCGCAATGTTCATGCTTATATAATCGGAGAGCATGGAGATTCAGAGTTGCCTGTATGGAGTCATGCAAATGTCGGAGGCATTAATGTAAATCAATATATTCAAAAACATGAAAACCAATACTCTCAAGAGGACTTGGAGCCCATTTTTCATAAAGTCAGGGACGCTGCATACCATATCATCGAAAGAAAAGGAGCTACCCATTACGGCATAGCTATGGGGCTTGTGCGTCTCACGAAAGCTATTCTTCATAATGAGAACGCTCTGGTAACAGTCTCCGGTCTACTGGAAGGTCAGTACAATCAGGAGGATATTTACACAGGAGTACCTGCTGTAGTGAATAGAAGTGGTATCAAGGAAATTGTCGAGTTGAACTTATCGGACGAAGAACAACGGTTGTTCGAGAAGTCCGTCGGTGTTATAAGGGAAGCTGTTGAGAGCGTCCGTCGCTGATCTGAGAGTGACATTGAACGGATAATGTGGAAGGGAGGAGGAGATGTATGCATATGGAACAGCAATATTTTTTCTGGAAGTTGGCATATGATCTCGTCTCCCGACACAACTTTGAAATTGTACACTTACATCTTCAGCACGGAGAGGTTTGGCTTGAAAAGTCTTCACAAGGGAAAACACATATCATACGTCTTCTGCAGAAAGAATTTAATTGGAGCAATCAAGTAAAGGCTGATATCGATCATATAAACCGTCAAATGGAAAAGAACAGAAGGTATTTTTCTGGACGTAAAAAAGAAATGCACGTCATCTATATTGCGCAATATCCTCCGGTAGATGATTTCACTTCTCCTTCAACTAAATTGGATTTTAATTTCAATATTGTTTTTCTTTCCGATGACAACAAAGAAAATGGATTGGACGATTTAACCCGGCGTCTTGGTCTTGATGAACCTCTTACGATCAATTATAAACTTCCGGATGCACCTATGGAGTATGAATCTACAATCGAATACATGAAACAACAGCTGATTACATATAAAGAAAAGCAGAAACAGCGGATGAAAGATGTATTTGAGTACGGCAAACCACAGTTAACGTATATATTGTTAATGTTAAATATTATTGTGTTTTACTTTTTGGAGAGTGTCGGAAGTACGACGTCGATCAGTACATTGATCGAGTATGGCGCTAAATATAACCCCGGTATCGTGAAAGGAGAATGGTGGAGACTCGTGTCCTCCATGTTTCTTCATATCGGGGTTTTGCATATTGCTATGAATATGCTCGCGCTTTTTTACCTGGGAAGTGCTGTTGAGCAGATTTACGGGTCCTGGCGATTCTTCATCACCTACTTTCTTGCTGGGATACTGGGCAGTGGCGCCAGTTTCTATTTTAATGACGCCGTAGCTGCTGGTGCTTCCGGAGCAATTTTTGGATTATTTGGAGCTTTGTTGTATTTCGCATGGAGGTACCCTTCTCTTTTCTTCCGGACGATGGGATGGAATCTGATCATATTGGTAGGGATCAATATTGCGTTTGGCATCATGGTTCCACAAGTTGATAACAGTGGACATATGGGAGGATTGATAGGAGGGTTCATCGCTGCTCAGTTGGTGGATCTGCCTAAGATGAGTCATCGTGTATATCAAGGATCTGCCCTCCTTCTATATGCGACCCTTCTATTTTCTTTATTATTCTCCGGTATAAGAAGTGAACAGCAAGTTACAGCCGGCGAGATACAGTATTTGCAGGAATTGAATGAAGAAGAAAGATATGAACAAGTGGTGAGCATGACTGAAGAGAAAGAGGACATAGAAGGGGAATGGGAGGAGGAATGGCTGTTTCAACGTTCTTTTGCATACCTTCGTACGGGAGAAGAAGAACAGGCTTTTGAAGACTTGGTGAGAGCTGTCGAAATCGACCCCGGGTTCGCCGAAGCTCATTACAATTTGAGTCTTCTTTATGAACGGCGCGGGGACGAGAGCAATGCTCGTTTCCACAAGGAAAGAGCCGAAGAACTTAACCCTGAATTACAATCAGAGGCACCTGAAGAGCCTGCTTCCTCTCAGTTGAATGAATAGCGAATATGAAAGGTCCGTTTCCAGAGGATCTTTCATTTCTTTTATGAGAGAGGATTGATATAATGAATATGGTGATGAAAAATGCAAACAATTTATGATATTCAACAGTTCCTGAAGAAATTCGGAACCTTTATTTATGTAGGTGAACGTGAAGCGGATATGCAACTGATGGAAGATGAAGTGCAGGAATTGTATAAGTCGCAGTGCATGACCCAGGAGGATTATCAAATGGCGATTCTGCTGCTACGATCTGAAATAGCTCATATGAAGGACCGTAAGTCAAGGAAGGGGTAAACCGGCTATGGAGAAACAACGATACATTGGGGTGGATATTGGAGGCACGACCGTCAAACTTGCTATTCTGACAACAGAGGGAAAAATGGTTTATAAGTGGGAAATCCCTACTGTTACTGATGAAGCGGGAAGTGGTATTATCTCGGACGTTGCTGCAACTTTAGAGGAGACGCTTAAGGCTCTCGATATAGATAAAAGTACGATAAAAGGGATAGGGGTAGGAGCGCCCGGATTCATAGACCAGAATACGGGCTACGTCTATGAAGCGATTAATATCGGGTGGAAGAATTTCAGTATGGGGGAAGCTCTGTATGATGCTACCGGTCTTCCTGTCTGGGCAGATAATGATGCGAACATTGCAGCACTTGGAGAAAAATGGCTGGGGGCAGGGAACGGTTGCGAAAGCATGCTCGCAGTCACTCTTGGTACCGGGGTAGGCGGCGGTATCATAGTGAATGAAAAAGTGATTAATGGTGCGAACGGCACCGGCGGGGAAATTGGTCATATTACTGTAAAGCCTGACTCCCCTTATTATTGTAATTGTGGAAGGTATGGCTGTCTTGAGACGGAAGCATCGGCTACAGCTATTTCTCGTAAAGCGGACGAAGCGAAGGCAGACAGTAATGACACCTGTTTACATTACATAGAAAATCCAAGTGCAAAAGATGTGTTTGAGGGCTACGCTCAAAACGATGATGTTTGCCGTAAGATAGTCCATGATGTTTCAGACCAGTTGGGCCTCGCTCTAGCAAACCTGGCAGTTTCCATCAATCCCGAAAAAATCATTATAGGCGGAGGCGTGTCGAAAGCCGGGGAATTGCTGTTGTCTCCCCTTAAGGCCTCTTTTGAAAGATATGCTTTACCGAGAGTAAACGAAGTGTGTGAATTCTCTATTGCTGAGCTGGGTAATGATGCCGGTGTTATAGGAGGAGCCTATCTCGTCAAATCGAAGACTGAAAAATGAGCCTTTTATAAATGCTTAATCTTTTCTATTTCGCTTTAAAAAGTGTATAATTACTGCTTAATAAAACTTTTTTATACTCTATTCGTCTATATATATAGAATTGTTTTGTTTCCTGGTGAAGAGGGGAAATAAAACTACAGTGTCTTTGTTGCTGTTCGTAACGAGGAGGAAAATTAATGAAAGAATTGATAAGGAAAATCCCCTTATTTATTCTTGCAGCCATTTTGTTCGGTTTCAAAACGTATATAGTTTACCGATTCATATTCGGCATATCCATTGAAAGTGTGTTGCAGGAACTGATTTTGATTCTGAACCCGCTTGTAAGTGGTTATGTGATTTTTGTAATAAGTATTTGGCTAAAAGAAAAGAATCAGGGTAAGTATTTGAGATTTATGTCTTTGTTAGCAACGCTGGTTCTTTATGTGAATCTCGTATTTTATCGGAATTTTACCGATTTCATTACACTTCCGGTTTTGTTTCAAGGGAACAATGCAGCTGATCTGACCTCAAGTATTTTTACGCTTATTCACTTCACGGATGTATTATTATTCATGGATGTAATACTGATTTGGGTGATAAGCAAAAACAAGGACAGCATATTCCAGTTTGAAACCCCTCAGAAAATTGCCGCTACAGCTGTAATGTTTTTATTACTTGCCACCAATGTCACTTTAGCGGAAGTGGAACGTCCGATGCTGTTCACTCGTACGTTTGATCGGGAATACCTGGTGAAAAATATCGGGCTATTCAACTATCATGTGTATGATCTGACTATGCAGACAAAGACCAATGCTCAGCGGGTCCTGGCAGATGGAAGTGAAATACAGGAGATCAAAGATTATATTTCTGAAGAAAAAGAGGGAGATAATGAAGCGGGTCTGTTCGGGGCGGCAAAAGGGAAGAATGTGGTGTTTGTAAGTGTTGAATCGATGCAAAACTTTGTGCTGGATGAAAAGGTGAACGGAAATGAAATAACTCCTTTTCTGAACGATTTCAAACAGGACGAAGATACGATATGGTTTAATAACTTCTATCATCAGACTGCTCAAGGAAAGACTTCGGATTCCGAGTTTCTTGTAGAGACTTCGTTGTATCCGTTGGACCGGGGGGCTGTTTATTTCACCCATGCCCAAAATGAATATTACGCTCTTCCGGAAGTATTGAATGAAAAAGATTATACGACTTCTGTCTTTCACGCTAATAACAAAAGTTTCTGGAACCGGGATGTCATGTACGAGAACCTTGGGTACGATCACTTTTATTCCCAGGAGGATTACGAAGTGACTGAAGAAAATTCATTCGGATGGGGACTCGAAGACAAAGCTTTTTATGAACAGTCTATCCCTTACTTGAAAGACCAGGAGCAGCCCTTTTATAGTAAGTTCATTACGCTGACTCATCATTTTCCATTTGAACTTCCTGAATCGAAAGCTTCCATTGAGAAGCTCGAGACGAATTCAAATACGTTGAATCAATATGTTCAAACTGCTCGCTACACGGATGAATCGCTCGAAGATTTCATGGATCAAATGCGGGAAGAAGGTCTTTACGAAGATACGATGTTCGTTTTCATGGGAGACCATTATGGTATAAGTGAATTTCATAATGATGCAATGAGCGAATTTCTCGGGAAAGAAATCAATGGTTATGAACATATCCAGTTGCAGCAGGTACCTATGATGATTCATATCCCCGGGTCCGGGGAGGGGCAGACTTACGATAAAATATCGGGTCAGATTGATATGAAGCCCACCTTGTTGCATTTGCTGGGGATTGAGGAGAAGAATGAACTCAATTTCGGAGAGAATTTGTTCAATCAACACAGACAAGATTTCATAGCGCTTCGAGACGGAAGTTTTGTAACAGAAGAATATATTTACACGAAATCCGTCTGTTATAGCAAGGAAAGTGGTCAGCCGGTAGAAGTTCCTCCGGGCGAACCTTCTCCTTGTGAGCCTTGGAAAGAGAAAGTATCAAAAGAACTCGGTTATTCGGACAATATTATATATGGAGATTTGTTCAGGTTCTATGATTTTCAATAATAATAGTGAAAAGTCGTCCTTATTTATAGGGCGGCTTTCTTTTCGAAGAGTAGGGAGGGATAGTATGATTGAATTCAAAAATGTAAGTTATGGGCCTTTGAAGAACATTTCATTATCGGTTGATAAACAGGAGATCGCTATTTTATTCGGTCCTTCGGGTTCGGGAAAAAGTACTCTTCTCTATCTTTTCAATCGGTTGATAGACCCTGAACAGGGAGAGATTTTTTATAAAGGGAAACCTATCGATGATTTTTCTATTACCGGGCTTCGTCAGAATGTGGGTTTATTACTTCAATCTCCTAATCTTTTCCCGGGGAGCGTTCTGGACAATTTGAAGTATGGACCTTCTTTGACTGGCTCCTGGAAGGAAGGGGATGAAAAGAGACTGCTGGAATATGTTCAACTTCCTCAGGATCTAAGAGATCGTGACGTGGACCATTTATCCGGAGGTCAGCAGCAGAGGGTTTCACTGGCCCGGACGCTGGCCAACGAACCCGAGGTGCTGCTTCTGGACGAACCGACTAGTGCACTTGATAATAACACGGCAGAAGAAATTGAGATTGTTTTAAAGGAACTTATTGAGGAAAAGGGATTAACAATGGTAATGGTTACTCACCAGTTGGACCAGGTCAGAAGAATGGGCACGAAAGGTATGTTCATGAATGAAGGAACGATTCAGGAAACCGGGGGACTTCCTGGAATGTTGGATAATCCAGAAACGCTGGAATTGAAAGAGTATTTAGAAGGATAGGGAGGGGAAGGGATGTCTCCGGAAATTTCAAATCAATCTTTATTGTTTCTGATTGTTTTTGTCGTAGTTCCTTTATCATTGTCATATTTTTATCAATTAGGAATGAGTAGAAGCATACTGACTTCTTCAATCAGGGGTACTATACAGCTGTTTGCTATCGGTTATATCCTGACATTTCTTTTCGACTTGAATGCTTACATAGGTATACCTCTTATGATTACAGTTATGATCATTATAGCAAGCTTTCATGCACGTAAAAAGGGGAGAGACCTCCCATATGTACTTCCAACCCTATTAGCGGGGTTGATTATGATCGAGGTGAGCGTGCTCTCTCTTTGGCTTCTTTTTGATATGGTGGAGTTTGTTCCTTCTGAAGTGATTCCGATGAGTGGGATGGTCATCGGTAACAGTATGGTAGCTATGGGGCTTGCGCTTGAAAGGATGAAGACGGAGTTTGCGGAGAATAACGGGCGGATTCTTGCTGCACTGTCCCTAGGCGCTGAGCCGAAACAAGCCTCTCACCTGATCGTTCAGAGAACGCTGAACGCAGCTCTCATCCCGAATGTCGACCGGATTAAAACTATTGGTCTTGTGCAGCTGCCTGGTATGATGACAGGTTTGATCTTGGGAGGTGTTGCTCCGATTATGGCTATCAAGTATCAACTGGTCATTTCCCTGAGCATATTTTCATCGGTTTCTTTAAGTGCAATGTTCGTCACGCTTGTGATGTATAAACATTTCTTTACAAAAGATAAACAAGTCCTTGAGTCTAAAGAAGCTTTCAAGGAATATTCATCCCGTGATAACGCTTGAGTTCCATCAAATTTTTTTTGGAAATTAAAAACCGCTGATGGGAAAATCAGCGGTTTTTCTTATCCGAATATATTGGCATAGATAGTCATTACAGAGAACCACCCAAATACTAATGCAGAAACCAGAGAAAAAGCTACAGCAAAAAAGTTCTTCGTTTTAATCTCCCTGAATATTGCCATTACGCAAAGAATAGTTACTAGTAATAATAGAATAGCTGTTACCATATCCGCACCTCCAAAGTCGATTATATCTGTACCGTCGTACGAGATGTTATACTTATGTAATGAATTTCATTCTTCATTTATTTTATAGGATTATTGTTCGTTTGTCGAGTTATTCTGAAAGAAAAATATGCTACTGAGGAGGAAGGTTTATGTTGAGGATTTTAAGAATCCCACTCGGACCTTTAGGTACGAATGGGTACGTCATTTATCAAGACAAAAAAGCGTTAGTCGTCGATCCTGGGGGAGATTTTGAAAAGCTCCACACTTTTTTGAAGGATAAAGAGCTGGAGGTAGAGGCAATTATATTGACTCATGCTCATTTCGATCATATCGGTGCACTTGAAGCCACCAGAAATCATTACAAGGCTCCGGTTTATCTCCACCTGGATGAATCGGACTGGCTGGAGGACCCAGGGAAAAATGGGTCGGAATGGTTCGGAATGGACCCGATTTCTGCTTCAGGTCCCGATTTCATACTGGAGATGGGGGAACAGAAAATCGGTTCCTTTTCTTTTGAAGCCCGCCATGTCCCTGGTCATTCCCCCGGCAGTGTAGCTCTGGTTTTCAGAAATGAACGATTTACGATCGCTGGGGATACACTGTTTCGTGGCGGGATTGGGCGTACGGACCTTCCCGGTGGGGATCATGAGCAGTTGCTTGATGCCATTTTGGAAGAATTGCTTACATTGAGAGATGATATGAAAATATATCCCGGCCACGGGGATCCTACGACAGTAGGCGAGGAAAGAAAGGCAAACCCATTTTTGACATAAAAAAACTGTTCCATAAGTGTGCTGCACTTATGGAACAGTTTTTTTAGTGACCGAATCCTGGTTGCAAAATGAATGAAGTATAATAAGTGAAACCAATCATAAAGACTGTCAAATAAGAGAAAAATATGTAAACATACATACGTTCAGACAGCTTGAGAAAGCCTATTGCAAGGAAAAAGGCAGTTTGAGCCAAAGATATTAATGATGCTTCCATCATGTCACCAGCATAGAACATGACAGCGAATATCCCTGTCCAAAAGGCCAGCGTACGAAACATACGATCCATACTTCTTCCCCTCCTTCGTATTAAACTATCATTCATATTATATACGAGAATAAGAAGGATGTAAATAAAGGTTACGTTGTAATTATGGGAATTCATACATGTGTCTGTAACTTTTGAATAATTCTTTGTAAGTGATATTGTATTCACAGGTAGCCGCATCAGAAATTCTTGTACATGAAACCGAGGCACTTCCGTCTTCGAAAGAGCGTTCGATTGTCAACGGAAAGCTTTGTGAGGCTTTTATGAAAGGAGACCAGTTGTTGTAAGCAGACTGATAATATTGTTGGATCTGATAGCTGTCCTTCATAGAATTATTCAAATCAAGATTCAGATGATAAGAGTGAATTAAATAGAAAGAAACAAGGAGGAAAAGTGAACAGAAAGCAAGGACGAAAGGGTAATATATACCCTGTTCATTTTTCAGGAATGAAAAATATTTTATCAAATCTTCCCCCACCTTTGAAAACGATTTCCGTCTGTACTTCTCCAAACGTATAAGAAAAGTCGATACTATTTACATTATAAAGCCATACTTCATGTCCTCTACCACTGACCCTACGCCTTACCATATTCTGATACTTCTCTATTGTTATAGTTTCATTTTCACTGTTTATAAGGCTTAATACATTACCACCGGCTTCAATGGAAGAGGCAGTGTTCAACTCCTCCTGAATCAGGTATACAAACTGATGATGGGACCAATCTTCGTTCCAATCTTCAGGTCTTAAGTGATACATGAGCGGTACTAGAATAATAAGTGTGGTCATAAGTACAGTGAGTGATAACAGCACTTCAGCTAACGTAAAACCTTTTCCATGCTCAATCATAAAAACAGACTTCATAAGGATGTCGTGCCTCCCATGTGGCGCAATACTTTCCCTGATTATAGCTCACAGATACTGGATGTTTATATTCGATTTCTCCGCTTTCTGAATCCAGCAATATATAGTCGTGTAACTTTACCATAACTTCTCTTTCTGCTTTTAGTTGTTCTATTGAACTTTTCGTTGTCATGAAAGAAGGGAAGACAACAGCGCAAAAGATGGTCAATAGAACTAAAGCACCTATAGCTTCCAGAAGGACAAATCCTTTATTGTTGATGGACTACCACTCCATTCCTTCCGAAGGGGAAAATGATTTTATATGTTTTTTGGTTCGTATGGATCCACATCGTGCCGGGGTTGTTGACAGTTCCGTTTCTATTAAAACTTGTATAGGGTTTCAGGGAAGTTAGTTCGATTTCCCAGTCGGGAGGGAACTCTTCGGTCATCAGAATTGAAGAGTTCCAGTCTTTGTACATTTGATAAAAGTTATTGGAAGTATCGATGTAAACCGTGTGTACTATACCTTTTTGGACACTTAACTGTTGAATATAATGCATATTGTCGGTGAATTGATCGATGACTCTTTTTTCTGATAAACCGGAGTAAGTCAAATGCTGATTGGGAAGTACAATGGCTAATGACATAGTCAGAAAACACAGAACGATCAGTATTTCGGGCATGGTGAAGCCCTTATGGTTGTGTAACATCAGCTGTGATTGCTCCAGTGGAACTGTCATAAGCCGGTGTATCACCGTTCGGACAGGTAGCCTGCTTCAAATACCCTTCCTCTTCCAGAATATCCAATGTTGCTGGGAAGGTTCCGTTTTTCATATAGTATGCTTCTACTTGTGCTTCAGCAGTAAGAGTGAAGGCTTCACAACCTTTAGTTCGGATAGTGTTATTGTTTTCAGTAATGTTCGGGAGAGCGATAATCAATAGAACAGTTATAATCAAAAGAACTACCAGCATTTCGATCAGGGTAAAGCCGGAATCATTTTTCATTTTTATCCACCTCGTGAGTTTTGTTTTTTCATTATCATCATGAAGAAAGAGACGCTTACAGCTAATCTTTAGTACACCTGAATCCAGTTATATAACGGAAGCATAATCGAAAGATAAATAGAAATTATGATCACCGCAGCGATTGTCAAAAAGACAGGATGGATCAATTGAATCGTCTTTTCGGTTTTCGTTTTAAGTTGTTCCAGAAACATAAAAGCGAGTAAAGATAGTTCGTCTGCCAGAGCCTGATTGTCGTTGGCTTCGTGAAAAACAGATATCATCTCTCTGCGCATCAGTATGGATTCATTCGCTGCCATACCAAGTGTGTTCCCTTCGGAAAGAGAGCGCAGCATTGTATTTGCGCTGAAGGATAGTTCTTGTTGTTTCGGCTGTGTGATTAGGATGTTCAGCACTTCATTCAGTGAGAACCCTGCTTTCAGCATAGAACTTGCATGAATCGCGAATTGATAACTGACGGTGTAAGATTTGATAGTTTGGACATAGGGGAGAAACCTGTAAATTTTGAGTTTCTTTTCAATCGAAAGAGAGGGGGAACATAGTTTATAAATACTTAGAACTATTAAGAGTATGATGAAAAGAAAAGTCATAATGGTAATGGTGTAGTCCATAACATGAAAGATATAAAGCGACCATGGTTTGTCCTCTTCATGAGCATATAAATTTTCAAAGCTGGGTATCACAGATTTCTTCATAAAGAAAAATGTGATGGTGAGAAAAAAAAGCAGAATCACTGGATATCTGAGAGTATGGAGAAATTTCTTTTTCGTCTCGTAAGAAATGGAGAGTAGTTGATAACATTGCCGAAATAGAGAAGGGAAATCCTTGCGTATCTTTCCGAAATAAAGAAATGAAATAACTATTTGAGAAAACCCTGCTTTGGCGAAAGCGTCTTCCATCTGCTCTCCTTTTTTGAAATGGAAAAGAAGTTCAGAGGTCAAAGGTTTTAACTCCTCATCCCAGCCGGTGATATTCAGGGCTTGATGAAGAGGATAGCCTTTTTCCAATAGCGGGAACATTCTTTTGAAAAAATGGATTTGTACAGGAATGGGGAGAAGTTTAGGCTTGAATGAAACCATAAGCCCAGGCTTTCTTTTTCATGTGGGGGAAAGTTTGAGAGGAAATGAAGGGACGATCGTTCAGAGCACAGGCAAGCGATTCATTGTCTAATATTTCTAAGATGGCTGCTCTTCTTCTTAAAGGGGGGGAAAGCAGTAACCTTTGGCTTGCGATTGCACGAATCGTTTGTTGCATATCAACTTCTGAAATTTTCATTTCCCTTAGTCTTTGAATGGTGCCACTCGCATTTTTAGCATGGAGCGTACTGAAAACCAGGTGACCACTAAGGGCGGCACGCATAGCGAAATGGGCGGTTGCTTCGTCTCTGAGTTCTCCAACGATGATAACGTCTGGGTCGTGTCTTAATGCAGCTTTCAACCCTTCGTCATAAGTGAACCCCGTTTTTTCATTGATTTGAACCTGAATAATGCCCGGGATGTATTTTTCGATTGGATCTTCGAGTGTGACTATCTGAAATGTACCATCTGCTATGAGTAATTCCATCAATGCATAAAGAGTAGTCGATTTTCCGCACCCGGTAGGACCTGTGAAAAGAATCAAGCCTGAATTAAAATTACACCAGCTGGTAACTTTATTCAATTGCTCAGGAAATAGGAAAAGTCGCTGAATGGGAAGACCTTGGGTGGTGGGTAACAAGCGTATTGCCAGACTTTCTGTTGAGGTAAGGGGAAGGGTGGAGAGTCTGAGATCGACACTATTTCCGCTGAATGAAAAGGCCATTTTCCCATTTTGGGGGAATTTTATTTCTCCTATGTCCATTTCAGAAGAAAACTTCAAGTAAGTCAGTAACTTACGGTAAATAGGGGGAGCGATCGAGTGATGAAAAGTTCTTTCTCCGTTGACCCGATAATAAATGAGAATTTCGTTAGGGCCAGGGATAAAGTGGATATCTGACGCCTCACGCTTTAGAGCGTCTTTGATTATCTTCTCACTTAGTTCTTTGGCATTCAAAGCATATATCACCTCATCTTTTTGTTATAAATTATATATTCGACATCTCTCTCCGAATTCCTTCTTTTCATTTTAAATGGGTTGGAATAAATCATGTTGGAAAATTTGAAATTGAATGAAATATTACAAAAGGGTGTGATATAATTGTACTGCTTACAATTATAAAGGCTTTGAGTTCAATTACATATTCGACGCGGATGACCGTGGAGGGAGAGACTGCATCTCATTAAAAACAAATGCAGCGCCGAAGGAGCAAGCATACAGCGAATCTCTCAGGCAGCAAAGACTTTCACGGGACGCACCTCTGGAGAGTGTCTGCTTATGCAGGCCACCTACGAAGCAAGCGCCTAGACGTTAAACTTTCCGGTTACAGGACAGAGACTTTTTCTACAAGGGAAAAGTCTCTTTTTTTATTCGGATCCAAAAGGAGGAAGACGGATGAGTCAAGGTAGAAAAACTCCCCTGTTCGAGGAATTTATAAAATTAAATGCCAAAACGATTGATTTTGGAGGCTGGCAAATGCCGGTCCAGTTCTCAGGAATAAAGGAAGAACACTATGCAGTGCGTGAACAAGCGGGGTTGTTCGATGTTTCCCACATGGGAGAAATCCTGGTAATAGGGGACGACGCTGTGGAATTTCTGAATCGCATGCTGACGAACGATATAGAAAAACTGACCCCCGGGAAGGCCCAGTATACATTGATGTGTTATGAACATGGAGGTACTGTGGATGACCTTATCGTTTATCATCTCAGTGATAGAGAATACTTACTCGTAGTGAACGCCGCTAATAAGGAAAAAGATTTGCAGTGGCTCCTCGATCACCGTACTGAAGGGGTAGACATTACTGATGAGTCTGCTGCATACGCTCAGCTGGCGATCCAGGGTCCAAGGGCACAAGATATTCTTCAATCCATCACTTCGACAGAGTTGAAAAATATCAAGTTTTTCCGTTTTGAATCGGGCGTGAAGTTTGATCAGGTGGAAGGGAAGGCGATTGTCTCCAGGACAGGTTACACAGGAGAAGATGGTTTTGAAATTTATCTCCCTTCAACATCTGCAGTTGATTTGTGGAGAGCTTGTCTGGAGGCAGGGGAAGCATCCGGGATAAAGCCGGTTGGTCTCGGTGCCAGAGACACATTGAGGTTCGAGGCAGGTCTCCCTCTATATTCGCAGGAGCTTACAGAAACTATAACCCCGATTGAAGCCGGGCTCGGCTTTGCAGTGAAGGCAGACAGATCGATGGATTTTATCGGTAAATCTGTTTTGAAGGATCAAAAATCGAATGGTACGGAAAGGAAAATGGTTGGAATTGAAATGCTTGATAAAGGCATACCGCGGACTAATTACAAAATTTTCTCTGAAAAGGATGAAGAGATAGGTTTTGTTACAAGCGGCACACAATCCCCGACTCTTCAAAAAAACCTGGGTCTTGCTCTGCTGGATATTAGGCATACATCTATTGATGAAATTATATACGTTCAGGTGCGAAAAAAGATATTGAAAGCGAAAGTGACAGCACTCCCATTTTATAAGCGGTAGGAGGAAAGTGTAATGGAATTCAGGTATTTACCCATGACAAAAGAAGATAAATCAGACATGCTTCAATCGATTGGAGTAGAGTCGACCGATGAATTATTTTCCGATATCCCTCGAACAGTCAGACTGGATAGGGAGATGGAATTGAAACCTCCTGAAAATGAGTATTCTCTTATGCAGGAAATGAGGAATCTTTCTGAAAGAAATTCGAATTTGCGCCAGTACACTTCTTTTTTAGGGGCAGGTGTCTATGATCACTATATTCCATCAGTGGTCGATCACGTTATTTCAAGGTCAGAATTTTACACAGCCTATACCCCTTATCAACCGGAAATTTCTCAGGGGGAACTGCAGGCTATATTCGAGTTTCAAACGATGATAGCAGACCTCACGGGGATGGATGTCGCAAACTCCTCCATGTACGACGGAGGTACAGCTCTGGCTGAAGCTATAACGCTAGCTGCCGCTCAAACGAAAAAGAAAAAGGTCCTCCTTAGTGAAGCGACTCATCCTGATTCATTGGATGTGATTAAAACTTATGCCCGGGCCCATGGTCTTGAGCTTACGTTCATAGGGGAAGAGAACGGGACAGTTTCCTTCGAAGAACTTGATGAACACTTATCAGATGATGTGGCTGCTGTAGTTGTGCAATACCCGAATTTTCTCGGGCAGGTGGAACCTCTTAGGGAAATCAGGGAGCTGATGAATGAAAAAGCGAGGAAGGCCATGTTCATCGTATCTGCAAATCCACTGGCTCTCGGGTATCTCACTCCTCCTGGAGATTTCGGGGCGGACATTGTAGTCGGAGATACACAAGTTTTTGGTATTCCCGCTCAGTTTGGAGGACCGCATTGTGGATATTTCGCTGTCACTAAAAAGCTGATGAGAAAAATTCCGGGGCGCTTGGTGGGAGAGACGGTAGATGAAGACGGAGAGAGAGGATTCGTCCTCACTCTGCAGGCAAGAGAACAACATATAAGAAGAGAGAAGGCAACTTCGAATATTTGCTCAAATCAGGCATTGAACGCTCTTGCTTCCAGCGTAGCTCTCACTTCACTCGGAAAAGATGGATTATTCAAGATGGCTGAAATGAATATTCAAAAAGCTATGTATTTGAAAAAATGTGTGGAATCGAAAGGGTTATCTCTGCTTGGGAAGGGACCTTTTTTCAATGAACTGGTCATTCAAATACCTATTACGGTGAAAGAAGCCAACAAAAAATTGTATCAGCATGGAATTATCGGTGGGTTCGACTTAAGCAGGGTAGATAGTAAATACGGAAAAAGTATGCTGGTCGCTGTCACAGAACTTCGATCGAAAGAGGAGATAGAAAAGTTCGCAGAATTATTGGGGGGATTTCATGAGTAAAGAAGCGTACCCGTTAATTTTTGAAAGGAGCAAAACCGGCAGAACCGGTTTCAGTCTCCCAGAAAATGATGTAGCGGATATGGACGTTGCAAATATGTTCGAGGATTCGTATATACGTAAAGAGAAAGCGGAGCTTCCGGAGGTCAGTGAATTGCAACTCATCAGGCATTATACCGGCCTTTCTACCAGAAATCACGGTGTGGATACCGGTTTTTACCCGCTTGGCTCCTGTACTATGAAATATAACCCTAAACTTAACGAAGACGTAGCCAGGCTTCCAGGGTTCAGTCACATCCACCCTTATCAGGAGGAGAGTACAGTTCAGGGAACTCTATACTGGATGTACGACTTACAGGAATCTCTGGCCGAAATCACCGGCATGAACACAGTCACTCTTCAGCCGGCTGCAGGGGCTCAAGGAGAATGGACAGGACTGATGATGATCCGTTCCTTTCATGAAAATAATGGAGATATGGATCGTACAAAAGTGATCGTGCCGGATTCAGCTCATGGCACAAACCCGGCATCCGCGACAGTAGCCGGCTTCGAAGCGGTTACAGTGAAAACGAATGAGCGGGGGCTTGTAGACATTGAAGATCTGAAGCGGCTCGTGGATGATCGTACTGCTGCATTAATGCTTACGAATCCCAATACACTCGGTCTGTTTGAAGAAGATATTGTAGAAATGGCTGCGATTGTTCATGAAGCTGGAGGAAAACTCTATTATGATGGCGCTAACCTGAATGCGATTTTAGGGTACACCAGACCCGGGGATATGGGTTTCGATGTGGTGCATCTTAACCTTCATAAGACGTTCACAGGGCCTCACGGTGGCGGTGGTCCCGGGTCCGGTCCTGTCGGGGTTACTGCAGAACTTGAACCTTATCTCCCGAAACCTCTGCTGACAAAAAGCGGGGAATCTTATACGTTCGACTATGATCGTCCACGTTCGATCGGTCGGGTGAAGCCTTACTACGGGAATGTCGGCATCAATTTAAGGGCGTATACCTATATAAGGACGATGGGAGCGGAGGGATTGAAACGTGTGAGTGAGTATGCAGTACTTAACGCAAACTATATGATGAGGAGGCTCTCAGACTCCTTTGAACTCCCTTTCACCCAGCACTGTAAGCATGAATTCGTCCTTTCAGGAAAAATACAGAAGAAACTGGGAGTGCGGACCTTAGATATGGCTAAACGACTGCTTGATTTCGGTTATCATCCGCCGACCATATATTTTCCGACGAATGTAGAAGAAGCGATGATGATCGAACCTACGGAAACAGAGGCGAAAGAAACGCTAGATGGATTTATTGAAACGATGGAAAAGATAGCGGAAGAAGTGAAGAAGGATCCTGAGATAGTTCAGGAAGCTCCTTATTCCACGGTAGTAGGAAGACTTGATGAAACGACAGCTGCAAGAAAACCGGTATTGAAATACGCTCACAAATAAGAGGAATCGCTCGCAGGAAATATAAAAGGCCCGGACAGACAAACTGTTCGGGCCTTACTTATGAACTCTTTCAGAATAGAGAGTTATTTCTTAGCTTTGATCTTTCCTGACCACTTCTTGAAGCCTCCTTGAAGATGATTCAGATCTTTATATCCTTTTTTGTTGAGAAGCATTGCAGCTCTCGTAGAGCGTGCCCCGCTCTGGCAATAAAGATAGACAGGTTTGTCTTTCCGGATTTCAGCTGTACGATTTCGCATCTGAGATAGTGGGATGTTACGTGCACCCAGTATGTGCCCGCCATCAAATTCTTTCGGTTCTCTTACATCAATCAGCTGTGCTTTGCGATATCCCTGTTTAAACTCGTCTTCTGTCAAGGTAGTCAGAATTCTTTTCGATTTTATATATCGGTAAACAGAAAAGGCAATTAAAACGACGACGATACCTAAGAGTATCCACCAATTCATAATGTCGTTCCCCCCTTACTAAATATTGTTCCTAATCTATTATAAGCAGTTCCCCCCTCAATTTCAAAGATTTCTTTTCCTTTACCGGGTTATAAAATCAATTGTATGCTATGGATGGATTCAGTTGTAAGTGATCTTTGCAAGGAACAAATTTTTTTAAAAAGAGAATGATTGAAAGAAGTTTCTTTGTTAAACTCTCTCAGAAGACTGTTTTTATACAATTTCATAGTTGACAAAATTATTCTTCATTGTTCAAAAACACAATATATTGTGTTTTTTTATAAAAGGAACACAATATATTGATTAAATTTTTGTGAGTGTGGTATGTTATTAAGTAGAAGTAATGATTTCGGAAAAGGAGAGGGTAGTATGACAACAAGTACCTCTACGAAAGTACAGACGAAGATAGATGTGCGTCAATTGAATGAGGATATCAAATTATTTCCTCAGGTTTTTGAGGTGACCGAAGACATGACGATTACCCATCATGGAGTGTCACGACTCGTTATGCTCGACAGATACGCATTCAAAGATACGGAACGCATTACATTGAAAGAAGGGGATTTCGTCGTTCTTACAGTCAGGGCCGACCCTAAATTTCCTGCAAGAGGATTCGGTTTTATAACTTCCATAGACTGGGAAAAAAGGGAGGCCAGAGTGAAAGTCGAAGACGAGTTCGCTCATGTTCTGGACGAAGAGGAAGCAGATGGGGTCGTCAGCCGTGGATTGGATACGATCGACAAACCCCTTGAGGTTT
This sequence comes from Salimicrobium flavidum, assembly GCF_900156645.1. Taxonomy (GTDB): domain Bacteria; phylum Bacillota; class Bacilli; order Bacillales; family Halobacillaceae; genus Salimicrobium; species Salimicrobium flavidum. Next base: position 129,329 of record NZ_FTOC01000001.1, read on the forward strand.
ATTATGAACAGATCGCTAAAAGAAATGCTACAGGATTGTCTCTCGTAGAAACTACTGAAGAAGAGAAAAAACACAGTTTCAACGAATTTTATGAAGAATTATCTTCCATGAATTTCGTCCCCGCTGGAAGAGTGCTTTACGGAGCGGGTTCTGAAAAAGAGGTTACTTATTTTAATTGTTATGTGATGCCTTTTATCCAGGACTCGAGAGAAGGTATCTCCGATCACCGTAAACAGGTCATGGAAATCATGTCTCGTGGTGGTGGAGTAGGAACGAACGGTTCCACACTCAGGCCAAGAAACACGTTGGCAAGAGGAGTGAACGGCAAGTCCTCTGGCTCTGTGTCCTGGCTGGATGACATTGCGAAACTTACGCACCTGGTGGAACAGGGAGGATCACGCAGGGGCGCTCAGATGATCATGCTGTCCGATTGGCACCCTGATATTGTGGAATTCATCATTTCTAAGATGCAGAATCCTAGAATTCTTCGTTATTTGATTGAAAATACGACGGACAATCAGATTAAACAACTTGCCCAGGATAAGTTGAAATTCCAACCTCTCTCAGAAAAGGAACGAGATCTCTATCAAAGTGTTCTGAATTTCAAAGGTATCGACGGCCAAGGAGGTTTTACGAACCAATCCATCCGGGAAGCTGAAGAAAAGTTGCGTGATGGAGGGACGTATTCTGTACATCATTCCGATTTTCTGAGCGGCGCAAATATTTCCGTCTGTATAACAGATGAATTCATGGAAGCAGTGGAAAAAGAGGAGATGTATTCTCTCCGTTTTCCGGATGTGGAGTCTTATACAACGGAAGAAATGAAATACTATAATGATCAGTGGCAACATATTGGTGATGTGAGGGAATGGAAAGACAAGGGTATGGCTGTGCGGACTTACAAAAAGATTGCAGCACAGGAACTATGGAACCTTATCAATATTTGCGCGACCTACTCAGCAGAGCCGGGTATTTTCTTCATTGATAATGCAAATGATAAAACAAATGCAACGGCATACGGTCAAAAAGTCGTTGCTACAAATCCTTGTGGGGAGCAACCACTCGCCCCGTGGAGTGTTTGCAACCTTGCGGCAGTAAACCTGGCTGAAATGGCTGATAAAACCTCCAAAACTGTAAATTATGAAAAACTGAAAAACACCGTAAGAACAGGTGTAAGGATGCAGGATAATGTAATTGACTCCACCCCTTACTTCCTTGAAGAAAACAAAAAACAGGCTTTAGGAGAGCGTCGTGTCGGTCTTGGTGTAATGGGACTTCACGATTTGCTGATATACTGTGAAACGGAATATGGATCAAAGCAAGGGGATGAATTGGTCGAAAAGATTTTTGAAACAATTGCAGTAACAGCTTATGAAACGTCTGTAGAACTTGCGAAAGAAAAAGGAAGCTTTCCTTTCCTTGTAGGGGATACGGATGAAGAGACGATGGAAAAACGCCATAGGTTCATCAATACCGGATACATGAAGGGGATGCCTGAACATGTCAAGGAAGCTATCCTTGAAAATGGGATCAGGAACTCCCATTTACTGACGGTAGCCCCTACAGGCTCTACTGGTACTATGGCTGGAGTAAGTACCGGATTAGAGCCGTACTTCTCCTTTTCCTATTATCGAAGCGGACGTCTGGGTAAATTCATTGAAGTGAAAGCTGAAATCGTTCAGGAGTATCTCGACAACAACCCGGAAGCCGATGAGAACGACTTACCTCATTGGTTTGTGACTGCCATGTCTATGACTCCGGAAGCCCACGCAGATACACAATGTATAATCCAAAGGTGGGTGGATAGCTCCATCTCTAAAACGGTGAATGCGCCTAAGGGTTACTCTGTGGAGCAAGTACAGTCTGTTTATGAAAGATTGTACCGCGGTGGTGCCAAAGGAGGAACCGTGTATGTGGATGGAAGCAGAGATTCACAGGTGCTTACATTGAAAGCAGAACAAAGTGAGTTTGATGGGGAACAGGAATCATTTGAATTCGAAGATGAACAAAGACAGGTAGTGCTGATGGATACAGTTCAGGAATTACAGTCTACTAATGTATCAATCGGTTCTGAAGTTGGGGATACATGCCCTGTTTGTAGACAGGGAACAATCGAGGATATCGGTGGCTGCAACACATGCACAAACTGTAATGCCCAATTAAAATGTGGCCTTTAAATTTTAAAGAAAGAGCATCCGTAATGGACACGGGTGCTCTTTTTCAGGTGCCACATGGATAAAGCCGTGGGTTTATCCATGGTCAAAGATGAAATAAAGACGGTTGTGGGTTTTAGTGCGAAGGGGGAGACAGCTATCTGGATCACGGCATGAACTCAGAAAATAACGGAAGCGACTACAGGGAATTCATCGAATTTCTATGTCATACCTGTGCAAAGCCTCCGCGCCTATAGATGTAGATCAACAACAATCGATAACATACCCTAAGGCAAAAAGGAAATGGAGAAGAATTACACATTCAAAAGAGGAAGAATCCGAGTTGTTTACAATTTGTAATTAGTGTATGATTTTTAAAGGATGATCTGATTGATAACGGAGGTATATTATGCCCACACCTAGTATGGAAGATTATATTGAGCAAATTTATTTATTAATTGAGAATAAAGGATATGCCAGAGTGTCGGATATAGCTGAAAACCTCAGTGTTCATCCTTCTTCAGTAACGAAAATGGTTCAAAAACTGGACAAGGATGAATATTTGACTTATGAGAAATACAGAGGCCTTATTCTTACGACAAAGGGAAAAAAGATAGGGAAACGCCTCGTTTATCGCCACGAACTTCTTGAGAATTTCCTGGAGATCATCGGAGTGGAGAAGGATAAAATATATGAAGAAGTCGAAGGTATCGAGCACCATTTAAGCTGGGATTCCATCGATAGGATTGGTGATTTGGTCCAATATTTTGAAGAAGATTCCTCCCGCAGGGAAACACTTATGCATATTCATAAAAAAAGTGAAGAAGACGCCTGAGAAGCGTCTTTTTTTATACCTCATCCAGGGTCGCGACAAGAAAAAAAGGCCGGGGACCGACCTTTTTACTTGAATGGGAAGCGGGAGTTTATAGTGGTTTTAAAGATATTCCTCCGTAAAGGGTTTGGTGTGTATGAATTGAATGCTTCTGGTGATGTTTATATATTTTTTTGAGAATTGAAAGGCTGAAAAGCGACATCGCTCAGAATTGGTTGAATAGAAGATTGAGGCAAGGACTTATACATATTACGGGTGAAACCATAAAAAGTGGCCGAAAGTGGGATAGACGAAGGTTCGAAATTAGGGTGATGTTGTTTCATTTTTATTTTCAGAATGAAACATGATTATCGTCTTTGTTTTTACCTTTTGTACCCTCGATCACCCTTAGGTGAGAAGGAGAGGCTTTTCTTTTTTTTGTCTGTTTCTTCGGTGGTTTCGATTGTTTGGTAGTTTCACCCGCAGGTTTGCCGTACTTCTGTTTCGATTGCTTGACGGCTTGCTTATATTTTTTCATATCATCTGTATTTCCACTTCCGGCACCGCTCCCGAGCCGCTTGCGGATAAACAAAAAGTAAATGAGCCCATAGATGACAGCTGCTATTCCGACCATCACAATTATAGAAGAAAGAAAGCCTGTCGTATTTGTCAATAATTGTGAAACGACGTAGAAGGCGGCTAGACCGATAAGAACATATATCATCCACGTAAACCATCTGCGTGCCATGGGAGTCCTCCTTTCAAAGCTCTTATATTTATGTTATACCACTAATTAAGATGTTTTTATCATGATTTCGGAAATTTATTTAAAAAAACTTGTAGAATACCACTGAAGAATCGTTCTGAACCCAACTCAAGAAGCCGGGAGTAGTGAAGGTGTAGAGCCTTATGGTACACTTAGTAAGGAGAGTTTAAAAGTATTTAAAGAGGAGGATCTGTATACATGACTCAGCTCAAGCTAATCCGTGAGTCTATGAAAGAGAAAGGGATTGACGGACTACTTATTTTAAGTGATAAAAACAGAAGGTACATAACGGGATTCACCGGAACATCCGGTGCTGTATTGATAACTGAAGACTCTGCTAAATTAGTCACTGATTTCAGATATGTCGAACAGGCGGAAGATCAAGTGACGGAGTTTGAAATAGTGGAACATAAAGGACCTATGTCTGAAGAGATAGCTGCTCAATTTCGTAGCACTAACACAGAGAAGATAGGGTTTGAAAAAGAACACCTCACCTATAGCGTATACGAGATCTTCAATGAAAAAATCTCAGGGGAGCTTGTTCCGGTAGCAGGGATAGTAGAAACGCTTCGTATGGTTAAATCATCGGAAGAAATTTCTATTCTCCGGGAGGCAGCGAAAATCGCAGATGAAGCATTCGACCATATACTTACTTACATCAAGCCTGGTGTAAAAGAGATAGATGTCTCGAATGAACTCGAGTTCTTCATGAGAAAGAAAGGCGCCACTTCATCAAGTTTCGATATCATCGTGGCTAGCGGCTATCGCTCTGCTCTTCCTCATGGAGTAGCATCAGAGAAGAAAATCGAAACCGGAGAATTAGTCACTCTTGATTTCGGTGCTCTTTACAAAGGGTATTGTTCAGACATAACGAGAACTGTGTCCGTAGGCGAGATCTCCGACAAACAGAAAGAGATTTATGCGACCGTACTGGAAGCTCAGAAAAAAGGAATGGATGGACTGAAAGCAGGTCTGACCGGTAAAGAAGCAGATGCACTTACAAGAGATGTGATTAATGAAAAAGGGTACGGAAGTTATTTTGGTCATTCGACCGGTCATGGCATCGGACTTGACGTTCATGAAGGTCCTGGTTTATCACACCGATCTGATGTAGAATTGAAACCTGGAATGGTAGTGACTGTAGAACCCGGGATATACGTCCAGGGTACAGGCGGCTGCAGAATCGAAGATGATACGGTGATCACCGAAGAAGGTAATGAACCGCTGAATCACTCCCCGAAAGAATTGATAATCTTATAAATTTGGAGGAAATAAAAATGATATCAGTTAATGATCTTAAAACAGGACTTACAATTGAAGTCGATGGTGGCATATGGAGCGTAATGGACTTCCAGCACGTCAAACCCGGAAAAGGGGCGGCTTTTGTCCGTACCAAATTGAGAAATCTGCGCAACGGGAATATTCAAGAAAAAACTTTCCGTGGCGGTGAAAAAGTAAACCGCGCTCATATTGAAACGAGAAAGATGCAGTACCTCTTTTCTTCAGGCGAGATGCATACCTTCATGGATACTCAAACCTTCGATCAGGTGGAATTGCCCGAAAAGCAAATCGGGGACAAACTTAATTTTCTTATAGAGAACATGGAAGTCTCCATTCAAACGTACGAGGGGGAGACGATTGACGTAGATCTTCCGAAGAACGTAAAACTTGAAGTGACGGAAACGGAACCCGGAGTCAAAGGTGATACTGCCAGTGGCGGAACGAAACCCGCGACACTTGAAACAGGTTTGATTGTACAGGTTCCTTTCTTTGTGAACCAGGGAGACATCCTGCTTATAAGCACTGATGAAGGAAAATATGTGTCGCGTGCCTAATATGATTTACTCCTCCGGGATTCTCGATATCTCGGAGGTGTTTTTCATAAGTCAAAAGAAACTATTAACAGAAGATGAGAAACAATTTCAAACTTTTGCATACTCCAAAAATATGAAATCGCTTTCTATGAAGTTGCAGGGTAGAAATATCTGTCGTAAAATAAACAAGAACTCATTTTGAAGATATTTTACATAAAGGAGTGCCAGTTCATGCTAAAGGTACAGGAGATAAGAGAACTAATTAAATTGATTGATGAATCAAGTATCCAGGAGTTTGAATACAAAGAAGGAGAAAGTAAAGTGACCTTGAAAAAACAGGGGGGAGCGGTTCCTGCTCCAGCCCCTGCGCCAGAAGTAAAGCCTGAAGTACAGAAACAGCCGACGCAGCCACCTGTGCCCCGGGAGGAACAGAATACGGTCAAGGAAGAAAAAAGCGATAATAAGGAAGAGTCAGACCAAGCGGAACAAAACTCGACTGACTATGATTATGAAATCAAATCGCCGATGGTGGGTACCGTTTATCATGCACCCGCTCCGGAAGATGATCCTTATATCCAGGTAGGGGACAAAGTGGCTGAAGACTCGGTAGTTTGCATTGTCGAGGCGATGAAATTATTCAATGAAATTGAAGCGGAAGTTTCAGGGGAAGTCGTTGAAATCCTGGTAAGCGATGGAGAATTGGTCGAATATAACCAGCCGCTCTTCCGTGTGAAACGTTAAGGAGAGGTGGGAGCTTTTGATTAAAAAAATATTGATCGCAAACAGAGGAGAAATTGCAGTTCGGATTATCCGTGCCTGCAAAGAAATGGATATTGAAACTGTTGCCGTTTATTCAGAACCTGATAGAGAAGCTCTTCACGTACAAATTGCTGATGAGGCCTACTGTGTAGGGCCTAAGTTAAGTAAGGACAGCTATTTGAACTATACGAATATATTAAGTGCTGCAACGATGACTGGTGCTGATGCTATCCATCCAGGCTACGGATTCCTCGCTGAGAATGCTGAATTCGCCGAGATGTGTGAGGAATGTAATGTCACTTTCATTGGTCCCTCTGCGTATGCTATTCAGAAAATGGGTACGAAAGATGTAGCGCGGCAAACGATGGAGGCAGCAGGAGTTCCGGTAGTACCTGGCTCTGAAGGCATCATTCAGAATGTAGAAGAAGGCAAAGAGGTGGCCGAAGAAATAGGCTACCCTGTAATTATCAAGGCCACTGCCGGCGGCGGCGGAAAAGGGATACGCGTAGCTCGTGATGAAAAAGAACTGATCGAGGGTATCAGAATGACTCAACAGGAGGCGGAGACTGCTTTTGGTAATCCTGGAGTATATCTCGAGAAGTTCATCGAAGATTTCCGTCACGTAGAAATACAGGTGCTGGCTGATAATCATGGCAATGCGATTCATTTGGGAGAGAGAGACTGCTCGGTCCAACGGCGTCTCCAAAAACTGATTGAAGAAACACCTTCCCCGGCTGTAACTGAAGACATCCGTAAAGAAATGGGTGAAGCTTCTGTTCAGGCCGCACTAGCGGTCAATTACTCCGGAGCAGGTACGATCGAATTTATCTTCGATCACAATGACAAGAAATTCTACTTCATGGAAATGAACACCCGGATTCAGGTAGAACATCCGGTTACGGAAATGGTTACCGGCGTAGACCTGATCAAGGAACAGATTAAAGTTGCAAATGACGAGCAGTTATCTTATAAACAGGAAGATATCACATTCGAAGGCTGGGCGATGGAATGCCGGATCAACGCGGAAGATCCTTTCAAAAACTTCATGCCTTCGGCAGGTTATATCGATATGTATCTGCCGCCGGGCGGTTTTGGTGTCAGGGTAGATTCTGCAGCATATCCTGGTTATATGATTCCCCCTTATTACGATTCAATGGTAGCGAAACTGATTACTTATGGCAAAGATAGAGATGAAGCGATCGCTAAAATGAAACGCGCTCTAAGTGAATTTATCGTTGAGGGCGTCCATACAACAATCCCTTTCCATCAGCGAATGATGAACCATGAAGTATTCAAGGGCGGGGACTTCAACACGAAGTTTCTCGATACCTACTCAGTGATGGGTACAGGAGAGGAGAAATCTTAATGGATGAACAGCATTTGAATGTAACGGAAAGCTCGGCACTCGGTTCCGTAGAAATCGCTCCGGAAGTCATTGAAGTCATTGCAGGTATCGCTGTGTCCGAAGTGAAAGGTGTCGCCGAAATGAGAGGGAATTTCGCTTCCGGGGTTGCTGAAAAACTCGGGAAAAAATCTCACGGCAAAGGGGTCAAGGTAGATCTGATCGAGGAAGGCGTTGTCATTGAAGCTTTTGTAGTTATGGATTATGGCATTTCCATACCTGATGCTGCAGAGAAAATACAGGAAAACACAAGGCAGGCTTTAGAGAACATGACCTCTCTTTCAGTGAAAGAAGTGAATGTTCACGTTGTAGGAGTGCAAATGGAAGGAAAAGAACAGGATACATTCGAATGAGAAGGATCGGGGCTTTAAGCTCCGATTCTTTTTTATCGACGAAAATGGATGATAGGGAAGCTGAGAGGGGCGGAATGATTGAATATTCTTAAGCGGATCTTGTTCGCAATTCGGATTTGTAAATGATATGATTTAAATCGGAATGAGTTCGAAAGGGGAAAGATAATGAAAAGAAGGACTGCTAGAGAAAAAGCGTTCCAGGCGCTTTTCCAAATGATTACAACAAACCTGGATAAACAACATGCCATGGACTACGTACTCGAAGAAGAAGAGAATGACGATTTTCTTATATCCCTTGTGGAGGGCGTTACCTCCCATCAGCAGGAATTGGATGAGCTGATCGTGGATAATCTGGAAAATTGGTCATTGGATCGTTTACCTAAGGTGGAAAAAACGGTTCTTCGTATCGCAGTTTACGAGCTGAAATTTGAAGAAGAAACACCTACACAAGTAGCGATCAATGAAGCAGTGGAACTTGCAAAAACTTTCGGTGATGAGGCTTCAGGGAAATTCGTGAACGGCGTACTTTCAAAAATGGGTTAATTTATATGGAAACGGGGGAGTTATCAGATGACAGCGGAAATTATTTACGGTAGTGAACTGGCTCAGGAAATTAGGCAGGAATTGAAAGAAGAAGTGGACTCTCTCAGAGAGAAGAGTATCAGTCCGAAGCTTTCTGTTATTATAATCGGTGATGACCCCGCTTCAAAATCCTATGTAAAAGGAAAACAGAAAGCTTCTAACAAAATAGGGATGGATGCGGATCTCTGGGAATATGAGAGTTCAATTTCTGAACAGGAACTTCTGGAGAAAATCAGTGAATTGAATAATGATCGAAGTGTGCATGGAATTCTGGTCCAATTACCCCTCCCTGATCATATAGAGGAACAAAAGGTCATTGAAGCGATCGTACCTGAGAAAGATGTGGACGGATTCCACCCTGTAAGTATAGGCAAAATGATGACAGGTCAGGACACTTTCCTGCCGTGCACCCCTCATGGAATCATTGTCATGCTTGAGAGAAGAGGTATTAAGATCGAAGGAAAGCACGCTGTAGTCCTAGGGAGAAGCAACCTGGTCGGGAAACCGGTAGGGCAACTGCTTCTCAACCGGAATGCTACGGTGACATATTGTCATTCGAAAACTAAGAACCTGAAAGAAATCACCAAACAGGCAGATATCCTCATAGTTGCGATCGGAAAACCTTCGATTATCACGTCTGATGATATTAAAGAAGGCGCTGTAGTGATAGACGTCGGAGTGAACCGTGTAGACGGCAAATTGACAGGAGATGTCGATTTTGAGTCAGTGGATCAAGTTGCGTCTTATCTGACGCCGGTACCTAAAGGGGTAGGACCTATGACGATAACAATGCTTCTGCACAACACGATTGAAGCTGCTAAGAAAATCAATCAGTAGCATGGGGAGGGAATACCGTGGAAGATCGTTACTTGACGGTCACGGCCCTGACTAGATACATTAAGCAGAAAATCAGTAGAGACTCACACTTGAAAGAAGTATGGCTGAGAGGTGAGATTTCGAATTTTAAACATCATAGTCGTGGCCACATGTACTTTTCAATGAAAGATGATAGTGCCCGTATTCAAACAGTAATGTTCGCCGGGAACAACCGGAATCTCAATTTCACTCCTGAGAACGGTATGAACGTGCTTATCCGCGGAGAGGTCAATGTTTATGAACCGATGGGGCAATACCAGCTGTATGCTAAAGAAATGGTGCCGGATGGCGTAGGCGATCTACATATTGCCTTCGAACAATTGAAGGAAAAATTGATGAAAGAAGGTCTTTTTTCTCCGGAATACAAACAAAAGTTACCATCGATGCCTTCGCACATCGGCGTAATCACTTCTCCAACCGGCGCGGCGATCAGGGATATTCTGACTACTGTTGAACGAAGGTTTCCAATGGTGAAAATATCGGTGTTGCCGGTGACAGTGCAGGGGAAACAGGCTGCGACTTCAATATCGCGCGCCATTGATTATGCGAATCGCCAGTTGGATTGTGATGTGCTGATTGTCGGAAGAGGCGGAGGCTCTATAGAGGATTTGTGGGGCTTTAATGAAGAAGACGTGGCAAGAGCCACGTTCCGTTCGCTAATCCCGATTATCTCAGCGGTAGGACATGAAACGGATACAACCATCATTGATTTCGTTTCCGATTATCGTGCTCCCACCCCAACAGGGGCTGCAGAAATCGTAGTTCCCGATTGGCGTGAGTTGAACCAGCGACTCATGGACCAGGTGAGAAGATTGCAACAATCGATGGACTTAAGAGTGGAAAACGCGAAACACAGATTGCGGACAATGGAGAAGTCTTATGCTTTTAAATACCCAAAGCAGTTGATTGGGCAGAAGGAACAGGACCTTGACAGAGTCATGGATCGGTTCCACGCCTCAGGCAACAGGCTGTTCAAAGAGAAAAAAGAAGCACTGGATCGACTGGATAATCGTCTCTCCCAAGTAAGACCTGACAGACGAGTAGAGAGAGAACAGACGGAAGTCAATCAGTTACACAGGCGCCTCGAAAAACAAATGGCTCGGGTGATTGACGAGAAGAAAAACCGCTGGCAGTCACTCGTGCAACAACTTTCTCTTGTCAATCCGCTGGAAATCATGAATCGGGGCTATGCCTTGCCGTATAACAAAAATAAGGAACTCATAAAATCCGTCGATGATGTGGATGAAGGTGAAACTATAAAACTTCAGATAAACAGCGGTGTTATTTACAGTGAAGTTACCGGATGGGAGGATGATGAACATGACCGATAAGAAGGAGCCGTCTTTCGAAGAAAATATGAAGCAGTTGGAAGAAATAGTGGAGAAGTTGGAATCCGGAGATGTTCCGCTTGAAAAAGCGATCCAGTACTACCACGAAGGAATGAAACTATCTAAGGTTTGTAATGATAAACTGACCAGTGTCGAAGGTCAGATGAAACAAATTTTGAATGAACATGGTGAATTTGAATCGTTTGATGTACAGGAGGATGAATAGTGAAGAAATATATCCAGGAGCAGAAGGATTGGATTGACAAGGAAGTATACAAAAGGATAGAAGAGTTGACTGAGGAAGGAAGATTACGTGATGCCATCATGTACTCCATGGAAGCAGGGGGCAAGAGATTGAGACCCCTTCTGATGAAAGCGACTTTTGATTCTTTTTCTTCTGAAAAACCTGTATATATATCTGCAGCTGTTGCACTGGAAATGGTCCACACGTATTCACTCATCCATGATGATTTGCCTGCCATGGATGATGATGATCTGCGAAGGGGTCAAAAAACCAATCATAAAGAATTTGATGAAGCTACAGCCATACTTGCTGGTGACTCCTTACTGACAATGAGTTTTGAAATGATCACTGCTGACGCTCACCTTACTTCCGATCAAAAGGTGTTCATCGTACAACAGTTATCTGCCGCGGCTGGACCTAAGGGAATGGTTTCCGGACAAATGTGGGACATGCAGCATGAAGACCTGGAAACAGATGTAGAGACCCTTAAAACAATCCACTTGAACAAAACCGGAAGATTGATCGCTTTTTCTATTGTGACAGGAGGATACCTGGCTGGCTTGCAGGAAAATTCGCTGAAAAAATTGCGGGAAGCAGGAGCAGCAGTTGGGTTGATTTTTCAAATTCAGGACGACATCCTTGATGTGACTGGAGACAAAGAGAAACTGGGAAAACCTGTAGGAAGCGATGAATCCAACAAAAAAAGTACGTACCCTAAACTGTTGGGACTTGAAGGTGCGAAACAGGAAAAACAAAAATATGAAAAGACAGTGGAGAGTATTCTACGGGAACTTGAGGCCGAAGGCACACCTGTTGCTGAATTGATTTCTTACATGAGTCAGAGAGAGTACTGATTTCTTTTTCTTTGAGCCCTCTTCGGGATTATGGTATATTAAAGCTAAGCAAGGAATGGTGCAGTATTCTAGTCAGTCCTCCGCTCCTGAAGGCGGGCCTAAAAATCCGCCAAAGGGCATATCGATGAAGTTCCTTGTGCCGGCTTGAGGCGCCCAGCCTTGGGTCGGTGCTGGGAGTTAAGGTTGAGGGGCGATCCGCAAAGGCATGTGGGCGTTGACCCCGCTTCCGTGGAGGCCCATCTTTGTAAGGGAAGCTGAGCCAGCTTCCCTTATGAAATGGGGTATAAACCTGTATCATATGGAGTAATATCTGTATGTACAGCGTAGCCTGCCTTGAGTGGTTGCGAGGGGATTACAGTATTTCAGAAATCATATATAGAATGGCCATTGATATATGATTTAGTTTGCACTGTATGAAATCGAAACTGCAAAAGAGGCTAAGGAACGGTTAAAGGCTGCTGGAGAAATTCCCTAGACTGTTCAAAAGGACAAAAAACAGCGATTATAGTGTGGACTGAGTGGCAATCCAGTCCGAGTGACGGAGACGTGCTCGACCCGGGTTTAAAGGGGAACCGCCTAAGTGGTGACACGCGGTACCCGGGTGGGAAAACCTACTGGACCTAAGCTGCAATTTTTAACTGTTTTTTGACCATTCCTGGCTACATAACTACGACACCGATAATTGGAGTAAATTATGAACTCAAAACTGAAACGATCTTTATCATTTAGTTTCACTATTGCCGTTATCACTTTTGTGTTAGCGGCTATTTTTTCCGTCATTTCTTCAGCCCTTCTGAATGGAGTGCCGTGGATGATTGGTCTCATTATTGTGTTTTTTATTGCATTAATAGGGGTTTTTTTCGATATGCTTGGAATTGCAGCTACTGCCGGTCAGGAGCCCCCTTTTCATTCTATGGCTTCTGAGAAGGTTTTCGGAGCGAAGCATGCGGTTATAATTGTAAGAAATGCTGATCGTTTCGCAACTTTCTGTAATGATGTAATCGGTGATATTGCAGGGATTGTAAGCGGTACAGCTTCTGCGGTAGTGGTTTTACAACTGGCAGTCGCTTTTGGAAATGGAGATGGCTCTACCTTCCAACTGGTCCTTTCTGTTATAATGACAAGTACGATAGCGGCCTTGACAGTAGGAGGAAAGGCTATCGGCAAATACTTGGCTATCAATCATTCTACGAATATCATTTTTTTCGCTGCAAAAATCATTGCGAATGTCGAAAAGTATTCTAAATGGAAACTATTGTCAAAATAAGTGAAGCAACCATTGTTTTAACGAAGGAGGTCCACTGATGGATCTGAATAATATTAATGACCCTTCTGTCGTCAAGAATTTATCGGCGGAGGAAATGTTGGACTTAGCGCAGGATGTGCGTGATTTTCTTATCAATAATTTATCTACGACTGGAGGCCACTTAGGAGCGAATTTGGGGGTTGTAGAGCTGACTTTAGCTCTGCATCGTACGTTCGATAGCCCGAAGGATCGATTGCTTTTTGATGTAGGTCATCAGTCTTACATCCATAAAATCCTTACCGGCCGTGGCCCAGCTTTTGATACTCTTCGTCAGTATCAGGGCTTATGCGGTTTCCCTAAGCGAAATGAAAGTGAACACGATGTCTGGGAAACGGGTCACAGTTCCACTTCCCTTTCTGCAGCGATGGGGATGGCGATTGCAAGAGATCTAAAAAAAGAGGATCATTCCGTTGTTCCCATTATAGGAGATGGGGCCCTTACAGGCGGCATGGCTCTTGAGGCTCTCAACCACATCGGGCATGAGAAGAAAAATGTAACCGTTATCCTCAACGATAATGAAATGTCCATAGCTAAGAACGTCGGTGCTCTTCACGGAGCGCTGGGACGAATGAGAAGTGCGGGCAAATATAACCGTGTCAAAGATGATCTGGAATGGATTCTTAAAAAGATTCCGGCTATTGGTGGTAGAGTCGCATCTACGGCTGAACGTCTTAAAGATTCAATGAAATATTTCGTCGTTCCAGGTATGTTCTTTGAAGAACTCGGGTTCACTTATTATGGCCCTGTAGACGGTCATGATTTTGAAGATCTGCAGGAAAATCTGGAATACGCCAAAAAAACTGAGGGACCTGTTATTGTTCACGTTATGACGCAAAAAGGGAAAGGCTACCATCCGGCTGAATCCGACGTGACAGACAAATGGCATGGCGTGGGCCCTTACAAAATCGACTCGGGAGAAAAGATCAAACCTGCATCCGCTCCTCCCGCATGGAGTTCGGTAATAAGCGAGGCATTGCGTGAAGAGGCTCGGAAAGATGATAGAATCGTCGCCGTTACGCCGGCTATGGTTCTCGGGTCGAAACTGGAGAAGTTCGGAGCAGAGTTCCCTGATCGTCTGTATGATGTAGGTATAGCTGAACAGCATGCTACTACTATGTCCGCCGGGCTTGCAACCCAGGGGATGAAACCGTTTCTTGCTATATACTCCACGTTCCTGCAACGAGGCTATGATCAGGTGATTCATGATGTGGCCCGGCAGAAACTGAATGTCATATTCGGTATCGATCGTGCCGGTCTGGTTGGCGCAGATGGGGAGACCCACCAGGGAGTTTTTGATATTGCATTTTTACGTGCTGTGCCTAACATGACGATCATGATGCCGAAAGATGAAAATGAAGCCAGGCATATGGTTCATACGGCCTGTCAGTATGAAGGTGGACCAATAGCCATTCGTTATCCGCGAGGGAACGCTCTTGGAGTTGAAGTGGACGACCAGGCAAAAGAACTGGAGATAGGATCCTGGGAAGTGTTGAAACCCGGAAAAGATGCAGTGATATTGACATTCGGAACCACGATTCCTCTTGCTTTGGAAGCTGCTGAGACTCTGAATTCTCAAGGGGTTGATGCAGAAGTCGTCAACGCGAGATTCATGAAACCGATGGATGAAAAAATGCTTCACAGTATATTTGAACGTCAGATTCCTGTAGTTACATTGGAGGAAGCTGTAGTACAGGGAAGCTTCGGATCGGCAGTCCTTGAGTTTCAAAGTGATCACGGATATTACGACAGAGAAGTTAAAAGAATCGGCCTTCCGGATCGATTCGTGGAACATGGCAGTGTTAAAGACTTGTGGAAAGAAGTTGACTTTACAAACGAAAATGTTGTAAAAACTGTTCAGAATCTGATACCGAAAAGTGAAAAAAGGGCTTGAATATATGTCTAAAAAACTACGTCTCGATACGTTATTGGTAGAAAGAGGGCTGTTGGAAACGCGCGAAAAAGCAAAGAGAACGATTATGGCAGGGCTTGTTTTTTCCGAGCAGCAACGGTTGGATAAACCTGGACAAAAAGTTGATGAAAATATCGAATTAACAGTGAAAGGGAAAGCTGTTCCTTATGTAAGCAGGGGTGGATTAAAACTCGAGAAAGCCATCTCCTGCTTTTCTCTTGAGTTGAAAGATAAAATCATGGTTGATATCGGTTCATCTACAGGGGGGTTCACCGATTGTGGACTTCAGCATGGAATCAAATTAAGCTACTGCATTGATGTAGGTTACAACCAGCTGGATTGGCGTCTTAGGAATCATGACCAGGTAGTCGTTATGGAAAGGACGAATTTCCGTTATGTTACAAGGGAAGATCTTTCTGAAGGCTTGCCTGAGATAGCTACCATTGATGTTTCTTTCATTTCTTTAAAATTGATTCTTCCTGTACTCGCTGACTTACTGATACCCGGAGGCGATGTAGCTGCATTGATCAAGCCTCAGTTCGAAGCCGGTAGAGACCAGGTAGGGAAAAAAGGTATCATCAGAGATTCTGGCATTCATGAAGAGGTACTGTGTAATATACTATCTTTCGCTGAAGACCTCGGTTTCGAGACGAAGGGTCTCACTTATTCACCTATAACGGGAGGGGACGGGAACATCGAGTTTCTTGCCCACTGGCGTTTTTCCGGTCTTGGTGCCGAGAAAATGAGTGAATCGAAAATCAAGGATGTAGTAACTGAAGCCCATACCCAACTGCAGAAAAAGTAAGACAGGAGGAAGGGAGGTCTTTTGAAGTATGACGTTAAGCAAAGGTCAGAGACATATAAAAATCCGGGAAATGATCACCAGTGAAAATATTGAAACCCAGGATGATCTTGTGTTCAGGTTAAAAGAACTTGGCTATAATGTGACTCAGGCTACAGTGTCGCGGGATATAAAAGAGTTGCACCTGGTCAAGGTGCCTGTCGTCGATGGAAGATATAAATATAGTCTTCCGGCTGATCAGCGTTTCAATCCTTTAGAGAAGCTGAAGAGAATGATGATGGATTCTTTCGTAAGCATCGATCGCTCCGGACATTTCATCGTTTTGAAAACGTTACCCGGTAATGCTCATGCTGTAGGAGCTCTTATCGACAATTTGGACTGGGAGGAAATCATGGGCACCATTTGCGGAGATGATACGTGTCTTATCATTTGCAGAGCAGAGAATCAGACTGAACAAGTCAGTGATCAACTGCTCAATATGTTGTAAGTGAAGGGGTTTTCGCCATGTTAACTGAATTGACTATCAGAGATTTTGCTATTATTGATTACGTCTCCTTAACTTTGAAGGATGGACTGACTGTACTTACCGGAGAAACAGGAGCTGGTAAATCTATAATCATAGATTCTATACAATTGTTGACCGGAGCCAGGGGTTCTGTGGAGTTTGTGAAACATGGAGCTAAACGGGCAGAGATTGAGGGTCTGTTTAATGTAGAAGGAAACCATTCAGTATTTGAAAAGGGGAAAGAGTTCGGTGTCGATATCGAGGATGACGGGATGGTCGTATTACAAAGGTCGATTACTCATCAAGGAAAAAGTATCTGCCGTGTGAACGGCAAATTGGTTACTTTGGGTATTTTGAAAGAATTCGGAAAATCACTGATCGACATCCACAGTCAACATGAAACCCAGTCTCTTATGGACCCGGATCGACACATCGAATTGTTGGACACGTATGCGGAACAGGAATTGAAACAACCGAAACAGGAGTACACGAAACAATACGAAAAGTATAAATCGCTTAAAAAGAGATATAAGGAATTAAGTGATAATGAACAGGAAATGGCCCAACGATTGGATTTGCTTCAGTTTCAGTGGAGTGAACTCGATGAGGCAGAGCTGCAACCGAAAGAAGATGAAGAACTTACAGAAGAAAGAGATAAGTTGTCGAACTTCGAAAAGATTTATTCGGGATTAAACGATACGTATGAAGCATTATACGGAGAGCAAAAAGGTATGGACTGGCTTTCTCATGCCATGATGAGTCTTGATTCCACTGCGGATTACGATGAAAATTATAAACGTATGTCTGAAGAACTCTCCAATGCTTATTATATGGTAGAAGAACTCACCTTTCGTTTAAGCACGGAAATGGAAGGGCTCGAATTCGACCCGGAACGGTTGAATGAAATCGAGGAGCGGCTCGATGAAATTAACCGACTGAAACGAAAGTACGGCCAATCGGTCGAAGAAATTTTGGAACATAAAGATAAAGTTGAAGCAGAGATAAATGAAATCAACAACAAGGACTCGTTCCTTTCCAAACTTGAAGCGGAGATTGAAGATGTGACTGAAGATTTGTTGCTAGAAGCTCAGCATATACATGACATCCGTGCAGACGCCGCCGAGCAACTTGTGAATGCTGTGCATGGAGAGTTGAAGGATCTTTACCTGGAGAAGGCTGTTTTTGATGTTAGTGTGGAAAAAAGAAAAGGTAGTAAAGACTCTCCTGCACTGAACGGTCGACAGGTAAGTTTAACTTCCAGTGGTTTTGATGAAGTAAGGTTTATGATCACTACTAATCCAGGAGAACCGATGAAACCTCTGCACAAAATCGCTTCGGGAGGCGAAATGTCCAGGATCATGCTTGCGTTAAAGCAAATATTCTCAAGGCACCAGGGTATTACGAGTGTGATTTTTGATGAAGTGGATACAGGCGTGAGCGGAAGAGTCGCTCAGGCTATCGCAGAGAAGATATTCAAGATCTCCGTGAATTCTCAGGTCCTTTGTATTTCCCATCTACCTCAGGTAGCAGCAATGGCAGATACTCATGTGCAAATACAGAAAAATGTTTCTGATAATAAAACAGAAACGAACGCAAAAGAATTGGACAAAAATGAAAAAATTGAAGAAGTGGCACGAATGATCAGCGGGTCTGAATTAACGAAGACCACGTTGCAGAATGGACAGGAATTACTTAATCTTGCAGAGTCATTCAAAACCAGCGTCTAAAGAAAAGCACTCACAAGTGCTTTTCTTTTTAGCATTGAATAAGTCGTTTGTTGATTACAGATACGGAAAGTGGGGACACCAGCGGGAAATCGGGCGGCTGAAACGTTGCTCCATGGATAAGTGGCTGCCTGAATATTTATTTTCAGGATAGCTATTCAAAAAACAGAGAGCTTGAGATAGATGTGCTGAAAGTAATTGATTTCTTGAGGTGCACAAGGAAATCATTAAAGGAATAGCTATTATAAATGAAGGAATTGGAGTTTCGCTTATTCATAAGGTAACAGACGACGCTTATTTCTTATTTATGCCTATATTTCCGGTTCAATTTTTATATTGTTATGTGTTAAAATTTTAAATTGTCTAATTCTTTTATTACAATTAACGAGGAGATGTACATATGAAGGTTGTAAAATTCGGAGGAAGTTCTGTAGCAAGCGCATCACAATTGAAACAAGTCACTGACATCTTGGAGTCAGATACTGATAGGAGGATCGTCGTGGTCTCTGCACCTGGCAAACGCAGTGATGACGATGAGAAAGTGACTGATCTCCTGATTCAAATCGGTGAATCTGTCGAAAACGGAAAAAAAGATGAGAAAGCATATGAGAAAGTACTGAATCGTTTCAGAGAAATCATTGAAGAGCTTGCTCTTCCAGAGGAAACATTCACTACCATAAAGGAACGTATTGACGATGGAATAACAATGATAGAACATAAAGAACCGAACGGGCTCGATGCGTTGAAGGCGTGCGGAGAGGATGGTACTGCTATCATACTCAGTGCTTTTCTCACCAGTCGACAACACACAGCTTCTTATGTCCATCCTCAGGAAGCGGGAATCTTTCTGAAGGATGAACCGGGAGGAGCTCTGGTGCTTGATGAAAGTTTCGATCACCTTTATGAACTGAGAAAAAGAGATGGGGTTCTTGTTATTCCTGGATTCTTTGGGTATACCAAAGAAGGCAAACTTATTACATTTTCCCGTGGCGGGTCCGATATCACCGGTTCGATTGTGGCAGCGGGAGTAAAAGCGGACCTGTATGAAAACTTCACCGACGTAGATTCTGTATACTGTGTGAATCCGTCCATCGTCGAAAACCCTAAGGAAATGAAATATTTGACCTACAGAGAAATGCGGGAGCTTTCTTACGCGGGCTTCTCCGTCTTCCACGACGAAGCATTAATACCTGCCTTTAAGAAACGCATACCTGTTTGTATAAAAAATACTAATAATCCGGAAGCACCCGGCACGATGATTGTAGCTGACAGAAAGGATACCGATGGAGATGTAGTGGGAATAGCAAGTGATGACGGGTTCATTACAATCTACGTCAGTAAATACCTCATGAACCGTGAAATCGGGTTTGGACGACGTCTTTTACAAATCCTCGAAGATGAAGGTGTTTCGTTTGAACATGCGCCGTCAGGTATAGATGATATGTCAGTAATCCTAAGAGAAACAGCTTTATCCAAAGAAAAAGAAGATATCGTGCTGAAAAGGATCAAAGATGAGTTGGAAGTGGATACTGTCGAAGTTGAACGTGATATGGCAATGATCATGATTGTAGGCGAAGGCATGAATCAACGTGTAGGAGTTGCAAGTAAAGCTACCCAGGCTTTCAAAAATGCAAATGTCAATCTTGAAATGATCAACCAGGGTTCTTCTGAAGTATCCATGATGTTCGGAATTCACGCCGATGGAATAGAAAAAGCGGTGAGGGAGCTTTATAAAGTGTACTTTACTTAAAAAAACAGGCCTTGTCATCGTTCGTTGTTGTTTTTCTACGGGGGAAGCTTGTCGCGGGCATGACGTAAGCTTCCTGAATCTCCCTACGTTCGATCCCGGTGATTTCTCCGTTCATGCTCAAAACGCAGGTATCTCAGGCCTTCGTTTTGAAATCAGCAACCGGCTTTCACAGAACCGATAATGATTGTCCCTTGAAAACAGGCAGAAGAGCTCAGCTCTTCTGCCTGTTTAGTAGTTGTTGCAGTACGGAATAAGTAGTTATATTATGCTCTTTTTTCATAATCAGTAGAAGCTCTGAAAATAAATCGGCTGTCATGTTAGCGTCATTCAATGCGTGGTGTCGCTCCAGACTGTGAATGTTGAAATAGTGGAGCAATGGGTCGAGCCGATGACTCACATCGGGTAATGCATATTTTGCCATTTGCTGCGAATCGATGCAGGGAGGCGAATATTCAGGAAGTTTCCAGCGTTTCACCATAGCCCTCAGAAATCTTACATCAAAATGGGCAGGGTGTGCTACAAGCGTGCTGTTTTCTGAAAAAGTGAGGAAGCGTTGGAACCCTTCGAGAAAAGAAGGTGCCTGATTCAGAGCGTCTCTTGAGAGATTCGTAAGTGATAGAATATGGTTTGGTACAGGTCTGATCGGTTTGATCAACTGATGCATTTCATCTAGCTTTTCGGAGTTGCCGTTCATTCGAACTGCTCCGATGGAAAGTATTTCATGACCTATTTCAGGTAGAAATCCTGTAGTTTCCAGATCGAAGACCGTATAATCCCTCTTGTCCAATCGATCGGAATTCTGGGTGTCGGACCGATTTGTAATATACATACAAAGGTCATGGTACTCACTCGTCTGAAAGTATGGTTTCATTTTGAAATAGTAAATAGGTTTTTCCATGAAAATGTATTTCAGGATTTGCAGATCTATGGGTATCATCACATCACCCGATTCCTGTTATAGCTAAGCTCAAGAACTTGCTGGAGACGTTTGGCTACGTTCAAAGCTTCTTTCAAAGAGCGTCGTTCCTGTTTTTGGATTTTCGATAATGATACGAAATTATTCAACGGACGTCCTTCTTCGAGCTGCTGTAGATTGGAATGCAATCGCAATAACATTAATCGATGCAGGGAGAGTTTAGCATTTTCGGCATCTCTCGGGTGAAAATGGTTTCCTTGTGCTAATAATGTCAGCCTTTGAACAGTGTTATTAGCTTCCACCCCATACTTCATACTATATATACGAACCGCATTTACAATCTGCATGGTGGCAGATCGCTTCAAATCTATCATCCGTTTTTTACCGGCTCCATTGATTCGTCCGAATGGCTGGATAGGAACCTTGAAGCGCAGTGTATCCTTCATAAGCAATTGATGAAGACCGAGGGAATGCTGAACTTTTTCAGTTACATATTTTTTCAATTCATAGGCTAAGGAGTAATCTCCGAATACAGGACGGAAATCCATGAAAATAGTGAAGTCTCTGATTTCTTCAGCGTCTAACTTCTTAATCCATTCGTCCACGCTTGATTTCCATTCCTGTTCCTGTTTTCTCCATTTTTTCTCTTTTGCCATAATACCTCCTGAGCAATAAGGGAATCCACATTCATCAAGCATATCATTGATTCTTTTAGAAAATCTCTTGAAATACATAGAGATTTCTTCTTTATGGGCAGAGGTTTCATAATTTGAAAGAATGAGGCCATTGTCCTGGTCTGTAGAGATCATCTGTTCCTTCCTGCCGCCGCTTCCCATAATCAGAAAACAATAGTTGATGGGAGGAGCTCCGTGTCCGAGATCTACCATTTCATCTTCTGCGATTTGAATAATCTGTTTATGAATACGGTCATTGTAATTCGTGATCAACTCTGCGATGTGATAGGCGAGCATATTATCCTCAATCAAGCTCCGTATGAATTTCTGGAATTTTTCATTATATGCAGGGGAAAGCTCCTGTAGTTCTTCTACAGTTCTTGCATTGGAGATTCTATAGGTAAGATCAAAGTAGACAGACTGATCAATCTGGATAAAAGAGGATTGTCTCAAAATGCCTGCGACCTGGTCCTTGTGCATCACAGGTATAATCGTAGCAGGATGGTGTTTCAAGTAACTGAGGGCATCAAAGATGAATTCCTCTTCGTTGACACTGAAATTTTCGTCTATCATGTATTTGCTTACATAAGCGTAAGAATCACCCTTCATAAAAGCTTCTACTACTTCATGATAACTGATCATACCTTCAAAATTTTTGTTGTTATCTGATACGATCAGGCCTTCCACTTCTTCGATCTTTAATGTTTCAGCTGCTTCTGCTATGGTTCGCTTAGAGTGGATGAATGTAGGCTTTTCCATGTAATGTTTGGTTCTTTCTTTGAAAAGACTGGTTTCATTTTCTCCTTCATCATTGGAATCTTTGTATTTGACTTCATCATATAGGCTTTTGGTGAGGTCGCTGAGCATGTCGAGGACTACCTGGGAAAAACGGGGGTTGTCCTCCATGATTTTTATAAAAGCCGATCGCTCAATTTTCAGAGTGTGAACCGGCTCCAGACACCGGACTGAAAATCTCATGTTTTCACTCGTTAGGAGTACCATTAATCCTATGAGATCACCGGGGTAAAAGTAACGGATGGAATGCTGTTTTCCGTTTGATCGGTACATAATACTATCCGCCACACCACTGATGAGCATGTGAATATCTGATTCTTTCTGGTCCTCGTGAATGATGAATTCATTCGTTGCATATTCTTCATAAGTAGAGTTCCTGAAAAGATCCTGTATCTCCTTTTCATTGAGTAATTCAAAAGGGTATTGGTTCTCTAGAACTTCCAGGTCAAGGTTCATACAATCTTCCTTTCTGATAAGATGCTATTCTATCATAGTATGAAAAAACGAATATCCACTAAAAAAGTAGAGCTTTTTAAGCCCTACCTGCTTTCAAAACGTCCTTTCGTCTTGTTCCTTTTTCTATCGCGGTGCAGGATAAAACCTCCTATGAAAAGAAGCCCTCCAACTACAAGAATCACTCCGATAACACCCTGAAGGAATAAATGCAAGAACACCGGTTGTAATTCTCCAAATAATGCATCCCGTATCAGCTTTATCCCGTAAACTGCCAAAATTCCCGGGACCACCAGCACGAGAAGGGCGATCAAACGCATAGGCCAAACTCCTTTGCCATTCAGTAATAATTACTAATAGTATAGCAAAAAAATCACTGGTAGGGAAAGGTTCTACTATTGCCAAATCATGCAGAATCATTTATGATTTAAGTGTGCAAAAAGTTGCAGGGTGTGATGCGAATGAAACGAGTAATAATTGTAGGAGCTGGGACAGGTGGAAGTGCTCTGTTGGAGCTGTTGAACGAAACGGATCAGCTGGAAATCGTTGCTATCACTGATGTTGACAGTCAGGCTGACGGTTTGCGAAAGGCTGCAGAATTCAGTGTGCCTACAGGTACTGACTGGAAGGATTGGCTGGATGATTCCATTGATATCATTTTTGAAGCAACAGGGGATGAACAGGTCTTCCGGGAATTGCAAAACGGAACTTCACAAAATGTTGTGGTAGTCCCGGGAACAATAGCATATGTTTTCTCTACCTTACTCGAAGAAAAAAATGCTCTCTTATCTGAGAAAATCGAGCAGGCCCATAATCAGGATTTGATATTGAATAGTATCCATGACGGGATGATTGTCATCGGTTCTGATAACCTTGTAACATTTATCAACCAAAGCGGGGAAAAAATTCTACATACAACCAAAGAACAGGTTATTCACCGCCCGGTGAAGGAAGTGATTCCACTTTCGAGATTACCTGAACTGCTCGTAACAAAAGAGAAAGAAGTGAACAAGGAATTAACGCTAGCCAGCGGCAAGAAGATATTGACAACGAGAATTCCGATGGTGGATGCAGAAGGAAACACGATTGGTGCTTACGCAATTTTCAAAGATATAACTGAAGCGGTAGCTCTTGCTGAAGAACTTACGGATATCAAGGAAGTTACTACGCTACTTGAAGCTATCATACAATCCTCAGAAGAGGCGATTTCCGTCGTTGATGAGAACGGCACAGGATTAATGATCAATCCTGCTTATACGAAAATCACAGGACTAACCGAGCCGCAGATCATAGGAAAACCGGCTACAGCTGACATCTCCGAAGGGGAAAGTATGCACATGCAAGTGCTTCGTACCGGGGAGCCAGTGCGCGGGGTACAGATGAAAGTAGGACCAAAAGAAAGAGATGTACTTGTTAACGTCGCTCCTATCATCGTAGATGGCGTGATTAAAGGTAGTGTAGGCGTTTTACATGATGTTTCGGAGATATATCAGTTGAATGAAGAGCTTTCAAAAGCAAAGCAGCTCATAAGAAACTTGAAAGCCTCGTATACGTTCGCAGATCTCGTCGGGGAATCTGAAGCACTTCAACTGGTTATCGATCAAGCTAAGATTGCTGCCAATACTTCCGTTACAGTGCTATTAAGAGGCGAATCGGGAACGGGAAAAGAACTCTTGGCTCATGCAATTCATCAGGAGAGTGAGCGTCGGTCGGAGAAATTCATACGTCTGAACTGTGCGACTATGTCCCACTCTCTTATTGAAGAAGAGTTGTTCGGTCTCAACGGTGAGGAAGGTAAAAAAGGATACTTTGAAGACAGTCATAATGGAACTCTTTTTCTGGACGAAATCGGGGAACTGCCTCTTGATGTCCAGGCTAAACTTCTAAGGGTACTTCAGGAAAAAGAAGTGAAGCGGACCCGCAGTAGTGAACCGAAAAAAATAGATGTGAGAGTCATAGCTGCCACGAATATGAACTTGGAAAAAGCGATAGCAAATAAATTCTTCAGGGAAGATCTATATTACAGACTGAATAAACTTCCCATTCAAATCCCTCCTCTTCGTGAACGTAAGGAAGATTTGACAGAACTTGTCTTTTTTCTGCTTGAAAAGTTGAATGAAGCATACGGTCGCAGAGTAGCAGACATAGAAAGAACGGCTTTCGAACGACTGAAAGAATATGATTGGCCCGGGAATGTGAGAGAACTTGAAAATATTCTCGGAAGGGCTTTCATAAATATGGATCATACAGAAACTGTGATTAAAGACCATCATTTGCCGGCCTTAAGCAGTAGCGTGACCCCTGAGCTGAATGGAGATATAGAATGGTCCGGGTTTCAACTGCAGGAGGCTCTGGATCAATATGAAAAACAGATTCTGGTGCAGGCATTCCGGGCCCACAACTTCAATAAAACAAGAACAGCAAAGGCTTTGGGTGTTTCGATACGGAACTTGTACTATAAGCTTGATAAATATGGTTTAAGCAAGAATGACAATCAGAATTAAGAGGTGGGAATGATGAAACGTCTGGATCAGTTACTGGAAAATAGACCGGCAGAGACACATACAGTCGCCGTGGCTCAGGCGGAGGATTCCGGGGTTTTAGAAACGGTCAGCCAGGCCGTTTCTAGAGAATTATGCTCCTTCAATCTCTTCGGTGAGGAAAGAAAAATAAGAGATATTGCACAGCAAAACGACATTTCACTCGGTGACAAGGTGACGATCATCGATACCGGGCCGGGAAAGGCTTCAGAGGAAGCGGTCAAGGCAGTGCGTTCCAGGAAAGCTGATGTTCTCATGAAAGGAGCAGTGGATACGGGCACGCTTATGAAGCAGGTGCTTTCTAAAGAATATGGGTTGAAACAGGAAAAGGTTTTGTCCCACGTTGCCCTTTTTGACTTTTCAGATTACAAAAAAGTTTTGTTTCTTACGGATTCGGCGCTTAATATCAAGCCTGATCTTCAGCAGAAAGCGCAAATTATCGAAAACGCTGTTCGGGTGGCTCATCGTACAAATACCGATAATCCACTTGTAGCTCCATTAGCCGCAATCGAAACGGTGAACCAGACAATGGAAGCTACTACGGATGCGGCTTTATTGACGCAAATGAATAGAAGAAACCAAATAAAAGACTGTATTGTTGATGGACCGCTCGCTTTTGATAATGCCATTAATGAAGAAGCCGCAAGTAAAAAGGCAATAGATTCTGAGGTAGCCGGACAGGCGGATATATTAGTAGCACCTGATATTGAGGTGGCGAACGTGTTGTATAAATCATTTGTTTATTTCGCAAAAGCGAGAGTTGCAGGAATTATTGCCGGAGCTACAGCACCGATAGTATTAACTTCCAGGTCCGACAGTCCCGAGAACAAACTTCTGTCTCTGGCGCTTGCTTTACAAGAGGAGGAAAAATAATGGAGATTTTTAGCTACATGGAAACATACGATTATGAACAGTTGATATTTTGTCAGGATAAAACATCCGGATTGAAAGCGGTGATAGCGATTCACGACACAACCCTGGGCCCAGCTCTTGGAGGTACGAGGATGTGGACGTATAAATCCGAGGAGGATGCGGTGGAAGATGCTCTCCGACTCGCAAAAGGGATGACTTATAAAAATGCGGCCTCTGGATTGAACCTTGGCGGAGGGAAAACAGTGATTATCGGAGATCCGAAACAGGATAAAAATGAAGAGATGTTTCGTGCATTCGGCAGGTATATCCAGGGATTGAATGGTCGTTATATTACTGCGGAAGATGTAGGTACCACCGTCCAGGATATGGATCTGATCTACGAAGAAACGAATTTCGTCACCGGGATTTCTCCTGCTTTCGGCTCGTCCGGTAACCCTTCCCCGATTACTGCGTACGGTGTGTATAAAGGGATGAAGGCAGCTGCGAAGGAAGGGTTCGGGACCGATGACTTGAAGGGCAGAACAATTGCTGTGCAGGGGATAGGTAATGTAGCCTTCAATTTATGCCGTTATCTACATGAAGAAGGGGCCCACCTTATCGTGACGGATATCAATCAGGAAGCAGTAGACAGAGCTTGTGAAGAATTCGGAGCGCGTGCAGTGGACCCGGATGATATTTATGACGTGGATTGTGATATTTACGCCCCCTGTGCTCTTGGAGCTACGTTGAACGACGATACGATTCCAAGAATCAAAGCTAAGGTGATTGCAGGTGCTGCCAACAACCAGCTGAAAGATGCCTCTCACGGGGATATCCTTTTTGAAAAAGGGATCGTCTACACTCCCGACTACGTTATTAATGCAGGTGGGGTCATTAACGTCGCTGATGAGCTGAATGGCTATAATAAGGAACGGGCCATGAAAAAGGTGGAGACGATTTATGATAATGTCCGCCAGGTATTCGAAATATCAAGAAGAGATAACATACCTACAAATAAAGCTGCAGATCGACTTGCGGAAGAACGGATCGAACGGATGAGGCATTCTAGAAGTCAGTTTCTGCAAAATGAAAAACATATATTGAAAGATCGCATATAAGAGGAGACTATCCATGGATTTTCAAACACTTGTCATCAACCCGGGGTCTACTTCAACGAAAGTAGCACTTTTCAAGAATAATTCAGCTGAGTGGATTCAAAACATTCGTCATGAACAGGAAGAGTTGAAACAATTCAAAAGGCTGAAAGACCAATATGATTTCAGAAAGAACGTAATTTTAGAACTCCTCCATCAAAAAGGATACACGCCTGAAGAACTGGATGCAGTTTGTGGAAGAGGGGGGTTACTCAAGCCCATCCCGGGTGGAACATATGAAGTGAATGAAAAAATGCTGCACGACCTGAAAACAGGATATAACGGAGAGCACGCGTCGAATCTCGGAGGACTAATAGCGTATGAGTTGGCCGGAAAGACGGGGGCGAAAGCATTCATCGTCGACCCGGTTGTAGTAGACGAATTGGATGATATTTCCCGTCTTTCAGGGGTTCCGGAACTACCGAGAAAAAGTATTTTCCATGCCCTGAATCAGAAAGCTGTAGCCAGGCGTGCCTGTGAAGACCTTGGCATTCCATATGAAGAAGCCGATCTCATAGTTGCTCATATGGGAGGAGGTATTACAGTAGGCGCTCATCATAAAGGCAGGGTAATAGATGTCAACAACGGCCTTCATGGAGAAGGTCCCTACTCGCCTGAAAGGGCAGGGACGGTCCCGGCAGGAGATCTGGTCCAATTGAGTCTATCAGGAGAATACTATATAGATGAAATAATGAAGAAACTTATCGGCAAGGGTGGACTTACTGCATATCTCGGTACAAGTGATGCGGTAGAAATCGAATCCCGGATTGAAAAAGGAGACGAAAAGGCTGAACTGATCTACGAAGGTATGGCTTATCAGGTAGCCAAGGAAATAGGGAGTCTCAGTGTCATATTAGGAAAAGAAATCGATGCCATAGTACTCACTGGAGGACTGGCTTATGGCAAGGAATATGTGAACTGGATAAAGAATAGAGTCGACTGGATTTCTGAAGTCCTTGTTTATCCGGGAGAGGACGAAATGGCGGCACTGAATGAAGGCGCCCTTCGTGTATTGAAAGGTGAAGAGGAAGCGAAAGTTTATTCTTAGCATAGGGAGGAATAAATGTGGCGAATGAGTATGATTTAGTTGTTCTTGGGGGAGGTACTGGCGGCTACGTTGCAGCGATCAGGGCGTCTCAACTTGGAAAGAAAGTTGCTATCGTTGAAAAAGGGGATCTTGGGGGTACATGTCTTCACAGAGGGTGTATTCCATCGAAATCCCTTCTGAAAAGCGCCGAGGTTTTTCAGCAGATGAAAAATGCCGAAGAGTTCGGCGTTTCCGCTGAAGGAATAAGTCTTGACTTCAACAAAGTCCAGGAGCGGAAGCGTTCTGTAGTTGAGAAACTTTATAGTGGTGTCCAGGGTCTGATGAAGAAAGGAAAAATTGATGTTTATGAAGGCCACGGAAGAATTCTTGGCCCATCGATCTTCTCCCCGTCTGCCGGTACCATTTCTGTGGAGATGAATAACGGCGAAGAGAATGTAATGCTTATACCGAAGAATGTACTTCTGGCCACAGGCTCAAAACCTAAGACCCTGCCAGGGCTACATATTGACGGGGAAAAGGTTATGACGTCCGATGAGGCTCTGGAGATGGAGGCATTACCTGCATCGATCATCATTGTCGGCGGAGGAGTTATAGGGATGGAATGGGCGTCTATGCTTGCGGATTTCGATGTCGAAGTGACTGTTGTCGAATTCGCTGACAGAATACTGCCCCAGGAAGACGGAGATATCTCTAAAGAGATGGAACGTCTGATGAAGCGAAAAGGTATCACTATCCATAAGGGAGCTAAACTTCTTCCTGAGACGTTGAAGACAGGTGAAAATGTGACAGTCAGCGCCTCTACCGGCGATAAAGAACTGGAACTGCAGGCAGAGAAATTACTCGTATCGATAGGCAGATCAGCAAACATAAAAGACATCGGCTTAGAGAATACGGATATAGAAGTGGAGAACGAAGTAATTAAGACCAATGAGATGGGCCAGACGAAAGAAAGTCACATTTATGCTATCGGTGATGTAATCGGAGGATTACAACTCGCCCATGTGGCATCTCATGAAGGCATGACCGCTGTAGAACACATGAATGATCTTTCTCCGGCATCTGTGGATCATAAACTTGTCCCTTCCTGTATTTATTCCAACCCGGAAGCAGCCCGAGTAGGCTGGACTGAAGAAGAGGCTACCAATGCAGGCTTTCAGGTGAAAATAGGTAAATTTCCTTTCCAGGCTATTGGTAAGGCTCTCGTGGAAGGGGAATCGGATGGGTTTGTGAAAATAATTGCAGATCAGCAAACAGATGACCTTCTTGGTGTTCATATGATCGGTCCGGATGTTACGAATCTGATTTCAGAGGCTGGCCTTGCTAAAGTACTTGATGCCACTCCGTGGGAAATAGCCTCAAGTATACATCCGCATCCGACACTCTCCGAAGCGCTCGGAGAAGCTGCGATGGCAGTGGACGGAAAACAAATTCATGGTTGATAAGGGAGGTATTGAAATGACCAAGAATAGACACGAAGAATTAGGGTTGAGTGATGATCAGGTTTTCGATATGTATCGGACAATGCTTTTAGCCAGAAAAATTGACGAAAGAATGTGGCTGCTGAACCGCTCCGGAAAAATCCCTTTTGTAATTTCCTGCCAGGGGCAGGAAGCTGCCCAGGTAGGAGCTTCTTACGCACTCAATTTGGAAGAGGATTATGCCCTTCCCTACTACCGTGACATGGGGATCGTCCTGTCATTCGGAATGACGGCGAGGGAGCTTATGCTTTCAGCTTTTGCCAAAGCGGAAGATCCTAATAGTGGAGGAAGACAGATGCCTGGTCACTTCGGCCAGAAGAAAAATAGAATTGTTACCGGGTCTTCCCCTGTCACCACTCAGGTCCCTCATGCTGTAGGTATTGCTCTTGCTGGAAAAATGGAAAAGAAGGACTTTGTAAGTCTTGTCACTTTCGGAGAAGGGTCTTCCAACCAGGGCGATTTTCATGAAGGGGCTAACTTCGCGGGCGTGCATAAACTTCCGGTCATTTTCATGGTAGAAAACAATAAGTACGCTATTTCTATTCCGGTAGAGAAGCAGATCGCATGTGAGAAGGTTTCCGATCGTGCAGTCGGGTACGGTATGCCCGGGGAGACAGTGGACGGGAATGATCCTCTGGCTGTCTATGAAGCTGTGAAGAAAGCAGCCGACCGTGGCAGAAACGGAGAAGGCCCGTCTCTTATCGAAGCGGTCTCCTATCGCCTTACTCCACACTCGAGTGATGATGATGATAGATCCTACAGAGGAAAAGACGAAGTGGATGAAGCGAAGAAAAGAGACTCACTGATCACATTCGGTAATTATTTACGTGAGGCGGATATATTGACTGAAGAGAAAGAAAAGCAATTGGAACAAGAGTTGAAAGATATCGTCAATGATGCTACTGATTATGCTGAGGAAGCTCCCTACGCTTCTCCTGAAACGCTGTGGGATTATGTATATGAAGAGTGAGGAGGATGTGAAATGCCGGTAATATCGTATATTCAAGCTGTTACTCAAGGTCTGAAAGAGGAAATGAGAAGAGATAATAAGGTTTTCGTATTAGGAGAGGATGTCGGTGTGCGTGGAGGTGTCTTCCGCGCGACGGATGGACTTTATGAAGAGTTCGGTGAAAACAGAGTCCTCGATACCCCACTTGCCGAATCGGCGATTGCCGGAGTAGGAATTGGAGCTGCCATGTATGGTATGAGGCCGGTCGCTGAAATGCAGTTTGCAGATTTCATTATGCCGGCTGTCAACCAGATCATCTCTGAAGCTGCCAAAGTCCGTTATCGTTCGAATAATGACTGGAGTGTTCCTATGACGATTCGAGCTCCTTACGGGGGAGGCGTCCACGGAGCTTTGTATCATTCACAATCTGTAGAAGCATTATTTGCCGGAACCCCTGGTCTGAAAATAGTTATGCCTTCCACTCCATACGATGTAAAAGGCTTACTGAAGGCTTCTATCAGAAGCAATGATCCTGTCCTTTTCTTTGAACATAAACGGGCCTACCGTCTCATCAAAGGCGAAGTGCCGGAAGAAGACTACACCCTGCCGATCGGAGAAGCGGATGTTAAAAGAGAAGGATCGGATATTACCGTCATCACTTACGGGTTATGTGTACATTTTGCCCTCCAAGCAGCAGAAAAACTTGAAAAAGACGGAATCGACGTTCATATCCTTGACCTGAGGACTATATATCCCTTGGATAAAGAAAGCGTGATTCAAGCGGCTAAAAAGACTGGAAAAGTACTGTTGATCAGTGAAGATAACAAAGAAGGAGGCATCATTTCAGAGGTGTCAGCCATCATTAGTGAAAACTGTCTGTTCGACCTCGACAGTCCGATTGAGCGATTGGCTGGGCCAGACGTTCCGGCAATGCCTTACGCCCCTTCTATGGAGAAACATTTTATGATGAACCCGGACAAAGTTGAAAAAGCTATGCGGAATCTTGCAGAGTTTTAGAGAGGAGAGCTCATATGGCAATTGAAAAGATCAACATGCCTCAACTCGGTGAAAGTGTAACGGAAGGAACGATCAGTACCTGGCTTGTGAAGCCCGGCGATAAAGTGGAGAAGTATGACCCTATTGCGGAAGTAATGACTGATAAAGTGAATGCTGAGGTCCCTTCATCTTTTACCGGGACCATTACGGAATTACAAGCGGAAGAAGGAGATACGATTTCTGTAGGGGAATTGATTTGTTATATAGAAACCACTCAGGGATCGGATCAATCCGAAGCAGAGGATGATATACCGGAGGATAAAGAAAAAACTGAGACTCCTCCTGAGAACAAACAAAAGGAAGAGGCGTCCGGAACGAAGCCGAGATTTTCTCCAGCTGTAGTATCACTGGCTTCCAAATACGATATAGATCTGAAAGATGTGACCGGTACCGGGAGCGGCGGTCGTATCACTCGTAAGGATGTAGAGAAATTTCACTCCGAAGGAAAAGGAGCAGACGTCAAAGAAGAAAGCAAACCATCAAAAGTCACTGCCGAACCTTCACCGCAAAAGGAATCTGCACCTTCTCCGTCTGCGAATACAGGCGACAAAGAAATTCCTCTATCAGGAGTTAGAAAAGCGATCGCTTCAAATATGGTGACTTCCACTACAGAAATACCGCATGCCTGGATGATGGTGGAAGTGGACGTTACGAATCTTGTCAAACTAAGAGAAAAGCACAAAGAAAGTTTCAAAAAAGAAGAAGGATATAGCCTAACCTACTTTGCATTCTTCGTTAAAGCTGTAGCCCAGGCTCTTAGAGAATACCCGGAACTGAATAGTCAATGGGCAGGGGACAAAATCATTCAAAAGAAAGACATCAATCTGAATATTGCAGTAGCGAAAGAAAATGAACTATTCGTACCTGTCATCAAGCAGGCGGACGAAAAAAGCGTCAAAGGTATTGCCAGAAGTATATCCGATTTAGCTTCAAAAGCACGTCAGGGTAAACTTACCTCCGAAGATATGCAAGGCGGTACTTTCACCGTCAACAACACCGGCTCTTTCGGTTCTGTGCAATCTATGGGCGTTATCAACCATCCTCAATCTGCTATCCTGCAAGTGGAATCTATCGTAAAAAGACCGGTTTATATGGATGGCATGTTCGGAGCCAGAGATATGGTGAACCTTTGTCTATCTCTGGACCATCGCGTGTTGGATGGTCTTATCGCAGGCAACTTTCTACAAAAAGTCAAAGAGAATCTGGAATCTCTCCGGTTGGACGACTCTATTTATTAACAGTAATTAAATTATGTAAACCGCTACTTAATTGAAACATTTCCTGCTGGTTGGTAGAATGTGTATAACACATAATAAAGGAGCGAGTTAAATGGATTTCAATTTATATATGGAAGACGTCGTGACAAAAGCGAGAAATGAAATCGTAGATGCCGGCTATCAGGAACTTACTACACCGGAAGAGGTGGATCAAACTCTTCAGCAGGATGGAACGACATTGGTCATGATTAATTCTGTATGCGGTTGTGCCGGTGGGATAGCAAGACCTGCGGCTTTGAATGCTATTCACTATGATAAAAGACCGGACCGCCTTGTTACCGTTTTTGCCGGTCAGGATAGAGAAGCGACAGAAAGAGCGAGA
The DNA here is from genome assembly GCF_900156645.1 of Salimicrobium flavidum. Classification (GTDB taxonomy): domain Bacteria; phylum Bacillota; class Bacilli; order Bacillales; family Halobacillaceae; genus Salimicrobium; species Salimicrobium flavidum. The sequence continues at coordinate 162,781 of NZ_FTOC01000001.1, forward strand.
GAATACTTTGAAGGGTATCCACCTTCCTCTCCTTCATTTGCGCTTTTGAAAGATGGTAAGATTCAAAGCATGGTGGAGCGTCATGATATTGAAGGCTTCGAGCCGATGGAAGTTATCGGTAAACTTCAGAAAGATTTTGATTCCTATTGTGAAGAAATATAGTTGTGAAAGAAAATGGGTCTTTGTTTTCAAAGGCCCCTTTTTGTATGAAAGGATTTACGATAAATGAAAATAGGTTCACGCACGATTAAGACGGCTTTAGGTACACCTATTGCGATTTTAATTGCTCAGTGGATGGGGCTCGACAACTTCGCCTCAGCAGGTATCGTGACGATCCTGTGTATCCAGGCTACGAGGAAGAAATCTCTTCTTTCCGCCTGGCATCGGTTTGCTGCCTGTATGCTGGCGATTCTATATTCGTATATTTTCTTTGAAGGTCTGATCGGATTCACCCCATGGGCTATTGGAGTGATGCTTTTAGTATTCATTCCGACCACTGTGCGGTTGAAAATCACGCCGGGTATTATAACCAGTTCCGTAATCATTCTCCATTTATACACGTTCAGTGAAATCAACCTCTCTATTATATGGAATGAATTTCTATTGATTGTAATAGGGATAGGTATTGCGCTGTTACTCAACATTTATATGCCGAGTCTTGAAAACAGCCTCGAAGAATATCAGATTGAAGTGGAATCCTATTTTTCTATCATCTTGAAAGAACTGGCTGCTTACCTGAAAGAAGAAAAATATACATGGGCAGGCGAAGAATTGACAAAAACAGCAGAATTATTGGAAAAAGCGAAAGCACTCGCTTTTAGAGAAGTTGAAAATCACGTACTTAGAGCCCATCATCCTTACTATCATTATTTCCATATGAGGACGAAGCAGTTCGAATTACTCGAAAGAATGTTGCCGCTAGTAATACGAATATCTCAGCACGATAAATATGCCGATAAAATCGGCGACTTCTATGAAAAATTATCAGAAGCGGTTCATCCGGGAAATACGGCTGTTTTGTATTTAAAAGAATTGAAGGAAATACGTGATTATTTCAGAGAGGAACCATTGCCAGAATCACGAGAAGAATTTGAAAGTAGGGCAAGCCTCTTCCAATTACTGAATGAAATAGAGGATTATCTGATCATTAAGCGTTCATTCAAAAAAAGTGATATATAAAAAGCAGTCGTGAGCTTCACGACTGCTGAATCCATAACTAATTATAAGAAATAGCCGGCTCCCATTAACAGGGACGACAACAACATAGAAAATATCATGATATAGATGATTATTTTCATTCGTCTGTCACGCTTTGATGGTTTTCTTTGCTCCGCCAAGGGTGAGACCTCCTTCAAAATCACATGCTACCCGTATTTTACACAATATTTCTTAAGAAAACAAGGTACTTAAAAGCCGCAGTAATAAAATCAGTATAAAAGTAAGCGCTTTATTGTTATTATATGTATAGAATACGTTTCGAAGGAGGAATATAATGAGTGATGCCTATAAAAACCAAAAAAAGAACTGGGAACAAAACGTAGATAAAACGCTGGAGAAGTTTCCGGAGAGGAAAGAATCGTTTGAAACCAGTTCAGGGATACCTATTCATGGGTTGTACGAACCTGCTAATCCGGATGAAAAGTATGTGGAAAACATAGGTTTTCCGGGCCACTATCCTTATACACGAGGCATCCAGCCGACCATGTATCGAAGCAGACACTGGACGATGCGCCAGTATGCCGGTTTCGGCTCTGCAAAAGAAACGAATGAACGTTTCAGATACCTGCTGGACCAGGGGCAGACTGGATTGTCCGTGGCTTTTGATTTGCCTACTCAGATCGGGTATGATTCGGACGATCCGATGGCCGATGGGGAAGTGGGCAAAGTCGGAGTAGCGATAGACTCCTTGAAGGACATGGAACAACTGTTTGACAGGATCCCTCTCGATAAAGTGAGTACTTCAATGACGATTAATGCTCCTGCATCGATACTTCTGGCCATGTATATCGCTGTTGGTGAAAAACAGGGAGTAGAGAAAGAGAAGCTTACGGGGACTATTCAAAATGATATCCTGAAAGAATACATAGCGAGAGGGACTTACATTTATCCCCCGGAAGCTTCTATGAAAATCATAACCGATATTTTCTCGTACTGTCAGGAGAACCTCCCCAAATTCAACACCATCAGTATTTCCGGTTATCATATAAGAGAAGCGGGTGCGACGGCTGTACAGGAAGTTGCTTTTACACTTGCAAACGGGATGGCTTACGTGGATGCCGCACTCCGCGCTGGTCTTCAGATCGATCAGTTCGCTCCTAGGCTCGCTTTCTTCTTTAATGCGCATAACCAGTTTTTTGAGGAAGCTGCGAAATATAGAGCTGCCCGGAGGATGTGGGCAAAAATAATGAGGGAGAAATACGAGGCCGAAGATCCGAAGAGTTGGAAGATGCGCTTTCATACTCAGACAGGTGGGAGCACTCTTACAGCCCAACAACCGGACAACAATGTGGTAAGAGTAACTGTGCAGGCACTTTCGGCGATCTTGGGTGGAACACAAAGTCTTCATACGAATTCAAGAGATGAAGCGCTCGCTCTGCCTACAGAAGATTCCGCCCGAATAGCGCTCCGCACCCAGCAGATTCTTGCGCATGAGAGTGGCGTTTCAGATACGGTCGACCCGTTAGCCGGTTCATATTATGTAGAAGCATTGACCGACGAGATAGAAGAGAAGGCTAATGACTATATAAGTAAGATCGATGAATTCGGAGGGGCTGTAAAAGCTGTCGAGGCCGGTTATATGCAAAAGGAAATACATCAGACAGCTTACGAAACCCAGAAAGATATCGAAAAAGGGGAAGAGATCATTGTCGGAGTGAACGAATTCACGATCGATGAAGAAGTAGAACCTGAATTGCTACGTATGAATGAAGAGTTGGAGAAAAATCAAATTAAGTCCACTCAAAATGTAAGAGAAGAGCGGAACAACACTGAAGTCAATGAAACTCTCTCTAAATTGAAAAAAGCTGTCCAGACAAATGGAAATATTATGCCGTTCATCGTAGAAGCGGTTAAAGTGTATGCTACTGTAGGAGAGATAGCGAACGTGTTGAGGGATGAATTCGGTGAATATACAGCTATGTAGGGAGGATGAAAAGCCATGGAACCAATACGAGTATTAATTGCAAAACCGGGCCTTGACGGTCATGACCGTGGTGCGCTTATTATTGCGCAGGGACTTAGGGATGCTGGGATGGAAGTCATCTATACGGGGCTTCGTCAGTCTCCTGAACAGATAGCCCAGGCAGCCATCCAGGAAGATGTCGATGTCATCGGTCTTTCTTCTCTTTCCGGTGCACATAAAACAGTTTTTCCGAAAGTCGTTGAAGCATTGCGAAAGAACGATGCTGAAGATATCCCTGTCATAGGTGGAGGAGTCATACCTACTGAAGATATCCCTTTCCTCGAGGAAAAAGGGATCAAAAAGATTTTCACCAGTGGAACAGCCATGGCTGACACAGCGAAGTTCATCGAACAGTTGGTACGGGGAGAAGAGTTGTCCCCTCCACGGAGAATTTCACATATCGGTATTGCTGTCCAGCACTTGGAACAGGCGCTCCCTTTTTATCAACACACACTAGGATTAACGCTGGAAGCGGTGGAGACAGTAGAGGATGAAAAAGTGAAAGTCGCTTTTTTGCCGATTGGTGATACCAGAATCGAATTGCTTGAACCTTTGACCGAGGATTCACCCGTTCAAACGTTCATAAATAAAAAAGGGGAAGGGATTCATCACATAGCCCTCGATGTAGATGATATCGAAAGAAGAATAAGCAATTTTAAGGACCAGGGTATCAAAATGTTGAACGACACACCTAAATACGGGGCCCATCACAGCCGTATCGCTTTTCTTCACCCTAAATCCGGCCATGGGGTATTGTATGAACTTTGTGAAGAGAAACAGGAGGAATAGTCACTATGGATATGTTTGATAAGATCAACGAGCTATATGACAAACGCCGTGAAACACAGATCGGTGGTGGAGACGAAAAAATAGCCAAGCAGCATGATAAAGGAAAATTGACGGCCAGAGAAAGGATCGACTATCTTGTAGATGAAGGTTCGTTCATGGAATTGAACCCTTTTATCCAACACCGTCACCATGATTCCGGTGTCAAAGATGCTCCGGGAGAAGGAGTCGTTACCGGTTATGCAACCATCAACGGTAGAGGTATATATCTCTTTGCCCAGGATTTCACTGTCTACGGAGGGGCACTTGGGGAGATGCACGGGAAAAAAATAGCTGCCGTAATGGATCTTGCTGCGAAAAATGAAGTGCCGTTCATCGGTCTTAATGATTCAGGGGGAGCGAGGATCCAGGAAGGAGTCTCATCTTTAGATGGATATGGACATGTATTTTACCGTAACTCCATCTATTCCGGTGTGATTCCTCAAATATCAGTGATCCTTGGACCTTGTGCCGGTGGAGCGGTTTATTCCCCTGCTATCACAGATTTTGTTGTGATGGTTGAGAAAACATCGCAGATGTTCATCACCGGACCGAAAGTGATTGAGACGGTCACGGGCGAACAGATTTCTGCTGAAGACCTGGGTGGAGCCGGAGTACATAATTCAACGAGTGGTAACGCGCATGTGCAGGCTTCAAACGAAGAGGAAGCACTTGATGCTGTGAAGAGCCTGCTTTCTTATCTTCCTGACAGTTATAAGAAGAAACCTCCTGTTCATGAAATGGAGGAAACAGAGGATTTTCTTCCGGATATAACGGATTATGTTCCATTTCATGCGTCACGTACTTATGACGTAAGAAAATTGATTGATTATGTAGTTGATGAAGATACCTTTTTCGAAGTTCATGCTAAGTTTGCAAAAAATGTTGTGGTAGGCTTCTCAAGAATCGGCGGTCAGCCTGCTGGTATTATAGCGAACCAGCCTAAGTATATGGCCGGAGGACTTGATATTGATTCCAGTGATAAAGCTGCCAGGTTTATACGAATGTGTGATTCATTCAATATTCCGATCATAACGTTTGAGGATGTTACCGGATTTTTCCCCGGTATCAAGCAGGAACACGGGGGAATTATCCGTCACGGAGCTAAAATACTGTACGCCTACTCTGAAGCAACGGTACCTAAAATCACTGTAATAACAAGGAAAGCATACGGTGGGGCTTATGTCGCATTGAACAGTAAATCCATTGGAGCTGATCTGGTATTCGCCTGGCCGAATGCGGAGATAGCAGTAATGGGTCCAGAAGGTGCGGCAAACATTATATACGCGAAAGAAATCTCTCAGAGTGATAATCCTGAAGAGACTCGTCAGGAAAAAATAGATGAGTACCGTGATCGCTTCGCTAATCCTTACGTCGCCGCAGGTCTTGGTATGGTCGACGATGTCATAGACCCGAGAGAAACGAGAATGAAACTGAAGCAATCCTTGCACATGCTTAAGAATAAAGAAGAAGATCGTCCAAATAAAAAGCACGGGAATATTCCGCTTTAATTAAGAGGCTCTGTTATCGTTTGTTGTTGATGTATGTCTCCACCTTCCGTTCCTATCATCAACCATAGGCTTTAACAGAGCTAATTAAGAAAGTGAGGAATTCATCGAAATCCGGGGGAGGAGAAAACAGTATGAGTAAAATAGATAGAGATCGACTTATAAATGAATTTATGGAACTGGTACAGATTGATTCAGAAACAAAGGAAGAGGAAGAAATATCGAAAATTTTAAGAGCAAAGCTTGAGGATCTGGGATTTGAAGTGGAAGAGGATGATTCGAAAGAAAAGACTGGGCACGGCTCAGGGAATCTGATTGCTACGCTGGAAGGAACGGAGTCTTCGAAGGATGTCATTTACTTTACCACCCATATGGACACTGTGCTTCCCGGTAAAAATATCAAACCACGGTTGGAAGAGGGGTATATTGTCTCCGGGGAAGATACGATTCTCGGTGCAGATGACAAAGCTGGAGTCGCTGCCATTCTTGAAGCTGCCCGAGTACTTAAGAATGAAAGGGAAGACCACGGAACTATTCAGTTTGTTATTACAGCCGGAGAAGAAAGTGGACTTGTCGGAGCGAGATATCTCGATCACTCCAAGTTGAAAGCAGAATATGGCTATGCTGTTGATAGTGATGGCACCGTCGGGGATATAATAGTTGCTGCACCCACACAGTCGAAAATCAAAGCGATAGTGAAGGGAAGAAAAGCACATGCCGGAGTAGCGCCTGAAAACGGAGTATCTGCGATTACAATTGCTTCAAAAGCTATAGCGAATATGCCGCTTGGTAGAATCGATGAGGAAACGACAGCTAACATCGGAAGTTTTGAAGGGGGACAACAGACGAACGTAGTCTGTGATCATGTAGAAGTGCTGGCAGAAGCCCGTTCTCTGGAACCGGAAAAGATGAACAAGCAGGTAGAGAAGATGAAGAAAGCATTTGAACAGGCAGCAGAAGAAATGGGTGGAGAAGTTGAATTTGATATTAAGGTGATGTACCCAGGATATAAACAAAGTGAAGAGGACAAGGTGGTAAAAACTGCGATGAACGCCGCTAAAAGCATCGATCACGAAAGTCGTCTATTGAAAAGCGGTGGAGGAAGTGATGCGAATCTTATTTCCAGTTATGGTATCCCGACGGTAAATTTAGCAGTCGGTTATGAGAACATTCATACGACGAACGAACGGATGCCTGTAGAGGATCTTGTTAAAATCTCGGAATTCGTATTAGCAATCATGGAAGAAGTGTGAGCCGCGTAAAAGCGCGGCTCTTCTTTTTTTGCTTAAACGTTGGTATAATTGAAGGAAACAAACGTTCGAAAGGTGGTCCCCGATGGATAAAAAGGGACAAAAAACAAAAATCATTCTGCACATCGACATGAATAGTTTCTATGCTTCTGTAGAGATGGCTGATCACCCGGAACTTAAGGGGAAACCGTTAGCTATAGCGGGGAACCCTGAGGAACGGAAAGGGGTCATTGTCACGAGTAGTTATGAAGCGAGGAAGTACGGCGTGAAAACGACGATGCTGGTAGGTGAAGCGAGAAAACTGTGTCCTTCCCTTCTGATCCGGAGGCCGAATTTTGAACGGTACAGGGACGTATCCAAACATCTTTTCTCGATTTTAAGGGAGGTGACCGACCTCGTTCAGCCTGTTTCCATCGACGAAGGGTACATGGATATTACTGATATTACTGACGAACATCCCCCGCTTATCGCAGAACAGCTTCAGGAGAAGATCTTACGTGAGCTTGAAGTCCCGTGTAGTATCGGAATAGCTCCGAACAAATTTTTGGCGAAAATGGCGTCTGATATGAAGAAACCGATGGGCTGTACGATCTTGAGGAAAAGGGAGATTCCTTCGAAATTATGGCCTTTGCCGATCAGGGAGATGCACGGTGTAGGAGAGAAGACGGCAGAGAAACTGAAAAAAATTAAAGTGAATACTATAGGCGACCTGGCGAATAAAGAGGAGTATGAACTTAAGGCACTTCTAGGGATAAATGGACAAAAACTGCACCAGCGGGCAAACGGGCATGATGACAGGGAAGTGGACCCGGAAGCTATCCACTCTTTTAAGAGCGTGGGAACCTCCACGACGTTACCGGAAGATACGACGGACGAGACGTATGTATATCGGACTTTCCGGAAATTGGCCGAGAAGGTGGAGGTGAGGTTGAAAAGGAAAAATGTTGTGGGGCAGCAATTGCAAATCATGATTCGGTACAGCAATCGAAAAACAGTGACGAGAAGCAGGCTCCTTCAAAGTTACACGAACAGTAAGGAAGAAATTTCGTCAGAAGCGGTGGATTTATTTGAAGAACACTGGGACCAGAGACCGGTCAGGCTTCTCGGAGTAACCATCTCGGAGCTTGTAGAGAAGAATGAAGCAGTGGAACAGTTGAGTCTATTTGATTATGAGAAAGTAGCAGAAAAAGAACCTTTGTACAAAACGATGGAGGAACTGAAAGAAAAATACGGGAGCGGAGTTTTCAAAGATGCAAAAACTGCGCTCCCGCCTATTCATACCAGCTTCCAGAAGGATTTTCTGGATGAGGACTAAAGAAGATTTTTAATTATTTTAAGGCTTTTCTCGTCTCTCTTATATCGGAAGTCAGGATCCCATTTTGTGGTTTGTTTCGTAATCGATTTGAAATGAGTGAAGGTATCGAAACTGTATTTGCCGTGATAACTCCCCATGCCACTGCTCCCGACTCCTCCGAAAGGAAGATGGGGATTGATGATATGATATAATGTGTCATTGATACACCCGCCTCCAAAGGAAAGGGAAGAAGTGACGTATTCCTGTTCTTCCTCATTTTCTCCGAAGTAGTAGAGGGCAAGAGGTTTCGGTTTCTGACTGATCGTCTGCACCACATCCTGCAGTTCTCTGTATTCAAGAACCGGGAGGATGGGACCGAAAATCTCTTCCTGCATGACCGGATCGTTTTCTGAGATGTCGGTCAAAACCGTCGGAGCTATTTTGTTTCTGTTCTCGTCTGTTTCACCGCCGAGAGCAAGTCTCCCGTTATCAAGATAATTGCTTATCCGGGTGAAGTGATCAAAATTCACAATTTTAACGTAGTCTTTATTATTCAGGGGCTCTTCCCCGTATAATTGCTTAACTGCTTTATCATACGCTTTCAAAAAGTCCTCTTTCACTTCTTCATGCACATATACGTGGTCTGGAGCAATGCACGTCTGCCCGGCATTGATCAGTTTGCCCCAGGCGATTCTTCTGGCTGCCACAGTTACATCAGCATCTTTATGAACAAGGGCCGGACTTTTTCCACCGAGCTCGAGGGTTACGGGTATGAGTTGTTCAGAAGCTTTCTGCATCACGATTTTACCTACCCGTTCACTTCCCGTAAAGAAAATGTAGTCGAAAGGCTCAGCTAATAATTGTTGCGTAATTTCTTTTCCTCCTTCCATCACTTTAAGAATGTGAGGCGGGAAAAATTCCTCTACCATACGACTAATAACCCAGGACACCATGGGAGTCATTTCTGAAGGTTTTATTACTGCGGTGTTTCCTGCGGCCAGGGCGCCTATTGCTGGTGCAATCGCCAGTTGAAGTGGATAATTCCATGGTGCGATGATTAGCACAGTGCCATAAGGGTCTTTCTTGATGTAATTATCCGTTCCCGTATGGGAGAGGGGAGCCTTTACCTTTTCAGGTTCCATGCGTTTTTTCAAAGACTTCACCTGTTCTTTGATTTCAGCTTTAAGGAAAGCAATCTCAGTGGTGTATGCTTCAAATGCAGATTTGTTCAGGTCATATTTGAGGGCTTTCAGTAAAGGGTCCTCAAACGTTTCGAGCATTTTTTTCATTTTCAATAACTGACGCTTTCTGAATGCATAACTCATAGTGTGACCTTGACTGAACCATTTTTTTTGCTGTTCAATTACGTCCATGGGTATTCTCCTCCTCTTTCTGCTAGCTAAGTGTCTTTTCCCTTAAATGGGTATACTAACACTGATTATTTTCCCGTCGATGAATTGGAAATAAGGAATGATCATTAGCTATGTGAGTATTAGCGAATACTTCTCTCGCTTCTTGGAGTAGTTGAATGATGTCTTCCTTTTGGTAGCGGGAGGAGAGGTGATTGATGATCAGTTCGCCTACCCTGGCCTTTTGCGCAAGAGTGGCAGCCTGCACTACTGTGGAATGATAATAATCATAAGCCATGTCCCATTCATCTCCCTCGAATGTTCCTTCATGAATCAACACGTCGGCTTCCAGGACCCAGTCCACATATTCTTGATGGAAGCGGGTGTCTCCCAGAATGGCAATGGTTCGACCTGCTTTAGGAGCACTGAGAACTTCCGATCTTTTTATCGTCCTACCATCTTCCAGTGTAGTATATTCCTGGTCTTTGATCGTCTGATAAATTGGGCCTGGGGGCACCCCCATAGCCTCGAGTTTATCCTTTTGTAAAGCGCCCAGGTTTTCTTTTTCTTTAATAAGAAAACCATAGGAAGGGAGACCGTGGTCCAGAAGATGGACATGGATTTCGTATTGTTCGGTTTTTTCGTAAAAACCATGCTCGATCGTACGAAAATGAAGAGGGTATTTTAAGTGAGTTCCGCTGATTTCCAGTGCTTGTTCGATGAACTCCTGCAGCCCTTCAGGACCATAAATAGTGAGAGGGCCGGTCCCTCCCTGAAAGGATCTGCTGCTTAGGAAGCCTGGTAAACCATAGATATGGTCTCCATGCAAATGTGTAATAAATATTTTATTCACTCTTCTCGATTTGATCGGAGAGCGAAGAATCTGATGCTGGGTTCCTTCGCCACAGTCAAACATCCAACTTTCACCAGTTTCCTCCAATAACCGTAATACAAAAGAAGAAACGTTCCGTTCTTTGGAAGGCACCCCGCTTCCTGTACCCAGAAAATATAGTTCCATCTTATGTACCCCTTTCTTCTGCTGCTCTGACACTCCAGGCGATATCAGGTACGTCTGTAAATACACCTGCAATTTCAAATCTGAAACATTTTCTAAGTAACGAGGGTTTGTTCACAGTATACACCCTAAGTGGCACCTTGTTTTTTCTGCACTGATAAACAAGCCTTCTGCCTAGAATCGTGTGTTTCACGTGGACATCATCTGCAGGAAGGGAGTTCAGGTAAGTGAAAAGTTTGCGCATTTTGGTTGATGTTAAGTATGCAGTCTCTACAGAAGGGTTGATTGCTTTCATATTGATTATGGAACCCTCGTTGAAACTCGAAATGCAAGTTCTATCCAGAACTTCGTATTTGCTGAGGAGATCGTAAACGATTTGCTCAATATTATTATATGAAATTACATCCGTTTTCAATTCGAGATGAAGGAATAACGGGTAGTCTCTGATCCATTCAAGTAGTTCTTCGAGAGAAGGGATTCGCAGACCTTCGAATTCTTTTGAAAACCATCCCCCGGCATCCAGCATCCGCAATTGTTCAAAAGTATAATCCTGTACAAACCCGGTCCCATCCGTAGTGCGTCGTACGTTTTCATCGTGGATAAGCACCGGGATTTCATCTTTAGTTAGCTGAACGTCCGTTTCAATACCATCGGCTTGCATACGGTAAGCAAGATGGAAGGCAGGCATGGTATTTTCAGGAGTGTATTTGCTGGCTCCTCGATGAGCCAGGATAAAAGTAGGCATAAAGATATCCCCCGTCACAGTTGCTTCGATACTCAAATCTTACCATGTTCCCTCTCGTCAGAAAAGAAAAAGCTGCCTCCAGTAAAAGAAGGCAGCTTTATTAAGAGCTTAGTAGAAAAATCCTGCTCCAGGGCCAATCGGCCAGCCGAAAGCCATCCAGATAAACAACATGAGAATCCAGATGATGAAAAAACCGATGGAGTATGGGAGCATGGTAGCTATGAGTGTACCGATGCCCACATTTTTATCATATTTCTGAGCAAAAGCGATAACAATGGCAAAGTAAGGCATCAATGGAGAGATGATATTCGTCGTTGAATCGGCGATCCGGTAAGCGAGAGTGGTGAGCTCCGGAGAGTAACCGAGTTGCATCATCAAAGGAACAAATACAGGAGCCATGATCGCCCATTTTGCTGAAGAACTTCCGATAAAGAGATTTATAACAGCAGCTACTATAATAAAAGCTATGACTAGTCCGATACCGGTGAAACCTATGGAATCAAGGAAGTCCGCGCCGGTTACAGCCAGTACTTTCCCCATGTTGGTATGATTGAAATAAGCCACGAATTGTCCTGCTGTGAAAGCGAGAACTATATACATACCCATCGTAGCCATCGTATCGGACATCTGATTCGCTACATCTTTATCATTTTTAATGACATCCGTGATTTTTCCATAAACGAATCCGGGAACGAAAAAAACGATGAGAATGACGGGGACCAGACTCTGGAAAAAAGGTGATTCAAGGAAATCTTCCGGGTTTCGAAGCGGTCCCCAGCTTGGTAGAACAAGCAGTGATAGCGCACCCAAGGTTACAATCAGGGCGAAGAGTGCTCCCCATAACCCTTTCTTCTCTTTCCCGGTTAGATACGATACTTCATCATCAGAAGTTCCATTGAAGGTCCCGAGACGCGGTTCGACTAGTTTATCGGTTATCAGCGTACCTACGATTGTCAAAATGAAGACAGAAGCAATCATGAAATAATAGTTCATTGTGTAAAGAATCGATTCTGCATAGGCGGAATCGATTGTAGCTGCGGCCTGGATAGTCAAATCAGCAAGCAGCGGGTCCAGTGAAGTGAGAAAAAGATTGGCACTGTAGCCTGCTGAAACTCCGGCGAATGCAGCAGCCAACCCTGCTAAAGGATGTCTGCCCAATCCTGCAAACAATACAGCTCCAAGAGGGGTGAGGACAACGTAACCTGCATCTGAAGCCATACTGGACATTATACCTGCGAACACCAGAGCGGCTGTCAGCAATGATTGAGGTACGGAGGTTACCAGTCCGCGTAGCATAGCACTGATCAGACCGGAACGTTCAGCGACACCGATCCCTAGCATCGTGACCAGAACGGTACCAAGCGGAGCGAAACCTACGAAATTATCAACCATTGACTCGAACATATATTGGATACCGGAAGAAGAAAGAAGGTTGATTACCTCCAGCTGTTCACCGGTAGCCGGGTCCTCCACCTGTACATTAATGGCAGCAAGAATAGCTGATAAGATTACGACAAGTAAAGCGAATAGCGCAAATAATGTGATGGGATGGGGAAGTTTGTTTCCGACTTTCTCGACCCAGTCAAGGGTTTTCATCAAGAACCCTTTTTTCGATTGTTTTTCCATAGTCTACTACTTCCTTTCATAACTGAGATGACTGCATTAATGAGAAAGTATAGTAAACGAATGAATTAAAAGAAAGTCTTTTGCAAAAAGTTCAACTAGAAAGATTATTGCTATAAGAAAGAATATTAGGAATCAGTAGTAAAAACATGCTATAATAATGAATGATTATTCATTAATGTTCGGAGGAAGATATATGAGGACCATCCAAGATACCATATACTCCATTACGGTTCCTACACCCTATGCAGTAGGGGATGTACATTTATATGTACTGAATGGAAAGATGACCACACTTGTAGATGCCGGTGTCAGAACTGAAGAGGCATGGTTCGAGTTCACACGACAACTTAAGGAACACGGGATCCAACCTGAGGATATAACACAAGTCATACTTACACACCATCACCCGGATCACATTGGTCTTGTTGAATACCTGCCGAATGTAGAAAAAGTTTTTGCGCATTCTGCAGCTATTCCATGGATAGATCGAAAAGAAGATTTTGCATCCATTTATATGTCCTTTTTTGAACAATTTTATACAATAAACGGGGTGCCTGATGAACTTATTCAAAAACTGAAACATTCACCTGGAAAATTAAAAGATTTCCCTTCATTTAAAATTGCAGATTCAGTGAAAGAGGGAGATGTTGTGCCCGGCCATCCTGAATGGAGGGTGATTGAGACTCCTGGTCATGCTCAAAGTCACATATCATTATATAGAAATGAAGATGGAGCGTTTCTGGGAGGGGACCATCTTTTATACCATATTTCTCCCAATCCGATTGTTGAACCGGTATTCTTGGGCACCGAGAGAGCCAGACCCATGATTCAATATCGTGAATCTCTTCAAAAACTGAAGCCTCTTTCGATCCGAAGAGTATTTCCTGGACATGGAGAAGTTTTTTCTAATGCGGATGAGATTATAGAAAAAAGGTTACGCCAGCAGATAGAACGTTCAGAAAAGGTCTATGAAATTTTAAAAACTGATCCAGCCCACGCCTTTGATATCAGTAAACAACTTTTCCCCCGTCAGTACAAAAAGCAATATGCTCTGACTATGTCTGAAACTATAGGGCAGTTAGACTTCTTGTTGGACGAGTCGAAAATTTATAAAGAATTATCAGGAGGACAAGAAATATATTATGTTAACTAATGATCTTAAAAATCGAAAAATATTAGTAACCGGTGCTTCAAAAGGGATAGGAATGTTTACAGCACTGCATTTAGCGAGAGCAGGAGCAGTGCCGATCCTTGTAGCCCGGAATGAAGAAAGACTTCGTATCATACAGCAATACATTGAAGAGGCCTTCGGTATCCAGGTAATAGTGTATCCCGCTGATTTGTCATCGGGGAAAGAAAGGGAGAACCTTATTTCATACGTGCTCGAAAACCATAACGACCTCTCCGGATTAGTGAACAATGCAGGTTTCGGAAGTTTTGAATATCTTACGGACGCTTCCTGGACTATGACGGACAGAATGATTCAGTTGAACGTGACTGCACTTATCCATTTAACGAAGGAATTGCTGTCGACACTCGAAACCAATAAGGGGCATATTGTAAATGTGGCCTCTCAGTCCGGAAAAATATCAACTCCTAAAGCTGCTGTTTATACAGCCACGAAACACGCAGTAGTCGGTTTTACTAACTCTTTAAGGATGGAAGTCGATCAAGCGACCGTAACCGGTGTAAACCTTGGACCGGTAGCTACTGAATTTTTCAAACAGGCAGATCCCTCGGGTAACTACCAGTTGTCGGTGGAAAAATTCATGCTTGACCCTAATGAAATCGCTCATAAAATCGTTCAGTCCTTTTCAGTGAATCGAAGAGAGATCAATGCACCTCAATGGATGGAAGTTGCGAGTAAAATGTATCAGTTGAATCCGGTTGTTATGGAAAAAATGTTCCGTTCCCAATTCAGCAAGAAATGAAGCAGTATTGTTGCCTGAACGATAGCTTGGGACTATGCTTAATAGTAAGAGGTGATCCTATGCGAATTGATTTTTCCGAAGATGCTAAAACCAAAATCCACGACTTGTTGAAACGGAATAACGAAACCATGCTGAGGCTCGCTTACGATACAGATGACTGTGGTTGTGGTGTGAACGGGGTCCCGGTCATTCGCCTTGAAAGTGGAATGTCCGATAAGGATATGAAAGTCGCAAACGATGATTTTTTCGTGGTAATAAATAGAGAACAATCCCTGTTCTTTAAAGAAAATATGAAGGTTGAGCTTTTTAAAGGAGCTTTCAGACTTAAAAGTGACCAGGGAATTTTGAATCCGATGATTTCACCGAGACAGGTATGTGAGAAAGAGGGGATTTCATGAAAGACGAAAAGCCTTCACTGAAAGATCAGATGGATGAAAGTATGCTGAGTAAATTAAGAGATAAGAAGAAACAGTGGAAACAGCAGGAAGCTGAAGCAGAGGAAAAGAAGCGAAAACAAAGGTTAGAAGAAAAAAAGAAGCGCGAAGAAAATAAGAGCTTTGAGGAATTACTCGAAGAAAGTGAAATGGATTGGAAGAAATATAAATAAGGCTCTGTTAAAGCTGGTTGTTGATTTTAGAACGAAGGGTGGAGACACCTGCGGGAGAAGCATGAACTTAAAAATCACCGGGATCGAACGTAGAGAGATTCTAGAAGTTTACGTCACGCCCGCGGCAAGCTTCCACCTGTAAAGATGAAAATCAACAATAATCATAGCAGAGCCATAAATAAAGCTGCCGCGATTGCGGCAGCTTTATCATTATCTGTGGTTTTCATATGTCAGAGGTTTCGTTATCGACTGCATCTGCTTATATAAATCTTCTTGAAGTGCTTCGGCTTTTTGGTAGGCCTGGATATTTTCTTCTGCCTGTTCTTTACTGCTAGCCCCGAATATACAGCTCGCCACGGTTTGGTGGTTCAGTATATATTGAAAGCTTCTTGCATTTTCCTGGCCGTTTGAAAGCTGTTTCCATTGATGCGAGAATTCTTTCAATTCCTCATAAGTATAATCGAGGAAACCTTTTTCGCCTTTTGCTTCTATTATGGATTCAGAATTTGAAGACAGCATCCCCTTCGCCAAAGGTCCACGGGCCAATACGGAGACGTTCTGTTCATCGATCAGGGAGAACAGTTCTTCAGGCCGTCTATCTAGAAGGTTATATTGCATCATGATAGAAACTATGCTTGACCTCTTAAGATATTCTCGGATCACGTTCGGACGTATGGAGGATATTCCGTATTCCCTGATTAGTCCTTCCTGTTTCAAATCTTCAAAAGCATTAATGACTTCATCTATCGGGTCATCAATCGTCCCTCCATGTAGCTGGTATAAATCGATGTAGTCCAGCCCCATGCGATGGAGGCTGTCTTTGACCCCTGCTTTAATATGGCCGGAGGAAGGGTCCCACTCCCATGTTCCATTTTCTTTATCGAAATTATTTCCTACTTTTGAACCGATGACGACTTGATCCCGAATTCCTTTTACCGCCTTACCTACAAGTCTTTCATTTTCTCCGAATGAATATAAATCCGCAGTATCAAGATAGTTCACGCCGTTATCAATGGAGGTGTGAATAATGTCTTTCGCCTTGTTTTCGTCTGTGCCTATAGACATGCAACCCAAGCCCAGTTCAGAGATATGGAGATCAGAAGAGCCTATTTGTCTTTTTTTCATGTATTTCATCCTTTCCGAATGGAATATTTTCCATTATTATTATGATGATAAGTATTAATTATTTCAAATAGAGGTGTGACAAAATGAATAATGAGTTTGAAGAAAAAACCGTTTCCACCGAAGAAATTTATAAAGGAAAAATCATCGATCTTCGAATCGATACGGTACGTTTACCCGATGGGAATCAATCAAAACGTGAGCTTGTTTCCCACCCCGGTGCTGTGGCCATCCTGGCAGTCACTGAGGATGATAAACTCGTGATGGTCGAGCAGTACCGAAAACCCCTGGAAAAGACGCTTATTGAAATACCGGCCGGAAAATTGGAAAAGGGCGAGAACCCGGAAACGACTGCCATCCGGGAATTGGAGGAGGAAACAGGATATTCAACGGACAGTATGGAACTGATCAATTCCTTCTATACTTCTCCAGGCTTCGCGGATGAAATAGTTTATCTTTACAAAGCGGGATCATTGAAAAAATTGGAAAACAGTCTGGAAGGGGACGAGGATGAGTTCGTGAGTTTGAAAGAGATCACGATCGAAGAGGCTCTGGAGATGGAGCATTCCGGATATATCCACGATGCTAAGACCTCCTACGCTCTTTTGTATGCAAAACATTTCTTGTTCAAAGATTAATACTTTTCATGGAGCTTGTGAGTACTGTGGAGTGGAGCAGGCCTTGCATAGTTATTGATGAGCCAGGATAGCCCCTTTCCCTGAGAGTGATGCAAGCAACAAATGACAAATTGATGATTTTAAATATTATTTTGTAATGATTATCAATTACAGATAATAATTATTTTAATTTGACAGTGAGAACGACTTTGCTATAATTAAATTGGAATAAGAGAGAGGGGCGATTTCATGGAACATCGTTTAGAACGAATCAAAAAACAATTACACTCTCAAAGTTATAAATTGACTCCTCAACGAGAAGCTACAGTCCGTGTTCTCCTTGAGAATGAAGCGGATCATTTAAGTGCAGAAGACGTTTATCTCCTTGTGAAAGAAAAGGCTCCAGAGATTGGATTGGCTACTGTATATCGTACCTTGGAATTATTATCTGAACTTAAAGTAGTCGATAAAATCAATTTCGGAGACGGAGTATCCCGGTATGATTTAAGAAAAGAAGGAGCCGAACATTTTCATCATCATCTCGTTTGTACGGAATGTGGAGCGGTAGAGGAGATTGAAGAAGATCTGCTCGGTGAAGTGGAAAAAATTGTTGAAAAAGACTGGAAATTTCAAGTGAAAGACCACCGCCTCACTTTTCATGGTATTTGTAAAGTTTGCCAGGAAATAACGGTGAAAACAGGCACGTCCAAATAGAAAATGGTTTACAATAAGGGTGTTATATTGTAATTTTTAAGTGAGCAAACTAAATGGAGATGGGAGTTTATAGTTATGTGGGATGATTTCGACGATTTTCTCCATTATTTAATAGTTGAAAGAGGCTTGGCTGATAATACGGTTCAGTCTTATAAAAGAGACCTCAAACAATACCTTATCTATTTGGAACAAAAGGAATCAATCCGGAATTTCGATGAGGTTACGAGACATCACATTATGCAATACTTGTATACGCTTAATGACAGAGGAAAAAGCGCTTCTACTATAGCTAGGCTCTTATCTTCTATTCGATTGTTCCATCAGTTTCTTATTCGGGAGAAAAAAACGGACAAAGATCCTAGTTTACATATCGAAACGCCGAAAAAAGAACGGAAACTTCCTAAAATCCTATCTTCAGCTGATGTGGAAAAATTGTTGGAACTTCCTGTGACCGATCCCTTGAGTGCAAGAAACAAGGCGATGTTGGAAATGCTATATGCAACCGGACTGAGGGTTTCTGAATTGGTCTCCTTGAAAGTTTCCGATTTGCATTTGACTATGGGATTTGTGAGATGCTTAGGTAAGGGAGAAAAAGAAAGAATCGTCCCTCTTGGTGAAATGGCGAGGGAATCTGTAAAAGCCTACTTGAGCGGTCCGCGCGAATCGCTTGTAAATAAAAAAGAAACAAAAGAGTTATTTGTGAATCACCATGGCAATGCATTATCCAGACAAGGTTTTTGGAAAGTGTTGAAAGCGGTTGCTAAAGATGTAGGAGTCACTGAGGACATTACACCTCATACGCTCAGACACTCTTTTGCGACTCATCTATTAGAGAATGGCGCGGATTTGCGGGCAGTCCAGGAAATGTTAGGCCATGCGGATATTTCCACTACACAAATTTATACCCATGTTTCGAAAACCAGGTTGCAAGATGTATATCGTTCTTTCCATCCAAGAGCATAGATAGTATAATAAATGTATAAATTAAGATGTCTGACATCCTACAACATGATTTTCAGCTTATAAGCCATCTAGTAGGGGAAAGAAAAAAACAGGAGGGATTTTTAATGAATAATTTCAAACGGGTATTCTTGGTAGTGATGGATTCAGTAGGGATAGGGGAGGCCCCTGACGCTGAGCAATTCAATGATAAAGGTGCGGATACTCTCGGTCATATCGCTGAACGGATGAACGGTCTTCATATGCCGAATATCGGGAAGCTTGGACTTAGTAATATCAGAGAGATCCAGGGCATCGACAAAGCGGATCATCCACAAGCCCACTATACCACGATGGTGGAGGCATCGAACGGGAAGGATACCATGACAGGTCATTGGGAGATCATGGGCCTTTACATCGACAAGCCATTCCGTACGTTTCCGGATGGTTTTCCGGACGAGTTACTGGATCAGATCAAAGAAAAAACAGGTCGCGGTATCGTAGGGAACAAACCTGCATCCGGGACAGAAATCATCAAAGAACTTGGAGAACATCATTTAGAAACAGGAGATCTGATCGTCTATACTTCTGCAGATTCAGTGATACAAATCGCTGCGCATGAAGAAGTGATTCCACCTGAAGAACTGTTTGAGATCTGTGAATTCACAAGAGAACTTACAAGAGATGAAAAGTATATGGTCGGTAGGGTGATCGCTCGTCCGTTTATAGGCAAGCCAGGTGAATTCGAACGTACTTCCAATAGGCATGACTATGCCTTGAAGCCTTTTGGGAAAACGGTAATGAATGATCTGGAAGATGAGGATTACGATGTAGTAGCTCTTGGCAAAATTTCTGATATTTATGATGGAGAAGGAGTAACGGAGGCTATACGTACCGATGATAATGATGATGGAATGGATAAGTTCATTAAATCTATGGACGAAGATTTCAATGGGCTCAACTTTCTGAATCTCGTCGACTTTGATGCTAAATTCGGACATCGCAGAGACCCGGAAGGTTATGGGAAAGCTCTTGAAGCGTTTGATGAGCGTCTGCCGCAAGTATTGGAAAAAATGAACGATGATGATTTACTGATCATTACCGCTGATCACGGTAACGATCCCGTCCACCACGGTACTGATCATACGAGAGAACTCGTACCGCTTCTTGTATACCACAATGGTATCAAAGTTGGTGAAAAACTTGAGCAACGTCAGACTTTTGCTGATATCGGTGCAACAGTAGCTGATAATTTCTCTGTTAAAATGCCAGAACACGGCAAAAGTTTCTTGAAAGACATCCAGTAAATCAAGGAGGAGTTAAGATGAACATAGAAACAGTTAATGAAGCAGCATCATTTATCGAAAATAAATTAAACGAAAAACCTTCTATCGGGTTGATTCTCGGTTCGGGTCTCGGGGTGCTCGCGGATGAAATCGAAAATCCTGTAACGATTTCTTACAAAGATGTTCCTCATTTCCCGGAATCCACGGTATCGGGCCATAAAGGACAGTTGGTAATAGGTACTCTTGAGGGAAAGCAAGTGATTGCTATGCAGGGGCGCTTTCACTATTACGAAGGATATACGATGAAAGAAGTGACTTTTCCGGTGAGAGTAATGAAAGCTCTCGGCATTGATGACCTTTATGTAACAAACGCCGCAGGTGGTATCAATAAGGATTTTGAACCCGGTCAGCTCATGATTATCAAAGATCACATCAATCAGATGGGAGATAACCCTCTTATAGGGGTGAATGATGAAGAAATAGGCGTAAGATTCCCGGATATGTCCGAAGCTTATGATCGTAATCTGATCAAAATGGCTCAGGAGAAAGCTGACGAACTTGGCCTGAAAGTGGAGCAGGGTGTTTATGTAGGGAACACTGGTCCAGTCTACGAAACCGCAGCCGAAATACGTATGCTGCGAACTCTTGGGGGAGATGCGGTCGGAATGTCCACGGTCCCTGAAGTGATTGCTGCTAATCATGCCGGACTGAGAGTTCTTGGAATTTCTTGTATTTCTAACATGGCGGCCGGTATTCTTGATCAGCCTTTGACTCATGACGAGGTTATTGAGACGACTTCCAGAGTAAGAGAGGACTTTCTGAACTTTGTGAAATCTGTCGTTAAATCCGCCTGAAATTCCTGAACTGAAGGGTTGCTGACATTTTCTCTTCAAAAGAACAGGAAAATAATAATGGGAAAAGGTGATCCAATTATGAGAATGTACGATATTATCGTTAAAAAAAGAGAAGGAAATGCTCTGAGTGAAGAGGAAATCAAGTTTTTCATTGAAGGGTATACGAGCGGTGAAATACCTGATTACCAGGCTTCTGCACTAGCTATGGCTTTGTATTTTCAGGGGATGAACGGTAAAGAGACTGCTACACTCACGCAGGCGATGGTAGACTCCGGGGAAACGATCGACCTTAGTGAGATTGAAGGACAGATTGTCGACAAACATTCTACTGGTGGCGTTGGCGACAAAGTCACCTTCATCGTCGGGCCGCTTGTAGCTTCCGTTGGGGTGCCTGTCGCCAAAATGTCCGGGCGTGGTCTTGGTCACACTGGAGGTACGATCGATAAACTTGAGGCGATTGCAGGGTTCACTACAGAGATAACGAAAGAAGAGTTCATTGATAATGTGAATAAGCATAAACTGGCAGTTGCTGGACAAACAGGGAACCTCGCACCAGCCGACAAGAAGTTATATGCCCTTAGAGACGTTACTGGTACAGTGAACTCCCTGCCATTGATAGCAAGTTCGATCATGAGTAAAAAGTTAGCGTCCGGTGCAGATAGTATTGTACTTGATGTGAAAACCGGATCCGGAGCGTTCATGAAAACTCTGGAAGATTCCGAAGCTCTCGCAAGAGAAATGGTAACGATCGGAAACGAACTCGGGAAAAATACGGTAGCTGTCATCAGTGATATGAATCAGCCTCTAGGATTCGAGGTCGGAAATGCGAATGAAATCAGGGAAGCTGCAGAAATTCTGCTCGGCAGTAACGTAGAAGACCTTCGTGAGCTTTCGCTTGAAATTTCTTCTCATATGTGTGTTCTCGCTGGGGCTTTTGCAGACCCTGCTGAGGCCAGAAGGGCTCTCGAAGAGAACATTTCCAATGGTAAAGCCCACGCAAAACTTAAAGAATTCATTGAAGCGCAGCATGGAGACGGCGCGATGATTGATGACTTGAGCCAGCTTCCTCAAGCTTCTTACCATGTAGAAGTGCAAGCTTCTAAAAGTGGGTATGTATCTGAAATTGATGCAGAATCCATCGGAGTTGCAGCTATGTACCTTGGTGCGGGGCGACAAACTAAAGAAGACAAAATCGATCATAGTGTAGGTATTACACTCAAGAAGAAAATCGGTGATAAAGTCGAAGAAGGTGAAGCACTGGTTGTTCTTCACAGCAATACCGGCAACCCGGAAGATTCGATTGCCAAAGTCGAAGAAGCTTACACTATATCATCCAAGGAGACGAAGTCACCTACGTTGATTCATAACATTATAAAATGATTTCAGAAAAACTGCCGTCTTCGCACGGCAGTTTTTAATAATAGAAGAGCACTTTATTCTATTCGGTCCCCTGTCGTGTTTTCAGAGCGTACTTTCTACCGTAGCAAGTTCTTTTCTTAGTAATTCAAGAAGTTGCAGTTGGATGTTTTTTTCGCTAATTCGAATTTTAGCGGGTAGTGAGTTTCCATACGAATACTTCTCAAATGTTATATAAGCGCAGTATTAGAAACTGAAGGAAAGCGAATTACTGACGGAACTATGCAAACCATTGCTCTTATAGAGATAGACTGTTAGCTAATTCATTGTAGCTGTGGAAAGATTGTGATAAATTTATCATAATAATCTAGAACCCCTGCTTTGAAAATGGGGAAGTGAAGCGTTGCTTACAGGGAGTGTCCGCCTTATGTGTTGAATGATCAACACAAGATCTGAACAGAAACTTATATTGAGGCTCTGTTATCGTTCCTAGTTGATTTTTATCTCTACGGGTGGAAGCTTGCCACGGGCATGACGTAAACTTCCGGAATCTCTCTACGTTCGATTCCGGTGATTTTTAAGTTCATGCTTCTCCCGCAGGCGTCTCCACCCTTCGTTCTAAAATCAACGACAGGCTTTAACAGAGACGTTCATGTAAAGTCCTTTGCACCATGTTCTATGAAAATTTCGGGCTCTGTTAATGATTCGTGTTGTTAGGATAAATGTAGAGAAAGGCGGCGACTTCGACGGGAATAGCAATAGCTGAAGCCCCGCAGAGAAACGAGGAGGCTGAAGCATTGCCCGCGGAAAGCGTCCGCCTGAATATTTATTTTCAGGGTAGCCTATATTGAAGAAAATCATGAAGGGCTTCAGGAGAGTGGGCGATTTATAATTTTTTCTTTGAGGAAAGGCGGATTTGAATGAAACATTCGATAAATGAGCAGGGAGTGCTCGAGGTAGGCGGAGTTGACGTTACAACTCTTAAAGAAAAGTACGGTACACCGTTATATGTATATGACGTAGGTGTAATCAGAAAGAATGCCAGAGCTTTTGTGGAAACATTCAAAAGAGAAGGGATCACTGCTCAAGTTGCTTATGCGAGTAAGGCTTTTACATCTATTGCAATGGTGCAGGTCGCTAAGCAGGAAAAGCTCAGTCTGGACGTGGTTTCCGAGGGTGAATTACATACGGCCCTCAAAGCGGGCTTCCCCCCTGAAAAAATTCATATGCACGGCAATAATAAAAGTAAGCAGGAAATTGAAATGGCAGTGGAAGCTCGGATAGGGTGTATCGTTGTTGATAATTTCTATGAAATAGCCGTGCTGGAAGAAGTGCTGGAAGAAAAAAATGAAGACATGGATGTGTTGTTGCGAGTAACACCGGGAATCGAGGCGCATACGCACGATTATATACTGACAGGTCAGGAAGATTCCAAGTTCGGTTTCGATTTGACAAGCGGTCAGGCTGATACAGCATTCCAGTACCTTTCCAATTCAGAGAGACTAAGTATCAAAGGGTTACATTGTCATATTGGATCACAGATATTTGAAACGAGTGGTTTTTTAATGGCTACAAGGAAGTTATTTGATATAATGGAAAAATGGAAGACTAATTATGGTTATATCGCTGAGGTGCTTAATCTCGGAGGTGGCTTTGGAATCCGTTATACAGAGGAAGATGATCCACTCAGTCTGGATGAATACGCAACTGCTCTTGTCAGGGAAGTGAAAGACCAGTCCAGGAATCGTGACTATCCTATTCCTGAAATTTGGATAGAACCGGGTCGTGCAATTGTGGGTGATGCAGGATTGACACTTTATGAGGCTGGTTCTATAAAAGAGATTGAGGGCGTCCGTACGTACCTTTCTGTAGATGGTGGGATGACTGATAATATTCGCCCCGCTCTTTATGATGCAAAGTACGATATTGTTGCAGCTGAGCGTATGAACGAAACACAAAAGAGACAGTACGCAATCGCAGGTAAGTGTTGTGAGTCCGGAGATATGCTGATATGGGACGCCGACCTTCCGGAGATTAGCCCCGGAGAGCTTTTAGCAGTTTTCAGTACTGGCGCCTACGGGTACTCTATGGCTAATAATTATAATCGCTTTCCAAAAGCCGCCGTTGTTTTTGTCGAGGATGGGACACACCAGCTGGCTGTTCGGAGGGAAATGTTCGATGAGATAACTAGATTTGATTTAAGTTTAGAATAAGGGGAGATTAAAATGAAAAAAGGGTACATTGAGTTTGAGAATGGTGAAACATTAGAATTGGAACTTTATGATGAAG
The DNA here is from genome assembly GCF_900156645.1 of Salimicrobium flavidum. GTDB lineage: Bacteria > Bacillota > Bacilli > Bacillales > Halobacillaceae > Salimicrobium > Salimicrobium flavidum. Next base: position 187,289 of record NZ_FTOC01000001.1, read on the forward strand.
CAGCACCTGGTACAGTGTCGAACTTTGAGAAGCTCGCCAACAGTGAGTTTTATGATGGCTTGACTTTTCACCGGGTAATTCCTAATTTCGTTATTCAGGGCGGTTGTCCAAAAGGAGATGGTACGGGTGGTCCTGGTTATACCATCAAGTGTGAAACGGATAATAACCCTCATAAACATGAAAGAGGTACTTTATCGATGGCTCACGCCGGAAAAGATACCGGAGGCAGTCAATTTTTCATCTGTTTTAGTCCACAGCCCCATCTTGACGAAGCTCATACCGTTTTTGGTAAAGTCGTCGAAGGTATAGAAGTGGTGGATCGCGTCAATAAGGGCGATGTTATGAATAAAGTCAGGGTTTCCGGATAGATGGGATCCCTTTGATCCTGCTTGAATAATTCATTTAAATGAAGTATGCTATTTCTTAGGTCAACTTGAAGGAGTCCAATATGCGTAAACGTAATGTAACACTTTTAATTATATTTCTAGTATTCAGTCTGATTTTCGGATTGTATTACTGGTTCGGAATAGCTGTACAATAAACTAACCGAATCAATATTTTCGATAATTGAGGGGTCACTATGTTAATAAGGTTCAAAAAATCTTTTGAGAAAATAGCTATGGGGCTACTTTCTTTCATGCCGGAATCAAAAGATGTGAAGAAATTGCAGGATATCATTAAAGAATACGAAAATAATGAGAACTGGCATTTGTATTTGTGGAAAGAAGGAGAAGACATCATAGGCGCTGTCGGAGTAAGAGTCTCTGATGAAAAAGCCATTATTCAGCATGTCTCCGTCAATCCTTCTCATCGGAACAATGGCATCGGCAAAAAAATGGTGCACCGAGTGACTGAAAAGTATGAGAGCACGTATGAGGTCTGTGCGACAGGAGATACAGGAACTTTTGTAGAAAAGTGCACAAGTCCAGATTAAAAGAGCGCTTATTATGCGCTCTTTTTTTGCAGTTAAGACAATTGCCCTTTTCGACTGTCAGTACAGAGCATTCAATTCACGTAAATAGTATTTTATAGAAAAGGCTGATAATAGTGGAAAAACAGTATCACATAAAAGTAAATGGATTCGAAGGACCTATGGATCTGCTCCTTCACCTGATTCAGCGTCTGGAAATTGATATCCATGATATCCCTGTAGCAGAAATCACTGATCAGTATATGGATTATATACATGCGATGAATGATCTGGAACTGGATGTCGCCAGCGAATATTTAGTGATGGCTGCAACACTGCTGGCGATCAAAAGTAATATGTTACTTCCTAATGAATCACTTGATCTGGATGAAGAAGAATTTGAAGAGGACCCGAGGGAAGAACTTATAGAGCGGCTCAAAGAATACCAAAAATATAAAAGGGCTGCTGAGCGACTCAAGGAAAAAGAGTCGGAGGATAATGAAGTATATACCCGCACTTCCATGAACATGGAGAACGAGAAAAGGACAAAACAGGAAGCTACTGTGTATACGATGATCGATGCTCTGAGTCGTATGTTCAAGAAACCCTTCCCGCATAAGGATACAAGATCTGAGACCGGTGTTAAAAGAGAAGAAATGCCGATTCAGTTAACGATGGATTATATTTTGAAGGAAATTGAAAACTCTCCTGGTGGGATGTTGTTTGAAGATTTTTTTTCCACTCATTCCAAAACAGAAATGGTTACTACATTTCTGGCAATGTTGGAGCTAGTGAAAGATAATCGGGTCACTTGTTACCAGGACGAACATTTCAAAGGATTATACGTGTACAAGCGGGAGGGTAATGATGAGTGAAAATCAAATGGCTATTCTTGAAGGCCTGCTTTTTGCTGCAGGTGAAAATGGTATGGATAAAAAACAGCTAGCAACAATCTTGGAAATGGATGAGAGTTCAATCGGAGATCTCCTGGATTCTTTGAAGAAGGAATTGAATCAACCGGACAGAGGGCTCCGTTTGATGGAGGCTAGAGGAATGTACCGACTTACGACGAAGCCGGAATACGCATCTTTTTATAAGGAATGGCTTCATAAAGAGAAGCATACACGTTTATCCCAAGCCTCTTTGGAGACACTTGCTATAATAGCTTATAAGCAGCCGATCACTCGTGTGGAAATTGATCATATAAGAGGAGTGAAAAGTGATCAAGCTGTTCAAACACTGACAGGTAGGGGATTGATTGAAGAGGCTGGCAGAAAAGAAGCTGTAGGCAGACCTATCATTTATGGAACTACGGAAGATTTCCTCGTTTATTTCGGTCTGGAATCCCTCGAGGAATTACCTGAATTGGAAGAGGCATGGGAAGAAGATTTTTCACAGGCGGAGTCTTTTTTTGATGAATTGGACAATGATTAGTTTAGCGCTAACACTTTCTTATTTGGGTCTGTTAAAGCCGGTTGTTGATTTCAGAACGAAGGGGAGGCGACTGAGGGATAAGCATGAATGGAAAATCACCGGAAATGAACGTAGAGAAATTCCGGAAGCCTATCGTCATGCCTGCGGCAAGCTTCCACCCATAAATATGAAAGTCAACAATAAACGATAACAGAGACGTTCATGTAAAGTCCTTTGCACCATGTTCTATGAAAATTTCGGGCTCTGTTAATGATTCGTGTTGTTAGGATAAATGTAGAGAAAGGCGGCGACTCCGACGGGAATAGCAATAGCTGAAGACCCCGCAGAGAAACGAGGAGGCTGAAGCATTGCCTCTGGATAAGCGTCCGCCTGAATATTTATTTTCAGGGTAGCCTATAATTCTTGAGAGAGTCGAGCGCCCCCCCTGCTAAAATGGATGTTATTAAGTGAATTACCAACTACTTAATTTTTTGCGAAAATTTGATGTAAGAAGACTTCTCGCTGATTCATGTTAAAAGTTGGACTATTGGTCAGTGTTGTTGGTATAATGACCATGATAGAAGTGGTGTTACTATTATTAAAATGAATATTAACGATACTGGGCCACGTTGTCTTACAGCGTGGTCTCCTATTATGCGAAAAAATAAGGGAGTGGATCTGATGGAAAGATTACAGAAAGTAATGGCTCAGGCAGGGGTCGCATCACGAAGAAAATCTGAGGAGATGATAACCCAGGGCCGAGTGAAAGTTAACAAGGAAACGGTCATGGAACTCGGAACGAAAGTTTCTCCTCAAGATGATATTGAAGTGGACGGTGTTCCTCTGCAGAGAGAAGCACCTGTTTATTATTTACTTTATAAACCACGCGGAGTCATTTCAAGTGTCAAAGATGATCGGGGGCGAAAGGTGGTCACGGATTATATGCCGGAAATCGAAGAACGTCTGTTTCCGATTGGCCGTCTGGACTATGATACGTCCGGTTTGATTCTCCTCACGAACGACGGAGAGTTCGCTAATAAACTTATGCACCCGAAACATAAAATCGATAAAGTATATATCGTCAAATCACGAGGTATACCAACCCGGGAGCAGATCAAGCAACTTAAGAAAGGTATGGAAATCGAAGGCGAGTTTCTGAAAGCAGAAGATGCCCGCATCACTTCCACGGACGGGAAAAGGAATACAGCGATCATCGAATTGACGCTGCACCAGGGGAAAAATAGACAACTGAGGAAAATGTTTGACACGTTGGGTGTGCCGGTTGATAAATTGAAGAGGGAACGCTACGGTTTTCTCGACTTGCATGGTCTCAATGCAGGAGACTATCGACCTTTGAAGCCTCATGAGGTGAAACAACTTCGCCAATTGGCTGATGAAAATGTTAAATAATGTTCAATAAATAAAGGGACCGCTCATGTTATAATATGTGGGGAGTGAATAAAATGAGCGAAAAATCATCAAAGAAAAAGAAAAAAAGACTCATATTCCGGACGAGTCTTCTTCTTATTATGTTAAGCCTAATCGTTTTTGCTGTAGTATCTGCTCTTCAGGATGATGATGTAACCGTAGCTGAAGGAGAGATGGCACCAAATTTCGCTTTGAAGAAATTTGGCAGTGACGAGACGGTGGAACTGAAGGACCTTCGGGGGAAAGGTGTCATGATCAACTTCTGGGCTACATATTGTGAGCCTTGCAAAGAGGAAATGCCTTACATGGAAGAATTGTATCCTGAATATAAAGAAAAAGGTGTGGAGATCTTGGCCATCAACCTTGATACGACTGATATCGTCGTCAACCAGTTTCTCCGGGAGTATCAACTATCTTTTCCCATCCTTCAGGATGAAGGCGGGCAGGTAATGAACCTGTATAATATCGGTCCGATACCCTCTACGTTATTTATCGGCCCGGATGGAAGGATAGAAGAAACGGTGATAGGTCCGTTGACATTGAGTAAACTTGAAGGTCATCTTAAGGATATCACTCCTTCATCTTAAATATGAATGACATTGTGAGGTATTTTTATGAGTGAAATAACATGCGAATGCGGGCATGTGAACCCGGAAGGAACAGTGCTTTGTGAAGCCTGTGGAAAGCCTTTTGAGGAGAACCAGCACCTTAATGATAATAAGCCTGAACAACTTTTGAACATGAGATATGATGGAAGTGCGAGAAGATCTCAGACTTATCAACGTACAATAGTGGATAAGATATGGAATTTCTTCTCCTCTGTTAAAATCGGGGTTTCCATCATTATTATTCTTGTGATCGCTTCAGCGTTAGGTACAGTATTTCCTCAGGAAATGTACTTGCCTCCGGGTTCTGACCCCACTACTCATTATAAGGAACAGTACGGAATTCTGGGACAGATTTATTACCAGCTCGGCTTCCATAACCTGTACAGTTCCTGGTGGTACCTGCTTCTCCTTGCTATGCTTGGTGTCTCTATTGTAATTGCAAGTATCGACCGATTCGTTCCTCTTTTTAAAACATTAAGGAAACAGAAACCGAAACGTCATGTCAATTTTATGAAAAAACAGCGTATTTTCGGTGAAACGACGTCAACCGATATCGATTACAAGAGACTTAAGAAAAACCTTAAATCGAAAAGGTATAAAATACATGAAGAAGAGGGCCATCTTCTTGCTGAGAAGAATCGTTTCTCGAGATGGGGTCCCTACGTGAACCATATCGGATTGATTCTTGTATTGCTCGGAGCGATGCTTCGTTTTGTTCCTGCTATGTATATGGATGAATTCCTCTGGGTACGCGAGGGAGAAACAAAAGAAATCGCAGGCACGGATGGACTATACTACATTAAGAACGAAGATTTTATATTAGAGACTTACGACATGGAAGATGAAGCGAATTCCCAGTTCCAGGAATCTCTTCAGAATCAGTCAGGACCGGTCCCTGAGAACTATCAGACGAACGCAGTCATTTACGAGCGGACTGACCTCCCCGTCGTCCCCGGAAAAGAACCGGAGCTTGAAAAGGTGAGAGAAGCGGAAGCCAGGGTGAACCACCCGATAGAACTCGATAACGGAATTTCTCTTTATCAGGCCAGTTATCAACAGAATGAATTTTCCTCGATGACTTTCAAGCTGCATGATAAAGGGAATGAGGATACCGATTACGGTCAATTCACGGTGAACCTGATTGAACCTAAAGATGAATACACGCTGGATAACGGAACTACCATCAGACTCGAAAGGTATTTTCCGGAATTCGAACTCCAGGACGGGGAACCGACTCAAGTCTCGAAATTCCCGAGAAACCCGGCATTTATATTTGAAGTGAAAGTTCCTGGGGAAGAGACCGAGGTCAGTTTTGCGGGCATTGGAGTAAACATCGATGCCTCCGGCGAGAACGACTATAAAGTTGGATTAGTTGATTTTCAGACGAGGGACGTCACCGGTCTTACCGTGAAAAGAGACTATACGCTTCCGATCATAGCTTTTGGTGCGGCGATATTCATGATAGGTGTGATCCAGGGTATGTATTGGAATCATAGAAGAATATGGATCCAACCCAAAGACACAGGCGTTTGGGTCGCGGGTCATACGAATAAAAACTGGTTTGCCCTCAAAAAAGATATAGATCGTATTGTTGCTGATACAGGAATAGAACCTCCTGTAGATCAGCAGGAAGAAAAGGATGAAGCAGAAAGGGGGAATGACGATGGAATTATCAGTGATAAGCAGTAATTTGCTATATGCATCCTTTTTCATTTACTTACTAGCGACATTTATCTTTGGAGCTACCGTTAAAGTATCAAATGAAAAAACCAATCACAAAGTCGGAAATATAGGGATTGGAGTTACGATTGTAGGGTTTCTTACGCAGATAGGCTACTTCGTCACCCGTTGGTTTGCGGCCGGACATGCCCCTGTAAGTAACTTATTCGAATTTATGACTTTTTTCGGTATGATGCTGGTATTCGGATTTATTATTCTGTTTTTCATATACAGAATTACATTACTTGGATTATTCGCATTGCCGGTAGCGCTACTGGTCATTGCTTATGCGAGTATGTTTCCGACTGAAATCAGTCCACTTGTACCGTCTTTAAAATCCCATTGGCTATACATCCACGTAACCACTGCCGCATTGGGGCAGGCTATACTTGCTATCAGTTTCGCGGCGGGTCTGATTTATCTCATCCGTCAGGTTAATCAGGAGAAAGCCACAAAAAGGACGAGATGGCTGGAATTCATCCTTTTCGGATTGCTGTGCGCCGTCGGCTACATAGCGGTAGGTACTACTTTTGGGGCCGTGAATTATGAAGCGACGTTCGAAGCTCCTGTGAACGAACAAATGACTCAAATCACATATGAAATGCCTCCTATTGCAGGCCCCGCAGATGGTGAATTGTTAACGGAGCGTGCTTTTGGTCCTTTATTTGAAACGCCTGGATGGATGCAGGGCGTGAATGCTCCTGTTAAATTCAACGCGATTCTGTGGTCTGTCTTTGCAGGACTTGTGATTTATGGTGTGCTAAGGTTATTATTAAGAAAAAGGATCGCCAAATCGATCCAGCCTTTACTCAAGAGTGCAAGTCCAAGATTGGTGGACGAAGTTTCCTACCGCGCAGTGGCGATCGGGTTTCCGGTTTTCACTTTAGGAGCGATTATATTCGCTTCCATTTGGGCGCAGGAAGCGTGGGACCGTTTCTGGGGATGGGACCCTAAAGAAGTATGGGCTCTTATCACCTGGCTTTTCTACGCCGCATTTTTGCACCTGAGACTCACACGTGGGTGGGAAGGCGAACGTTCTGCCTGGCTCGCCGTAATAGGTTTTGCCATTATCATGTTCAATTTATTGGCGGTCAACTTGATTATATCGGGGCTTCATTCTTATGCGTAAGGACAAGGTAGGAGAGAACACTCCTGCCTTTTTCTTAAGGAGGAATTATTGATGAACCAAGAAGCTAAAATTTTAGTGGTGGATGATGAAGAAAGAATAAGAAGACTCGTGAAAATGTATCTCGAACGCGAAGATTATGTAATCGAAGAAGCTGAAGACGGGGAGGAAGCTCTCCAAAAAGCTCTTAACAATGATTACGATGTAATACTACTCGATCTTATGCTTCCTGGTATGGACGGGATCGAAGTCTGTAAATCTCTGCGAGAAAAAAAAGCGACCCCTGTCATAATGCTGACAGCAAAAGGGGAAGAGGCGAATCGGGTAGAAGGTTTTGAGACCGGCGCGGATGATTACATAGTGAAGCCTTTCAGCCCAAGGGAAGTAGTGCTGAGAGTCAAGGCTCTTCTCCGTAGGTCATCCAGTACAAAGTTCCTGCATACGAATACTGAAGCGAAAGACGTGATCGTATTCCCTCACTTGACTATCGATAATGATGCTCACCGGGTCACCGCGGACGGGAAAGAAGTCCCCCTTACCCCTAAGGAATACGAACTGTTACTTTATATGTCGGAGCGTCCTGATAAAGTCTTCGACCGCGAACAATTACTGAAAGAAGTGTGGAAATACGAATTCTTCGGAGACTTAAGAACTGTCGATACCCACGTTAAAAGACTAAGGGAAAAATTGAGTAAGGTCTCTCCTGAAGCAGCGGCAATGATAGCGACGGTTTGGGGAGTAGGGTATAAGTTCGAGGTAAGCAACGACTGATGTTTTGGCGAAGTGTAGTTGTGAAACTGTGGTTCACGATTTTACTTCTCGTCTGTTTTGTACTGATTATATTGACGGTACTGCTGCTACAGTTTTTCGAGAATTTCCATATCAATAAAGCCGAGGAAGAAATGCTTCAAACCGCATCAGTCATTTCAACGCTCTTGGAGAGTCATCAGCAACAGGAAATTGTGATGGAGACTGCGGAGTCGGTGAAATCCGCATCAAGTCATGTATTGATCACTGATGGGGCTGAACAGATATGGACGGCGGAAAGCAATGTAGAGACCTTTGCAAAATTAGACGAACAATGGTTGCAAAATGATCCTGATCTATCCAGGGTGATGTCAGAAAGAACCGACGTAAAAAAAGTCGCCGAAACAGAGGATGGAAAGTTCCTTGCGGTAGGAACTCCGCTCTCTGATAGTGAGGGAGGAGTATTTGTATTCAAACCGTTGAACTCCGTCGAAGAAACTACTCAACAAACGACTAAAACGGTATTTCTTGGAGCTGGAATAGCCATCGTACTGACAACTATTTTTGCTTTTTTCCTTTCCACCCGTATTACAGCTCCGTTGATGAAAATGAGGAAGGGAGCTTTTGAACTTTCTGAAGGTGAGTTCCATACGAAAATCCCGATACTTACCCATGATGAAATCGGCGAACTGGCAATTGCATTTAACCGGATGGGACGCCAACTGAAGCAGAACATTGATGCTTTGAATCAGGAAAAGGAACAATTATCCGGGGTTCTTAAATCGATGGCGGACGGTGTTATTACTCTTAACCATAAGAAAAAGATCCTGGTTACGAACCCTCCTTCAGAACAGTTGCTTCAATCATGGCGGTACGAAGAAGATTTAGCGGAAGAGGAACTTCCGACTCCCTTGCATGATCTTTTTGAATCTGTGATTTCAGAGGAAACAGAAGCGATGACTGAAGTTACGGTGCAGGGGAGGAATTGGGTCATCATTATGACTCCTCTATACAGCAATACTACTATCAGGGGGGTAGTGGCGGTTTTACGTGATATGACCGAAGAACGCAGGTTGGACAAGTTGAGGAAGGATTTCCTGGCAAACGTCTCTCATGAACTCCGAACTCCGATTTCGATGATGCGCGGCTATAGTGAAGCCATTGTGGATGAAGTAGCAAATTCAAAAGAAGAGAAAAATGAACTTGCTCAAATCATCCTTGAGGAGTCGGAAAGAATGGGTCGTCTGGTGAATGAACTGCTTGACTTAGCCAGAATGGAATCAGGGAATATTCAGTTGCACAAAGAATCCGTGGAAATCGAGCTGTTTATTGACAGGATACTGAAAAAATTCCATGGCGTGGCTGAAGAGAACAACGTTCGTCTACAATCTGAATTTCCTAGTGAATCGATCGGAAGTTCAGCTATAGATCCCGATCGTATAGAACAAGTGGTGACGAATCTGCTTGACAATGCTATACGTCATACTTCAGATAATGGTTCCGTTTTCGTCCGGCTGTATAAAGACGACCATAATTTCGTGATCACTATAGAAGATACAGGGTCCGGTATCCCTGAAGAGGATCTTCCTTTCATTTTTGAACGTTTCTATAAAGGTGATAAATCTAGGAAAAGGGATCCTTCCAAAGAGAAACAGGGGACGGGTCTTGGTCTTGCGATCGCAAAAAATATCGTGGAAGCTCATGGTGGAGGGATTTCCGCTCAGAGCAAAGAGGGAGAGGGAACGACTTTTCATATATCTCTTCCGCAGAAAGGCTTGTCAAAATAAAACAGGTCGTGTAATCTAGTAGATAATTGAATAAGCTTCATAGGTGTAGGGAATCCGGTGGGAAATCCGGAGCTGTCCTCGCAACTGTTAGTGTAACGAAACGATGGAATCCACTGTGAGAGTAATTTATCACGGGAAGGTATCGGAGTAGGGTGACACAAGCCAGTAGACCTACCTGTGAAGTCTTCAAAGCTTCGGGGATTGAGCGTTTGAGATGACTGGTCATTTTATGTATCTATGTCTCAAACTCGTCCTTAGCGGGACGGGTTTTTTGTGGTCAGTTATACCTATGCTCTTTTCTATTATAAGTAGAAAGGGTGGATTGAAATGAAGAACGTACGTAATTATGCAGGTGCCTTCGTTCTCACGTTTGTGATGCTTGCAGGTTGTCAGGCTGAAAGTGAATCTTCAGAGAATAACGGCGAGGAGACTCAGACTCAGGAAGAAATTGAGGCGACAGTCGAACTCACTCAGAATGAAGGGGAAGAACAAGTAGACGAGAAAGAAATAACTGTCGAAGAGGGAACTGTGCTTCTCGAAGCGATGGAAGATAATTTCGAATTGGAAGTGGAAGATGGTTTCATAACGGGGATAGAAGGAATTTCCGCTGAAGACGGAGAGCAAAAAGGATGGATTTACTCTGTTAATGGTGAAGAAGCTCAAGTAGGAGCGGGTGAGTATGAAATCGAAGACGAGGACGACATACGTTTTGATTTTCAGTCCTGGGAATGATGCAGAGTGAAATGGAATACGTATAAACTTACCCTCATCACAATGCTTGCAGCGATAGCTGTGGTGGGAAGAATCGTCTTTGCTCCTATTCCGAATGCCCAGCCGGTGACGGCTATTATAATATTGACAGGATTTTGGATGGGTCCTTTAGCTGCTGTAGTCATGGCTTTTCTTACAACATTTCTGACGAATATGGTTCTCGGTATGGGAATCTGGTCGGTATGGCAAATAGTGGCTTGGGGGATAATAGGCATAGGTGCTGGACTGATAGGGAAAATGCTTCCGAAACTGCCGGTGTGGGCACTTAGCACGTACGGGTTTCTTTCCGGACTTTTGTTTGGACTGGTCATGGCCTTGACGATGAGAGCCATCGGTCAAACTTTTTGGGGGTATTATCTCGCCGGTCTTCCTTTTGATCTTATGCACGCAGCTTCTAACTTTGTGTTTATACTCGTATTCTACGCCGTATTTGAAAAACTTTTCTTGAAATATGAGCAACGAGTACAACTCGTCTGTTGACCCCTACACATGCTATAATAAAAGAAGGTGCTATAAGCACCTTCTTTTATTTAATCTTCAGCGGGTATCTCCCCGTTGAAACCAGCCTTTGCCAATTTGATAGAACCGGTGGGGCATCCCTCATGGGCGTCTTGAGCATCCAATTCAAGGTCTTCGGAAATTGGAGTATTCCCTTTGTTATCATCGGGAACAAAGTATGCAAGTCCTTCCTCATCGTAATTATATAACTCGGGAGCTGCCATTCCGCAAGCTCCGCAGGCTATGCATGTATCTTTATCCACGATTGAATAAAGCTTCATATTTTATTCCTTCTTTCTTTTTAAACCTCTACCATCAGTGTACGTTCTCTGGACATGGAATTCAACTCTACCAATTGAAAGGACTCAATTCATATGTTTACTTACATACTTCTGGACTGTCTGGATCGAATGAACGGGGAAAGGACTGTATCCGGTGTTTTCCACTTATTAAGGGGTAAGAAATCATCTCAGACTTTTCAGGATGCTAAAGTATACGGCATCGATCGATACTATGGCATCTATCGTGAATTGAATCGAAACATATTGGAGGAAGCACTCTATCGCCTGGAGGAGGAACGGGCGATAGAATGGATAGATGAAGCGAAAATAATAGTGACTTCTTCGGGAAAAGAGAGAATTGAAAAAGATCGTTTTTCTTTTCATTTCTCTGGTATGGATTATTCAGAAGCGATAGATGAATTTCAGAACCGTTTCATGTTATGGGTGCAGATTGTCAGCAATGGAATATATAATCAGAAGAGTTACATACCTGTTGTAGATAAGGTTCCGATTCAGCAATGGCTCAAATCATTGTACATGACTCGTAAATCTTCTCTGACTCAAGAAGCAGAAGGGCTGTATCTGGAGTTGCATAAGCTTCTTTCAGTTTTCTCTGAGAAAGAAAAAATGATGTTTGTCCGAAGATTGACTGGTGGAGACCAGACTGGATGGACCTACAATCAATTAGCCGAAGCCGGCGAAGATTCCGTATATAATATTCCTCTCTACCTCAAAAACATTTATTATTATTTGTTTTTCGCTGCTTCCGAAAACCCTTCCTCCTATTTATATGAACTGACCAGGAATCTGGGAAAAAAAGAGACCCTTACTTCCTCTTCAAGGAAATCCGTCCATTTATATGATAAGGTCAACTCGATTGAAGAGGTTGCGAGAATCAGGAATCTGAAAACCAGTACTATTGAAGACCATCTGGTAGAGGCGGTTCTTGTAAACAATGATCGCAGTATCCATTCTTTTATCAGCCCCGCAGGGATAATAGAAATCGAAGAAGTTGTCCACCGTACAAATACTAAACGCCTTAAAGTGATCCGGGAATATTTGGATGATAAATACTCGTATTTTCAAATAAGAATTGTGCTAGCGAAAATACAGAAAGGATAAAATATGGAGCAATATGATCTGGAAGGAATTTTAGAAGACGAGTTCGGATTCACAAGTTTTCGACCGGGGCAGAAAAATGTTATTGAAAATGTTTTGAATGAAGTGGATACACTGGCTATTTTACCTACGGGGAGCGGGAAGTCATTGTGTTATCAACTTCCCTCGAAAATAATTCCGGGTCTTACAATCGTAGTGTCTCCGTTAATATCCTTGATGATAGATCAGGTCAAGCAGGTCAAGGCGAAGGGGATGAAACGTGTCGCAGCTATTCATAGTTTTTTGACTCCTGATGAACGCAAGCAGGTATTACGAAATCTCAGTGCCCTTCAATTACTGTATATATCTCCCGAGATGCTTCAAATGACCCGAATGCAGCAACTACTCAATAATGAAAACGTCGGTTTGTTCGTCGTGGACGAAGCTCACTGCATTTCACAGTGGGGACACGAATTCCGTACCGACTATTTGAAACTCAATCAGGTGCTTCATCAGCTGGGAGACCCTCCGGTACTTGCCCTAAGCGCAACGGCTACTCCGGAAGTGCAGGAAGATATCCTGGGTCAGCTGGAAAGACCCGAAGCTGAAAAATTGATCTATCCCATGGATAAACCGAATATACAGTTGAGTATGGCCAAGATGACAAATGAACAGGAAAAAGTCGAGTACCTTGAAAATTATTTGACTAATCAGCAGGCTCCGACTATGATTTACTTTTCAAGCAGACAGATGGCTGAAAAAATATGTTTTGAATTGAAAAAGAAAAACTTCGGAAGAATCGCGTTTTATCATGGAGGTATGGAACCGGTCGATCGGCAGTTGGTTCAGCAGCAGTTCATGAGAAATGAACTGGATATCGTCTGTTGTACCAGTGCCTTTGGAATGGGAATCGATAAACCCGACATTCGCCTCGTCATACATTTTCATCTGCCTCCGAGGATAGAATCGTTCATTCAGGAAATCGGAAGGGCCGGAAGAGACGGGAGAGAGTGCACGAGCCTGCTTTTATATTCAACGGGGGACGAGCGGCTGCCCCGGATGTTCATAGAGTCCGAACTTCCTTCAGATGAACAGATTGAAGGATACATGGAGTTGATCGATTCTCATGGAAGACTTCCTTCATATGAAGATTCAACCTCCCTTGAATTATCAGAATCGCAATATAATTTTTTATCTATTCTAACTGAACCTTTGCTGAGGTCCCCTTCACTGGACAAAGCAGAAGCAGAGCGTATGCTGAAAGGAAAGCAGCGTAAAAGATTGCAACAAAAACTTACACATCTCTCACACATGATGAGTGTCCTTAATACGACCGACTGCAGGAGAGAAATGTTATACAGCCATTTCCAATCTACCATTCAGCAAGTTGAACACAAATGTTGTGATAATTGTGACCCTGAGGTTTTTGAAGTCTCCTATAGAGAGAACTATAGAACTATAGACACATTATCCTGGGAAGAAAGGTTGTACACTTTATTTCATATCGGTGATTCTCATGAGCAGTAGAGAAGAAATCATAAGTCAGATGTCTAAGCGAGAGATAACGAAACAACTAGTGATTTCTCAATTATTTCTGTTCAGTTTGGCTATACTTATCAGCGGAGTGTTTCTGGATTTCTCCAGTCACTGGGTGAATCAATGGGGATTTGATTACAGGAAAGCATTATTGTATGGTTTAGCACCAGCTGCATTTATAATAGGTATAGATTTCCTTTTGATGAAGACGCTACCTGAAAAGTACTTCGATGATGGCGGTATCAACAAAAAGGTTTTTGAAAATCAATCCGTTTTTATGGTCGTACTTATGTCAGCGATGGTCGCAATTAGTGAAGAAGTATTGTTTCGAGGAGTACTGCAACCCATTCTTGGCTATGTCGGAGCGAGTCTATTATTCGCTTTCGTTCATATCCGTTATGTGAAAAAACCTGTGCTTTTCATATCTGTTGTCTACATCAGTTTTTTACTGGGTTTCATCTACGAACAGACACAAGTTTTAACGTATGTTATTCTTGCCCACTTTCTCGTGGATGTAACTATGGGATTCATTGCCAGATCAGAGTCGTGATAATGGAATGAGCAAGTACCGTTCACCTCAGGGACTTTCACTTAATGAATCAAAAGGAATAATATCAGTGTACACGAATCATTGGCTCTTACAGGATAGTGACCAAGCTCCTACAATTTTTCTTTCGTGTAGTTTCTGATATGATGAACTAGGATTCAAGAATATGAGGTGGATAATGTTGAGAAGAGTATGGGCAACACTTCTATTGTTTATCGGAGTAATCCGGTACATGGGAAGACTGGCTACTTTACCGAAAAGAAGAGAACACATGCTTTCAGTAAAGGATATGCAAGGTATCGTTCGTATGATGTTCATCTCCGATGTTCATAACAACCGTATACTTTCTCGTATCGCAGAAGAGGATGTGGATTTCATCGTTCTCGGTGGTGATTTCGTCGATAAACGCGTCTCTGATAAAACGATGAGGTATAATCTTGAACTGCTGAAAAAGATGAAAAAACCGATTTATTTTATCCCCGGTAATAACGATGGAGAAAAACAATCCACTCCAGAACTGATGGAACAGTTCGGTGTGCGTGTGCTTTCAAACGAGACGATTGAAGAAGAGGGATACAGTATCACTGGCATAGATCCTTATTCAGGAGATGAAGTAATAAAACCGGAAAAATCTTCGATAAGGCCTTCCTTTCTGATAATGCATGACCCTTTTTTGATGAAACAGATGTCGGCGTTCGCCGAAGACTATGATTTGATACTCTCAGGCCATACACACGGAGGCCAAATCCGTTTTATGGATTACGGTCCATATGAACGGGGAGGATGGAAAACCTTTGAAGGAAAACGTGTGTTTGTAAGTGAAGGCTATGGAACTTCTTTACTTCCTCTGAGACTGGAAACACAATCGGAGTATCATGTTTTCGTATTACAATGTGAAAAATAAGCGTTTCAAGTTATTTTGACAACACCTTGTGAATAAAAACTGGAAAAGGGTATGACTGCGTAATTGACACAACCCATTGAGGAGCCGACTTTATGGAAGGGAACGTCGACAGTGGTAGAGAGGCGTACACGCAGTGAAATCCGAGGTTCCAGTATGTGAATGAAAGAGAATTGTGAACGGCGTGAGTTATTCAAAGATGAGGGGGGAGACATATGCGCATTGAGCGTTTGACGACAGATAAATTTAAAATATTTTTAACTTCCGATGATCTTTTTGACAGAGGTCTTGAAAGTGAAGAGATATGGAAAGACCTCCCCAGGGTCCATCAGATATTCAGTAATATGCTTTTTGAGGCACAGGAAGAGCTCGACGAGGAACTGGCGGGAGTTCTGACCGTGCAGATTTATCTGCTTCAGGCTCAAGGTATGCTGGTAGTAGTGACTAAGACTGAGGATGCGGTCGACGAGGAGGATGACTTTCTTGAAATGAAAGTTACTCTTGATGAACATAATGAATTATTGTATCGTTTCGAAGATGTAGAAGATGTAATCAATGTGGTAGCACCTCTTAGAAATTTAGGAATCACGGGAGGAACATTATACGCATTCGAAGATTCCTATTATCTCATTTTTGAGGATTTTGAGCTTGCTTCCCTTGATAAGGATAATATAATTGCTATTCTATCCGAGTACGGAGGTGCTTCTACAATGACCTCTGTATGGCTCCAGGAATACGGAGCGAGAATAGCATTGAGAGAAGCAGTGGAAACGTTCTATTCTCATTTTTGAGAACGTTTCCTGGAAATGAATGAAAACGCTTACCTTCATTCTCGATTATTAGATATCCAGGGGAGAAAAGATGGCTTTTCAATCCTCTTGAATAAGTGTATACTAATCACTGAAGAAGGCGCGATTTTCCTATAGGAGGTTTATGAGATGGTAGCCGACCAACCAGAAAAAAATGATAAAATGAACGTATTAACGTCTACTAGAACAGTTATTCGTACCGCTCTCGATAAACTGGGGTATCCAGATGAAGTATATGAATTACTGAAGGAACCTGTGCGGATGATGACTGTGCGTATGCCGGTACGTATGGATGACGGCTCGATAAAAATTTTCACCGGTTTTCGTTCCCAGCACAACGATGCTATTGGTCCGACCAAAGGTGGAGTGCGATTTCATCCCAATGTTTCAGAAACAGAAGTGAAAGCTCTTTCCATCTGGATGAGTCTTAAAGCGGGAATCGTGGATTTACCATACGGTGGCGGTAAAGGAGGTATCATCTGCGACCCGCGGGAGATGTCCTTCCGTGAATTGGAAGGGATAAGCAGAGGATATGTCCGGGCTATCAGTCAAATTGTAGGTCCAACAAAAGATATTCCTGCTCCAGACGTATTCACCAATTCCCAGATTATGGCCTGGATGATGGATGAGTACTCAAGAATTGACGAATTCAACAATCCCGGTTTCATTACAGGAAAACCGATAGTTCTTGGTGGTTCTCACGGTAGAGAAACAGCGACGGCAAAAGGTGTAACGATCTGTATAGATGAGGCTGCCAAGAAAAAGAACATAGATATTGAAGGAGCCAGAGTAGTTGTTCAGGGCTTCGGTAACGCAGGAAGCTTCCTGGCAAAATTCATGCATGATAAAGGCGCAAAAATTGTCGGAATTTCTGATGCTCTGGGCGGTCTCCACGATCCGGATGGATTAGACATCGATTATCTTCTTGACCGCCGGGACAGTTTCGGTACGGTTACGAATCTTTTTGATGAAACGATTACAAATCAAGAGTTGCTTGAACTTGATTGTGATATTTTGGTGCCAGCTGCCATCGAAAATCAAATCACAGAAGAGAATGCCCATAATATTAAGGCGAGCATAGTAGTGGAAGCGGCCAATGGGCCGACGACGCTTGAAGGGACGAAAATCCTATCCGAACGTGGCGTGCTCCTCGTTCCTGATGTGCTGGCATCTGCTGGTGGCGTGACCGTATCTTATTTTGAATGGGTCCAGAATAACCAGGGGTATTACTGGTCGGAAGAAGAAGTAGAAGAGAAATTGCATAAAGTGATAATCAAAGGATTCAACAATGTCTATTCGACCGCTGAAACACGTAGAGTGGATATGCGTCTGGCAGCTTATATGGTCGGCGTGCGAAAAATGGCCGAAGCGGCTCGGTTCCGTGGATGGGTATAAGTTGCTAATGACAGTAAAATCTCCTATCATTACTTTGATAGGAGATTTTTTGTGTTTATTATTCAGAGATAAAAACTATAAGCATTTTCGGCTCCATAACGAGGAGACGGTTTTTTACAGATAGGGAGTGACAAAAGTGCAAAGAGAGCAAGTAATTATCATTGGAGGCGGGCCTTGTGGCATGAGCGCTGCAATAGAAATGCAGAAACAGGGAATCGATCCTCTGATCATTGAAAAAGGTAATATTGTCAATTCGATTTATCATTACCCGACTCATCAGACATTTTTCAGTTCCAGCGAAAAGCTGGAGATCGGGGATGTTCCGTTTATATCTGAGCGACAGAAGCCAGTACGGAACGAAGCTCTGACGTATTACCGGGGCGTTTCGAAACGAAAGCAGTTACGAGTGAATACGTTTGAAAAAGTCCTTCAGGTAACGAAGGATGGGGACGGATTTCTGCTGGATACTCACAAAGAGATGAATAATGAAAATGAAAAATACAGAGCTGATTATCTGGTCGTGGCTACCGGTTATTATGATCAGCCGAATTTCATGGACGTTCCCGGTGAAGAAAGAGAAAAGGTGAGTCACTACTTCAAGGAAGCCCACCCATTCTTTGATAAGGAAGTCGCCGTTATAGGTGGGAAGAATTCAGCTGCGGATGCTGCACTGGAACTGGTGAAAGCTGGAGCTCATGTAACCGTCCTTTACCGGGGCAGTGACTATTCGAAAAGTATAAAACCGTGGATTCTCCCTCAGTTTTCTGCACTGGTTGATAAAGGAATAGTGAAAATGGAATTTGAAGCGGAAGTAAAAGAAATTACGGGTAACGAAATAGTCTATGAAGTGAACGGTGTCCAGAAACGGGCTCCGAATGATTTCACTTTTGCCATGACCGGTTATAAACCTGATCATCCCTTCATAAAAAATATCGGAGTACAGATTGATGAGGAAACAGGAAGACCTGTTTTCAGTGAAGATACGATGGAAACCAACGTGCCGGGAGTATACGTAGCCGGAGTGATAGCTGCCGGTTATAACAATAACGAAATTTTCATTGAAAACGGGAGATGGCATGGAGAAAAAATAGCTGCGGATATATGCAAAGAAAAAGAGCCTTCCAAGTAAGGCTCTTTTTATTGGAACATGGATATGATTTCAGGCCGATTGCTGGTCATTTCAAGAGCGATCATCAGTTTCAGTCGTGCTTTGGGTCCATTGAGACCGTTAGCGAAAATGAGGCCGATGTCTTCCAGATGCTTTCCTCCACCTTCATAGGCGTAAGTGGGCTGGACAAAACCCTGGTAGCATCTTGATACTACGAGGACTGGTACGTCTTTGTCTACTGCGTTCTTCAATGAAGGAATCATTGCAGGAGGGACATTTCCTTGTCCTAATGCTTCTATAACGATTCCGTCTACACTATTGGCAAGAAGAGAATCGATGAGGCTGCCATCCATGCCAGCGAAAACTTTCAGGAGAACGATATCTTTTGACAGTTGCTGTACTGGATAAGACTCTCTGTAAGTCATTTTGTGGTGAAAGAAAACCTGTTGTTTCGTTGTGATACCAATAGGACCATACTGGGGGCTTTGGAACGTTGCTACGTTACTCGTAGATGTTTTTGTCACATTTTTTGCAGTATGGATTTCATCGTTCATGACTACGAGCACACCTTTTTCCTGGGCTTCATCACTGCTGGCGGTCCTTACGGCTGTAATCAGATTATACAACCCATCTGCACCGATTTCATTGGCACTTCGCATGGCTCCAGTTACGATCACCGGTTTTCTCGTCTGCAGAAAAAGGTCCAGGAAATATGCCGTTTCTTCTAACGTATCCGTTCCGTGTGTAACCACGATGCCATCATAGATCTTTTCGCTGAACCGTTCGTGAATAAGTTGTCCAAGTGTCAACATATCTTCAGGCTTCATGTGCGGAGAAGGAATATGAAAGGCTGCCTCATCTGAAATATTTGCTATATGTTCTATATGCTTAGCAGCAGTTGAAAGAGGATGGGATGGGGTCGTATTCACCTCTCCGGTAGATGTATCTTCCTGCATGGAAATAGTGCCGCCTGTATGTATTATCAATATGTTTTTCATTAGTATCACTCCATTTTCTGAGGTCTCTACCTTTTCCTGCTCTCTCATGATAATATGGAATAGATGGAAAGGAAAGTGGGGCTTTTAAAAGTGGCTATATTAATTACGGCAATAGCGCCGATAGTTGCGTTGATGACATACATATATCTGAACAAAAAAGTTGAGTTAGAACCGCTTCACCTTATTGTTCGTATTTTTATCGTAGGCAGTCTATTGGTATTTCCGATAATGTTCGTGCAATACGGTCTCGAACAAGAAGGGGTTCTTGAAGGAAACCAGTGGAAGCCCTTTATATCGGCCGGTTTTTTTGAGGAGTTCTTCAAATGGTTTTTTTTCTTATTCATCGTTTATAAACATGAAAATTTTGATCATCATTATGATGGTATCATATATGGAGTTTCCCTCAGTCTCGGTTTTGCTACCGTTGAAAATATCATCTACCTTTTTTCCAATGGAATAGAGATCGCTTTTTTACGTGCGATCTTCCCCGTCTCCTCTCATGCACTGTTCGGATTGATTATGGGCTTTTATATGGGCAAAGCGAAATTCAGGACGAAGAGAAAAAGGTGGAATATTTTTCTTGCTCTCGTATTACCCGTACTATTGCACGGTATCTACGGATATATGGTAAACCTCCCTTCCTGGCTATACAACCTCCTCCCGTTCATGATTCTTTTGTGGGTATTCAGTATTCAATTAATCCGGGTAGCGAATAGTCACCACACAAGAATAAGTGGAGGGTGACTCTCTATTTCAGTTACTGTAAATCATTTCTTTTTCAAATTTTTCCTTCTCTTTTATTTTCGTATTTGCGATAATGATAGTCAGATAGTCTTACGGAAGGATGATTAAATGATTGATATAGGTAAGGAATTGACATTAACTACAGATACGAACGAGTCTTTTTATTGTAAGGTACACGATATTAATGATGAATCAGTATACATAGATTATCCTATACATAAAGAAACAAGAAAAACCTCTTTTTTTCTTGATGGTACGGAATTCAAAATCAGTTACGTAGGGAAAGACGGAGCGGTTTATCAATTTGAGTCGGAAGTCGTTTCCAGAAAGAAAATGACTATTCCGGTACTCGTTCTGACATACCCGGGAGAAGAATTTTTGACGAGGATCCAACGGCGGAGATACGTAAGGGTTGAAGCATCTGTGGATGTAGCCATAAAGACGAAAAAAACCGCCTATCACACGGTGAGTCTGGATGTGAGCGGGGGAGGGGCCTTGCTCGTGAAACCTGCTCATTGTACATTGATCGAAGGTCAGCTTGTTCAGTTGACGATTGTATTACCAATGAATTCCGGGGTCTATCACTATATAGAATCAGAAGCTTCTATAGTCAGAACAACTGAGAAAAACAAGCAAAAGCCTGCAACTGTCTCAGTGAAGTTCGAAGGCTTAGCCGAGAAAAATAGACAACATATCATTAAATATGGTTTTGAACAACAAAGATCCATGAAAAAAAGAGAGTACAGTTGAATAGCAGAGCCGTCCTTGAATGTGTTATTCTTGCACGGATAAACAAAAGTGAACGGAGGAAGAGTTTATGCCTGAGACGATATCAATAGCGATTGACGGGCCCGCAGCGGCTGGGAAGAGCACTGTTGCAAAGAAAGTAGCTCACGAACTGACTTATATATACGTGGATACAGGCGCGATGTACAGAGCCCTTACTTTCAAAGCGATAAAGGATAAGGTTGATCTTTCTTCTGAGGAAGAAGTCCATAAGGTTTTGATGAACTGTGATATACAATTTGAGCAATCGAAGGACGGTCAACTTGTATATGTAAATGAAGAGGAAGTGACGAAAGATATTCGAACCCAGGAAGTCACCAACCACGTTTCTGCAGTTTCAAGTTACCCGAGCGTCCGAAAAGAGATGGTGAATCGTCAACAAAAAATGATTCACGGAAGAAACGTAGTCATGGACGGAAGAGATATTGGAACTAAGGTGATTCCGGATGCGGATTTGAAGATTTTCATGGTAGCATCCGTAGAAGAAAGAGCCAGACGCAGACACGAAGAGAATGTGCGCTCCGGGTATCCGAGCGATATAGAAGAGTTGAAAGAAGATATTAAAAGACGAGACGATATCGACTCCAATCGCCAAGCCTCTCCTCTGGTCAAAGCCAAAGATGGTGTGGAAATCGATACGACAGATATGTCCATAGAGGATGTGGTGAAAGTTATTATGGACCTTGCGAAGGAAAAGGGGGGACAATAATGAATTTATACAAATTGGCCAGGTCACTCGTTTCTGTCGTTATGTATCCCTTGTACAGAATCGAAGTTAAGGGAAAAGAGAATATTCCGGAAGAAGGGCCGGTCATTATCTGTTCGAACCACATATCTAATTTCGACCCTCCTGTAGTAGGGATAACGTCCCCTCGGACCATCCACTTCATGGCTAAAGAAGAATTGTTCGAAAAAAAAGGTGTAGGAACGTTATTGAAGAATATCCAGGCTTTCCCTATCAAAAGAGGAATGAGAGACAGGAATGCCTTAAGAAACGGGCTGAATATACTGAAAGAGGGCGAGGTTCTTGGTCTTTTCCCTGAAGGATCGAGGCAAAAAACCGGAGAAATCGGGGAAGGGTTGACCGGTGCCGGTTTCTTTGCTCTCCGTTCGGAAGCTGTTGTCGTTCCCTGTGCTATTATAGGTCCTTACAAAGCAGGAAAAAAACTCAAAGTCGCCTATGGTGATCCAATCGATCTTACAGAATTCCGGGAAAACAAGGCATCTGCGAAAGAGGTCACCGATTATATCATGGAAAGAATCAGACAATTGCATAAATTTCATGAATAATAGGTGGGTATTACTTGACAAAAGCTCGCAAATATTAGAAGTTAGATGAAAGGATATTTATAATTAGAAAGATTAAGTAGTGTCGGAAATTGAAGGAGGTAGTCGTAGTATGGATGAAATGAATCAGGAAGTTTCAGGTATGAAGGAATTCAACGAAGGAGATATCGTAACTGGTAAAGTCGTCAAAGTAGAGGATAAACAAGTCCTTGTTGACGTGGGATATAAAGTGGAAGGTATCGTTCCTATCAGTGAACTTTCGAGTCTTCACATTGAAACAGCATCAGATGTTGCGAAAGAAGGAGACGACATCACTTTGAAAGTTAAGAAAGTGGAAGATGATGAGATCGTTCTTTCAAAAAGAGCAGTAGATGCTGACAAGGCGTGGGATGAACTGGAAACCAAATACGACAACGAGGAAGTGTTCAACGCAGAGGTCAAGGATGTCGTCAAAGGCGGTCTGGTCGTTGATATCGGACTCCGGGGATTTATTCCTGCCTCATTAGTTGAAACGTACTATGTAGAAGATTTTGAAGAATACAAAGGAAAAGAACTCAGTCTGAAAGTAGTGGAATTGGACCGAGAACAAAATCGTGTCATTTTATCTCATCGGGCTGTTATTGAAGATGAAGAAAAGGTACAGAAACAGAGTGTGCTTCAGTCTCTTGAAGAAGGAGAAGTAGTCGAAGGAACGGTTCAACGCTTGACGGACTTCGGGGCATTTGTAAATCTCGGAGGTATTGACGGACTTGTGCACATTTCACAACTTTCTCACGAACACGTGAACAAAGCTTCGGATGTTGTGGAAGAAGGACAAAAAATCAATGTGAAAGTTCTTTCGGTTGATCGTGATAATGAACGAATCTCTCTTTCATTAAAAGAAACGCAGCCAGGTCCTTGGGAAGGGATTAGTGGAAAAGTCAGCCAGGGGGATGTTCTTGAAGGAACAGTTCAACGTCTGGTTAACTTTGGTGCTTTTGTTGAAGTCTTCCCTGGAGTTGAAGGGCTTGTTCATATTTCTCAAATCTCCACAAGACACATTGCCAACCCTCAGGAAGTTCTCGAAGAAGGACAGACCGTGAGTGTTAAAGTGCTCGATGTGGATGAGAAACAGAAGCGTTTATCCTTGAGTATTAAAGAACTGGATGAAGATAAAGAGAAAAAAGAAGTTGAATCTTATCAAAAAGAAGAAGATTCGAACGGTTTTTCCTTAAGTGATATGATTGGTGATCAATTAGATAAATACAAAAAATGAGTAATTTAAGAAAAACGGGAAAAGGGCATGCGCAGACGATTCTGTGCTGCTCTTTTCCTATGTTTTCTCTTGGTTATTAGATGAGGAGTGAAGGGATGAGGTCAGAAAGGAAACTGGATCACATCCGTCATGCGCTAAGTCATTCAGAGAGTCCTATTCATTACTTTGATGAAGTAGATATCGTCCATCAGAGTCTTGGGAAGTTGGACTGGAATCAAATAGATATTTCTATAAAACTAGGGGAACTTTCAGCAAGTTCTCCTCTTTTTGTGAATGCGATGACAGGTGGCGGCGGTGAAAAGACGAAAGAAATCAATGGAAGATTGGCTAAAGTCGCTAGGGCTGCAGGGATCAGTATGGCTGTCGGATCACAGATGGCTGCAATTCGGAACAAAGAAGAACGCGAGACTTATGAAATTGTGAGAAAAGAAAACCCGGACGGTGTCGTATTCGCTAACGTCGGAAGTGAAGCCGGCTGGAAAGAAGCCGAGATTGCGATAGATATGCTCGAAGCGGACGCTCTTCAAATCCATCTCAATACCGTACAGGAACTTGTCATGCCTGAAGGAGACAGGGATTTTTCGAATCGTTTGGAAAACATAAAAGAAATTATTTTGAAAGCACATATACCGGTGATTGTTAAAGAAGTTGGGTTCGGTATGTCCTCTGAAACAATCAAAGAACTTAAATCACTTGGGTGTAGATACGTTGATGTAGGTGGTAAAGGTGGAACCAATTTTTCTAAGGTGGAAAATGAAAGGCGAGAAGACCGTATGGAAGGTTTCAATTCCTGGGGAATACCAACGCCCATCTCTATCATGGAAAGTCGATCCATGGACTACGTAATCGCTTCTGGAGGTATACGCTCAGGGGTGGATGGTGCGAAAGCGTTGATTCTTGGTGCAGAAGCTTTCGGAATGGCAGGTCCAATGCTGAAAACGTTAATCGAGGGTGGAGAGTCGGTGTTGAACAGGAGAATTGACCACATCCATCATGAATTGAAGTCTGTGATGATGGTAATGGGGTGCAAGGAGATCGAAGAACTTAAGGGAAAGCCCTATGTTTTGCACGGAGAAACGAATAACTGGGCCGTCCAGCTAAGAGCCTGAACAGGGCTCTTTTAAAGTGTTGAGAATTTGAACATCCACTCGATTGAACTGAGATCAACGAGCAGCATAGAAGCGATGGAGGGTACCTCCCCCTTTGATTGTTTTATATCCGGATAAAAAAGGAAATATATCAATAGTGACTGACTAAGGAGTTCTTGACACGAGGAACAATGAAGCCGTTTGCACTTCCTCTTTAGATGCCACTTCTGATTGTCAGGAAACGAGCCTTCTGCTAAAATGATAAGGTTAAGACGATGAAAAAGTAATTTTGAGAAATAGAGAAGGGATGTACCTTTCATGAGAAAATCAAGTGTAGCAATTGTAGGAAGACCGAACGTAGGAAAGTCAACAATATTTAACCGGCTCGTAGGGGAACGTATATCGA
The DNA here is from genome assembly GCF_900156645.1 of Salimicrobium flavidum. GTDB lineage: Bacteria > Bacillota > Bacilli > Bacillales > Halobacillaceae > Salimicrobium > Salimicrobium flavidum. The sequence continues at coordinate 212,535 of NZ_FTOC01000001.1, forward strand.
TTGTCGAAGATACGCCGGGAGTAACCAGGGATCGAATTTATGCAGAGGCGGAATGGTTGAACCATACGTTTCATGTCATAGATACGGGAGGTATCGAACTCGGGGATGAACCGTTGCTTGTACAGATGAGAGCTCAGGCGGAGATCGCGATTGAAGAGTCGGATGTTATCATTTTCATGGTGAACGGCAGAGATGGTATTACTGCAGCGGATGAAGAGGTAGCAAAACTTCTCTTCAAATCCAATAAGCCGGTCGTCCTTGCGGTAAACAAAGTGGATAACCCGGAAATGAGGCAATCAATTTATGAATTCTATTCGCTCGGATTCGGCGACCCTCATCCTATTTCCGGAACGCACGGATTGGGCCTTGGAGATATGCTGGATGAGACAGTGAAACATTTTCCTGATCGTCCTGAACGGGAAGAAGATGATGAAAAGATCAGATTCAGTGTGATAGGTCGTCCGAACGTAGGGAAATCGTCTTTGATCAACAGTCTCTTAGGACAGGAGCGGGTGATCGTAAGTGAACTCGCCGGAACGACTAGAGACGCAGTGGACACTGAATTTACGAGAGATGAACGTGACTTTGTCATAATTGATACCGCCGGCATGAGGAAACGTGGGAAAATCTATGAATCTACTGAAAAATACAGCGTAATGCGTGCACTTAAGGCTATCGAACGCTCGGATGTTGTATTGACTCTCATCGATGCTGAAGCAGGGATTCAAGAACAGGATAAAAAAATTGCAGGGTATGCGCATGAAGCTGGTAAATCTGTCATTATAGTCGTGAACAAATGGGATACGATCGATAATGATGAGACTTCCATGAAAGAATTTGAAGATGAAGTGCGATCTGCTTTCAGATATCTCGATTACGCTCCTATCGTTTTTCTTTCTGCAAAAACGAATAAAAGAATACACACACTTTTGCCAGCCGTAGTCCAGGCAAGCGAGAATCATTCCAAGCGTGTACCGACGAATTTACTGAATGAAGTGATCGTAGATGCTCTCGCTATGAACCCGTCCCCTTCGATTAAAGGGCAGACGTTGAAAATATTCTATAGTACCCAGGTAGCAGTGAAACCACCGACGTTTGTGGTATTTGTTAATGATCCGGACCTGATGCACTTCACATACGAACGTTTTCTTGAGAATCGTATCAGAGAGTCCTTCGGTTTTGTAGGGACACCGATTCATATTAACGCAAGAAAAAGAACCTGAGTAACGGGAGGGATAACGATGGCGAAAATTACAGTGTTAGGAGCGGGTAGCTGGGGCACGGCACTTGCTATGGTATTGGCTGATAATTCTCATGAGGTCAGGCTATGGGCTCATAGACGGGAACACGCGGAAAAGATGAAAGAAACGAGAGAAAACGAAAAATATCTGCAAGATGTACGTCTGCCTGATAACATTCACATTACTGACAACCTCGAGGAAAGCATCGACGGTGTAGAATATCTACTTCTTGCAGTACCCACTAAAGCGGTTCGTGATGTATGTCAATCATTGAAAGCCCATTTAGATCAACCTGTTACAATCATCCATGCTGCAAAAGGCATTGAGCCAAGAACTTACAAAAGGGTTTCAGAGATTATAAAGGAAGAACTGCCGGAGGAGAAGTATAAATCGATTGTTGTCCTATCCGGCCCTTCTCATGCTGAGGAAGTAGCGATGAGGCAACCTACTACCGTAACGGTCTCTTCTGAAAAGTTAGAAGCTGCTGAAGAGGTTCAGGAGCTATTCATAAACAAGCAATTTAGAGTATACACTTCGCCTGATCTGGTAGGGGTTGAACTAGGCGGTTCGCTTAAAAATATAATTGCTCTCGGTGCAGGTATTTCGGATGGTCTGGGTTATGGAGATAATGCTAAAGCTGCTCTGATCACCCGGGGGCTTGCGGAAGTAGCAAGGCTTGGAACATCTATGGGAGCCAATCCTTTAACCTTTTCAGGTCTTGCAGGAATCGGGGATTTGATCGTCACATGCACGAGTACCCACAGCAGAAACTGGAGAGCCGGTTATAAACTGGGTAAGGGTGAGGATCTTCAAAAAGTGTTGGATGATATGGGAATGGTCGTCGAAGGTGTTCGAACTACGGAGGCTGCTTTTCAGATGGCTGAAGAACAGGAGATAGATATGCCGATCACTTCGGGTATTTATCATATTCTTTTTGAGGAAGCTAATCCAAGAGAAGTAGTGGAGCAACTCATGACAAGGGTGCGCCGCCATGAAATGGAAGATCTGGTTGATGTACTTGATCAAAAGATGAAGGATTGATAGGCATCCTTTTTCTTGTGCTCGGTTAAGAGTATCCGGGGTGATGGGTGTCACATACAGATAGAATCACTCGTCCGGGACTGTTTTGATGTCCCGGCTTTTTTGTTTTGACCAGACCCGTTGCTTATGCTAAGATTTTTTTGACAAGTTACGTAGGAGTTGGACGATATGTCATTATCATTATTGAAAATGTGGATCTCTTTTGCAGGAATTATTTTAATGTTTATGGCTGTAGGGCTCATATTGTTGAGCCGTCATAAACTGAAAGGTGCCTTATCACTCATTACAGCCTTTATAGCTTATGCCTGTATGATAGTCGGTGGGATTATCATAATATATATAGTACTAAGTGGGCCCACTTCGTAAAGGAGAATAACAAATGAGAACAATCAAGTATCCGGCGGTGTTATTGATATTCGTGTTTCTGAGTGGCTGTATGTTCCCTCAATCCGAGCGAGCTGCCAATAATTTGCCGAATGATGCTCAGTTAGCGCAGGTACAAAGTGCGGTCAACCAATACAAATCACAACAGAACGGGTTGTTGCCTATTAGAACGAAACCCAATGAGACTCCGGTCTTTCAAAAGTATCAGATAGATTTCACTCGATTGAAAGAGACGGGTCTGTTGGCGACTATTCCAGGTACCGCTTTTGAGAATGGCGGGTATTATCAATATATTATTATCAGGCCGGAAACCGAGGCTGAGGTTAAAGTGATTGATTTGAGGGTCACTGACAAAGTCAGAGAACTGGAGACGACTTTACATTTTTATGAACAGGAGAACGAGTTCACCCCTTATAAGGAACAAATTGTACCAGGAGTTTATAGTCTCGATCATGAAAAACTTGGTCTTGATGAACCTCCGACCCTGGAAAGTCCTTATACCGGTAATTTACTGCCCCTCTATGCAAACGGTAGCGGAGATGTAGTAATCGATTACCGGAAAGACTTGAACCATTTCCTGAAAGAAACGGATCATTCTTATCAGCCCGGGGATGACATAAGGTATTTGCTTACAGACCAGTCACCTATTGCTCCGGCTTACAGTCCTCCGTATACTATAAAGGATGGAGATCCTGTGTTTATGCAAAAAGCATCTGAATGAATTCAGATGCTTTTTCTTTACGATGAGTCATGATGGCTCCATGCAACCGACTACTGCAATCTTATGAGATTTTTTATCGGGTTGATTTATTGTGCAGGAAAGATGTGAATTAATAAATGGTAGTATGTTCTTGAATTTTTTTGGCTATAAATACCCGGGTTGAAAGGTAGCGAGAATTTCTAATAAATTGGCATATCCTCACTCTACACAATCCTTGAATCAGAAAGGTGTAAAGAGTAGAGGAGGCGAAAACCCTGAAAAACAGCCGCGCATTTAATTGAATTATTGTAAATAAAAGTAAATTTATATGATTCAAAAGTCATGAATTAAGAAAAAACCCTGTAATATCAAGGGTTATCGTGTGGTTATCTATTGAAAAACTAATAGAAGTCGTTTAATATTAAGCATGTCATCCCTTGTTTGAAGGGATTTTAAAGAAGAAGACAACCTTCTTTGAGAGGAGGTGAATATCATGAACAAAACAGATCTAATCAATGCAGTTTCTGAGCAGGCGGACCTTTCTAAGAAAGACGCTACAAAAGCAGTAGACTCTGTATTCGAATCTATCATGGATTCACTAAAAGATGAAGAAAAAGTTCAACTGATTGGATTCGGGAACTTTGAAGTACGCGAACGTTCTGCACGTAAAGGACGCAATCCGCAAACTGGAGAAGAGATCGAAATTCCAGCAAGTAAAGTTCCTGCATTCAAACCAGGAAAAGCCCTTAAAGATGCTGTAAAATAAGCTACATAGGGCTTGAAAAAAGGGTGCCATATGTGCACCCTTTTTCTATGAACAATATTTTTTGACAAGCCACATTATATAAGAGATAGTATCTATAAGAAGGAAAGGTGGTAACACAATGACTGGAGCCAATGACTTTTTTGTAATTAAGGCTATGGAAGATGGAGTAAATGTGATCGGTCTTACAAGAGGCAGTGATACCAGGTTTCATCATTCCGAGAAATTGGATGAAGGAGAAGTGATGATAGCCCAGTTCACTGAGCACACTTCAGCTGTGAAGATTCGTGGGAAAGCTACAATCCAAACGAGCCACGGTGAAATATCGAATGAAGGTGAGTTGGGTTTATAACTATGGTACCAGGGTAAGCTATCCATGTTATGATGTACCGGAAAGAAAGGGATACCTGATGGAAGTAAATGACTTGAAAAGTCGCATCACCTACTATAAAGAGCAAATTTCCGCTTATGCCTATCATCCTTATTTAAGTAGGTATATTAAAGAACCGGTGATAGACGAGGATAAACTTATTTCCTACATACATTTGTTTGACCACCTATCAGAACGTAAACATATCCATGACAATTATTTGCTGTCAGTGATGTTCGTACAGATGGCTCTAGACACTCATGATTATGTGGCGGTTGATAACAGGGAGCAGGAAGTCAATGAAGTGAGAAGAAGGCAACTCACGGTACTCGCTGGTGATTTTTACAGCGGCCTGTATTATCACCTGCTTTCATTGATTGATGATCTGCCCTTCATCCAGGTTCTGGCAAAGACCATAAGAGAAGTGAACGAGCAGAAGGTAAGACTTTACTATGGAAAGCATGGATCTCTTTCTTCGTATATTAAAGCTTACAAAGATGTGGAGACACTTCTTGCATTTAACGTGTGGTGTCACTTTATGCCTCCGGAAGAATGTTCGATTATCGTAGAGAACATTTATATTAAAAGCTTAAGCAATTGGAATACTTATAATAAACAGTCATTTCCAAAACCTCATCAATCCCAGGAATACGAGGAAGAGATGGGAGCGGCGGTGAATGAACTGATGAACAATGCTTATGATTCCTTTATCATGCAATGTAACAAGGGAAATATTTCAAAAGCGTTATGCGCCCGGCTTGAAGGGGAGATAGCACAAGAATTCAGTTGAAGGATGAGGATGCAATGGATGAAAAAAAAGAAGAACGGGTACATCGTGTTTTTGAAAACATTTCAACTCGTTATGATAAAATGAACTCTATTATTTCTTTCCAACAGCACAAGCTGTGGCGGCGCGATGTCATGAAGCATATGGATGTGGAAAAAGGGACGATGGCACTTGACGTCTGCTGTGGTACCGGTGACTGGACGATGGCAATGGGAGAGGCTGTAGGACCTGAAGGACATGTAATCGGTGTAGATTTCAGTTACAATATGCTTTCTGAGGCGGTCAAGAAAAAACTGGCTCACAAATCGTTGGCAAATATAGAATATCAGCACGGTAATGCTATGGATTTACCTTTCGATGACAACACGTTTGATTACGTGACGATCGGCTTCGGTCTAAGAAACGTCCCTGATTATTTCCAGGCTCTCATCGAGATGAACCGAGTGCTGAAACCGGGAGGACTCTTAGTCTGTCTGGAAACGAGCCAGCCAGAAAACACTTTTTTCCGCAGGGTTTATTACGCTTATTTCGAAAGGGTCATGCCTTTATTCGGTAAATGGTTCGCGAAAAGCTTGAAAGAATATCAGTGGCTTCACGAATCAGCCAAAACATTCCCCGGGAAGATGGAGTTGAAAACTCTTTTTGAAAAGGCAGGTTTCAGGGAAGTGCAAATGAAACCTTATTCGGCAGGGGTAGCAGCTATGCATATGGGTAGAAAGTAATTTATACATCAAGGATGAAGGTATATGAAATTAACCAAGCTTTATTCATTTTTAAATAAAGATCTGGATGCAGTGGAACATGAGGTACTCACCTCCGTAACTACCGAAGAAGAAGTCCTGAAGATGGCTTCGAACCAGCTTTTGGAAGCTGGAGGTAAACGGATAAGGCCTGTATTTGTTCTGCTTTCGGGGAAGTTCGGGAAATATGATTTTGAAAAGATGAAAAATTGTGCGAAATCATTGGAACTGATCCATACCGGTTCTCTGGTCCATGATGACGTGATAGATGATGCGAAGCTACGCCGTGGCGATCTTACTGTTAAAGAACAATTTGACAATCACGTAGCGATGTATACAGGGGATTATATGTTCGCGTTGGCTCTTGAATCTATGGGTAGCATCGATAATATGCGTGCCCACCAGGTATTATCTAAGACGATGATGGAGTTGTGTGTAGGGGAAATAGAACAGATAAAGGATAAGGGGAATGTGGATCAGAATCTTCGTGTATATTTACGCAGAATTAAACGGAAAACTGCTATTCTGATTGCGGAGAGTTGTCGCTTGGGTGCTATTGCCGGGGATGTTCCACTGAAGAAAGAACAGGCGCTGTACAGTTATGGATACAATGTCGGGATGAGCTACCAGATCATAGACGATGTTCTTGATTTCACGTCCTCGGAAGAAGAACTCGGTAAGCCTGCGGGGAGTGATCTGATGCAGGGAAATATCACTCTTCCTGTTCTTTATGCGATTCAGGAGGACGATGAGTTCAGAGAGAACCTTCGCCTCGCTTTTTCACGCTCTTCCACATTGACAAAGGAAGAGGCGGAACCATTCATAAAAGCGATAAAAGAAGGGGATTATATCGAAAAATCTCTGGAACTAAGTGAGCGCTATCTCCAAAAATCTTTTCAGTCGTTGCAGCACTTGCCTACAGGGAGACCAAAACAGGCTCTGAAAGCTATTGCGAAATATATAGGGAAGAGAAATTCTTAATCTGTTTTGCCCGTGAAAGAAGCGAGTGCTTATTATTACCTCTCTCGATGAGTTCATCAACGCCTTCTTCTCTCATAAAGATTGCCAGCCCCCACTAAATTTGTTACACTTTTTAATGGCGCTAAAACGCTTACATCATACATATTGAGGTGGTCGAAAATGGAAAAGACGTTTATTATGATCAAACCGGATGGAGTGCAGAGAAATCTGATCGGAGATATCATCTCCCGTTTTGAGAACAAGGGACTGAAGCTGGTACACGCCGAATTGAAGCAGGTGACGAAACAGCTTGCAGAAGAACATTATGAAGAACACCAGGATAAGCCGTTTTTCAATGAACTCGTTTCATTCATCACTTCTGGTCCTGTTTTCGCAATGGTATGGGAAGGTGAAAATGCTATAGCAATCAGCAGAAAGATGATGGGTGCTACCAACCCTGAGGATTCTCAGCCTGGAACGATCAGAGGAGATTACGGGCTCACGGTAGGAAAGAATATCATACATGGTTCAGACAGTGAAGAAAGTGCAAAACGTGAAATCGGTCTGTTTGTTAACGCAGACTCCTTTAACGACTACGAAAAAGAAGTGAATCAGTGGGTGTACTAACTTGTAAACCGCTTTCATTTATAATGAAGGCGGTTTAATTTATGGTTCATTCACTTCTACACTTTACAGCGGAAAAATATTTGATTATTGTATATAATATATGAGGTTTTTAGTAAGGAGTTATGGTAATGAAAAATGACTTTGCCGTTTTCATTGAAGCATTGGACCGCAAAACCGGCATAGATTTGTCTAAATATAAAGAGGCTCAGATGAAAAGAAGACTTACCACCTTGAGAGATAAGCGTGGATATCAAACCTTCAAAGAATACTTCAGAGCTTTGGACAAAGATGAGGCCCTTCTGAATGAATTGCTGGATCGCATGACTATCAATGTATCTGAATTTTATCGTAATGCGAAACGATGGGATATTTTGAAACAAAAAGTATTTCCAGTGATGAAAAAAGCATCCTTGGAAAAGCCCAAGGTTTGGAGCGCGGCTTGTTCAACCGGAGAGGAACCATATACATTGGCGATTCTTCTTGAAGAATCAGGAGTTAGGGATTTTGAAGTTATTGCCAGTGATATTGATAAGAAGGCATTGGAGAAAGCTGAACGCGGGGTTTACCCTGAGCGTGCGCTACGGGAAATGCCAGAGAAGCTGAAGAAAAAATATTTTGTCAACAAAGGTGACATGTTTGAAGTGACTCCGGAAATCAAAAGGAAAGTTTCATTTGTTCATCACAATCTGCTCGTAGATCCTTACCCTTCAGGGTGCCATTTGATAGTGTGTCGTAATGTGCTTATTTACTTTACGGAAGAAACGAAAAAGGTAGTTTATAATGGTTTTAATCGCTCATTGCAAAATAGAGGAATATTGTTCGTAGGAAGTACAGAACAAATATTTTCTCCACATCAGTACAATTTCGACATTTTCGACACATTCTTCTATCAGAAAAAAGCTGAATAATTTCAGCTTTTGAAATGTTTTGAAATTTTAAAGAATACAAACGTGAAAGTATATGATATAGTAATACGTAAAATTCGAGAAAGGTGTGGTGAATATGCGCTACTTAACTGCTGGAGAATCACACGGGAAACAACTGACTACTATTATCGAAGGAGTTCCTTCTCATTTACCGATAACGCAGGAACAGATCAATGGATCGTTGCGTAGACGTCAGGGAGGCCACGGACGTGGGAAACGTATGCAGATTGAAAAAGATACGGTTGATATGACTTCTGGGATACGTCATGGATATACACTCGGGTCGCCTATCTCTCTCGTAATACATAACGATGATTTTAAGCATTGGACGGATATTATGGGAGAGGACCCCTTTCCAGAAGGTAAAAACATTAGACGTACCGTCACAAGACCTCGCCCGGGTCATGCGGATCTGAATGGTGGTATGAAGTATGGTCATCGTGATTTGAGGAATGTTCTGGAGCGGTCTTCAGCCCGAGAAACTGCCGCCCGTGTAGCGGCAGGAGCTGTAGCGAAAGTGCTCCTTGAAGAACTGGGGATTAAAGTCGCAGGGTATGTTCGCGAGATTGCAGGAATCGTCAGTCCTTTCGACGAATCCATGTCCATAGAGGAAAGAATCAAGAAGGCAGAGGACTCCCCGGTGAATACTTTGGATGATGAAACGACGGAAGAGATGAAAAAAGCCATTGATGATGCAAAAAAAGACGGAGATTCCATCGGCGGGATAGCAGAAGTCTATGTGGAAGGTATGCCTCCGGGGATAGGTTCTTATGTGCAATATGACAAAAAACTCGATGCGAAAATCGGTTTCAGCGTGATGAGTATAAATGCATTCAAAGGTGTGGAGTTCGGTATAGGTTTTGAAGCTGCCAGAAGAAACGGAAGCGAAGTTCATGATGAAATTGCCTGGGACGAAGATAGAGGATATTATAGAAAAACGAATCGACTCGGAGGATTCGAGGGTGGCATGACTACCGGGATGCCGATTGTGGTCAAAGGTGTAATGAAACCTATTCCAACCCTGTATAAACCTTTACAGAGTATCGATATAGAGTCGAAAGAACCTTTTTCAGCCAGTATTGAACGCTCCGATTCCTGTGCAGTACCTGCCGCTTCTGTTGTGATGGAACATGTGGTGGCGTTCGAAGTAGCTCAAGCCATTACAGAAGAATTTCCGTCTGATTACTTTCCACGCCTTAAGGAAGCTGTCGATAACTACAGGGAAGAAGTGAGGAATTTTTAGTATGGATCGCTTGCAGGTGCATGTACCGGGGAAGACGTATGAAGTCATCTTATCTGATGGTTTGAGGCATCAGTTGGACGACTATATCGAGAAGGCATATAGTAGTGTGCTCATCATTGCAGATCAACAGGTGGCTGATTTGTATTTGAATGATATCACTAATAGTTTGAAGGATCGTGAACAAGTATTTCAGAAAGTTATCCCTGCCGGGGAATCATCGAAAAGTTTCGAATGGTATAAGAAACTTCTCGACTACTGTGTCGAATGCAGATTAGACAGAAAATCTTTGATTATTGCCTTGGGTGGAGGAATGATTGGGGATCTCGCCGGCTTTGTTGCTGCTTCATACTTGCGCGGGGTTTCGTTCATTCAGCTACCTACGAGTATTCTTGCTCATGACAGCAGTGTGGGGGGTAAGGTGGCCATCAACCACGAAGAAGGAAAGAATCTCATCGGGGCTTTTTACCACCCTGATAAAGTGCTGTATGATACGGAGACGATAAGAACCTTGCCCCTGAAAGAGAAACGATCCGGATACGGAGAAGTGGTGAAACATGCACTCCTCAGTGATGAGGGATGGTTCAGTGAAGTAGTTACTCGTAGATTGGATTCTCTTTCCTCAGAGGAAGTGAGGGCGGACCTGATTCGTGGCATCGAGCTGAAAGCATCTATTGTGGAACGCGACGAGAAAGAAAGCGATGTGCGTAAACATCTGAATCTGGGCCATACGCTTGCTCATGCTATAGAAGCGGAACTTCATTATCATTCTCTGACCCATGGAGAAGCGGTGGTTATCGGTACTCTTTTCGCATTACATGTGAGTGGTCTGAACGATAGTTATCAAAAGCTTCTGGAGTGGGCGAAAGACAATGATTATCCTCTTGATGTCATGGCTGATATGGATGTACATGCCCTAGTAGATCGAATGAAAATGGATAAGAAAGCGGAAAAAGGTCAAATTAATTATGTGCTTATGGAAGGTGTTGGGCTTCCTTACGTAACTCGACTAGATGAAAAGCGGTTGGTTCAGTCATTGAAGCATTTTAAAAGTGAGGTGAGGGAATGATTCGGGGAATTCGTGGTGCTACGACTGTCAGAAAAAATGAAACGTCTGAGATAATTGGACGTGCTTCTGAAATGATGGAAGATATTGTGAAAAAGAATGATTTGCGGGCTGATGATGTAACCCAAGTGCTTTTCAGTGCCACCACAGATCTTAATTCCACCTTCCCTGCTAAAGCTTTAAGAAATCTCGAAGGGTGGAAGTATGTGCCTGTCATGTGCATGCAGGAAATTGAAGTTCCTGAGGGGCTGGAGCGATGTATTCGGGTGATGGTTACTGTCAATACGTCGATCTCTCAAAAAGAAATAAACCATATCTATCATTACGATGCAGTGAAGCTTCGTCCGGATTTGAAAAAAGAGGGTGATGACAATGAAAACTAAGTCCATATTAACGGAAATGGCTCCTTATAAACCTGGAAAACAGATAGAAGATGTGAAAAAGGAATATAACCTTGAAAAAATAGTGAAATTGGCTTCTAATGAGAATCCATTCGGCTTTTCTGAAGAGGTGAAAAGAAAACTTCCAGCACTGCTGGATCAACTGGAATTCTATCCCGACGGTTATGCAAGGGAAATCAGAGAAGCGGTTGCATCATTTTACAATGTTGATGAGAATCAGCTGATTTTCGGAAATGGCTCCGATGAAATCGTGCAAATCCTTTGCAGAGCTTTTCTGGAAAAAGGAACGAATACCATTATGGCTACTCCGACGTTCCCTCAGTATAAACATAACGCGCTGATCGAGGGAGCGGAAGCGAGAGAAATTCCCCTTACAGAGGATGGTCATCATGACATAGAGGCGATGCTTCAAGAAATTGATGAATCAACACGAGTGTTGTGGCTGTGCAGTCCTAACAATCCTACTGGCGTTCTATTGGACCAGGAAACGGTTGATGACATCATTGAGAGAACACCGGAGCATGTACTCATCGTTATGGATGAGGCATATTTCGAATATGCTGATACGGCTAAACGCTACCCTTCAATAGAAGCGGTGCAACAGCATAATAATATCGTGGTGCTGCGTACGTTTTCTAAAGCCTATGGGCTTGCGGGTCTCAGGATCGGCTATGGTATTGCAGACGCCCGACTAGTAGCTGCTATGGAACCTGCACGCGAGCCTTTCAATACATCTGTGATTGCTCAAAAAGCAGCTGTCATCGCTTTGGATGATCAGCATTTTCTCACTCAAACAGTTGCGGAAACACAGCAGAACAAGAAAGATTTCATGAAGTTTTGTGATGATGCCGGGCTTCGATATGACCAATCAGAAGCGAACTTCTTATTAATACATCTGCCTATTAGCGGGGATGAGATGTTTGAATATCTTCTGACGAAAGGTTTTATCGTCCGTTCCGGGGAAGCCCTTGGTTTACCGAACTCCATTCGTCTTACAATCGGCAGCAAAGAAGATATGCAAAGTGTTCAGTATTACATGAAGGAGAAGTTGATGCAGGAGGGGTAACCATGGAAAAGACTGTTATAGTCGCCGGTCTGGGGTTGATCGGCGGCTCTATTGCTATGAATATAAAGAAAAATGATGGTTTCAAAGTTATCGGGTACGATGAAGACCGGCAAAGCCTGGAGCTTGCCTACAGACAGGGAGTAATCGACGAAATCGCAAGCGATCTTTTTGATATGCTTCCGAGAGCCGATGTGTTGTTTCTGGCACTGCCGATAGCTCCCACCATCAAAGTGATTGAAGAGCTCCAGAATGTCGCTCTACATAAAAATCTTTTGGTCACTGATGTTTCTTCAGTGAAAAATGGCGTAATGGCAGAGGCGGCCGAACTTTCAAATGAATATATCACATTTGTAGGCGGGCACCCTATGTCGGGTTCTCACAAGAATGGCTTTACGGCAGCTAAGCCCCATTTGTTTGAAAATGCGATTTATGTTCTTACACCTGCTTCTGATAATAACGAGGGAGAGGGGGTCGCTTGCATAAAACAGTTGTTAAGTGAGTCGAAGGCGCGTTTCATCACGCTGTCTCCAAAAGAACATGACGAAATGACTGCAGTCATTTCTCATTTCCCTCATTTGATCGCTACTTCTTTAGTACATCAGGCAAGAAAGTGGGAAGATACCCATCCTGAACTCAGAAATTTAGCTGCAGGAGGCTTTCGTGATATTACGAGAATTGCTTCAAGTAATCCTCCCTTATGGCAGGATATTTTTTTTCAGAATAAACATCAGTTGTTACCGATGTTAGAGGACTGGATTGAGGAGATGTCCCAACTGAAAAGATATTTGGAGATGGGATCGAAGGAGGAGACACTCAAATACGTCACAGAGGCGAAGGTGTATAGGGATGGATTGCCTGTTAAAGAAAAAGGAGCGATACCTGCTTTTTATGATATTTTTGTAGATATCTATGACCAACCCGGAGCTATTCATAAAGTGATAGAAATATTGGCTACGGCTGATATTAATATTAAAAATATTGAGATCCTGGAAATACGTGAAGGGATCACCGGTGTGCTTCGAATAAGTTTCCCTTCCGGAAGAGAACAGGAAGAAAGCGCTAATCTGCTACGAAGCAAAAATTACGAAGTCGTTATAGAACAATGAACGGATCAACAGAGGGGAGTGAAGAAATATGAGAAGAAAGCCGGTATCAAATGGACTTACAGGGAATTTGCGTGTCCCGGGCGATAAATCGATTTCCCACAGATCCGTGATATTCGCCTCTCTGGCAGAAGGAAAATCAATGATCAGAGGGTTTCTGGATGGCGAAGATTGCCTGAGAACTGTTGAGGTCTTCAGAAACATGGGAGTGCGAATCGACCGGGAAGGAACGGAGTTGACGATTCATGGAAGAGGTGTGAATGCTCTCGAAGAACCGGTGGTACCTTTGTATTTCGGTAATTCTGGAACTACCGCACGACTCATGAGCGGAATATTGGCTGGTCTACCGTTTTTCACGACTGCTTATGGAGATGATTCCCTCAGTAATCGACCGATGGACCGAGTAGTTCAGCCTCTTCGTCAGATGGGCGCGTCCATTTATGGAAGAGAAGATGGGAAGAAGCTTCCACTCGCGTTCGATAATTCCGCATTACAAGGAATAACCTATGAACTTCCTGTGAAGAGTGCCCAGGTAAAATCCGCTGTGCTTTTGGGTGGGATGCTCGCAGAAGGGAAGACTACAGTTATCGAAAAGGGGCCCACTCGTAATCACACGGAAACGATGCTCCCTGAGTTTGGAGTTGAAGTGAATAAAACCGGTCTCGAAGTGAGCATCGAAGGGGGACAGAGGTTAAGAGCCTCGGATATTAATGTACCTGGAGATATTTCTTCAGCGGCTTTCTTTATAGTAGCCGCTGCTATTGTGCCAGGTAGCAATGTCACAATAAAGCAAGTGGGGCTCAATGAAACGAGAAACGGGGTTATCCAGGTTCTGGAAAGAATGGGTGCATCAATATCAGTAACAATCACTGAATATATTGGAAAAGAACCTGTCGGGGACGTAAACGTACAAAGCAGTTCCTTAAAGGGGTGTGTCTTTGAAGGTGAAATCATCGCTAATCTGATTGATGAAATACCTATCCTCGCTTTAGCTGCGACCCAGGCTGAAGGGGAGACGGTCATTAAAGATGCCAAAGAATTGAAAGTGAAAGAAACTGATAGAATTATAGCTGTATGCGATAACCTCAGAGTGATGGGGGCTGAAATCACCCCGACAGAAGACGGTATGATCATTCAAGGACCTACACCTCTTTGCGGAGGAGAGGTGACGTCTGTAGGTGATCATCGAATCGGAATGATGGAAGCGATCGCTTCATTAATCACTGATGGGGAAGTAGTCATCCATCGCCCGGAATCGATCAACATTTCTTACCCAGGATTCTTTTCCGATTTGGATTTCTTGCTGGAAAAATAAGTGAATCCTGTTGCTAACGTCTTCTTATGATATTATTATCATGAAGGCGTTTTTCTTTGATGCACAATCAGTATCCTTGAATGCTGAAGCATATTCGTTTATCATAGTTCTGTTATGAACAAATACGACCCATGTTTGTAGGAAGGGTGTAATATATGGAGGAAATTCAAAAGGCCGTCCATCAAATGGAAGAAAATCAAACGGAAGCTGCGCTTCAGACGTTACAGGAGTATTTACCTGAAGCTGATGAAGAAGAGAAATTTACCATAGCAGAACTCTATATGCAATGGGGGATGCTGGAAGAAGCGAAGATGATTTTAAAAGAATTTTTGCAACAGTATCCGAAAGAACAAGAGATAATCGTGATGCTTGCCGAACTCCACGTTGACCTTGAGGAGGATATGGAAGCGATCGATCTGCTCAATAAAATAGAGCCCGAAGATGAGATGTATTTGCAAGCGTTGATGCAAGTGGCAGATTTATATCAGACACAAGGTCTCTTCGAAGTAGCTGAAAGTAAGTTGCTGACCGCA
Source organism: Salimicrobium flavidum (assembly GCF_900156645.1). Classification (GTDB taxonomy): domain Bacteria; phylum Bacillota; class Bacilli; order Bacillales; family Halobacillaceae; genus Salimicrobium; species Salimicrobium flavidum. The sequence continues at coordinate 227,798 of NZ_FTOC01000001.1, forward strand.
AAATATTACGATCCTAATGAACCGGTCATAGATTTTGCCCTCGGAGAGCTTGCTTTCTCCAATGGTGAATACAACAAAAGTATCCCTTTTTATGAAAACGCACTGGAACACTCCCGGGTCATCGGAGACATTGAAGTTGCTACCAGACTCGGGGAAGCACATGCCGCGACAGGTGGATTTGAAACTGCTCTTGAATACTTTCAGGAGGTTGAAGAAGAAAATCCTGACGTTCAGTTCCGCTATGGCTTTATTGCAAATAAAGCCGGTAGGAATGATATAACTATCCAGGTATGGGAAGACCTTCTGAAGAAAGATCCATATTATCAATCAGTTTATCCATTATTGGCAAGGGTATATGAGGAAGAAGGGATGGCTCAGGAAGCGCTGGAAAAGGCGAGAGAAGGCCTGAAAAAAGATGAATTCAACAAGGATTTGTATTATATGGCAGGGTTCCTCGCCCACAAGCAAGGAGATAAAGAAGCCGGATATCAGGCTATGAAAGAAGCGGTTTCTTTGGATCCGGGTTACAAGGAAGCGGTACTGTTTCTTCTCGAAAATTATAAGCAGGAAGAAAATTATGATAATGTGATTGGATTGCTTGAGGATATTCAGAATATGGGAGAAGTAGATCCCTTATATGACTGGGAACTGGCTCAGGCTCATAGGGAAGAAGAGAACTTCGAGAAAGCTTCCGATTACTATGAAAACGCCTATACTTCCTTCAAGGAAGATACAGAATTCCTGGAAGATTATGGATATTTCTTAGTGGAAGATGGTCAAAACGAAAAAGCAGCTTCCGTATTCAAAGAATATCTTACATTTGAACCATCCAATACAGAAATCGAAGAGTTCTTAGAGAGGTTAGAAGCATGAAATCCTTTCCTGGGGAGGTACAGTAAGTGAAAGTGTCAGTATCACTTGCGGAAAAAAAACAGTTTTTGCGCTGGTTTTTAAACAATCATTTTCTGAAGAATTGGGAAGGGCGATGGATATTAAATTATCTACTTAATGAAGAACACGCCTTGACGAATGTTAAATTCATTCAGCATGCAGAATTTTGTCCGCGCGGTCTCTACCTGTCAAGCAAGAGCGAAAACGGCTCCCCACTGATGTTTTATAAAGGTAAAATATCTACGATAGACGGTAGCAAACCTTTCCATGATATCCGGATGAATAATTTTGAGACCATGTATGTCGAATTGGATTACGAAAGTAATGAGCAATGCAGTATGCTAGCGCTAGTGGAAGAAGAAAACCCTTTCTTACCGGAAGATTTCCATAGTAATGAAAGGGAAAAGAACCTTGCCGGTGAGTGGCTCGACCATCAGCTGATACTGAACCAGAAAGAAACTCTGCTCAGTAACATCGACAAGGCCCTGGACACGAAAGATGAAGTGCTTTTCAAACAGTTATCTGAGCAATATACAGATTTGAAAAACAGAATGAAAAAGCAGGGGATGGAATAATTGCCTCTGCTTTTTTATCTTGCTTGCGAAGGCTTCCTTTTGTAAACTTACTCTAGAGGAGGACGGTAACATGAGATGGTCACAAAATGATCTTGACCAATTCGTTGATGAAAAACAATACATAGACACTCTATTCATCCCCTTGATACCGATACATACTTCAGGTGATGATAAAATGGTAAGTTCTGCTTTTCAACATGAGTTGAATAACCTGTTCTCAAAAATTATTGAGGAACAATTCAAAGGACGGATAGTTCTTGCTCCGACTTATAACTATATAGGTGAAAACGTGGAAAATGAAAAAGAAAGGCTGAATCAATGGATCGATTCGTTTTCAGAGCAATCCTTTAAGTACATTTTCCTCTTCAGCTTTGACAGAAATTGGAGAAAAGAAGAGAAAGAACTCAAAGGAGAATTGTTATGGTTCCCGGGCCTTCGAAAGGGTGATCTGCAATCTACGGAAACGCAGTCGTTCGTTAAAGAACAAGCTAGAGAAATAGTCGAAATCATAAAAGAGACCTGGGAGTGAATATTACTCCTTTTCATGGATAATTCATTGACCGGACAGGCTGTTTGCGCTATCATGGTAATGTCCTAGTAAAATATTTGTAAACTATCCATGAACATCGGGTCAGTATAGAGGGGGGAAAAGAATGAGCGAACCAAAAAAAGTATCCCGTCGTCAATTTTTAAACTACACACTAACCGGGCTTGGCGGTTTTATGGCTGCAGGAATGATGGCTCCAATGGTCAGATTTGCCATTGACCCCGTATTCAAACCCTCCGCGGCAGGTGAATTCACATCCGTAGCTGATGTGGAGGAGCTTACGAATGAACCGCAGCGTTTTGAGTGGGAGATTGAACAGGTGGATGGCTGGTATGAATCTAAAGTCCAAAAATCAGCTTGGGTGTACAGAAATGAAGATGATGAAATAGTGGCTTTGTCGCCGGTTTGTACCCACTTGGGTTGCACTGTGGACTGGGCATCTAACGAAGAATATCCGAATCAATTCTTCTGTCCATGTCACGCAGGTCGTTACACAAAAGACGGTGTCAACATACCTGGTACACCACCGACTGCACCGCTTCCGGTTTATGAATCAAAAGTGGAAGAAGGCATGTTGTACTTAGGTCAAGAAATTGCGAGATAAGGGGGGCGTAGTTCATGCTGCAAAAATTATATGATTGGGTCGATGAGCGTGTAGACGTCAACCCGATATGGCGTGACATTGCTGATCACGAAGTACCGGAACACGTGAATCCTGCATATCACTTTTCAGCTTTTGTTTACTGTTTCGGTGGACTTACATTCTTCGTTACGGTAATTCAAATTTTATCAGGTATGTTCTTAACGATGTATTATGTGCCTGATATTGAGAATGCATGGAATTCAGTTTATTATTTACAGATGGAAGTAGCTCACGGTCAGATTGTTCGTGGTATGCACCACTGGGGAGCCAGTGTTGTTACGGTGATGTTATTTTTACATACACTCCGGGTGTTCTTCCAGGGAGCCTATAAGAAACCACGGGAACTTAACTGGATCGTAGGTGTACTATTATTCTTCGTCATACTCGGTTTAGGTTTCACAGGTTACCTGCTTCCGTGGGATAACAAAGCCTATTTTGCAACACAGGTAGGACTTGAAATAGCTGCAGCTACTCCGGTGATCGGAGATCAGCTCCGGACACTGCTTGCAGGAGATCAGACGATTGTCGGAGCACAGACTTTAACAAGGTTCTTTGCTATCCATGTATTCTTCCTTCCTGCTGCATTGTTTGTTCTGCTAGGAGCACACTTTGTACTGATCAGAAGGCAAGGTATTTCAGGACCGCTATAAAAATTTAGCGTAACAAAAGGAGGGATAGCTGTGCATAGAGGAAAAGGAATGAAATTTGTCGGGGATTCCCGTATCAAGGCGAATAAAACCCAAAATGTGCCGAAGGATTATTCGGAATATCCTGGCCGTACAGAAGCTTTCTGGCCGAACTTTCTGCTCAAAGAGTGGTTGACCGGATCGGTATTCCTGATCGGATTCTTAATATTGGTGGCAGCCCACCCTTCACCGCTTGAGCAACAGGCGGATCCGACGAATGCTTCTTATATTCCGCTTCCAGACTGGTATTTCCTGTTTATTTATCAAATACTTAAATATCAGTTCGCTGGTGGGGAGTATATCGTCATCGGTGCGATAGTAATGCCTGGACTGGCGTTCGGTGCGTTGCTCTTAGCTCCGTTTCTCGACCGTGCACCGGGACGAAGGGTATCCAAGCGACCGATTGCTACTGGACTTATGCTTCTCGGTGTGGCTGCAACCATCTGGCTCACATATGAATCGGTTTCTTCTGTCGATTATCAACAGCGTGCTGAGGACTATACGGTTGACGTAGCAGCCCAGGAAACGGAAGTGGAAGTGAATACGGATCACGCAGGTTATGGGGCATATGAAGCAAACTGTATGTCCTGTCACGGTGAACAATTGCAAGGTTCCGGTAATAATCCATCTCTACTTGCGACTGAAAAGTCAGTAGAGGAAATACAGGACATTGCCGTGAATGGTATCGGTAGTATGCCGGAAGGGATTTTCGGTGGATCTGACGAAGAGTTGCAACAACTCGCAGAATTCGTAAAAGAAACTGCTGAAGCTAATAGCGGAGGCGGTTCTGGCGGAGGCTCCGGCGGAGGTTCTCACTGATATTCACATTGGAAACAAGTCGTGCTTCTTTGCACGGCTTGTTTTTTTAATAAATTGGTTCTGTTATCGTTCATTATTGATTTCAGAACGAAGGGTAGAGACGCCTGAGGGACGAGTATGAAAGGAAAATCACCGGAATCGAACGTAATAAGATTCTGATAGTCTGCCGTCTTGCCGGCGGGAAGCGTCCGCCTGAATATTTATGTTCAGGGTAGCCAATAAAATAGAAAAGATGATGCTTCATTTTTTTGATTGAACATAGGGTTCCGATCATCACTTCGATAGGAGCCGACTTTTACATAAAGAAGGGGCATTGTTGATGTTGAACTACATATTGAATTCCAGATTATTTTTACTTTCATTATTTTTTGTGAACTTCTTTGGCACACTTTACGGGTATATTTGGTATCTCCCACAGTTACAAAGAACTGACCCTGTTTTCCTTATATTCGTACCGGACAGTCCTACGGCGAGCCTTTTTTTTACATTAGCTATAGGTGGTTGGCTGCTGGGTAAACATTTCCGTCTTATAGAAGCTCTTGCTCTGATTACTCTAGTGAAGTATGGACTATGGGCGGTTGCTATGAACATTCTTACACTATTAGTGGAAGGGTCGTTGCCGTGGCAAAGTTACATGCTGATAATTTCACATGGAGCCATGGCACTTCAAGCATTGCTATATATGGGGAAATACACGTTCTCCTATGTTCATGTCGCGATCGTCGCAGTTTGGACACTGCACAACGATATTATCGATTATGTCTTTGAGCAGATGCCTGTATATCCTTCTATCAACCAATATATGAACGAGATAGGATATGCGACGTTCTGGCTAAGCATCTTTTGCATAGGACTCGCCTGGTGGGTCGTGAATAGAAAACAGAGATCTATAGGAAAAGCATAGCTATAAAATGATTGAGCGAAAATGTGGTAGTATTTATGTTTGAAACACTGATTTTGCCAGGAGTTCATAGACTTCCCGGGAAACAATGCATTGTTGTGGACACCGAATGCCATTATAGGTACAATAATGATGTAACTAATATACTTGGGGGTAGAAAAAGAATCGTGAAAATGCAGAGAGAACACCTCTATGAATGGAAGAACAAAAGTATGAAAAGAGACACTATTGGTGAGGACAGGGGGATTACTTTATGATGAGTTTCATTATCTACTTTGCGATCCTTATGATTCTGCCACTATGGGCACAGTCAAAAGTCAAAAGTACGTATAAAAAATATTCGAAGATCACTACTTCCTCGCGTATGAGTGGAGCAGAAGTAGCTCGTAAGATATTGGATGATAACGGTTTATTCAACGTCAGTGTTGAAGAAGTGAAGGGGAGTCTCACGGATCATTATGATCCCCGTAAAAAAGTTGTTCGCTTGTCGACGCACAACTATCATCAGGCTTCACAAGCCGGTGCTGCAGTAGCTGCTCACGAAGTGGGACACGCTATTCAGGATGCGCAGGAATATGCATTCCTGAAGTTCAGAAGTGCTCTCGTACCGATTGCCGGTTTCGGTTCCAACATTTCCATCTTCTTAATTATCGGTGGTCTTTTGTTGGATATGCAAGGACTATTACTTTTCGGGATTATCTTCTTTGCAGCCGCAGTACTCTTTCAGCTTGTCACCTTGCCGGTGGAATTCGATGCTTCGAACCGGGCGATGACCCAGCTTATATCGACAGGGATCATCAAGAATGACGAAGAAAAGAGTACCAAAAAAGTACTGAATGCAGCTGCTATGACATATGTAGCGAGTGCGCTTGTCGCTCTGGCGGAACTGTTACGTTTCGTGTTCATGTTTATCGGGATGAACCAGGATTAAATGCTACACTCATATAAAAAAGTAGCGGAACGCTTGATTCCGCTACTTTTTTTGCATTTTATTCTTATGATTACTCAAGGGTCGATGGGATTTTTATTTTCATCCAGTGTGAAGCCTTCCCCGATAACGTCATGGACATGACTGACTGCAACAAATGCATGAGGGTCGATAGATTCTATGATCTGTTTCATTTTAACGATTTCCAAACGACCTACAATGCAATAGAGAACATCCCTCTTTTCGCCGGTGAACGTACCGCGTCCTTCGAGGGTGGTTATTCCTCTGTCCATTTCAACAATTATTTTGCTGGCTATATCCTCACTCCTGCTTGAGATGATGGTAACGCCTCTGGCTGCATAAGCGCCTTCCTGAATGAAATCGATGACCCTTGCACTAATGAAGACGGCTACAAGCGTATACATACCACGGATAGGATTCAGATATGTAACGATTGAAGTGAAAATGACGAAGCTGTCAAATACGAACATGGCTTTTCCCATACTCCAACCGAAATGCTTGTTTACGAGTCTTGCGATGATATCGACCCCTCCTGTTGTACCGCCGTACCGGAAGATGATGCCGAGACCTACTCCGATGAACACTCCGGCAAATAGTGCCGCCAGTGTCAAATCGGAAGAAAGGTCAAAAATGATCATATAGGTTTGAGAAATCCAGATGAACACAGAAACCGCGATGATACCTAGCAATGTGTAAAAAAACGTCTGCTTTCCGAGTGTCTTCCATCCAATCAGCAGGATCGGAATGTTCAGAACGATGTTCATCACTCCAGGGTCTAGGTCGAATAAGTACAATAATAGCAGTGTGATACCTGTAAACCCACCTTCGCCCAATTCATTTTGAATATTGAAGTGGACCAGGCCGAATGAAAAAATAGCGGAACCGAATAAAATGAATATAATGTTTTTCCATTTAATACCTATTTTTTTCAATGAATGTCCTCCTTTTCTGAACACCTACTCTTAAATTATAAGGAAAGAGAAAAAGACTTACAATAAAAGTGAGAAAGATTTGTCAAATCGACGAGTTTTAGCTACCATTTAAGAAGATGTTTAATAAAGGAGTCGGATGTTGTGAACTTATCGACACAAGAAATGCAGAAAAGGGTAGACCAGTACATATCTCAGTTCAAAGAAGGTTATTTCTCGCCACTCAGTATGCAAGCCAGACTTTCAGAAGAAGTCGGAGAACTTGCGAGGGAAGTGAATCATGTATACGGTGAAAAACCGAAAAAAGACACTGAAGCTGAAAAAGCCTTGGAAGAAGAGCTGGGAGATGTTTTGTTTGTATTGACCAGCTTCGCCAACTCTCTGGATATAGATTTATCAGAAGCGTTTGATTTGTCCATGGGTAAAATCGAAACAAGAGACAAAGACAGATGGACGAAAAAGGAGGAAGAGCGATGATCGATGTTATTGTTGCAGGACCGAGAGGGAAGATGGGTACCGCTGCTCTTGAGATGATTGCAGAGGAAGAAAACCTGAATCTGGTAGGGTGTATCGATCGTAAGAATGATCAAAGTCGTGTGAAAGATATCGAAGGACTTCCGGCTTTTGATGCACTCATTTATGAAGACGCAGAACAGTGTCTTAGGGAAACAAAAGCGGACGTGCTCATTGATTTGACTACTCCTGAATTCGGATACAAGCATACGAAAGCTTCCTTGAATCATGGCGTAAGGCCGGTTGTAGGTACTACAGGCTTCACTGAGGAACAACTACAGGAGATAACTGAGCTGTGTGAGGAAAATAAATTAGGAGCTGTGATCGCCCCTAATTTCGCTACAGGAGCAGTCCTGATGATGCAATTTGCCAAATGGGCTGCCAAACATTTTCCGGACGTTGAAATTATTGAAAAACACCATGACCAGAAACTGGACGCACCTTCAGGGACAGCTGTCAAAACAGCTCAATTGATAAAAGAGGAAAGAAAATCCAAGAGGCAAGGGCATCCTGACGAAAAAGAAACACTACAAGGGGCCAGAGGCGCGGATATGGATGGTATGAAAATCCATAGCATGAGACTCCCGGGTCTTGTAGCTCACCAGGAGGTCGTGTTCGGAGGCGAGGGACAGACGCTGACAATCAAACATGATTCCATGAATCGTGCATCTTTCATGTCCGGGGTAAAACTTTCCTGCGAAAAAGTCATGGAGATCAATACACTTGTTTATGGGCTCGAGCACCTTTTGGAATAAAAGACTCTACGTAGTATGAAAACAGTGGAAGTTGAGAGAAAGGGGAGCAGAAGATGCATATTGCACTTATTGCCCATGATAAAAAGAAGGATGATTTAGTCAACTTTGTTCAAGCGTATTTGCCCGTGTTCGAAAACCACACCCTCTATGCCACAGGGACTACTGGTGCAAGAATCTCTGAAGCGACCGGGCTTGATATAATCCGGTTCCAGTCAGGACCTATTGGGGGGGACCAGCAAATAGGTGCAAAAATCGCCGAGGAGGTCATGGACATGGTAATATTCTTCCGTGACCCATTGACGGCTCAGCCGCACGAACCTGACATCAGTGCTTTGCTTCGATTGAGTGATGTCCATCAGGTCCCTTTGGCAACCAATATGGCAGGAGCAGAGATGCTCGTCCATGGAATTAATAGAGGAGATCTTGATTATCGAAAAATCAACAAAGAGTCTAATTGAAATAGTAGGTGACTGATATGGCGAAAATAGGGATTACCTGCTATCCGACTGTAGGCGGATCAGGGGTTTTAGCGACAGAACTGGGAAAGTTTCTTGCAGAAAAAGGGCATGAGATTCACTTCATTACGACTCAGATTCCATTTCGTTTAAATAAAATATATCCAAACATTTATTTTCATGAAGTGGAAGTGAATTCTTATCCTGTTTTTCAACACCCTCCCTACGATCTGGCTCTGGCCAATAAGATGGCGGAGGTAGCAAAACGGGAAGGCCTTGATTTACTCCATGTCCATTATGCTATGCCACACGCAGTATGCGCGATCCTCGCAAAGCAGATGTGCAGCGATCTGGACCTGAAAGTGGTCACTACATTACATGGTACGGATATTACGGTTCTCGGGATTGATGACAATCTGAAACAGCTGATCAAATTCGGTATTGAAAAATCAGATGCAGTCACAGCCGTCTCCCGAAGCCTCGTTTCTCAAACAAGAAGTATGCTTAAAACGGATAAAGATATGCACGTTATCTATAATTTCGTGGATGAACGGGAGTATCAAAATATAGATACGGCCAACCTCAAAAGCCAGTTTGATATACAGGAAGATGAAAAAGTGGTTATTCATGTTTCTAATTTCAGAAAAGTTAAAAGGGTGGATGATGTAGTTAAATCTTTCCATCTTATCCAACAAGAAGTGAAAGCCAAGCTTATCCTTGTCGGGGATGGTCCTGAGTTCAACCATGTGTATGACCTGGTCAAAAGCCTTGGAATGGAGGAGAAAGTGCTCTTTGTGGGTAAACAGGAACGCGTTCAGGAATTGCTGTCTATTGCGGATTTGAAATTATTACTCAGTGAAAAGGAAAGTTTCGGACTTGTCCTGCTTGAAGCTATGGCTTGTGGAGTGCCTTGCATAGGCGCAGACGTCGGAGGCATCCCCGAAGTGATCGAAGATGGTGTCGATGGATTCATTGTAGAAGTCCAGAATATTAATCAGGTGAAAGAAAAAGCATTGGAACTGCTCACAGATCCTGAACAAAGCAGCGAATTTTCGAAAAATGCGGTTCGTGCAGTGAATGAGAAATTTTCCGCAAAAAAAATAGTAGGTCAGTACGAAAGGTTATACGAGCAGGTGTTACATGGTGAACTATGATGAGCATCCTTTATTGAAACGTGCAGCTGAAGTGATTTCCATCATTGAAGAACATGGGGGAGAGGCTTTTATAGTCGGAGGATGTGTGCGGGATTATTTTCTCGGGCACGAGATGAAAGATGCTGATATAGCTACTTCTCTACTCCCGGAACAAATTATGGATATCTTCGATAAAGTGATCCCTGTCGGTTTGGAGCACGGCACGGTCATTGTCAGGCATCACTCCCATTCTTTCGAAGTGACGACGTATAGAATGGAAGAGGATTATGAAGATTACCGTCATCCGAACCGGGTATATTTTGTCACGTCTATTGAAAAAGATCTTTCGCGCAGAGATTTCTCAATGAATGCTATGGCCTTGGCGGTCAATGGTGACATAATCGATCCTTTCCGCGGTCAGAGAGCGATACAGGAGAGAAGAATTGAAACAGTGGGAGCTCCGGCGGAACGTTTCGCAGAAGATCCGTTACGTATGATGAGAGCTATTCGTTTTTCGGCCCAACTCGATTTTTCTATCGATCATTCAGTAACAGAGGTTATAACTGAAAAAAGGAATCTCCTGCAATTTTTGTCGGTGGAACGCTTAGCATCTGAGTTCGGAAAAATGATGACTTCCCCTTTCTATAGGAAAGGATGGAACTATCTGTTGGCGACTAAAAGCTTTCAATATCTGCCTGTCTTCCAGGATCACCCCGCTTTAGTCCAACGTGAACCTCTGGTGCTTCTTTCAGATTGGGGAGAGCTGATCGGCTTTTATCACCTGTCGTATGAAGATGTATCTCCGGAAGAATGGGTGTCCGCCTGGAGGTTGTCTAATCAGGTGAAAAGGAAAGCGAAAAAAATCACTGAAGCTGCGCAAATGTATCAACGGGAAGGTATGAGCGGATACATGCTTTATAGGCTCGGAGGAGCCTACATAAAGAGTTGGGAGAATGTTATGCACAGTCTGAACTACTCTCTGCCTGAAGACCCGACGATCAAGTATGCTTCTCTCCCGATTCATTCCCGGGCGGATCTGGATATAGACACTTACGAGTTGTTCCGACTGTTCCCTGAACGTAAAAGAGGCAAGTGGATAGGGGAATACATTGATTATTTACTTAGAATTGTTGCAGAAGGAACCTCTGCAAATAATAGAGATGAGTTGATAAAATGGGTGAAAGAACGGGATCGACAAAAAGGAAACTGATTGATCTTTTCAAAGAAACGGAGGATTACCTGTCCGGTCAATGGTTGGCTGATACCTTGAGTGTATCGAGAACAGCGGTGTGGAAGAATATCAAAGAATTGGAGAAAGAAGGATTTCTGTTTGAAGTAGTCAAGAAAAAAGGCTATAAACTTGTAGGGACGTCCCCCGGCATTTCTCCAGCATCTATTCAATCAACACTAAACACAAAGGAGATAGGCCGCACTTTCTACCATTTTACTGAAGTGAAATCCACTCAGGAAAAGATACATACGATGGCAAAAGAGGGATATCCAAACGGAACTGTAGCGCTGGCTGATGAGCAGACTGCAGGGAAAGGGAGAATGAAACGGGACTGGAACTCGCTGAAAGGGAAAGGGATATGGATGAGTCTGCTCCTGAGACCATCCATACCCCCTCAGAAAGCGCCCCAATTAACCCTCGTGGCAGCTACGTCAATCGTTAACGTGTTACAAGCGTCAGGAATAGAAGCAACGGTCAAGTGGCCGAACGATTTGATGATCGGTGATAGAAAAGTGTGTGGTATATTGACTGAAATGAGAGCCGAACAGGACTCGATCGATTACTTGGCACTCGGAATTGGATTGAACGTGAACCAGAGCCTTGAGGATATGCCTGTGGAACTTGAACGAAAAGCTACTTCCCTGTATATGGAGACAGGGGAGGAGAGGGTTATTAGTGAAATTGTAACTGAACTGTTGAATCGTTTAGAATACGAGTTGAACCGTTACTTCGAGCTGGGTTTTTCCCCTTTCCAAGAGGAATGGGGAAAGATCGGTTATAAAGTAGGCCAATGGGTTTCTGTATCGACATGGGGGGAACCCTGGCGTGCAAAAATCGATCGGATGGAAGCGGATGGTGCTCTGATGGTTCTTGATTCTTCAGGGAGAGAGCATCAACTCTATTCCGCAGAAATTCTGTGGAATGAAAACTATTAAGACGTATCAGGAAAGAAGGGGTAAATGTGAGTACCTATGCCGTAATCGACTTGGAGACAACTGGAAATGCTCCTGCCCGGGGAGATAAAATCATAGAAATAGGTATAGTGGTGATGAATGAAAATACTGTAGTGGAAGAGTTATCGACATTCGTCTATCCCGAGGCAGACATCCCTTCCTTCATCAGCCGATTGACCGGTATTACGGATGAACATGTACTGGATGCCCCGCTTTTTTCAGAAATCGTTCCTGACTTGAAACGGATGCTCGACCAGGACTACATAGTCGCTCATAACATAGATTTCGATTTGACATTCATCAACGATTCTCTTCTCCATTTAGGGGAAAATGAAATAACATCGAAAGTGATAGATACCGTGGAGCTTTCACGGGTATTGTTCCCCAAAGCTTCCGGCCATAAATTATCCGAGCTATCCGACTATCTGGATTTGAGTCATGATCAGCCCCATCGTGCTATATCCGATGCCAGGGTTACTGCAGAATTATGGACGATTTTATATGAGAAACTCAAAGAGCTTCCTGAGAAAACCCTGTTATATCTTCTGAAACTCTCCACTTCTTTCAAAAGTGATTTGAAAGCAGTACTTAACGACCTGCTTATGGAAAAAAGGTATAAGGTTAATAATGAAGAGAGGAAAGGGTATGACATTTGGGAAGGCCTCCCTGTCCGGCCTATGAGTCATGAGCTTTCAGAAAAGAATGATGGCCATACCGTTCCGGACTGGCAAGAATGGAAAGACTTCATGTTTGAATCCTCTGAAGGATTGCGAAGTGTAATCGACACTTATCGATTACGGAAAGAACAACAGAAAATGGCTGAATCAATTCGTGAATCTTTTCTGAATCATCAGTCCGCTTTTATAGAAGCCGGTGCAGGGATCGGGAAGTCCATGGCTTATGTTTTGACGGCTGTGCACACATCCTTACAGAGCAATAATCGTGTTCTTATTTCCACTTACACAAATGCTTTGCAATCTCAATTAGCCCAAAAAGAGTTGCCTCTTTTACAAAAAATCTCTCCTGTACCTTTCACTTTCGCTACTCTGAAGGGTAGTGAACACTATCTGAGTCTTGCGCATTTCCGCTATGAGCTGGAGTACGGTACACTCGATAATTATGATGATGTATTAACGAAGGCGATGCTTCTGGTCTGGATATTAGAAACAGAGATGGGCGATATTGAAGAAATCCAATTGCCTTCGAATGGGTACAAATTTTGGCGCAAAGTGTCTGCGGACCAGAAAGGGAAAGAACTTTCCCTGTCGATGGGGGATTATTCGTATTATCATAAGGCTTATGAAAAAGCGAAGCAGGCGGATATTATTGTCACGACTCACGCACTGTTTTGCTTCGATTTATTGAAAGATGAGGAATTTATTCCGAACTGTCGTTATGCTATTATTGATGAAGCACACCATTTAAAGAGCGTCGCCTCCAAATACTTTGGATCGCGCCTGTATTATCCTGCTGTGCAGCAATTGTTTTCTCAATGGAAAGAGCTGTTCGAACCGTCTTATTATCAGAATATATCTCTGGATAAGAACAGGAAGATAGCTTTGCTGAAAGCATGCACGACCCACATTGATAATGCCAAAACAGAATGGGCCGATCTCTCTTCTTATTTTGCCGATTACGCAGTGAAGCATCGCATCACCTTTTCATCCGACACCGGTAAAGTTCTATTCGACTTTCGTGGTCATAGTTCGGAACGATTTCTACAAACGGTGTCTGAAATGTGCGCACGTCTGCTTAAAGAATTGAATGAACTTATTCGAAATACGGAAACGTTGATGAACGAAATGCTCCTGCAGTTGCAAACGAAGGAAAATCGAGACATTACCGTGCTGCTTACACGTCTTGATTACCAGTCGGGATATTATAAGGAATTGTCTCAGGATATAGAAAACACTTTTCTGAAGAATACGTCGAATCCTGTATGGGCGGAGCTCGACCTGAAACATCCTCAAGGGACCCTGACAATCGAAAGCGAAAGCTATCGACATTCTGAACAGCTGGCTCTTCGTCTGGAATCCGAAAAGGACAGTATCATTTATACAAGTGCTACTTTGGCAGCCCGGGGTTCGTTTGAATATATAAAAAAACAATTAGGGCTTCAAAAAGTGACAAAGGAGGAAATCATCCCTTCTTCTTATGACTACGAGAAACAGATGAAGGTAGTAGTTCCTTCTGATATGCCATCCGTGAAACAGAAAGGGGATGAATTCTTGTATGCGGTCGGAGAGTTGATTCTTTCTATCGCTCTGAAAACCAATGGAAGAATGCTTGTTCTTTTCACGTCATACTCGATGCTGAAGAATGTCTATCACATTTTAAAAGAGTTCCAGGAACTCGACTCTTACCAACTGATCGCTCAAGGAATAACCAGCGGCAGCAGAGATCGGCTGAAGAAGGAGTTTCAGACCCTGGAGTCTTCCATTCTCCTTGGCACAAACACATTTTGGGAAGGGATAGATATTCCCGGCGAGGACCTCAGTTGTCTTATAATGGTTAAGCTTCCTTTTGATCCTCCCTCACACCCGGGGCAGCAGGGCGAAGAAAATCTGTGGATCGAAAAAGGAGAAAACCCTTTCATGGAGCTTACCCTTCCTAAAGCTATCATCAGATTTAAGCAGGGAGTAGGTCGTCTGATTAGAGGAGAGGAAGACAAAGGCCTTTTGATTATCCTTGATCGGAGAATTGTAGAGGCAAGTTATGGAAAATATTTTGTCGAAGCTCTACCTAATAGAACTGTTTATGAACCGACTACCAGAGATATGTTGGAACGGTTTCATGAATTTCTGCCCATTGACGCTCCTGAAAGAAAAGATTAACCTTTATATGATATCAGTTTTTGTGACAGATGGAACGGGGAGTGAATCATGAAAAAACAGGAAATGATTTCAAGTTTGGAAGTGGACTACTCAAAAGATTTGTATAGAATTACAGATATGTTGAACAAATCACTTAAATCAAAAGGTGTAATAGTCGGTTTGACTTTGAAAAATGAGGATACGGCGGTATTGACAGTATATGAAACCTAATTACTTATGGTGGATCGCCGGGTCACTGGCAGGTATACTTTTAATTGCAGCTTTATTATACGGTATTTTTTATAACATATTAGATGATAGGCGAACGGAAGGGATTCCCTCATCCATCGATACAGTAGAATCCCAGGTAGAAGGTGTAGAAGTCAACGAGAGTTATACTTTTAATGGGGATTTTCCCGTTCACATTCTTTACGCTTCCGGTGAGGAGCAATCCATGATTTACTATGTGAATCCGGATGAAGGGACGATTGTCGACCGGGTTCCTCAGAACGATCAAATGGAAAAAGCGGACATCCGGGAAACCTGGAATAATAATTGTGGGCAATGCAAGTTCACACATATCCAACCTGCATATAAAAATGATCGTCCCTTATGGGAAATCACGTATACAGATAGTAAGGGAAGATATGGGCTTGCATATTACCATATGAGTAACGGGGAAGAGTATCAAAGGTTTTCTTTCAAAAATAATGAATAGAGAGGGGAATTTATTATGGAATTGGCACAAAGAGTACAATCGCTTACTCCTTCTAGTACACTGGCAATCACCGCGAAAGCGAAAGCACTAAGACAACAAGGACATGACGTTATCGCGCTCGGGGCGGGAGAGCCGGACTTCAACACACCTGAGTATATTCTGGACGCTGCCAAAGAGTCAATGGATCGGGGGATGACAAAATATACTCCTTCAGGCGGTATCCCTGAACTGAGAAAAGCGATAACCGAGAAATTGAAAAGAGATCAGCAGCTCACCTACGACGAAGATCAGGTGGTGGTTACGACAGGAGCTAAACACGCTCTTTTCACTTTGTTTCAAGTGCTTTTGAATCCCGGAGATGAAGTGGTCATCCCGGCTCCTTACTGGGTGAGTTATCCTGAGCAGGTCAAACTTGCCGGAGGGAAACCGGTATTTGTCAAAGCCCGTGAAGAGAATGACTTTAAAATTACCAGGGAACAGCTGGAACAAGCAGTGACCTCTAAAACAAAAGCTGTAATTATCAATTCTCCTAGTAATCCGACAGGAATGATGTACTCCCGGGAAGAGTTAAGTGAAATCGGAGAAGTGGCAAAAGAAAAAGATATACTCATCGTTTCCGATGAAATTTATGAGAAACTCATCTATACCGAGGACCCACATGTGTCTATAGCACAACTCTCTGAAGATTTGTACAATCGGACCATTCTGATCAATGGGGTATCCAAGTCCCATTCCATGACCGGGTGGAGAATCGGCTACGCAGTCGGGAACAGAGATATTATAAAAGCCATGACCAGCATGGCATCCCATTCCACCTCTAATCCTACATCGATTGCACAATATGGAGCGTTGGCTGCCTATACGAATGGAGAAGAAGAAGTGGAAAAGATGCGTAATGCTTTCAGTGAGCGTCTCGATGCTTTTTACGACAAACTGATCGATCTCCCGGGAATAAGCTGTGTGAAACCGAAAGGAGCCTTTTATCTATTTCCGAATGTGAAAGAAGCGGCTTCGAATTGCGGATTTTCGAACGTGGATGAATTTGTGAAAGCTCTCCTGGAAGAAGAGAAAGTAGCTCTCGTACCCGGCTCCGGTTTTGGAGCTGAGGAGAATGTGCGGCTATCTTACGCAACTTCTATGGAAAATTTGAATGAAGCAGCAGAAAGAATCAAGAAATTTATTCAGAAACATCAATAGTAAGGAAGGGAAGTCAGCTATGGTTAAAACAACGATTCAAGATGTATCGAAACATTTAAATGAGGAAGTCACACTCGGAGCTTGGCTTCACAACAAACGCTCCAGCGGGAAAATTGCCTTCCTGCAGCTCAGGGACGGTACGGGATTCATCCAGGGTGTGATAGGCAAAAATGATATAGGCGAAGATAAATTCGATCAGGCTAAATCGCTTACTCAGGAAACATCCTTGTATGTAACAGGTACCATTGTAGAAGATAAGCGATCTCCCCTCGGATTTGAAATGCAGATCAAAGATTTCTCCATTATTCAGGAAGCGGAAGATTACCCTATTACACCTAAAGAACATGGGACAGAGTTTCTTATGGACCATCGTCATTTATGGCTACGTTCAAAAAAACAACACTCTGTAATGAAAGTGAGAAACGAAATCATCAGAGCGACGTATGAGTTCTTCAATGAAAATGGTTATGTTAAAATTGATCCGCCGATTCTTACGGGCTCATCCGCTGAAGGGACGACGGAATTATTCCATACGAAGTATTTCGATGAAGACGCGTATCTTTCCCAGAGTGGTCAGTTATACATGGAAGCTGCAGCTATGGCTTTTAATAAAGTTTTCAGTTTTGGTCCCACTTTCCGCGCGGAGAAGTCTAAAACACGGCGCCATCTTATTGAATTTTGGATGATTGAACCCGAAATGGCCTTTATGGACCATAATGACAGTCTTGAAGTTCAGGAACAATACGTCTCCCACGTCGTCCAATCTGTTCTTCAGAATTGCAAGGTGGAATTAGAAACTTTAGAAAGAGATTTGACTTCGTTACAAAAAATCAAAGCTCCTTTTCCACGAATAACTTATGATGATGCGATTCAATTATTGCATGAAAAAGGTTTCACAGATATCGAGTGGGGAGATGATTTCGGAGCTCCTCACGAAACGGCTATTGCAGAAAGTTATGAAAAGCCGGTATTCATAACCCATTTCCCACTGGATATCAAAGCATTTTATATGAAGCCGGACCCCGAACGTCCGGACCTCGCTCTTTGTGCCGATCTGATTGCACCGGAAGGGTACGGTGAAATTGTGGGAGGTTCCCAACGGATTGATGATCTGGAATTGATGAAAGAAAGGTATGAAGAGCATAATCTTACAGGAGATGCTTATCAATGGTACCTCCAGCTTCGCCAATACGGTAGTGTACCTCACTCCGGGTTTGGTCTTGGGCTTGAGCGGACGGTAGCATGGATAGCTGGGGTCGAGCATGTGAGGGAAACTATTCCATTTCCACGCCTCTTGAACCGACTATATCCGTAAAGAGATCTATATAGAGACTGACAGACACCGAGCCGCCTCGGTGTTTGTTATTTTAATTGATGGACTTCGGCAAAGCTGGTGATGGTTTGGGAACGACAGGCGGAAAGAGTCCTGTCTGAAACGGTATGAACTAAAAAAATCACCGGAAGCGATCATGGAAAGTTTCCGTAAAGACCTGCCTGCTCATCTCAAACTTCCCACGTATAGACAAAAATCAGCAAAGTACGATAACGGAACCTGATTGATTAAGAAATTAAGAAAGTTTTCTTCAAAGAAAGAGGGATCATCGTGTCGAATCATCTACCTTATGAACAAATGCTTCAGAATCAGCTGGTCCTCCCGCAAGTGCTATTGACCTCTTATAAAAACATGAACATGAATGAAACGGAACTCGTAATTATACTTCAACTTCTCAGATTCCAGCAGGAAAAGGTAACATTTCCGACCCCTTCTGAAATCACCGACTTTGTAACTGTTTCAGAAGAAGAATGTTCGAATTATTTACGTACATTGATTCAGAAAGGGCTGGTCGAAATTCTGCATGAAAAAGGCCCTGAAGGTATTATCCAGGAAAAATATTCACTCGAACCTTTATTTGTACGGTTATTCGAGACGAAAGAAGAGAAAAAAGAATCACAGGATATTTCTAAAGAATCTCTGTTTTCCTTGTTTGAAAAAGAATTCGGCAGACCGCTATCTCCATTTGAAATAGAAACGGTGAATATATGGCTTGATGATGAAGAATACAGAGAAGACTTGATCAAAGCTGCATTAAGAGAAGCAGTGCTGATGGGAAAGATGAATTTCAAATATATTGATCGAATATTGGCTGAATGGGAAAGAAAAGGAATAAAAACTGTAGATCAAGCGAAAAATCAGGGAAAACAGTTCAGAAATAACCAGAAACAAAATACGATCTCAGAAAGTTCGAAGAGAGATGTGTCGCTTTATTACAATTGGCTAGAGGATGAGTGAGAAGAGATGCTTACACTTAAAGAAATAAGATACTGTTTGGATGTATGGGAAGACATGTACCCGGAAGCGGATTGTGAACTGAACCATGAAAATCCTTTTCAACTTCTTGTAGCGGTGATTTTATCTGCACAGGCAACAGATAATCTTGTGAATAAAGTTACCCCGGATCTATTTCAGAAATACGTCACTCCTACAGACATTGATCAAGCAGAGATTGAAGAACTTGAACAGGATATCAAATCAATCGGTCTTTATCGAAGCAAAGCGAAAAATTTGAAACAAATGGCTCGTACTTTATTAACAGAATTCGATGGAGAAGTACCTCAAACGAAAGAAGAGTTGGAAACCCTGGCAGGAGTCGGAAGAAAAACGGCGAACGTGGTTGCATCTGTAGCTTTCGGTGAACCGGCGATTGCAGTCGATACACATGTGGAGCGGGTTTCAAAAAGACTTGGCATATGCAGATGGAAAGATTCCGTGTTGCAGGTAGAAAAAACATTGATGAAAAAAATTCCTAGAGAAGAGTGGAGTGCCACTCATCACAGGATGATATTTTTCGGGAGATACCATTGTAAAGCTAAAAATCCTAACTGTGAAAAATGCCCTCTCCTTTCTTTATGCAGAGAAGGACAAAAAAGAATGAAACAGAAAAAAACTCCGCTTGCCTGAATAGGCAGCGGAGTTTTTATATGAGTTACTGATTCTGCTGGTCTGTCGAGTCGTTCGACTCGTCCGAATCCTCAGAGGATCCGGAACCACCTTCTGATGAAGAATTACCTGAAGAGTCACTGCTCTGTTGTTCAACTTGATCATTCTCATCATTGCTTTGTTGCTCGGTGTCATTGTTCTGGTCATTGCTTTGCTGGTTGCTTCCATTATCCTGATCATTGTTTTGCTGTTCTGAATCGTTGTTTTGATTGCCGGAGCTACCACCCTCATTCTCAGAGGAACCATTGTTCTGATTGCCGGAGTTACCGTTACCATTCTCTCCATCGGAGTTATTATTCTGTTCCCCTGAATTGTTCTCCTGGTCGGTGCCTGATTCGCCGTTATTATTTTCATCATTTTCTTGCTCTTGCTCATTTTCACCTTCATTGCTTTCTTGGTTCTCTTCGTCCTCGCCAGAAGAAGGTTCTTCGCCAGGAACTTGTACGGAAACGGAACGGCCTTCACTGTCTGAGGACCCTCCGGAACCTGAAGCTACTACCGTAATGTCGTACGTTCTTCCGGGTTGAGGATTACTAATCTGCAGACTGGTCTGTTCGGTGTTGGAAAGAGTGCTTCCATTAGCGTATACACTGAATTGAGCACTTTCCGAGTAAGACCATGAGACATTGATGCTGTCGCTTGATTCACTGTACGTTGCAGCCAGGTTACTTACTGGGTCCATCCGCTGAAATTGTGAAGAAACATTTGAAGGCTGGTTATCCACCTGGAAGAGTTCAGTCACAATTCTTGAAGAAGGAGTGTAAGCACTCGGCAGTTTAGCAGGACGGGAGCCAGCTTCGACATCAACCCAGACCGCACTTTCGGGTCTGCTGAAGTCTTCTGTTTCTACATCCTGGGATAGTTCACCCATAAGGTGGCGGAACATTTGTTTCGGTATATCTTTTCCGCTTTGAATAGGAGACCTATCCTGATTCCCTGTCCATACAGAAATCGAGTAATTTGTAGAGTAGCCGTTGAACCAGGAGTCCACCTCTTCGTTCGTGGTTCCGGTTTTTCCTGCTACAGGTACTCCCGGAACATCGGCAGCTGTGCCTGTTCCTTCAGTAACTACTGTCTCAAGCATGGAAGTGATCATATAAGCTGTATAATCTTTCATCGCTGAAACCGGTTCAGGGGTGAAATCGACCGTGCCGTTTTCAGGCGTTTCGACCTTCCTGACCGTGTACGGTTCATTATACACACCTTCATTACCGAAGGCGGCAAAGGCACCGGCCATTTGAATCGGAGTGACCTCCTCGGAACCGATGGCATCTGAAAGCACCATACCGTCTTCACCAAAGGAAATACCAAGCTTCTCGGCAAACTCGGAAGCCCTGTCTGTGCCGATTTCATCCAACGTTTTGATGGCGGGAATGTTGATGGAATCAGCGAGCGCTTCACGCATAGTCATCCACCCCCGATATCTATCATCCCAGTTGGTAGGGTTCCAATCTCCAAATTCGATCGGTTCATCCTGCAACTGGTGATACGTGGACCACTGTTCAAATTCTATGGCAGGACCGTACGCTGCGATCGGTTTCATGGTTGAGCCTGCCTGGCGGGGGTCGTCGGAAGCATAGTTGAGTCCTCCGGAGACATAGTCCCTGCCCCCGCCGATAGCCCGGATTGCACCCGTCTGTGTGTCAGTTACTGTAACGGCTGTCTGAAGGTCCTCATTCGGCCAGCTGATAGGACCACCGTCGCTACTGAGTGATTGTTCTGTCAGTTCCTGAGCCTCCGGGTCAAGCGTTGTATAGATTTTCAGTCCGTCTTTGAAAATATCTACATCTCCCATTTGGCTTTCCACTTCTTTTTTCACCCTGTCGATAAAAGCCTGGTACTGTCTCGTTTCCTCAGTTTGTTCAGCAAGCATGGAAGAGATCTCTGTCTGCCTGGCTTCTTCCGCTTCTGCTTCGCTGATTTTTCCATGGTCCACCATCAGATGAAGGACGGTGTTCATGCGATCTTTGGCAAGGTCCGGGTTTTCATAAGGGTCGTAACCGCTTGGACGTTGGGGCAGACCTGCTAGTAACGCGGATTCCGCTAAGGTAAGGTTATCAAGGTCCGTTTTGTTGAAATACGTTTCGGCAGCTTCAGCAACTCCATAAGCTCCCTGACCAAAATAAATCTTGTTTACATACATCTCGAATATTTCTTCTTTGGAATACTCACGATCCAACTTAAAGGCAAGGTACTGCTCCTGCACCTTCCGTTCGATCGTTTTGTCAGAAGTAAGCAGCGACTGCTTGATCACCTGCTGAGTAATCGTGCTGGCACCCTCTGAACCGAACCCTTGGGTAATATTAGCCCATATAGCTGCTAAAATCCGCTTGGGGTCTACACCACTGTGTTCGAAGAAACGCACGTCTTCGGTTGCGAGAACTGAATCCACATACTTTTGAGGGAGATCACCGTAAGACACTTGCGAGCGTCGTTCTTCGCCTGCGAGGTCGGTGACCAGTTCATCATTCATATCATAAACTTTGGATGAGAACGGAGAAGTCAGCTCTGAAGCTTTGAGTTCAGGTGCGTTAGAAGCGTAGTATATGAACATCCCCGCTCCTCCAAGTCCGAGGAGAAGACCTGCAATCAAAAGGATGCTCAAAATTTTCTTCAACTTCGAAGGCTGTTTGTTTGTAGCCTTTTTCTTCCCCTTTGTACCTTTTGTTTCTTTTTTCGCCTGACTCGACTGTTCACGCCGCTCTTTACGGGAATTATATTCTTTAGACATTTACATCTTCCTCCAATTTTGCTAAAACCTTATCCACGGCTTTCAAATAATCTACTCTTGCCTGAAAATGAAAAGGAATTAAATAGGCCTTTTCTTTGACGATAGAGTAGGGGATTGATTTCCGTCCTCCATCTTGTTGTTTATACCAGTAGTCGATGAGATACTTACTTTCAAGCAGGAATGTTTCTCCAAGGGGAGCGAACCGGACGATAATAAAAGAAAGTCCTTTCTGCTTCATCACCTGTTCCATATGAGTAATCTGATGCTCATGCATGTTACTTAAAGGGAAAGAGGTCTTGTTTTTCGTTTCTTTTGCTTCAAAATCTACATGGTAGCCTTTATATACTCCATTATAATCTGTAGTGGAAGCCTGTTTAAAATATGCCTCCTTTATAACTGCAGCACTCCGCTTAGGGTAGTCTACATTTACAATTTGAACGGGAGTAGGTTTTTTGTGTACGATTGCCATATCACGAGAAACGTAATAAGTGTTTGCTGCGTTAATATCTTCTTCGAGAGTCATCCCGCGATTGCTGTAACTTTTTCCTGAAGAGGTGGGAGTGCTGTTAGTGATATTGTTTTTTCTCCTGGTGCCATTCGGGTATCGCATCCTCATGCTCCTCCTCATAGAATTCTCATCTTATTATACTTTCTTCCCCTTCAAACGACAAATGTTTATCCTTTATAAGTTCGAAATTCATTCCGATATTTTCGTCCGTCCGAGTTAAAACCTCTTTCCGCGTGCAGGGGGGGAGAAGGGGAAGGATATAAATTTTCCTGTTGAATGAGTTGTTTTGAGCCTAATAAATAGGCTCTGTTAAAGCCTGTTGTTGATTTTAGGAACGAAGGGTGGGGATGCCTGATGGAGAAGCATGAACGGGGGAATCACCGGAATCGAACGTAGAGAGATTCCGGAAGTTTACGTCATGCCCGCGGCAAGCTTCCACCCGTAGAACGAAAATCAACAAGGAACGATAACAGAGCCAATAAATAAAGGAAAAGCATGTTTTACTGCTTTTGGAGTTCGTGCTAGGCTGAAATATGAAAGGAGAGGATAACTATGAGTCTCTACGAATTAACACATAGATTAAAAAGCTCCATCGATGAATTGCACGATCGATATCTGCGTGAATCAGGTCCTGTGGATCGTTCAGATCACGAGTTCTTTGAAAAGGTGAAAGAGGAGACAACGCCATATTTTTCACTTGTACAGGAATGGTTCGAAGTGGCGGAACCATTTGTAAAAAACAGAGAGGTCAGCGTCCATCCAAACCAGATACAATCAACAAACGAAAATATCGAAATGCTTATCCTCCACTCCTATTATCTCGATGTGGAGAAGAACAGATACAAAGACCTTTACCAGTCTTCTCATTACGTGTTGGATATGGTTCTCGACAATCTTTGATTCCTCATGCAAACGCTTTACATTGGGCTGTTTATTTAATATAATGAATATCCCAATGAAGGAGGAGAACCCGATGAATAAAGAAAAGCTGATAGAAAAGGCGAAAGATATACGCGAAAGAGCTTATGTACCGTATTCGAAATTTCCGGTAGGAGCGGCGCTTCTGACGAAAAGCGGAGAAATCTATGAAGGCGTCAATATTGAAAATGCGGCTTATCCCACGACTTGTTGTGCAGAACGAGTAGCTATTTTCAAGGCCGTAGCGGACGGCCATTATGATTTCGAGACTCTGGCTGTTATCGCGGATACGGATCGTCCTGTGCCACCTTGTGGTTCGTGTCGTCAGGTGATGAGTGAATTCTTTGCTCCTGATACGCCGGTACATACTGCTAATCTCAGTGGTAAGACGAAGACGATGACAATGGCGGAACTTCTACCGTTCTCGTTCACTCCGGACGACCTTTCAAAACATGAATAGTTTCCATATCTACCTGCTGCAGTTATAATGATTGTAGCAGGTTTTTATATAGCCTACGCTGAAAATGAATCCACCTGGAGAGAAATTTCTACAGGTTACAATCAGGGTACATCTATTTCTTAATAATGATAAGACGAGTGAGTTTTTCAAGAGGTGAAGAATTTGATGAAGCGATTACTGGTCACCGGTTATAAATCACACGAGCTGGGAATATTTCAGGAAAATGATAAACGCGTCGCTTTTATTAAGGAAGCTCTCAGAAACAGGATCATCGCTTTTTTAGAAGAAGGCGGGGAATGGGTGCTCGTCTCCTGTCAGCCCGGAGTGGAGTTCTGGACTGCGCAAGTTGTGCTGGAGTTGAAGGAAGGGTATGATGTTTCTCTCGCAGTTATACCCCCTTTTGAGGGCGCGGAAGAGCGGTGGCCGGAAGATATACAGGTGATGTACCACCATATTATAGAAGAGGCTGATTTTTATAAACCTGTGTACAAAGGGGGATATCAGGGAGCTTTTCAGTTCAAAGCCAAGGACCGTTTCCTGATTGAGCACTCGGACAAAGCTTTAGTCCTCTATGATGAGGAGACTCCCGGTACACCGAAATATTTTCTTGCAATGGTCCAGCACGTAGATAACTATGAATTGGAATGGATCACCCCCCAGGATTTAGAGGACACTGTCGAAGAGCTCGAATGGACGAGCCCGGAAATATTCAGGGGAGAAGATGCACATTGACAGATTGTAAGACTTTTGAAAGAATATAAGTACTTGCTGGATAAGAGGTGAATGGAATGACGGAAGATCGATTTCATTTGACAGGTAAAGAAATACTGGAAAGAGACTTCAAAACATCGATGAGAGGCTATAATCAGGAAGAAGTGGATGAATTTCTCGATTTAGTGATCAAAGATTATGATCAGTACGATGAAATGATCAAAGATTTGAAGGAAGAAAATGAACGGCTGAAAAGAAATCGTTCTGTTTCTCAAGGGCCCGAACAGGAAGAGAAACAGGAAACAAGATCGAGACAGTCCGGTCATCAAGTGAACTATGATATTTTGAAGCGTCTCTCCAATTTGGAGAAAGCGGTATTTGGTAACCGCTATGTAGATGAATAAAATTACCAATGACATGCTTCCCGGAATCTGATAAAATGGTTTTCGGAATAAGGGAGATGTTTGGGTGATCGCTGCCATCAGGCAGAGGAAAGTCCATGCTCGCACAAGCTGAGACGCTTGTAGTGTTCGTGCCAGACGAAATCATAAGTCTGGGTAGTGCTTTCATGCACTAACGGCAGAGAAAAGACCTGTGTCCTTCTTTGGATATGGTCTGATTATCTTGAAAGTGCCACAGTGACGGAGCTGAAGTAGAAATACTTCAGGTGGAACGAGGTAAACCCCTCGAGCGAGCAACCCAAACTTAGGTAGGGGCACTCTTTCAAAGGAATCAAACGGAGAAAGAGGCTGATGAACATCAGCAGATAGATGATTACCACCGGAGTACGAGGCTGACCACCGCTCGCAGTACAAAGGTACAGAACATGGCTTACAAAGCATCTCCCGGTCTTACATAAGAGAAGTCACCTCCTTTATGGTAGGATTACCGTATTGGAGGTTTTTTAATTAAGAGCGAAGGATGTGATTATACAATGAACAAAGTTACTTTAATCGCAACTGCAGCGATGGGCCTTGAGGGCATTGTCGGGCAGGAATTGAGGGATCTTGGTTATGAAAATGTGAGAGTGGAGAACAGCCGGGCCATATTTGAAGCTACTCCCGCAGATATCCCGCGTGTCAATTTGTGGCTCCGTTCAGCGGATCGTGTCAAATTGCTCGTGGGAAAGTTTCATGCCTACAGTTTTGATGAACTTTTCGAGGCGACGAAGGCTCTTCCATGGGAGAATTTCATTTCAGAGGATGGAGAATTTCCGGTGGTAGGGAAGTCGAAAAAATCCAAGCTTTATAGTGTACCTGACTGTCAGGCAATCGTTAAGAAGGCGATTGTAGAACGGATGAAACAAAAATATGGAATTGCCAGCCGTCTTGAAGAGAAAGGGGCTTTTTACAGGGTAGAGGTAGCTATAGATAAAGACGAGGCCTGGCTCACTATAGACACTTCCGGCGCAGGTCTTCATAAACGCGGATATCGTGTCGGGCAGGGGGACGCTCCTTTGAAAGAAACATTGGCGGCTGCTCTCGTTCAGATTACAAATTGGAGAGGGGATGCCCCTTTCATCGATCTTTTCTGTGGTTCCGGCACGATTCCAATCGAGGCGGCCCTTATCGGTCAGAATATCGCTCCTGGATTCAATAGGGAGTTCGCGTCTGAAAACTGGTCCTTCATCACAGATAAACAGTGGGAGAAGGCATTCGAAGAAGCGGAAGATAAAGCGAACTATGATCAGCCCATTAATATAACCGGTACAGATATCGACCCTAAGATGATCGAAATATCGAAAGCGAACGCTATGGAGGCAGGGCTCGGTGAACTGATTCCCTTCAAGCAGATGCAGGCCAGAGATTTCAAACCGATGGAAAAAGGTGGTTACCTTGTATCGAATCCACCTTATGGAGAAAGAATAGGGGATAAGAAAGAAGTTGAGCAGACGTACCGTCAGCTTGGCGGAGTGATGAAAGACTTTCCTACCTGGAGCGTTTATCTGCTCACTGCCCATCCTCAGTTTGAGAAGGTATACGGCACGGAAGCTACGAAGAAACGGAAATTATTCAACGGATTCATTGAAACGACGTACTATCAGTTTTTCGGAAAAAAAGAATAGAGTAGATTTCAGAACAGGCTGTATTCCGAGAACTGGAGCTACAGCCTGTTTTTAGTTTTGTATTAATACTTAGTAGCAACTCCGAAAATATAATAAAAACGATACCGTTAAGTTACGTATCGTTTTTATTATCATATAAATATTTTCTTAAAGATTCTTTGGAGAGTTGGTCTGCATGGATATTCTGTTTTTCGGGGATCCATTTCATGAAAACGAAAGGGAAGTTCTCAGCCAACTGGTCCAGAGTCTCAAGATAGGAAAAGAAAATGTGATTCTTCGTTCTGTTCCTTTCAAAAGTCTCGACCACAATTTTAGAATCCGTTCGTAAAGAAATGATTTCTTTCGGGAAACGCTCTTTGCAGACCCTGAGTGCTTGACAGGCACTCGCGAATTCCGCTTCGTGATTGGAAAGTTCCCCGAGATAAGAGGAATAAGAATACTTTTCAGACTTACTTTTTATATAAATGCCCGAAAAACTCGGTCCCGGGTCTCCTTTAGTTGCAGCATCTGTATAAACCTCAAGCATCTTCATCACTCCTTCAATCTAAAGGATTTTGCAGCATACAAAAATGGGGTATCCAGTAAAGAAACAAGGAATTTAATAAAATACGTCGTCCAGAATATTTCTATCCAGACTCCGAAAGGATATAATCCATAAAAGGCGATACCACAAAATACTGCTGTATCGAGCAATTGACTGATCATAGTGGAACCGTTGTTTCGAATCCAAAGGTGTTTGTCTTTCGGGAATATTTTTTTCAAAAATGCGTACAGCCATACATCAAAGTATTGACTGATAATATATGCGAGCAAACTCCCGATTGCAATTTGAGGTACGATTCCAAACAGTGTCTCGAGGGCGGATTGAGCAATATCACTTTCAGCCGGTATGAACCTGAGGGAAATCTGCATCATGATCGTCATAGCGATCAGTGCCGAAAAACCGAGCCATACGGCTTTTTTTGCGGAATCCTTTCCGTATTTTTCGTTCAAAATATCTGTAGCCAAAAAGGCTGTACCATAAATGATATTTCCGAGGGTAGCGGTCAATCCGAATAATTCGACTGTTTTCACAACCTGAATATTTGCTACCACAGTAGCCATGCCAATCCATACGAATAGACCATTTTTGCCGAAAAGGCGGTAAACAGTCAGCAAAAGTGTGAAGTTGACAATGGCAAAAATAATCCATAATAATTCGTTGAACATCCATTCGTCCTCCTTAGTTTTGATAACGCGGGAATTTTCGAACCGCGAAAACCTGACAAAAAAACATTATACTCAGTCAGAACGAAAGTTGCAATAAAGGAAACTCCAGAAGAAAGTAGTATCTACTTCAATAGGGGAGTACCCATTTTGAAAGCAGGGTAATTATCATTCGGCAAAAATAAAAAAGCAACAGCTGGCAGCTGTTGCTTTCAGGGCTTTTTATTTATTGTTTAACAACGTTAGCCGCTTGTGGGCCACGGTCGCCTTCTACGATTTCAAAAGTAACTTCTTGACCTTCTTCAAGAGACTTGAAACCTTCTTCTTGGATAGCAGAGAAGTGTACGAATACGTCGTTACCTTCTTCTACCTGGATGAAGCCATAACCTTTTTCCGCGTTGAACCATTTTACTGTACCGTTTTGCATAATTAAATCCTCCTAGAATCTTGCACGTTACACGTGATATTACAAATATGAGGTGGAAAAAAAACAAAAGCCCCCACAAGGAGTGCGGAATATAAAATCATAAGCACTTCTTGGTGGGAACTACCTTTGTTTTATGATTCCGTTCATATTTGCTTACTATCAATATATCTCATCTCAAGGAATGAGTCAAGGGAGCAGGAGAAAAATTTTTATTTATATGATGAAAATATTATACTGGTAGTAGTAATGGAGGGGGAGGCTAGATGAATGTTAATATAGGACTTACAGGGTGGAGCGATCATCCTTCTCTTTATGAAGGATCCGTAAGGGCTCATGAGAAGCTTCAATCCTACGCATCTCATTTCCCTGTAGTTGAGGTAGATACGGCTTTTTATGCTATTCAGAAACAGGCTTATTATGAAAAATGGGTGAAAGATACACCGGAGAGTTTCGCTTTCGTCATTAAAGCTTTCCAGGGATTGACCGGTCATGACCGTGAAAAAAGAACAAAGCAAGAAGCGAAAGAATTGATGGAAGCGTATAAGGAGTCGATTGCTCCTGCGGTGGAAGCCGGAAAGGTGGATGCTTTGCTTTTTCAGTTTCCCCCATGGTTTGATGTAAAAAAAGAGAACATTCAAAGGTTGAGACAAATCAGAGAATGGCTTGAAGATTATCCAGTAGCCATAGAGTTTCGGAACCAAAGCTGGTATAGAGAAGCATACCGTGAGAGAACGCTGCAGTTTCTTGAGGAGGAGGATTTTATTCATACAGTATGCGACGAACCGCAGGCTGGTGAAGGTTCTGTACCTGCAGTAGTGAAAGCGACAAATTCTGAAAAGACATTAATTAGGCTTCACGGTAGGAATGTGCACGGGTGGAACAAAAATGGTCATAAAGACTGGCGGGCTGTTCGTTTTCTGTACGACTACAGCGAAGAAGAATTAAAAGAGTGGATCCCCTCTATTCAAAAATTATTGGAAGAATCACGTTCAGTCACTATGTTGTTCAATAATAATTCCGGCCACGATGCAGCGCCTAATGCGAAGAAAATGATAGAATATCTTGGCGTTACGTATGACGATCTGAATCCTCGCCAGTTAGGACTTTTTTGAATGAGTCTTTCAAAACAAACGAGAAAGTGCGTAGAAGATTTCGTCCATACGTATCACGGGGAGGACCATTCTGGTCACGGCACCGACCATATAGAACGGGTCGTCCGTAATGCGGTGTTTATCGCTCAACGAGAAGGTGCGGATTCTGTCACCGTTGAATTGGCGGCCTGGTTCCACGATATCGACGATGAAAAATTGGTGAGGGACCCTGGCGCTGCAAGAAAGAAACGTAAAGAGTTCCTCTGCGAGCTGGGATTTAGTGATGCAACAATTACAACCATTGAAAAAATTATAGCTTCAGTCTCTTTCTCCAAAGGGGGAAAAGTTGTATCCTTGGAACAGCAGGTAGTCCAGGATGCAGATAGGCTTGATGCCATCGGGGCAATCGGAATCGCCCGCTGTTTCAGCTATGGTGCAGTTCATGAGCAGAGTATAGAAAAGTCGATAGAACACTTTCATGAAAAATTGTTACGAATATATGATAAGTTATCGACTCCCACAGCCAGAAGGGAAGCCGAAAACAGACACGAGCTTATGCAAACGTACATTCGCCAATTTAAAGAAGAACAATCATTTGCAGGAGGGATGAATGATGAGTGAACAGGTATACTTAGACCTGTGCAGGCATATTTTACATAATGGACAGGATAAAAGTGACCGCACGGGGACAGGGACCAGATCCGTCTTCGGCCATCAGATGAGGTTCGATCTTAGAAATGGGTTCCCCTTGCTGACGACCAAAAAGGTCCCCTTCCGTTTGATATGGAGTGAATTGCTTTGGTTTATCCGTGGAGATACGAATATAAGATTTTTGCTTGAAAACAACAATAACATCTGGAATGAGTGGGCGTTCGAAGCATGGGTTACAAGTGATGAATACGAAGGCCCTGATATGACCGATTTCGGTTTACGAAGACTTTCTGACGAGAACTTTGCTGAGATTTATGACCAGCAAATGGCTGAATTCAAAAGAAGAATTCTCACTGATGAGGAATTCGCTGCAAAATATGGCGAACTCGGAAATGTTTATGGTAAACAATGGCGTGCCTGGAAAACGACAGAAGGGGAAACCATCGATCAATTGAAGAATGTGATTGAATCCATCAAAAACAATCCTGATTCAAGAAGGCACATCGTTACAGCATGGAACCCGGAGGATGTACCCGGAAATATGGCCCTTCCCCCTTGTCATACGATGTTCCAGTTCTATGTTCATGACGGTAGACTTTCCTGTCAGCTTTATCAAAGAAGCGGGGACACGTTTCTTGGGGTTCCTTTCAATATAGCGAGCTATGCACTGCTTACTCACCTGGTTGCTCATGAATGTGGATTAGAACCTGGGGAATTCGTACACACCCTGGGAGATGCTCATATTTATCATAATCATTTTGAACAGGTGGAAAAGCAACTCGCTCGTGCACCCGGACCTCTCCCGGCTATAAAGTTGCAAGCACCGGAAAAATCGATTTTTGACCTGCTTATAGAAGATGTGACTATTCAGGATTATGACCCCCACCCGGGAATCAAGGCTCCCGTAGCCGTTTAGGAGGATGCGTAATGATTTCATTCATTTTTGCAATGGATAAAAATCGACTGATAGGAAAAAACAATGATTTGCCCTGGCACATACCGAAGGATTTTCAATTCTTCAAAGATAAAACGGTGAATCGTACGGTGATTATGGGAAGAAAGACGTTCGAATCATTAGGAGGAGCTCTTCCTCGGCGTGAGCATGTGATTATAACAAGTGACCAAAATTACGAAGCAGAGGGTTGTACAGTTGTACATTCCATTGAAGAAATCCTTCAACTGACAAACAGTGATCCGGAGAAGGAATGGTTCATTATCGGGGGCACTGTGTTATTTGAAGCCATGCAGGAAGAAGCGAATCGTATGTATGTTACACATATTGAACACGTTTTCGAAGGAGATACCTACTTTCCTGAAATCGACTGGTCCGAATGGGAATTGACCAGCAAAGAGAAAGGGATAAAAGATGACAAGAATCCCTATGATTATTTCTTCTGCGTTTATGATAGGAAGTAATATAATAAAATGGTAGAGACAGAAGAAGACTTACGTGATATGATGAGTGTAGTCATCTTATGATTGTAGGTAAGTCATTGCTCAAAATCATGACAAAACTGAGAGTTCAGAAATTAATATACTTAATAAAGAGGTGAATCCACGTGGCATCAATCGGTGTACCAGGTTTAATCTTAATTCTAGTTATCGCACTGGTCATTTTCGGACCTTCCAAATTACCTGAAATCGGTAAAGCTTTCGGTACGACCTTGAAAGAATTCAAGCAAGCCACCGGAGATCTCATGTCTGACGATTCGAAGAAATCATCGGATAAAGAGAACAAGCAAGGATAAGTGTAGATGTAAGGTAAATCCTTACATCTACTTTTTTGTGCAGGTTTTGACAGGGAGGGTAAACATTGGCAGATCAGGACATGGATTATATAGAACACTTTGGGGAATTGCGGAAACGAATCATCCTGACGCTGGTGACATTCATCGCATTTTTTGTTGTAGGGTTCCTTTATCATCGACCTATTCAAACCTTTTTCCTGAATGACGTCACGTTTGAACTTCATATGACAAGTCCGGGAGAAATCATCTGGATTGTATTTACGATTGCTACTATCATCGCTATTGCTGCAACCCTTCCGATGTTTTCTTTTCAATTATGGTTATTCATTAAACCGGCATTGACGAAGAAAGAAAAACGCGTTTCTCTAATGTATATACCGTTCATCTTTCTTTTGTTCGTCGGCGGTCTGGTGTTCGGGTATTTCATATTCATCAAATTCATCATGCCTTTTTTATTGGATCTGAATGATGGAATGTTCACAGAAATATATACGGTCGAGAGATATTTCAAGTTTCTCTTTCGCGTCACAGTACCGTTTGCCGTGTTTTTTGAAATACCGCTTGTTCTTATGTTTTTGACCAGTCTCGGGATTGTGAACCCCCAGTTTTTGGTGAAGGTCAGGAAGTATGCTTATTTGATTCTCGTCATTATGGGGACGATTCTTTCCCCTCCAGATTTCATTCTTCAACTGGTTGTGGCTGTGCCGCTCATACTATTATATGAAATCAGCATCATTCTTTCGAGAATCGTTTTCAGGAAACGCATGAAACAACAGCGGGAATGGCTTGACGAAGATTAGACGCTGACCACTGGTCGGCGTTCTTTTTTGTAACAAAAGAGAAAGCATGATAAAACTGTAGTAAGCAATCATTGAGGAGGAGCTCTTATGAAGCGGTCGTTTTATCACTATATGATGAGATTCAGAGGCAATCTCGAAACAGGCAAAGAGAAAGAACTTGCAGATTGGATGTTCGAGGAGCACAGCTTCCCGAAACAGTCTGAATCGTACGATGAACTCAGTGAGTACCTGGAACACCACAGCCCTTTTCCCGGGTCACTTGCTGCGTTTGACAGACTTTACGAAACCTACATGGAAGAAGAAGAGTGAGGGAGAGACACAGTGAAAATCATTCATACTGCCGACTGGCATTTAGGTAAAATCATCCATAA
Source organism: Salimicrobium flavidum (assembly GCF_900156645.1). Taxonomy (GTDB): domain Bacteria; phylum Bacillota; class Bacilli; order Bacillales; family Halobacillaceae; genus Salimicrobium; species Salimicrobium flavidum. The sequence goes on from NZ_FTOC01000001.1 coordinate 261,191, forward strand.
GAAACATCTTACAGAGGACCAGGCCGAAGTCATCGCCAAGTTCATTGACATATGCGACGAGGAACAACCGGATGCGGTCATCATCGCCGGGGATCTTTACGATCGTTCCATTCCTCCGAAGGAAGCTGTACATGTTTTGAATGACGCATTGCTCCAGTTGAGTGAGCGTAATATTCCGGTACTGATGATTTCCGGTAATCATGACAGTAGCGATCGTCTCGCTTTCGGGGCCTCTTTATTTGAACTAGGAGACATACATTTACATACGCATTTGCAAACTAACAGGGAGCCTGTCGTTCTTCATGATGAAAGGGGGGCCGTACACTTTCATCTGATTCCTTATATTGAACCGGCTGAAGCACAGGCGGTTTTTGAAAAGAATATAACTTCTCATCAGGAAGCATATGAAGCTATCGTAGAAGATATCGAAGCCAGGTTTGACATGAAGAAGGAACGTCACGTGCTGGTAGGGCATGCGTTCATTCAGGGGGGGATGGAATCCGATTCAGAAGAGCGTCTCACCATGATGGGGGGAACCCCTTATATCGGGGCGGAACTTCTTCAGGATTTCTCATATGTCGCCCTGGGTCACCTCCATCAGCCTCAACAGGTAGGATCGCCTCATATAAGGTACAGCGGTTCCCTTTTGAAGTATTCCTTTTCCGAAGTGAATCACCGTAAGTCGGTCACAATCGTTGAATTGGAAGAAGATATCGAGACGAGGAAGGTTCCTCTCGTTCCGGAAGTCGACCTCGAAGCCGTAGAAGGTTATTTCAAAGATCTGATGAACGGAAATGCCGCTTCGAATCCGCGCAACTATTTGAATGTACGACTCCTTGATAGCGGAGAAATTCTGGACCCGGTCGGACAACTTAGAAATGTGTATCCCAATATTCTTCATCTGGAGCGAAAAGGCGTTTCGGGGTCTTTTCAGGAAGAAGAGATAGAAAAAGTGAGGCAAAAGCGGAATAAATCTCCGATTGAAATTCTCACCGATTACTATGAGTTGGTGAAAGAAGAAAGACTATCTGAAGAGAAGAAAGAAATTCTCCAGAGAACCATAGAAGAGACCAGACAGTCCGAGAGGGGGCAGTGAAGTGGAAATCGTTGAATTGACATTGCAGGCGTTCGGGCCTTACAAACAACAACAAACGATATCGTTCGAAAAGCTCAAACAATATCCCATCTTTCTGATTACAGGTCCTACCGGTGCTGGGAAAACGTCGATTTTTGATGCTATCTGTTTCGCTCTATACGGAAAAGCCAGCGGCAGCGACCGTGATCAGGAAACGCTCCGAAGTCAGCTCTCCACCCCGGAAGAAAAAACATTTGTGACGTTTACGTTCCGTATCAATAATCACACGTATTCTCTTTTCAGATATCCGAAACAAACGGTATCAAAAGAAAGAGGCGAAGGTACGAAAGAAGAGCCGGCAAAAGCGGAATTGTATTTCGATCCTTATGGTGAGAATACTCTTGTCGCTTCAAAAGTCCGGGAAGTGGATCAGCTGATCGAAGAAATGCTCGGGCTCAATTATGAGCAGTTCAGAAAAATGATGATGATCCCCCAGGGGGAGTTCCGGAAACTGATTTCTGAAAACAGCCGGGAAAGAGAAGAAGTACTACGGAAAATTTTTGATACTTCTTTATACTCGGATGTTACGGAACGGCTGAAACAAAAAAAGTCGGAGCTTACAGGGGAAATCAATAAGTCCCGTTCCCGTGCCAAAGAAGTTCTGGAACGAATTTATATGGAAGAACAAACCGAACTGCCAGAGTACCCGGCAGAAGCTGTACCCGTCATCGAAGAGGATATCCGCTTCAAAAAGGAACGGATTGATTCCATGACAGAACATAAAAAAATGAAAACCGAGGAAAAAGCGAAGCTCGAGAAAAGAATACAGGACATAGAACGTCACAACTCTTTGGTCGAAGAGTGGAGGGAATATTCGAAGAAACAGGAGGACCATTACGCCAGGAGACATGTGACGGAGACTATGCAAAAAGAGGTTGCAAAAGCCGAAGAAGCCTCCAAGATAGAAGTTTATGAAACTCAGGCAAACGAAGCTGGTAGTCAGCTTCGTTCTCTTCAGAAGCAGGTGAAAGAGACAGAAGAGAAACTGACCAAAAAACAGGAAGAAAAAGAAAAAAAGCAACAAGAAAAGGACCTGCTTTCAGAAAGAGAGGAGGAGCGCCTTCAACTACAAAGAGAAATGGAGCGTTTAGAAGAGGCCAAGACTCGTCTCCCGGAAGTGAAAGAAAAAGAACGACAACTGGAATCGAACAAAAAAACGAAAGATGAGCTGGATAAATCTATACAGGAAAAAGAAAAAAGGCTCGCTCAGCATAAAGAGGAAACTTCAAGACAGAAAAAATCCCTGGAACAATTGTACGGAATCGAACAAAAGTATTTCGATAGAAAAGAAGCGCAGAATGACAGAAACACGGAAGCTGAGTTTCTGCGTCAATTAAAGAGTGCAGCAAAAGAGAGAGAGAATATTTCCGGAAAACTTCACTCTGAAAGAGAACGACTGAACAGAAAAGAGGGGGATATAAAAGAAAAGGAGTCATATATCGCTTCTCTTACTACCGCAAAAGAGGGACATCAGGCTTACTTGTTATCACAATCGCTCCGTCCCGGAGATGCATGTCCTGTTTGCGGTTCCGAACACCATCCGTCTCCTGCGACCCATGAAAAAGCTGTGGAAGAGGAAGAAATAGCACGCGTTGATCTCGAGCTGGAAGCGTTGAAAAAAGAACGGGATAGAGTGCTCTCCGATGTCTATCGGTTGGAAGCGGAAGAGAAAACTAAAAAGGAGACGATTCAATCAAGCCTGTCCGCATCTAAGATTGATATAACTTCGGTGGATGGGGAAACCTTAGCAATGCTTGTTTCTGCAAAGGCTCAAGAGATCGCTGAAGTGGACAAAGAAGTGAGCGATCTTGCGTCATCGAAGAAAGAGAAAGAAAAACTGGAAAGAGACTATGAAAAAACTCAGCAGCAAACGGAAGAAATATCCGAAAGATTGAAGTCGGAAAAGGAGAACCGGTATGAGCAGATCCGGATGATAACGGGGCTGGAAGCGGAATTGAAGGAATTTTATCGATCCTTTTCCCAGTTTAAAGAAGGGGAAGAGGTTTCTGCGGATATTCTGGAACAAAAATATGAAAAGATACGGGAACGCTTCGTACAGATGACAAAAGAGAAAGAGAAAGTGGAGGAAGAGATTTCCCGTTTATCTGAAGAGGTGCATACGATTCAGGGAACGAGAAATCAGCTGGTGGAGCATCTTGAACAAGCTCATAACCAGGCGAAAGATAAACAAGAGCAGTTCAAACAAACGTTTGATCAAACATCCTTCGAGGATATGAACGCCTATGAAGACAGTAAACGCTCGAGGGAAGAAATCGAAAAAATGAAACAGGAGATCCAGGCCTTCTTTCAAAATCAGGCGATCATCACCAGTCGTATACATGAGCTTGAAGAAGAAATAGGTGACGATAAAACGACTGTTCCTACTGATGAACTATTAGGAGAAAAAGAAGAATTGACATCTATTATAGATAATCTCCAGGAGCAACTGGTGAAAATACAGTACGAACAAAAACAAAACGACGACTCCCTCGCGTCTTTGAATCAGATACTGAAAGAGCAGGATGCGAATGAACAATTGTATTATGACGTAGGTGATCTTGCCAGTATTACCAGCGGAGATAACCCGCTCCGTCTCTCCCTGGAGAGGTATGTGTTGGCTTCTTATCTGGATGAAATTCTCCTCCAGGCGAATCAACGTCTGCAGATTATGACCGACCACCGATACCAATTGAAAAGAAGCGAGGAAATTGCCAAACGCGGGGCTCAAAGCGGATTGGATCTGGAAGTGATGGATCAATACACCGGTCTCGAAAGATCCGTACGCACGTTATCGGGCGGTGAAGGGTTCAAAGCCGCCTTGAGTCTGGCTCTCGGAATGGCTGATGTGGTCCAATCCTATGCGGGGGGCATTCAACTCAATACACTTTTCATTGACGAGGGCTTCGGAACGCTTGATGATATTTCCCTTCAGCAGGCAATCGAATGTCTAAAATCTCTGCAGGACGGGAATCGACTGTTAGGAATCATTTCTCATGTTCCACAGTTGAAAGAAGAGATTCCGGTACAAATGCAAGTTACTTCAGCGGGAAGCGGCTCTAATGTGACTATCAAATACAAATGAGGAGGAATTCATATGGCAACTCCCTTTTCCATGGCGTGGGTACTTATTACGGAAGGGAATGAAAAAAGACTCGACCCGGATGATAACCTGTTCGAAGTAGTTTTCGATGGGTACCAATTATTTCCAATGAATGAACATTTAGAAGTGAGACGTCATCGAAAATCCGATCAAATCGGAACAGCGGATATAGAACAACTGAGTTTGAAAGATGGCAAGACGATTTGTCATTATCGACTCGTCTCTCTTTATTCCGTCAACTGAAAGAATAGCTGCGATACGACTAAAACGTTTCGAAAGCGGGGGAAGCTTGTGATAGAGATCGGGAACGACTGGGATCCTCTTCTGCAACCGGAGCAGGAGAAAGAATATTATAAGCAGTTGAGGGCTTTTCTGAAAGAGGAATATGGGAATCATGAAATCTATCCTGCGATGAACGATATATTCAACGCTTTTCGTACGACCGGGTACACCGATACGAAAGCAGTCATACTGGGGCAAGACCCTTATCATGGACCCCATCAGGCTCACGGGTACAGTTTTTCCGTGCGACCAGGGATGAATGTTCCTCCCTCCCTGCGCAATATTCATAAAGAACTGAACGAAGATTTAGGGATTGCCGTACCTTCTCATGGTTCGCTTGTCCCCTGGGCTGAAGAGGGTGTCCTATTGATGAATGATGTACTTACTGTCCGGCGAGGAGAGGCACATTCGCATCGGAAGAAGGGGTGGGAACGGTTCACCGATGAAGTGATCGACCGGCTGAATGAAAGAACGGATCCCCTGGTTTTCATTCTATGGGGAAAAGCTGCCAGACAAAAGGCGGAGAACGTTGATAGACAGAAACACTTTGTCATCGAAAGTTCACACCCGAGTCCATTCGCTGCTCACCGAGGCTTCTTCGGCAGCAGACCTTTCAGCAGAACGAACAGATTCCTCGAGGAGAATGGAAGGTCCCCGATTGATTGGAGCCTGAAATAATGAATTATATAGAAATATCAGTACGGAGATAAGCATGAAAATTGATATTTCCCTTCTTTTTAGCAACAATGAACGAAGAACCAATTATGTATGGAGGGGTCATTTTTGTCAGAGCAATTGAAGACGGCAACATTCGCAGGTGGATGCTTTTGGTGCATGGTAGAACCATTTGATGAGCGTCCGGGCATCCACTCGATAATATCCGGTTATACAGGAGGTCATGTTGATGACCCGACATATATGCAGGTGATTACGACAGACACAGGTCACAGAGAAGCCGTGCAGATCGTCTTTGATCCGGAGATGTTTCCGTATCGGAGACTGCTTGAGATTTTCTGGCAGCAGATCGACCCGACGGATGACGAGGGTCAATTCGCCGATCGTGGTTTTTCCTACACCACTGCAATATATTATCATGATGATGAGCAGAAGAGACTTGCTGAAGAAAGCAGAAAAGAACTGGAAGCTTCCAGTAAGTTCAAAGCTCCGATCGTTACTCCGATCGTGCCTGTCGAGAAATTCTACGAAGCGGAAAAAGAACACCAGGATTACTATAAGAAGAATCGCTTCCATTATAAGCTTTACAAAAAAGGTTCAGGGAGGGCGAAATTTATCAAAGACCACTGGAAAACGGACAAAACGAAACAGGACTTGAAACAACAGCTCACGGATATCCAGTATAGGGTGACGCAGGAGAACGCCACGGAACGACCTTTCCACAATGAATATCATGACCATGAAGGAGAGGGGATTTACGTGGATATCGTTTCTAAGGAACCACTATTCTCTTCCACCGATAAATATGACGCTGGCTGCGGCTGGCCGAGCTTCACCAAACCTATAGAGAAACAGCGGGTGGAAGAGGAAGTCGATCAGACGCACGGTATGATCCGTACGGAAATCAGAAGTTCAGAGGCCGATTCTCATCTGGGGCATGTCTTCGAAGATGGTCCTAAAGCAGAGGGAGGATTGAGGTACTGTATCAATTCCGCTGCTCTTCAATTCATCCCGAAAGAGGAAATGAAAGCCCAGGGGTACGAGGATTACCTTTATTTATTCAAATAAAAGAAGCAAGAAGAAAAAGGCTGTCCTTTTTCTTCTACATAATCAGCCGAGACAGGTTGTCTCCTAATGAATTTTCATTGTAAAATGAAAGGGAGGAGGGGAAAGAATGATTCACAAGACGTGGGAAAGCAATGAAACGATCAAGAAGATCAAGTGTATTCACAATGACGCCGAGAAATTCGTCGTGGAAGATGTACTCACTCCAGGGAAAATCTATGAAGTGAAAAACGAAAGTGGCGAATTTTACTTTATCATAGACGATTCCGGACGCATGGGCGGTTTCTATAAACACTATTTCGAAGAAGAGAAATAGAATCGACGTTTTTTTACGTGTAAAAGGGCCTCGCTTCGGGAATACTTATAGTATTCACAGATAAAGTGAGGTTTTGTAGATGGAGCGAGTGTTAATTATCAGACATGCGGAAGCGGAAGGGCAGCATCGTGATTCTCCTTTGAGTCACCGTGGCCTGAAAAAGACGAGTAAACTTGTCGAAGTGTTGAATGAGCACCACTGCTGTGAAGTCATATTTTCCAGTCCTTTTTTGCGTGCCATCGAAACGATAAAACCTTTTGCTGAACAGCACGAGCTTCCGATTCATACAGATGAACGTCTTAAAGAAAGAATTCTGAGTGAAACTCCTCTCGAAGACTGGGAGGCTTTTATCGAAGACAGTTTTCATGATCGAGAGCTTAAATTCGGAGATGGGGAATCTTCACGGGAAGCGAAAGAACGTGTCACGTCTTTTCTCGCTGAGCTTGATTCCTATACGTACCCACTTGTAGTCACTCACGGAGAACTGCTCGTTTACATTCTGGAATATTTCGGGAAAGACGTCTCTTTTGAAGATTGGCTTAATTTTTCTTACCCCGATGCATTTTTATTGGAAAAGTCCGGGGACACATGGAATTTTAATAGAATTTGGTATAATTAATTGCGAGCTCTTAGGAATATAGGTATGATTACAGATAGTGCTTCTTTCTAGATTAAGGTAGAGGGAAGGTTTATCTTTATAAAAGGAGGAATGAGAATAATGGCGTTTATCATTACATCTCCGTGTAAATCGGAAAAATCAGGTGAGTGTGTAGAGGTATGCCCTGTTGATTGTATAGAAGAAGGTAAAGATATGTTCTATATTGATCCGAATATCTGCATTGACTGCGGCGCCTGTGAAGCTGTATGTCCAGTAGAGGCTATTTATATTGAAGATGAAGTGCCGGAGGAAGAAACACCATACATCGAGATGAATAGGAAGTTCTTCGAGGAATAAAATATCATAAAAAAGCTGCCTTATTCAGGCAGCTTTTTTTCATAAGGATAGGGATTAACCGATAATCTTAAAACCGTTGAAGTTTTCTTTTCCATTAAGATCGGTAATGTCGGTATATTTTACACGAGCTGCTGGAGAAGGTCCGTTTTTTATTTTTTCGATGAACGTATCCATTTCCTGTTCTTCTCCGCTTGCTAAGATCTCAACAGTCCCATCCTCTTTATTTTTGACCTGACCCTTGATGTTGTGAGTGTCGGCGAGTTGTTTCGCCGTCATGCGAAAGCCGACACCCTGAACGCGGCCGTGTACTACTATTTGCTTCAGCATACCACCACTCCTTTCTTTCTCATGTTTATTTTCCTTATAATTCGATATCTCAAACGTGGAGGGATTTATTTTGAAAAAAATAGATATTCGTGATGTAGGAAATTTTTTGTATGGCCATTATACCGATGCCGATAATGGTACAGGAACGACCGCCATTATTCATACGGCAGGAGCTACAGGGGGAGTCAGTGTCCAGGGGAGAGCTCCAGGCACTAGAGAAACCGATCTATTGAAAGCCGAAAATACTGTCGCACAAATTCACGGGATCACTTTGAGCGGAGGCAGCGCGTTCGGCCTGGATGCAGCCGGAGGGGTGATGAGATACCTGGAAGAGGAAAGGATCGGTTTCGAGCTTCTCGGTAACATCATTCCTATTGTGCCGTCAGCAATTTTATTTGATTTCCTACCGTCTACAAATTCCGTATACCCCGATGCTTCCTATGGGTATGAGGCAGCAAAGAGAGCTTTTCAGGGCACGGAATTCCTTTCCGGTAATCAAGGGGCAGGGACGGGAGCGAGTGTCGGAAAGGTCCATGGATTTGATAGCGCAATGAAAAGCGGGATAGGAACCTATGCTGTGGACGCAGGTGGCGTGAAGGTAGGAGCCTGTATTGCTGTGAACGCGTTCGGTGATATAATGGATCCGGAAACGAACCGGATTATTGCGGGAGCCTATAATCAGAAGGAAGGATTCCTTGATACGGAGCGTATACTAAGGGAATCTTCCTCACCAGATTCTCAGGAAGGTATAAATACGACCATTGGCTGTATTACGACGAATGCACGGATAACCAAACCGGAAGCCAACCATTTGGCAGCCTCTGCGCATGATGGACTTTCGAGATGCATCCGGCCGGTCCATACAGTCATGGACGGAGATGCTATGTTCGTCATGGCCGAAGGGGAAAAGGAAACTTCTCTGCTCACACTTTCGACTCTCGTCGTGCACGTGGTTGAACAAGCGATAGCAACTGCTGTGCTGGAAGCGGGGAGCGCATTCGGATTACAGAGCGCGAAGGATATTTTCAAAGAGACGTAAAGGAGTTATTTTATGACGATCGCACCATCAACTTTGCATACGACGAAACAATTATACGCTTTTCTGATAAAGGAAGGTTTGACGGAGCAGGCTGAAAAAGTTCTTGATATATATGAAAAAGAAAAGTCAGATACTTATATGATCGGGTTTGCGGGGCATTTTTCTGCCGGGAAATCTTCGTTGATCAATTATCTTTCCGGAACAGATGTTCTTCCTTCGAGTCCGATACCGACGAGTGCGAATATCGTGAACCTCAGGAAGGGGGAGGAAAAAGCAGTCGCCTACAATCATGAGAAGCACCCCATAGCCAAAGAGTCCTCACGGGATATGGAACGACTGAAAGAGATGTGTAAAGATAACAGTCAGATCGCTTCGTTATCGATTTATAAGTCTGATGTAGAGTTCCCTGAAGACGTAGTGTTCGTAGATACGCCGGGCGTCGATTCTACCGAGGACATGGACCGCACCATTACGGAGGGGTCCCTTCATGTGTTGGATCATCTATATTACGTGGTGGACTATAACCATGTCCAGTCGGAAGTGAACAGCAGTTTTCTGACAGAGCTTGAGAAAAAAGGGATTCCGTTTACTCTCGTAATTAATCAGATGGATAAGCATCAAGAGGAGGAAGTACCTTTTACTGTATTCTCCTCCTCTATTGAAAAATGGCTGAATGGATACAATCTACAGCCGGACAGAATCTTTTATACATCCATGCATTCGGATTACCGTTCTTCTTATGATGAAAATGGCGAATTATATCATCATGTTCAGCAAAAGATAGAGGAACGGGAGATGCAGAACCACCTTTCTTTTGTTCTCGAAGAGTGTGAAGAGGCGTTAGCTGAAAAACACGAATTATATGACTACAAATCAGAGTTGCAAGCATATAACACGGACACGTTAGAAGAAGCGGAATCCCGAATGCAGGACATTGAACAGACGTACGACGAAAAACTCACATCGTTAAAGGAGCAATATAATAAACGAGTACGCGGCTTTTTGAAGAATGCTTATATCACTCCTGCCGTGCTCAGAGATGATGCTGCTTCTTTTCTGGAGTCGATGCAGCCGAATTTCAAAAAAGGCTTATTGTTTTCGAAAGATCGAACACGGGAAGAACGGGAAAATCGTACGGAAGCGTTTTACCGTAATTTACAGAAGACGCTCGAAAAGAACCTGGAATGGCCTCTTAGGGATCGACTCAGGGAATTGAGTGAGACCCATTCCCTGACGAACGAGAAGCTCGATCAGGAGATCCATAATTTTCAAGCGACCATCGATAAACAGCTATTAGAAGATGTGATCGCAAGCGGGGCAGGAGTTACCGGAGAGTATGTGCTGAGATACATGGAAGACTTGAGCAAAGAAATTTTGAAGGTATACCAGCAGGAGACCGAACGTTTATACAAACAGATGAAAACTCAGCTTGAGGAGCAAAAGAAGCGGGAGCTTTCCCTCAGCGACGATAAAGAGGAAGAGCTGAAAAAGAAGCGGGACCTGGAAGAAATGGTCGAGCTTCAGACTCGGAAATGGGAGGAAAAGCTTAAAGCCCTCTACGAGGTTTACGACGGGAAGGAGGAGATGGATGCACAGCTGGCCGAGGAAGCGTTACAGTCCAGAAAGAAAGAAGATTTTTCCTCAGCGCTTGAGCTGGATACTGACCAGCGCCTCGAACAGATGGAGGAATCAGAGGAGGAAGCAAGTGAATACCAGGGTGCTCGCGCTGATATCCAGCACAGGGCTGAAAAAGCTCTTTCCGTTCTATCCGACTATGAATTTCTGAAGCCTTATCATCGATCTATCAGCGAGAAAATGGAGCGGATAGAGAATCAGACCTTCACCGTCGCTCTTTTCGGTGCTTTCAGTGCAGGGAAATCATCCTTTATCAATGCATTGTTGGGCAAAGACTACCTGCCTACGTCTCCTAATCCGACCACCGCTTCGATTAATAGAGTCATGGCTCCGGAGGAAGGTCATCCGAATGAGACTGCTACCGTTTATTTTCTGACAGAAGAGGAACTGATCCGGTCGTTCGACTTTCTGGATGTAACGTCTTTAGAAGAAATAAAGGAATTCGATACGACTCTTCTCGAAACGAGAAAAAGCACGATGGTGCAGGCTTTCCAGGCCGGTTACCGACAGTTCGAAAATTCCTTAGGCAGTCACATGGATGTCTCCGTCGAGGAGTTTGCCACTTATGTAAGTGAGGAGTCCCATTCTGTATTTGTGAAAGCGATAGATTTCTATGTAGATTCCGCATATACGAGAGAAGGTATTACATTTGTCGATACACCTGGCGCAGATTCTGTGAACGATCGTCATACCGACGTATCCTTCGACTATATCAAAGAAGCCGATGCTATTTTATTCTTAACGTACTTCAATCATGCATTCACGAAAGCTGATGCCGGATTTCTGAGACAACTTGGCAGGGTCAAGGATAGTTTCGCTGTAGATAAGATGTTTTTCATCATTAATGCGAGTGACTTGGCTCAGAATGAGGGAGACCTGCGGGAAGTCCAGTCTTACATTACGTCCCAGCTGACGTATTACGGCGTACGTCACCCCAGACTTCACGCAGTATCCAGTCTTCATGCGAAAAATGAAGAACGGGAAAAAAGCAATTTCCCTTCATTTGAACGTGACTTTGAAAGGTTTATCCATGAAGACCTTCAGTCTATGGTATTCCAGTCGATCGACTATGACTTGAATGAGACGCTTCAGGTTACGGATCAACTGATTGAGTATGCTATGTCCGACGAAAAAGAGAAGAAGGAACGGTTTGAAAAGTGGTCGGAGGAAGAAGAGTCGATTCATCACGTTCTACAGGAAGAGAAGGAGCGGGTGGATCCTACGTTGATCACTCAGAAGATAAATAAACAGTTCCACTACCTTCAGGAAAGACAGCTACTTCAACTGACGGATTTCTTTAAAGAAGAAGTCAATCCAGGTACGATCCAGGGCAATAAACTGGAAGTGAAAGAACAACTCCATAAGGCTTGTGATCGCTTGCTGAAAAGATATGAAAATGAACTCGTGGATGAAATCAGAGCCTTAACGCTCCGTATGGAAAGCTTCATCGCTCAAGTAGTCAATGAACGGGCAACTAAAGTAATCGAGCAGGTGAAGCAAATCACTGATGCGAAACCTTTCGGGGAGAACGAAGCGGCCATCGCGATAGATACCCCTGCATTTACGGTGAAGTTTACGGAGAGTGTAAGTGATCTTGATTTGGGGTTGCAGGAATATAGCAGTACAAAATTACTCTTTGAAGCTAATAAAAAAGAGAAACTGAAAGATGAATTTGCTGAAAAGTTACCGGATGTTTTTACAGAGGCACTCGCCCCTGTTGAAGAGAGATTTGAAACATATTACAACAGGGAGCATGAGCGATTGCTCAAAGAGATGTTGGAGAGTTACGAAGAGAAACTTATCAAGTATTACGATAATCTGAAGCAGAGCGGAGGAGAAGAATTCAGTTTAGAGGAATTACGTAACCTGGAGGAGACATTAAAAGATCTCATATAAAAAACCCCCGCTAGTCGGGGGTTTTATTTATACATTAACAGTGATATCTGCATCTTCACGAAGCGCTTCAATGTGTTTGTTGACTGCTTCGCTTTGTTTTTGAGAGGACAGCTGTTGTTTGATCTGACCTTTCATTTCTTCAAAGGAACCTAGTTCTTGCTGTTGTTGTGAGCCTTCCTGCTGCTCAGCGCTTTCCTGTTGTTCTTTCATTTTATCATATTGTTTTTTAGCTTCTTCATCCGTTACTTCCGGAACCTCTACGTTGTTATCGACGTATTTTTGGACTCTTGCGCTCGTTTTAAGTTCCTGTTTCACTTCTTTTTCTGTCATATCCTGTTGTTCAAGGAATTGATCCCATTGATCCTGTTCAGTATACTTTGATTTCATCTGTTCAAACTGCTTGTTGACTTCTTCTTCAGTAACTTCAATGTCAGCCTTTTCTGCTTTCTGAATAACAAGTTCTGTGCCGATCAGTTGATCGATTGCTGTCTGTTGGATTTGGTCTTCCTGTTTGGAAGGGTCCATGCCGAACTGTTTGTATTGCTGTTTGACACTTTCTACGTTCGATTTGAACTGTTCCTGGGAGATTTCCTCTCCGTTTACGACTGCCGCGGCTTCACCGCCACTTCCTCCTGAACTTTCACTATTTCCTGAATCTCCTCCGCTACTGCTTTCTCCGTCATCTCCGGAGGAACATGCTGCGAGAAGAGTTGCTGTTAAAAACAATGCGATCATTATTACTTTTTTCATGAAAAAGCTCCTTTCCGTAAAGCGTTAATTGGAGTGTAGCACACAGGTATAGTGGTGTAAAACGTCCAGTAGGATTTACACATTTGTGCCATACAATTTTGACTTTTACAATAAAAAGTAGTAAAATTAAGACAATTGTTTATTCTCTAGAATAAGAGGTGAAGAGTTATGGCATTTGGTAGACAGAATCAAGAGAAAGCACCCGAAGAAGAAACGTCTGTATGGGAATGTACAGCAGATGATTGCAATTGCTGGATGAGGGATAACTTTAAAGATAAACAAGTTCATACATGCCCCGTCTGTCAGAGTGAAATGAAGCGGGCAACAAAAGTTGTTCAAGTGGTTGAAAATAAAAGTTTATATTATAATCAGTAAAGAGCGCGGACACCCGCGTTTTTTATTTTGTTATTTCCTGATATAATGAATAAGAATTTTGGAATGGAGGACCTTTACTATGCTACAAGTACAAAACGTAAGTCTACGTTACGGAGATAGAAAATTGTTTGAGGATGTAAATATTAAATTTACGGAAGGCCATTGCTACGGTCTGATCGGAGCTAATGGTTCAGGAAAATCTACGTTTTTGAATATTTTAAGCGGAGAGACGGAAGCACAGACCGGCGATGTGGCTCTTGGAAAAGGACAACGTCTTGCGGTTTTGAAACAGGATCACTTCGCTTATGATGAATACAATGTGCTCGAAACTGTCATTATGGGATATGAACGTCTTTATGAAGTGATGGCCGAGAAGAACGCTATTTACGCAAAAGGAGAATTCACTGAAGAAGACGGCATGCGTGCAGCAGAACTAGAAGGTGAATTTGCTGAAATGAACGGTTGGGAAGCGGAATCGGAAGCAGCGCGATTGTTGACAGGTTTGGGAGTCGATGACGCCCAGCACGATAAAAAAATGAGTGAACTCCCTGCAACTGATAAGGTGAAAGTTCTACTGGCTCAGGCTCTATTCGGTAATCCTGACGTTCTTCTTCTCGATGAGCCTACCAACCACTTGGACATTCATGCTATTCGCTGGTTGGAAGAATTCCTGATTCAGTTTGAGAACACAGTAATCGTCGTGTCTCATGACCGTCACTTCCTTAACAATGTTTGTACCCATATAGCTGATTTGGACTTTCAGAAAATCCAGCTCTATGTAGGTAACTATGATTTCTGGTATGAATCCAGCCAACTTGCAAGAAAAATGGCAGAAGACCAGAATAAGAAGAAAGAAGAGAAGGTCAGTCAATTGAAGGAATTCGTCGCCAGGTTCAGTGCGAACGCTTCGAAGTCAAAACAGGCGACATCAAGGAAGAAGATGCTTGATAAAATAACGCTTGATGACATCCAACCTTCTTCCAGGAAATATCCTTATATTGCATTCCAGGCTGAAAGGGAAATCGGAAACGATCTTTTGACAGTAAAGAATCTCTCCAAGACTATAGACGGCCAGAAAGTATTGGACAATGTGAGTTTCACGTTGAATAAAGATGATAAAGTTGCACTTGTCGGTTCCCATGAATTATCAAAAACAGCACTGCTTGAAATTCTCGCAGGCGAAATGGAACCTGATGAAGGGACTTATAAATGGGGAGTAACTACCTCACAAAGTTATTTCCCGAAAGACAACCAAAAGTATTTTGAAGGAAATGAAAAAACGTTAGTGGACTGGTTGCGCCAGTATTCTCCTGAAGATGAGACGGAAACATTCTTGCGGAGCTTTTTAGGGCGTATGTTATTTTCCGGTGAGGAAGCATTGAAAAGTCCTAATGTATTATCAGGTGGGGAACGTGTCCGTTGCATGCTATCGAAAATGATGCTCTCTGGAGCGAACGTTCTCATTCTTGACCAACCGACGAACCACCTTGATCTTGAATCTATCACTTCCTTAAACAAAGGAGTGGCCAGCTTCAAGGGATCCGTCATTTTCGCTTCTCATGACCATGAGTTCATTCAGACAGTGGCTAATCGTATAATAGAGATAACGCCTAATGGTATGGTAGATAAAGAAATGAGATACGATGAATACCTTGATGATGCAAAAGCACAGGCGGAAGCGCAAAAAATCTAGCTTTGTAATCTCAGTGAAACACGAATGTTAGAATTGCAATCTAACTGTTAGCTCCTTGTTCTAGAATTATTCTGTACACCTGTTATGATGGGTATTGTGCAGATGAGATAACTAGCAAGGAGGAATCAGTAATGAAAAAACAGATCGTTACACTAGCAACAACGGCAGCACTTACAGGTGCATTCGCAACAACGGTAAGTGCGGAAGATTATAACGTAAACAAAGGGGACACGCTTTGGGGTATTTCCAAGCAGTATAATGTTTCCGTAAGTCAGTTGAAATCAGCAAACGGACTTAATTCAAACATCATTTACCCAGGCCAATCCCTATCCGTGGATGGTCAAGCTTCTGGAAATAACACAGCAGTTGAATCTGAAACGAATGTTTATACTGTCAAATCCGGAGACACTCTTTATAGAATCGCTTCCGCTCACGGAGCAAGCGTATCTCAGGTGAAAAGCTGGAACAATCTTTCCAGTAACTTGATCCATCCAGGAGATCAGCTTGCTGTAGGAAGCGGAGCTGCAACAAATGTTGCTTCCAGCAATGCTTCCAGCAGTGCGAGCCAAAGCAGCAGTTCCGAGTCTACTCAAAGCAGTAGCCAGGAAGTAGCACAGCAATTCACGGCTGAAGCTACAGCTTATACAGCTTATTGCACTGGGTGCAGTGGTGTAACTGCAACTGGTCAGGACCTAAGAGCTAACCCTAACCAGAAAGTAATTGCGGTTGACCCTGATGTAATCCCACTCGGTTCCAAGGTATGGGTAGAAGGATATGGAACAGCTATCGCTGGTGACACTGGTGGTGCCATCAACGGTAACCGTATCGATGTCTTCATGCCTAACAGAGGAGATGCACTTGATTTCGGACGTCAGTCAGTAACTGTTAAAGTACTGGACTAATAATAAATTATTTGAGAGTCTATCCAAATTTGGATAGACTCTTATTTTATTTTGCGTGAATTATTGGTAAGCTAGTATTAGATTTACTACGGAAAGGAGTTTTATCAATGAAAGCGATTGTACATGAACACGTAGCAGGTATAGAGGGTCTTACATATAAAAGCGTGACACCTCCGTCTCCTGGGGACGAAGACGTATTACTTAAAGTGAAAGTCGGCGGGTTGAACAGAAGGGATGTTTCTGTAATAGAGAATAAACACGACCCAGATTCCGGCCCGTTCATACCCGGATCCGACGCTTCCGGGATCATAGAAGAAACCGGAGAGCAAGTGACAAATGTTACAAAAGGAGAAGAAGTCGTTGTGTATCCCGGTACCGGTTGGGATGAAAACAGTGATGCTCCTCCAGAAGGGTATCAGATTGTAGGCTTTCCGGAAGATGGTACTTTTGCGGAGTATATCGTCGTCCCTGCAAAAAATGTGATGAAAAAACCATCTCATCTCACACTTGAAGAATCCGGGGTCCTATCACTGGCAGCTATCACAGCTTTCAGGGTTTTATTCACTCGTGCTCAAATCAAAGAATCGGATACAATACTGCTTCCCGGAATCGGAAGTGGGGTATTGACATTCGCACTTAAATTCGCCAAAGCGGCTGGAGCGAGAGTGATTGTGACATCCCGTTCCGAAGACAAGAAAAAAGAAGCATTGGCACTTGGCGCCGACAGAGCAGTGAACACGTATGATGACTGGAACGAAGTGCTCTCGGATGAAAAAATTGATGTAGTAGTAGAAAGCATAGGGAGACAGACATTTCAAAAGTCCATCGATGCAGTGCGAAGAGGAGGAACTATTGTAGCGTTCGGTGCTACTACGGAGGATACGTTCGAGATGGATATTCGAAGCTTTTTTTATGGTCAGTACAATCTACTGGGGTCGACCATGGGGAGTGCAGAAGAATGGAAAGAGATGCTTCATTTCATTGAAAAATATGACATTCACCCCGTAGTCGATAAGATCTTTGCTGCCGCTGACTGTCAATCTGCATTTTCATATATCAAAGAATCAAAGAATCTTGGGAAGGTAGGAATCGAATTCTAATCTTTCTTCATACTTAGTAGTAACTCCGAAATATAAATTTAAATAAAACAATAAATGAACAAATGTTCTTATTTATTTAATTCCCCTCGTCTCTAAGGTAAAATAAAGGGAGGAGGGGAGTTTTATGAGTCATAAAAATAATCCGAAAAAGTTCGCTCTTAATATGAGTGCTGCTCAATTCACGAAATTTTATATTATGCATTTACTTCAAGTAAGTCAACCGATGATCAGTGAACATTTCAAAAAAGAATTCAAAAAATTAACGAAGAATTGGATACCTGCACCTTCTACATTACTTGATACACTGCATGAGATGACTGAAGAAGGACTATTAGCCAGGAAAGAAGACTATAAGTCTCACGATAAAAAACGTCAAAAAGTATACTGGTATTATCTGACCGATGACGGCAGAGAAGAATTTGAGGTTCTGAAAAAAAGATATAAGATACTTTTCGAAGAGCAACAGCAGATTTTGAATAAGATAATGAATGATATCTACAAGTGACATCGGGAGTTGAACTGATATGAAACTGAGTGTGCTCGATCAATCGCCCGTATCGATAGGTGAATCAGCCGAAGAGGCATTGAATCATTCCATAGAACTGGCTCAATTAACCGAATCATTGGGATTTACTCGTTATTGGTTCGCAGAACATCATAATACAAATGGTCTTGCCAGCTCAGCACCTGAAATAGCTGTAAGTACAGTTTTGAATTACACCGAAAAACTGAAAGTCGGATCCGGAGGAGTCTTACTTCCGCAGTACAGCCCGTTGAAGGTGGCGGAAACGTTCCGGATGCTGGAAGCTTTTCATCCCGGTAGAGTGGACCTTGGGTTAGGAAGGTCCCCTGGAGGTGGAAATAAAACGAGAACAGCTTTAACAGATGGCATGAATAAATCCCTGAGTTCTTTTCAAAGACAAGTGAAAGAACTCCAGCAATTCTTACATGACAGCATACCTAAAGGGCATGACTACTATGGAGTAAAAGCGAAACCTGATACATCTTCTAACCCTGATGTCTGGGTTCTCGGTCTTTCTGAAAGAGGGGCTAAACATGCTGCATTGAATGGGACCGGCTTCACTTATGGTTATTTCATTGACCCGAGGGACGCCGGTACAGCTATAGAAGTATACCGAAACAACTTTCAACCGTCGTACTCACTGGAGCGCCCTGAAGTGAACATGTGTGTGTTTGCTGTCTGTGCTGAGACTGAAGAAGAAGCAGAGTTCCTGGCGAAAAGTCAGGATATGTGGTTACTGCAAGTAGAAAAAGGGTTGGACACGAGGATTCATCCCCCTGAGGAATTATCATATGAAGATTTAACTGAAGAAGAAAAAGGTAAAATATCTAAAAATAGAGAACGATGCATTATCGGAACACCTGACGAGGTAGCAAAGGAACTTCAAAAGCTGGCAGATATCTATTCAGTAGAGGAATTTCTTTTGATTACGAACATTTATGATTTCAAAAAGAAAAAAGCTTCATACAAAAATATTAAAATGGCTGTAGATAATCTTGCATAATTCAGCCTGGAAGGATCATTTATGAACTTAGACTATATTGGAACGATTCAAAACGGTAAAGTAATGAAAGATTCGAAAGTGGAAGTTAATGGAACGCTTCTGTCTTTGGAAAGCTCTTCAGAAGAATATGTCGAAGGCGAGCAGATACAGGTGTTCATCTATCTGAATAAACAAGGAGATAAAGTGGCTAGTGATAGCTTGCCACAAGCAACGAGGTATTCTTATGGATGGGCGGAAGTAGCCAGTATCCTTCCTCATATTGGAGCATTCGTCAACATTGGCGTAAAAGGTAAAGACATCCTCGTCTCAAAAGACGATCTACCCTTATTGAAATCTGTCTGGCCAAAAGAGGGCGATTCTTTATTCGTTTCTTTGGAAGTGGATAAGAAAGGGAGACTTGAAGCTGAACCTATATCAGAGAATGAAGTAATCAGCGAATTGGACAAGGCCCCGGAAGAAATGCTCGGAAAAGAAGTTACAGTACGCGTATACAAAGCTACAAAGGCAGGGTCTGCTGTATTAACAGAAGAAGGGTATCGAGGATTCATTCATCCGCATGAACGTACAGAAGAGCCCCGTATGGGTCAAAATCTTACGGCACGCGTAATAGCTGTAAAAGAAGACGGAACATTGAATTTATCGCTGAGACCTGTAAAGTCAATCAGTCAAAAAGAAGACGCCGAAGTAATCTATGAGTATTTGGAGGATAATGACGGTGTTATGCCTCTGACAGACAAAAGCAGCCCTGAAGCTATACGAGAGACATTCGGTATCAGCAAAGCAGCTTTTAAACGAGCCATGGGCAAATTGATGAAAGAAGATAAAGTAATCCAGGAAAAAGAACGTACCGTTATAAAGCATTCTTAACGAGAAATCAGCAGTGATTACAATTACTGCTGATTTCTTTCTATAAGAATAGGGTGCAATCTAAATATATTTTATTTTATTCTAGTTTACATAATATATATTATAGGAAGTAATAAGTAAAATACATTTCTCGTCTCATTTACCAAGTTTACTTTTGATAGTGAGACAGATAAAGAAATTAGCAACTCCCTGATACATATGTAACGGGAGTTGCTTTTATTTAGCTATAGCAATGGTTTTTTTGTAAATCTCCAAAATTTGTTCAGATGGCTTTTCCCAACTGAAATTCTCTGCTTCTTTTCTCGCGTTTTCACTTAATGTTTCTAATAATTCCGGGTCTTCGAGTTTTTCTACTGCATCGATCATACTTTGTGTATTTTCATTTTCAAAAAGTATGCCCGTTTTCCCATCGACTACCTGTTCTTTCGTAGGTCCACTTTGCGCTGCAATAACCGGTAATCCTGAGGCCATTGCTTCTAGTATGACGAGCCCCAAAGTTTCCGTAATAGATGGAAAAATCATGGCATCTCCACTTGCAAATGCTTCTGCGAGCTCTTCTCCGTGTAAATTCCCGGTGAAAATCGTTTTTGTGCCTTCGAATTCTTTTTCTAACTGCTGTCTAATTGGCCCATCACCGATAATAGCAAGAGAAATATCATTTCTTTCTTTCAATAATGGTTTGATCTTGTGAATCTCTTTTTCAGGAGCAAGACGTCCGACGAATACAAGTAATTTATCCCCTGTATTGCCATTGGTCAGACGCTGTCTCATCTCCTGATTCTCATGCTTAGGATGGAAATGCTCGATAGCTACTCCGCGTTTCCATACTTCAAGATTATGGAAACGTTTTTGCTGCAATTCCTTCAAAATGGATTGTGATGTACAAATATTCAAATGAGCATAGCTGTGCAATTTTCTAAAGTATGCCCAGCATAATGGCTTGAACAGATGTAAATTATAGTAATCCAAATATTTAGGAACGTGAGTATGATAAGAAGCAACGAGTGGTAAGCCCAATTTATTCGCATAGTAGACACCAGAAACGCCTACAAATGCAGGGTTGACGACATGAACGATATCAGGATTGTGCTTTTCAAGCAGAGATTTCACCCTTCTTTGAGGAAGGGAGAAATACTTTGATGAGTAAACCGGTAATTTTGTAGGTTTCACCCCTTCTACTATAGCTCCATCAAATTCTTTGACGCCCAAATCCGGTGCGATGATCACTACCTCATGACCTTGCTTGTGTATATGGGTAATAGCCTCCTTCAGACGAGTGACGACCCCGTCTGTAGAAGGCAAAAAAGTTTCCGTTACAATGACTATTTTCATGAGATTCCCCTCTTACTTCCAGGAGATCGACGGTAGAACATTGTCCTTGATAACACGTTCTTTGTGTTCAATGACCGTCTTAAGTATATCTCTGATTACTTCGTCCGTAAGCAAGTGAGGTTCCAGACCAAGATCACGTAGTTTGGTATTGATGGCGTTATAGTAGTGTTCTTCTTTTTCCACTCTCGGATTCTCCAAATGGTCGACAGAAATATCGATTCCTTCTTCTTTTGCCACTTTTTGAACTTTATCAGCAAGTTCTTGCACAGAGAACCACTCCGTGAACTGGTTGAACACGCGGAATTCACCGTTGTCGGCTGGATTATCTGCAGCGATTTCTACACATCTCACTGTATCTTCAATGTTGAGAAATGCTCTTGTCTGATTTCCGGACCCATACACGGTCAGATTATGATCGATAGCTGCCTGACTGATAAAACGGTTCAATGCAGTACCATAGACTCCATCATAATCAAGTCGGTTATTGAGAGCCGGATCCAACTTAGTTTCTTCTGTATGTAAACCATACACCACTCCCTGGTTCAGATCCGTTGCACGGATGCCCCAAATTTTACATGCAAACTGAATATTGTGGCTATCGTGAACTTTGGAAAGATGATAGAAAGACCCTGGTTGTTTAGGGTATGGGACTGTATCTTTTCTTCCTTTGTGCTCTATTTCGATATACCCTTCTTCAATATCAATGTTTGGTGTGCCATACTCTCCCATAGTACCAAGTTTGATCAGGTGGCACTCTGGAGCAAATTCCTTGATGGCATACAGGACGTTCAAATTCCCCATGACATTGTTTGTTTGTGTATAAACGGCATGCTCACGATCAATCATAGAATAAGGCGCAGAGCGCTGTTCAGCAAAGTGTACGAAAGCATCCGGTTCAAATTGCTCGAATACCTGAGCAAGGAAATCGTAATGATTCAGATCCCCAACGAATGTTTTGATCTCTTTCCCGGTTATTTCTTTCCATTTGTTCACACGATCTTCCAAAGAAGCGATTGGTGTTACTGAATTGGAATGTAATTCATCATCAATTTTTCGGCGCACTAAATTATCGAGGATTGCTACGTCGTGACCTTGCTTTGACAAGTATAAAGCTGTCGGCCAACCGCAGAAGCCATCCCCTCCGGCAACAATAATTTTCATTTTTCTTTCCCTCCTAAATCAACATACATACATAGAATAACATTATCTCCATTAAAAGCGCTATTATTTTTACATAAGAAGTTTATTTGTCTAAGGGCTTTTCATAATCCACTTTTCGCCACGCCCCTGCAACTTTCCCGTTTTGTTCGGTATCAATAACGAAAGTTCCGTTGTTGTAGCGGTCTTTGGCACGGTATTGGCTTGGTTCGACTTCCAGAGAATCCGTGGCAGTCACTATACGTACTAAGGAATTTTTCTTCACTACGAGCAGCTGGACAAGATGGTGTGGGTTCTTTTTGAGTTCCCGGAAAACGACTACTCCTCTGGTAGCTCGGGTTCCTTTATCGAGTTCCCGCATGTCCATACGTTTAACTGCTCCCCTCTGGGAGACGACAAAAATCATATTTGAGGCATCCGGATCGAACACTTCACCCGAGACGAGAGACTCCCCTTCTCGTAATTGTATACCTTTGACCCCGGCTGCTTTAGGACCTACCGTATTCACTTCAGCTTCTTCAAACCTGAGACAATATCCTTTATTCGAGGCTAATATGACATCTTTCGTTCCATCAGTGAGAGACACAGAAATAACCTCGTCATGCTCTTTCGTTTTAATAGCTACTAAAGGTTTAGAATGACGTTGAGCCTGATATTCTTTTAATGAGGAGCGTTTGACCATGCCATTTTTCGTAACAAAGAGCAAATAATCCTCTGATTCAAAACTTCGCACAGGAATCGCTTCAACAATTTTTTCTCCGACTTCGATAGGTACAAGATTGGCTACGTGTTGCCCCAATTCTTTCCATTTGATGTCAGGCAATTTATGAACGGGAATATAAAGATATTTCCCTTTATTAGTGAAAAGAAGCAACGTGTCGGTTGTGTTCAGCTCCATTAAACGAAGCAAGTAATCTCCCTCTTTCAAGGGCAGGTCATCTTCCTGGGACGCACCGTAGGAACGAAGGCTCGTCCGTTTGACATATCCGTCCTTCGTCACTGAAGTGAGTATATCTTCACTGGCTACAGTAACTTCGAGGTCAACTTTCAGTTCCTGTACCTTTTCTTCAATGACTGTCCGTCTTTCATCTTTATATTTCCTTTTAATAGCACGTAAATCATTCTTGATCTCTTTTAATAATACATTTTCATCCGACAGCAGTGTTTCCAATTCTTTTATAGTAGCTTCAAGAGTATCGGCTTCTTCTTCCAATGAGGTGATGTCAGTATTCGTTAACCTGTACAACTGGAGGTTGACGATAGCTTCCGCCTGAGATTCAGAAAAAGAATAATTGTCTTTTATCCTTTCTTTTGCGTCACCTTTGTCATTGGAGGAACGGATGGTACTGATGACATCATCGAGAATGGAAATAGCTTTGATAAGACCTTGTACGATATGAGCTCTGTTTTTCGCTTTTTCCAAATCGTGTTTTGACTGATTAGTAACTATTTCTTTCTGGTGGGCTATATAGGAATCAAGGATCATCGGCAGGGACATCTGTTTCGGAGTACGTTCCGAAATCGCGACCATATTGAAATTATACGACACTTGGAGATCCGTGTTCTTATACAGATAGTGAAGAATCCCCTCACTATTGGCTTCTTTTTTAAGTTCAACTACGATTCTCAGCCCCGTGCGATCCGTTTCATCACGGACTTCTGCAATCCCTTCTACTTTCCTGTCGATTTTAAGTTCGTCCATCCTTTTTACAAGCGTGGATTTATTCACATCGTACGGAATCTCATCAATGACGATTTGTTCTTTGCCACCTTTGATTTCTTCGATTTCGGTTTTACCACGGACGACCACTTTCCCTTTTCCATTTTCATAGGCTTCTTTGAGCCCTTCTTTCCCCTGTATGATCCCTCCGGTCGGGAAATCAGGACCCGGAAGTTTAGTCATAAGCTTATCTACAGAGGAATTGGGGGAATCGATTCTCATAATGACTGCATCGATCACTTCTTCAAGGCGATGAGGAGGGATGTCTGTGGCGTAACCCGCCGAAATCCCTGTCGAACCATTAACTAATAAGTTCGGAAATCGAGACGGCAGTACTGTGGGTTCTTCGATCGTATCATCAAAGTTAGGGATATGCTCTACCGTGTTTTTCTGAATATCCCTCAGCAGCTCAGTGGAAATACCGGAAAGACGCGCCTCGGTATAACGCATCGCTGCGGGTGGATCACCGTCTATACTCCCGTTGTTTCCGTGCATCTCGACAAGCGGATATCTCACCTTCCACGTCTGACTCAATCGAACCATAGCTTCATAGACAGAGGAATCCCCATGAGGATGATAATTACCGATCACTGTACCTACCGTTTTTGCGGATTTCCTATATGGTTTGTCAGCCGTATTTTTTTCCTGCTGCATTGCGTACAGGATTCTTCGCTGAACGGGCTTCAGACCGTCTCTGACGTCCGGAAGAGCACGTTCCTGTATGATGTATTTGCTGTATCGTCCAAACCTGTCTCCAAGTACTTCTTCGAGGGGCAGGTCTAATAGCCTTTCTGTTTCGGACATGAAAACTTCCTCCTGTTAGTCGTGCAATTTTTCATTTTCCAGAATATTTTCTCCATCATCAAGACCGAATGCCACGTGGGATTCGATCCATTTTCTCCGCGGTGCGACCTTATCACCCATCAATGTTGTGACACGTTTCTCAACAGTGGCGATGTCGTCAATCGTAACACGGATCAGTGTACGGGAGTCCGGGTCCATAGTGGTCTCCCATAGTTGATCGGCGTTCATTTCGCCGAGTCCTTTATATCTCTGGATCGTATATCCGTTTTTGAATTTCTCCAATACACCTTCAAGCCCTTCTTCGTCCCACGCATACTCTTCTTTCGCATTCTTTCCTTTTCCTTTGGAAATTTTGTATAAAGGCGGCAAAGCGATAAATACTTTTCCAGCTTCAATCAGGGGCTTCATGTAGCGATAGAAGAACGTAAGTAGCAGTACCTGGATATGGGCTCCATCAGTATCTGCGTCTGTCATAATGATTACTTTATCATAATTACAGTCCTCGAGTTCGAAGTCGTTTCCGACCCCTGCTCCGATTGTGTGAACAATCGTCGAAATTTCTTCGTTTTTGAATATATCATCGATCTTCGCTTTTTCTGTATTTATGACCTTTCCCCGCAAAGGAAGCACGGCCTGAAAGCGGCGGTCTCGTCCTTGTTTCGCTGATCCCCCAGCGGAGTCACCCTCGACGAGATATAGCTCGTTTCTTTTTGGATTGCGGGATTGTGCAGGCGTGAGTTTTCCACTTAGAAGAGCATCTTTCTTCTTCCTTTTCTTCCCACTTCTTGCATCCTCTCTCGCTTTTCTCGCAGCTTCACGAGCTTCTTTTGCCTTGATCGCTTTTTTGATAAGCATAGTGGCTGTTTCAGGATTTTCTTCAAGAAAGTAGGCGAGTCGTTCTGATACGACATTATCAATCGCTGAACGAGCCTCGGGCGTTCCGAGTTTACTTTTCGTCTGGCCTTCGAACTGAAGCAGTCCCTCCGGAATACGCACGGATATTATCGAAGTGAATCCTTCACGTATGTCATTGCCTTCAAGATTCTTATCTTTTTCTTTAAGCAACTGTGTTCTCTTTGCATATTCATTGAACACACGGGTGATTGCCGTTTTTGCTCCCGATTCGTGCGTCCCCCCATCTTTGGTACGCACATTGTTGACGAAAGATAGAATGTTCTCTGTATACCCATCGTTGAACTGAAAAGCCGTATCCACTTCAATGGATGCGTGTTTTCCTTCGAATGAAACGACGGGATGAAGCGCTTCTTTCTCTTCATTCAAATATGCCACAAAAGATTCTATTCCGTCTTCATAATAAAAGGTTTCTTCAAACGGGGATCCTTCTCTTTCATCGATAAGTTTGATCTCCAGGCCCTTCAAAAGGAAAGCGGCTTCCCTTAACCTTTCCATGAGTGTTTCCGTATGAAAGTTAATCGTTGAAAAGATAGAAGTATCCGGCTTGAACGTTATCGTCGTCCCGGATTTTCGTGTGTTCCCTTTTTGCTCCAGGGTGGTGACCGGGAGACCACCATTTTCAAAGCGTTGTCTGTAATGCGTGCCTTCCCGGTAAATATCAACGACGAGCCACTCTGAGAGCGCATTCACAACACTGGCCCCCACGCCGTGAAGTCCGCCGCTGGTCTGATAACCTCCCTGGCCGAATTTTCCTCCTGCGTGAAGGACTGTCATAATCACTTCAGGAGTAGGTTTCCCCGTCTGATGTGTCCCGGTCGGCATTCCTCTTCCGTTATCACTGATTGAAATACTGTTATCCTTTTTCACTGTCACGGTGATGGTGGAGCCATGCCCGGCTAAGGCCTCATCAACAGAGTTATCGACGATTTCAAATACAAGATGGTGAAGGCCCCGATGATCGGTGGAACCTATATACATTCCAGGTCTCTTTCTTACAGCCTCCAGTCCTTCTAATACCTGGATGGAACTGTCATTGTATGCGCTCTGATCAGATGTCATTTCCGTGTTCCCCTTTCTGCCGTCCATTCTATCTATCTCTATATTAGAACTAATGTTCGGGTTTGTAAACGTAAACCTCTTCGCTCGTATCATTGTAGCTTTTTTTTTCTTATAAAAAAAGTTATTTGTTAATAAAAAAGAAAAACCCCCCGATAAAAAGGGGGTTAAACTAACATGGAATGGGCTACTTTGATGCATTTATCCATAATTATTATCTGGCTGGTGTCTTTCAATTCCTCATAAGCTTTCGGATGATAGACGCCCTGTTGAGCCCAGAATGCTTTGGCGTGTTTCTGTTTCGCCTCTTTCGCTACATCAGGTAAAAATTCCGATCGTCTGAATACGTTGATGATATCCACATTTTCTTGAATATCACTGAGAGAATTTACCGCCTTCTCTCCTAAGGACTCTTTGATATTCGGATTGACCGGGATGATTTTAAAACCAGCTTTCTGCATAGCTTCGCTCACTTGATAAGAAGTTCGATGAGGCTGATCGGATAAACCGACAACTGCAATTGTCTTCGAAGATTTCAAAATATCGGCGATTACATGAGAATCCGGATTCGTAAAAGTCATGAATAAACCTCCTATTCTTCGAGTAGCCCTTGTTCTGTGAGAAAGTCCCTGGCAACATCGGCCGGGGCTCTATCCTCAACATCCACTTGGTAATTCATTTCCCTCATTTGGTCAGCTGTAATCTTCCCGCCAAGCTGATTGAGGACATCTGCGAGTTCAGGGTATTCTTCAAGTGTCTCCTGTCTCATAAGAGGTGCGCCCTGATAAGGAGGGAAAAGGTTTTCAGGGTCTTCTAGTACTTTCAGATTAAGCTCGACCATATAGCTGTCTGTGGCATAAGCATCGATGATATCCACTTCTCCACTTTCAATGGCTCCCTGACGCAAGCCGGGATCCATCGTTCTGACTTCACCGAATTCCAGGTTGTACAGTTCTTTCATCCCCTGGTATCCATCTTCCCGATCATTGAATTCTAACGTAAAACCTGCAGTGACCTGATCATCGATCGGGGCCAAATCACCAATGGTTTCCAAATTGTGTTCATTCGCAAATTCCTCGGTCGTTGCTACTGCATACGTATTATTGTATTCCATCGGCTCAAGATAGGCCATGTCGAATTCTTCGGCCATGCCCTCTTTTGCCTGCTGGTACACCTCTTCAGCTTCGTAACTATCCGGCTGACGATTCAAAAGAGACACTAGAGCAGTACCGGTGAATTCAGGATAAATATCGATACTGCCTTCCTGAAGCGCGCTGAACACCAGGTCAGTCTTGCCGAGATTAGGTTCAAGACCAACTTCAAGATCCGTCTGTTCCTCAATCAGAAGTTCATACATATTAATCAGAATCGTCGGTTCAGCATTCAGCTTGGCGCCTATCACGAGGTCATTCTGTTCTTCCCTGCTGAATACCAGAGGAGCTACAGCAACCAACACTGCAATGATGAGCAAAGTCACCATAGAGCGGAGGCCCGTCTTCGCAGAAGTCTTTTCAAACAATCGTAATACGATATCCAGAATAATAGCCAGCAGCGCTGCAGGTATAGCCCCCAACAAAATTAGATTGATGTCGCCTCCACGATCAAGGCCTAGTAGAATCAAATCACCGAGGCCGCCGGCTCCTATTAGTGCAGCGATGGTAGTCGTACCTACAATCAGTACCATGGAGGTACGTATCCCTGCCATAATGACAGGCATCGCCAGCGGCAACTCTACCTTGGAAAGACGTTTTATCGAATTCATCCCCATTCCTGTAGCAGCTTCGATCAGAGAATTATCCACTTCACTGATTCCCGTGTATGTATTTCTCAAAATAGGGAGAAGGCCATAAGCAATCAGAGCTATGATTGCGGGAGTCTGTCCAATACCGAAGAAAGGTATGAGAAAAGCCAAAACCGCCAGACTCGGAATTGTCTGAAGCACAGCAGTCATCTGAATTATCGGCTCAGCGGTTCTTTTGTATCTTGTCAAAATAAGTCCCAAGGGTACCGCAATGATGACTGCGATTACAAGGGAGATGAGAGAAATCTGCAAATGTTCCCAAATTTTTACCCAGAATTCGTCCTGTCTCTGCTGAAACACATCGATAAATTCATTCATTGTTGAACGACACCTCCCTTGCGTTCAGCTGATTCTTTCAAATATTGAACGATGTTTTCATAAGTGATGAAACCGAGAAACTGCTCATTTTTTACAATGGGCAATGCTTCTGCATTACTGAATTCCAGTCGTTCGGTAGCTTCCTTTATCGTGTTGCTATTTGCTAACACCGGGAGGTCTATTCGCTCCCCGTTCTTTTCTGCATAGGTGAAACGTTTGTTCTCATCGATAACAAACGTTAATCCGGAAGCGGTTTCGGATCCATTTGTCATTACGACATCAACCGCTGTTTGCCACGGGCTTTTCCGATCACCGATGAAATCTTTCACAAAATCATTAGCAGGATTAAGGATCAACTCCTGCGGGGTGCCGAGCTGGACAATCTCTCCGTCCTTCATAAGACATACTCTGTCGCCAAGAGCAAGAGCTTCATCTATATCATGGGTAACAAAAACAATGGTTTTTTTAATTTCCTGCTGCAATGCCTGGATGTCTTTTTGCAATTGTTCCCTACTGATTGGGTCGAGCGCACTGAAGGGCTCATCCATCAGAATGATATCAGGATCAGCTGCTAAGGCCCGAACCACGCCGACCCTCTGCTGTTGGCCCCCGGAGAGTTCTGAAGGTTTTCTTTTACGGTAAGTGTCAGCATTGAGGCCGACCATGTTCATCAATTCATTGATTCGGGTAGATATCGTTTGTTTTTTCCATTTTTTCATCTCAGGTACGATTGCTATATTCTCTTCAACTGTCATATGAGGAAACAAAGCAATCTGCTGTAATACATATCCTATATTCCATCTTAATTCGTGTATTGCATAGTCTTTCACCCTTTTGTCATTTATGTATATGTTACCTTCGGTTGGTACAATGAGTCGATTGATCATCTTCATTGTAGTGGTTTTACCGCAACCGCTCGGCCCGATTAACGTAATGAATTCCCCCTGGTCCACCTCTAAATCAAAACCGCTTATGGCCTTGGTACCATCAGGGAATGTTTTTCCGACATTTTCAAATCTGATCATGGGATACCTTCTTTCTGTTTAAGAGAGATTGTTTAGTTAATTCCCGAATTATGGGTTAATAAACGTTTTTTATATAATGGTTGGAGTTACTATTAAGTATAAAACTACTATATTTGCCCATTCTTTTCTTCAGAGACACATGATAAAATGAAGTTATCTTTTTATGATTGGAGGAAGATCAGTGGAATTTTTACTATTTGCTATTATCGCATATATATTAGGTTCCATTCCATCAGGCTTACTCGTAGGAAAACTTGTCTACAATATAGATATAAGAGAACATGGCAGTGGTAACCTCGGTGGCACCAACGCTTTTCGGGTACTTGGCTTCAAGCCTGGTCTTTTCGTAACAATCGCTGATATCCTGAAAGGTAGTGTAGCCGCTGCCCTCCCCTTATGGCTCGGTACAGAACTGAACGGAATCATTATCGGTATATTTGCGGTCATCGGACATATGTACCCTGTCTTCGCCAGATTCAAAGGCGGAAAAGCCGTGGCGACTTCAGGAGGGATCATTCTTGGTGTGAATCCGCTCCTGTTTGCGATCATGCTTCTCACTTTCTTCATTGCCCTGTACCTAAGCAAATACGTCTCCCTCTCTTCGATGGTGACTGGCGTGGTTATCGTGGGGGTTACGATCATCCAGCAGGAATATTTGCTTACTCTCGTCACAGGAATACTTACGGTCTTTGTGATCTATCGGCATCGTACCAATATAGTCCGGATCAAAAATAAAGAAGAACCGAAAATCACCTGGATGTAATACCTTATACTTGAGTTCATGAATCGCTTCCAGAAAGCATTTAATTGTAAATCAAAAAACATATAAGGTATACTTCTTGTGAGAAAAGTCGTGGAAAGGAGTCTTCGTGATGAACAAAACTGATATAGACACTCCGGCATCTTTGCCACCTAAACAAGAACGCCACAAATTATTCGGTTCTATAGACCCAGGGCCGAAAACCAAGCCTGTGGACAAAGATAAGATGGCGGATTTACAAAATGCAAAACAGGATTATCTGTTCGATATAGACGTAGTCGGCATCAATAATGTAAAGCACCCGATTAAAGTGAAAAGCTTTATGACCCCTGAGGAACAGACCACCATCGGCACCTTCACCTTCTCTTCCTCTATCGCAAAGGGAAGCAAGGGAACCAACATGAGCCGCTTCACCGAACAGCTCACCAAGTACTATGAACAGGGGTTCACCGTGACGATCGCCTCTTTGAAAGAGTTTGCCAGAGAGCTTGCCGGACGTCTCAAGCGGGATGATGCCTTCATCAAGGTCGATTTTCCCTGGTTTTTTGAGCGGAAAGGTCCTTCTTCGGAACTTGCCGGTATGAATCATGCGGACGCTTTTATTTCCGTATCTTATTCCAGAACGGACGGATTCGATATCCAGACCGGATTAACCGGGAAAATAACGACACTGTGTCCATGCTCGAAAGAAATCAGTGAGTATAGTGCTCATAACCAACGAGGGAATGTATCTATGGCCGTCACTCTTGAAGAAGATTTTGACGAAGCCCGCACGGATTGGAAGGAAGCTCTTCTCGAAGCCGCTGAAAGCAACGCCAGCGCACGCATCCACCCTGTTCTGAAACGTCCGGATGAAAAAATGGTCACGGAACAGGCTTATGAAAATCCGAGATTCGTCGAAGACATGGTCCGCCTTGTGGCCGCAGATTTATATGAACACCCGTTTGTAGAAGCTTTCGAAGTATCCTGTCGCAACGAAGAGTCGATTCATTTACACGATGCTGTCGCCTCCCTGACTTTCGATAAACGAACTGATGAACTCTGATGATGACGAAACTGATGATCGGTCTGATCCGTTTTTACCGAAAAGGAATCAGTCCTTTCACTCCCCCGACCTGCAGGTTTTATCCGACATGCTCGGAATATGGCCTCGTTGCTTTTCAAACGCACGGCTTCCTGAAAGGTATGGTCCTCACTGGAAAACGGATCCTGAAGTGTCACCCGTTTCATCCTGGAGGAGTAGACGTGGTACCGGAGAAAAAACAGAAGGAGTGATTCCATGAATATTACAGTTACAGAAGAAGCAGCCTCCTGGTATAAAGACGAGCTTGACCTTGAGGAAAACGATAATCTCCAGTTTTATGTAAGGTACGGGGGAGTCGGCGGATTGCAACCCGGTTTTTCATTGGGTATCAAAGTGGATACCCCTTACGAAGCTGTGGCTGAAACGAGCGTCGAAGGTATAACATTTTATATTGAAAAATCGGATGAATGGTACTTTGACAATCACTCCCTCCACGTTTCTTATGATGAGCAATGGGAAGAGCCTGCGATGTCTTACGAAAACTGAACATCCATTGCTAAAAAGGAGCCGCTTCACATATAGCGGCTCCTTTTTTTATCCAGTTCAAAACGCCTGATGTGATCCTCTTTTCCTTCCGCCTGCAATATGTCAAACTGATGCTTCCCGAACAGGTCATAATGGGGGAAGGCTTCTCTGAAATCGATCCATTCCGGCTTAAGTCCGTACTTCCTCCCCCACCTTTTCAACTTTTCGACATCACTACAGCCCACTTTCGTCACCGTGTCACATCCAGGGAATCGATCATCGATCCAATAATGTGTCAAAAAAGAAATCTCCCCTTGTACCACGTCCTTTTTCCACTGCCTTAACTCGCTTTTTCCGATGCCGAACGCCATCAGTCTTGTTCCACCGCAAGCTTATATGTTTCATGCCAGGTCGGGAACGCTTTTCTGAGGGAGGTAGGGCGAAATGTGTCCTTCTTAACGAGGACATGGTCGGAAGATCCGGTGACAGCAACCGTGCCGTCATGATGGACCACTTCATAAGCATACGTCGTTTTGACACCGGTGTATTCAGCAATCCACGTACGCACCGATACTTGGTCTCCATACCTTACCGGTTTTTGAAAAGAGACTCTTACATCTGTCACCGGGGAGACGATTCCCGCATCCTCCATCTCCTTATAGCTGAACCCGAACTCTTCGATCAGGGACGTCCTGCCTATTTCAAACCATATGAGATAATTCGCATGGTAGACCACTCCCATCATATCCGTCTCCTGATACCTTACCTGAATTTCTGTCGTATTGATCTTCATTCTTAGGACTCCCTTCGTACTGCTCTCCATGCTTCTTCTATATCTTTTTCAGTAAAAATGAGGCTCGTATTTTCTCCCTGCTGATGCCATGCATGATACTGCACGGCTTCATCCATCAGATTTCCGATGAAACGACCATTTCCTTCTACGCGAGTATTCAACAAAGCCGTTTCCAAGTACTCCCGCGCTTTTGGAGACAGCTCATACGAGTAAGTTGCTACGGTTTTCTCCATCATTCGGAGCAATTCCTGCGCGGAATAATCCGGGAAGTGGAAAAATTTCTTAAAACGGGAAGCAAGTCCCGGATTACTTTCAATCAGCTTCTTCATTTCTTCTTCGTACCCGGCAAGGATGACGACGAGGTTTTCATTTTGTTTGGTCATTTCATCCACGAGTGTTTCAATAGCTTCTTTCCCAAAATCATCTTTCATTCCGCTTCGGAGCGAATAAGCTTCATCGATGAACAACACTCCACCAAGAGCCTCTCGTATCTTTTTCTTCGTCTTTATCGCTGTCTGACCTACAAATCCCGCTACGAGATCACTACGGGAAGCGACTACGACATGCCCCCGTTTTAAAAGGCCACAATCTTTCAGTACAGTGGCGTAGATCTCGGCGACCGTCGTTTTACCGGTGCCCGGATTTCCGCTGAATACAGAATGGAGCTGGATAGGTACAGTAGGATAGCCTTCCTTTTTCCGCTGTTGTTGCATTTGGACAAAGGAGGAAAGCTTCTCCACCTCTCTTTTCACTGTATCGAGACCTATCAATTCATGCAGCCGCTCCACCCCGGAACGTTGTTTCTGCTCCTTCTCATCCTCCCAGCGCATGTCTTCCTCTGTGATCCTCATATGGGCAAGCCAGTTATCCCCTTCGTCCACGGCCTCCCGGGATCCTTTATAGAAAATGGTTTTCAGGACGAGGTTTCTGACGCTACGGGCGTTACCGAACGATTCATCGACCTGTTCTTTTTCAATCAATATCTCCAGGCGTCCTAGCGCTTCTTTGGTAAAAAAGAAATCGTTCTCGAGTGCCATATGTTCGCCGATCTCAAGTAGCTCACTCGAGGAATAGTCCGGAAGATCGAGGCGGTTCTGTTCAGGTATACGGCTTCTCAGCCCGGGATTCGCCCACAGAAACTGTCTCATTTCTTCCGGGTATCCGGCAAGGATCACCGCGAACGTCCCTGCGTACTCCTTACTCGTCATGGCGGAAACGAGCGTATCGATCACAGCCTGACCGTAGTCGTTTCCGGATTGGCCTTCCCGCTTAAGACTATAGGCTTCATCGATGAATAATACCCCCCCTTGTGCTTCTTTTATGTAATTCATCGTGTTTTCTTCACTTTGTCCCATATAAGAACCGACCAGATGGGAACGGTTCACTTCCACCACTTCCGTCGTTTGGAGCAGTCCTAGTTCATAGTAGATCTCAGCCAATAATCTTGCCAGGGTCGTTTTGCCTGTTCCTGGATTCCCCGTCATAATCATGTGCAGGGAAGGTTCATCCACCATGGAAAAACCGAATGTCTTCCGGTCCTGCTGATATTTCAGGAAATGATAGTACTGATGGATGTAAGTCTTCACATCTTCAAGTCCGATCATATCTTCAAGCGCATCCAGTGCCGAACGTCCGGGTGTATGTTTGAAAGCAATAGGAAGATGGAATTCAAGCTCCTTCGTCTCCTCTTCCACCCGGCGTAACAGACGGCTAACCTCTGAAGTCGATATCTTCATCCGTTTCGATTCGCGTGTCTCCAATGCATACCTGACTATCTCTTCCAGATGAGCCATCGTTTCATTTAACTGTTGGTACGTCTTCCACTGCGACCTCGCATCCACTACGGTCTGATTCACATAATCTTCGTCGAATAACCGTAAAAGGAACAATAGAGACTCCTGGAGTTCAGTCGTTTTTTTCACCTTTTGGCTGATATGATCCGTTTCACGTAAACTAGGGGCATGTTGAATAAACCGATTTGTATAGTGGATAAGGCGCAACAGATGCTGCAGCGATTCCATTTCCCTGATCAGTTTCAGTGTACCGTCTGCATTCTTCGCTTCTGCCAATATCCCCGGAGATAATTCATCCCCTTTCGGCTGTCTTTGAAGTCTATGATAAACGAGAGCAACACGAAGCAAAGCTTTCTCCCTCGCATTACGTCCTTCTTCTTCGAGCATCCGCAGAATCTCCGGTTCTTTCCACGGCGGAGCAGTTTCGATTGATTTCCATTCTTCTGACACGGCCATCCTTTCACTTCCTTCCTGTCTGTATTTTACCATAGCTCGATCGCTTTAAAAAAAGACCACCAGAAGGAGTGATCTTTTTACAATCAAGTATCAATCAAGTTTTTTCATTTTGTCTGTCATGAACTCATAGGTCATTGGCCCGAATTTACGGGAGTGGATCGTTCCATCACTATTAATGAAATAGGTGGCTGGAATCGTGAAAGTCTGATACTTTTCAGAAAGCTGATCTTCCTTATCAAGCAACGTTTCGAATGTAAAACCTTCCTTCTGGATATACCGGGAAACATTCGAAGGATCCTCTTCGGTGGAGGTCGCATTGACAGCGAGAACAGTCACGTCTTCCCCATACTTCTCATGGAATCTTTGCACCCCCGGCATTTCTTCCTTGCAGGGCGGGCACCAGGTAGCCCATATGTTCAATATGACTGGTTTGCCTTTGTAGTGATCCACGTTTGTCTTTTTTCCCTGGAGAGTCTGAAGCGGGATATTCGGCGCCTGTTCCCCTATTTCGATTCCTTCGTCGGCTTCAGGAGGGACGATTGCTGTGCCTTCCTGATCGGTGTCCCCGGACACATTGTACTCGCCTCCCGACTCCTCCGCTCCATTGGTGTATTCCACTACACTATAAAGTACAAGTGCGATAAGGAATGATGCTATGATAAGTGTGGTCAATTTTTTCATCGTGAACGAACCCCTTTACCGTATCTTCTGAAAGTTTACCATAAAAGTTTTCCGAATAGAAATCCTGAACGTTAGCAGGAAAAAGAAAGAGGTGTGCGGACGAACCGCACACCTCTTCATTC
Organism: Salimicrobium flavidum; assembly: GCF_900156645.1. Taxonomy (GTDB): domain Bacteria; phylum Bacillota; class Bacilli; order Bacillales; family Halobacillaceae; genus Salimicrobium; species Salimicrobium flavidum. The sequence goes on from NZ_FTOC01000001.1 coordinate 297,112, forward strand.
GAGAACTTCTTATTTCAGCTTGTTACGAAGCACCATTTGCAGGATGCCACCATGACGGTAGTAGTCAATTTCTACTTCACTGTCGAAACGGGCGATAACTTCGAATTCTTTCTTATTCCCGTCTTCATCCGTAGCTGTGACTTTTACAAGATCATGCGGCTTCACGTCTTCACCGATTTCCACGTCGATCGTTTCACGACCAGTAAGGCCGAGTGTTTCGATCGTGTCATCACTTTGGAACTGCAATGGCAGGACACCCATCATAACCAGGTTGGAACGGTGGATACGCTCGAAACTCTGAGCGATGACCGTTTCGATACCAAGAAGGTCCGTACCCTTCGCAGCCCAGTCCCGGGAGCTTCCCATACCGTAATCATCTCCGGCGATGACAGCAAGAGGCGTGTTATCCTCTTTGTACTTCATAGCTGCTGTATAGATAGGCATAACCTCTTCTGTCGGCCAGTACGTCGTATAGCCGCCTTCTGTACCCTGAGCCAGTTGGTTACGGATACGGATGTTAGCGAACGTACCACGCATCATCACTTCATGGTTACCTCTACGGGACCCGTAGGAGTTGAAGTTACGAGGAGACACGCCTTTTTCCTGCAGATATTCGCCTGCCGGCATACTGCTCGGGATGGCACCGGCCGGTGAAATGTGGTCGGTTGTGACAGAATCTCCGAACTTACCGATTACCCGCATTCCGTTCAACGGCTTCACAGGGTTTGATTCTTTGGAAAGCCCTTCGAAGAACGGAGGATTCTGAATATAGGTGGACTCATCATCCCAGTCATACAGAGGCTCATCGGTCGTTTCAATCTCATTCCATTTTTCATTGGAATTAAATATATTTTCATATTCTTTACGATAGATTTCAGGCGTCACTACACTGGAGATCTGTTCTTTGATCTCTTCCTGACTTGGCCAGATATCGTCGAAGAATACATCATTGCCCTGCTGATCCTGACCAATCGGTTCGTTCTTCAGGTCGATATTTACAGTTCCTGCCAGTGCATAGGCAACGACAAGAGGTGGCGACGCCAGATAGTTCGCTTTCACGAGCGGGTGAATACGACCTTCGAAGTTCCGGTTCCCACTAAGTACGGACGAAACGGTCAAATCTGTATCCGCAATCGCTTTTTCAATCTCAGGAAGCAAGGGACCCGAGTTACCGATACATGTCGTACAACCATACCCGACAAGGTTGAAACCTAGCTGATTCAGATAATTCATCAACCCGGAATCTTCGAGATAGCGGGTTACGACCTTAGAACCGGGTGCAAGAGAAGTTTTTACGTATTCTGGAACATCCAAGCCCTTATCAACTGCGTTTTTCGCTACCAGACCTGCTCCGAGCATCACATGTGGATTGGACGTGTTCGTACATGATGTAATAGCTGCGATAGCCAGTGCCCCTGTGTTCATTTCCGCTGTGTCTCCGTTTGCGAATTCCACGGTTGCTTTCTTATTGAACTCGGATTCATCAAAACCGAAGCCCTGGTTTCCTTCCGGAGCAGTTATCGCATTTGTGAACGACTCTTTCATTTCAGAGAAAGGAATCAAATCCTGAGGACGTTTCGGTCCAGAAAGGTTCGGCTCCAGTTCATCCAGTTCTATTTCAATAAGTTCAGTGAATTCCGGATCTTCATAAGAAGGGTCATACCACAGGCTGTTTTCCTTGCAGTATTTTTCAACAAGGTCAATCTGTTCCTCCGTACGCCCTGTAAGGCGAAGATAATCAAGGGATTCTCCGTCTACCGGGAAGAAACCGCAAGTTGCACCGTATTCAGGAGCCATATTGGAAATCGTAGCACGATCGGCAAGCGGCATTTCCTGGAGCCCAGGCCCGAAGAACTCGACGAATTTCCCGACCACGTTCGCTTCACGCAGGCGCTGGGTCACTTTAAGAGCCAGGTCAGTCGCTGTAGTACCTTGAGGGAAACTTCCTTTAAGTTTAACTCCGATAACTTCCGGTGCAGGGAAATAGGAAGGTTGGCCAAGCATGCCCGCTTCCGCTTCAATGCCGCCTACACCCCAGCCGAGAACACCGAGACCGTTGATCATCGTCGTGTGAGAGTCTGTACCTACAAGTGTGTCAGGGTATGTATCCACACTCCCGTCTTCATTCTCTTTTGAATGTACGACGTTCGCTATGTACTCCAGGTTCACCTGGTGCACAATACCGGTTGCAGGTGGTACAGCACGATAGTTATCAAATGCTTTCTGAGCCCAGTGAAGGAATTCATAACGCTCTTTGTTCCGTTCGAATTCCAGTTCCATGTTCGCTTGAAGCGCCGAACTTGTACCGTACTGATCTACCTGTACAGAGTGGTCGATAACAAGGTCCACCGGTACTTCCGGGTTGATCTTTTCCGGTTCGCCACCCATGTCGACCATCGCTCTTCTTAAGCTTGCCAAATCGACGACCGCCGGCACCCCGGTGAAGTCCTGCAAGATGACACGAGATGGTTTGAAAGGCACATCTTCTCCTTTGCTGTCGTCCTGTCCCCATTTCGCCAGGCTTTCTACGTGTTCGTCAGCGATTACTCTTCCGTCGTGCTGACGAAGCAAAGATTCAAGCAAAATCCGAATTGAAAAAGGAAGGCGTGATATTTTACCCAGTCCCGCTTCCTCCAGAGATTTCAAGTCATAATAATTGTACGTTTTTCCATTTGATTCAAATTGCTTTTTCGCATTGAATGGATGGTTTGCCATGTCTCTTATCCCCCTTATCATTCTTACTGTAAAAAGAAAAATGTATTCTTTTCACCTACTGCAATACTATAATTACGCCCTTTATATTGTAAATGAAAACAATTTCAAAGTAAAATGAATAGACTATTTTTTTATGCTGCACTTCATTGTGTTTGTGCCCCATTCCTTTTATAATAAAGAGTGACTATGAAAGAATAGGTGATACTATGAATCTCGGATTTTCATTGTTCATAATAGGTTGGATCCTCATCATGATCGTACTTATGGGGATCGGTGGATTTTTCATGTTCCGCAAATTCCTGAAACGGATGCCGAAAGAAGATGGGATTTCAACGATTGACTGGGAAGAATTCTATATAGAAAAGACAAGACAGTTGTGGAGCGAGGATCAGAAAATCTTTTTAGAAGAATTGACTTCTCCTGTCCCCGAATTGTTCAGGGACGTGGCTCAGCAACGAATCGCCGGCGAAATCGGGAGACTCGCATTAGAAAGAAGACTCCGTCACATGACACAGGATACGATTATAGAAGGTTATATCCTTGCTACACCAAAACGTGACCATAAATTTCTCGTAAAGAAACTGAAAGAGAAAGAAATAGATACAGCTCCTTATGAAGAACTGCTTGAAGTATAAACAAAAGCACCGCTGATTATAGCGGTGCTTTTGTCGTTTCCATACTTTTCTCTAGCTTAATATATTTATAAAGCATTGCCAGTCTCCAGGAAATGATCATTCCAAAAGCGAGCACAAAAAACATCCCGCTCGTTTCACCGAAGGAAATCACCTGGCCGATGATCAGTTTGAAAACAATCCTGAAAGCCAATAATCCCATCAATACCCCGATGAACAGCTTCGAAGGAGTAAGGTAGATCCTCCCCTCCCATACTTCAAACCGGGAGGTGAAAATCAGGAATACTGAAAACAATACTCCTACAGCAAATGCTTCCACCACTTGAGATGCGCTGATTCTGAACATCGGAAACACAAACATCAGTGCTCCTGAACTCATGAACAAAGGCGGTAGTATAATTTTTTTGATACTGGCAGGTCGTTCGGATGCCTTTTTTCTGACAAAAATCATAACAACGGCCATGACAGCCCCTACAAACGTGGAAACAATCAACAAAAAAGTATTCATAGGATAACTCCTTACTGCGTAACTTCTTCCCTACGATCATCCGCGATGGAAAGTATGATCGTCATCGTGACACCGATTACCGTTAAATAAACACCGAGATCGAATAAGAGTGCTGTAGCCAGTTCCGTCCGACCAAGGATAGGAAGCTGAAAGTAAGCAAAGGTCTGGCTCAGAAACGGTTCCCCGAAAAGAAAAGAACCCATACCGGTCAACAATGCGATTAAAAGCCCAAGTTTAAAGAGAAATCGGAAATTAATCGGCAGAGAATTCCTCATCCCTGACTGCCCATACGCCATATTCATTAATACTATAGCTGCAGAGGTCATCAAGCCTCCGATAAATCCTCCTCCCGGCGCATTATGCCCCGCGAAGAATAAGTAAACGGAGAAGCCAAGAAGAATAAACGCGATTATCGAAGTCATCGTTTTTAAAATCAAATCATTGCTGTTTCTCTTCACAAAAAGACACCTACTTTCTTCAACTATACATTTGTGTGTTCATTCTACCAAAAATTATTTTAAAAGACGAATAAAATTTCCTTCATCACTTGTAGTTTGATTATTGGTTGGAGGTTGTTTTGCGTTTCGGAGTAACTACTAAGTATTTATAAGATGTGATTCGCAAAATCTCCGCTCTATACATAGAAAAGCCACTCAACATTAGTGATCATCACCAATAGTAAGAGTGGCTTGAAAGTATTTTCGTTAATAAGGAATCCCGTTATTTTGATTGATTCGATTGATTATTCATTTGCTTCATCATTTGATTGATTTTCTTCTGAGACGGCTTTTGCCCCATCTGCATCATCAACGTCCGCAACATTTGTTCGTTAATTGGCGGGTTCTTTTTCAAATAATTCATCATATATTTTCTTGCAATGAAAAACCCTAATGCCGCTCCTGCAAGCAGCGCAACCAATGCAATCAGAATGATCCATATAATTCCTAATTCCATGATTAGTTCCCCTTTCGTGATATATCCCATAACAGTATAGTAAATCGGGACGGGGATTACAATAGGGGATGCACGGCTACCACCTATTGTTTGCCCAAAACAACGCCCTCTCTCACTAAGAAATCTTTTCCGATTAAAAAATTGCTCGTTCCCTAGTCGCCAGTCAAGAAAAACTGTCCAAATTCATATCTGTCGGACTAGTAAACCCTCGTACCACTACTGCATTTCTTCCTACATTATATCATATCGCCGCTCATAAGCTGAAACAAGAAACTTATCCTCTTCACCCTTCACAGACGATTCCCCGGAATGCCTCCCATATGAACGGAAGCTTTCCGCCGGAGTCGGCTGGTCTGCTCTTGGGCCTCTTGATGGATAGCAACACTACTGATGAACGGTGCTTTGATCTTTTGCAAAAGTATGTAACATACAGAAACTCCGGAAGGTATCCGGAGTTTCTGTATTAATTTCACTTAACGAAACTTTCCACCTGTTTCACTACGTTTTCTACAGTAAAGCCGTAGTTCTCGATAACCGTATCTCCTGGAGCAGAAGCACCGAAGCGGTCAATGCCGACAACTTTTCCGTCGAGTCCTACGAAACGGTCCCATCCAAAGGACGTGGCCATTTCAATAGCGACACGGTTACGGATACTCGTTGGAAGTACTTCTTCTTTATACGCGTCACTCTGAGCTTCAAATCGATCAAAGGAAGCTACACTGACAACCCGGGCGTCGATGCCTTTATTTTTCAGTTCCTTTTGGGCTGCTACAGCGAGCTGCACTTCAGACCCGGAAGCTAAAAGAATCGTATCCGGCGTCTCTTTCTCGGAACCGCTCAACACATAGGCACCTTTTTTCACACCTTCGTACGCTTTTTCCTTTGTACCTTCAAGCGTCGGCAGTCCCTGTCTTGTGAGCACAAGGGCCGTCGGTTGCGACGTAGATTCAAGTGCAAGTCTCCATGCAGCACTTGATTCATTACCGTCCGCCGGACGAATGACGGAGAGGTTAGGAATTGCACGAAGAGCGGCCAAGTGTTCTACCGGTTCATGTGTAGGTCCATCTTCCCCGACAGCGATAGAATCATGAGTAAACACATAGTTAACGGGAAGGTTCTGAATCGCTGACAGTCTAAGAGAAGGACGTAAATAGTCACTGAACACGAAGAACGTGCCACCGTACACTTTCAGACCGCCGTGAAGAGCCATACCGTTCAATGCGGCAGCCATGGCATGTTCACGTACCCCGAACCATATATTACGACCGGCATAATTCCCTTTAGCGAAGTCCTCCTGCGCTTTTACTGTCGTTTTGTTTGATCCTGCAAGGTCTGCACTGCCCCCGAAGAAATAAGGGATTTTGTCAGATAGTGCATTGATCGCTTCTCCGGAGGTCGCACGAGTAGCCACTTTATCACTGGTAGGTTCATAAACAGGAAGGGCTTGTTCCCATCCCTCCGGCAATTCACCATTCATCGCTTTTTCCAGTTCCTCGGCTAGTTCAGGATTGGAATTCTTATACTCTTCAAATAGCTGATTCCATTCTTGTTCTTTCTTTTCGCCACGATCCTGAATTTTCTCTTTGAAGTCCGCATAAACCTCATCCGGCACATGGAAAGGTTCGTGCTCCCATCCATAATACTCTTTGGTCTTCTGCACTTCTTCTTCACCGAGAGGTGCACCGTGAGCGTCCGCTTTTCCGGATTTCGTCGGCGCCCCATAGCCGATAACCGTTTTCACTTCAATCATTGTCGGCTGTTCCGTATTATCTTTCGCTTGTTTCAACGCATCGACGATAGCTTTCGTGTCATTTCCATCATCCACACGAAGAACCTGCCAGCCGTAAGCCTCGTATCTTTTTTCCACGTTTTCACTGAAAGCACGATTCAGTTCACCATCGAGTGAAATATCGTTGGAATCATACAATACGATGAGTTTCCCGAGACCCAGATGTCCGGCAAGAGAAGCTGATTCGTGTGAAATACCTTCCATCAGATCTCCGTCACTGCAGACAACATACGTATTGTGGTCCACCACGTTATGTTTGTCCGTATTGTAATTCGCTGCAAGGTGCGCTTCAGCCATAGCAATTCCGGTTGCCATAGAGATACCTTGACCGAGTGGACCCGTCGTCGCTTCTACGCCATGGGTGTGACCTACTTCCGGGTGACCGGGAGTTTTAGAATCCCACTGACGGAAATTTTTCAAATCATCAATAGAAACATTGTACCCGGATAGATGCAGGAGACTGTACTGCAGCATGGATCCGTGCCCTGCTGATAAAACAAACCGGTCTCTGTTAAACCAGTCGGCGTTTTTAGGGTTATGGTTCATGAATTCTGTCCAAAGCTTGTAAGCTAAAGGAGCTGTGCCCATTGGCATCCCCGGATGTCCGGAGCTCGCTTTTTCGACTGCATCAATTGTCAGTGTACGAATAGTATTAATAGACTGTGCTTCAATATTTTTTGTCAATGTCATTCCCCTTTCAGGTGCGGAATATGTAACAAGTACAATCCTATAATGAAATCAGTTTCATAGCAAGTCACTAAAGCGTTTTCATCAAAAAACCTGCGTTTTGATTCGCAGGTTTTTAATGTTTTTTCTCATTTTCTTGCATGCGTTTCACTTTTTCAGGGGTTACGTCTTTCCCTTCAGGGTCGATGACTGTCATCCCTTTCAAGTGATTTTTGAACGATTTGCGAACGTTTTGTAAATATTCCTGGCGTAATTCCTGCTGTTCTGACTGTTCTTCGGAAGTTAAGCCCTGTTCCTTCTTCTTATTGGCCAGTGCATTTATACGATCAAGTTTGTCCTGTGATAACACGGTTCCATCACCTCTTATTCATTCTTATTGCAGAATTGATTTATTTATATATCGTAACGCGTGTACTCACTGTTTTCAACTGATTGATATTCTTTGAATCTTCTATGAACGGTAGCTTTGGAAATATCGTACCCCATCCCCCTCAACGTGGATGCAATTTCCTGGAACGTGAGTTTTTTATCCCTTAGCTTTATCACTTCTTCTATAGGAAAATCTTTCCGTTCCCTGCCTTTGGCTTGATCTATGTTTTTCAGATTTTCGAGAGGATTGAACCCTTCCTCCACTGCTTTTTTCATACCCCGTCTTATTTTCATATTGTGAAGTTGGCGCTGGTACTCCTCCACGATACCTACAATCTGGAGCACCATGGAGTCTGATTCCGACACCTCAAGTTCTCCATTTCCTGTAACGGAAAACACCGAAACTCCTAGTTTTTCCAATTGGTGTAATAAAGCTATTTTCGTATTCCCTCTCCCGAGACGAGTTTCATCCTGAATCAACAGTGCTTCTGCATCCCCGGCAGAAAAAAGATCGAGTGCTTTCAATACCCCTTCTCTTTCAATAGAGTAGCCGCTTTCTTTTTCTATGATAATTTCTATGACTTCCATGCCATGAATTCCGGCCAGTTTCAATAATTCTTCTTTTTGTCTCTGTATGGATGTTTCCTGCGTTTCTTTTTCTGTACTTACCCTGCAATACAAGACCGCCCTCATCCTATGACCCCCTTCTCTCCGGAGATGATACAGGAATCAGGCACTGGAGACCATGGAGAAATAAAGAAAAACCAAGCTCAAAATAAATAAAATGATGTGTGTCACGTCTTGTTTCGAAAGTTTGTGAAACATAGAATACCTCCTGTAAGAACTATTGTTCCTTGGAACTTGTGTTCGTGTAATTCATATTATATACGAACTATTGTTCTTGTCAACAGGAAATTCGAACGCCTGTTTGTATTTATGCGAACACCATGCTACAATGTATGTAATAAATTTTATATACAGGATGTGAGCACATGACTAACCTATCAAAACGACAGCAAGAGATATTAGACTTCATTAAACAGGAAGTGATTGACAAAGGCTACCCTCCGTCTGTCAGAGAAATCGGCAAGTACGTGGGTCTTGCCTCAAGTTCTACAGTCCACGGTCATCTGGCCCGTCTCGAAAAGAAAGGTTTCATCAGACGAGACCCTACGAAACCGCGCGCTATCGAGGTTATCGATTTGGAAGACGAACAGGAATCGAAAATCCCGAAAAGAGAAGCATCTTTCGCTCCTGTCATAGGTAAAGTAACAGCGGGTACTCCTATTACAGCAATAGAAAATATCGAGGAATATTTACCGATTCCTGATGCTATAAGTAGCACAGATGAAGACACGTTCATCCTGGTCGTTCAGGGGGAAAGTATGATTGAAGCCGGGGTTCTCGATGGAGACAAAGTTATCGTTCGCAAACAGAGCACGGCACAAAACGGAGATATCGTCGTTGGTATGACCGATGAAGGGGAAGCTACTGTCAAACGCTTTTTCAAAGAATCGGATCATGTTCGGCTTCAGCCAGAGAACAGAGCGATGGACCCTATCCTTCTCGATGATGTAACTATTCTAGGCAAAGTGGTCGGGTTGTTCCGGAGTGTTCACTGATCAGATAGCCATATAAATTAAATCGTTCTTTTCAAAACAGACCCGCACGCGAGTGAATTTATCGCTCCCGTGCGGGTCTGTTTGTTCTTATTCAAACTCTTCATTATTGTGGGGAAATGAATAAAAACCCTTCGGAGAGCTGCGCTCCGAAGGGTTTTTGAATTAATAGATCTGCAGGTACTGTTCTCTCTCCCAAGGGTGTACTTGGGTACGGAACATATCCCATTCGATTTCTTTTGCTTCGACAAAGTGTTCGTATAGATGTTCGCCAAGAGCATCAACCATTGTTTTATCTTTTTTCAGCTCCTGAAGTGCATCGTAAAGTGTAGCAGGAAGGTCTCTAACGCCCGCTGCTTCACGTTCTTCTTTATCCATAACATAGATGTTACGGTCTACCGGTTCAGGTACGGAGAGTTTATTCTCTACCCCGTCAAGTCCGGCTGCCAATAGAACTGCCATGCCAAGGTACGGGTTAGCGGCAGGGTCAACACTACGTACTTCGATACGTGTACTCACACCACGGGAAGTAGGCACGCGGATGAGTGGGCTTCTGTTCTGTGCAGACCACGCCACGTAACAAGGCGCTTCATAACCGGGAACCAGGCGCTTGTACGAGTTTACAGTCGGGTTCGTCACAGCTGTGAAAGCCATTGCGTGCTTCAGGATTCCCGCTGTAAATTGATAAGCTACCTCAGAAAGCTGCTCTTTCCCATTTTCGTCGAAGAAAGCATTACCATCTTCTGTGAAAAGAGACATATTTGCGTGCATACCGGAGCCGTTCACACCAAACAATGGTTTCGGCATAAAGGTTGCGTGCAGACCATGCTTACGGGCGATCGTCTTAACGACAAGTTTGAACGTTTGGATGTCATCACAGTGTTTCACTGCATCAGAGTATTTGAAATCAATTTCATGCTGTCCAGGTGCCACTTCGTGGTGGGACGCTTCAATTTCAAAACCCATCTCTTCCAGCTCAAGCACGATATCACGACGGCAATTTTCACCCAAGTCGGTTGGCGCAAGGTCGAAATAGCCACCCTTATCGTTGAGTTCAAGAGTCGGTTCCATATTTTCATCAAGTTTGAAAAGGAAGAATTCAGGCTCTGTACCGAGGTTGAACGCGGAAAATCCGAGTTCTTCCATTTTCTTGAGATTACGCTTTAAGTTATACCGTGGGCAACCTTCAAAAGGTGTACCATCCGGGTTGTAAATGTCACAGATGAATCTTGCGACTTTCCCTTTTTCGGACGTCCAAGGCAGTACCAGGAACGAATCGTAGTCAGGAACTAAGTACATGTCGGATTCTTCAATACGTACGAAACCTTCGATTGAAGAACCATCGAACATCATTACCCCATCTAAAGCTTTATCAAGCTGGCTGAATGGAATTTCTACGTTTTTAATTACTCCGAGCATATCAGTGAATTGTAGTCGGATGAATTTTACGTTCTCTTCCTCGATCTTTTTGTAAATTTCTTTTCTGGTTAATCCCATGCGTGTGCCTCCTGTACATTTTTAGTGGAAGAACCTGGACAGTTCTCCCTGTCTAAGTCCAAATTTCCCTTTACCCGCTTCGTGCATAATTTCATTACGAAGCATTTTCCGCAACTCTTTCTCGGAGAGTTGATTGTGCACCTCTTCGATTTCTTCCGGTTTGTATTCCGGCTGCTTCTCTTCCTGTTTCAAATCAAACACCTGCTTGATTCCGGCAAGGTTTACACCTTTTTCAATCAGAGATCTGATCTCTAAAAGCCGGTCTACATCATTAAATGAAAACAAGCGCTGATTTCCTTTGGAACGAGCAGGAGTTACAAGTTCATTTTGCTCGTAATAACGAATTTGCCGAGGAGTGAGGTCGGTCAGAGACTGGACGATCCCCATTGGAAATAGCGGCATCGAGCGTCTGATATCATCACTCATTTGTGCCACCTCCTCAAAAAATTCTTACTATTAGTATAATTCAAAACAGATAAATGTCAAGGGATGTTAGAAAAGTTCACATAAAACAAGGACCAGATTACTCTGATCCTTGTTTCCACACAGCTTTGACCGCCCTGCTTATAGCAATTTTCACATGTTCAAAAGTTAACCCACCCTGAATGAAGGCCATATAAGGCGGGCGAAGCGGACCATCCGCTGTCAATTCAAGACTCGCCCCCTGAATAAAGGTACCTGCAGCCATGATGACTTCATTATCGTACCCGGGCAGCGGGCCAGGTTCCGGATGAACGAAGCTATTCACAGGAGAAGCAGCTTGAATCTGCCGACAGAAGGCTATCATCTGTTCAGCAGAATCGAAATAAACCGACTGAATGAGATCCGTTCGATACTCATCATAGGAGGGACTTGTAGCGAACCCTTCCGTCTCCAGGTATCTGGCAGTAAATACAGCTCCCTTCAGCGCTTCCCCCACTATATGAGGAGCAAGAAAAATGCCCTGATACATTTCCTGCAAAACAGAAAGGCTTGAGCCGACTCCTTTACCGAGTCCGGGGGCCGTGAGTCTGTGAGCACATCTTTCAATAAGACTTTTTCTTCCGGCTATATACCCGCCGGTCCTTACGATTCCACCACCGGGATTTTTGATTAATGACCCTGCTATGAGATCGGCCCCGACTTCCGGAGGTTCCAGCTTTTCCACAAACTCTCCGTAGCAGTTGTCGACGAATACAACCGCTTCTGGATTCACTTTTTTAATTTCCCTGACGATTTCTCCAATTTCTTCAATCGTAAATGAAGGTCGATCCGCATATCCTTTCGACCGTTGGATAGCCACCATTTTAGTACGGGAGGTGATAACCTCCTCGAATCTCCCGACGTCGACCTGACCGTCTTTCAATGGCAATGATTCATAAGCGATGCCATAGTTATATAAAGATCCGTTATCCTCCCCCTCCTTCGAGGGCGCGATCACCTCTTCTAACGTGTCATAAGGAGCACCAGTGACATACAATAGCTTGTCTCCAGGTCTCAAAATACCGAAAAATGAAGTAGAGATCGCGTGTGTTCCGGAGACGAATTGGGGCCTTACGAGAGCATCTTCAGCACCAAAAATTTCAGCGTAGACACTTTCAAGAACTTCTCGCCCTTCATCGTCATACCCATATCCGGTTTCCGAGTGGAAATGACGATCCGACACTCGCTTTGCCTGAAAAGCATCCAGCACTTTCTCCTGATTATATAGGGCTGTATCTTCAATCATTTTCTTATATGGGGCTAATTCTTCTTCCACATGCATCGATTTATTCATCTTCCGACTCCTTCGGGATCAGTTTATCCCTAAGCGGATGTTCCGGATTTATATACCCTCGCACCACGTACTCTTTTCTATCTTCTTTGAACTCACGCACCGTAACAATGGTGTTCATTTCCAGCGTGTTCAGAAATTTCCCTTCTTCTGCCTTCACATAAATATGATACGGATCCCAGATGTCACGAAGTACACCTTCGATGGCCGAAATCACGTTTGGGACATCTGTATCATCTGTGAGGGAGGTTTTCACAAAAGGTTTTTCCATCGGAGTGAACGGCCCACTCACTTTATCCTGCTTGTTATAAACAGTCAGTTTCGGGATATTTTCTGCCTCGAGCTCCCCTAGCAACGAAAGGACAGTCTTTTCATGACTTTCATGATTCGGGTGAGAGGCATCTACAATATGCAGAATGAAATCGGCTTCCGTCACTTCTTCAAGCGTGGAACGGAAAGCAGCGATCAACGTGGTCGGCAAATGTTGAATAAATCCGACGGTATCAGAAATCAGCACTTGTAAACCGGAAGGGAGTTTCGTCTGTCTCGTCAGCGGATCAAGCGTTGCAAATAACTGATTTTCCTGCAAGGACTCTGCAGAAGTGATTTTGTTAAAAAATGTCGTCTTTCCAGCATTCGTATATCCTACGATAGCTATTTGAAAAACATTATTTTCTTTTCTGCGCTCCCGATACTGTTTTCTATGTTCGACTACTTGTTCCAGCCGTTTTTTGACATCGGTGATTCTTCTTCTTATGTGCCGGCGATCCGTTTCCAATTTCGTCTCACCAGGACCACGGGTACCAATGCCACCTCCGAGACGCGATAGCTCAGTCCCCTGTCCTGATAGTCTCGGAAGCAAATATTGCAGTTGAGCAAGCTCCACCTGCAACTTCCCTTCCTTCGTCTTAGCCCGGTAAGCGAATATATCAAGAATAAGTTGACTTCTATCAATGACCCTCACCTCAAGTCTATTCGTAATATTTCGGAGCTGAGAAGGGGTCAACTCGTCATTGACGACTACGAGGTTAATGCCCAAGTCATCAATCAGCTCTTCAGCTTCCGTAAGTTTACCATCCCCGAGATAGTGAGCTCGATGGGGTCGTTCGAGTTGTTGCACTAACGTGTGAACCACTTCTCCTCCCGCAGTATCCGTCAGATCCTTCAATTCTTCGATCGAATAGTCGAAATCTTCCTTATGTAAAGGGTTTTTACGTGCTAGTATCAGGACTTTTTCTTTATCCAAAAGCTAATTCCTCCTCGTGTGTTGCACTCTCTTTTTCATATTTACTACAGATTATACAAAAGCGACATCATAAACGAAATCCAGGTCGTCTTTCATTATCTCATAAATACTTCATATGGAAAAAGATTCGAAAAAAGAAAATTGGGTGCTTAAAGCACCCAATTCACATTTCTTCTATTGATACATTTTTAGTAGGAGCAAACGTCGATATAGCATGTTTGAATATTAGTTGCTGCTTCCCTTCGGTTTCTACAAGGACGGTGAAATTATCAAATGCTTTAACGGTACCTTTTAATTGAAAACCATTTAATAAAAATAGAGTAACTGGGATTCTGTCTTTACGTAACTGATTTAAATAATTGTCCTGAATGTTTACTGATTGTGCCATGAAATGTACCTCCTCCATTCTATCTCTCTACATATATATTTAATTCTCTGTTCCAAATAAAAATCCTTCTATTTCTTCTAAAATCATCAACTTTTTTTCAGTGAAGTTCTGTTCATTCACTTCGTACCAATCAACCGGAAGCTTATTTTTAAAATACGTGTACTGCCTCTTTGCATACCTGCGGGAATTCCTCTTCAACAATTCCACCGCTTCTTCAAATTCGATCTCGCCATCCAGGTAAGGGATCAATTCTTTATAACCGATAGCTTTCATAGCTTGGGCGTCCCTCGGCACACTTTTCAATAAAGTTTCCACTTCCTCTACCAGTCCTTCTCTGACCATTGAATTGACCCTTTGGTCAATTCTGTTATATAACAAATTTCTTTCCATTTCCAAACCGATGATCCAATAATTATAAGGAGAAGTATTTTGATTTTTGTGGTGTTCTGTTTTCGTTATTCCGGTGGTTTCCAATATTTCGAGAGCGCGTATCGTTCTCTTTGTGTTATTGGGGTGGATCTTACCGGCTTCTTCCGGATCAACAACAGCCAGACGTTCATGCATAGCTTTTCCTCCACGCTCACTCAACTCATCTTCCAACCTTTTTGTTACTTCATAGTTTTTTGGCTGTTTCGCAAAAGAATAGTCGAATAGAAGGGATTGGATATACATCCCCGTGCCTCCTACAACGACTGGAAGTTTCCCTCTCGAAATAATATCTTCAATTAAATGCCTGGCTTTACTTTGGAACTCTGCTGCAGAAAATTCTTCATCAGGAGATTTTATATCAATCATATGGTGCGGGATATTACGGGCTTCCTCACTTGAAACCTTGGCAGTACCAATATCCATACCTTTATAAATCTGCATGGAATCCCCGCTGATGATTTCTCCATTGAATGTTTCGCAAAGTTCGATTCCTAATTTGGATTTCCCGACTGCCGTCGGCCCTACAATAGAGATCACTGTATTTTTCATCAATTATCACCACTTTCCACCCCTCATTTTACATGAGTCGAAGGAAAAACTACATAGGTAACGGGTTTTGTTATTCTTTAGTAACGGAAAACGTTATTAACTTGTAACTGATTACGTTACAGATAAGAAACGGAAATCGTTACAAAAGGTAAACTTTATCGTTAGTTTCTCTTTCTTATTCCGTTATTTTTTAGTATGATGATTATAGGAGAGTGATACTAATGTTACATGAGAAAATCAAGGAGTTGAGAAAAGAGAATAATTATACTCAACAGGAACTGGCTGCAAAAATCGAAGTCACCTCCCAGGTTGTTTCTAATTGGGAAAGAGCATACACTTTTCCTGATGTGAATGATATTCGTAATCTGGCTTCTGCTTTATATACTACTTCCGATTATCTTTTAGGATTATCTGACTCATCGGTGGATCAATATTCAAAAATTATGCAACATATGAGAGAAATGAATCTTTCTCCCCCTCTTTTTCTTAAGTATGAAGAGTTGATGAAATTGGAGACCAGCAATGTTCAGCAACTGGAGAACTATTTTCAATTTCTGCTACAGCAACAAAAGCAACAGCAATTTTAATTTTTTATTCATAAAGATGACATAATCAAACAAAAAAGGAGATGTTAAGAGGTTATCCTCTTAACATCTCCTTTTAAATTGAATAAACGTTCAATTCATCACTCTTTTGAACATTTTCTCGATATCATATCCTGAAAAGAATACGATGATGGGCCGGCCATGCGGACAAGTGAACGGATCTTTTGCCGCTGTCAGATCTTCTAACAGCACTTCCATGTCGTTCGTCGTCAAATGATGATTAGCTTTGATCGATCCTTTACATGACATAAGTGCTGCAGCATCATCTCTCAATTCTTCGATACTCAATCTATCGGTCTGCTCAAGCTCTTCTACGATTTCTTCGATGACTTCACTTTCATATCCTTCCGGAAACCACTTCGGATGAGAACGGACGATATATGTGTTAGTACCGAAAGTTTCAAAAAACAAACCGACTTCTTCAAGAGCTTTCATGTTCTCTTCGATTTTCATTGCCGTTTTCGCAGGAAAAGTGAACGTAAGGGGGACAAGCAACTCCTGAACCGTATGCTCAGGTTCAGCCAGGTTTTTCTTGAATCGCTCATATTTGATCCTTTCTTGTGCAGCATGCTGGTCGACCATGTACATTCCTTCATCGTTTTGAGCAATTATATATGTTCCGTGCAGCTGTCCGATCGGATACATTTTCGGCACTCTTCTTTTAGAGGTAGTTTCATTGCTGTAAGGAGGACCAGTAATCTTTTCTTCCTGCCTGGAGATACCCTCCTCTTCTTTCAACGAAGGTTCCTCCTCCATTTTTTCAATAACTGCTTGTTGTTCACCTTTATTTTGTCGTGGCGGGTCTTGCATTCCTTTTTTTTCAGCAACCGGTTCAGATCTTTCGAATACCATAGAAGTTTGTTCATTTTTGCTTTTATCTTTCTTTTGGGCCATGGAAGCCTCAGGGATGAGTGTTTCTTCACGGAATGCTTTTCGGATTGTTTGCTGAATCAAGTCGAAAAGTTCCTGCTCTTTGCTGAAACGGACCTCCAATTTTGCAGGATGGACGTTTACATCAACGAGAACCGGATCCATTTCTATCGCAATCAGGGCTATCGGATATTTACCAATCGGCAATAAGGTGTCATACCCTTTCAAGATAGCCTGCACCAATTTCTGATTTCGTATGAACCTCCCATTCACTATTAACGACATGTATTGCCTTGAAGCTCTGGTGATTTCGGGTTTTCCTACATAAGCATCGATTCTGAAATCTTTATCTTCCCCCGAAACTCTCTTCATGAGCCTGGCCACATGACTACCGTAAATTTGAGAAATGACCTGCAGTTTCTCTCCTCGTCCACTTGTTTGAAAAATCACTTTTCCCTGGTGTTCCAGTTTGATTTTCACTTCCGGATGGGCTAAAGCCATTCGATTTACAACATCCGTCACGTGCCCGAGTTCTGTGTGGATGGTTTTCATGTATTTCAATCTGGCAGGAGTGTTGAAAAAGAGTTCTTCGACTTTTATATCTGTTCCCTGCCTTGCATCACTGAGCGTCTGTTCTTTCGTTTCTCCACCTTCCATATATAAACGTGTTCCTGATGAATCCCCTGTAGACGTTTTCACCGTCAATTTACTGACAGCTGCTATACTTGCTAAAGCTTCTCCCCGAAACCCGAGAGTTTTCACATGAAACAGATCATGTTCGTCCTTTATTTTGGAAGTCGCGTGACGATGGAAGGCCTTCTCGACGTCTTCCTTTTCCATACCTTTTCCATTATCAGAAATTCGAATGAATTCAAGCCCGGCTTCCTGCAATTCTATATTGATCACTGTACTTCCGGCATCCATACTGTTTTCCATCAACTCTTTGACAACAGAAGCCGGCCGTTCAACGACTTCCCCTGCAGCTATTTTATTAGCAAGAGCATCAGGCATCACATGAATAGAACTCATAGCGCCCCTCCTGTCATTTCACCATTTTTTGAAGCCTGTATAGTTCATTCATTGCCTCCATAGGTGTCATTTCCATCAATTGCAGCCGAGACAACTCTTCCTCCAGCAAAGTTGAAGATGTGTCCCCTGGTGCTTCTGTAACGATCTTTTCCGGTTCAAATAATGTTAACTGCCGGTCATCGTTTGGAGAATCCCCCGCTTCAAATTGATCCAAGAGCTTCTGTGCCCTTGAGATCACGTTTTTCGGAAGCTCTGCCAACTCAGCTACATGGATTCCATAACTCTTGTCAGCGGCCCCGTCTTTGATCTGATGGAGAAAGACGACCCTTCCCTCTATTTCTTCCGCTCTTACATGAACATTTTTCAAGGAAAGAAGTTCTTTATCAAGTGTTGTAAGCTCATGGTAATGGGTCGAGAATAATGTCTTGGCTTTGATGTTTTCATGGATATATTCAACGATCGATTGAGCCAGAGCCATACCGTCATACGTGCTCGTGCCTCGCCCGATTTCATCGAACAAAATCATGCTCCGATTCGTTGCATGCTGGATCGCATTATTCGCTTCGAGCATTTCCACCATAAAAGTACTCTGTCCTGAAATCAGATCGTCCGCTGCGCCGATCCTCGTAAAGATCTGATCAAATATTGGAAGAGTGGCCTTTTCACACGGAACGAAGGAACCTATTTGAGCCATGATTGAGGTTAATGCCATCTGTCTCATATACGTACTTTTCCCTGACATATTCGGCCCGGTGATAAGAAATATATTCGTTGATTCGTCCATGTATATATCGTTTGGCACGAAATCATCCTTCATTACCCTTTCTACGACTGGATGACGACTATTTTTCAAATCGACGGTTCTTCGAGAAGAAAAAGAAGGTTTTTCATATCCATTATTTTCCGCTATAAAACTGAACCCCTGTAAAACGTCCAATTCACTAATATCTTTGGCTAAGCGCTGGATTTTGTTAACATAACCTTTTACCTGTTCCCTTATTTCCAGGAACAGCTCATATTCCAGATCTATACTCTTTTCTTCAGCTTCTAGAATGACAGTTTCCTTCTCTTTCAGTTCAGGAGTGATAAAGCGCTCTGCATTCGTAAGTGTCTGTTTTCGGTCGTACCTTTTTGGAACATGGGTGAGATTTGCACGGGTCACTTCAATAAAATAGCCGAAAACTTTGTTATACTTGATTTTCAGAGACTTGATGCCTGTACGTTCCTTTTCCTGTTGTTCCAGTTCAGCAATCCATTTCTTTCCGTTTATCTGTGCATCCCTATACTCATCCAAGGAATCTGAATAGCCATCTTTGATGATGTTTCCCTCTTTAATTGTGATTCTCGCTTCTTCGTGAATGCCTTTATCGAGAAGGCTTTCCAGCTCTGTCAAAGGGTCCATGCGTTGAACAAACGTTTGAACAGCTGGAACATCGATGTGGGATAGCAATGATAAAATATAAGGAATCTTCTGGAGCGATTGCTTCAGTTGGATTAGATCTTTGGCGTTGATATTCCCGTAAGCCACTCTACCGGCAAGCCTCTCCAAATCGTAAACAGAAGTGAGATCTTCTCTGAACTCATCCCTATAAAGGAAATTATCCATAAAACCCTGAACGATGGACTGACGTTCAACAATAGAGTCTTCGTTCAATAAAGGACGATCCACCCATTTTTTCAGGAGTCGTGCTCCCATTGCTGTGACGGTCGCATCAATGACAGAAAACAGACTCCCGTTCTTTCCTTTTTTCATAAGAGTTTCAGTAAGTTCCAAATTCTTTTTCGAGTACATATCCAGTTTCATATATTGATCGATTTCAATAAATTGAACAGGCTGAAGATGGTCCATCGCTCTTTTTTGTGTCCGTTTAATATAGTTATAAAGTCTACCGAAGACAGGAATAAGATCTTCTTCGAGCTCTTCCACCAGCTTATTCTCTTCATCAGGCACTTCGGTTCTTTCCTCAAAAGAAATCGTACAGTTAAGTTGCTCTACCAGGTGTTCCTGTTTTTCAGCAGCAATCGTTTCACTCAGTACAATTTCTTTAACCGGACGATGATACAATTCTCCGATCAATGAATGGAAATCCGTCCCGAGATAAGACGCGCTCGTCTCTCCGGTGGTCAAGTCTGCATAACTTAAAGCATACGTCTCTCCATCGAGTTCAGATATGGACGCAAGAAAATTATTCTCATTTTCTTCAAGCATCGCCCCTTCCATCACCGTCCCTGGAGTAATGAGTTGAACAACCTCTCTTCTCACTACTCCTTTTGCATGCTTAGGATCTTCAACTTGCTCACATATAGCTATTTTATATCCTTTTTCTACGAGTTGTTTAATATAATTCTCGGCAGAGTGATAAGGAACACCACACATCGGAATCCTTTCTCCTCCACCATCTCTACCGGTCAACGTAATTTCCAGTTCTTTGGCAGCTTTTAAAGCATCTTCAAAAAACATTTCATAAAAATCCCCGAGTCTGAAAAACAAAAATGCATCTTTATAGTCCGCTTTGACCTGTAAGTATTGTTGCATCATTGGTGTGTATGTAGACATATCTTTTCCCCCAGCACTTACTCTATAGTCGTATCAATTATAGCATAGTTTATGAACCTATTAAAAAATCGCATCTACCGTCGTAAGTAGTATTCCGATGTATAGTTTGTTGATTTTTTTCTTATATTCGAGTTGCTACTAAGTATGAAAAAAGATATATTAAATTTGTTATTAATACTAACTCCTTAAAATTGTCTTTTATGAGAAGAAAAAAGAAGCCCTGATCAGAGGGCTTCTTTCAATTCAACATCCGCTATTTGCCTGTTTCGACCCTGTTTCCCCACTCAGAATATTACCACCGGTGGATTTAATCACTTCGTTCGTAACTTCTCTTGAAATCGTGCGTGAAATCATCTGCAACAAATCATTCACAATCACCTGGGAATGTTTGAATTCGGCTACTACCGGAATTTCGTCCAGTTCATCCTGTAGCCGGTCGATCTCTTTCTCCACTTTTTCCAGAGCTTCCGTCTTCCCGTAAGCCTGGAAGTTCACCGCCTGTTTCTGAAGAGCTTTTATCTTTTTGATATATAACTGAACTTTATCATTTTCATTCAGTTTTGCTTCCAATTGCTTGAAACGATCGATTTCCTCTATTTCGGAAATCATTTTTGCCAAATCCTTCGCTTCGTCCAATACCTGTTCTCTTGTATACTCTGCCATTATTCTTTCACTCCTACTGTCGTCTCTACCATTTCTCCATCAAGAGACCACGTTTTTGCTTGCTTGATTTTGACCGGAACAATTTTTCCGATAGCCGAATCAGGACCTATGAAGTTCACGAGTTTGTTCCTTTTCGTATAACCGGCCAGGACATCGGGGTTATTCTTGCTTTCGCCTTCGACCAGTACGTGTACGACTTCTCCCTCATAGGTCTCCATCGTTTCTTTCGATTGTTTATTGATGAGGGCGTTCAGCCGCTGGAGGCGGTCCTTCTTCTCTTCATCCGACACCTTGTCCCTCATTTTCGCAGCCGGGGTGTTTTCCCTGGGCGAGAATATGAATGTGTATGCAGCTTCAAACCCTACTTCTTCAACCAGAGACAGAGTTTCCTGGAATTGTTCTTCCGTTTCATTCGGGAACCCTACAATGATATCTGTCGTAAGTGTCGCATCAGGCATCGCTGCACGGATTTTCCGAACGAGCTCCAGATAATCTTCCCGTGAATACTTACGGCCCATGATCTTCAGGATGTCACTGCTTCCGGATTGAACCGGAAGATGGATGTGGTCGAGCATGTTCCCACCCTTAGCAAGAACTTCTATCAATCTATCATCGAAATCTCTCGGGTGGGACGTCGTGAACCTTACTCGAGGGATATCTATTTTATGAAGATCATCCATCAAATCCCCGAGACCATATTCAAGATCGAGGTCTTTGCCGTAAGCGTTGACGTTTTGCCCGAGAAGCGTTACTTCTTTGTATCCCTGAGCTGCCAAATGACGAACTTCCTGAATGATGTCCTCAGGATTTCTGCTACGTTCTTTCCCTCTTGTATAAGGAACGATACAGTATGTGCAAAATTTATCGCACCCATACATGACGTTGACCCATGCTTTGATTTTGCCTTTTCTGGAGCGAGGCAGATTTTCTATAATGTCTCCTTCTTTAGACCAGACATCTACGACCATTTCTTTACTGAACATCGCTTCTTTCAAGAGTTCCGGAATCTTATGGATATTATGAGTTCCGAAAATCATGTCGATAAACGGGTGCTTCTTGAGAATCCGGTTGACTACTCCTTCTTCCTGAGCCATACATCCACAAACCCCGAGGATAAGATCAGGATTCTCCCGCTTCAGTGATTTCAAATGACCGATTTCCCCGAACACTTTATTCTCAGCGTTTTCACGTATGGCACACGTATTCAATAGAATGATATCCGCTTCATGTGCTTCTTTGGTGGATTCATACCCCATTGCTTCAAAAATTCCTGCCATCACTTCCGTATCATGTTCGTTCATCTGACAGCCATACGTACGGATTAAGTACTTTCTATCTTTTCCCACACCTTGCATCTCTTCTGGTATCGAAAAATCATAATGCACATCGACATCCTTTTTGCGACGTCTCTGAGCGTCACGCATGTTAGGTGGTTGATATGTTGTTTCAAAATATTTCAGAAACTCGTCGGTGCTTTTATCTTTAATTCGATCAAGGTTATCTTTTGGATCTTTCTGACGAACCTGATCCATTTCTCTTCTCTGCTGTTCGTTCATAGCTATCCCCTTTCAACCGTGCAAATTAACTATGCAATTATAACATATAACAGTTTACATCAGGAATGATTAGTAACTATTTATGTTTTTACGAAAGAAATCGCACTATACAAAAGCGTTCCCCCCGGTCGGGAGAAACGCCTGTTATTTATCTCGGTTCCACGATGAGTTTAATAGCTGTCCGCTCATCTTCGTTAATTGTAATGTCCGTAAAGGCGGGGATACAAATAAGATCCATCCCACTTGGAGCGACGAAACCTCTCGCTATCGCAACCGCTTTCACAGCCTGGTTTAAAGCACCTGCTCCTATTGCCTGGATTTCGGCAGTGCCTGTTTCTCGGACTTTCATCGCTACAGCTCCGGCAACAGATTTCGGTATTGATTTGGCTGATACTTTTAAAACATCCATCACTGGTTCCTCCTTCATATACTACTCTCACGCATTACTAGATTCGTAGGATGAGAAATCATTTACCTTTTATTATGAAGGAAGTTTTTACAAAATTCAAACTTCAGCTGAAAAAGGGATGGTCCTCGTTAATCAGAATCCGCTTGATCTTTTTAGCTTTACCGGTCTTATCATCAATATCTATTAACACTCCACTCAATTGACTTCTTCCTTCTTTCGGTACTTCAAAACGTACAGGCAACTGAGTAAGAAATCTTTTCATAACTGCTTCCCGCTCCATACCAAGAATCCCGTCATACGGACCAGTCATACCTGCATCGGAAATATAAGCGGTGCCCTGCGGAAGAATACGCTCATCGGCGGTCTGGACATGTGTATGTGTGCCCACGTTCACACTGACTCTTCCGTCGACGTACCATCCCATAGCCTGTTTTTCACTGGTGGCTTCCGCGTGAAAATCAAGGAATATTATATTTGTTCGTTTCTTCGCTTCCTTGATCAGCTCATCTATTTTCCGGAAGGGGTCATCGATCGGTGCCATAAATGTACGAGCCTGAAGATTTATGACAGCTACTTCCGCATGAGGTGTTTTTACGAAAACAAGCCCTTTCCCAGGCGTACCCTCTGGCATATTTGCAGGCCGGGCCATATGGTCTGCATCATCTATGAATTCAAAAATCTCCTTCTTATCCCACGCATGATTACCTAATGTAACTGCCTGAGCCCCTTTTTCAAGAAAACGACGGTAAATTTTTTCTGTTATTCCCTTACCTGATGCTGCATTTTCCCCGTTGACGACTGTCATCGTAGGCTGATACTTCTGTTTCAATTTCGGCAGATAAGTATCCACCATTTCTCTTCCCGGAGACCCTACAACGTCACCTATGAATAATATTCTCATCAATCCTCTTCCTTTCCCACTTAAGTATGAACATAAAGAAAAGCGGCATTAAGCCGCTTTTCCTGTCATTTATTTTGCGTATTCCACTGAACGCGTCTCCCTAATTACGGTGACCTTGATATGTCCAGGGTAATTCAACTCATCTTCAATTCGGCCTCGAATATTTCGGGCCAGCTTGGTTGCCTCTAAATCATCAATTTCATCAGGACTTACCATGATTCTGATTTCGCGACCGGCTTGGATTGCAAAAGATTTTTCTACTCCATCGTATGATTCCGAAATTTCTTCGAGTTTCTCTAATCGTTTCACGTAATTTTCTAACGTTTCACTTCTCGCTCCCGGTCTTGCAGCGGAAAGTGCATCCGCAGCTGCGACGAGTACAGAGATGATCGAAGTCGGCTCTTCGTCTCCATGGTGAGAAGCGATAGCATTGACGACAGTTTCATTTTCTTTATATTTAACCGCCAGCTCCTTACCAATTTCAACGTGGCTTCCTTCTACCTCATGATCAATGGCTTTACCGATATCGTGGAGAAGACCTGCCCGCTTGGCAAGTGTTTCGTCTTCACCCAGCTCTGCTGCCATCAATCCGGAGAGGTGCGCTACTTCCGTCGAGTGTTTCAAAACGTTCTGACCATAACTAGTACGGTATTTGAGACGTCCAAGCACTTTAACAAGATCTGGGTGGAGACCATGCACTCCAACTTCAAACGTCGTTTCTTCACCGATTTCCCGGATATAGTCATCAACTTCTCTACGTGATTTTTCGACCATTTCCTCGATCCGTGCCGGGTGGATTCTCCCATCCTGCACGAGTTTTTCAAGGGACATACGGGCTATTTCACGGCGTACAGGGTCGAATCCTGAAAGAATAACTGCCTCTGGAGTATCATCTATGATCAGATCAATTCCTGTGAGTGTTTCCAGAGTGCGGATGTTTCTACCTTCTCTCCCGATGATTCTCCCTTTCATTTCATCATTCGGAAGATTCACGACAGAAACTGTTGTTTCTGCAACGTGATCGGCAGCACACCGCTGCATCGCAAGAGAAAGAATGTTTTTCGCTTTCTTATCTGCTTCTTCTTTCGCCCTGTTTTCCGCTTCTTTCACCATGAGTGCTGTCTCGTGGGACAGATCATTTTCGACACGGTCCAAAATGACTTGTTTCGCTTGGTCCGATGTCAAACCTGAAATCCTTTCCAATTCAGATTGCTGCTGCTCTACAAGCTGCTGCATATCTGCCTCTTCTTTTTCGAGTTGAGTCTGTCTCTCTGTCAGCGTTTCTTCCTTCGTCTCAAGAGAAAGCTCCCGCTGATCGAGTGTCACACTCTTACGATCGAGGTTTTCTTCTTTTTGATTCAAACGATTTTCGAACTTTTGCAGTTCCGTACGACGTTCACGAATATCACTTTCGGCTTCCTGACGAAACGCCTGATTCTCTTCTTTCGCTTCAAGAAGAGCCTCTTTTTTTGCTGATTCTGCATTCCTTCGACCTTCTTCAACAATTTGCTTCGCAAGATCTTCAGCACTGGAAATCTTCGCTTCGGCAATGGATTTCCGGACGAAATATCCTGCAGCCAATCCGATGATCAGGGCAAGCAAGATGAAGATGATCGTGGATACAATACCCATAGTTTCACCTCCTCATGCTTCAAAAAGCCCATCTTTTGTTTTACCATCATTACTTTTTCATTAATTCGTATCGAAATCATAGGTAAAATAAATGGAATGATACATATCCATTTTATGCTTGCCTATATAGTATGTCAAGATAGTACATACGCATACGAATAAAAGCAGGGCCGTTTAGCCCTGCTTTCAATCATACATCCAGCGATTCCTGGTTTTCATCGTCAGAGGATTTCCCTTCCTCCGGCGCTTCTTTCGTTTCTCCATTCATTCCATAATGTTCCCGGATCTGCTGTTTCAGATCTTCATATACTTCCGCATTTTCTTTGAGATACTGTTTCGCATTTTCACGGCCTTGACCGAGACGATCCCCATTGTAGGAGTACCAGGAGCCGCTCTTATTAATCAAGTCCAGCTCTGTCGCTATGTCGACAAGCTCTCCTTCCCGGGATATTCCTTCGCCGTACATGATATCGACTTCGGCCTTACGGAACGGAGGAGCAACCTTGTTTTTCACGACCTTGATTCTCGTTTTATTACCGATCATATCATTTCCCTGTTTCAATGTTTCAGCCCGACGCACTTCTAACCGTACGGACGAATAGAATTTAAGCGCACGTCCTCCGGGAGTCGTTTCCGGACTACCGAACATAACTCCTACTTTTTCACGGATCTGGTTAATGAATACTGCTGTAGTATTCGACTTACTGATCGCGCCTGAGAGCTTACGAAGAGCCTGAGACATAAGTCTTGCCTGGAGACCGACATGCGCATCTCCCATTTCCCCTTCTATCTCAGCTTTAGGTACGAGAGCAGCCACGGAATCCACTACAATCATATCCACTGCTCCACTTCGCACAAGTGCTTCAGCTATTTCAAGAGCCTGTTCTCCGGTATCAGGCTGTGAGAGCAGTAGTTCTTCAACATCGACACCGAGGGCTTTTGCGTACGTCGGGTCAAGAGCATGCTCGGCATCGATGAAAGCTGCTTGCCCTCCTGATGCTTGAGCTTCTGCAATCGCATGGAGAGCGACCGTGGTTTTACCAGAAGATTCAGGACCATAAATCTCTACGATTCTCCCTCTCGGATACCCACCTACTCCCAAAGCGACGTCGAGAGCAAGCGATCCGCTCGGAACAGTACTGATTCTTCTACCTGCCTGGTCCCCCATCTTCATGATAGAGCCTTTACCGAACTGTTTTTCTATTTGTCTTAACGCCATATCTAAGGCTTGTTTACGTTCACTCATCAAATACCCCTTTCCTCTTTTCTATACCTATCATAACTCTTTTTAATTCATTTGCCAACTAAAACACGAATAAACGTTCCCTTTTTTTCCTCAGCAGGATATCATGGAAACTTGAGAAATCCCAAGGAGAAAATTTCACAATCATACGTTTGAAACGAGAAATAATTAATCTTTCAGTATATGAAATAAAAGTTGATAAGCTTTCTTGATCGCCTTTTTCTGAACTTGTTCCCTGGAGCCCTGTACGTGTAGGAAATGATGATATGCTCGATTTTCAGCAACTTTCACACCGATATACACCGTCCCCGGAGATTGTCCTTCGCTAGTGGAAGGGCCCGCTACACCAGTGAAGCTGACGCTTATGTCAGAGCCGAATACGGACTGGGCTCTTTCTGCCATAGCTTCCGCACATTGCTTACTGATAGTTCCGTATCTGTTTGTAATATACGAAGAAACGCCGAGTGCCTTCTCTTTGGAATCTTTCGTATATGTAACCATACCTCCGGCGCAAACATCAGAAGCACCAGGAACACTTATCAGATTGTTGAGGAAGCCACCTCCGGTCAGGCTTTCAGCTGCCGAAATCATCCAGCCGCGACTATCGAGCAGTTCAGATACTTTTTCTTCGATCATAATATCATCACTGCCATAATAATAATTCCCGGCTAAAGCCAAAATACTTTTCTTTTCCTTTGCCAGCATGTCTTCCGCTTCTTCTATCGAGTCTCCTGAAGCTGTAAGACGTACCCCCACCTCTCCGAGAGAAGCGAGGGGAGCTATAGTGGGGTTCGTCTGAGTGCGAATTCGTTCAGCCAAAAGGTCTTCAAGTGTGGATTCCCCGATCCCGATGAACCGGAGCATTTCAGACTTTATTTCTGTTTGAAGGACATATTTTTCTTTCAAATAAGGGAACACCCCATTTGTCATGAGATACTTCATTTCTACCGGCACGCCCGGTAGAAATACCCACACCGCTCCCTCATGCTCGACAATCTGCCCCGGGGCCATACCTTCTTCATTCGTCAGAACATATGCGTTGTCGAAGACTTGGGCTTGTTTATAGTTATTCGAAGTCATGGTAGTCCCGTTCTTTTCATAAAAAGCCTCTATTTTTTCTTTAGCATTCTCGTCCATGTGAAAAGATTGATGAAACAGCGTATTCACTGCCTCTTTTGTCAAATCATCCTCGGTAGGTCCGAGTCCTCCGGTTACGATAATCAAGTTGGAGCGTTGCTGGGCGGTATGGAAAAGTTCCGATAGACGGGAATGATTATCTCCAGCAGCTGTGTGATAGTAAATCGAAATGCCATGTCTTGCCAATTGATCGGAAAGCCACTGGGCATTCGTGTTGGCGATCTGACCGAGCAGAAGTTCCGTCCCTATGCCGATGATTTCAGCTTTCCACTTCATCATTTCGAATCCCTCATTACGTGCCAATTCTTCTTGAAGTAGTCATACCCGGAATAAACGGTGATAATCATAGCTAGATATAAAGAGATGATCCCGAGCGGCAGACCTACAAAAGCGAACGGGAAATTGTGAAGCAACAACAGAGAGACCGAAACGATCTGTATCCATGTTTTCAGTTTCCCCATTTGACTCGCCGCCAGGACGGCACCATCACCGGCAGCTACAAGACGAAGGCCGGTCACAGCGAATTCACGACTGATGATGATGATGACGATCCAGGCCGGAGCAAGGCCCGCTTCGACGAGCACAATCAACGCGGCACTGACGAGCAGCTTATCGGCAAGAGGATCGAGAAATTTCCCGAGATTCGTCACCAGATTGTACTTACGAGCAATGTATCCATCCACCCAGTCCGTCGTAGAAGCGATGATGAACAAAATAGCTCCGAGTAGATGAGAGATAGGGAGTTCTCTTTCCCCCATCTCGAACGAGCCCCACCCGAAAGGTACGGACACGAGAATAATGAAAATCGGTATGAGAAAAATGCGTGAAATCGTAATCTTATTTGGTAAATTCAAAACAACATCCCCTTTTCGTGAAAACTTATACAAGGAGGAAATATTTTTCTTCCCTGCTAACAAAAAGCTGTCTACATGGTAAGAGACAGCTTTTCATCTAATTAAAATTGATAAGTAACTTTTGTGTCGTCATATCAGCAGGAAATTCAACCGGCTGATCATCGATGGAGACATTCAATGCTCCGGCAGACCCAGTTTTCAAAAAGAGTTGCTCGTGAGCGGAGGCATCAATCGTAAGCGGACTGTCCGCCTGGGAGTAAATGATAGGATCGATCAGGTTTTCACCATTTTTCGGTGCTGTCACTTCGAGGTATGACTCACCTGTCAGTTCAATCGTCACCTGTTTCTCTTCGGCGTCCGTCACTTGATACGTATGCTCAGGAAAACCGCCGGTTCCTGTCTGTTGCAACTCCACTTGTGCTGCCTGCTCCTCTTCAGGTTCCTTTTCTGATTCTTCCGAAGGAGGGTTTTCTTCCGTGTTCTCTGAATCCGTCTCTCCTTCTCCTTCAGTTTCCCCCGAGCCACTTTCGCCAGCATTCTCTCCCTGACTTTCTTCCTCGTTACCGTTTCCTTCATCATCAGAGATCACCACTTCGTCCTGTGGTTGATCGTCCTCCGGTGCGGTCTCTGACGGAGTGGAAAGCTGCTGTGTAAAGAAATATATGACAAAAACGATGACGACGACGAGCGCTGCAGTTATGATAGCAGGAAAAACTTTCGATGATTTCCCTGAACTGCTTCCTTTTGTCGGGGAAGGCTGTTGCTTTGATTTTTGCACTCTTGTATAAGGGATGGTAGTTTCATCATCCATCGATGGAAGCTCACTCTTATGTTCTTCCATAACTTCTTCAGGGTTCAACCCTACCGTCGAAGCATACTCCCGGATGAATGCCCGGGTGTAAAATTTCCCTGGAAGTGTATCAAAATTATTCTCTTCGATTGCCTGCAAATATCTTTTTTGAATTTTAGTGG
This sequence comes from Salimicrobium flavidum, assembly GCF_900156645.1. GTDB lineage: Bacteria > Bacillota > Bacilli > Bacillales > Halobacillaceae > Salimicrobium > Salimicrobium flavidum. The sequence continues at coordinate 326,675 of NZ_FTOC01000001.1, forward strand.
ATGCCTGTACTTCTTCCAATGACATTCCTTTGGCATTCCGCGCTTCTCTGAGCCGGGATCCGAGTTCCATTTTTTCACCAACCTTTAAAAATCAAACGTATTAAACCCATCACCGAAATCTCCGAAACCGTGGTCCCTTTGTTTCTCAGCTATTTCGTAAGTGATCTCCTGGTTTTCGTCACTTCTCAATTCTATAATATAATCGAAATCATCCATTTTGTATTCTGTTTCCTGAACAAAAATATCCGGATGTTCCACAACTTTCATCGCAGGCAGTCGCATAATCTCACGGATCAACTGCCAATGTTCTTCGGAAGCTTTTCTTGCAGACACCATTCCATCGATGATATAAACGTTATCCGGATTGAATTCCTCTTTGATCAATTTACTGCGCACCGTCTGTTTCAATAGAGTGCTGGACAAAAACAACCATCGTTTATTAGCACTGACACTCGCGGCTACGATCGATTCCGTCTTTCCTACTCTAGGCATACCACGAATGCCTATCATCTTATGCCCTTCTTTCATAAATAGTTCCGCCATGAAGTCTACCAGCAGACCAAGATCTTTACGGACAAAACGAAATGTTTTTCGATCATCGATATCGCTATGTATATACCGCCCATGCCGTACCGCTAATCGATCTCTCAGTTTAGGTTTCCTCAATTTCGTAATTTCAATAGTATCCATCGTTTTTAAAATTGACCTTAACCGGCTAATTTGCACTTCTTCCTTGCATAACAGCAACATCCCTCTGTGAGAATCTTCCACCCCATTGATGGTGATGATGTTTATGGACATCATACCTAGCAAAGACGCTATATCCCCGAGCAGGCCTGGTCGATTATATTGAATTTGATATTCCAGATACCATTCTTTTTTCTCCATATCAGAAGCTCCTCAATGTAACGAATGATGAGAGACTAGATGCTCTCTTACTATCATAAATGATTTTGATTCATTAAGAAAGAATATCTACACCAAAAATCGGAAAGACCGTCCAGAATTTCTGAACGGTCTCGAATTAAGTGTTTATCAGGCGGTTGGGGTTGTTACTCCTCCCCCTGTAGCTATTCAACGCTTCCTCTATGAACATACGGGAAAGAATCATTTCCATCCCCCGGAAACGTTGATTATTTCTCCAGTTATATAGGAAGAACGTTCCCCAAGAAGGAAGGAACATACGTCCGCTACTTCCGAGGCTTTCCCCTGTCTATGCAAAGGAATCTCCTGCTCGATTGTATGAAGGTCTTCTTCGCTGAAATCCTGATTCATTTTTGTATCAATCATTCCTGGCGCCACGCCGTTAACTCTTACCCCGCTTGGGCCAACTTCTTTTGCAAGCGCAGAAATGAAAGTGCGCTGGGCCCCCTTCACTGAACTGTACAGCACCTCTGTACTGGCTCCGGTTTCTCCCCAAATCGAAGTAACCACAAGAATGCTTCCGCACTTTTTCGTTATCATAGAAGGAATGATATAACTTGTAATGCGCCACATCGACTTCACATGGATGTTATACAGAAGATCCATCTCTTTTTCGCCACTATCCTGAAACAAGCCTCGAAAAGCGCTTCCGGCTGCGAACACGACCCCGTCCCAGTCGGGGGACAATTTCTCCAGGAATAATTCGATACCTTCTGAATTGGAGAGATCACCCTGAATAGTGAAACTGGAAGAGGGTAGTTCCAAGGTGGGGGGCGAAGAGTGATAATGGACCCCAACAGTCCATCCGTCGTCTAATAGTTTTCGGCAAATCGCCTGTCCGATATCACCGCTGCCACCTATGACCAAACATTTCTTCATTCTTTCGGTTTAACCTGAAAAGTCGTCATCCTGCTTTCCTGCATCCAGTTTTCAACGAATTCCTCCATGTCTTCCTTTTTCAGTGATTCGATGAACGGCAATACGTCAAACAGATTAATTCCGAGCATGTGATAGTGCGTATACTGATTAGCAATGAACTCAAGAGAATTAAGTGCACGCATGAATTCTCCAATTTTCTTGCGCTTCATCCGTGCGAAATCTTCATCAGTGATCGTTTCTTTCTTCATTGTAAGCAGCATTTTTTTCAAGCGTTTCAAAAAAGCATCCGGCGAACGTGAATCTCCGCCAAGGACGGTGAACCCGAACTCTCTCTCCCACTCCGTTTCAAAATGAAAACTATCATCGACCAAACCACTCTGATAAAGCTCATCATAATATTTCCCGCTCGTGGAGAAATAGAAATCCAGGAGCATGTCGGACAATAATTCAGAACGAAGCAGCTCCTCACCTGAAAGTTCAGCTACTTGTTCTTTCAGACCGATATACGCTTTCGGAGTGGATACGGCCATCTGAATGGAATTTTCCGATTTGAATGCGGAAACAGGTTCCCGGGGGAATCTCCGATTAATAGCCGGCGCTTCCGGAAACTCTTTGCTGTTCTGGTTCTCACGTACATAGTTCATCATTTCTTCCGGTTCAAAATTCCCAGCAAGGAACAACACCATATTTGATGGATGATAAAATGTTTCATAGCACATATATAAGTCATCTTTGGAAATATCCTGGATCGACTCCACGGTACCTGCAATATCCACTTTCACCGGATGTTTGTGATATAAGCTTCCGATTGTTCCGAAGAACCCTCTCCAATCCGGTTGATCATCATACATCCGGATCTCCTGACTGATGATCCCCTTCTCTTTCTCCACTGATTGCTCTGAAAAGTACGGATCCTGAACGAAATCCACAAGCGTCCTTACGTTTTCATAAATGTGAGACGTTGCTGAAAACAGATATGCAGTTTTCGTGAAAGAAGTGAAGGCGTTAGCGGAAGCTCCTAGCTTAGTGAAATCCTGAAATACGTCTCTGTCCTCTTTCTCGAAAAGTTTGTGTTCAAGGAAATGGGCAATTCCTTCAGGTACAGTCACCTCTTCTTCTTTTCCTAGAGGAGTGAATGTCTGGTCTATGGAACCGTAATTAGTAGTGAAGATACCATATGTTTTTATCATCTCCGGTTTTGATAACAGGAATACCTGAAGCCCGTTGTCCATTTTTTCTTCGTGGATGGTTTCGTTTATGTGATTGAATTCCTGGCGATTCATATTAGGAATCCCCTTTCTCTGTGCTGGTTAAAAAGTAGATCGTATCCAGTTCTATTTTTTTCGCAAGACGGATAACATCTGAACTTGTCACCTGTTCCAGACGTCGGAACAGCTCATCCGCATCTATTTCTTTTCCACTCAACTGCTGGTGATAAAGTATCTCGATCAGGCCGTAAGGGTGTTCCATCGTTTCTTTCAATTGGTGGATGATCTGCTGCTTGGATTCTTCCACTTCTTCTTCGCTGAACTCCCCATTTTCAATTGCTTTTTTCTGATCAAGTATAATCGTTTTCGCCTGACGATAATCATTAGGGTCGATTCCGCTGAATACAAACAACAGCCCTTTATGACTTTCAAATCGGGAAGCGGCGTAGTAAGCAAGACTATGTTTTTCCCGTACATTCATGAACAATTTGGAACTTGGAAAGCCTCCGAAAATACCATTGAATACCTGGAGAGGATAATAGTCATCTTCTCCAAAGAAAGTATGAGTCCGAAAACCAATGTGGAGTTTCCCCTGGCTCATTTCCTCACGTTCGATTATTTCACGTGAACCGTCCACCTGTTTATCAGTAGCTTGAGTACGATGATGGGAAGACAAATCCGCATCACGGGAGAAGAATTCATCAAACAGAGGTTCAATGCTCTCTTTTGAAACATCTCCTGTAACATACACGTCCATTTCATCCTCCTGGATCATCTTTTTATAATAGGAAAACAATTGTTCATTCGTCAAAGGTTCAAGTTCTTCAAGATGCCCCTGCGCATGAACGCCATAAGCCTCCCCTTCACACATATGATCCATGAGACGTATATTAGCGTAACTCATTTTATCATCTTTCACGGAATGGATCCGCTGGGTCAACGTTTCTTTTTCCCTTTCGAATATCGAAGAAGAGAATCCTTCCCCTTCCCGTTCCGGCTGATAGAGAACTTCGCTAAGTATACGTACGGCTTTTTCAAGAATGGAACCCTCTTCTTTCAAATATCGGTCGTTCACCACTTCCATCCGGAACGAAAGAACGTGATTCTCACCCTTCTTTGCAGCATCCGCACTCAAAGCTGTGCCGTACAAATCCTCTAGAGCCCCCTGCAATTGTCGTGACGTAGGATACCTTTCAGTCGCTTTTTGCATGATGCTCGGAAGCAGGGATCTTTTGGTAATCGTTTCTTTCTCTAGCGGCGCTTTCCATTTCACTACGATGGAAACCGTTTTGTATTTATTAGTGGGCAGCACGTGAAGGCGGAAGCCCCTTTTATCTTCGGTTATCTGTTTTGCTGTCTTCATAATCTTCCTCCTAAATACCGACGATGGATTTTTGTCTCTATCCTATGCTAAATGATGGTTATGAAAAAGTAAAAACATATAACCCGGAATTACCCGGATTATATGTTTGAGATTAACGACTTCCTTTGATATAAGGTTCGCCCAGAGACTTGGGTGCTTCTGCCCGTCCAATGAAACCTGCCAATGCAAGTATGGTAAGTACATAAGGAAGGATCAGCAGGAACACCTGCGGAATGTTGGCGAATAGCGGCCAACTGGCACCGTTAACACTGATCGCCTGAGCAAAGCCGAAGAATATCGCTGCTCCGAGAGCGCCCAGGGGATGCCATTTTCCGAAAATGACCGCTGCCAAGGACATAAAACCCTGCCCTACGATAGTGGCTTGAGAGAATGACTGAGCTACTGTAAGAGCATAAGTAGCCCCGCCCAGACCACCAAGCGCTCCGGAAATCATTACTGCAATGTACCGCATCCGGTAAACTTTGATTCCGTTCGTATCCGCCGCCATGGGATGTTCACCTACAGCACGGAGACGTAGACCGAAAGTAGTCTTGAACAGGACAAACCAGCCTATCAGTGCCACCGCAATAGCGAGGTAAGTGGAAGGATACGTTTCAAAGAACATTCTGCCAAGAACTGGAATATCAGAAAGGATTGGGATATCCCGTGTAAAGAATGGCTGACTGATGATATCTGTCTGACCACGGTCATAGAATTCACGGGTCAGAAAAAGTCCGATTCCAAGGGCCAGGAAGTTGATAGCTACACCACTAACAACCTGGTCAGCCCGGAAAGAAATCGAAGCGACCGCATGTACCAGAGCAAAGATCGCTGAGAGCACCATCGCCGCCAACATAGATATCCACGGTGTCATCGCCCCGAACATGTCGGCAAACGTAAGGTTGAAAACGATACCGACGAAAGCCCCCATTACCATTAAACCTTCAAGACCAATATTGATGATGCCGGAGCGTTCACTGAACACTCCCCCGATTGCTGTGAATATAAGGGGGGCAGCAAACACAAGTGCAGACGAAACCATGATAGCTAATGCATCTAAAAAACCCATTTATTTCCCCTCCTTACTGAATTTCAGGAATACCCAACGAATGACGTAACCGGACGCTACGAAAAGGATGATCAGCGCGATTACTATATCAACAAGTTCCGTCGGGACTCCCGCTTGTGTCGGCATATTAAGAGCACCGATCTTAAGCGTGCCGAACAAAATAGCCGCCAGCACAACACCGATTGCGGTATTGGCTCCAAGGAGGGCAACCGCGATACCATCAAAACCTATATTCGTAAATCCTGAACTCACCGAAGCATACTGGAACGTACCGAGACCTTCCATCGCACCGGCAAGACCGGCAAAACCACCGGATATGACCATAGCTATAATAATGTTCCGTCCTACTTTCATTCCCGCATACTCAGAAGCGAACGGGTTGCTTCCTACAGCCCGAAGTTCGAAACCTCTAGTCGTTTTATTGAGAACAAACCACATCGTGAAAGCCATCAATAGTGCAACGATAAACCCGTAGTGGATACGTGAGAAGAATGTTATCTCTCTCAACCAGGGTGCGGCAAGTGAAGCTGTTGAGGCTACATTTTCCGTACGATCCGATCCATCCGTGAGGACCCCTCTTATTAAAGAGTTGGAAAGATACAGAGCTATGTAGTTCATCATAATCGTCACGATAACTTCGTGAACGCCGAGTTTGGCTTTCAATAGGCCTGGCACAAAACCCCATAACCCACCGGCGATAGCTGCAACTAATAGTGCTACAATAACGTGAAGGACCGGAGGCATACCGAAGGAAGAGCCGATCCATACAGCCGCTAACCAACCGACGATAACCTGCCCTTCCACTCCGATATTCAACAGTCCCGCTCGCATAGCAAATGCTACGGCAAGACCGGAAAGGACATAAGGAGTGACCTGGCGCACCGTTTCTCCAAGAAAGTACGCATCACCGAACGCACCGTTCCACATTGCCGCGTATCCGGCAACCGGGTTGTAACCGAAAGATATCATAATGAGTGCACCGGCTAACAAACCGAGAACGACCGAGATGAGAGGTACAAGAATATTAAACATCCGACTACTGAACATTATGCTTCACCCCGCTTTTCCGACTTTCTTCCGGCCATCAACAGTCCGAGTTCCTGCTCGTCTGTCTCTTCCGGTTTCACTTCCGCTATAATTTGCCCATCGAACATAACGGCAATACGATCACTGACGTTCATTATTTCATCCAGTTCAAAAGAAACGAGCAATACCGCTCTTCCCTTATCTCTTTCTTCAATCAATTTGCTATGAATAAATTCAATGGCTCCTACATCGAGTCCCCGGGTAGGTTGAGCTGCTATAAGCAAGTCAGGAGAGCGGTCGACTTCGCGAGCTATGATCGCCTTTTGCTGGTTACCTCCGGAGAGAGAACGTGCCTGCGTATACGCATTTGGTGTCCGAACATCATATTCCTCTATCAAAGAACGCGCCTTTTCATAGATCTTCTTGAAGTTCAGCACCCCTCGTTTCGAGTTCGGCTCCATGTAGTAATTTTGCATAACCAGATTTTCACCGATAGGAAAGTCCAGCAACAGGCCATGTTTGTGACGGTCCTGCGGTATATGGGCGACACCGGACTCGGTGACCTTTCGCGGTTCGAGATTGTAAATGGAACGGTTATTCAACGATATTTCTCCTGAAGAACTTTTTTTCAGACCAGTGAGGGCTTCAACAAGCTCCACCTGCCCATTTCCATCTACACCGGCTACGCCGACAATTTCTCCTTTACGAACATCCAGGTTCAGCCCCTTGACCATCTCCACCCCTCGAAAGTCTTTCACTTTGAGGTTTTTCACATTCAAAGCTGTCTCTCCTGGTGAGGCAGGTGTCTTATCCGTTTTAAAGGTCACTTCTCTCCCTACCATCAAAGAGGCCAGTTCTGTAGGATTCGTTTCACTTACGTCAACCGTTCCAATCCCTTTCCCTTTACGGATGATCGTACATTTATCACATATTTGCATGATTTCTTTCAATTTATGTGTAATAAGAATAATGGACTTACCTTCTTTAACGAGATCCCTCATGATTTGAGTAAGCTCTTTTATTTCCTGAGGCGTAAGCACAGCGGTAGGTTCGTCAAGAATTAAAATCTCAGCACCTCTGTAAAGCGTTTTCAAAATTTCCACTCTTTGCTGCATTCCGACAGAAATATCCCTGATTTTCGCTGTGGCATCCACATTCAATCCATATTTTTCAGAAAGCGCCTGCACTTCCTTCTCCGCGGCTTTTATATCGACAGTTCCCGCTTTACTTGGTTCACTACCGAGAACGATGTTTTCCGTAACAGTAAATGTATCTACCAGCATAAAGTGTTGGTGGACCATCCCTATCCCTAATCGGTTAGCCACGTTCGGGTCTTCGATATTCACTTCTTTTCCGTGTACCTTGATACTTCCTTTTTCAGGTTTATAAAGACCGAACAAAACGTTCATCAGAGTCGATTTACCTGCACCGTTTTCACCTAATAATGCGTGAATCTCCCCTTTTCCCACCTGTAGCGTGACGTCATCGTTTGCTACAATTCCGGGAAACTCCTTTCTGATATTAAGCATTTCTATTACGTAATCCATGAGATCCTCCCCCACTCTTACTTTTTTTCTATTTCCAAATCATTAAAGGAAAAGATGAAGTCCTTCAATGATTTTGAGATAGAAAGAGGCCGGTCTGTCGCCGACCTCTGTCCTTCTCTTTTACTTACAGTGAATTGATATATTCTTCTGCTGCGTCACGAGTTTGTGGTGCTTCAACTTCACCATCAATGATCTTCTGTTTCCACTCTTCGACAGCTGAGACAATTTCTTCTGTCATGGCTTCTTCATTCGTACGCGCAAGACTTACACCATCGTCTTCAAGACCGTATTCAACGACTTCACCGGCAGGGAACTCTCCGTTCATCGCCTGTTTAGAAACATCCTGAACAGCAAGGTCAACACGTTTCACCATGGAAGTAAGAGTAACGTTCGTGTCACCGATCGCTCCTTCATCATGCTGGTCACGGTCTACACCGATAACCCACACTTCTTCGTCGCCACCGCGCACGCGGTCTTTCGCTTCAGAGAAAACACCGTTCCCTGTTCCACCAGCTGCGTGATAGATTACATCAGCACCCTGGGAATACATGTTAGATGCGATAAGTTTACCCTGGTCAGCGGAGTTGAAGCTTTCCGCATACTGGACATCAATCTGGATGTCAGGATTGACTGTTTTCGCACCGGCACGGAAACCTGATTCGAACTTGTTGATCAGTTCACTGTCAACGCCTCCGACAAACCCGACGTGATCGGACTGTGTTTTATGTGCTGCTGCTACTCCAGCAAGGAAAGATCCCTGATGCTCTTTGAATGTGATGCTTGCAACGTTGTCGCCTTCTGCTACAGCATCAACGAGAGCGAAGTTGGTTTCCGGAAATTGGGAAGCCACTTTTTCAACGTCAGGCTGCAAAAGGAACCCGATTCCGAAAATAAGGTTATACTCTTCACGGACAAGACGGTTCAGGTTAGTTGTATAGTCCGCGTCACTTTCTGATTGGGCGTAGTCAAAACCTTCGCCTTCTTCAAGTCCGTTAGCTTCACCAAAAGCTTGCAGACCTTCCCAAGCGGACTGGTTAAAGGACTTATCGTCCACCCCACCAGTGTCTGTTACCATAGCGACGGAGAAATCTTCGTTGCCGCCTTCTCCTGAACCTTCTTCCTGTGATTCCGAGTCACTACCGGAGCCTTCAGAATCGCTGGAGCCGCCTTCTTCAGAAGAACCACAAGCTGCCAGGAAAATACCGAGCGTAAGTACTAAAGTCAGTAAAAATAGCAAACGACGCATAGTTATAAATCCCCCTTCAAATTTTTTGAACATTAAATCTTCATCCCAACAGAGACCTTCTTCCCTTCAGGGCCTCACCTCCCTCAATAAAATATACCATACAATTGAAAACCCTTACACTCTTCGTCTTAAAACGTGGAAACTGAACTTATCTGCTCTGAAGTAGTTCAGAGATAGTAGCAGCGGCTCGTCATCCGAAGTATAGTGCATCTGTTTCAAGAGAAGCAAAGCTTCTGCCGGTGCACTTTTCAGTACTGGCGATACAATGTCATGATAGCCGATCGGCTCAATGTGGGTAACGGCGTAAGCAATCGTTTTCTGAGTATACTCTTCAATAAGATTGAATAATGAATCGGTCTCTTTAACATCGTGAAGAGGTATGACTCCTTCCGGTAATTTATCCACGCAGTACACTACAGGTTCTCCGTCTGCTGTTCTCACCCGTTCAAGTTTCGCAATTTTATGTAGTTCAATCGGATGGAATCTTTCACGGTCTTCTTCTGTAGGTTCTACCAGATCCGCAGATAAATATTGAGTGCCTGGCGTCATCCCTGAACTGGCTATCATCCCCGTAACACTGTCGAGTTCTTCAATTCCTGCTGAGAACATAGGTTTCGGATTTACAAACGTTCCTACCCCATGCCTACGGGTCACCATGTTTTCCTCTTCCAGGATTCTTAAGGCCTCCCTCAATGTTGCGCGGGATACCCCCAGTTTCTTTGAAAGTTGAAACTCAGAAGGCAGTTTCTCTCTTTCCTTGTACATGCCTCCCTGGATGTCTTTCTTCAGCTGTTCGATGACCTGCAAATATAGATGTCTCGGGTCTTGTTTAATCGCCATGTGTAACCCCCCCTTCCTATTTTCATGCTCGAATGTTGGAGATCTGACCTCTGACGTTCGACACATATTATTTGAGATAAATATAACACTTTTTTTACAATAAATAAATAGTCTTATGACAATTTAGATAGTTTTTTGAAATTATAGCAAAAACCCCGAGCCTTTCAGGACTCGAGGTTTTCATCACTCTGGGAACCGGATACCAGTACTGACCTGGGTTTACTCCCTTCAGAAGGTCCGACTACTCCATTCTCTTCCATGGCATCTACAAGTCGGGCGGCGCGAGTGTAACCTACACGAAATCTTCTTTGGATCATAGACGCACTAGCACTTTGCATATCGATGACCATTTGTACAGCTTCCGGATACAACTCATCATCGACTTCCTGTTGCATTTCACTTTCTTCTTCCGGAATCATCTCATCCTGGTACTGGGCTTTCTGCTGTTCCACACAGAAATTCACTATATTTTCAACTTCTGCATCTGAAAGAAACGCTCCCTGTACCCTTGTCGGTTTGTTTGCACCGACAGGCGTGAATAGCATATCTCCCCGTCCAAGTAATTTTTCTGCTCCACCGGAATCGAGGATCGTCCGTGAATCTGTTTGAGAAGAGACGCTGAACGCAATGCGGGATGGGATATTCGCCTTGATCACCCCTGTAATTACATCAACAGAAGGACGTTGTGTGGCTATGATAAGGTGAATACCGGCTGCTCTAGCCATTTGAGCGAGACGGGTAATCGAATCTTCGACTTCATTGGAAGCGACCATCATCAAATCTGCGAGTTCATCTACAAGTACAACGATGTAAGGAAGGGTAGGCTGGTCATCCTCCTCCTGTTCGTTATGTTTCTTGATGTACTCATTATACCCTTCGATATTCCTAGTTCCTGACTCTGAAAAAAGATCATAACGCCTGTCCATTTCACTGACAACTTTCTTCAAAGCACGTGATGCTTTTTTCGGGTCTGTCACTACAGGAGACAACAGATGAGGAATTCCGTTATACACATTCAATTCCACTTTTTTAGGATCGATCATCATCATCTTCACTTCATGCGGCTTCGCTCGCATGAGAATACTCGTGATAATCCCATTGATACATACACTTTTCCCGCTTCCTGTAGCACCCGCAACAAGCAGGTGAGGCATTTTATTCAATTCAGCCATGACAGCTTCTCCGGAAATATCTCTTCCGAGGGCGAAACCCAGCTTCTGTTCTTTCGTCAACGTGGTAGTTTCCAATACTTCTCTAAGCGTGACCATAGAGATTTCCTTGTTCGGAACCTCGATACCTACAGCTGATTTCCCAGGAATAGGCGCTTCTATACGAATGTCCCTTGCAGCCAAAGACAAAGCCAGATCATCATGAAGGTTGACGATTTTACTGACCTTTACGCCAGTATCGGGATTTATTTCATACTTTGTGACAGAAGGGCCTACGTGTACTTTTGTCACTTTCGCCTTGACGCCGAAACTTTCAAAAGTGGCTTCAAGTTTTTTGACGGTTTTTTGGATATGGCTGCGATCCTGACTTTGAGCAGTACTCTCCGGTGCTTTCAGCAAATCGAAACCCGGGAGCTCATAATCATGGTTTTCCATCTCCGTAGTCGCAAGTGCCGTTTCTGTCTTTCCCTGTTCCTTGGTCTCATCCTTATGATCAGCTTTAGAAGGGGCTGGGCTCACTTTCGCCTGTTCAGTGAAATCCTGTATGATCGGCCGTTCCGCTTCCTTCTCTTTTTCTTGTACTACCGGAGAATCTATCACCTCATCTTCTTTTTTATCAGCTTTCTCTTTCCGCACTTTTTTCTTATTATTTTTCTTACTTATCAGCTCCCGACGTTTTTTCCATAACGAAGACAGCTTCTCGGCAGGCGACCATTCTCTGATCATCATACTTCCGATGGTAATAAAGAATACCGAAATGATAATCGACCCTACTTGTCCGAAAAGGAAGTGAGTGAAACTGAAAAGTATCGCTCCTGTAAAGCCGCCCCCGAGTTCAAAAAAAGGTTCTCCTGTTCGGTAAAGCTCCCAAGTAGCTCCAAATACACCACCCTGAGTCTCAGCAAGTGCCTGAGCATGTGTGAGAAGCAATATACCGAAAGCGACGAGTGTCACTCCTCCTGCTTTTTGAACTACAGGCCATGAACGTTTGATCATAAGATAACCCCCGAGCACTAATAAGCCGAGGGGGATGATGAAATACCACAAACCCAGAATTAGCTGGAATACGTAACTCAAAAACCTCGGAACTGCCCCAGCTTCAATGAAAGGAATCCCACTTCCAAATATGGCTAGCGCAATAAAAAGCAAGCCGAATAATTCAAATCGGACCTGATTATTTATTTTAGATTTCTTTTTTTTGTTTCTTTTCCTTTTTGCCATGTTAATCCTCCCAGTTGTGACGAAAAAACAGGATGCCATTCACACCGGGGCATCCTGCACTGTTTATCTTATTCAGTATATCATAATCCGCCTCGTTTCAGCCACAGTTCAAAGAGAACCGGTGAAGCCATCATTCATTCCGCTTTATAAGTAATCACGAGGTTTTTACAGACTATCGACGAGATCGTGTACAAATTGTTCTTCTTCCTTGGTCAATGGGACCATCGGCAGACGAACGCCCCCGACATCCAGACCTTTCCTTTTTATAGCCGCTTTTATAGGGGCAGGGGAAGGTGCGATGAACATTCCTTTACAGACGGGAACGAGTTTACGATGCAACATTGCTGCTTCTTTCGTTTTTCCTTCATCAAAGAGATCGAGCATCTCCTGCATCATTGCTCCAGCGACATGAGCTGAGACAGATACGACGCCACGAGCTCCGATAGCGTATGAAGGATAAGTCAAATGATCATCCCCAGTATAAATATTGAAATCCTCAGAGGATCCATCGATCATTTCCGCCATTGCACTAAGATCACCCGTCGCTTCCTTCACGGCCACAATATTCGGTACCTGAGAAAGTTTGATTACCGTTTCCGGCGTCATCCGTACTACAGTCCTACCAGGTACATTGTAAATCATGATCGGCAAATCGATTTTTTCGGCAATGGTTTTAAAGTGAAGGTAGAGACCTTCCTGATTAGGCTTATTATAATAAGGGACGACAAGCATCAATCCGTCTACGCCGGTATTTTTTGCTAATAGAGAAAGTTCCAGAGACTCATTCGTTCCGTTCGTCCCAGCTCCGGCGAGCACCGGTATTCTTCCATCCGCTGCTTCAACTGTCCGTTTCCAAACCTTCACTTTTTCATCAAAGGAAAGAGTAGCAGATTCACCAGTAGTACCTGCTACTACCAATCCGTCACTGCCGTTCTCAATCAAATGATCCACCAACACATTTATTTTCGGAAAGTCTATTTGGCCATGGTCATCAAAAGGAGTAGCCATAGCTGTAAGTACACGACCGAAATCCATAATACAATCCCCCCTTTTATCTATCTTCGTTCAGTTGAAAAATTGAATGGAGAGCATTAACAGCCTTCTTAATATCGTCTTCATGAATCAGCACCCAAATAGTCGTATGAGAGTCCGCCGACTGAAGAATCTGCACTCCGGCACTAGTAAGCGTGTTAACAATTTTGGACGTAACACCGGGAACTCCCGAGATTCCTGCGCCGACCGTGGAGACCTTCGCACAATTTCGTTTGATCCGCGGAGAAAATCCCTCTCCTTCTAGTAACTTTGTAGCTTTATCTGTATAAGTATCGTCAATCGTATACACGATGGTTTGCGGAGAAATATTAATGAAATCAACCGAAATTCCCGCTTCAGCCATCATTCCGAATACTTTCGACTGTACGCTGCTGTCCTCGTTCTCCACTGGGAGGGTCACTTGGGTAATACCAGTCATATGTGCGATGCCGGTTACAAGTCGGTCATCGATATCGCTGCCTTTTTCCCCTTCTGTAGAAGCTGACACAAGAGTACCCGGAAGATCCGAATACGTCGACCTGACTCTGAGAGGTACTTTAGCGTGCATAGCAATTTCTACAGCACGAGGGTGGATGACTTTCGCCCCCTGATAGGCAAGGTTACTGATTTCATTATATGTGATCTGTTCCATCGTACGTGCAGATTCCACAATCCTCGGGTCTGCAGTCATGATACCTTCCACATCAGTGAAAATATCGACGTAGTCAGCATTCAGGGCTGCACCTAAAGCAGCTGCCGTTGTATCACTTCCTCCACGTCCGAAAGTAGTCGTTTCTCCATCATCATTTTTCCCCTGAAATCCGGCGACGACGACTACATCAAGATCTTTCAATTCCTGAAGGATTCGATCCGGGTTCATATCCACTATCTTAGCCTTTGTAAAATCACTGTTGGTCAGAAACCCGGCTTGGGCTCCTGTCAGAGCTGTAGAGCTCACTCCGACCTTAGACAGTTCATCCGAAAAAACTACGGAAGAAATCACCTCTCCGCAGGACATGAGCAGGTCCTGTTCTCTAGAAGAAAGGGTGGAGTTTGGATGATCGACCAGACTCAGTAGCGTATCCGTCGCATACGGTTCGCCTTTTCTCCCCATAGCTGAAACCGTAACGACAACTTTATAACCTTCTTTTACTGCTTTTTCAATATGGGACATGGCCCGGGCTCGACTATCTTTATCCCGGACAGATGTCCCGCCGAATTTTTGAACTAAGATTTCCATTCCTTACACCTCAATAATCCTTGGATTATAACCAGTTATTTTTCACAACTTTTTCTGCGATTTGTACAGAGTTCCATGCCGCACCTTTAAGAAGGTTATCCGAAACTACCCACATATGAAAACCATTGTCTACGTCCGGGTCTTTACGGATTCTTCCTACAAATACATCCTTCTTTCCTGCTGCAGATAATGGGGTCGGATATTCCTGTTCAGACGGGTTATCCTGAAGCGTGACACCATCCCCGGAAGCGATCACTTCTTTGAAGGCAGGGACATCAACTTTTTCTTCATCAATCTCTACATAAACACTTTCTGCGTGGGAGACTGCGATCGGCAAACGAACGCAAGTTGCCGAGACCGGAAGATTATCCATATGCATGATTTTTTTCGTTTCATTCATCATTTTCTTCTCTTCAAACGTATAACCATCATCTTCAAATACGTCAATTTGAGGAAGAGCATTGAATGCAATCGGAAAATGTTTCTCGTCACCTTTCACCGGTAGAATGGACGCCTCATACTCTTCTCCGTTCAGCATCGCTTTCGACTGTTCATTCATTTCGTCCACAGCTTCATTACCGGCACCTGAAACAGCCTGATAGGTGGAGACCAGGACTCTCTTCAGCCCGTATTTATCTTCTAACGGTTTCAAGGCAGCGACCATCTGAATGGTGGAGCAGTTCGGGTTAGCTATGATTCCGTTGTTCGTTTTGATATCAGCTTCGTTCACTTCAGGAACCACTAGAGGAACTTCGGGGTCCATACGGTAAGCGCTTGTGTTATCAATAACAAGTGCTCCTCGTTTGACTGCTTCAGGAGCGAGTTTCTTAGAGATCGATCCTCCTGCTGAAAACAGAGCGATATCCACTCCTTCAAAACTTTCAGGCTTTGCTTCTTCTACGGTATATTCTGTACCTTTAAATGTAATTTTCGAACCTGCAGAACGACTGGAAGACAATAACTTCAGTTCTTTTATAGGAAAATCCCGATCCTCCAGGGTTTCTATCATTTTTTGGCCGACAGCTCCGGTCGCACCGAGCACGGCGATATTTATTGCTTTTTGGTTACTCATAATAGTCTCCTTTCCTGCCTATAATTGAATTTTGAAAATAAAATACAGTGTCACTATTTTGTTATTTTATCATACTTTGCAACAATACGTGAAAGGGAACAATGTCCGAAAAGGGCGCTCCTGACAAAGGTGAGCGTTCCTTATACACAGACTTAAGTCCTTACAAACACTCCCTGAACTATACATGGACCCCGTAATATGGGAATCGATTACGATTTCAGTAAAGTCACACCATACTATCTTAACGTATTATTAATAAAGTTGGCTAATACGATTAAAGGCTCCGTGGCAACCTTAAGCCTCATTGAATTCCATCCGGATCAGCCAATGCACACATACGCCATTTTACTCGCTGAAATAACCTTCAGCTTCGTAATAGACTTCCTGAACCAGCCTCACGAGTACCTTTTCTCAAAAATTTTTTCGCCTTCATTTTCGATGATAAAACCGCGATGGACACCCACAGGAACTGCCATGGAAGAAGATCGTCAGCAGCTACACGACGCCGAGAGCCAAAAATTATGCTCGCAACGCTCCCCTCTTGGGACGAATACAGCAAATAAAAAAAGGAACTGGAGGACATCCAGTTCTTTTCTTCTTTACTCACTTTTCACTTTGAGCTTCATTTTGTTCTTTTTCTTTTTCGTCCAACAGAATCGCTTTTCTTGATAGATTGATTCTGCCTTGTTTATCTATTTCTTTCACTTTCACCGTCAGTGTATCACCTACCTTAGCTATATCCTCCGTATTCTTCACATGTTCTTCAGCAAGTTCAGAAATATGGACTAAGCCTTCTTTTCCTTTGAATAATTCTACAAAAGCACCGAATTTCTCCACCCGTTTCACCGTGCCTTCATATATTTCACCGGCTTCGACTTCACGAACGATATCTTCGATCACTTTCTTCGCATTCTTGTTCATTTCATTATCCTGCGAGGAAATGAATACAGTTCCGTCCTGTTCAATATCAATTTTCACACCAGTATCTTCAATGATCTGATTGATCTGCTTTCCACTTGGTCCGATGACATCACGGATTTTATTAGGGTTAATCGACATCTTCATGATTTTCGGAGCGTGGGAAGCCAGTTCTTTGCGGGACTCTGGAATCACCTCTTGCATATGAGAAAGAATATCCATGCGTCCACTTTTCGCCTGTTCCAATGCTTCTTTCAGAATTTCGCGGGAGAGGCCTTCAATCTTGATGTCCATCTGAAGAGCTGTAACTCCCTGCTCTGTACCTGCTACTTTGAAGTCCATGTCTCCAAGGAAGTCTTCCATTCCCTGGATGTCCGTCAAAATAGTGTAATCATCTCCGGATTTCACAAGACCCATCGCGATACCGGCTACAGGAGCCTTGATTGGTACTCCAGCATCCATCATCGCCATTGTGCTTGCACAGATACTTGCCTGAGAGGTAGAACCGTTTGATTCAAGCACTTCTGAAACGAGACGAATCGTGTAAGGAAACTCCTCTTCAGAAGGAATCACTACTTCCAAAGCTCTTTCACCAAGAGCTCCGTGTCCTATTTCACGACGACCAGGCCCACGGATAGGTCCTGTTTCACCTACAGAGAAATTAGGGAAGTTATAATGATGCATAAAGCGTTTCGATTCTTCAAGGTCCAAGCCATCCAGAATCTGAACTTCTCCGAGAGCACCAAGCGTACATACACTTAGAGCCTGTGTCTGGCCCCGTGTAAACATACCCGAGCCGTGAGTACGCGGCAGAACATCCACACGGGAAGTTAGCGGGCGGATTTCATTGGGTGCGCGTCCATCCGGTCTGATTTTCTCTTTCGTGATGAGACGACGTACTTCCGCCTTTACGATATCATCGAGGATGGATTTCACCTGAGTGATTTCTTCCTCTTCGGCCCCTTCTTCTTCAAGCTTTTCCGTATAATCCTTTTTCGCCTGATCTATAGCTTCTTCACGTGCCTTCTTGTTGTTGATCTGGATCGCTTCTACGATAGACGAAGTAGCTTCCCGTTCCGTTTTTTGCTGTAGTTGTTCATCGTTTGAAAGAAGTTCAAATTCTCTCTTCTCTTTACCGACTGCCTGAACAATCTCTTCCTGGAACTCCACAAGACGCTTGATTTCTTCATGACCGAACATAATAGCTTCCAGCATATCTTCTTCAAGTACTTCAAGAGCACCTGCTTCCACCATGTTTACTGCGTCTTTCGTTCCGGCAACCGTCAGGTCGATATCACTGGCCTTCTGTTGTTCGATCGTAGGGTTGATAACCAATTCACCGTCTACCCGGCCGACTACTACGCCAGCGATTGGACCACCAAATGGAAGGTCCGAGACACTTAATGCAATCGAAGAACCGATCATTGCGGCGATTTCCGAAGAACAGTCCTGATCCACACTCATTACGGTGTTGATCACTTGAATATCATTACGGAAACCATCCGGGAATAATGGTCTGATAGGACGGTCAATCAAACGTGCAGTCAATACCGCTTTATCACTCGGGCGTCCTTCGCGTTTGATGAACCCGCCTGGGATTTTACCCACAGCATAAAGGCGTTCTTCATAGTTAATCGTAAGTGGGAAGAAAGGCAGGTCCTTCGGCTCTTTGGACCCTGTGGCTGTGGAAAGCACGGATGTATCTCCATACTTGATCATTGCAGCCCCACTCGCCTGTTTCGCCATCTCACCTATTTCCACGGACAACGTTTGTCCGGCGATGTCAATACTGAATACTTGTTTTTCATCTGTCATAGAAGATTGTACTCCTCTCTCATTTGAGGATATCGGCTTTAATAAATCGCTCTGTCATCGTTTGTTGTTGATATTCGTCTCTTCAGGTGGAAGCTTGCCGCGGGCATGGGCGGAAACTTCCCGAAACTCCCTCTGGTCGTTCCGGTTGATTTTCCTTCCATGCCAGTCCCGCAGGCGTCCCCACCTTCCGTTACTATAATCAACAATAGGCTATAACAGAGCTTAATAAATAAAACCAAAACCTATGTAAACATACAGAAAAAGCGGGATTCCCTCCCGCTTTAACCATACCTTATCGACGCAATCCAAGACTACGGACTACCTCACGGTAACGTGTAATATCATTGTTACGAAGATAGTTCAACAGGTTACGACGTTTACCGACCATTTTCAACAATCCGCGACGGGAGTGATGGTCATGCTTGTGATAACGCAAATGATTGTTAAGTGTAGTAATCTGTTCTGTCAAAACAGCGATTTGAACTTCCGAAGACCCCGTGTCATTCTCGTGAGTCTTGTACTGATCAATAATTTCGTGTTTACGTTCTTTTGTTAAAGCCATAATAAATCCACCTCCTAAATTCTAAACATTCCCTGTCGCCAAGCGTTCGTCGGTGAATCGAAACGCCGAGCAAAGGTTCAATTTAAATCGTACACAATATGGCTTGAAAATGCAACCATTTGGTTCATTTTCACAATTTTTTGCGGAAATAGATAGGGACTTCATCTTTTGTAACAGATGTAAGAGGATCAGCCATCACTCCACTCCCTCTAATCTTTACAGAAACAGTCTCCCCCTCGATTTCTGCTTCATACCTTCCTTCCCCCGGAAGATGGTAGTAATCAGGTACATCTACCATCCCTGCCGACGTGAAAGCCCCATGAATTTCATAAGGTCGCCCGAGTAATTCGTTCACTTTGAGGATATTCCCCTCATCCAGCAAACCTCTTATGCGGGTAGAACTTATTTTTTCATCGCCCTCTTCCACTTTCTTTACGGTCGTCGTCGAAAATTGTTCTTCAGCCAACTCATCAATAACGTCCATGTTCCCCTTCCCTTTATGGCCAAAGGAAAAATCATATCCAGCAACAATATGAACAATATCCAGCCCGGCAAAGTATTCATCGACGAAATTTTTTGGGCTAAGAGAAGCAAGTCCTTTTGTGAACGATACAATGAAAAGATAGTCGGCACCGAAGTCCTGAATAAGTTTTTCTTTTACAGGTAAAGGGGTTAAATACCGAGCCTTCTCCACACCTTTCAATACCACGGATGGATGAGGATCGAATGTCATGACGCCCCACTTCTTTCCTTCTTTCTCGGCTATCTCTTTAGCAGTCAGTATCACTCGCTGATGCCCGGTGTGCAACCCGTCAAAAAAACCGACAGCCACTACACTTTCTTCCACCTGAATTTCTGCACTTTTGTCATCATTAATTCGAATTACTTCCATAACTTTTCACCCGTTTCATTCATTACTGACAAGTACACGTAACGGTTTGATTATTCCTTCTTTTTCCGGATGATCCTGGTAAAGAGCAAGGATCTCATTCTCGAAAACAGCAGAATGGATGTTTCCACTTACCCATCCCTCAGGAACATAGAATCGCTCCCCGTTTTTTATCATAGCTGCTTCTTTCTCCGAAACTTTCCATTCGGGTAGATGCGGCACAGCTCTTTGCATAGGTAATAATGTTTCTTTGATAATTTCTTTGTTCAGATCCTCGAGTCTTACACAGTCTTTTTCCTGGAAATCTCCGGTTCCAAGACGTTTCAAAGACTTCATATGAGCAGGGAGACCCAGCGCTTTTCCTATATCAGCGCAAAGCGTCCGTATGTATGTCCCTTTTGAACAGAGCACCCGTATTTTGAAAGTGTTCTCACTCAGTCTTTCACTCCAGGCCAATTCATGAATAGTCACTTGTCTTTCGGGTCTTTCAACTTCAATCCCTTCCCGGGCATACTCGTATAACCTTCGACCTCCCACCTTGACGGCGGAATACATGGGAGGAACTTGAGTTATTTCTCCTGTAAACGTCTTCAGGACATTCTGTATGTCTCTATCCGAAAGCGAAGGAACTTCAGCTTCAGCAATCACTTCACCTGTAGCATCTTCAGTTTCCGTTGCAGTACCGAGCGACACGACCGCTTCATACGTTTTTTGTGTATCCGTCAAAAAAGGCACAAGTTTCGTAGCCTGCCCGATACAAAGAGGCAGGACTCCTTCTACATCTGGGTCCAGAGTGCCGGTATGTCCAACTTTTTTTGTTCCGGCAATCTTTCTCACCTTCACCACGCAATCATGGGAAGTTAATCCAGAAGGTTTCCATAAAGGTAGTATTCCATTCATTTACTGATTCTCCTTCTATTATAAATGTAACCCCGGTCTTTGAAAACCCGGGGTTACGCTTTATTCGTATCATTCAATTCCTTCAGCAGGGATTCGATGCGATTCCCTTGTTCTACAGCTTCATCCATTTCGAATGTAATTTCGGGTGTTTTTCTGAGACGAATCCTTTTACCGATTTCCGAGCGTATGAATCCTTTTGCTTTCGCAAGTCCTGCAAGAGTATCGTGGGTTTCGGATTCATCACCAAGAACTGTTATATAAACGGTAGCCTGTTGCAAATCTCCAGTAACTTCAGCATCTGTCACCGTAACGAAGCCTATGCGGGGATCTTTTATTTTTCGGCTGATTATATCACCGAGTTCTTTCTTTATCTGTTCTGCTACACGGTTTGCTCTCATTTCACTCATTTTGTCTTTCACCTACCTTCTTACAAGCGTTCTACCACAGTATCAGTTCGTTCAAACTCCGGGAAAGAGTCAATGAAATGAAGTA
The DNA here is from genome assembly GCF_900156645.1 of Salimicrobium flavidum. Classification (GTDB taxonomy): domain Bacteria; phylum Bacillota; class Bacilli; order Bacillales; family Halobacillaceae; genus Salimicrobium; species Salimicrobium flavidum. Next base: position 348,087 of record NZ_FTOC01000001.1, read on the forward strand.
CTTTCTGTATCGTCTGTTCCGCTTTTTTATAATCATAGGAAATGGTGACAATGCCCAGTCTGGTCCGTTGCCATACATCCTGAAACTCAATCTCACTTACGGAGACATTGAATTCATTTTGAATCCTGGATTGAACACGGCGCAGAACCGCTCTTTTCTCTTTGAGCGATTGAGCACCGTAAATCATTCCATCCACTTCAGCACTTACAATCACGTACGTTCAATCTCTTCCATTACGAAAGGCTCAATGATGTCTCCTACTTTGATATCATTGAAATTCTTCACGGTGATTCCGCATTCATAGCCTTGCGCGACCTCTTTTGCGTCATCTTTATAACGCTTAAGCTGATCGATTTCACCTTCGTGGATAACAACACCATCACGCACGACTCGGATGCCGGCATTTCTGTTGATTTTACCATCCGTTACATAAGAACCGGCAATAGTACCGACCTTGGAAACTTTGTAAATTTCACGAACCTCTACCTGACCGATGATTTTCTCTTCAAATTCAGGATCGAGCATACCTTTCATTGCCGACTCTATTTCTTCAATAGCCTTATAAATGACATTGTGAAGTCTGATTTCAACATTTTCGGATTCCGCCGTCTTTCTTGCGTTCCCATCAGGACGGACGTTGAAGCCGATAATGACACCGTTCGATGCAGAAGCGAGAGAAACATCAGAATCTGTGATAGCGCCTACTCCCGTGTGAATGATATTCACCTTCACATCTTCAACTTCTATTTTTTCGAGAGATCCGGCCAATGCTTCGACAGAACCTTGAACATCTGCTTTGAGAATCAGGTTTATTTCTTTCAGTTCACCCTGTTGAATCTGTTCAAATAGATCATCCAGACTGACTTTTTGAGTAGAGCGTCGTTCGTCTTCGATTTTCTGCTGCTTTCTCGCCTCTCCGACGGACTTGGCTTTTTTCTCATCTTCAAATACGAGGAATTGATCCCCGGCACGTGGAACGTCGTTCAGACCTGTTACTTCCACCGGCATAGAAGGAGCTGCTTCTTTCACACGACGGCCGATATCATTGACCATGGCACGGACCCGTCCATACGTACTCCCTACTACAACAGAATCTCCTACCCGGAGTGTCCCGTTTTGTACAAGCAATGTCGCAATCGGACCTTTTCCTTTATCCAGTTCGGCTTCTATGACCGTACCAAAGGCAGGGCGATTCGGGTTCGCCTTCAGTTCTTCCATTTCGGAAACGAGAGTAATCATTTCAAGCAACTCATCAATACCGTCTCCCTTAACTGCGGACATTTTGACGAAAATCGTTTCCCCGCCATAGTCTTCAGCTACCAGTTCAAACTGCATGAGCTCCTGCATCACACGATCCGGGTTTGCCCCTTCTACGTCCATCTTGTTAACTGCTACGATAATCGGAACCTCTGCAGCCTTCGCATGGGAAATGGCTTCTCGGGTCTGTGGCATCACACCATCGTCAGCAGCAACCACAAGAATTGCTACATCAGTGACCTGAGCCCCGCGGGATCTCATACTCGTAAATGCTGCGTGTCCAGGTGTATCAAGGAAAGTGACCTTTTTACCGTTATCCTCGATCTGATAAGCTCCGATGTGCTGTGTAATCCCACCGGCTTCACCAGCAGTTACTTTCGTGTTACGGATAGAATCCAGAAGGGTTGTTTTACCGTGGTCTACGTGACCCATAATAGTAACCACAGCCGGACGTTCTTCAAGATCTTCAGGGTCGTCATCAAACGTCTGATTTTCTATATCCGTTTCATCCACCGCTTCTTTCTCCTCTACTTCCACACCGAATTCATCCCCGATCAGCTCAATCGTATCACTATCGAGCGTCTGGTTCTTGTTCGCCATTACTCCCATAAGGAGAAGCTTTTTCAGAATTTCAGAAGAATCTTTGTTCAACTTCTCAGAAAGTTCACTCACAGTAAGGGTACCTTCATAGGATATTTTCGAAGGTGTTTCATTCTTTTTCTTCGGTTTACTCTCCTGCTGTTTGTGAGCTTCCTGTTTCGTCTTCGCTTTTTTATTATTACTTTTCTTTTTCTTGGTCTTTTTCTCTGTGGTCTGTTTTTCTTCCTCTTTATCAGGTTTCTCTTCCTGATTTGTAGAAGGATTGAAAGTTTCGTCCAGCTTCTGCTGCGTTTCGTCTGAAATAGCAGACATGTGATTCGAAATTTCCATACCCATCTCTTTAAGCGTTTCAATCACTTTTTTGTTCTCGACATTATTCTTCTTGGCGTATTCGTAAATTCTCATTTTACTCATACTCTCACCCCCGATTAGTTTCATCGAGTAACGACTGCATTTTCTTTGCGAACCCTTTATCTACAACTGCGATCGCGACTCGTCCCGATTTTCCGATGGCTTGAGAGATCGTCTGACGATCATCCACTTCGAAAATCGGTATTTGATAAAAGCTGCATTTGTCATTCAGCTTTTTTTTTGTCTGTTTTCCGGTGTCATTTGCATATAAAACAAGCTTGGCACGATTGGACTGGATATCCTTGACGATGGATTCTTCTCCGACAGTCAATTTACCAGCCCGCATCGCAAGACCCAGGAAATCCAGATAGGTACTTTTACTCATCATCATTCACCATTGATCTCAACTCTTCGAAGAGTTCAGGTTCAATATTCGTGTTTAAATGTCTTGCTAGCAGCCCCTGATCTTCTGCCTTATCGATAGTAGAGAGACTTTTTGAAATATAAGCACCTCTGCCGTTTTTCTTACCGGTAGGATCAACAAAAACTTGATTCTCTTTGTTGCGTACTACTCGGATCAGCTGCTGTTTCGGTTTCATTTCCTGGGTGACTACACATTTACGCAAAGGAGTTTTCTTTTTCTGTTTAGGCATGAAATCCCCCCTTTATTATCAGTCTTCGTCAAATGTATCGGTATCTTCTACCCACTCATCTTCTTCGAGTGCTGCATCTTCATCATCGAGAAGCCCGTCTTCACGCGCTTCCGTTTCACTTTTGATATCAATCTTCCAACCGGTCAATTTAGCAGCCAATCTAGCGTTCTGGCCTCTTTTTCCGATAGCGAGTGACAACTGGTAGTCCGGAACGATAACTGTAGTTGCCTGTTCTTCTTCGTTCACAAGAACCTTCATCACCTTCGAAGGACTTAGGGCATTGGTGACGTATGCGACCGGGTCTTCAGACCACTGTACGATATCTATCTTTTCACCTTTGAGCTCATCTACGATCGTCTGCACACGTTGACCGCGCTGCCCGACACATGAACCTACAGGATCGATTTCAGGATCCTCGGCATAAACAGATATCTTCGAACGGTCTCCCGCTTCACGGGCGACGGATGTAACCTCGACGGTCCCATCGTATATTTCAGGAACTTCCATTTCGAATAAACGTTTCAGTAAATTCGGGTGAGTCCTTGAAACATAGACATGAGGACCTTTGTTATTATTCTCTACTTTGGTTACATATACTTTGAGACGGTCGTGCACATTGTAAGTCTCCGTCGGCATCTGTTCCCCTTCAGGCAATCTCGCTTCAATTTTACCCAAGTTTACGTAGACGAACCGGTTATCTTTTCTCTGGATGATGCCAGTCATGATATCCTCTTCACGATCGACATATTCTCCGTAGATAATGCCTCTCTCTGCTTCGCGAACCCGCTGGGTCACTACTTGTTTGGCAGCCTGAGCAGCGATTCTTCCGAAATCTGCAGGAGTCACCTCCAGCTCTACGACATCTTCCACATCATAGTTGATATTCAGTTCTTTCGCTTCTTCTACAGAAATTTCCTGATTGCTATCCATCACTTCATCCACTACATGTTTCTGAGCGAATACCTTCATGCTACCTTCTTCTTCATTTATACTGACGCGTACGTTCGTTGCGGAATTGAAATTCTTTTTATACGCGGATATCAATGCAGCCTCTAAAGCTTCCATTAACAAATCCTTATCGATGCCCTTTTCTTTTTCCAAATAGTTCATGGCATCAAATAACTGTTGACTCACCTAAATCCACCCCTTTATTGATTAAACGTGACGGCCAAACGTGCTTTCGCTATTTTTTCGAATGGCACTTTCAGAGTTTTGCGTCTCGTTTTGATTCTGATTTCCACTTCTGCAACCTCTTCTGAAAAAGAGCGAAGCGTTCCTTCGAATTCTTTTTCTCCATCTACAGGTTCATACAGTTTCATATATACGTATTCCCCGACATATCGCTCAAAATCTTCTTTCTTCTTAAGCGGTCGCTCCGCTCCCGGGGAGGATACATCCAGAAAGTAAGGAAATTCAACAGGATTTTCTTCATCAAGCTTTTCACTCAATTTTTCAGAAACTATCCCGCACTCTTCAATATCGATTCCTTCTTCTTTATCAATGAAGACGCGAAGAAACCAGTTCTTTCCCTCTTTTTCGAATATAACATCGACTAATTCTGCATTAAGATCCTGCAAGATCGGCATGACTAATTGTTCTGTGACTTTAATTACGTCCTGACTCAATCACACGACCTCCTTACACTATATTTTCTTTTTTTCATGAGAAACCGCTATGATCATTATCATAGCGGCAGCAATAAGCGAGGAGAGGCTACTCAAAAATAGAAACAAAAGAGTGGGTGCACCCACTCTTTTATCCTCGCTTGCTATCACGTTTCGAACCATAATTAATATATCACAATTATTACCTGTACGCAACTGGTCTAGAACAGCGATAGCTGGTTCTCATCCGGCATATCCGATAAACATCCATGTTCATCAAGGTACTCCAGTACCGTTTTCGAAATACGGCTTCTCTCTCTCAAATCCTGTTTGGATAAGAACTCGCCCTGTTCTCTCGCTTTAACGATGTTGATAGCAGCGTTAGTGCCCAGACCGTCCACAGCGTTGAAAGGAGGGATCAGCGTGTTGCCCTCCACCAGAAATTCTGAAGCCGTCGAGCGGTAAAGATCCACACTTCCCAAATTATACCCGCGTTCACACATTTCAAGAGCGATTTCGAGAACTGTTAGGAGGCTTTTCTCTTTAGGTGTCGCTTCCAGACCTTTCTCCTGAATGTCTTCGATCCTTCCTCTGATTGCATTCGACCCTTTCACCATCGTATCGAGTTCGAAGTCGCTTGCTCTTACGGTGAAATAAGCTGCATAAAAATAGATAGGATAGTGGACTTTGAAGTAGGCGATCCGGACTGCCATCAGCACGTATGCCGCTGCGTGCGCTTTCGGGAACATATATTTGATTTTTTTACAGGAATCGATGTACCAGTCAGGCACGCCGTGCTTTTTCATTTCTTCGATCCATTCGTCTTCGAGGCCACGGCCTTTCCGTACAAATTCCATGATCTTAAAGGCAAGACCAGGCTCAAGACCTTTGTGCATCAAGTATACCATGATGTCATCCCGGCACCCGATCACTTCAGGAAGGGTGCATATACCATCACTGATCAACTGTTCCGCATTTCCAAGCCACACGTCCGTCCCATGGGAAAGCCCGGAGATGATTACAAGTTCCGCAAAGGTCTTCGGTTTCGTATCTTCAAGCATCTGGCGGACGAATCTTGTACCGAATTCCGGAACTCCAAGCGTACCCGTTTTGCAATTGATCTGTTCTGCAGTCACTCCCAGTACATCAGGTCCACTGAATATTTTCATGACTTCCTCGTCATCCACGGGGATATCATTCGGATCGATGCCGGACAAATCCTGGAGCATACGGATGACGGTAGGATCATCGTGACCGAGAATATCAAGCTTCAGAAGATTATCGTGAATAGAGTGAAAGTCGAAATGCGTTGTACGCCAATTGGATTCCGTATCATCCGCAGGAAATTGGATCGGTGAGAAATCATAAATGTCTTTATCATCCGGAACGACTATGATACCTCCGGGGTGCTGGCCTGTCGTCCTTTTAACTCCGGTACACCCCTGCACGAGCCTGTCCACTTCGGCGTTCTTATACTGCAGCTGATGATCGGAAGCGTACCCCTTCACAAACCCGTAAGCCGTTTTTTCAGCTACCGTACCGATCGTTCCGGCACGGTACACCTTGTCTTCACCGAATAATTCTTTTGTGTAGTCATGAGCTCTCGGCTGGTATTCACCTGAAAAGTTCAAGTCGATATCGGGCACTTTGTCCCCTTTGAACCCGAGGAACGTTTCAAAAGGTATATCCTGCCCGTCTTTCTTATAGGCAGCACCGCATTCAGGACAATGTTTATCCTCGAGGTCAAAACCACTTCCCACGCTTCCATCTGTGAAAAATTCGTGGTTTTGACAGGACGGACAAACATAGTGAGGAGGAAGAGGATTCACTTCGGTAATATCCGTCATCGTAGCCACAAAAGATGATCCGACAGACCCCCTTGAACCTACAAGATACCCATCTTTCAAAGATTTCGTCACGAGTTTCTGTGAAATCAGGTAGATAACAGCAAATCCATTACCGATGATACTTTCAAGCTCCCTCTCAAGACGATTGACGACAAGATCCGGCAAGTCTTCCCCATAAAGTCCCTTCGCCTTGTTGTAGGACATATCCCTGATTTCCTGATCCGCCCCATCGATATTCGGGGTATACAGATCTTCTTTTACCGGATGGACTTCTTCCATTATACCGGCAATTTTTTGAGTATTGGTTACCACTACTTCTTTGGCCTTCTCTTCTCCGAGGAAGGAAAATTCATTGATCATCTCCTCCGTCGTTTTGAAATGGACATCCGGCAATGTCTGACGGTTCAGTGGATTTCCGCTTTGAGAAGCGATCAGCACCTGTCTGTACAATTTATCGTGCTCATCTATATAGTGAGTGTTGCCCGTAGCGGTCACCGGTTTATTCAATTTATCACCGAGTTCCGTTAATTTTTTCAGAATATCATACACTTGAGCTTCCGTTTGCAGAATGTCTTTTTCAATCAGATGGGCATAATTTCCGACAGGCTGAATCTCAATATAATCATAGAATTCAGCAACTTTTTCCGCTTGTTCTTCGGATTTTTGCATCATCGTTTCGAACAATTCCCCTTTATCGCACCCGGATCCTACAATAAGTCCTTCCCTGTGCATGGTAAGACGGGAACGGGGGATGCGTGGTACGCGATAGAAGTAATCGATGTGCGATTCAGACACAAGCCGGTACAAATTTTTCAACCCGGTATCGTTCTTCGCGAGTATCGTGCAGTGACTCGGTCTCGAACGCTGATATGCTTTTCCTTCCCCCATGTAATCGTTCAGATTCAGGTGATTCGTAATCTCTTTTTCTTCGATCGCTTTCTTAAGTAACTTCCAAAGCAGATAACCGGTTGCCTCCGCATCATATATCGCTCTGTGATGCTGGGTAAGTTCGATATCGAACTTTTTACAAAGGGTATTAAGTCGATGATTTTTAAGTTCAGGGAGTAGGAATCTCGCCAATTCCAACGTATCAATCACAGGATTACTAGATTTATCGAGCCCTACTGATTCGTAACCCGTATTCAAAAAACCCATATCGAAACTAGCATTATGAGCGACCAGAATTTCATCAGCGGCCCAGGATTTGAAATCGTTCAGAACCTCTGAGATCTCAGGAGCGTCTCGCACCATGTCATCGGTGATTCCTGTAAGTTCGACGGTCGTCTCCGAAAGCGGCTGGTGTGGGTTCGCGAAGGATTCAAAACGATCCACGATTTCTCCCTCGTGAATTTTCACCGCTGCAAGCTCGATGATTTTGTCATAGACTGCAGACAGGCCAGTAGTCTCTACGTCGAAAACAACGTACGTCGAATCTTTCAAAGAGCGATCCTGTGGTTCATATGCAATCGGCACTCCATCATTCACGAGATTCGCTTCCAGCCCATAGATGATCTGAATCCCATGTTTCTCCCCGGCTGCGTGAGCATCCGGAAAAGCCTGGGCTACCGCATGATCCGTAATCGCTACGGCTTCATGACCCCATGCAGCTGCCTGTTCCACCAGCTTCGAAGGAGAAACGGGAGCATCCATCTGGCTCATGGTAGTATGAGCATGCAATTCCACACGTTTTTCCCCATCCGGAGCGGTGTCTTCCCGTTTCTTGACTTTCACTTCATTGATGTCATTCACCATCATCGTCAGTTCATTGGTGAAATTATCCGTCTGAATGCCCCCGCGCATTTTGATCCACATGCCGGCCTTAATCTGTTTGAAAGATGCTGCCTGATCATCGCCCCGGGAGAACATTTTCACTGAAAAAGAATCAGTGTAATCCGTAACTTTCAACAGAAGAAGGTGACGTCCGGAACGGAGTTCTTTTATCTCGGCGTCAAATATATATCCCTGCAGGACAATACGACGTTCTTCCTCCTCTATCGAGGACATAGGCACCGGTTCATCCTGTATTTTATATCCTATTTCCACAGGTCCTTTCGGAGCCGTCGTTTCTTTCACCTTCTCCTTCTCTTTCACTGCTTTCTTCATCAATTCCTGGTCTTCCTGTTTTCTTTCTTCTTTGAATTTAGTGACTTCCTCCCCCTGGTCCTGCACCCTCACTTTCAATTGACAGGAAGGAAGGCCTGCTTCTTTGCAGAATTGGAGGAATGGCTGCTGTAATTTCTTTTTAATAGCTTCCCCTTCAGCTTCATTTCTGCAGGTTAACATAACTTTATTACCGTCGATTTCAGGCTTCTGTTCACATACATAGTCTTTATAGGCGGGAGACATATCCGTCATCATTCTCGTGAACACTCTCCAGTAATCGAGCAGTGTTTCTTCATCAAAGGAAGCATCCGTTTCACTCTCAAAGCTTACTGTCGCTAAAGATTGAAAGGTCGATTGCAGACTTTTTGTGAACAGTTCATAAACCGAAGCAGGTAACATATGCGGGAAATAGAAGTGAAAATGCCAACGTTTTTCCGTCCTGTACACTGAAAGTTTGCGTAGTTCACTGTCTTTGAAATATTCACGGGCATCTTCCGGTAACTGCAGCTGTTCTATCAGGTAATGCATCTTTTCCTGACTATTGACGCTCAAAATTATGTCCTCCCTAACGGCAATAATACCCCTGCTGCTAGAGCAAGGGTATTCACTTTATGCCAGCTGATTTTTGATTTCTCCAAGGAGTGTTGAATAGTCCACTTCCGTTTTGGAATCTTCATTCCTCATCTTCATCTCCACTACATCTTCGCCGGCCCGTTTACCGACTATGATACGTAGAGGGATACCTATCAGATCACTATCCGCAAACTTGACGCCGGCGCGTTCCGGTCGATCATCATATAACACTTCAATACCTTCACTCAGAAGATCGGAATATATTTTATCTGCCAATACACGCTGTTCCTCCTTCTTCGGATTAAGAGAAAGAACATGCACCTGGTACGGGGCTACCTGTTCAGGCCAAACGATACCCTGTTCATCATGGAATTGTTCCACAATTGCAGCTAACGTGCGTGAAACACCTATACCATAGGAACCCATTACCATCGTCCTCGATTTTCCGTTGTTATCGAGAAAAGAAGCGCCCATATTCTCAGCGTAAAATGAGCCGAGTTTAAATACGTGACCTACTTCGATCCCGCGGGCGAATTTGATCGTCCCTTCTCCGTCCGGGGAAGGATCCCCTTCTTCCACAAATCTGACGTCAGCATAATGATCCGGCACGAAATCACGTTCAGGTGTCACATTTGTAAAGTGGAAGCCTTCCTCATTAGCTCCACAAGTAACATTCGCAAGAACTTCGACAGCCTTGTCTGCGACTACCTGCACTTCTTTTGGTGCATTGATAGGTCCGAGAGAACCGAACCCTGCCCCCATAAGCTGTTCCGTTTCTTCTTCTGTTGCGAGTTCGACCACTTTAGCATCAAACAGATTTTTCACTTTGACATCATTCACCTCATGGTCACCACGTGTAACCACTAAACAATAGAAATCATCCACTTGGAACATGATCGATTTAAGTCCGTATTGCAATTCATGCCCTAAGTAATCAGCTACTTCCTGCATCGTTTTCTGCTCAGGCGTCGCTACTTTCTCCATTTCTTTCGGAGCGTCCGCTGATTTCTCGTATTCTTTTATCACGGGGGCCATTTCCACATTAGCTGCATATCTTGAAGTATCTGAATATGCGATAACATCTTCACCTACTTCAGACAGCACCATAAACTCATGGGTTTCTTTCCCTCCCATCGCTCCGGAATCTGCGATGACCGCACGATAATTCAAACCGAGTCGCTCAAAGATACGACAGTAGGCATCAAACATTGTCTGGTAACTATCATCAAGACTTTCGTGTGATTCATTGAAGGAATAAGCATCTTTCATAAGGAATTCCCGACCACGAAGAAGACCGAAGCGGGGACGCTTCTCATCCCTGAATTTATTCTGAATCTGATAAAGGGTCATAGGAAGTTTTTTATAAGAATCGATTTCATTACGTATAACGCTCGTCACCGCTTCCTCATGAGTAGCTCCTAAGGCGAACTCCCGATCATGGCGGTCTTTGACCCTCATTAGTTCCGGGCCATATGTGTACCATCTTCCACTTTCCTGCCAGAGCTCGGCCGGCTGCATAGCGGACAGAAGCATCTCCTGAGCTCCTGAGCGGTCCATTTCTTCCCTGATTATTTTTTCGATTTTACTTAGGACACGTTTACCCAGTGGCAACAATGTATAAATACCAGAAGCCAACTGCCTTATGTATCCAGCCCTGACGAGCAGCTGGTGACTGGCGATATCCGCATCAGTCGGGTTTTCTTTTAACGTAGGAACCAACATTTTACTCTGTCTCATCCCGTACACCTCTCCTCGTTTTAAAAAGGGGAAAGGACATAATGCCCTTCACCCGATAGATTTGTTATACATCAATACTGACTATTTTATTGCTTCGGTGATTTTTCCAGATTTAAAGAAAAAGTCGCTGGATATCGTTCCACGTAACTACAATCATCAGTAACAAAAGCAACGCAAAACCGACCAGAGTGATCGCACCTTCTTTTTGAGGGTCCACCGGTTTCCCGCGGATCAGCTCCACACCGATGAATAACAATCTGCCTCCATCAAGTGCAGGGATCGGCATAAGGTTGACAATACCGAGATTGACACTCAATACTGCCGTCCACATTACAAAGTTCGTCAATCCTGTCTGCACCACCTGATCTGTAGCATCATAGATACCTACAGGCCCAGACAGCATGTCGATGGAAAATTGTCCGGTGACCAGTTTCCCGAGATTCGTCAAAATCAATGTAGACCAGTCATATGTCTGAGTGAATCCGAAAGACAATTTTTTCGCAAAAGAATCTTCAAAAGCCCGGGTCACACCTACTTGACCGATAGTCTGCTCCTGCGCTTCTACCGCTCTAGGTGTCACTTCCACTTCTTCTGTCGTTCCATTCCGCTCCAGAGTGACGGACATCGTTTCTTCCGGATGATTCTGAACGATCAACGTGAAATCTTCCCACGTTTCAACCTGTTGACCCTCTGCCTGGATCACTTCATCCCCGGGCTGAAAACCCGCTTCAGTGGCTGGTGATTCTTCCTGAATCTCCCCAAAACGTGCCTCATCAGCCGGCACGCCCTGGATGAATCCTAAAATAGTGAAAAGTATAATCGCCAGCACAAAGTTCATCATCGGCCCGGCAAAAAGCTGCATCGCTCTGCTTCTTTTCGGTTTCGACGCAAATTGTCTGTCATAAGGAGCGATCTGAGTTTCTTTCTCATCCAATACAAACAAAGCTTTAGGATCGACCTCAAAAAACAATTTGTCATCTTCTCCGGGTTCATAGCCTTCCACTACTAGCCGGTGATCCAGGTCAGCATGCTCCACTTCGACAATTTGAGCATCCGGATGCTTCGACTTATTATTTACAATGATTTTATCGACTTTACCCGCTTCGTTGAATGTGAGACCGATATGATGTCCGGGTTTCAGATCGATAATCTCGGGGTCTTCCCCCGCAACACGGACATATCCTCCGGCCGGTATTAAACGAATAGTATACAATGTTTCATTCTTAGTGAATGAAACAATTTTCGGTCCGAAACCGATAGCGAACTCGCGGGCAAGCATCCCTGCGCGCTTAGCAAAAATCAAATGCCCCCACTCATGAACAAATACCAACAATCCGAACATGAGTATGAACGCAATAACCGTAGTCACATGAAGCACCTTCCTTTATTTAACGTAACGTTCTACGCGTTTCCTCGTTTCTTTATCAATTTCTATTATATCTGATAAAGAGGGTTCTGAAATACTATTATGCTCCGTAAGTGATTTTTCTACAAGTGATTCTATCTCCAGAAAAGAAATTTTCTCTTCCAGGAACATAGCCACCGCCTGTTCATTGGCGGCGTTAAGCACCGTAGGCATCGATCCGCCTGCCTTTCCTGCATCAAAGGCAAGCTTCAGGCAACGAAAACGATCCAAATCCATTTTACTGAAATTGAGCTGTGAAAACTCCTCCAACTCTAGCGAATCCGTGTTTGAAAGATCCATTCTATCCGGGTACGTCAGAGCGTACTGAATGGGGACTTTCATATCAGGAGAGCCGAGCTGTGCCATGACGCTCCGGTCCTTGAATTCCACAAGGGAATGAATGACACTTTCTCTATGAAGAAGTACATGGATTTTTTCATAAGGCATATTGAAAAGCCAGTGCGCTTCTATCACTTCAAGTCCTTTATTCATCATGGATGCTGAATCTATCGTGATTTTTGCCCCCATACTCCAGTTCGGGTGATTCAATGCATCTTTGACTTTCACTCCCTGAAGCTGTTCTCTCGTTTTGTCCCTGAAACTTCCACCGGATGCAGTGATGATCAGTCTCCTTACATCCTCCATTCTTTCTCCATTCAGAGCCTGGAAGATTGCTGAATGCTCACTATCAACAGGGATGAGAGGTGTATTATATTTTTCTGCTTCAGCCATTACTATATGACCTGCGGTGACGAGTGTTTCTTTATTCGCTATAGCTATCCGTTTTCGCGCCTTGATCGCTTCAAGGGTGGCCGGCAATCCGACACTTCCCATCACAGCGTTCACGAGAACATCCACTTCCGACGCCGTACTCGCTGCTTTCAGCCCTTCTTCTCCGATCAGGATATTCGAATGATTGGTCGCCTTACGGACTTCTTCCCTGCTTTTCTCATTTCCGGTCACGACTACAGCAGGTTCGAACTCCCTGATCATAGGGATAGCTTTCTCTGTATTCGATCCAAAAGCCAGAGCAAACAGCGAAAATTCCTCTGTATGCTGTCGCATTACGTCGAGAGTCTGCTCGCCTATGGAGCCTGTAGCCCCCAGAAGTGCTATTTTTTTCATATGAACGCTCCCTATATTATGGTATGAAGTTTATTAAGTGTAAGACCGGAAGCATGAAAATCAGGCTGTCGAATCGATCCAGCACTCCCCCATGCCCAGGAAGGATGTTCCCTGAATCTTTGACAAGGTAGTGTCGTTTGAAAGCCGACTCCACCAGATCTCCGATTTGCCCGGCTACAGAAATCAAAATCGTAACTACAATAAGTAATAGCATAGAGGAATGAAGAGGATGGACAAACTGAAAAATAACAGCAGTCACACATGCAAGAATCACCCCCCCAAGCGCCCCTTCCACCGTTTTCTTCGGGCTTATCTTCGGCCAAAGCTTTCTTTTTCCGAACATACGACCGAAAACATATGCTCCGGTATCAGTGGCCCAAACGACAAACAGAGCATAAAATACATATGCAAGCCCGCCTTCTACCCGTGTTTCGATGAGATAATAGAAACCCATACCTACATAAATAGCAGAAATGAGAAGAAATCCGGCATCATCGAAAGTGAATCTGTTGTTCACAAGAACTGTATAACTCAGAAGCAGCAGTACTGCTACCAGAGCTAATTCAGCTTTCGTTACATAGGTAGTCAAATCATAGGAATTGATCACCGGTAACATCAGCCCCCACATAAACAATAGGGTGATCAGCGAAGATACGGAATACCTCGCTATCTTCTTCATTCTCATCAGCTCAAAGATGGCTATACTTGCAAGCAAATAAACGAACAAAGTAAATAAAGTACCACCTAACAGCACGATGGGTACAAAAATCATGATGGCAATTATAGCGGTAACCGTACGTTGTTTCATTCAATCACACCTTACACGCCGCCATATCGACGCTTTCTATTTTGATAATTGACAATGGCCTGTTCCAAAGTTTCCTCATTGAACGAAGGCCAGTACACCTCTGTGAACCAGAATTCGGCATACGCAAGTTGCCACAGTAAAAAGTTGCTCAACCGTTGTTCTCCACTGGTCCGAATCAAAAGATCCGGCTCCCGAAGATGCGATGTGTACAAGTTCTTCTCAAACATTTCTTCCGTTATATCCTGTGATGAAATCTCCCCTTGCTCCACTTTCGCAGCTAGATGCTTCGTCACTTCCACAAGTTCATGTCTGCTTCCATAGTTCAAAGCAAAGTTGAGCACCATACCAGTATTGTTTTCTGTCCGGGAAATAGCTTCATCCACAGCTGACTGTGTGTGTTTAGGAAGAAGATCCTTCGTTCCGATAGTTTGCACGCGCACATTTTTTTCTATCAGTTCAGGAAGGTAGGTCTGCAGAAAATCAACGGGCAATTTCATGAGGAAATCCACCTCTTTTTTGGGGCGTTTCCAGTTTTCCGTTGAAAAGGCATAAAGCGTAAGAACGTGGATCCCTAAGTCAGAAGCATGTCGGACTACCTTCTTCACCACATCCATGCCTTCTTTATGTCCTGCTATCCGTGGCAAGCCTTTCTCTTTTGCCCACCTGCCGTTTCCGTCCATGATGATCGCGATATGTTTTGGTATATTCTCTTTATCAATTTCAGATGCTGTTTCCTGTCTCGGATATCTCCGATTTATGAACGGGAGATTCAGTGGCATGAATACCATCCTTTTCTTAATTCACTATATGTAATGAAGGATAACGGTTATCCTTCTTAACAAAACTACCACAGATGAGGGCAAAACAAAAGCCGTACTGCCAAACAAATACAGCACGGCTCATCCTTTGATTTTATACTTCCATCATCTCTTCTTCTTTTTGCTTCGCAAGATCATCGATTTTCTTCACGTGTTCGTCGGTAAGCTTTTGAACTTCATCCTGAGATGAACGAAGATCGTCTTCAGTCAGCTCTCCGTCTTTTTCATCCTTCTTTAACTGGTCGTTGGTTTCACGACGGATATTCCTGATCTGTACCTTCGCTTCTTCTGCATACTTGCCGACAACTTTCGTCAGTTCTTTACGTCTTTCCTGAGTAAGTGCAGGAATGTTGATTCTTACAACATTACCGTCACTCGAAGGGGCCAAACCGAGATCAGCTTTCTGAATAGCTTTTTCCACTTCTGAAATCGCGGACTTATCATACGGTGTGATGACCAGAAGCCTCGGTTCAGGTGCGGAAACCTGGGCGAGCTGATTAAGCGGTGTAGAAGCTCCGTAATAATCTACATAAACAGCATCCAGAATTGCTGGATTGGCGCGTCCGGCACGAACAGTAGCCAATTGCTTAGAAAAAGCCTGGGTGGCTTTTTTCATTTGTTCTTTCGTTTCTTTGATCAATTTGTCAGACATGATTCATTTCCCCCTCACTAACGTTCCGATATCCTCGCCGAGCACGGCTTTTTTAATATTTCCTTCTTCCATAATCGAGAATACCAGTAAATCGATATCATTGTCCATACATAACGAAGAAGCTGTTGAATCCATGACTCCGAGCCCTTCGTTCAGTACGTCCATATAGGAAAGACGGTCATACTTTCTGGCATCAGCATTCAATGTCGGATCAGAGGTATAAACCCCGTCCACATTATTTTTAGCCATAAGTATTACATCCGCTTCCACTTCTGCCGCACGTAAGGCAGCAGTCGTATCTGTAGAAAAATACGGGTTCCCTGTGCCTGCCGCGAAAATTACGACACGCTTCTTTTCAAGATGACGAATTGCTTTTCTTCTGATATAAGGTTCAGCAACCTGGCGCATCTCGATGGAAGTCTGCACACGAGTAGGAATTCCGATATTCTCAAGACTATCCTGAAGAGCAAGAGAATTCATGACCGTTGCCAGCATCCCCATGTAGTCTGCATTGGCACGATCCATCCCCATCTGACTTCCGACCTTCCCACGCCAAATGTTGCCACCGCCGACTACGACAGCTACTTCGACACCAAGTTCGGCTACATCCTTGATTTGTTGGGCGACAGATTTGATGATTTTAGGTTCAATACCAAATCCATCCTCGCCACTAAGTGCTTCTCCGCTTAATTTCAACACGATTCTGTCATAACGAGCTGTTTTCATGATAACCTCCGTAGCAGCATTCAGCTTTAGTTTCACCTTAGAAAATAGGGAACACAGCGTGTCCCCTATTCTAGTTGAATGGTATTATTTTTTAACCTGACTCATCACTTCATCAGCAAAGTTCTCTTCACGTTTTTCCATACCTTCACCGACTCCGAAACGTGTGAATTCGTTGATCTTCGCACCTTTGGACTCGACAAACTGTTTCACTTTCTGATCAGGATCCTTGACGAAATCCTGTTCTAACAGGCAAATTTCCTGAAGGAACTTGCCAAGACGACCTTCTACCATCTTCTCCACAATGTTTTCAGGTTTACCTTCATTCAAAGCCTGTGTTTTCAACGTTTCGCGCTCAGTGTCCAATTCTTCCTCAGGCACCTGATCACGAGACGTGTAGCGAGGGCTTACTGCAGCAATATGCATTGCGATATCTTTAGCTGCAGCTTCGTCTGTTGAACCTTCAAGTACGGTAAGCGCACCGATGGATCCACCCATATGAAGATAAGCACCAAAAGCGTCGTTGTCTGTTTTTTCTCTTATAACGAAACGACGAAGCGAGATTTTTTCACCGATTTTAGCGATAACGTCAGTGATATAATCGCCGACTTTTTGACCTTCTCCATGAAGGGGCTGCTCAAGAGCTGTTTCTACATCCTCAGGCTTTTGTGAAATAATGTGATTTCCAAGCTCTTGCAAGAGTGTTTGGAACTGATCGTTTTTCACAACGAAATCCGTTTCACAGTTCACTTCGATCATAACAGCCGTATTACCGGATGTAACGATATAAGCGGAACCTTCTGCAGCAATACGGTCCGCTTTTTTGGCTGCTTTAGAGATTCCTTTTTCACGAAGCCAGTTCTGAGCTTCTTCCATATCTCCGTCCGTTTCTGTCAAGGCTTTCTTACAGTCCATCATTCCTGCGCCTGTAGCTTCGCGCAATTCTTTAACCATTTTTGCATTAATAGCCATTAATTGTTCCTCCTTGTATTTCGTTTGTATTTATAGAGACCATTTCTTTAACTCTGTCATCGTTCCTGGTTGATTTCATCTCTACGGGTGGGAGCTTGCCGCGGGCATGACGTAAACTTCCGGAATATCCCTACGTTCGATTCCGGTGATTTTCCGTTCATGCTTCTCCCACAGGCGTCTCCAACCTTCGTTTTGAAATAAACAACAGGCTTGAACAAAGCCTTTTCTTTAAAAAAGGTGATAAAAGGTTTCCCTCTTATCACCTCCTGAAACCTGCCTACTCTTCTACAGTTTCTGATTCATCTTTTGTTTCTTCTGCTTCTTCTTCAGCAACTTCTGCTTCTTCCTCTTCACCTTGTTTGGCTTCAAGAATCGCATCAGCCATTTTACCTGTAAGAAGTTTTACAGCACGAATAGCATCATCATTGGCAGGAATTACATAATCTATTTCATCCGGGTCACAGTTCGTGTCGACCATACCGACGATCGGAATGTTCAATTTATGAGCTTCCGCAATTGCGATACGTTCTTTGCGAGGGTCTACTACGAAAAGAGCGTCCGGAAGTTCTTCCATGTTACGGATACCACCCAAGAATTTCTCGAGTTTTTCTCTTTCTTTGTTCAATTCCATAACTTCTTTTTTAGGAAGAACATCGAAAGTTCCGTCTTCTTCCATGCGTTCGATATCTTTCAAACGAGTAATACGTTTACGAATTGTTTTGAAGTTAGTCAAAGTACCACCCAACCAACGCTGGTTGATATAGTACATACCTGCACGGTTCGCTTCTTCACGAACAGTGTCCTGTGCCTGTTTCTTCGTACCTACGAATAGAACTTTACCGCCATCAGCAGCAAGATCACGAACATAATTGAACGCTTCGTCCACTTTTTTCACTGTCTTCTGCAAGTCGATAATGTAGATACCATTACGCTCTGTGAAAATGTACTTTTTCATTTTCGGATTCCAACGACGTGTCTGGTGACCGAAATGAACTCCTGCTTCAAGCAGCTGTTTCATGGAAATAGCTGACATAATTAAAATCCTCCTGTTTGGTTTATTTTAGTATCCGCCGCTTCCTTCATTTTTCTTTGCGAACTTCCTCTACTTTCTTAAGAAAGCAACCCACATAGAAATCCGGAAACGTGTGTATTGACACCGAAAATTAATATACCACAACTTACGGTCGTTGACAAGTGAAGATTACGTCCCTCGATTGAATTTAAGCATTAAATCGACTTCCGTCTTCCCGAGATTAAGACTTCTGGCAATCTCTTCAGTTGAATACCCCTGCAACTCCATCTGCTTTACCCTCACCTGATCTGAAAGCTCCACTGTGCCTTCGTCTTCGATCTCAGGGGGATGATAGACGACACTCTGGTCCTCTTGAAGCCGGGGTTCCACCGTCTGCTGTTTCTCTTCCTGGTCTGACTGGTCGTAAGGACTGAGACTATGGCTTGTCATTTGTTGTTCGAAACGCTTGTTCTCTTCTTTGATTTCTTCCAGATATGATTGGAACGTCCCTTCAATTTCTCTGGCCATACGCTCCTGCTTTTCGGTGTCTTCGTCTTTACTGCGAAGTTTCGTGAACAATAGAAACAGGCCAAGGATGATTACCCCATCAATGATAAAATTGATGACTAACAAAAATGTGGTCATGTGCGTTTCACCAACTAACTGTAAACTGTAATAACATCAGTTTCTCTATTACTGGGGTACTACTTTTATTTCCCCTCTTTCCATACGGACATAAACATGATTTTGTTCCTGGTTAATCTGATACTCGTATTTTCCGAAGCCTATTTTCACGTTGGAATAAAGGACGCGGTCCACGGAAACCACAGCCTTCTCCACGTTACCCAGGGAGGCGTTCAATTCAAACAATTCATCTTTTAGTACGGCAACGTCAGCGTCCAGATACCCCATAGAATTCTTTTGTTTATGTAACAAGGATTTCTGTTTGTCGGAGAGGACTCCCTTTACTTTGTACACTTGCAGAAGCTTTTCCCCTATGGCCACCAGCTTCTGTTTTTCTTCTTCTTTCGACTGGATTTTGCTTTCGAATTCATCGACCTTTTCTTTGATTTTCTTGTTTATCCCCATAAAAATACGTGTCGGTGTATTCATACGATTCCCTATGTCTTTAGAACGTATTTCAAGGCCGGAAGAAGTACTCCCACCGATGATACCTCCGTTACTGCAAATCACGTATCTTTTTGCGGCACACTCACTATGGACGATCGATCTGTTTACGATAATATCCTGCCCCGCTTCGACATCACCCTGATTTATATACGAAGCTTTGACATCCATCCCGGCTATGAGACTACACTTTCCGACACCGGAGACACCGCCTTCTATAAAGATCGAACCACCCGCTTCCAGTCTGGCACCTTCCACCAGGCCCTTCACATTGATATCGGCCCCGGCTTTAATTACGTACCCGGTAGGTACATCTCCAGTGATCACTACCGAGCCTACGAAATGAATATTGCCGGTTTTCATATCTACATCCCCGTCCACCTGATAAACCGGATGAACCGAAAGATGTACTTCATCATAACTGACCTGTCCATCTATCCCTGCATAAAGAACACCGGAGTTCCGGTCATAAATTACATTTTTACCGGGACGGATTCTGGCGGGTTTCCCATGTCTCGGGGCAATCTCTTTTCCGTAGACGTTTTTTCCTTTTATTCCTTCCGTGGGATCGTGGATCATACCGAGAACTTCTCCTTCACGGACACTCGGTATTCTCATCACTTCCCGGAAATCATCTTTATCAACTTCATTTTTTTGAAAGGAGAGATCGACATTATAAGTGACAAAACCATTCTCTCCATTCACTGCCTGAGTGCCTTCTGCAACGCAGACAGGAAAAGTTACGACCTCTTCTTCAACAGAAGAAATGTTTCTATCATTCAGACCGTATATGATTCCTTCTTCTTTAAGAAATTGCACAGTAAAATCTCGAGTCAGAGTTTCCGTTTCGCTCTCTGCGTGAAGGTAGGCTTTCGTCTTATCTTCTGAAATACGAACTTCAATCGTTGAAATCATATGACCTCCCTCCCCGGCTTATCGTTGATACTTCCATAGCGATTCCCGGAGTTTAAATACAGCACGGGCATGGATTTGAGATATCCTCGAGGTTGTCAACTCCATCACTTTACCAATTTCTGTTAGCGTTAACTCTTCTTCATAAAAGAGACTTAATACTAGTTGCTCTTTATCATTCAACTGCTTGATTTCTTCAATGAGTTCCCTGATATTCTCGTCCTTAACGACCGACTCATCGGGTAACTCCCCTTGCTCATCAGGAATCATATACCCGATCCCCTCTTTATGTTCATCTCCTGTATCTTTCGGTTTTTCTTCTACAGATAGCACATTGGAAAAGTAAGCATCTTTCGTGATTTCTTCGACTTCCTGAGGCGTCATCTCAAGCACTTCGGCAATTTCATGGGAATCTGGGCTTCTTCCCAGTGTCTGTTCCAGAGTTTCCGCCGCTTGCTCGATTTTTTTGGATTTATCGCGCACCGTTCGTGGCAACCAATCTTCTTTTCGCAATCCGTCAATAATGGAGCCCTTTATTCTGAAAGAGGCATAGGTTACAAATTTCAATTCACGTCCTAGATCAAACTTCTTCAGGGCATCGTATAACCCGAAGTAAGCCAGACTTTTGATATCATCTTTGCTCACACTTTTCGGTAAGTGCTGAGATATTCGCTGGACCTGATAACTGACAAGATATTCATATTGAACTATCAATTCATTTGCGGCATCTTTATCATTCTGATTTAGCCAACGATCCCACAATTTCTGCTCCTCGGAAGAAATTGAGTTCGACATGCTACACCTCCCTATACTGCCGGCTTCATGTTAGTTCGTTCCTTTGTCTTGATTCATAAGCTCTTTTATAATCCTGGATGTTTCTTCACCATCTTCATCTTCTCCCGCGTCGCTGTGCTCCTGAGCCTGAGTTCTCTCGATTTCATCTTCAGCAACACTCTCATTCGTTTCCGGAGTAGATACCTTAGTTACGATAGCCCGAATAAGAAAAACTGTTATAAACAAAATTATAAAAGCGATACCCGAACGAAGCAAAGAAGTCAAAAGAGGGTTTACCCGCCAACTGAGGAGAAAAGCAGTCAGTGCGACAAGCATTGATATCCATATATTCCAGCGGATAGACCCGATCATTTCAGCACCTTTTCGCCTGCATTCACAGTTTTGACGGTCAGCTCGTAAGATTCGATATTGAATTCAATCGTCCGCCCGTTACTACCGCCGGTCTCCTCGGCAATGACCGGAACCCCTCTTTTTTTCATTTCCAATTTTACAGCTTCTGTATTCCTTGGTCCAATACGCATCAAATCACTGGAAGTTTTAAATCGAAACATCTGAGCACCTCCGACGATGATTGCTTTCATACCATGTTTGTTCATACCTTCCTCCACCAACGTTCGGAAAAGGTAGTCAATTGCTGTATCCGCATATTTCATCGGATTGAAATCATTCTTTTTTGCCATTTTCGATTCAGACAGCATAATATGAGCCATCCCTGCCACATTCGAAAAGGGATTGTATATTACGATGCCTACACAAGAACCTAAACCGGTAGTCTTAAGAATATAAGGGGCCCTGGCGACTTTTGCATCGGATATCCCTACCTTGATGATTGCTTTTGTCTCAGTACTCATCAGTAGATACTCCCAAGGATTCGAAGATCACTCTGTAAGACCCGGGATCGGGCAACAAGAGAAAATATCCATTGATCCCCTCGTCCTTCAACGGATCGAGCAATACGGTCTCAACTATGATGACTTCGTCCGTCTCATTTGACACTTCGACGAGACCTGAATTCACAATGGCTCCGAACATGTCTACAGTAAGTTCCGGGACACTTGGCTGTAAATCGAGTTTCGTGAAATCCGACAGGGCACTCAAATAAGAACCGGCCAAAATATTACCTAATTCCTGAGCGGCTGAATACATCATCGTTCCTGCACTCAAGTCCTTAAAGGAACCTTGGGTCTGTCCTATCATTTCCTTCGTGAAATAATCAGCCTGGTCGGGTTGCAGAATAAAAAACATCGTTGCAGGAGCATCTCCCAGCACTCGGAGAAAAGTTGTGACCACCATCTCTTCTGGACCACCTGTCATTTCTGTCGCTTCTTCGAAAGTAGCTTTTCTTACTGTAGGAACCTTCATGTCAATGGTCCGATCCAACAAATCGGAAAGGGACGTTGCAGCATGACCTGCGCCGATATTTCCAATCTCCTTAAGTACATCCAACTGAAATTCCCCTATTCCGTCACTCATCAATAACTCTCCGAAGATTTCAGCTCCAGCATTTCTTCTTTTGACAACACCTTGGAAAGATTCAGAAGAACGAGCAGACGTTTCCCTATTTTAGCTACACCTTGAATGTAATCCGCTTCGACATTTCCGACGACTTCAGGCGGGGGTTCCACCTGACTTGAATTGAGATCGAGGACATCATTAGCATGATCCACTACAAGCCCGACGCTCATCTGATCGATAGCTACAATAATCACTCGTGTATGATCTGCGTGCTCATTTCTGAAGAGACCGAACCGTTCCCTCAAATCAAGCACCGGAGTGACAACCCCACGTAAATTCATAACCCCCTCCACAAACGAAGGAGTCCCCGGGACACGGGTGATCGGCATCATCCTTTCAATAGCATGAACCTGTTCCACCGGAATTGCATATTCCTCATCTTCAATTTGAAACACAATGACCTTGAAATCATTCAATTCTTCCTCCATATCTTCAAACCCCCTTTTATTTAATCAGAGCATTACTGTCTATAATCAACGCGACCTGTCCATCTCCTAATATCGTTGCGCCTGAAATCGCAAAAACTCCTGATAAATAATCACCGAGAGATTTAAGTACAACTTCCTGTTGGCCAATGAAGGAATCGACGACAAGACCTGCCATCTTCTCTCCCTTTCGGACCATTACGAGAGAGTAATATTCTTCCTCTTCAAGTTCTTTTGGTACTTCGAATATATCTTCAAGGAATACAAGAGGAACTACTTTCCCACGAAAATCAATCACTTTTTTATTATGGGCGTGCATTATATCGTCCTTACTTACAATCGCAGTCTCAATAATAGAAGAGAGGGGTACTGCATATTTTTCCTTCTGAACTTCGACAAGCATGACGGATATGATGGATAACGTTAGCGGAAGTTGGATGGAAAACGTGCTGCCCCTGTCGAGCTCAGACTGAATTGCAATCGTTCCTCCGAGGGACTCGATCGTATTTTTAACGACATCAAGACCTACCCCCCGTCCAGATAGATCCGAGACTTCATCAGCTGTGGAGAAGCCACTGGCCATTATCAGTTCGTTCACCTTATCATTAGACATTGCATCTGCCTGTTCACGTGTCACCACTTCATTTGAAATCGCTTTTTGGATAACTTTTTCCCGGTTGATCCCCGCTCCATCATCACTTATTTCGATGAACACGTGATTACCGCTATGATAGGCTTTCAGCTGGAGATTTCCTTGAGGATCTTTTCCGTTAGCCTTACGTTTATCCGGGGTTTCAATGCCGTGATCGAGAGCGTTCCGGATCAGATGAATCAGAGGATCGCCGATCTCATCGATGACCGTTCTGTCGAGTTCGGTTTCCTGTCCGATGATCTCCAAATTGATCTCTTTATTCAGATCTCTTGAAATTTGACGTACCATACGAGGGAAGCGGTTGAAAACCTGTTCTACCGGCACCATCCGCATATTCAGAATGATAGATTGCAGATCTCCAGAAACTCTGGACATACGCTCCACTGTTTCCGTCAATTCGGTGTTTTTGAGGTCGTCAGAAATCTGTTCCAGGCGGCCCCTGTCAATGACCAGCTCTTCGAATAAATTCATGAGATCGTCCAGTCTATCGATGTTCACCCTGATCGTTTTGTTTGCCACTTTCCGATTTTTCTCTTCCTTTGTGCCGGGAGAATCGCTCTGTTCTTCAATCTCGTTCGTTTCATTTTCTTCTCTGACTGTTTGTTCTTCAGCTTCCGTTTCTTCTGCAACCACCTGGTAGCTTTGCACATCTACGTCTTCAATCTCCGAAACCTTCATTATCTTAGCTTTGATTTCATCGACTTGCTTATCTGTGACCAGCAACACTTCAAAGAAAGATTCGAATTCTTCGTTTTCGAGCGCTTCTGCATGAGGATGACTCTGAACCACTTCCCCGAGCTGTTCCAGCACTTCGAACACCATAAATACTCTAGCTGCTTTCAACATACAATCCTCACGTAGTGTGATTATTACGTGAAAGTTAAACATCCCTTGTTCGTGTGATTCTTCCAGCACGGTCTGCACAAATCGATCGACCTGGAAACCGGCGGAAGTCGGAGCGTCTGTTTTGGTTTGATCAGAGACCTTATCAATCTGTTCCGGACTTTGTCCTGTTTCGATGTTTTGTAATTTAGCTACGACTTTTTCGACGTCTCTCGCTCCTGTCCCACCTTCTTGAACGTCAAGAAGCATAGCTTCGAGATCATCCACGGACTCGAATACGACATCCAGCATAGATGGATCTACATCTATTTCTTCTTTTCTTACCCGGTCAAGAACATTCTCCATTTTGTGTGTGAGATTCGATATATCCTGATACCCCATTGTTGCTGCCATACCTTTTAATGTATGTGCTGCACGAAAAATTTCTTCAACTATGGAAATCTCTCCTGGAGCATTTTCAAGATGAAGCAGCTGATCGTTTATTGTCTGTAAATTCTCTTTACTTTCATCGATGAAAACTTCTAAATATTGATTATTTTCCATGACCTTACCCCCTTAGCGGATGGTTGCTTTATGAATCCCTCTGGCGATGTCCTTTAATGTCAAAACTTCATCAGCTAATCCCGAGACGACGACTGACTTCGGCATACCGTAAACGATACAGCTCTCTTCTGCTTCGGCGATCGAATGGGTTCCCGGCAAGGCTTTCTTCAACCTGATCAATCCTTCCGTCCCATCCGCTCCCATGCCAGTCATTACAACCGTTACCAGATGATGGGATATAAGAGAAGTCAGGGAATCGAACAGATAATTCACCGAAGGCCGATGACCGAATATTTCTTCATTTTCACTTAAAACTATAGTAAGTTCGGGACTCTCTTTCACACTTAAATGATAACCACCAGGTGCTATATATGCCGTCCCTTCCAATATTCTTTCCCCGTGTTCCGCCTCTTTCACATGAATTTGTGCCAGTTTATTGAGACGATCGGCTAAGGATTTAGTGAACCCTGGCGGCATATGCTGGACGATGAGTATCGGACTCGGAAAATCAATGGGAAGACTCGTAAGTACTTCCTGTAAAGCTCTCGGGCCTCCTGTCGAGGTTCCTATCGCGATGAGTGAACGTGAAGGCTTGTTGGTAGTCACAGTCGGAATCCTCTCATCTCTTGCTGTGCCAATCATTTTAGGAACTTTCGCTTTAGAGGCAGTAATCACTTTCTGCACGATTTGCTTCTTTATGTTATTGATATCGAGCGAAATTGAACCGGAGGGTTTCGGGATGAAATCCACCGCTCCTGCACTCAAGGCCTGCACTGTGTTTTCCGCTCCGTTTTGAGTCAGGCTCGATAGCATGACTACAGGTCTCGGGTATTTCTCCATGATGATCTCAAGAGCCCTTATCCCATCCATTTTAGGCATTTCAATATCCATGGTGACTACATCGGGGTCGAATTTCTCCACTTTTAAAAGAGCATCTTCCCCGTTCCTTGCGGTAGCAATAACATATAGTCGCGGATCCTCCTCGATCATCTCATGAATCATTTTTCTCATGAAAGCCGAGTCGTCAACAATTAGAACAGATTGCTTTTCCATCACCATCTACCTTTCAGTAACCATCTTTTTCAATTTCTGCAGGAAGGACCCATCCCCTTTTTCTTCCCTGCCTTCTACATATGCGCGAACCACAGCCTTCAAGGATTTCCCTGCCTTACTCGCCGGAAATTCTTGGATAAATGGACTCTGGAGATGGACAGCTTTCATCACTGCTTTATCATCGATCAGAACTCCGAGGGATTTAACATCTTTTTCTAAGAAATTTGAAACGACTGATTGTATGCGATCCAATGATCTATTGCCCTGCCTATCATTCAGTGCGCGATTCATCAATATGGAGATACTCATTCCAGGAGACATTGCATAGATATGCTTGACCATCGAATAAGCATCTGTAAGAGAAGTAGGTTCTGTAGTGGTAATAATGAAAGTTTCATCTGAAGCGGCTATGAACTGGAGGCTTTCTTCATTTGCCCCTGCACCCATATCGAAAAAAATGTAGTCGTAGTCGTAAAGTAGAGATTCGAATTCGGAGAGGAAATAAGCGAACTCCTCTTTTTCAACATGGAAAAATTGACTGAGGCTTGATCCGCCGGCTATATACGGTAAGGAATTAGGTCCCTTTTCTATGATGTCACGTATCGGAATGTTTCTATGAAACAGGTCTACCATATGATAGGCAGGGGAAAGACCAAGGAGAATATCAATATTTCCCATTCCTATATCCAAATCGATGACGAGCACCTTTTTTTGATAGGACATCAATTCAAGTGCAAAATTGATGGTAACGTTCGATTTACCGACCCCGCCTTTGCCACTTGCTACTGAAATCACCTTTGCTTTTTTTCCATTTTGTTTCTGACGTAACCGCATCCTTAATTTTTCAGCCTGATCGCTCATCAGAAGCAAGCTCCTTCCTCAGTTTCTCGATTAGTTCCGATAACGAAGCGGAAGAAATATCGTCGGGAACGCTTTGCCCTTTCGTCACATAAGAAATACCGATCCGATGTTTGAGAGCAAGACTGATAGCAGCGCCATAACTTCCTGTTTCATCCATCTTCGTAAAAATCAGAGAATGGAGAGGGACACTTGAAAATTGATTGAATACAGATTCTATATCCTGGAATTTGCTTGTCATGGATAAAACGAGCACCGTCTCCGCATCTTTCCTGAAATCAATGACTTGCCGGAGCTCTTCGACGTAGGCGGGATCCTTATAATTCCTACCCGCCGTATCCACGATGACAAAGTCCTTGTCCTTCATTTTCTCTCTCGCTGTGAGATAATCCTCAATGTTGTAAGCGACCTCCATAGGTACATCCAGCAGTTTCGCGTACGTCTGCAACTGCTCGATTGCTGCTATCCGGTACGTATCTGTAGTAATGAACCCTACAGAAAGCCCTTCATTCAACATTGCATCGGCTGCAAGCTTAGCAGCCGTAGTCGTCTTTCCGACACCGGTCGGTCCGATAAGATGCAGGAACTTTTTGCTTTTGTTTATAGACGAGGCAGGGACCTGAGTGGCCTCCCCGGTCAGATACTCTTGAGTTGCAATGGAAAGAAGGCTTTCCCCCTCCTTTCCGGAAAGGATTTCCTCAATGAATTCAGAAGCCAGTTCCTGGTTCTGAAGTTTTGCATAATGTTCTTTCACTTCAGACGTGTCCATTTTTTCGGCCCTGATCAAAGTCTTCAACTGATCGAGTTCCTGCATGAGTAACTCATTACCAGAAGCTTCCTGCAGAGGCGTTCGTTCTTTTTCCACTGGTGCTGAAGTAACCTCCGGACGCAACGGCTTCGAAGCTTCCGGATCTCTGGCTGCTATCACTTCTATTTCTTTTTTTCTGAAGAACCCGAGAAATCCTTTACTTTTCACTTCTTTGGAATTGAGGATGACAGCTTCCGTCCCCATTTCCTGTTT
Organism: Salimicrobium flavidum; assembly: GCF_900156645.1. Taxonomy (GTDB): domain Bacteria; phylum Bacillota; class Bacilli; order Bacillales; family Halobacillaceae; genus Salimicrobium; species Salimicrobium flavidum. The sequence continues at coordinate 376,072 of NZ_FTOC01000001.1, forward strand.
CACTTTCTTCATTGCTTTCGGCATTGATTCAGCCTGAAATTTTTTCACCTTCATTCCATATTCACCACCCCGACGCTTTGAACTTCGACACTTGGATCGATTTCGTTATAGGAAAGTACAACGACCTGTGGCAGGAACCTGTCCAACAGTTGTTTCACATACATACGAATAGCCGGAGAGCACAATACAATCGCGGTTTCTTCCTGAAGGGATAACTGTTCAGCGAGTTGAGCGATACGTTGTGTGATCATCTGCTGTTTCTCTGGATCGAGAGCAAGAAAACTTCCATGTTCCGTTTGTTGCACATGATCAGCTATCAGTTTTTCCACTTGCCCGGAGATCGTCACTACTTTGATCGTCCCGTCCTCTTTTTTATATTGATTGGTGATTTGAACAGCCAATGACTGACGTGCATACTCTCCGAGGAGGTCCGTATCATTCGTCATTTTCGCAAAATCTGCCAGCGTTTCAAAAATGACCGGGAGATTTTTCACGGAAACGTTTTCTCTCAACAGTTTTGCAAGAACCTTTTGCACATCCCCTACGTGGAGAGGTTCCGGTGTCACTTCTTCGACCAGAATAGGGTAGGATTCCTTAAGGTGATCGATGAGCTTCTGTGTTTCCTGGCGTCCCAGTAATTCATGGGAGTACCGTTTGATGATTTCTGTGATGTGGGTAGAAACGACAGAAGGAGGGTCCACAACCGTATAGCCGGTGAGTTCCGCTTCATCCTTCATATCTTCTGTCACCCATTTCGCAGGTAAGCCGAACGCCGGTTCCACGGTTTCGATCCCTTCGATTTCTTCATCGTCATCCCCGGGAGTCATCGCCAGGTAATGGTCAAGTAACAGTTCTCCTGTGGCCACTTCATTCCCTTTGATTTTTAAACGGTACTCATTCGGGTTCAACTGGATATTATCACGGATCCTGACTACAGGTATGACAATTCCAAGTTCAATCGCCAGTTGCCTGCGGATCATGACGATTCGATCGAGCAGATCCCCGCCCTGGTTCGCATCAGCGATCGGAATAAGCGCGTATCCGAACTCGAATTCTATCGGATCCATGCTTATGAGGTCGACAACGTTATCGGGCGATCTCATCTGTTCACTTTCTGTTGCGTCATCTTCTTCCGGTTCTTCTATTTCAGGTTCCGAAGATTCCCGGGATAACCAGAAACCGCCGAAAATCAAAAAGGAAGAGATCATTAGCGTCAGAGAGAAAGGAATAGGAGTAAGTCCTAATAAAAATATCGCTCCTCCGGCTACGTATAGAAGTTTCGGAAAACGAAGAAGCTGATCGGTCACGTCGTTACCCAGATTACCTTTGGAGGCGACTCTTGTGACAACGATACCGGTAGCAGTGGATAAAAGAAGAGCCGGAATCTGACTGACAAGCCCGTCTCCTACAGTAAGTCTCATGTATGTATCAATCGCTTCCTGAAAACCTAAGCCCATCTGCACCATACCGATGATAAGTCCAAAAATGATATTCATCAAAACGATGATGATTCCGGCGATGGCGTCTCCTTTTACGAATTTACTGGCACCATCCATAGCCCCATAGAAATCCGCTTCCTGCTCCACCTTGTCCCGTCGTTCTTTAGCCTGATGTTCATTGATCATGCCTGCGTTCAGATCCGCATCAATACTCATCTGCTTACCGGGCATGGCGTCAAGGGTGAAACGGGCGGCAACTTCAGAGACCCGCTCCGCGCCTTTAGTGATGACAAGGAACTGGATGATCACCAGAATGACGAATACTACGAAACCTACGAGCGCGTTCCCGCCGATAACGAAAGTCCCGAACGTTTCAATAACCTGTCCTGCCTGGGCTTCCGAAAGAATCGATCTGGTAGTAGAAACGTTAAGGCCCAGTCTGAACAAAGTCATCAATAATAGAAGAGTCGGAAACACGGCAAACTGAAGCACATCATCCATGTTCATCGATACAAGGATAACGAGAAGAGCCAATGTGATATTCACCAATATCAAAAAGCTTAAAAGCCATCCAGGAAGAGGTATGACCAACATGACGATAATTAATATGATTCCTAATAATACTGATAAATCTCTGGCTGACATGATCGTCTCTCCTTAATGATTTCAAACTTTTTTCTGTAGTTTATATACATAGGCCAGAACTTCCGCTACAGCCTGAAAGAAGTCCTCATCAATCGGCTGATCAATATCGGTCTGAGCATATATCCCTCTAGCCAGTCCTCTGTTCTCGACAGTAACGACATCGTTCGCTTTCGCCACTTCTCTGATTTTCAATGCTACAAAGTCGACACCCTTCGCCACCACAAATGGGGCGTCGGATTTTTCTTCATCGTATTTGATAGCCACAGCATAATGGGTCGGGTTCGTTATGACTACATCCGCATCAGGAACTTCGCTCATCATCCTTGCAGCGGACATCTGCCGCTGCTTTTCTTTGATTTTCGCTCTGATCTGCGGATCCCCTTCCATATTTTTATGCTCATCTTTTACATCTTTTTTAGACATCCTTATGTTTTTTTCATGATCATATTTTTGATACGTGTAATCGATGATCGACAAAATCAACAGAGCCAAGGCAGAGGCAAGACCCATTACCATTGATACGTTTCCGAAAAAGGAAAGTGCTGCGTCCACAGATTTCTGAGCGGCCATGACCATTTCATTTTTATTGATCCATATGATCGAAAAAGTGATAGCTCCGACCATGGTGATTTTCAGTAAAGATTTGATGAGCTCTACGATAGCCCGGGCCGAGAAAATCCGTTTGAACCCCTGTATAGGATTTAGCTTCTTCGGGTCTATTTTCAAGGGTTCCCCTGTGAACATCACCCCCACCTGCACCAGGTTGGATGCAATCCCTGCAACCACCGCTATTCCCATGATCGGTGCCAATGCTTTAGATATTTCGATGGTCATTTCATTCAACACACGTCCCACTGTGAATTCAGTGACTTCCAGATGTATGTATTCGGTGAATGCCTGCTCAAACATCGTGAGGGCGGTGTCTTTCAACAAAGGACCAGTGAGATAAAGAGCACCGAATGTAAGTAATAAAAGAAAACCGGTATTCACATCCTGACTTTTAGCGACCTGACCCTTTTTTCTCGAATCCTGTTTTTTCTTAGGGGTCGCCTCTTCCGTCTTTTCGTCAGCAGCAAAGTATTGTAAATCTAGTTGTAATCTTTTCACACTACGTCCTCCCCAGCACCTCCATGAATCCTCTCATCGTTCGGAGCATCATGTCGAAAAGCTCTTCAATCAGCATTACGTAAAAACCCATTAAAATAGTCAATACAACGAGAGCCACAAAGATCTTAAGCGGCAATCCTACCACGAAGACGTTCAGCTGCGGAACAGAGCGGGCAATAATTCCAAGAGCCACATCTACGAGAAACAGACAACCTACCAGTGGAATAGCCATTAAGAAAGCGACGATGAACATTTCATTGAAGGTGTAGACAACGTATTCTATCCAGTTTTCATCCTGGAATTGAATGAACTGATCTATACCGATAGCCTCATAGCTATAAAACATACCGTCAATCATCAGGTGGTGGCCATCAACGACGAGGATGAAAAGAAGGGTTATCATATATAAATACTGGCCGATCAAAGGGCTCTGCGCCCCTGTCTGCGGGTCCACCACATTCGCAATAGCAAAACCCATCTGGAAATCAATGAAACCGCCCGCAATTTGTACGGCCGTTATGACTATGTACGCCAAGAGTCCGACGAAAAGTCCGACAATCGCTTCTTTGATCATCAACAGCAAATATGTATGATCGATTGTAAACACCGGAGGATCGATCGTTATATATAAAATAAGTGCCAAAAAGAAGGAAAAACCGACTTTATGCTGGGTCGGAACATTCCGATATGAAAATAGCGGAAGCGTTGCAAAAAAAGCAGTAATTCTTATAAATACCAGGAGAAAAGCAGGGACATTCGCAAAATTGATCCATTCGGTCATCCGGTTATCCTACTAACATATTCAGGTTTCTGAACACCGAAGCCGTGAACTCGATCATATTCGTCAGCATCCAGGGCCCGAAAAATATGAGACCGATGAGAACCGCTACAATCTTCGGTATAAAAGCGAGCGTCTGTTCCTGGATTTGAGTGGTCGCCTGAAATATACTCACGATTAAACCGACGGCAAGGGCAAGGATCAATAAAGGCCCCGTGACAATAAGGACTGTGTAAATCCCCTCTTTCGCAAACTGTATGACCATTTCACTATTCATTACGTTTTCCTCCTAGAAGCCTTCCAGTAAAGAATGGGTTATTAAATACCAGCCATCCACCAGAACAAATAACAGGATTTTGAACGGCAGTGATATCATCACCGGAGGCAGCATCATCATACCCATGGACATCAAAACACTCGCTACAGCCATATCAATGACTAGAAAAGGAACAAAAATCATAAAACCCATCTGAAAAGCCGTTTTCAATTCACTAATCGCATATGCCGGTACAAGTGTGGTCATCGGTATATCCTGGACAGTCTCAGGAGTTTCAGCTCCCGAATAATTAAGGAAGAGTTCCAGATCTTTTTGCCTCGTATGAGTAGACATAAACTCTTTCATCGGAATACTTGCCTGTTCATAAGCTTCATCAAGGGTGATCTCTTCTTCAAATAATGGTGTGAGCGCCTGCTCATTAACTTCATTGAATGTCGGTGCCATGATGAAGAAAGTGAGAAAAAGGGCGAGTCCGATCAGTACCTGGTTCGGCGGCATTTGCTGAGTAGCCAAAGACGTCCGTACAAAGGACAGAACTATGATAATCCGGGCAAAACTGGTCATCAATATCAGTATGCCCGGAGCCACTGAAAGTACCGTTACTAATAGAAAGAGACGGACTGAAGTAGATATATCTTCAGGACTCGTACCCGAGAAAAGATCAACGAATTCATTCATCGGAATTACCCTTTCTATGCTTCCTGTTCTCTTGCGTCCGCTTCATTTCAGACAGCTGCTTTTCAAACAGTTGCTGAAACTGAATGGTCGATTTGCCTTCTCCGCTCTTCGAACCGGAAAAAGACATAGCCGGAAGTGACTTTCCATCGTCTTCCCGGATCAACTGTCGTTTCGTCTCTTCATCCGTAATTTCTGTGAGCATTTCTACACTGTCCCCTACACCAAGGATATATATGCTCTCTCCGATTTTCACTGCCTGCACAGAGCGGTTCTGACCGAGCGGTACACCGCCGAGATTCTCCATTTGCCTCGTACTTTGGAAGAGCTTATTCTTTTTCTGAACAAATTTCAATATTCCATATATAAGTGCGAGTACAAACAACAGGGCGAACAGTAATTTGGTGACACTCCACCACAACGGTTCGGAAGTATCTACCGTTTCTCCCCCGCTACCTTCCTGCTGCTCTTCCTGGGCACACCCTTCAAGCTCGGGGTTCTGCGCACATTCACTGACACTGGGGCTACTGCCATGAACACCCACCGGGTCGAATACTACGAATAATAATGCAATAAAAATTACAGAGCCAAACTTCTTCATAAAAACCTCTTAACTCAATGCTTTTTGTATGGCTTCGATTACACGATCAGCCTGAAATGGTTTTACGATGAAATCTTTGGCCCCTGCCTGTATCGCGTCTACCACCATCGCCTGTTGCCCCATAGCAGAACACATGATTATATTAGCTTCCGGGTCTTTCCCCTTAATTTCTTTCAGAGCCTGGATCCCGTCTTTTTCCGGCATCGTAATGTCAAGCGTTACAAGGTCCGGTTTCTGTTCCTGATACATATCGACGGCCTGTTGCCCGTTTTCTGCTTCACCTGCTATTTCATATCCATTTTTCGTAAGTATGTCCTTTACCATCATTCTCATAAATGCTGCATCATCAACGATCAGTATACGTTCTGCCATTTGATTGCCACTCCTTCAATTTATCTTAATTTTTTCAATCGATCCTGCTGGCTAAGAATATCCGTCACCCGAACCCCGAAATTTTCGTCGATAACGACCACTTCCCCTGTGGCCATGAGTTTTTCATTCACGTAAATATCCACCGGCTCCCCGGCGAGTTTATCCAGTTCCACGATTGAACCGGAACTGAGATCGAGGATATCCCTGATTGTACGCTTCGTCCGTCCCAGCTCAACTGTGACGTTCAACGGAATATCCATAAGCATGTCCAGATTGTTCCGTTCTCCCTGAGACATATTCACCGGCTGGAAACTCTCAAATTCAGCTGCTTCCACTGTACTTTCTTCTTGAGCTCCGTGCCCGATCATTTGCGGCTTTTTATTTTCAGTCTCAACGGAGGACTTCGTTCCGGAAGGTTTCTGCTTTTCTTGTTCTTCATCCCTCTTCCGCTCGCCGGAAGTAGTTGGTTCTTCTGTTTTTTCTTTTTCACCGGTGAGGGAGTCAGATTGCTCTCCATATGCTGATGGGCTTTCCGGATTCATCAGCTGGTCAACCAGCTCCTTGGAAAAACCGACGGGAAGAAGTTGCATGATATCAGAATCAATCAGTTCCCCTACTTTTAACCGAAAAGATATTTGAGCAAGTCTGTCATCCTCTGGGAGGTGATCCACTCCTTTTTCCTTCGGCAAGTCCAGCATAGTAATTTCTGGAGGTGAGATGTCCACCCGTTTATTGAAGATAGATGACATACTTGTTGCCGCAGAACCCATCATCTGATTCATAGCTTCCTGCACGGCGCTCAAATGAATTTCATTCAGTTCTTCCTCTGCAGACGTCCCGTCCCCTCCAAGCATCAGATCAGCGATGATAGCTGCGTCCTTCGTCTGAAGGACTAGCAGGTTTTCTCCGGAAAGACCTTCGGTATAGGCCACCTGGACGGCGACATAAGGATGGGGGAATTTTTCTTCCAGTTCGTTCCGTAGTACTGTTGAAATTTGCGGAGTAGTAATTTCCACCTTCTGATTCAGAAGAGACGAAAGGGCTGTGGCTGAATTACCGAATGAAATATTTCCTATTTCACCCAGCGCATCCTTCTCTATCTCCGAAAAAATACCCTCTTCCGTTTCTTTGTTTGCATCTTCAAGAAAATCATCGTCCTCCAGGTCATCATCACTGGCATTCAATAGTGCATCAATCTCATCTTGTGATAACATATCATCATTCATTTCCTTCGTCCTCCCCTCGGACCGTCTCTAGAACTTGTACAGCCACTTTGTTCTTCATTTTTCCTGGCTGGATGAAGAATTTATCTTCGTTATCAACTCTCAATTTCATAGGTTCATCTGCAGACTGATTCAACTGTATGACGTCATCGGTCGCCAGGTGAAGAAACTCTTCGATACTCATGTCAGATTCGCCCAGAATCGCCCTGACATCGACTTTCGTCTTTTCTACAGTCTTCGTAAGTGCTGCATACTCTTCAGGGTCCCGTTCTTTCGATTGTTGTTGCTGCATCCAATAATGTACGGAGAGATTAGGAATAATCGGTTCGAGTACGACATGAGGAATGCATATATTCAACATTCCGCTCGTCTCTCCGATTGTTGTATTAAGTGAGACAACAATCACCGTCTCATTAGGGGAGACCATCTGAAGAAATTGCGGATTGACTTCGAATTCTTCAAGCATAGGATCGATTTCCACGACAGAACCCCATGCTTCCTGATAATTCTCCAGAGCTTTTTCAAAAAGTCTCGACATCAGTGTCGTTTCGATCTCCGTAAGGTTCTCAACCTTATTGACACTTTCCCCATGCCCCCCTAAAACACGATCCAGCATCGCGTAGGCTATGTTCGGGTTGGCTTCGAGAAGAATGCGGGATTCCAGCGGCTGCACACTGAAGATATTCAATATAGTCATAGAAGGAATGGAACGGATGAACTCTTCATATGGTAGCTGATCGACGGAAGCTACGTTGATGCTTACATACGTTCTTAACTGAGCAGAGAAATACGTCGTCAATAGTCTTGCGAAATTTTCATGGATCCGTGATAACGAACGTATTTGATCCTTGGAAAATCGTAGTGCACGTTTGAAGTCGTAGACCCGGACTTTTTTCTCTTCCTTTTCTGCCTTCAGTTCTTCTGCGTCCATTTCACCTGTTGAGATCGCCGATAGCAATGAATCTATTTCACTTTGGGATAGTACGTCTTCCGCCAATGTTCCACCTCCTCCAAGCGTTCGTTTTTTCCATTACTGCAACACTTTACTGATCGTATATACATCCGTGATTGTTCCTTCTTCCATAAATTCATTGAGCTTCAGCTTGATAGTCTCTTCAAGCGTCGAAAGGTCGGATTTGAACTGATCTTCATTCATTTGGGCTAATTGTTTAATGATCACATTCTTCATCTGAAAATCACGCTTCTCCAATTCTTCCAATCCATCTTTACTGTCAGCGACGACCCGGAAGCTGATTCGGACGAACCCTCCGTTCTCTAAATCCGTGGTCATTTCCTCCGTCTCAAGAGAAGCTTCTCTTATTTCATCGATACTTCTTTCTCCACTTGCTTCAGATCCATTCAAATTAAGTATGATAATGATTGCAGCTACCCCTAGAATAGTAAGTGTGATCAGTACTATCAGCATAGTCTTCATTAATTTAGACATCCTCTTCACCTGCCTTACTGACTACTTGCCATAAACCTATCTCCCTGTAGAACCGTTTGATCTTTTGAACGACTTCCTTTTTATCTTCCTTCACAACGAATGTCTTCCCTCTTGTAGTCGTGATCGTAGTATCAGGTGTGGATTGTACCTGCTCAATATAGACAGCATTGAAAGTGAAGTGTTCGCCGTTGAATTTCGTCAATTCCACCATAGTATGTATAGGGGGCTATGCGCCCCCTTCCCCCTTTATCATTAACGCTTCAGATTGATCAGTTCATTCAGGATTTCATCAGAGGTAGTGATGATTCTCGTATTGGCCTGGAACCCACGCTGAGCCGTGATCATTTCTGTGAATTCATCAGCCAGGTCCACGTTGGACATCTCAAGCGAACCGGACACGACGGTACCCGTTCCGTTTTGACCGGCTGTGTTCAAAAGATTTCCATTTATAGCAAGTTCCCCATCAGCGAGGTCAGCGGGGTCCCCGGCATCCGTCCAGCCGGCATTATCCGTATTCTGGAATTCATTTCCGCCGACTTTCAACAAACCAGCCGGGTTGGAGAAGTTAGCCAGCATCACTCTACCAGCTACTTCTGTTTCACCTTCACCGTTTACATAGTTTATGGTTCCATCACTCTGCACACTGAAACTTTGGGCTTCGTTTGGGATGGTAATAGAGCCCGCTACAAGATTTCCAGCATCGTTCTCTGTTCTGCCTACAACATACTTACCGTCTCCATTCACCAGAGCACCGTCACTATCCAAATAGAAATTACCTGCTCTGGAGAAGGTCATATTCGCATCATCAGGGATTCCGTTCCCTGGATCTGTCCCACCTTCGCTATCATATAAAGCGAACATGCCGTCTCCTGCAATCGACAGATCCAATGTACGGTTCGTCGTCTGTCTGTTCCCTTGAGTGTGCAGATCATCCACAGAGCCCACCTGAGAGCCCAGGCCTACCTGCGTGGCGTTAATCCCTCCAAGTGAACGATCGCCTTCTTCTCCACCTTGAGCCACGAGTGGACCCTGAGCACCCGACATCGTCTGACTCATCATATCCTGGAACGTCGTTCTCCCTTTTTTGAATCCGTATGTGTTCACGTTCGCGATATTGTTACCGATTGTGTCGAGTTTCGTTTGAAACCCTTTCATTCCTGATACACCTGCATACATAGATCTAAGCATTACTATTCATCCTCTCTTTGATTCGATCGCTTCTATCGGTCCACGATCGCAAGGCTTCCTTTTTCAGGTCCGGCCCTATTACATGATTATTGTTCCGTCGATGTTAGTGAATAAACGACTTTCTGCTGACTTCTTATCCATAGCTGTAACTACTGTATTGTTCTTTGTGTTGACAATAAGTGCCGCTTCTTCAGTTAATACCAGAGAATCCCTCACTCCTTTATCCTTGGCTTCCGTGAGCTTTTCGCTTATTTTCGCCCACTGCTCCGAAGGAATAGAAATGTTTCTCTCATCCAGTCTTTCTTTGGCATGCTTCGTCAAAGTCAGCTGCTGATTCAGCACTTCCTGGAAGGAAGTAGTGCTCTTATTAGCAGAAGCAGGTTTCTGATTGGGATTCAGCGGTAAGGGCTGATACGTCTGATGAATTTTAGGTTGCATTGTCATCTCCGCTTCCCGGGTTACTTACCTCCTGAACCAGATTGACCGGAACCATGGAACCATCATCCAGCTTCAGTGATATTTCTCCGTCTTTCTGACTTACTGCATCCACAATACCTGTATTCATTCCTTCCGTTTCCCCTGTATTTTCATTTTTGACCGGATACGTCACTTCTTTTGCTATCATGTTGCTGTAATCAGCTACAGAACTCTGTCTGTTTTCAAAAAAGTCCTGGAAAGAATTACTCATGTTCGTCATCTGTTCCAGTTGGGTGAACTGTGCCATCTGCGCCACGAAATCTTTATCTTTCATCGGATCCTGTGGGCTTTGGTTCTGGAGTTGAGTCATCAATATTTTCAAAAAATCATCTTTTCCGAGAGAATCACTGCTGGTCGATCTTTCCTGTTTCCGGTGATTTTCAAGGTAATAAGTCGAATCGATATTATTCATTCTTTACCTCCTAGACTTTCTCATTTAATATATCGGAGAAAGAAAGAGTGTCACTACCATTTTCTTCATCCTCACCATCCTCCTCCAAGTTCTGTTCAGAGGACGTGTCTTCCTTTTCACCAGATGTTTCCGCTTCTTCTTCACTTAGGAATTGCTGAGATAAACTTTGATCCGTTTTCTCCACTACTACCTGTTGAGGAGAAAACATATGACGAAGCTGCTGCATATTGCCTTCTAGCATCTCCTTGGCAGCCTGTGAGGTCACCATGATTTTTACCGCCATCTCTCCACTTAGTTGAGTGAATTTAATCGTCATCTCTCCGAGTGAAGCAGGTTTCAATTTTATCTGCATTTCCTGATTACCCGCCTTGTCCGTAAACATACGACTCGACTGGATCATACCCTGCATCTGCTGGAAAACCTGTTTCTGAGCTGGTGTTGATGATTGCTGGTCTACTTTAATGACTAACTGTTCCACCCTTGTCATAGGAGTCTGATAAGCTAGCGTAGTCTTTTGTTCGCTGCCGACCTGTTTACCATTCACCTCTTCTGAAGTTAAATTCGAGGTCGCCTGAGCCATCCATTTCGAAATATCTTTCACAGAGATCTGCTGCTGATTATAGGCGGAAGGCATTTGTTGTTTCCTGTTGACGTTACTGATCAACTGTTGAAATAATGCCTTTTCCTCTTTTGTGCCGCTGAAATTCTCTAAGCTGGTCGCCGTACTTTTGCCGTCGGAGGTTTTAGCATAACTCATGAGTATCTCTTTGACTTGTTTAAGTTGGTCATTTGTCAATTGCTTACCTTCCCCGGCTGAACGAAGGATCTGTTGAAAATTCTGAAACAGGTTTTCAAGCTTACCTTGAGTTGATCCTGTTCTATTTTCTGGAGAAACAAACGCTTTTTGACTATCGACCGGAAAAGAAGCCCCTGTCAAAATTTGATTCAGAAAGTTATCTTGCTTATCTCCTGAAGATTTTATCAAATCATTCATTTTACTTATAAGATCCTTCCACTCGCCGGATACCGTATTCTCACTTTCCTTGATGATCGTTTCCAACTTATCCAATAAGGAGGCTAAATGATCGGTTCCATTTGCATCAGTCACCTTATTGTTATCCGAAAATAATTTCCCGAGAACAGACAACTCTTCACTCGATGCCTTATTCAATAAATTTGCGAGTACTTCATCTTCAGTCATATCATTTCCGGGTCCATGTGTAGACATTTCATTTTTGAAAGAAAGCGCATCCTTCAACACTTGCTTGATGTTTGCGTCAATCTCTTCCAATAACTGTTTCAACTTTGAAACCAGTTCTTTTTCACCTGTAGAATTGAGGCGATTCAGCCCTTCTTCACCTTTCAAAAGTGATTTGACATCATCACCACTGCCTCCTGTCATCATTTCACTGATGACTGTAGAGAAGCCCTTATCCTTGTTGCTCATTTTCCCACTATCAGAGGTAAGAGTTTTACCACCATTCACCTGTCCCGATAACAATCCCATCATCTGCAATAATTTCACCCCCCTTCAAATCTATTCTTCTGAAGCCAGAAGTTCGGCGATGGCGGCACCTGTTTCAGGTTCCATCTCCGCAAGTATTTCTCCTCTCGCTTCACTTTCGACTTCTCTCAGAACCTGAACAATAGTTCCTGTATCCATATTCTCTGAAATAGCTGCAGCCCTTTCAGCATCCATTTCCTCGAAGGAAGACGCAAGTTCCGCCACGCTGTCCGGCGCCTCCTGGTCTTCAGTGTTTTCCTCTTCTTCAGCAGCGATACTGCTTTCAAGTGTGGCTATCTCCTGCTCTAATTCTTCTATTTCACCATCACGCGAGGCGACTGTACCTTCAAGGTCTGCAATCTGTGCTTCGTAGTCTGCAACTGTGGCCTCAAGCTGAGCGACTTCCTGCTCGTTTCCCTTCTCCTCTTCCGTTGTCACTACCTCGGAGACCCCGGGAATTTTCTGACCTACTTTCGCAGCTTCATCGAACACATTTTTCCCCATGATCGTAAAAACTACGATAGTCAAAGTTAACGCAAAAACGAGGGGAACGATTATTACGAAGAAAAACCACTGAAGCTTCCCCGAGCTTTTTCCTTCTTTGTTTTTATTCTTTGCCATGTAATCACCTGGTCACTTTGTTCGAAAATTGCTGGATGGAAATAGCATCCATATCCTTGGCTTCTTCAAATCTCATCCATTCAGAAAGTTCCTGTGTTTTTCGATCAATTATTTTTTCGTACTTCTTCACTTCGATATAAGCCTCGTCCCGCTGTTGTTCCAGCTTATACATCCGTTGTCGGGCGTCCTGGACTTCGGGCTGGAGCCGTTTCACTTCTTCTTCTACTCGCTGAATCGCTTGTTGATAGTGCTGAACCGCATATAAGTTCACCATTCCACCCGAAAGTTCATCTTCCACTGTCGTTTCCATCTGTTCTTTCTCTTTAAGTAAGTTATAAAGAGTAGTCGCTTTAGCTTCGAACGCTTCTACACCTGATTGGTACTTACTTTGGCGCTCATCTTTCTCTCTCTCCTGGTAATCTCTCATTTTATGAAAAGCATCGATATTCATCTTCCACCACCCCTGTTCAGAAAACTTCACACGTGCTTTGCAATGTATTCAGCCGAAGCTTATCCGCAAGCTCTCCCCTTATTTGTCTGCTAAAAATAATTCCTCAAGCTCTGCGACCGTCGTTTCAAACGGAGCCTTTTCATTCATATCCTGCGAGAGGAATGAGATTAGTTCAGGTTCCTTTTTAATGGCCTCATCGATTTTCTTACTGCTTCCTTTTTTGTAAGCACCGATTTGAATCAATTCTTTGTTCTCTTCATATGTTGATAATAATGAACGTAATCGGCTCGCTTTCTCGATATGAGTGCGGGATACGATCTGATTCATCACTCGACTTACAGAACCCAGGATATCTATGGCCGGATACCTGCCCTGCTCGGCTATTTTTCTATTTAATACAAAGTGCCCATCGAGAATTCCGCGAACGGTGTCGGAAATCGGTTCATTCAGGTCATCTCCATCTACGAGTACAGTGTAGAATGCAGTGATTGTCCCTCTTTCACTCGTCCCCGTTCTTTCCAATAATTTAGGGAGCATAGCGAATACTGAAGGGGTATATCCTTTAGTAGTCGGTGGCTCACCTGTCGCAAGGCCTATTTCACGTTGTGCCATAGCCACCCTTGTCACAGAATCCATCATCAAGTTCACATCGTATCCAAGTTCTCTGAAATACTCGCTGATAGCAGTCGCTGTATAAGCCCCCTTCTGTCTGAGAAGAGCCGGCTGATCGGAAGTAGCTACTACAACGATGGAACGCTCCAGCCCTTCCTGACCAAGGTCATTCTCCAGGAATTCGCGGACCTCTCTTCCTCTCTCTCCGATCAGAGCGATTACGTTGATATCCGCTGAACTGTTACGGGCTATCATACCGAGCAGAGTACTTTTACCAACCCCGCTTCCAGCAAATATCCCAACCCTCTGCCCTTTTCCGACAGTCAACAGAGAATCGATGGCCCGGACTCCGAGTTCAATCGGCTCTTGGATTCTGGGACGGGAAAGCGGGTTAGGAGGAGATTGTTCTGTCGCGAAGCTTTGGAGTCCAATTGGATGGTCCCCTCCATCCATCGGTTCACCAGTAGCGTTAAGTACAGACCCGACCAGGCCTTTGCCGACTTTAATCGAGAGGGGTGACCCGGTTGCTTCTACGAGACTTCCCGGTTTAATGTTCATTAGTTCCTGGTAAGGCATGAGAAGTATGTTCTCCCCCTGAAACCCCACTACTTCAGCTGTAATCCTTCTGTTATCAGATTTGGAAGGATGTATGTAACATACATCGCCCACAGAAGCATCAGGACCCTTCGACTCAACCATAAGTCCAACCACCCGGTGGATACGTCCATAATGCTTATACCGTTGAACCTCTTCGATTTTTTTAAGTGTCGCTGATACGTCCATTTCATCCACCTTCTCTCGCCATTTCGATAATCGCTTCACGAATCAGCGCGAGCTGACTGTCTATACTTGCATCAACCCTTCCAAAAGGAGACTCTATATAGCACTGCTCAGGATCTTCGAATTGCTTCACATATACATAGATTTGCGCTTGGCCGTCCAGCATTTTGCTGAGTTCTTCCCGATAAGAAGAGATTTCTTCAAAATAGTCCTGGTGTACATAAATAGAAATCTTCGACTGTTCCGTCACTTCTTTCACAGCTTCAGCGACAAGAAAGCGGAATTGCTCCGGGTTGCCTTCCAAAGAACGGCCAAGTATACTTTTTCCTGCCTGCATGGCGATATCTAATATATCCTTCTCAGCATCTGATATCGTTTGATTATACACTTCATCCGCCTGACGAATGACCTCGTTCATCTGTTCGATTTTAGAAGCATACAGAGCCTCTCCGTTCTCGAGCCCTTGAGCGTATCCCTCTTCGTATCCTTCATTTTTCGCCTGTTCCCTTAATTGCTTCTTCTCTTCTTCCCATGCTTTTTTTTCCTTGTTTATCTGTTCGTTCGTTTCCTGAAGCAAGTGTTCCGCCTGTTGTTTAGTTTCCTGGAAATAACGCTCGGCCTCCAGTTTTTCAGTCTGGACTTCTTCTTTCTTCTGCTCGAGAACATCCTTCTCAGGCCCCGTGTATTCTTGCCCTTTAGAAGACAAGGGACGTATTGGTATCAGTCGTTTAGACAATGATATCATCCCCTCCTCCACGGGCGATCACGATTTCACCGATCTCTTCCAGCCTTCTTATCGTTCCGACCACTCTCATCTGTGCTTCTTCCACATCACGAAGTCGGACAGGCCCCATGAATTCCATTTCGTCTTTGAAATTGCCAACCATCCGTTCCGACATATTGCTGAAAACGACTTCCTGGACTTCATCACTCGCAACTTTGAGGGAAAGCTGCAAATCTTCATTATTGACTTCTCTGATAATCCGTTGAATCCCCCGATTATCAAGAGTGACAATATCTTCAAATACAAACATCCGTTTCTTGATTTCTTCGGCAAGTTCAGGGTCCTGAGATTCCAGAGAATCCAGTATTGTTCTTTCCGTACTACGATCCACTCCATTCAACACTTCTACCACTGCTTCGATACCGCCTGTTTCCGTATAATCATTCGTGACAGTGGCGGATAGCTTCTTCTCGAGCACCTGTTCCACCTGATTTATCACTTCAGGAGACGTGGAATCCATAGTAGCAATCCTTCTTGCTATATCAGCTTGAGCATCCTGAGGCAATTCAGATAAAATCTGCCCCGCTTGTGTAGCATCGAGATATGATAAGACGAGCGCTATTGTTTGAGGATGTTCGTTCTGAATAAAGTTCAATATTTGTCCCGGATCCGCTTTTCTTGCAAAATCAAATGGTTTCACCTGCAAGGAAGACGTAAGTCTGTTAAGGATATTGGAAGCTTCATCATTGCCTACGGCTTTCTCAAGTACTTCCTTTGCGTAGGAAATCCCTCCCTGGGAAATATAATCCTGCGCTATCGCTATCTGGTGAAATTGCTCGAGTATCTCTTCTTTTTGCGATCCTTCCACCTTTTGAACAGAGGAGATTTCCAACGTGAGTTGTTCTATCTCTTCTTCACTCAAATGTTTATACACCTGAGCGGCGACGTCTGGTCCGAGAGAAATCAGTAGAGCTGCCGCTTTTTGTTTTCCTGATAATTTACGCTGAGGCATCCGGACACCTCCTTAATCTTCTGATATCCAGGAACGTAGTAATTTGGCAAAGTCCTCAGGGTTTTCATTCGCCATCCGTTCCAGCTGCTTTTTCTTTCTTGTTGACTCATCATCACGTTCCTCAATATCCGGTATTTCTTCTGGAACTGTCTTGGTTTGAACAACTTCTTCGTATTCTTCTTCCTCTTCCTCACGACGGCGTACCATATTGAATATTAGAATAATAACGACCAGAAGCAACACGCCCCCTGCTATGTATACCCAAAACGGTAGACCTGCGGTTTCGTTATCAAATTCAGGTGTGCCCTGAAATTCCTGGAAAATTATTGACACGCTGTCATCGGGGTTAACATTCTCTTCATACTGGGTATTGATCGAAGTATTGATAATGGAATTAAGTACGTCGTCAATACCATCGGAGACTTCCTGCTGTTCCTGCTCCGTCAAATACTCAAGCTCTCCATTTTCGTCCTGGCCCCGGACTGTATCAACCGCAACCTGAATACCCAGATCACGGATTTTAAAGGGGCTCTCTTCGATGTCCCTATAAATTCTATTGAACTCATTATTGATCGTTTCTTCAGTCATTTCATAATTGTCTGGGGCACCTTCTTCACCGGCAGGGTAATTTTGTATATCCTCATCCCCAGCTCCTACTACCCCTTCAGGAACGCCCCCGGTATACGCTTCTTCTATTCTTTCGATACTTACCGGCAATCCTTCCATTTCTTCGGGGTCTACAGGCTCCACCAGCTCTTCTCTTCGGTTTTCTTTCGTGAAATCGATATCAGCTGTTACTGTGGTAACTGCTTTATTCGGTCCCACCATTGCACCGAGCATTTTCTGGACGCGCTGTTGAATATCGCGCTCAATCTGTTTCTTCACTTTTTGTTGTTCCGTGTAGTCACTCGCTCCTGCCATTGAGTCCGTGTTTTCAGGATCATAATATTGGAAATTCTGATCCATGATTGCGATATTTTCATTCGTTAAATTCGGCACGGATTTTGAAGCCAGATTGTACAGGGCTTCTACTTGACCACTTTCGAGATTATATCCTGGTTCTGTATTTACAACGATGGAAGCTGAAGTGGGCTGCTGATTATCAGAGACGAAGACTTCCTCTTCCGGCATGTTAATCATCACGTTCGCTTCATTGATTCCTTCAATACTAGCCATAAGGTTGGCAAGCTCTGTCTGCATGGAGTCGAGACGGATCATATCGAATTCGTTATCCGTCATGCCCCAGGAGACGTTACTGCTGAAAAAGCCATAATCGATATTTCCGCTTTCAGGAAGACCCGCTGCCGCTAAATCAACCAACAGAGATTCAGCCTCCCCCTCAGGAACGTGGATAGTCGTTCCTCCATCAGTGATTTCATAATTCACTCCTCGTGTATCAAGTTCAGCTTTCACCTGGCCGACTTCCTGCCTGGAAAGCTCCTGATAGAGGGGGACCATATTCGTCTTAGAAGCAAAAACACTTACTATTACTATAATGAACAAAAGAGCAAAAATTGAACCCAGTATCAGCCCTTTCTGCCCTTTCGACCTTTTCTTCCAATAAGTAGCCAGTCTATCCTGATAGTTTTTTATTTTTTCTTTCATAATAGCCCCCAAAAAAACCAACCGTTTATTCGTATTTAACTAATACTCTTACACTTGCATGCGCATAACTTCTTTATATGCTTCAACAACCTTAGACTGAACTTCTGTTGCGGTAGTCATCATTACACTGGCCTTTTGTGAAGAGATCATTACATTATGAAGGTCATCCACTTCTCCACGGGCTAATGCTTTCGTCATTTCATTCGATTCCACCTGCGCTTTATTCACTCCATCAATGGCATTCTTCAAACTGTCGGCAAATTTGGTATGAACCTCATTAGGTGAAGTATCATAGGTTTCACGCAGGGACATCTGGGGTAATCCATTTATAGATTGGACCATAACAATACCTCCTTAATCATCTTCCTATTTCGAGTGCTTTCATCATCATGTTCTTTGAAGCATTCATAGAAGTGACGTTCGCTTCATAGGAACGAGTGGCACTCATCATGTTCGTCATTTCTTTCAACGGATCGACGTTAGGCATCTGTACATAACCGTTTTCACCTGCGTCCGGATGATTCGGCTGATACACATTTTTAAAAGGCTCCTCATCTTCTATTATCCGAGTAGCCCGCACACCTTGCCCGGGATTAGAACTCTTTCCTGTGGCCTGGTTGAGAAATGAACGGAAAGAGGATTCTTGAGGCTGGAAAGTTACCATCTTGCGACGATAAGGTTCCCATTCTCCATTTTCGTTCATAGTCGCTCGGGTGGAATCAGCATTAGCGATATTCGAAGAAGCCACATCCATTCTCAAGCGTTGAGCAGTCAATCCGCTTGCGCTATTATTGATCGAACGAAACATTTCCATTACGCACTCCCACCCTTAATGACGCTTTCAAGAGAACGGAACTTCCCGCTCATACGATCCACCAGCGCCTGATAGTGTATTTGGTTATTGGCAAGCTCTGTCATTTCCTTGTCTATATCTACATTGTTGCCATTATGATTATATGTAGTCCCGGTACGTTCGAACGTTTTATATCCTTTTCTGTTGTCTTCATCGAAAGGGATATGCCGTGAATCAGTCCGGTTAGCCTGTAATTCTCCGGCCAGCACATTACTGAATGATACATCCTTCGCTTTGTAGTTAGGAGTATCTACGTTAGCTATGTTATTTGATATTGCTCTGTTTTTAGCAGTAGAATAATTCAATGAATTTTCAAGCACACTGAACGTATCACTAAATAGCTTCATATTTTCATCACCCCAGTCATGTCTTTTTTAAAACAACCTGCACTAACAGGATTCCTCCTTGATTTGATATTGACTCTGCGTGTAAAAATTAAGACCTCATCTTAAAAGCGAATCCTCTTATCGTCATTTTCCCACAATTCTTAATAAAAATAAACATATTTTTGTAAGTTTTTTCACAATCCTATGAGTAATAGCATCCGCGGCTTATATTAAAAAAGGCTAGATGGAAGGCTATTGTTGATATTTATCGATCTGTCTCTGTGAGCTTTTGTTTTTGATTTTCATCCTTACGATGGAAGTTAGCCGCGAGCATGACAGCGGGCTTTCGGAAAAACCAATATAAACTTATACACGACCGCATATAAAACCCGAACAAAAATTTGTTCGGGTTTGTATAATCAAGATTAACTTTTCGTCCCACTGTCTTCTATCAGTTCGTTCTGAGTTTCTGCAATTCCACCAGGAAATTCTCGTTCAGCACTTTGATATACGTCCCTTTCATACCAAGAGAACGGGATTCGATCACACCTGCGCTCTCCAGTTTACGAAGGGCGTTTACGATGACAGAACGAGTGATACCTACCCGGTCAGCGATTTTACTGGCAACCAGTAATCCTTCATTGCCTTCAAGCTCTTCAAAAATATGCTCGATGGCCTCAAGCTCACTATAAGAAAGGGAGCTTATTGCCATTTGCACTACAGCTTTACTTCTGGCTTCTTCCTCGATTTCTTCAGCTTTCTCGTGAAGGATTTCCATCCCTACAACTGTCGCTCCGTACTCCGCCAACAGGAGATCATCTTCATTGAAGTTACCATCCAGTCTGCTTAAAACCAGGGTTCCAAGACGCTGGCCTCCTCCGATAATCGGGCAGATTGTCGTTAGACCTTCTTCAAACAATTCCCTGTTCTCTTCGGGGAAGGCTGTATATTGGCTATCAATATCGAGATTCGAAGTTGTTTCCTGGATATTGAACAGACTTTCCGTGTATTCCTGCGGAAATTGACGGTTGGATAACATCGATTTCATTCGTTCGTTTTCCATTTCCTGTTTAATGGAGAACCCGAGCAGCTTACCTCTGCGGCTGACAACAAATATGTTTGCACCGATCACATCTCTCAAAGTAGCGGACATGTCGTTGAAATCCACCGATTTTCCTGTAGTGGTCTGGAGCATTGCGTTAATCTTTCTTGTACGTTCTAATAAATTCATTTCGTATTCCTCCCTGCATTAAAGTATGAATCTGCTTAAATCTTTGTCGTCTACAATCGCAGACAATTTACTATCCACGTATTGTGGAGTTATCTCGATCTCTTCCATCGTCACCTCTGGTGCTTCAAAGGAAAGGTCTTCCAGCAGTTTCTCCATGATCGTATGGAGTCTGCGGGCGCCTATATTATCCGTTTCTCTATTTACGGTGGCAGCAATTTCAGCAAGTCTTGTGACTGCATCGTCAGTGAAAGTGACTTTTATTCCTTCTGTCTCGAGCAATGCTGTATATTGTTTCAACAAAGCATTTTGCGGTTCCTTCAGAATCCTTTCGAAGTCTTCCGCCCCCAGTTTTTCAAGCTCCACACGGATCGGAAATCTTCCCTGTAGTTCAGGAATCAGATCAGAAGGTTTAGACATATGAAAAGCTCCTGCTGCAATAAACAGGATGTGGTTTGTAGATACGGAACCATGTTTCGTCATAATTGTCGAGCCTTCTACTATGGGAAGAATGTCCCGCTGCACGCCTTCTCTGGAAACATTCGCCTGAGAATCGCCTGTTGCGGCTACTTTATCTATTTCGTCTATAAAGATCATGCCTGAAGATTCCACTCGCTCCACAGCTTCCTGACTAACTTCGTCCGTATCAATCAGTTTTTGGGCCTCTTCTTGTGTAAGAATTTTTCTGGCATCTTTTACAGCTAACTTCCGGTTTTTTTTCTTATTCGGCATAAACTGACTGAAAGCATCTTGCATGTTCATACCCATCTGGTCCATTCCCGAGCCCTGGAACATATCAAACATTCCTGCCTGGGACTCCTCGACTTCAATAGTCACCATCTCATCTTCAAGTTCCCCGTTTTTCAGTTGACGTTCAATGGCAGAGCGTTTAGTCACCGTTTCCTGCTCTTCGTTTCCTTCTTGTTCTTCTTCATCATCTTCTTCCTGGTTAAACAGCATCTCAAACGGATTTTTCATCGCAGAACCGGTTTTTTGCTTAGCAGAGGGGACGAGCAATTTAACGAGCCGCTTGTTCGCCTCTTCCCGGGCTTTTTCCTGCACGCCTTCCATCTTTTCTTCTTTGACGATTCTGATAGAGGCTTCTACCAGGTCACGTACCATCGACTCTACATCTCTACCTACATAACCGACTTCCGTGAACTTCGTGGCTTCCACCTTAATAAAGGGTGCGTTCGTCAATTTAGCTAATCGTCTGGCCACTTCCGTTTTCCCTACGCCGGTAGGACCGATCATAAGGATATTCTTAGGTACGATCTCATCTCTCATCTCTTCATCCAGCTGCATTCTTCGGTATCTGTTTCGGAGAGCGACCGCCACTGACTTCTTGGCTTCTTTTTGCCCGATGATATATTGATCAAGTTTATGGACGATACTTTGTGGTGTTAAATTGACAGACATATGCTGTCCCTCCTTTATTCAAGCACTTCAAGTGTTAATTGATCATTCGTGAATACGCACACTTCACCCGCTATTTCCAAAGCAGCTTCTGCAATCTCATCAGCTTCCTTCTCAGGCGCATATCGCTTAAGAGCCCGGCCCGCGCTCAATGCGAAATTCCCTCCGGAACCGATAGCCAGGATAGCGTCATCCGGTTCGATCACTTCTCCTGTACCTGACAAAAGAAACATATTATCTTTATCCATAACGATGAGCATGGCTTCAAGTTTTCGTAACATTCGATCGCCACGCCATTCTTTGGCCAGCTCTACAGCTGCTCGAGCGAGATTCCCATCAAAAGATTCCAGTTTAGCTTCGAATTTTTCGAATAATGTGAATGCATCCGCTACAGACCCTGCAAATCCGGCAAGAACCTTCCCACCGTATAACTTACGTACTTTCGTAGCTTTATGTTTCATGACCACCTGGTTCCCCAGTGTGACCTGACCATCCCCGCACATAGCACTTCTTCCATTATGCTGTACTGCGAAAATCGTCGTCGAATGGAATGTTTCTTCCATTTTTCTCACCTCATTTCCTGGCTCTTGGATGACTGTTTTCGTAAACATCCTTGAGCCTGTCTTTTGAAACATGGGTATATATTTGAGTGCTGGATAAATGTTCATGACCCAACAATTCCTGCACCGAACGAAGATCCGCTCCTTCGTTCAAAAGATGGGTAGCAAAGGAATGTCTCATCTTGTGAGGGTGTATGTCCACCGTCATAGATGCATTAGTCACGAGTTTATCAAGTACCACCCGAATCCCTCTCGGGGTGATAGAATTACCTCTGTTATTAAGAAAAACCTTAGAAGAAGCACTTCCACTTTTAGCTGACAGTTCTTTCCGACCGTTCTCTATATAATTCTCTAAGGCGCTCTTTGCAAACTCACCGAATGGGATGTATCGTTCTTTCCGCCCTTTCCCTGTCACCAAGATCGTTGATAAAGAAAAATCTATACGTTCCAACTCCAGGTTTGCACATTCGCTGACACGTATACCTGTACCATAAAGGAGCTCTAAAATAGCTAGGTTTCTTTGACCGAGGGGCGTAGACGTATCTGCGGATTTGAACAGTTCTTCCATTTCTTCTTCATAGAAAAACTGAGGGATGTAGTGGTTCTCCTTCGGAAGCCGCACATCCATCATAGGGCTCTTCTCTATTCCTTCTTCCCTTTCAATGAATCGGAAAAAACCCCTCAGGGAAGATAGTTTCCTCGACACCGTTCTCCTCGATAATCCATTGTCGTATAATTGCGACAAATATAAGCGAACGACTCCCATATCTATATCATCGATAGTAGAAACGACTTCTTTAAGAAGGAACTCTTGAAATTCCTCCAAGTCTCTTATATACATATGTACAGTGTGAGGAGAAGCGTTCTTTTCAATTTGTAAGTATTCTTTATACTGACGCAGCCACTCTTTGTAACCGGTCATATCATCTCACCTCACAAAACGATTAAATAATATCATTAGCAGTAAAGAAACACAACGGTTTTCGCAAAATTGTAACAAAATTCTGAATTGTCGCCGGCTATATACATTTTACCACAAGCGCTTATTATATAGAAGCGTTCTATACCTGTCAACGGAAAGCGTTCATATAAAAAACCCGGCATCGCCGGGTTTTATTTCTCTTGAAGCTCTTCTTTGTAATCGCATCCTGTACACTGTATCTGATTGCCTTTTTTCAATCGTTTTTCGACGAGCAATGATTCACATTTAGGACATGGTCTGCTTATCGGTTTGTCCCAAGAAATGAAATCACAGTCAGGGTATCGTTCACAACCGAAGAACTTTCTGTTTTTCTTACTCTTTCTCTCGACGATTTCTCCCTGCTGACATTTCGGACAAGTAACATCGATTTTCTTAAGGATCGGTTTTGTATTTCTGCATTCCGGAAAATTGGAACAGGCAAGAAATTGACCATATCTTCCCATTTTGTACACCATTTCGTGCCCGCACTTTTCACAAGTGATCCCTGCAGGTTCGTCTTTGATTTCGATTTCTTCCATTTCTTTCTCAGCTTTTTTGAGCCTCGGTTCAAATCCGTCATAGAATTCTCTTAACACTTGGATCCAGTCCTGCTCGCCATCTTCGATATGATCTAAATCATCTTCCATTTTTCTGGTGAATTCAACATCCAGAATTTCAGGGAAGTATGTCAGCAATTGCTCGAGGACAATCTCTCCGAGCTCTGTAGGAATGAATCGTTTATTATCCAGAGAAACATATCCTCTTCGCTGGATAGTATCCAGCGTCGGAGCGAAAGTGGAAGGACGGCCGATTCCAAGTTCTTCAAGAGTTCTGACCAATCTCGCTTCCGTGTATCTCGGAGGCGGCTGAGTGAAGTGCTGGTTCGGCTCGATCGATTTCGCTTCCACTTCCATCCCTTCTTCCAAACGGGGAAGTTGTTTGTTTTTATCATCCTTATTGTCATCTTTGCTCTCTACGTAGACTTTCATGAACCCTTTGAACTTCACTTCAGATCCTGTCGCACGGAACTCCACACCTTCGTTATAAAGATGCACTGTCATCGTATCCATGATAGCAGCTGACATTTGACTGGCTACAAAACGTTCCCAGATCAATTTATAAAGTCTGTGCTGGTCCCTTGATAGAATCTTTTTCAAAGAGCTTGGTTCCCTCAATGTAGAAGTAGGACGGATGGCTTCGTGTGCATCCTGCGCCCCCTCCTTCTTCTTTTCATCGGCTTTCTTTCCGGCACTGTATTCCTCACCGAATTCTTCAACGATATAATTCAGGGCTTCGGTTTTTGCTGTGTCCGATATACGGGTAGAATCAGTACGCATATACGTGATCAGACCTGCAGTACCCTGTTTTCCACCCAGGTCCACCCCTTCATACAGCTGCTGGGCGAGCATCATCGTTTTCTTTGCCCGGAAATTCAGCTTTCTGGCTGCTTCCTGTTGCAAAGAAGAAGTCGTAAACGGAGAAGCCGGATTCCTCTTCCTTTCTCTCTTATTCACTTTTTGAATTTCGAAGGATTTCCCTTTCATACGTTCGGTGACCGCATCCACATCCTCTTTCGTGCTGAGCTTTTGCTTTTTGCCATCTATCCCATAGAAAGAACCTTCGAACATTTCTTGATTCTTCATGAATTCTGCTTCTATCGACCAGTATTCTTCAGGAGTGAAATTATTGATTTCATTTTCCCGGTCAATGATCAATTTGACGGCAACAGATTGGACCCTTCCAGCACTGAGACCTTTTTTAACTTTCTTCCACAGAATAGGGCTGATGTTGTAACCGACGAGACGATCGAGTATCCTTCTGGCCTGTTGAGCTCTTACAAGATCATTATTGATAGTTCTTGGATTTTTGAAAGAATCTTTCACTGCGTCTTTTGTAATTTCATTGAACACTACACGGCACTCACTGTCTTCGTCTATATTGAGACTATGGGCCAAATGCCAGGCAATGGCTTCCCCTTCGCGGTCAGGGTCGGCAGCGAGATAAACTTTTTTCGCCTTTTTTGCTGCAGTTTTCAATTCTTTCAGCACGGGACCTTTTCCGCGGATGGTAATATATTTCGGGTTAAAGTCTTCTTCTTCGACATCTACACCCATTTGACTTTTAGGTAAATCACGGACGTGTCCGAGGGATGCTTTCACTTTGTATTTTTTTCCTAAATATCGTTCAATCGTTTTTGCTTTAGCAGGTGATTCCACGATTACTAGATAATCTGCCATGTACGAGCCTCCCATAGAGGTTTTGGTAAAGTAAATCTTCCTTATTATTAAATAGGTAGAAACCTTTTGTCAAACGGCTTCCATTAATTTTTACCTTTTATCCCCTATTTGGATATCATGATGAGTATGCACGATTTTTGCTCCTTGGTCAATGATTGCGTGACAACCTTCACTCGTCTCACTGCCAACGGGACCAGGAAATGCGTATACCTCTTTCCCCTGTTCCAAAGCTTGATCCACCGTTATCATCGTGCCGCTTTTCATTCGGGCTTCTACTACTATCGTCGCTTCACTCAGGCCGGAAATAAGCCGATTCCTTTCAGGAAAATGAAATTTTCGAGGCACGACATGGGGAGCATGTTCCGATATTACGAGGTGCTCCGAGGCCATCTTACTGTACAGGGAAAGGTCGTTCTTCGGGTATACGTGTTCGAACCCTGACCCAAGAACTGCTATCGTCCTTCCATTATTGTGCACGGCAAGTTTATGAGCGAACTGATCTACCCCCATCGCCATCCCGCTAACGAAACAATAGTCTTGTTTCACCAGGGGGAGGAAAATCTTTTTCATTGCAGGTAAGGCGTAGGAAGAGGGGTTGCGCGTACCAATGACACTAATGAGTTTTTTGTGCCCGAGCAATGACAAATCCCCTGATGCGTAGAAGGCAAGGGGCGGGTCAGGAATCATTTTCAGTGTTTCGGGGTAGGAGTCATCCGAAAAAATAATGGCATGAAATCGTTCCAGAGCTTCATCCAGTGACTTCTGCACAGAGTAGAGCGCTACATGATTCCTTATTTTTTGTGCACGTTCAAGAGGGATATTCAGCTGGTCATACCAGCGCTCAGGG
This sequence comes from Salimicrobium flavidum, assembly GCF_900156645.1. Classification (GTDB taxonomy): domain Bacteria; phylum Bacillota; class Bacilli; order Bacillales; family Halobacillaceae; genus Salimicrobium; species Salimicrobium flavidum. Next base: position 402,450 of record NZ_FTOC01000001.1, read on the forward strand.
GGAATTTGATTATAAGTGGCCAGAGAAGGGTCCTGTCTGATCATTTTCTTCAGAAGATTTCTGGTCACATGGGGGGAACTTTGCAATAGTAAAAGATTTCTTTTTTCTTCCATTCTCCACCTCATTCACTCTTATTCTGTTTAATTACATATAAATAGAAAGAAGGGGCGGAACCCCTTCTTTATTTAAACTTAATGTGTTTTACACTTGTCATAAATATCGTTCGATTTCAATACATTGATAAGTGTTTCTCCCATGACGGACGGTGTTTCAGCAACTTCAATTCCGCATTCATTCATTACACGGATTTTTTCGTCTGCTGTTCCTTTTCCGCCGGAAATGATAGCACCTGCGTGGCCCATACGTTTTCCTGGAGGGGCTGTACGTCCTCCGATGAAGCCTACAACGGGTTTATCCATGTTGGCTTTCACCCATTCAGCAGCCTCTTCTTCCGCAGTACCACCGATTTCCCCGATCATAATGACCGCTTCTGTATCATCATCTTCCTGGAACGCCTTCAGCACATCGATGAAGTCGGTACCATTTACCGGATCTCCTCCGATACCTACAGCTGTCGATTGACCCAGGCCTGCCTCAGAAAGCTGATGTACTGCTTCATACGTCAATGTACCTGAACGGGAAACGACACCCACATGGCCTTTCTTATGGATATATCCCGGCATAATACCGATTTTGCATTCATCCGGCGTGATGACACCCGGGCAGTTCGGTCCTACAAGGCGTGTCTTTTTGCCTTCCATGTAACGCTTCACTTTAATCATATCCTGTACAGGGATATGTTCCGTGATACAAATAGCTATATCCATCTCGGCATCCGTCGCTTCCATAATCGCATCAGCAGCGAATGGAGCAGGTACGTAAATGACGGAAGCGTTCGCTCCTGTTGCCTTCACAGCTTCTTCCACTGTATTGAAAACAGGTACACCTTCCGCATCTGTACCGCCTTTACCAGGTGTCACTCCTCCGACGATCTGAGTCCCGTACTCAAGCATTTGCTTGGCATGGAACAATGCAGTCGACCCGGTGATCCCCTGGACGATTACTTTTGTATTTTTATCAATATATACACTCATCCTATTCCCGCCTTTCTACTTCACTAGTTCTACGATTTTTTGTGCACCGTTCGCCATAGAATCTGCAGATGTAATGTTCAAACCGGATTCATCAAGAATTCTTTTGCCTTCTTCGACATTCGTACCTTCAAGTCTTACGACAAGTGGAAGTGTTAGTCCCACTTCTTTCGTAGCAGCTACGATTCCTTCTGCAATGACGTCACACTTCATGATCCCGCCGAAGATGTTGACGAAAATACCGTTGACATTTTCATCAGACAAAATCAGTTTGAATGCACCCGTCACTTTTTCAGTAGTGGCACCACCGCCTACGTCAAGGAAGTTCGCGGGTTCGCCGCCATAGTGCTTGATCGTATCCATCGTGGCCATCGCCAGACCTGCACCGTTGACCATGCAACCGATATCTCCGTCAAGAGCTATATAACTCAGGTCGTATTTCGAAGCCTCTATCTCTTTCGGGTCTTCCTCATCTAAGTCTCTAAGATCCGCTACGTCTTTCTGACGGAACAGGGCGTTATCGTCAAAGTTGAGCTTGGAGTCAAGAGCAAGTACTTCTCCGTCTCCAGTGGTGACAAGTGGATTGATTTCAGCGATGGAACAATCTTTCTTCACAAAGACATCGTACAGTCCCATCATGAATTTGACCGCTTTGGAAAGAGATTCTTTCGGAATGTTTATATTGAAAGCAAGACGACGAGCCTGGAAAGGTGCTAGACCTACAACCGGATCGATAACCTCTTTGAAGATCTTCTCCGGATTCTCTTCCGCTACCTGTTCGATTTCAGTACCGCCTTCTTCCGACGCCATCATCGTGATACGGCTGGTATTACGGTCGAGGACGAGCCCTACGTAATATTCATTCTGAATGTCACAGCCTTCTTCAATCAGTAAGCGCTTTACTTCTTTTCCTTCAGAGCCTGTCTGATGAGTGACCAGCGTTTTTCCAAGCAATTCTTCCGCATATGTACGAACGTCATCAAGACTTTTGGCGATTTTTACACCACCGGCATTACCACGTCCGCCAGCGTGAATTTGCGCTTTGACGACAGTTACGTCTGTGCCGAGTTTTTTCGCTGCTTCAACAGCCTCATCGGCAGAGTACGCAACGTGCCCATTCGGTACGGCAACGCCGAAATCGCGCATGATCTGTTTTCCCTGATACTCATGAATGTTCATGTTTCATCCTCCCATCAATTTCTACTGCACATCTTATTGTATATAAAATCCGCTTTCATTGTCTACCATTATGCAGGTATTTCAGTTTTTCTTCATCTTTCTGCATAATGGCGTGACCCTTGCAAACTTAGACCTACGTCTGCAACAGTCGGCTTTACCCCTTATGATTCTTTCATAAACAATTACCTACACGTCTTTATTTCTCTGCTTCAGTTCCTGATCGGACTGATAAATGAATGCAAATACTTCAGCGACCACCTGGTATAACTCTTCCGGAATCTGTTCATTTATATTCAATTCAGATAACAGCTCCACCAGGGTCGCATCCTCCTGCACAGGCACATCCGCTTCTTCAGCTCTGTTCATGATCCTCTCGGCGATGTGGCCCTGGCCTTTCGCTGTTATTTGTGGTGCGCCTCCGCTTTCGGGATCATAGCGAAGAGCTATGGCTTCTTTTCTTTTTTTATCCTCACTCATATTCGAAAATCCACCCCCTCGTACGTACTTGTGGTAACTGAAGAAGGAATCTTACCCGGAATTTCTTTGCCGGAATTTTTCACCTGTAAAGATACTAGGGAATATCCCGCATTCTCGAGACCTTTTTGCAGTTTCTCTTCAAAACCATCCGCAATCCCGGTCAGCTCCTCATTCTCATTAAAAACTGTAACCTGGACACCGCGGTTTTGAACCTGCATATCTATCACCGTTTCTTTAAGACTCTGTAAATCAAGGTAAAATAGAATGTGACAGTGATCCGGGTCAATCGTGCCGTCTTCTGATTTTCTGCCATCTACGTTCACGTGAATATCTTTTTCTGTCTCGAGTAACTGTCCCGGAAACTGCAAAGTGAACTGGAGGGAGTGAGAGTTCTCCTGAGAGGCGGTCATTTGCATAGAATTGAAAAAATGGAGCATATTTCTCCCTGCTTCACCTTTTGATGCACTCAGGTCTGTTATAAGTGACAACAGCCCTGATTTCATTGAACTCTCCGGCGAAGAGTTATTCTGCCTGAGCACAGCTTCATCATCCAGACCACTCAACTGCTGGAATGCTTTCACCTGTAACAGAAGTCTTTCCTGTACAGGTAAGGGAGTTTCCCTTTGAGACAGGGCTGTCCATTCTGTCAGCGTCTTCTGAAGGGAGGAAGGTACTTGGGATTGCAGCGCCTGATCTATCCTGGCTACCGCCCCTTCCATCATACGTACCATCGTTCCATTCGAAGTTTGTCCTGAATTGGAATGAACTGATTTAGCCGCTTCCCCTGATATTTGTCCGAGCATCTTTTGCACAGAAGATTTTTCCGCTCCTGTCAACGCAGTCATTAGTTTCGAAAAACTTCCCTGCTCCGTCAACTGCTGATGGTTATTAACGAAAGATTGGAGCAGCGCCGGTGAAGGTTTAGCATTACCGTCTGATTGAAAGATTCTGGAGAACTGCCCACTCCAGCGGGATAGTTGCTGTTGTTCCGAACCTGAAAGAGGAGCCTGTTGTCTGAATAATCCCTGTATTTTTTCAGCTGTACCTTCTGCCATCAACGACTTGTTTTCAGAAAAGGAGAAAGCTGCAGTCACCGGAAAAAGCCGTTGCAAACTGCTCTGGGATGCTACTCTGTGATCGTTTTGAGGAGCGACGGCTCCCTGCATATTTCTCATCAAAGTGTCAGCACCCGGAGGGCTTCCCGTCGAAGATCCAGCCATGTTCTGAAGTATAACTTTCGACTTGAAATTCCCAAACGTTTCTGATGGAGGGAGTGCCCCTGCCTGTTTCAGGAGCTGAAATGATTGCCGATTGTCATTCTGTACTTCATTACTTAATTTTTGCCCCGCCACCTGCGGGAAATTCCCACGGCCGGCCGATGGAACAATAGAACTCAACAGTGCTGCAGCTCTTGTGGCTGGCGGGAAAGGATTGCCTCTATTACTTAACTGGCCGAATAAGGCCCCGAGTTGATTTTGCTTTCCGGCGGAAAGAGCCTGGAAAACCGACGTTCTGATCGGTAACTGTCTTTCGAACATTTCCTTTAAAACAGTAGACGTAAGGGGATTCTTCGACGATTGTAAAATAGAAAAGGCCTGTTTCAACTCCTGGGCATTGAAGGGGATTTGTTTATCCATCAGTGACTTCGCAAACGCCATAGTCTGACTGTTCACTTTTATCCCATGTGCCTGCATCCATTTTTGGAGAGAAACTGTTTCATTACCTTTGGCTTCATTGGAAACAACCTTTAAATGTACAGGATTCTTTTGAGCCTGCACCTGAAAAAGATAATTCCCCCCTTTGGTCAATGATGTCTCAAGACGGGCATTGACCTGTCTGCCGCCGATATCCACAATAGCTTTATTCCCGGGCAACAATTCCGTCACTTTCCCGTTGATGACCTTCCCCGCATTCAAAGAAGGCGGAGTCGCTTTCTGCACTTTCTGAAGCGATTGAAACATATTCTGCATAGAGGGTTTCACCCGCTCCACCTCCTTTTTGTCATATGTGTTAAAGGCACACTGTCGATATATAGCATCGAAAGACGGATTGCCCTAAATGGACTGAAAGTCACTGAGAAATAAACCTCCGAAGGATTACAGAGGAGCTATCCTCGAATATCAGAAGGAACGAACGTTTTTCGATGATAAGGTGTAATGCCGGTTTTTCGTATAGCATCCAAATGTTCCTTCGTGCCATATCCTTTGTTCTTAGCGAATTTATACGCCGGAAATGATTCATCGAGTCCTTTCATGAATCGATCCCTCGTAACTTTGGCGATCACGCTTGCAGCTGCAATCGCTACGCTACGCTCGTCACCTTTGACATACGAAGTCTGTTCTATCTGCACGGGCACTTCCATCGCATCCACCAACAAATAGTCCGGTGTATAAGTCATATTCTCCACGGCACGCCTCATAGCGATTTTCGTAGCCTGATAAATGTTCCATCGGTCAATTTCTTCAGGGCTCGCTTCCCCTACTCCTACATCCGCATGAGTCATGATTTCGTCATAGAAGTATTCCTTATCCTTCTCCGTGAGTTTTTTCGAGTCATCCAGCCCGTAAAGGGTAAATCCCTCAGGTAACCTTACTGCACTTGCCATCACCGGACCCGCTACCGGTCCTCGACCAGCTTCGTCAATTCCGGCCACATAAACGTAGTTCTGTTGCTTCGCTTGTCTTTCCAATTCATTCATCTTCACCCATTTATTTTGAAGAGAGATGCGCTTTTCTTCACGTTTTTTAATACGGCTTACAAGTTGCTTGACCCCTATCCGTTCATCCATCTCTATTTTATGTAGATTGTCGACGGTAAGTAACCCCTGCTTTTCTTCTTCTTTCAATTGTTGTATTGATTTCCTTGTCATATGATTGCACTCCTTTTTTATATCGGAGATTCAATGATTTCCTGAAGAATATTTACGTCGACCTATATAAAGAAAACGCGTCACGGACTGGATCCATGCGCGTTATGGCCGTTCAAAACTTATTCTGCCTATTCGATTGCTTCTCAGATCCTGAATGATAATCTCCGCCACTTTCTCATAATCCACGACCCCGCCACTTTCGAGAGCGCCTCTTTTCCTCCCGATCATATCAAAGGCTTCTACCACATCATCGAACGAGGAAAAGCCGAACCTTCCTTCGAGTAGCTCCGGATAAGAATCTCTCAAATGATTGAGGATATAGATGGCAACCTCGTCCTGGGGCAGAATCTGGTCTTTGATCGTGCCTATAGAAGCAAGACGAAAGCCGGTCTCTTCATCTTCAAATTTCGGCCATAGAATACCTGGAGTATCCAGTAGTTCAAACTCATTTTTGACTTTGATCCACTGCTGTTTTTTTGTAACTCCCGGTTTGTCACCCGTCTCGGCTTTCTTCTTATGTGCCAATCTGTTGATAAGAGAAGATTTCCCCACATTCGGAATACCTACAATCATCGCTCGCGGATTCCTCGGGTTAATCCCTTTGGCTCTCTGCTTTTCAAGCTTGGCCCTTGTTATTTCACGGGAGACCTCGGCAATTTGCTGGATATCTTTCGGTTTGTTCACATCTATGGCAATAGCATGGGAGAACTGGGTATCAAAATAGTCGATCCATTCTTTAGTCACTTCCGGATCAGCCAAATCTTTCTTCATCATGACAACAAGCTTCGGCTTATCCTGTATCTCTTCCTGTAACATCGGATTCTGTGAAGAAAAAGGTGCTCTTGCATCCACCAACTCAATAACAAAGTCGACCAGATTCAGATTCTCTTTCACTTCACGTCTCGCTTTTGCCATATGTCCCGGGTACCATTGAATACTCATAATTATTTACCTCCTTCTCTCAATCAAGCCACTGCATACGGCCTGGGGGCCAGTAAGAAAAAACGGCTTCTCCTACTACCCTCTCCAGTGGAACCACACCGAAAGCGCGACTGTCTGTGGAGTTTCTTCGATTATCCCCAAGTACGAGGACAGAGTCTTCCGGTATTTTTTCATGTTCATCCTCTAGCTGTTGAAGAGTGAAATCCCTCGTGTAAGTCTCACCTTCAGGAAGGGAATTAACTGTTTCTTCTATAAATGGTTCTTCCACCTTTTCCCCGTCTATGAACAATTGATCATCCTCTACAGCTACATGTTCACCGGGAAGCCCGATCACTCGCTTAATATAATCACGTCTTTCCGTTGCATGAAAGACTACAATATCGAAGCGATGGGGAGAACCTAAAGTATAATTTATTTTACTTACAATCAGATGATCATTGTTATGTAAGCTTGGAAGCATAGATGGCCCCTCTACAACCACCGGAGCAAAGAGGAACAAACGTACAATAATAGCAAGTACAGCAGCTATAGCCAATGCTTTTATCCAATCAATAATTTGTCGTTTCATGACCAAGGCACCTTCTTTGATAAATATTAATGAAAAAGCATAAAAAGCTGTAAAGCTAGAGACTTGAGCTCTGATGTTTCAAAGAAATCTACAGAACTACACGACGAGTCGCTTCATCTTCACCCTTATTAATATTGATTAGAAAAAAGGAGCTTGACAGCGCAAGCTCCTTTTCCACTATTAAATGATTTCTTTAATACGCGCTGCTTTACCGCGTAGGTTACGTAGATAGTAAAGTTTCGCCTGACGTACTTTACCACGACGGGAACGCTCAATTTTAGCGATTCTAGGACTATGAAGTGGGAATGTACGCTCTACACCTACACCGTAGGAAATCTTACGCACAGTGAATGTTTCACTGATTCCTCCGTTTTGGCGTTTGATGACAACCCCTTCAAATACCTGGATACGCTCGCGGGTACCTTCCACAACTTTCGCATGTACCTTTACAGTATCACCTGGGCGAAAAGTAGGGTGGTCCGTACGAAGCTGATCCTTCGTAATTTCATGAAGTAGTTCCTGCATTATTTTCACTCTCCTTTTAACTAATGCTCTTCACTCTATGAGCGAGCGGAACACCGTTTATACACTTAAACCGAATGTCTAAGCACAACGTATAATATAGCATATCACACGCTTGAACACAAGTGTTCTTCAGGTTTTTCCCCACTGATCAAGCCACTCTTTTTCACTATCAGTGAGTTCTGCTTTTTTTAATAGATCCGGACGTCTCGAAGCAGTCCTTTTCAAGGATTCCTTGCGACGCCATTCATCGATTTTGGCATGGTTGCCTGAAGTAAGAACTTCAGGAACTTCCATCCCACGGAAATTTTGCGGGCGTGTGTAGTGGGGATGCTCAAGCAGATGGTCGGAAAAGGAGTCACCAGGGGCAGACTGTTCATTCCCAAGCACACCCGGCAGCAGTCGGATGACCGCATCCATCGTTACCATTGCCGGAAGTTCCCCGCCGGTGAGGACATAGTCTCCTATAGAAATCTCGTCCGTCACAAGATTTTCTCTGATACGCTCATCATACCCTTCATAATGACCGCATAAGAACACTAGGTGCTTTTCTTTAGAAAATTCTTCCGCTTTCGCCTGGGTGAGTGGTTCGCCCTGGGGGCACATCATAATGACCCTAGCCTTATTTTCAGGGTCGATAGTTGCCATGGCATCAAACATGGGTTGGGGAGTCAGAACAAGTCCGGCTCCTCCTCCATACGGGTAATCGTCCACCTTATTATGCTTATTCTCTGAATAATCACGGAAATTGATGAATTGATGAGAGAATGCTCCATTATTCTGAGCACGTTTTAAGATGGAGGAGTTCAGCACGCCGTCGAACATTTCAGGAAACAATGTCAGTATATCTATGTGCATCAGTCCAACAGCCCTTCCATCGGCTCAATGATCACCGATTGCTTCTGGATATCGACTCGAATGACGACATCCTCTATATAAGGAATCAACGCATCTCCTTTATCTTCTCTATCAACTACCCACACATCGTTCGCACCCGGAGTCAGTATTTCTTTTATTTTTCCGACATAGAGGCCAGTCTTCGTATAAACATAACAGCCGATGATTTCGTGAAAATAGAATTCATCGGCACCAAGAGAACCGATCTCCTCTTTTTTAACCATAAGCATGCCGTTTTTTAAAGGTTCTACATCGTTGATCGTAGGGTATTCACGAAAGGAGAGTAAATCAAAACCTTTGTGGATGCGGTGAGTATCCACAGTAAGGGCAATCGGATCGTCCGTTTCGCCGCTCGTCCAGTAAAGCGTTCTCCCTTTCTTGAAACGTTCTTCAAAGTCGGTGATCCTTTTGATTTTCACCTCACCTTTAATGCCATGCGTGTTTACAATTTTACCAACATTCAAATACTCCTGTTCCATTTAACCATCCCTCACTCGTTTGACGAATCCATTCTCAATCACTATTTCTTTTTCCTGTAACTTCTTCCATTCCATACCTTCCTTCACTTCGACGACACTCTCTATTTCTTCGATAGTGAATTCATGGAAATCCGGAAGTATTTCAAGCTGCTCCTTATGATACTGGAGCGTTTGTATCTTCGCTTTCCTTTGCCTGACTTCCTGAGTCAACCGTTCGTCAATGTTAGAAGGGAGCGAACCATGCTTTTTCTCCATTTTTTTACGTTCGAAATGAAATTGCTCCACTTCTCTTTCCATGCGCTCAAGTTGATGATCGAGACGGTTGTTCTGGGCTTCCCGTTCGTTTTCTGTCAGAACTACTTTCACCGGAATTTTTTTAATGACTTTCAAAGAGGCACCTCTTTTCAGATGCAAAAAAAGGGAAAGGCCAATATCCCTCTCCCTCTTCTTACATAATGTCAACATAAACCTTCTTGGTGTTATCTCTATTTGCTGCATAGATGACGGTACGGATCGATTTGGCGATCCGACCATTTTTACCGATTATTTTCCCCACGTCGTCCTGATGAACAGTAACGTGATAGACAAGCTTATCAGCTTCATCTTTCACTTCGACATTCATTTCCTCAGGATAATCGATCAGTGGGGTGATCATCGTTTCAAGTAAGGCTTCCATGTGATCACACTACTTTTATTTTTGATTTTTACTATCGTGGAACTGCTTCATGATACCTTCTTTAGAGAAAAGGTTACGAACTGTATCGCTAGGCTGAGCTCCATCTGTCATCCACTGAAGAGCTTTTTCCTGATCGATGCTTACTTCGATAGGATTAGCTACTGGATTATAAGTTCCGATCTGCTCGATGATACGACCATCACGCGGAGCACGGGCGTCTGCTACTACTACACGATAGAATGGGTTACGTTTTGCACCCATACGTTTCAAACGAATTTTTACTGCCATATTTATTGCACCTCCGAATTAAATTAATGACTCACACAGATTAAGATTTTAGCAGAACTTCAAAACTGTGTAAAGCATTTTTCCATTACATAAAAGGAAAATTCATTCCTTTTCCTTTTTTACCTTTTTGATTACTGAACTGCTTCATCATTTTCTTCATTTCATTGAACTGTTTCAAAAGACGGTTCACTTCTGACACAGAGGTTCCAGATCCCTTTGCAATCCTTTTCTTTCGACTCGCATTCATGAGGGAAGGGTCCTGGCGTTCTTTTTTAGTCATGGATTGAATGATCGCTTCGACATGTACAATCTGTTTGTCATCAAAAGAAGCGTTTTTCAGACCCTTCATCTTATTCGCACCCGGAATCATATCAATGATCTCATCCAGAGGACCCATATTTTTGACCTGCGACATCTGATCAAGAAAATCATCGAACGTGAACGAAGCGTTCTTCATTTTGGCTTCCAGTTCTTTCGCCTGTTTTTCGTCCACCTGCGTTTCCGCCTTTTCAATCAGCGAAAGCATGTCCCCCATACCAAGGATACGAGAAGCCATGCGCTCCGGATGGAAAACTTCCAGCTCATCCAGTTTTTCTCCCATACCTACGAACTTGATCGGTTTGCCCGTCACCGCTTTGATCGATAGTGCAGCACCACCGCGTGTGTCGCCATCCAGTTTAGTCAGGAGTACGCCGGTGATATCCAGCTGCTCATCAAAACTCTGAGCAACATTCACAGCATCCTGTCCGGTCATGGAGTCCACGACAAGAAAGATCTCATCAGGTGTCACGGCTTCCTTGATCTGTGCCAGTTCACCCATCAGCTCACCATCGATATGAAGCCTACCGGCGGTATCGATGATCACATAGTCCTGATGGTTCTCTTTGGCTTGTTCCACTGCCCGCTTCGCAATATCAACAGGATTAGCTTCAGTACCTTCAGAGTGTACAGGAAAGCTCAGCTGCTTCCCGATCGTTTCCAACTGGTCGATCGCCGCCGGACGATAAACGTCCGCAGCTGCAAGCAACGGGCTACGGTTGTAATTTTTCCGCAGCAGATTGGCGAGTTTCCCGGTAGTCGTCGTTTTACCGGCACCCTGAAGTCCTACCATCATGATGACTGTGGGAGATTTTTTTGCTACAGCAATTTTGCTTTCGTCGCCACCCATCAATTCTGTAAGTTCTTCTTTCACTACTTTTATTACCTGTTGCCCGGGTGTCAAGCTTTCCATGACTTCCTGTCCTACAGCACGTTCACGGATCCTTTTGACGAAATCCTTCACCACTTTGAAGTTTACGTCGGCTTCAAGAAGTGCCAGACGCACTTCTCTGGACATTTCTTTGACATCATCTTCTTCAACTTTCCCTTTTCCTTTAATCTTCTGAATTGTTCCCTGCAATCGTTCCGAAAGCCCTTCAAAAGCCATGTGGGAGACCCCCCTATTCTAATTCTCTCAATTGATCGACATATCGCCTGTACGGGTCCGCCTGATCGAGCGATTGTTCCATTTCATCCAAAAGTTTCTGACGTTTGCTGAATTTATCAAACAGGAGCAGTTTTTTTTCATATTCCTCAAGCATCATCTCTGTACGACGGATGTTATCATAAACAGCCTGCCGGGATACATCGAACGTTTCGGAAATTTCTCCGAGGGAGTAATCCTCAAGAAAATAAAGCTCCATGTAGTTTCTTTGTTTAGGAGTTAAGAGCGACTGATAGAAATCGAATAAAAAATTGACTCTCGTAGTTTTTTCAAGCATCTCTTCGACTCCTTGTTAAGTGAAATACCTTTACAAAACTTAATAATAAAGGAGAATATTCCGTACTGTCAAGGATTATTCCTCTTCTCCCTGTTCTTCATATTCATCTATCATATCTGCGAATAACCCGTAGACGAATGCATGGGCATCAAAGGCTTCCAGGTCATTTACACCCTCGCCGAGACCCACCAGTTTCACCGGAATTTCCAGTTCTTTTCGAATAGCGAGGATAATTCCGCCTTTGGCCGTACCATCCAATTTCGTCAGTACAATTCCCGTAACGTCGGTCACTTCCGAGAAAGTCTTCGCCTGACTCATCGCATTTTGTCCGGTCGTAGCATCTAATGTAAGCAACACTTCATGAGGAGCGCCGGGTATTTCTCTGGAAATGACTTTTTTCACTTTAGACAGTTCATTCATGAGGTTCACTTTGTTCTGGAGACGTCCTGCCGTATCGCAGATGAGGACATCAGCTTTCCTCGACTTGGCTGCTTTAATCCCGTCATAAACCACTGCTGCCGGATCGCTCCCGGCACTGTGTTTAATGACATCTACACCTACCCTGTCGCCCCACGAGTGAAGTTGCTCGATGGCGCCGGCCCGGAACGTGTCACCCGCAGCAAGGATCACTTTCTTGCCTTCCTGCCTTAACTGATAAGCCAATTTACCAATGGAAGTCGTTTTCCCTACACCATTGACACCTACAAAAAGATAAACACTGAGACCGTCCGGTTCTGTACGCAGCCCCTGAACCTCTTCTTCTTCCTCATCCCCATAATAAAGTTCTACCAGCTTCTCGGAGATAACTTCACGCACTTCTCTCGTGTCCTTGATATTACGGCGTTTCACTTCCATCTCCAGCTCTTCAATAAGATCCATCACCGCGTGAACCCCGACATCCGCGGAAATCAGAACTTCTTCAAGTTCTTCAAAGAACTCTTCATCGACTTCGCGATACTTCGCAACCAGCTCATTGATTTTTGTAGAGAAGGAATCTCTTGTTTTCGCAAGTCCCTTCCTGAACTTCTCTGCAATAGAGGCTTGCTTCTCTTTCGATTCAACGACTGCCGGCTCTTCCGGAAGAGCTTCTGTATCTTCCGGTTCCGGGAGAGGAGTCTCCTCCTGCTCTTCAACCTTTGGAGCTTCTAATTCTTCCTGAGGAACGGAAGTTTCAGGTGCTTCGAGCTCGGGTTGGTCTTCTTCTACCGGAGATTCATGCTTCTCTTCTTCCTCTTTTTCCTCGTCTTCCTGCGGGGCAACAGGTGCTTCAGATTGTTCATCTGAGGTTTCCTGAACTTCAGATTCCTGAATACTATTATCTTTTTCTGTTTCATCTTTTTCAAGTTCCGTCGGCTTTTCCTCGTGACTGGCCGGTTCTTCAACTTCAATAGGTGTGAATTGTTCTTTCAGTTTCTTGAAAAATCCCATCAAATCATCCTTCCTTTACACTTCTAATAATGACTCTGACTCCTCGAGTCTCACCGAAACTACGCTAGAGACTCCGGACTCCTGCATCGTCACTCCATACAACACATCAGCCTGTTCCATCGTTCCTTTACGGTGAGTGATAACGATAAATTGAGTTTCACTGCTGAATTCTGTCAGGAATTTCGCAAATCGATCGACGTTCGCTTCATCAAGAGCCGCTTCCACCTCATCCAGCACACAAAAAGGGACGGGACGAACTTTCAATATGGAAAACAACAGCGTGATAGCAGTCAGCGCCCGTTCTCCACCGGAGAGCAGACTCATACTCTGTAATTTCTTTCCTGGAGGCTGGGCTATGATATCCACTCCTGTTTCCAGCAGGTCATCCGGTTCAGTCAATTTCAACTCAGCTTTCCCACCACCGAACAGCTGCTTAAAGACATCATCGAACTGGGCGCTGATAGCCTGGAATGTTTCCTTGAACTTCCGTTCCATTTCCTCGTCCATCTCGCTCATGACGCTACGAAGTGTTTGTTTAGCAGATAATAGATCGTCTTCCTGAGCTTTCAGAAATTCAAATCTCTCTTTCACTTCTTCGTATTCATCGATGGCCGCAAGATTGACTGTTCCCAGTTCTTCTATACCTCGTTTAATAAGCTTCACTTTCGTAGTGGCTTTGTCGATATCCTCCACCTTGGGATACGTTTCTCTGGCTTTTTCAAAAGTCATGACGTATTCCTTTTCGAGGTAGCGGAGAAGATTCTCAAGCTCTACGTCAAGCCTGTTTGCCTTCACCTCTTTATCCTGGAGGTTCTGTACGTAATTCGAATGGATACGGTGATCTTCCTTCAGATTTCCATCCAGCTGATCCACACGCTCCTGTAAAGTGCGGCGTTTTTCTTTCGTTTCCGTAAGTTTATTGGACAGACTCTCCTGATTCGCCTGTTCCGAGCGGATCTTTTCCTCGATTTCTTCTTTTGTCTCCCCGGAAGAGAAGAACGAGATCAGTTCCTGATAATTTTCTTCTGTTTGTTGCAAGGCGGATTCTTTCTCTTTATATTCTTCCCCCATTTGTTCAAGTCTTTCTGTCGCATTTTTTACTTCCGCCTGTTGGGTGGCAAGCTCTACTTTGAGATCCTGTTCTTTCGAGACAAGAGCTTCTTTGTTTTGTTCTTTTTCTTCTTTCACGCCGGTGAGGCGATCGATTTCCTGCTGGGTCTCACTGATTTTCTCCTCAAGTTCCACCAAGTCCCGGTCAATCGTTTGTTCGTCTCTTTCTATTCTGTCATGCTCTTCCTGTTTTTGAGTATATTCCTGGTCAAGAAAAGATAACCGTTCTTCATAATTGGATAGGGAAAATTGAAGTTCTCTTTCTTCTTCACGATAAACACGGACCTGTTCTTTGATTTCATCACTTTTCTCTTCCAGACGTTGGAGAGATTGTTCCTGGTCCTCCATGGAATCTTTGAGAGATTTCACTTTCTTCTCTGCCCGCTTCATTTTTTCCTCGTAATCCGTAATTTTCTCTTTCAATTCACTGAGTTCCTGCTCTTGAGTAAATAGAGAGGAGGACTTTCCTGATTTTGCTCCACCGGACATAGACCCTCCGGGATTCACTACATCCCCTTCAAGAGTTACTACTTTGAATTTCCGTCCTGTCGTCCGGGCTAAATCATTGGCCGCCTGAAGATCCTCAGCGATCAAAATATGCCCAAGCAAATGTTCAAGCACGTGGCAATATTCATCCCCCACTTCAATAAGAGAACTAGCCACCCCTTCAAAACCTGCTTTCCCCCGTATTCCCTGAAGCGTCCTTTCAGGGACGAACCTTTCTTTCACAGCATCCATCGGGAGAAAAGTCGCTCTTCCCTGATTCGTCTTCTTCAACCATTCAATGGCAGCACGGGCAGATTTTTCATCAGATGTGATAACATGCTGGGCCTGGGCTCCGAGAGCCGTTTCTATTGCTGTTATATAGTGCTTCGGAATCGTCACCGCTTCGAGCACTGAGCCTTCTATTCCTGATATACTTTGGTCTTCCCTTGCTTTCAATATGGCCTTTACTCCCTGGAAGTATCCGGAGAAAGACTCTTTCATTTCTTCCAGTGTGGTTTTCTTAGAGCGGAGACTCTCCATATATTGATAACCCTGATAAAGCTTTTGACGCCATTCTTCGTAATTCTTCTTTGTTTCTTTCAACTGTCCGTCCATATCTTTGTATTCAACGTGCAGCTCTTCTTCTTGTTTTTGTAGCGGTTGAAGCTTTTCACAAACTTCCTGATGCTGCTTTTTCACTGCGTTCATCTGTTCTCGCATTTCTTTTGTTCTTTCGTCAGACTGATGGGATACGAGTTGTTGAAGCCGTTTATTAAGATGTTGCTTTTCATTCCGTTTGGCTGCCTGTTCATTCAACAGATCAATGTAGTCGGCTTTCAGATCGTCTACAGATTTTTCAATGGTCTCTATCTCTTCATATAAAGCAGTAGCCGTTGTTTTCAGCTGATTCTTCGTTTCTTGTTCCGCTTGTTTTTTCAGTTGTTTATCTTCTTTTGCTTCTTCAATTTGTTGTTGAAGCGTTGAAAGCTCTTCTTTCAGCTTTACACGGTCCGATTCGAGACTCGCCTTTTTCTCTTCATAGTGTTTCCTTTTCTCCTGGAAAAGTTCCCGTTTTCCTGTAAGGCTCTCCAGTTTTTTCGTAACCTGAAGAAGAGTCCCATGGGTTTCGTCAATGGACTCATCCAGGCTCGCACCTTCCTTGCGAAGGTCTGCTACTTCCTGCTCTTTTTGAGCTGCTTTTTCTGCCAGCTTTCGTTCCTGCTTTCGGTGTTCTTCGATCGTTTCTTCTAGAGACTGCCATTCTTCATGCATATCCTCTATCTGAGTTACGAGTAGAGAAACTTCCTCAGATTGAAGTTCCTCTTTTTTCTCCAAATAATCTTTGGCGATAGAGGCTTGTTCTTTCAAAGGCTCTACTCTGCCTTCAATCTCAGAAAGGATATCTTTCACACGGTACAGGTTGGCTTCGGTTTCTTCGAGTTTCGATTCCGCCTTTCGCTTCCTCTGTTTGTATTTCAACACACCTGCAGCCTCTTCGAAAATGACTCTCCGGTCTTTCGGCTTGGAGTTTAATATCTCCTCCACTTTTCCCTGGCTGATAATTGAAAATGCTTCTCTCCCAAGGCCAGAGTCCATGAATAAATCAACAATATCCTTCAACCTGCACGTTTCTTTGTTTATCGAAAATTCACTGTCACCAGTACGATAGACTCTTCTCGTCACCTGTACTTCCTCATAGTCAAGCGGTAGTCCCTTGTCTTCATTATCGAGAGTCAGTGTAACTTCCGCATACCCTTGAGAACGCCTTGTGTCACTCCCGGAGAAAATGATATCTTCCATTTTACTACCTCTGAGAGAGCGGGCGGATTGTTCTCCGAGTACCCAACGTATGGCATCTGTTATATTACTCTTTCCGCTCCCGTTCGGTCCGACCACTGCGGTGACCCCTGGAACGAATTGCACATCTATTTTATCGGCAAAGGATTTGAAACCGACTGTTTCCAATTGTTTGAGGAACATCATTTATCCTCCTGTTTATAAGTACTTTCTCTAACTTATATATTTTATCACATAACCGTTCCGGCACGCACCTTGCTTTTAGGGGTTTCAAAATCACGACGAATCCTCTATCATAGACAATAACTGAAAACAGGGGGAAGATTACTATGAGTCTAGAAGAAGCAAACAGAGAGAACTTGAACTTTATGATTGAAACACTTGCCGATAAAATGCAGGTTGTCAACCGTAGTATGCTGAATGCGGATGATTTCGATATGGATCATTATTACGATATCAAAGAATTGTATGATATCGTGGAAATGAAGGGCCAACTCAGCGTTTCTGAAATCCAGGCCTTCGTCGCAGAGCTTTCCAAGTATAGAAAAGGTTGAATGGTGAAGATCCGCAACCCCCTTCGCAAAGCATCATTTCTGTTGATATGAATGGGTCATGCCCGGTAATTCTTCCGGAATATAAGGTTGCTTAAGAAGTGAAGTTCCTGCAAAATCAATAAACCCTAAAAAAAGACTCGGAGGCCCGAGTCTTTTTTTAGTTCTCTCAATTATGCTTAATATGGTCCCTGAAGCTATTTCAACTTCTGCAGCGCTTCTTCTGCAGCTTTTTGTTCCGCTTCTTTCTTCGTACGTCCTACACCTATACCGGCCGTGTCACCATGAATATGTACATGGGCGATAAACTCCCGGTTATGGGCAGGTCCGCGCTCTTCGACAATATTGTAGTCAATATCTGCCTGTTTCTCCCGCTGGATGAATTCCTGCAGCTGGCTTTTATAATCCATCGCATGAGAAAAAGCACCACGTTTAATCTTCGGGTAAATATAATAACTTAGGAAAGACAGGACCCGGTCGAATCCCTGATCAAGGTAGAGCGCCCCGATAAACGATTCAAAAACATCAGCCAAAAGTGCAGGCCGATGACGTCCTCCGGTCATCTCCTCCCCTTTTCCAAGAAGTACATAATCCTGGAAGTTCAGGTCGTTGGCGAAATCCACCAGAGACGCTTCACACACAATCGAAGCGCGCAATTTCGTCAGATCTCCTTCTGCCATATTCGGATACTTCCTATACAGGTATTGAGAGACCCCGAGTTCCAACACTGCGTCTCCGAGGAATTCAAGTCGCTCGTTATCTTCCCGATCTGTGTGGCGATGCTCATTCACATAGGATGAATGGGTGAAAGCTTGTTCAAGCAATGACACATCAGAAAATTGGACATTCATATGTTCCTGAAGTTTTTTTAAATCCCCCATAAGTCACCCGTTCCTTTACATAAATCTTTTACTTTTTTACTTTCTTTACAGGAAAGGCTGCCTGTTTTCCAGGCAGCTCTTCATTAAGACACACTGTCTATGTAATTGACAGCGTCTCCCACTGTATTGATTTTTTCGGCTTCTTCATCCGATATTTCCATGTCGAACTCATCTTCAAGTTCCATAACAAGTTCAACGACGTCGAGAGAATCAGCTTCCAGGTCTTCTTTGAAAGAAGCTTCCATCGTAACTTTAGATTCTTCAACATCCAGACGGTCGACGATAATTTCTTTTACTTTTTCAAAACTATTGGCCATCAGGGCTCACCTCCCTTCAGATATTATAGTAAAATTCCTATGAAAAAACCATATCTTTTCCTTTCTTAATTCATTCTTTATTCTGAGCAGGTGTCCCTGCCCATTCTTACATAACCATTCCGCCATCCACATGGAGTGTCTGGCCGGTCATATAGTCGGAATCATCACTCAGAAGAAACCGTACCACACGCGCTACGTCTTCTCCGCTACCGAGACGGCTGAGAGGCACCATGGAGAGCATCTGCTCCTTTTGCTCCTCCGTAAGTTCTTCAGTCATTGCGGTTGCGATGTAACCGGGCGCCACAGCGTTCACGCGGATGTTTTTGGCCGCAAGTTCTTTGGCGTTCGACTTCGTCAGCCCTATGACACCGGATTTTGCCGCTACATAATTGGCCTGCCCGGGGTTCCCGGAGACGCCTACGATAGAGGAAACATTGACAATCCGTCCGAATTTCTGGCGCATCATTTGTCTGGTGACCCCTTTTGTCGTCAGAAACACGCCTTTCAGATTCGTATCGATCACTGAATCGAAATCTTCCTCTTTCATTCTCATCAGCAGATTATCCTTCGTAATCCCTGCGTTGTTCACGAGCAATTCAAGCCCACCGAACGTATCCACCACTTCTTTGATCATTGCTTGGACGTCTTCAGAATTAGAGACATCCGCTTTGATTTTGATAGCTTCCCCTCCGGAGGCCTGAATCTCTTCCACAACCGCTTGCGCTTTCGCTTCACTTCCGGAATAGTTCACAGCCACCTTTGCTCCCTGGGCGGCGAGTTCTAAAGCAATAGCTCTCCCTATGCCCCGGGAAGCACCTGTGACCAGGGCCGACTTTCCTGTTAACATTATGATTCCTCCCTATACCAGTCAATGAACGTTTGAAGGCTTTCTTCATCACTGACCTGGAATGTTTTCATGCTTTTTTCCACTTTTCTTACGAGTCCGGAAAGCACTTTCCCTTCCCCGATTTCAACGATTGCATCTACATCTTCTTCTACGAATGCTTCGATCGTCTGCTGAAATTTGACGGGAGAGTATAGTTGTTGAACGAGAAGTCGAGTTATCTCTTCCTTTTCCTCAACCGGGGCTCCAGTTACGTTCGCATAAACTGGAACTCGTGCGTCCTCCACCGCTATTTCACTCAGGTACGTTTCAAAATCACCGGCGGCTGTTTTCATAAGATCCGAGTGGAACGGACCACTGACATTCAAAGGCATGACCCTTTTCGCCTGACTTTCTTTCAGCTTCTCTCCAGCTTGTTCGACTGCGGTTTTATCGCCTGAAATAACCACCTGTTTGGGACAATTGATATTCGCAATATTCACTACTCCGTCCACGTTTTCGATAACCTTCTCGATTTCATCGACGGAAAGACCAAGGACTGCGCTCATCGCTCCTTTGCCGGAAGGATAAGCTTCTTCCATCAGTTTCCCTCTTGTATGTACCAAACGTACTGCTTCCAGGGCTCCGAGGGATTCCGCCGAAACGAGAGCACTATACTCACCGAGGCTATGCCCCGCAGTCATATCAGGTTTGATCCCTTCTTTTTTCAAGCGCTGGTCAATCGCAGCGCTCAAAAGTAATAGAGCCGGCTGAGCATTTTCCGTTTTCGTCAGTTCTTCCTCTGGCCCTTCAAACATGAGCGACGTCAACGAATACCCTAATGCTTCGTCCGCTTCATCAAATAAATGTCTGACGAGTGCGGATGAATCATATAAGTCTTTCCCCATACCTACCTTCTGAGATCCCTGTCCAGGGAACACAAACGCAACCTTTTTCATTCCTTTTCACCTTCCATTTGCTCAAGAGTAGTTTGGATAGTGGCTGAAACTTCTTTCTCCACCATATCACGAGCCTGACGCACAGCATTGACAATCGCTCTGCGATCCGAAGAGCCGTGAGCTTTTATAACAGGAGCAGAGAGCCCGAGAAGACCTGCGCCTCCGTATTCCGAGTAATCGAGTTTATCCTTAAGACCTTTTAAATCATTCTTCACCAGCGCTGCCGCCATTTTCGTTTTCATGTTGGACATGAATGTTTCTTTGATCATTTTGAACATATTAGAAGCGGTTCCTTCAATCGTCTTAAGAGCTACATTTCCGGTGAAACCGTCGGTGACTACGACGTCCGCTATGCCGTCTAAAAGGTCCCTCGCTTCCACATTTCCTACGAAATTGATCGGAGCCTCTTTCAGCAAATCAAAACTCTGCTTAGTGAGCTCACTCCCTTTACCATCTTCTGTACCCACGTTCAACAGACCTACCCTAGGACTTGCAATCCCCCGGACCTTCTCCGCGTAAATGGAACCGATGATTCCATATTGCAATAGGTGCGCAGCTTTGGCATCAACGTTTGCACCAACATCCAGCATGAGAAAACCTTTGCCATCGAGAGTCGGAAGTGTGGGACTTAAAGCAGGACGCTCTACACCTTCAATCCGACCGACTACGAATAACCCGGCACTCATGAGAGCTCCTGTGTTCCCTGTGGAAATACAGGCATCCGCCCGTTTTTGTTTCACTTCCTCAGCAGCAAGAACGAGAGAAGATTGCTTTTTCCTCCGTACTGCCCGCACAGGTTCATCTTCATTTGTGATTTTCTCGGAAGCGTGCAGGACGTGCAATCGTTCGTGATCTCCCACTAACCCATTGATTTCCTGCTCGTCACCGACCAACGTAATCTCTATGTCTTCATAAACTTTCAAAGCGTTCATCGCCCCGTTCACGATTTCTTCCGGAGCATGGTCACCGCCCATTGCGTCTATCGCAATCTTCATTTCACTTCTCTCCTTTTTGTTCCTCCGAACGATACATATAAAAAATACCTTGGAATACTTCTTCTTTTCCGACGTTACTTGAAACGTTCACAATCGTCCGGTTCTTATCGTCCGTTCCATTCACTATCGCCTTAGCTACTACCCGTTCCCCCCGTTTCACCTGTCTCATGAATTTCAGGGAGGAACGGGCGGTAAGCGCTAATTCGTCATCAATAACCGCAACGGCCAGAGAGTTAGCCTGGGCAAATAAATGATGCCCTCTCGCTATGTCATTCCGCGAGAAAACATGTTCTTCTCTTATATCCATAATCGAAATCGCTTTTTCATCGAGTTCAAGATCGATAACCTCGCCAATTACGTCATCGATGGCCAAAGCTTTCACCGTTTCCGTCCATTCATGATTCGCCACCGACTTGATTCTTTCACGCACTTCAGGAATCTGAAGTTCCATCCGATCAAGTCTTATCGTCTGAATGCTGACGGAAAACCTCTTAGCAAGCTCATCATCGGTCACGAACGGAGTAGCCTCTATCGTTTCCTGAAGCTCTTTCTGCCTCTGTTGTTTTCCTTTTTTCATCTTCTATTATCCACCGTCCATTTTATGACTAGGTACTAATAGTAATATATAATACTCTTGTTTCTAACGCAACATTTGTGTATCAATCGAGTATTTCTCCCATGTTTTCAAAATCTTTTCTCATTATTTTTTTGAGTGGCTTAAATTCTACTCTGTTATCGAGCCAGCCATTATCGATAATTTCAGCAGCATCTTTTCTTGCGGTTTCGAGAGCTCGGTAGTCATGCACCATATCAGCAACCTTGAACTCTGGGAGGCCGCTTTGCTTTTTGCCGAAGAAATCACCTGGCCCCCTGATTTTCAAATCTTCTTCAGATAACCGAAAACCATCTGTCGTTTCCGTCATGATTCTCATACGTTCTTTCCCTGTTTCCCCTTTTGGGTCGGCAAGAAGTATGCAATAGCTTTGGCGTGCCCCTCTGCCCACTCGGCCTCTGAGCTGATGGAGCTGCGAAAGTCCGAAACGATCAGCATCATAGATGACCATGACACTTGCATTAGGTACATCCACCCCTACTTCCACTACTGTAGTCGACACCAGAATCTGCATGTTATTTTCCGCAAACTGTGACATGATGTCCTCTTTCTCTTCATTAGGAAGCCTCCCATGCATAAGACCGACTGTTACATCTGGTTCATAAACAGTTCGTAACTGTTCGTACAGATCTACAGCATTCTGAATATCAAGCTTATCCGATTCTTCGATAAGTGGACAAATCACGTATGCCTGCCCGCCCTGATCGATTTCCTTCTTAATAAAGTTCAATACACGATCCGTCATCTTCCCTTTCACCCAATACGTTTCGATTTCTTTTCTTCCTGAGGGCATCTGATCGATGGAAGAAACATCCATATCTCCGAAAGCTGTAATAGCCAGAGTTCGTGGAATAGGGGTAGCCGTCATAAATAGCACATCAGGTTTTATTCCTTTTTCGCGGAGCACTCTGCGCTGTTCGACACCGAATCGGTGCTGTTCGTCGATTACTACGAAACCGAGATCGAAAAATTTCACATCCTCCTGGATCAAAGCGTGGGTCCCAATCAAAATATCTATAGTTCCTTCTTCCATTTCTTCCATGATTTCTTTTCGTTTTTTTCCTTTAACGGACCCGGTAAGCAGACGAATAGTAAGCCGATCGCCGAAAAAATCTTGTAGCGAAGCAGCATGCTGCTCTGCCAGGATTTCAGTCGGTACCATCAATGCCGCCTGTTTCCCCGCTGTAACCGCCCCATACATACTGATGGCTGCCACTACGGTTTTTCCTGATCCCACATCACCTTGCAGAAGTCGATTCATACGATGAGGTTCTTTCATATCTTTCAGTATTTCAGCAAGAGAACGCTTCTGGGCATCCGTAAGAGAAAAAGGGAGGGACTGTACGAAATCAGTAAGGAGATTATTATCATAAAATAGCTCATTACCATCTGTAGCTTCTTTATATCTTTTCCTTAAAAGTTGCATCCTTAATTGAAACACGAGAAATTCTTCATATGTAAATCTTCTGCGCGCATGTTTCAGAAGGATCCGCGATTCAGGAAAATGCATATTCCAGACCGCCCTCGTTCTCCCGGGTAGTTTGTACATATCCTGATAACTTTTCGGCAAAACTTCTTCAATATAATCACCGTAATCAACCATCGCCTGGCGCATGACTTTTTTCAAACTCGCCATTTTGACATTTTCGTTCACTGAATACACAGGTTGGATCGGGTTGTCCGACTTAGCTTCCCCTTTTTTAAAATGTGTAGCTGTCAGTTGTAACCGATGCATGTCCCATTTTCCTGTTACTGTCACCGTATCGTCCAGATCAAGGTTCTTTTTGGCGAAAGCGCGATTGAACATGACTACTTTCACAGCAAATTCTCCGACCTGCATCGTGAATGATAAACGGGATTTCTTTTTTCCATAATAGGCAAGGGAAGGCTGTGTAGCAACCTTCCCCTCCAGTGTAGCAGTTTCATTATGCACCAATTCCGTCAACGGCTTCACTTCAAATTCATCGTAGCGGAACGGGAAATAAAATATCAAATCGTGAATTGTATATATTTGGAGCTCATTTAAATAGGAAGCGAATTTTTCTCCTACTCCCTTCAACTGTTGTACGGATTGATCCAACAATATCACTCACACTCTCCCGTTTTAAGATCCGTAGATTTCTTTTGCTAACGCTTTTCCTGTCGGGGTTGCAGCAAGTCCTCCTTCAGCTGTTTCACGGAACGCCGAGGGCATACGCTGACCGACTTTGAACATGGCATCGATCACTTCATCACATGGGATTTTACTTTTCACACCTGCAAGCGCAAGGTCCGCTGAAACGATAGCCTGCGATGCTCCCATAGCATTCCGTTTCACACAGGGGACTTCCACTAATCCTGCCACAGGGTCACAAATCAATCCTAGCATATTTTTAAGTGTAATTGCCATGGCATCAGCCGACTGCTCAGGTGTACCCCCGGCCATTTCAACAATCGCAGCAGATGCCATGCCGGCCGCAGAACCTACTTCAGCCTGACACCCTCCTGCTGCTCCGGAGATGGAGGCGTTATTCGCTACCACAAATCCGAATGCCCCAGAAGTGAACAGATAACGGATCATATCCTCACGGGAAGGCTCAAGTCGATTTTTCACCGCAAAAAGAGTGCCCGGTACACATCCGGCACTTCCGGCTGTCGGTGTAGCACATATGCGCCCCATAGCCGCGTTGACCTCATTTGTAGCAACTGCTTTGCTGACGGCATCGAGCAGAAGTTCACCGGATAACGGCCGTTTCTCTTCCATATATTTCTGAATAAGTACAGCGTCTCCTCCTGTCAATCCACTATGGGACTTGACACCCTTAAGCCCTTCTTCCACAGCTTCTTCCATAACAATCAAATTTTGCTCCATATTTTCGAAAACTTGTTCGCGTGACATTTCTTTTGCTTTCATTTCCTGTCGAATCATCACTTCCGAAATAGCTATATCTTCTGCTTTGGCAATTCCAATCAGTTCTTCCACATTACGAAACATACTAACCTCTCCCTTAATCTGAAATTCGCGCAACCTGTGTAATATGTTCAGCACCTTCAAGCTGCTTCATCACTTCATCCGAGATATTCTGATCCACCTCGATGACCATCAGTGCCTGAGCTCCTTCTGCTTTTCTCGATACTTCCATTCTTCCGATATTTATTCTCGCTTCAGCGAGGACTGCAGTCGCAGAAGCTATTGCTCCGTAACGATCGTTGTGAAGAAGGACAATAGCCGGGTGGTTACCGGAGAGTCTCAATGGAAATCCGTTAAGTTCTGTAATCTCCACTTTACCTCCTCCGATGGAGATACCGGTGAGCTCAAGTTCATTTTCTCCCGTCTTCAAAAGGACTCTGGCTGTGTTCGGGTGATCAGGAGTGGATGGTTCTTCATGGATCGTCACCTGTATCCCTTCTGTTTCAGCAGTCTCGAGGGAAGTCTTTATCCTGTCGTCAAAAGTGTCATAATCAAGAATTCCTCCTACGATTGCAACATCCGTCCCGTGACCTTTATACGTTGATTTGAAAGAACCATAAAAGTGTATGTCCACATGTTCCGGCTTTTCACCGAAAAGATTTCTCGCAGCCCTTCCGATACGTGCAGCGCCTGCTGTATGTGAACTGGAGGGGCCAATCATGACCGGGCCAATAATGTCAAATACGGATCTATACTTCATATTTTCATCACCTCATCCTATATCTTCCTTTATTTTAGCACAAAATAGGAAATCCCCCCACTTTTACCCGTTAACGCAATACTGCTGCAAAAGGAAAGGTAGCGCTTACATAGATTTTTGGTTGCCATATTTATAAGGAAAAGGTAAAATGGAAAGCTGTGGGTTCATTCGTAACCGGGTGGGAGAGGGACAAATTTCATAAGGAGATCGAGATGCTGAACAAAAACGGACAACAGACTTCCTGGAAACAGGAACTGATTGCTGGATTTATCGGTTATTTCACTACCGTTTATATCGTAGCCGTAAACAGTCAGATTCTCTCCGACGCAGGCCTCCCTCTTGAAACAGGGATGGTGGCGACTATCGCAGCCAGTGCTCTCGGTTGTCTATTGATCGCCTTGTATGCGAATGCACCGATGGTATTGATACCCGGAATGGGGATAAATGCCTTATTCGCTTATTCGATAGTCGAGGGGAACGGTTTTACTTACGAACAGGGACTCGCAGTTGTTGTAGTAGCTTCTCTGTTATTCGTCATCACCGCTTTCACCTCCCTGGGCGCTTGGCTGAGCCGGGCATTGCCCGTCTCACTGATACATGCCATCACGGTGGGAATCGGCTTCTTTCTTGCCCTGCTTGGGCTCGAGAAAGGTGGCGTCGTTGTAAAAGGTGAGCAATCATTGATCGCTCTTGGTGACCCGACATCTCCGGTGGTACTAACGACTCTTGCCACCCTGTTTATCGCCATTTTTCTCTTTGCGAAAAATGTCCCTGGTAACTTTTTGGTAACGTTGGTGATCGGGACGCTTATCGCTTATTTCGTCGGAATTCTTGAAGACCCCCAACCTGCTCTGGACTTCGGAGCTCAGCAATGGGTTTTCGCACCTGACTTTTCGGTGGTTGTGGATTTCAGTTTCTGGATGGGCGTATTCCCTTTGGCTCTCGTTATCATTTTCGAAAACATGGGTCTCATCCATGGTCAGCTCGATATGGTCGGGAACAAAACAGACACAAAGTTCCATAAATCATATCAGGCTACTGCTTTCTCTTCTCTGACGAGCGGTTTTCTGGGCACGTCACCGACCGTATCATCAGCTGAGAGTGCAGCAGTCATTGCAGCCGGCGGAAAAACGTGGCGCGCCTCCATAACGATGGCCGTTCTTTTTGTAGCCACCCTATTTTTGATTCCGTGGATATCCATCGTACCGTCAACAGCGATCAGTCCGATTCTTATCATCGTAGGATCATTGATGGTTCAGGAAATCAGACACATTCCTTTTGATGATCTGTCAGAATCACTGCCTGCCTTCCTCATGATTGCAATGATTCCGTTCACCTACTCCATTCCTGATGGCATGGCCTTCGGTTTCATCGCTTATCCTCTGGTTAAGTTGGCAATGGGTAAACAGAAAGAACTGACCGTGGCTATGGTTCTGATTGCTTTAGCGTTTTTCATTGAATTTTTATTACGTGCTTCCGCACTATAACTAAAACAAAAGAGACGACTTCTCAATATATATGAAAAACTGAAGCATAGATCAAAAAAAACGCACCTGCGCAGGTGCGTTTTTTGTTCGGCGTATTATTCCACGGAGAATATATATGAATATATTGGTTGACCTCCATCATGGATTTCAACTTCCATTTCCTCGAACTCAGCTTCAACATAAGCTTTCAACTCGGTGAGTTCACTTTCTGTGATTTCCTCACCATAGATGATAGTCAGAATTTCATCCTCTTCCTCATCTATCATTTCTGAGATCAGATCTTTCGCTACGTCTATTCTTTCAGAGTGAGAAACAGTGATATCCCCGTCAAAAATACCCATAAAATGATCTTTCTCAATTGTTATTCCATCAATTTTAGTATCCCTTACTGCATAAGTGACCTGACCGGTTTTTACATCCTTGAGCATATCAGTCATTATCTCTCTGTTTTCTTCTAAAGAAGCTTCAGCAGAGAATCCGAGCATAGCACTCATTCCCTGAGGGATACTCTTGCTTGGAACGACAGTGGCTTCTTCTTTTGCGAGTTCCGCTGCCTGTTCGGCAGACATGACTATATTTTTGTTATTCGGCAGGATGATCACATATTCTGCATGCGCCTTCTCGATCGCCTCCGATAAATCCTGGGTGGAAGGATTCATTGTCTGTCCACCTTCGATAACCACCGAGACTCCCAGACTTTCAAAGAGCTTCTTCACACCTTCTCCCATCGCTACCGTAACAATACCGTACCGACTTTTTTCCTTGGGTGGCTTGTGATGTTCTCCTACGAGGGAAGTATGCTGTTCCCTCATGTTTTCAATTTTAATGTTTGTCAGACTTCCATACTGTTGACCGAGCGTCAATGCTCTCCCCGGATCCTCTACGTGGACGTGAACTTTTATCAACTCTTCATCCGATACCACGAGAAGAGAATCTCCGAACTCACTCAGAGCTTCTCTGAAGGCTTCTTGATCAAAGGGAGTAGCTTCCAGCTTCTTTTCCTCAAATTTCACCATAAATTCAGTGCAGTATCCATAATGGATATCCTCAGAATTCATGAAATCCTGATTCAATTTATGATGTTCAGCACTGACCATATCTTCTATGTCTACCACAGAATTACCTTCAGGGACCTCTTCCCCTTTAAGGTTCGCCAGGAAACCTTCATATATTGTAAGGAAACCCTGGCCTCCGCTGTCTACGACACCAACTTCCTTCAGAACTGGCAGGAGCTCGGGTGTGTTCTCCAGCGACTTCTTTGCAGCAGTTACGATGCGTTCAAAAAACGGGATGAATTCCTTTTCTTCTTCAGCGGCTTTTCCCGCCTCTTCACTCGCTTCACGAGCTACTGTAAGTATTGTGCCTTCTACCGGCTTCATAACTGCCTTATATGCTGTTTCAACACCATGTTTCATTGCTTCAGCATACTCGGTAGTAGTAACTGTCTCTTTCTTTTCCATCGATTTGGACAACCCACGGAAGAGTTGAGAGAGAATAACACCGGAATTACCCCGGGCGCCCATCAATAGTCCCTTAGCAAGTGCTTTCGAAACGTCGCCCGTATGATTCGTTGCGACATTTCTCACTTCTTCCTCTCCGGATGTCATAGAGAGATTCATATTCGTTCCTGTGTCTCCGTCCGGCACAGGGAACACGTTCAGAGCATCAATCATCTGAGCATTTTTCGACAAATAACGGGAGCCTTGCAGCACCATTGCCGCAAACGTCTGCCCATCCAACTCCTGTAAACTCACACCGTCTTCCTCCTTTGACTATCTATCTCACTTTAATCATCACTTGTTACCCGTACACCCTGGATGAAAATATTAACAGAGTCCACGGTAAGTCCGATTGTTCTACTAAGTGTATATTTCACCTGGGATTGCACGTTATGAGCGACTTCAGAAATCTTCGTTCCATAACTGACAATAATGTACATATCTATATGCACCTTATCTTCCTGTTGGCGCACAACCACCCCACGTGAGAAATTTTCTTTTTTCAGCATTTCCGACAATCCGTCGCGAAGCTGGTTTTTTGAAGCCATTCCAACGATTCCATAACACTCTACAGCAGCGCCTCCGGCCACTGTGGAAATAACTTCGGTACTGATTGTTATCTGACCATTATTGGTATTCATTTCCACGGACATTCGGATCCTCCTTTAACATGTTTTCCATGCATGTTCACATCAATTGTAACACAGGACAATCCCTATCCCCCATAATACTCTGTAACAATTCTCTTGTTCTGTCAAGGGGAATTTCTTGATATATTCGATTGCATTACTTTTTTTTGTATGATAGAGTAATTAGGTATCTAAATTGTTACAGGAGGGATTCGATATGGCACGTCGTTGTGTCGTTTCTGGACGTCAAACACGAAGCGGGAACAACCGTTCTCACGCTATGAACGCAAATAAACGTAAATTCAAAGCTAACGTACAAAAAGTCCGCATTCTAGTGGATGGAAAGCCGAAGAAAGTTTACGTTTCTGCACGCGATTTGAAATCTGGTAAAGTTACCCGCGTGTAACTTTAAAAAGCACCCCTTGGAGGGTGCTTTTTTGTTTGTCTATAAAAACTTACAGATTCTTTTCATCCCTGCTTCTTACCACCAGCACTATGCCATCTTCGAATGAATAAGCACCTGAGTCGTCAGAGATTTCGTTGGATAGACATAACGTTGATCCTATAGGGACCTGCCTATCTTTGAGGGCATATTTGAAACCTTCGAGCGTCAGCCCTTCCACTTTAAGTGAAATGGGAATAAAAGATACATATGGGTAATTAGTGCTGTGCTTGATTCTATAGTGTCCAGGTAATTTTAATTCCATCTCGTTCTGGCTGTCCACAATCGTCGCATTCACCCCGTGATGAGCGATTGAATGAAGAAGTTGTATGTTGGCCAGTGTGTGGTCCATTCTTCCACCAGTCACCCCATATAACAAAATGGAATCGGCTTCTTGACGTACTGCCTCCTGAAGTGCCAGTTCAAGATCCGTTTCATCTTTGGCTGCAGGAAAGACTTCCGTCTTCCCTGCTCTATCTTTTATTTTTTTAAACATTGTCTCGGATATCGAATCGAAATCTCCGATGGCAATATCTACTGGCAGTCCATGTTCTACGAGGAACTGAGCTCCGCTGTCCGCTCCGATCCAGAGGGACGCGCTCTCAGAAACAAGATCGGGGATATATTGGATAGGGCCTCCGCCGACTATAGCTACTGTCTTCATTTTACGTTCTCCTAACTATTACGAATATCCTCTATAGCTTCTTTTCGATTTTCTCTTTTGAAAATTGCACTTCCTGCCACGAGTACATCCGCTCCCTGTTGCTTGCATAAGAGCGAGGTATGCTGATTCACTCCTCCATCGACTTCGATTTCATAAGTGTACTCAGACTCCTCTTTTCTCCACGTATCCAGTTGTTTCACTTTCTCCAGCGCTTCCGATATGAAATCCTGCCCTCCGAATCCTGGATTTACAGTCATTATAAGAACAAGATCGATATCGCGCAGAATCGGTTTTATCAACTCTACCGGTGTAGCGGGATTAATAACAACACCGGGCTTCACCCCTTTGCTTTTAATCAGTTGGACAGTCCTGTGTAAATGGGATGTAGCTTCCTGATGCACTGTAATGATCGAAGCTCCTGCATTAGCGAAGGCTTCTACATAATTTTCCGGTTCATCAATCATTAAATGAACGTCCAAAGGTAAAGATGTTACGGGACGTATTGCTTCCACTACAGGAACACCTATAGATATATTCGGGACGAATTTACCGTCCATGACATCCACATGAATGTAGTCGGCCCCTGCTTGCTCCACTTCCTTGATTTCTGCTTCGAGATTTGCAAAGTCCGATGCCAGAATTGATGGTGCGATTTTAGTCATAAATCAGTACCTCGGCTTTCTATTTTGGATTTCATGCAAAAATTCGATGTAATGGTCATATCTTTCCCGGCCGATCTCTTCCTCTTCCACAGCCTTTTTCACCGCACATTTAGGCTCTTTATCATGGAGGCATCCCCGAAACTTACATTCCGGGTCATATTCTCTTATCTCCGGAAAACATTCTCCAAGTGCTTCGGAAGTGACATCATCAAATTCCAGTGAACTGAAACCTGGAGTGTCTGCCACCAAACCTCCGTTAATCGAGAACAGTTCAACATGTCTGGTTGTATGCTTTCCTCGACCGAGACTTTTGGATATCTCAGCTGTTTCCAATGAGAGAGAAGGAAGAATCGCATTCAACAATGTCGATTTCCCAACCCCTGATTGACCGGCAATGACAGTTGTCCTGTCTTTGAAAAGCTCCTTGACTTGTTGCATCGCTTCCAAGCTCTCCGGTTCACTCAATATTACCGTGTACCCTGCCTTTTCATACATGTTCCGGTACCCGGATATTTCATCAGCTGATAGGATCTGATCCTGTTTTGAAATGACAATAACCGGGTCGATCCGCTTCGACTCCACCAGAACTAAAAAACGGTCGAGGAGCCTTGAGTTGAAAACAGGTTCTACCGCGGATATAACTACAATCGCCTGATCGATATTCGCTACCGGAGGTCGCACCAATTCATTGCTCCGTTCCTTTACGGTCAGAATCACTTTTTCTTCCGGGTCGAATTCCACCATATCACCCACCAGCGGCGTAATCTTCTTATTCCGGAACACTCCGCGTCCCTTGCAGCGATAGGTTTCTTCTTCCGCCATAACGTCATAAAATCCGCTCAGTGATTGAATTATGATACCAGATCCCATTTCATTCCTCCTTCAATAAGTCATATTTCCCTCTTCTACGACTTCGTCGCCCTGCTCGATCCGATAAGTGCCTTCCTCTCCTTCGCTTAATTGAACATCGATCTCGACTGTAGTTTCTTCCGTAATCGTTTCTTCCTGATATACTTCATCACCGTTGCTGTTAGTATCGTCAATATATATCTGATACGTCACTTCTTCTCCATCCTCTCCATTATAAGGAAGATTCAGAGATAATGTTTCTTCTTTTAAAGGTTGCTGTTTCTGTCCGAGGGAAAGCACCACAGCCACACTAGTCCCTGTATTCACTTCGGTAAAAGCTTCGGGCTTTTGAGAAATGATCCGCCCTGCTTCAATGTTTCGGGAAAATTGTTCACTTACTTCCATTTCCAATCCTTCTTCTTCGAGGTAGGATCTTGCTTCTTCTTCTGTTATATTCCTCAGAGGTCGAAGGATGATTTTAGGCGGTCCGGTACTCACTCTGAAAAGTACACTCGTCTCTCCAGGAACTACTTCCTGATCCACAGAAGGTTGGAGTTGTTCCAAAATTTCACCTTCAGGACGCTCGGAACTTTCATTTATAGAAAACACGGATGTAAAACCCTTCTCCTCGAGCTCTTTTTTCGTTGCTTCGAAATTTTTACCCGTGTGATCCCCTACTTCCACTGTTTCTTTTCCCAAACTTGAGACAACCGTTACCTGCGTCTCTTCCTTTGTTATGCTTCCAGGTGAAGGATCGGTGCTGATTACATACCCTTCTTCGACTTCATCAGAGTATTCTGTCTCTCTTTCGACCTGCAGATTCAAATCACGCAGGGTACTATACGCATCTTCGTATTCCATACCCGTGACATCTGAAACTTCCACATCCTTCGGTCCTAACATCATCGGAAGAGCCACTGCTGCTCCTGCTCCAAGAAACACGAACAAAAAAAGAAAAATGATCCACGGCTTCTTCTTTTTTTTCTTTACTGTTTCCTTTCCTTTTGTATGAGGAAGTGTTTTTCCCCCTTCTTCAGAAACGGCATCTTCTGTTATAACCGGTATAGCTTTCGTTTTTTCCCCTTCCTCCTCAGGGATATGAAAAGGAGCAGCATCAGTCACATCCAGGCACTGACTTAAATCTTCCTCCATATCCTCCACGCTGTCATAGCGGTGCAGCGGATCTTTCGCTGTAGATTTGAGGACTATGTTTTCGACGCTTTGCGGTACGTCCGCATATTTCGATATAGACGGTGTGTCATGCTGTAAATGCTTCAGAGCTACAGAAACCGGGGATTCTCCCGAAAACGGAAGTCTACCTGTCAACAGTTCGAAGAAAACGATACCAAGGGAGTAGATATCCGATTTTTTTGTAGCTGTACCTCCACGGGCCTGCTCCGGTGATAAATAATGGACAGAACCTAAGACAGAGTTCGTCTGGGTGAGAGCAGTCGCAGAAAGAGCCATTGCAATACCGAAATCAGTCACTTTCACAGTACCTTTGGAATCGATCAAAATATTTTGAGGTTTGATATCCCGGTGTATCAAATCATTTTCATGAGCAAGAGCTATAGCATCGGTGATCTGTCTCATAATATCAACGGCTTTATCAAGGTCAATAGGGTCGTAAGTCTGTATGTATCTTTTTAAAGTCATACCATCGACGAATTCCATGACCATGTAATAAATATCATTCT
The DNA here is from genome assembly GCF_900156645.1 of Salimicrobium flavidum. GTDB lineage: Bacteria > Bacillota > Bacilli > Bacillales > Halobacillaceae > Salimicrobium > Salimicrobium flavidum. Next base: position 435,737 of record NZ_FTOC01000001.1, read on the forward strand.
CTTCCCCTACATCAAAAATGTTAACGATATTCTCGTGGTTCAGGCTTATCGCCGACTGGGCCTCTCTGTGGAAACGGGCGATAAATTCTTCATCATCACCATACTCCAGACGAAGAACTTTGATCGCTACTTCCCGTTCCAGGATAGTATCATAAGCTAAATAGACATTCGCCATACCTCCGCCGCCGATCATCCTTTTCACGTGGTAACGTTCATTCAGCATTTGATTTTCAAGCATTATTCTCCACCTTCTTCCTCAGGGAAAGAAGGTCGATTCACAAGTGCGATGGAAATATTATCTTCCCCACCGCGTTGATTGGCAAGTTCTATCCATCTACCTGCCATGGTTTCAACCCTCTGTTCAAAATCAGCAAGCTCAGCAAGCTCGTCATCCGACACTTTATTCGTTAATCCGTCGGAGCATAATAGAATCCTGGAAGGGCCTTCAGGTGATAAACAATGAAAATCAGGATTAACCTGTTTTTCCGTGCCCACTGCTTGGAGAAGCACATTTTTCCTTGGATGATCTTTTGCTTCTTCTTCGGAGATCTGGCCGGAGCGGACCAATTCATTGACGAGAGAATGGTCTTTGGTAACCTGACGAAAACCTTCCTCGTCCGCGATATAACAACGGCTATCCCCGATGTTCACTATGCCGATGAACGACCCGGTGGAAACCGCAGCGACTACCGTGGTTCCCATACCTCTGCATTCCTCATTCACAGAAGCATGATGTATTATTTTCTCATTAACCTCCCGCATACTAGCTTCCAGCCAATTTTTAATATCTTCAGGAGTTTCAAAGCCCTCCTGCTCAAGAAAAGCTTTTTCCATGTATTCGACAGCCATTCTGCTGGCTACATCACCCGCACGATGGCCCCCCATGCCATCAGCAACAATTGCGAACCACGCATCTCCGGAGGGATGTTCCTTCACTGAACCATCATCCTCATTATGAGGGCGGACCTTACCTCTGTCTGTCCAAAAAAACCCTTCCATTCCATCACCTCATTTCGAACTTTTTTTGAGTCGAGTCACAAAGAAACCATCCGAATCTGCATCCTGAGGAAAAATTTGCAAACCCACGCCCTCTATAAAACGATGTTCGAGGAAGTTTGGAAGCGCATCTTTGAAGTTCTCCACCTCAAACTCCGGATGTCTTTCGAGAAAATCCTGAACAGCATGATCATTTTCATGTACATCCACCGTACACGTACTGTACACAAGTAGCCCTTCCTGTTTCAGAAGCTCGGCTGTATGATCGAGAATTGCGTCCTGGATTTCTCTGAGTCTGTAAATATCCTTTTCCTCTTTGCTGTATTTGATATCGGGTTTGCTTCTAATCACTCCAAACCCGGAACAAGGCGCATCGATCAATATACGATCGAACGTTCCATCGTTATGTTTTTCCTGTAACTTTCTGGCATCGTACCCTTCCGTATGGATATTCGTCAGTTGAAGAGAGGAAGCTTTCTCTTTTATAAGATCGGCTTTCTTTTTATGAAGATCATACGCATAAACGATTCCTTCATTAGCCATTTTCTCTGCAATATGAGTTGATTTTCCACCAGGAGCTGCACACGCATCCAAAACTACGTGATCCGGCTTCAGATCCATCAATTCAGCAACGAGCATCGAACTCTGGTCCTGGATAGTCACGAATCCTTCTTTCAAAAGGCGATGATTCACAATGTTTCCGTTATGGATGATTATCCCCTGCGGAGAGAATCCGGACTCTTCCACTTCGAATCCGTCTTCCCTGAGTTCAGCCAAAACGTCCTCCCGGCTGATTCTAAGACACTGGACACGGATAGATTCGTTCATCCGTAATTGGTTCGTTCTACACATGTCTTCCGTGGCCTCGTATCCGTATTGGGATATCCATCGCTTTACGAGCCATAACGGATGACTGGTCTTAATTGCGAGTCGCTCTGCTTCATCTTCAATCTCCTCAACGGAAGGGACTCCGTTTCTCTGGATCGAACGTAACACCCCGTTTGTGAAGGAGGCTATTCCTTTGTGTCCTTTTCGTTTTGAAATATCGACCGCTTCATTGATGATTGCGTGATCCGGAATCCTATCGAGCATCTTCATCTGGTACAAGGACATATATAGTAACCACTTCACCCAGGGCGAAATTTTTTTCTGCTTTTTGATAGAAGGTTCGAGCCAATAGTGTAATAAATCACGGTGCTGCAATGTCCCGTACACCAGTTCCGTCAGTAGACCGGCGTCTGCAGAGGAAAATCTCTGTTTACCAATTTCCCGGTCCAGCAGAACATGGCTGAAGCCGCCTTCTTCTCCCACACGGGTCAAAAGATTCAATGCCGTTGCACGGACCGTATCAGTCATTTGTCTCACCCAAAACCTCTCCAGTTTCCATAGCCTGGCCTGCTCCATTCACAAATGAAGCAGCATCCATCTTCTTCTTTCCGGCCGGCTGAAGTTCTTTAATGGTGACACTGTGTCCGTCCCCACACACTACAGTTACTCCACCCGTTGATTTTTCTATCACGGTCCCCGGAGCTTTTTGAGAGATTTTTTCACTTTTAACTGCTGACCAGAGTTTTAAAGGTTTTCCTTTCCAGAAGGTGTGTGCTACCGGCCAGGGACTCATACCCCGGATGTGCCCCCAAACGTTTTCCGCTGAGCCGGAGAAATCCACAAACTCCTCTCCACGCTTAATTGTAGGTGCATATGTCACTCTGTTTTCATCCTGAGATGAAGCTTCGATCGTGCGGTTGAGGAGGCCGGGGATCGTTTCCACTAAAAGCTCGGCTCCGACGACAGCCAGCTTATCATGAAGGGTTCCGACATCATCGCTCTCTTCAATCATAATCTTCTTCTTGTTCAGCATGTCCCCGGCATCAAGACCCTGCACCATGTACATAATGGTGACTCCTGTCTCGTCTTTGCCATCCATAAGGGCATAGTGAATCGGAGCGGCTCCCCGATACTCCGGCAACAGAGAAGCATGAACGTTTATCGCACCAAATTCAGGATAATCCAGCAGGGCAGCCGGAAGTATTTGACCATAAGCAGCTGTTATAAGCAGATCAGGTTCATGTTTTAATATTTCGTCATATTCATTCTTGATTTTTTCAGGCTGAAAAACAGGAATCCCATATTTTTCAGCTGCCGTTTTCAATGGCGAAGGCGTCATCACCTTTTTTCTGCCTTTCGGTCTATCTGGTTGTGTGACTACGAGAGAGACCTCATACCCTTCTTCTATAACTCTGTTTAAAATAGGGACCGAAAAATCAGGGGTCCCCATGAATACAATGTTCGTCATAACTGAATCCTCTCTTCTACATGAGCTGATATGGCTGGAAATCGACGGTGATTTGCAATCCATTCTGCTCTTTCATGTCGTTTTCATAATAATTCAATATTCTTTGAATGAACTTATGCTGTTCGGGTTCTGCCTTATATTTTATCATGGTTTGATAACGATATCTATTATTGATACGTTCTAAAGGAGAAGGCGTCGGGCCCAGCACGTCCGCAGTTTCCGATAGATTCTTCTTCAGATATTGGGCGATCTTCCTCGTTACTTCCTGGGCCTGAAAGGTATTCGGGTGTGACACTGTCACTAATGTAAGATAGTAAAAGGGAGGGTAGTGGAACATCTTCCTATACTTCATCTCTTCCGCGTAGAACTTTTCGAAATCATACGTACTGGCGAGTTGTATACTATAGTGATCCGGAGTATACGTCTGAACGACAACTTCCCCTTCTTTCTCATGACGACCTGCTCTTCCACTGACCTGCGTAAGAAGTTGAAAAGTCTTTTCAGAGGCGCGGAAATCCGGGAGATTCAATAGTGAATCAGCAGCAAGCACACCGACGAGCGTCACGTTACCGAAATCAAGGCCCTTGGCAATCATCTGCGTGCCAAGGAGAATATCCGCTTCATGATTTCCAAACTGAGTAAGAATCTTCTCGTGCGCCCCTTTTCGCCTCGTAGTATCGACATCCATACGCAAGATTCTCGCTTCAGGAATCAACTGTTGGAGATGTTCTTCCACCTTCTGGGTACCGGTTCCGAAATATCTGATGGTTTTACTTTCACATTCCGGACATTCAGTAGGCATCGGTTTTTCATAGGAACAGTAATGGCACTTCAACTGTTCCTGTTTGCGGTGATATGTCATCGAAATATCACAGTATGGACATTCGACTACGTGGCCGCAATCGCGACACATAACAAACGTCGAATAACCCCTTCTGTTCAGAAACAATACCGATTGTTCCCCTTTCTGTAATCTTTCATCCAGCTTCTCTTTCAAAGACTGAGAAAACATCGATCTGTTGCCTTCATGCAGTTCAGCCCTCATATCAATAAGCTCCACATTAGGCATCGCTTGTTCATTCATCCGCTCCGGCAATTCAAGCAGATGATAATTTCCTTTCTGAGCTCTGGCGAAGCTCTCGAGAGAAGGGGTGGCAGAACCCAGAACAACCGGGCATCCATGATTCGCAGCACGCTGAATTGCTACATCACGGGCATGGTATCTCGTCCGGTCTTCCTGCTTATAACTGGTTTCATGTTCTTCGTCGATAATGATTAACCCCAGCTTCTTGAAAGGAGCAAAAATTGCAGAACGCGCACCGACAACGACTTGCACATCCTGACGTTGTATCTTCCTCCATTCATCGTATTTCTCCCCGGCCGACAACGCACTATGCAGGACAGCTACCTTCGAGCCGAATCTCCCTTTGAATCTTTCCACCATCTGCGGGGTAAGGGCGATTTCCGGAACAAGCATGATAGCTTCTTCTCCGCGGTTGAGCACTTCCTGGATCGACTGCATGTAAACTTCCGTTTTACCACTACCGGTTACTCCGTGCAATAAAAAAACATCCGGGTGCTCCTCTTTCACAGAGGCAACTATTCTGTCCATTGCATGCTTCTGATGTGTCGTCAATGAAGGAGGATTGGTTTTATCAAATGTATGGCCCTCATAAGGGTCCCTTAATATTTCCTGGGTATAGGAATGGAGATGTCCTTTTTTAAGCAGAGGTTTCAATGAAGCATCCGTCGTGCCCACCTGAGTCAGCAAATCTTTTTTCGGGATGGGATCGGGGTAATCGATGAAAAAATCGAGGAGCGCCTTCTGTTTTTTTGCCTGGGGAGGAATGTCGGCAATAAGCTCCTCCAGTTCCCGTTCATCCATACCGGGTTCAATGACCGTGATTTTCCGTTTCGTTTCTTTGCTTTTCACCTCATAACGCACGTCAAGAGACCCTTCATCCACCCATTTTTTGAGTTGATGATATTTATAAGGAGAGGCTTCCCACTCTTCATTGCTAAGTACATCTCTTCCCTGGAAAAGGTGCTCCAATTCTTCAGGAAGATGTTCTTCCATTCTCCAGATCTCTTTCTTGTACTTCGCCTTAAGCACCTGAGGCAACATGACCTGGAGACAGGATATGTAAAAGCTCAGTGTCTGGGAAGCCAGCCATTTCCCGAGCTGCAGGAGTTCAGGCGTAAGAACCGGTGTGACGTCGAGCACCTCTTCAAGAGGCTTCACTTTTTCTACCTCTGTCTTATCTTCAATATCTACGACATACCCCATTATTTTTCTAGGACCAAACGGGACAATCACTCTCATTCCTATGTCGACGACTTCAGTAAGTTCCTCTGGTATCAAATAGTCGAAAGGGCGATTGGTCTGATTTGTCGGGACGTCCACGATAACTCTTGCAATCATACGTCTGCCAGCTCCTTCGAAATACGGTGAAGTATTTCTCTTGAGAGTTCCTGTTTATCGAGAAGTGGCAAAACCTCTTCCTCCAGGCTACTCATCCAGATGACACGGTTCGTGTCCGTCCCGAACCCTGAACCTTCTTCTGACACATCATTAATTACGATGGCATCAAGATTCTTATTCTTCATTTTCTCTCGCCCATACTCCCTGATCTGCTGCGTTTCGGCAGCGAACCCTACCAGAAATTGACCCGTTTTATGACTCCCCAGTTCTTTTAATATATCAACTGTACGTTCCATTTCCACACCCAGCGCTTCATCTTTTTTCTTCATTTTATGATTATAAGTGAGGGCAGGACGGTAATCGGCAACGGCTGCCGTTTTTATGATGACATCCTGTTCCTTGTAATATTTCATTGCGGACTCATACATATCCTCCGCAGATACGACATCGACTCTGTCAACCTTAGGAGGTGTTTCCAGACTCACCGGCCCGGCGATCAGGGTGACCTCCGCACCCATATCAGCAGCCTGTCTGGCTAGAGCAAAGCCCATCTTACCGGTAGAGGGATTGGAGAAATATCGAACAGGGTCGATTTGCTCCCTTGTCGGTCCCGCTGTAATCATCACTTTCTTTCCTTGAAGTTTTTTCCGTCTTTTTGCTTCATCTTCAAGCACAGCAATGATTGTTTCAGGCTCCTCCAACCTCCCTTTTCCTACATACCCACACGCCAAGTAACCATCTCCCGGTTCTATGAACTTGAACCCGAAGCTGTCCAATTTTTTTAAATTGGAAATTACAGATGGATGTTGGTACATATGAACGTTCATTGCAGGAGCTATATAGACAGGGGCCTCTGTAGCGAGAAGAGTAGTCGTAAGCATATCATCAGCGATGCCGTTAGCGAGCTTTCCGATCAGATTTGCAGTAGCAGGAGCAAGCATAAACATGTCCGCCCAGTCTGCAAGATCTATGTGCTGCACTCCAGTAGGATCCTGTTCGTCAAAGGTATCATCATATACCGGTTGGCGGGACAACGCCTGAAACGTAGAGGCCCCGACGAAATTTTTAGAATTTTCTGTCATTATAACTTTCACAATGGCTCCCTTTTGGGTCAGTTTACTCGTAAGTGCAGCTGCTTTATAGGCGGCTATTCCTCCTGAAACCCCAAGAACTATTTTTTTACCCTGCAACATAGCTGGTTCCTCCTTTAATAAAGGCTCGGTTTACGTGTAGCGTTGCTATTCATTGATATAGAAAAGAGAAAGGTGGTGACTCTCCAGGTAGGAAAAGCAACAACCGGCTTTAAAAGAACTGAAATAAGAAAGAAAAGCACCTGTAATACTTTTCCCTTTCCCAAGTCACTATTCTTATTATAAACAAGAGCCGCGCTTTCCACGCGGCTCTTCCTCAGTAATTAATCTTTTTCCGTACGAGTATGGACTTTATCTGCATAGGAGTAGGAAAGATGTCCCTCTTCGATTTCCTGAAGCGCAATTCCTACGGACTGTGGAGATTTTGTCTTCTCTACCAGTGGTTCTGAGCCTTGTTTCAATTCTCTCGCCCTACGAGCGGAAAGTGCAACAAGTGTGTACTTTGATCTGATCTGCTTTTGCAGAGAGTCAATGGACGGTTCTAGCATCATTTTTCATCATCCTCCAGTGCTTGTTTGTATTGTTTTGCAACCCTGGTACGTTTGCAATGTTCACTCACGACAATCGACTGTACTTTTTTCACCGCATGTTCGATGTTGTCGTTGACTACGACATAATCATACTTATCCATCATGTCGATTTCATCTCTGGCGGCTTCAAGCCGAGCTTTGATTTTATCTTCGGTCTCTGTACCCCGGTTAACTATTCTGTCTTTCAGTTCTTCGAGGGAAGGGGGAATCAAAAATACAAAGACACCTTCAGGGAAATTTTCCCTCACCTGCAATGCTCCGTTCACTTCTATTTCCAGGAAGACATCCTTCCCTTCATCCAGTGTCTGTTGCACATAAGTTTTCGGGGTCCCATAATAATTATTCGCATACTCCGCATATTCTATCAGTTCACCTTCAGAGACAAGTTTTTCGAATTCGTCTCTCGTTTTGAAAAAATAGTCGATCCCATCGGTTTCGCCTTCACGAGGGTTTCTCGTTGTCATGGAAATCGAGTATCGAAGGGCCGTATCCTGTTCGAACAGAGCCTTTCGAACCGTGCCTTTTCCAACTCCGGAAGGTCCGGATAACACAAACAAAATTCCTTTTTCTTTAATCACACCTATGTTCCCCCTAGTTGTCGTCCGACATTTCCTCGTGACTGAGTACACGTTGGCCGACTGTCTCCGGCTGTACAGCTGACAGAACGACGTGATCAGAATCAGTGACGATCACTGCGCGCGTCCGTCTTCCGTATGTAGCATCTACCAGCTTATTATTATCTCTTGCAATAGTTATGATACGTTTGATCGGAGCTGATTCCGGGCTCACGATCGAAATGATGCGGTTTGCTGAAACAACGTTCCCAAATCCTATATTAATCAATTTTAAGCTCAAGTCTGTATCCTCCCAACAATTACTGCCTACCATAGTATCACTTCCATTATAGGCGAATGACGGTACTCTTCTCAAATGATACGTCGAATTTTTTGGATTTGCTCATGTTTTCTTCTATAACCACGATGTATAGTGTAACAAAAAAATTCGTTTTGTGCGATAGTTGAACATACGTTTGTCTTCCGTGCTATACTGTGGCAAGAGGTGAAGAAATTATGGCATTCGATGGAATAGTTACACGCGCGATGGTTCATGAATTGAACACTACGTTACAAACAGGAAGAATCACAAAAATATACCAGCCTACGGATACGGAGCTTGTATTCCAGGTACGGAAAGACCGCACCAATCATTCCTTTCTCGTATCGGCCCACTCCACCTACGCGAGGTTTCATATGACGAAGGATTCATATGACAACCCGAAACAACCCCCAATGCTTTGCATGCTGCTCAGAAAGCATCTTGTCGGAGGGTTTGTAGAACGGGTGGAACAGGTAGAGAATGAGCGGATCGTATATCTACAGATCCGTACGAAAAATGAAATCGGTGACGAGACGCTGAAAACCGTCGTCATTGAAATTATGGGTAAACATTCTAATATCATGCTCGTTGACAACGAAGGCGGTCATATTCTCGACAGCATAAAACATTTGCCGCCTGCACAGAATACGTACCGGACTATTATGCCAGGTCAACCGTATATCGCTCCACCGGGCCAGGGAAAAACACACCCTTTAGAACTCTCCGGCGAGGATATCGTCAGAAAACTGGACTTCAATGCCGGCAAGATGGACAGGCAACTTCTTACTATAGTTATGGGCTTCTCTCCGCTGATAACAAAAGAAATCGTCTATAGAGCAGGCCTCGGTGACTCTTCCAGTTATGCGGGAGCTTATGACACCCTGAGACAGCTGATTGAAACCCATTCTTATACTCCTGCCATTTATGAGGGGGAGAAAGAATGGTTCCACGTTCTTCCACTCTCGCATTTGACAGGCGAGCATACCGAATTCAATTCCGTCAGTGAAATGCTGGATGAGTTTTACTCCGGCAAAGCTGAAAGGGATCGTGTGAAACAACAGGCCGGAGACCTGCATCGTTTCCTTAAAAACGAAATCGATAAAAACCACCGCAAAATCAAAAAACATGAAGAAACTCTGAAGAAATCGGAAGCTGCAGAAGATTATCAGAAACTTGGTGAACTTCTGACGGCCCATATGCACATGGTGAAAACCGGAGACAAATCAGTGACGGTCACCGACTATTACCAGGAGGAACAGCCTGAATTGACGATTGACCTAAACCCGAATAAATCTCCAAGTGAGAACGCCCAAAGTCTATTTCAAACGTACCAGAAGCTGAAAAACTCAAAATTGTACGTAGACAAGGAAATACAGAAGACCTACGGAGAAATAGAGTATCTGGAACGTCTGCTTCAGCAGATTGAATCCGCACGCTCTCAAGATGTAGAAGATATCAGAGATGAACTGCGAGATCAGGGTTATATGAAGAAACGGGCCAATACAGGCAAGCGGAAGAACAAGAAGAAAAAACCTTCTCCCGAAAAATATATGTCCTCGGATAAAACAGAGATGTATGTCGGAAGGAATAACCTGCAGAACGAATATGTTACGAATCGACTTGCCCACAAGGAAGACGTCTGGCTCCATGCTAAAGATATTCCTGGCTCACACGTCGTAATCAAAGATAATGACCCTACTGAAGAGACATTGCATGAAGCCGCTCAACTAGCAGCATACTTCAGTAAGTTTTCGGCTTCCGCTTCCGTTCCTATCGATTATACGAAAATCAGACATGTGAAAAAGCCCTCTGGGGCCAAACCAGGTTTTGTCACTTATGATCATCAGAAAACACTTTTTGTTACGCCTGAAGAAAAAGTAGTTAAACAGTTGAAGCAAAACGCGAGTAAGAATGATAGTCAGTCTTCTGAAAAAGTATAATTGGAAATCAGCCTTAGGGACAATCTAACCTTAAAGATAAAAGATCCGAACAAAAAAATTGTTCGGATCTTTTATCTTCATTCGTTTCATAGACTTATAATGAGAAGTCTACCCTGAAAATTTTCATGTATCATGGTGCAAATATCTTTGCATAAACGTCTCTGTAAAAGCCTGTTGTTAATTGAAGGTACAAAAGATGAAAAAATATGTCGCTTTATATGTTTTTTGAGTATATCAATCCACAGGTTCGTTCATATCTTCCCGCCACTTCTCCAGAATCTTTCTGCTCTCTTCGTCCAAAGGGAGTGCTTCGATCAAATCCGAATAGTTGAGCAACGAATCGAAATTCAACTTTTCATTTTCGAAAGCGTCGTAAGCACGGGAAAGCTCATATGTAAAAATACTGAGCACACCTTCTATTTGGACCCCTTTCTCTCGAAGAACGTTAGCGGCATGGATAGAGGAAGCTCCCGTCGAAATGAGGTCTTCAATCACTACAGCATGCTGGTCTTCCTTCACTACTCCTTCAATTAGATTCTCTTTCCCGTGGCTTTTTTTCGAACCCCGAACGTAAACCATCGGAAGCCCGAGTTCTTCCGCAACCCAGGCAGCGTGAGGGATACCAGCTGTTGCACATCCGGCGATTACGTCGACGTGACCCGGAAATTCCTGTATCCTACGGGCCAACCGCCGACTTATCTCTTTTCTTATGACGGGGTAGGAAATCGTCAATCTGTTATCACAGTAAATCGGGGACTTTATTCCCGAAGACCAGGTAAACATGTTATCGGTGTCGATTTGGATCGCTCCAATATACATTAAGCTCTCAGTCAGATTCATTTGCTCCCATCTCCTTTTTTATAAATTCATAGACTTCCTTCGGATTTTCCGCTTCTGTGATTGCTCTTCCTACGACGATAGTATTTGCTCCCTTTTCTTTTGCAAGACTTGGAGTGGCAGTTCTTTTCTGATCATGATGATCCCCCTCCAGAAGCCGGATTCCGGGCGTAAGCGTCAGGAACCTCTCCCCCGTTTTCTCTCTTATCGCTTCCATTTCATGTACAGAGCACACTACGCCATCAATTCCACATTCTTCTGCTTGAGTGGCAAGACGTGCGACGATGTCGCTCAATTCCCCCATAACTCCAAGCTCCTGATTCAGCGTTTCGGTAGTCATAGAGGTCAAATGAGTTACAGCAAAAACCGCAGTGTTTCCGGCAGCTGCCTTGGCCCGTCTCATCATTTCATTTCCCCCCTGGGCGTGGATGGTTAGGATATCTACATCAAGGGAGGCAAGGCTTCTCACAGCTCCTTCCGCAGTATTCGGAATATCATGGACTTTCACATCAAGGAAGACAGGATGGCCTCTCTCCCGTAAATTTCGTACAATAGGAGGTCCTTCTCTATAAAAAAGCTCCATCCCGACTTTCACCGGAACTTCTGTGAGCTTATTCTTATTCAAGAAAGTAAGAGCTTCTTCCCCATTTGAAAAATCAAGAGCTATATAGAGAGGATGCAATGTTTTCATCATGAGCACCTCCGATCGCTTCATGAACGGAAGATAAACCATATTTTTCGAGAATCCCCGGAAGTGCATCTATAATTTCAGGCATAATGAGGGGCTGATGGAAATTGGCAGTACCCACAGCTGTAGCAGAAGCACCCGCCAGCAAAAATTCCAGTACGTCTTCAGCCGTTTCGATTCCTCCCATCCCTATAATCGGAATAGAGACGTGCGGATAGACTTCATAGATCATCCTGATGGCTATCGGCTTGATCGCAGGTCCTGACAAACCTCCAGTATTATTGGCGAGCAGGGGCTTTCTTTTTTCTTTCAGAATTTGCATTCCAGTCAGAGTATTGATCATCGATAATCCGTCTGCTCCCGCCTCTTCACAGGCAACAGCCATCCCTTTGATATCCGAAACATTCGGGGAAAGCTTGACGTACACGGGTACCTTCGATTTTCTCTTTACCGCACGCACGACTTCCGAAGCGAGTGCGGGGTCCGTACCGAACTGGATCCCTCCCTCTTTCACGTTTGGACAGGAAATATTCAATTCCACCGCGTCTACATGGGAGGAAAGCTTTTCAGTCACCTCTTCATATTCCTCCGTTGTAGACCCTGCGATATTCGCTATCTTCGGAGTCGAAAACGTATCAAGAAAAGGAAGCTCTTCGTTAATAATGTTATCCACTCCGGGATTTTGTAGCCCGATCGCATTAAGCATTCCACTGGAAGTCTCCGCCACTCTCGGAGTTTTATTACCGAAACGGGAGTCCTTCGTAGCTGCTTTCATTACAATAGCCCCAAGACGATTCAGGTCATAGAACTGAGCGTACTCTTTTCCGAAACTAAAACAGCCGGAAGCAGGCATGACCGGATTCTTCAACTTCAGGCCAGGTAAAGTCTGACTCAGCTTCATGGTAGCACCACCTTGTCTTTTGGAAATACCGGACCATCTTTACATACATTGACATATCCTCCGTCGGTCGTCTCGATCGTACAGGCGAAACATGCTCCTATCGCACACCCCATTCGCTCTTCCATGGAAATGAAACCCGGAATTTCGAGTTCGGTCAAAAGGGCTCTCAACATCGGGTTCGGCCCACACGCATAAAAGATGTCAGCACTATCATCCAGCCATTCGGTCACCAGTCCTTTTTTTCCATAGGAACCGTCCTCAGTAACTACGGTGACTTCAGCAAAACCCTTCAGTTCTTCTTCGTAAAATACGTCCTGCTCCGATTTGAATCCGAGAACAGCATGAATACTCTTACCCATTTCGTGTAAATCGGAAGCGAGTTCAAGCAGCGGCGGCACACCTACCCCTCCACCGATCAACATCACCCTCTTTTCTTCCGGAAATGTAAAACCGTTACCGAGAGGACCAAGGATATTTATTTCTTCCCCTATCTTCTTGCCTGCTAATGTCTTTGTCCCTTCTCCAAAAGTTTTGTACACCAGCGTCAGTTCATCTCGAGAAATCGAAGCAACTGACAGGGGGCGCCTAAGGTAATGGGGAGGGTCGACCAATACATGGACGAACTGTCCGGGAGAGGTCTTAAAATCTGGTCCAGTGTATAGTTTTAACTCATAAGTGTCTGCAGCAATTTTTCTGTTCCCTGCTACTTTCATATTCCGAAGATTCATGAGTAGGTCTCCTCCCGATTCAAAAGGGGACGCGATGTGAAACTCATCGACTTTAATATACCTACTGCTGCTGAAGCTGTATCGATACTCGTGAAGCATGCTTTTCCATACTCCACAGCTTCTCGTCTGATCCGGAAACCGTCCGTATGCGCTTTTCGCTTTCTGTTCAGCGTATTGATAACCATCTGCACTTTCTCTTCGCGAATCACTGATAGAACGTCCCCCTGCTCACCGACTTTTCCGACCGTCTTCACCGGGAGATTCTTCTCCTCCAGGAAGGCTGCCGTTCCTGCGGTGGCCAATAGATCGAAGCCAAGGTCCACGAGCGAAGCAGCGATGGCTTCAACTTCTTCTTTGTCTTTGTCGGCTACGGTCAATAATACACTGCCATGCTCAGGAATCTTCAATCCAGCTGCCAGCATTCCTTTATAAAGAGCTTTATCAAGGGTTTCATCATAACCGATTACTTCTCCGGTCGATTTCATTTCAGGGCCGAGTGTGGTATCCACGCTTCTCAATTTCTGAAATGAGAAAACCGGAACTTTGACGTATATCCCTTCCTGTTCAGGTGCGACCCCGGTTTTTAAACCCTCGTTCGCTAACGTCTGTCCCATCATTACTTTTGTAGCAAGTCTCGCCATCTGAATTCCTGTGATTTTACTTAGAAATGGAACGGTTCGGCTGGCTCTAGGATTCACTTCCAGCACATATGCCTTCTCTTCATGGACAACAAACTGTATATTGATGAGTCCTTTCAATGGAAGGTTCTTAGCGATTTTCACCGTCGCCTCTTCAAGTTGCCTCTTGATGTCTTTTGAAAGACGCTGGGGAGGATAGACTGCCATCGAGTCACCGGAGTGGACACCTGCTCTTTCTATATGCTCCATGATTCCAGGTATTACTACGTCTTTTCCATCCGAAATAGCATCTACTTCCACTTCTTTACCAGTTACATATTTATCAATCAGTACCGGATGCCCGTTCGATACGAACCTGGTCAGATAGTAAGCCAGTTCTTCTTCCGAGTATACGATTTCCATCGCTCTTCCACCGAGGACATAAGATGGTCGTACCAGAACCGGGTAGCCGATTCTTTCTGCTACACGATAAGCTTCTTCTTTTTCTTCGACACTTTCTCCTCCAGGATGCAGAACTTCGAGTTCATTCAATAAACTCTCAAAAGAATCTCTGTCCTCCGTCTGCCGTATGGATTCGATCGTCGTGCCGAGAATAGGCACCCCCCGTTCACGAAGCCCGTCCGCAAGATTTACTGCCGTTTGTCCACCGAACTGTAAAATGACCCCTTCCGGCTGTTCAAGTTCAATCACGTTCATCACATCTTCTACCGTGAGCGGTTCAAAATACAATTTGTCGGAAACACTGAAATCTGTAGACACGGTTTCCGGATTATTGTTGATGATAATCGCTTCATACCCCATATTTCTCAGGGCGAATACGGAATGCACGGTTGCATAATCGAACTCGACGCCCTGGCCGATCCGTATCGGCCCGGACCCTACCACGAGAACTTTTTCCTTTTCTGTGACTTCGGATTCATTATACGTTTCATAGGACGAGTAATAGTAGGGAGTGGTCGACTCGAATTCACCCGCGCAGGTATCCACCATTTTATAAACAGGAGTAATCCCTGCTTCTTGTCTTCTGTTGCTGATCGCTTCTATTGTAGTGTCCAGGACACGGGCTAGTTGACGGTCCGAGAATCCTTTCTGTTTAGCGACCCTGATCCGCTCAGGAGTCCAGCCTTCCTCTCCCAGTTCTTTTTCGAGAAGTAGAATCGATTCCAATTTACGCAGGAAAAACCAGTCGATTTTCGTTTGATCATGGATGTCCTCAAGCTTCATTCCACGTCTTATCGCTTCGGCTAAAACGAACAACCGTCGATCGTCAGCTCTCTGCATATGACTGAGGAGTTCTTCTTCAGTGAAGCCGTCAAATAACGGGTCATAGAAATCACCATCCGTCTGTTCAAGAGACCTCACCCCCTTCAACAAAGCTTCTTCAAGAGTACGCCCCATCGCCATTACTTCCCCGGTCGCTTTCATTTGTGTACCTAAAATCCGATTACCATCTTCGAATTTATCAAACGGCCAGCGTGGTATTTTACACACGACATAATCGAGGGAAGGTTCGAAACAGGCATACGTCGTTTCAGTCACCGGATTCCGAATTTCATCCAATGTCATACCTACTGCGATTTTCGCCGCAATTTTAGCGATAGGATAGCCGGTCGCTTTCGACGCGAGTGCCGAAGATCTGCTGACTCTAGGATTTACTTCAATCACGTAATAATCGAAGCTTTCAGGGTCCATAGCCAACTGGACGTTACATCCTCCCTCTATCTGGAGTGAACGGATGATTTCTGTCGAAGCGTTCCTGAGCCGTTGAAAATCCCTGTCACTGAGTGTCTGAGTCGGTGCGATAACAATAGAATCCCCGGTATGGATACCGACCGGGTCTATGTTTTCCATGGAACAGACAATTATACAGTTATCCCGGTGGTCCCTCATCACTTCCATTTCAATCTCTTTGAATCCCGCTATATTCTTTTCTATAAGACACTGATGGACAGGAGAGAAATCAAGACCCGATCTGACTATCTGCGCCAGTTCTTCTTCATCATTACAAATGCCTCCACCGGCGCCTCCCATAGTATAAGCGGGCCGCACAATGACAGGGTAGCCGATATCGACTGCTGAGGTGAGTGCTTCTTCTACAGATGATACGATGTCACTCTCCGGCACCGGTTGTCCTATATCTCTCATGAGTGACCGGAAAAGTTCCCGGTCCTCGGCTTTCTGGATCGCTTCGAGAGATGTTCCGAGAAGATTCACATTCATTTCTTCTAAAATACCGGTCTGGTCCAACTCCACAGCCAAATTCAATCCGACCTGCCCTCCGAGTGTAGGAAGAAGAGCATCAGGGCGTTCCTTGCGAATTATTTTCGACATGAATTCCACCGTTAAAGGTTCCATGTATACCTGATCTGCAAAGGTATAATCCGTCATGATAGTAGCCGGATTCGAATTTGCCAAAATGACTTCATACCCTTCCTCTTTCAGTGATTGACAGGCCTGTGTTCCTGAATAATCAAATTCTGCAGCCTGGCCGATGACAATCGGTCCGGAACCGATGACAAGGATTTTTTTGATAGTATTTTGTTCAGACATACTTTCTCACTCCTTTTTCCTGACGTATGTTATTCAGAAATTTTTCGAATAGATGACCGGTATCCTCCGGCCCTGGAGTACTTTCCGGATGGTACTGAACCGAAAACACCGGATGCTTAGTATGTTCGAGGGCTTCGACTGTCCTATCATTCAAAGAATATTCGGTGACTTTGAGTTCAGTTGACATAATTGAATTATCGTCGACTGAATAGCCGTGATTCTGGGAAGTCATGTACGTACGTTCCGTCTTCACATCAAATACCGGCTGATTCACTCCCCGATGACCGAAATGCAATTTACTTGTAGTTGCTCCGCAGGCTCTGGCTATGATGTGATGCCCCATACAAACTCCAAAAATCGGAACTTTCCCTATCAACTTTTCGACAGTTGCAGTCGCTTCAGGAATATGAGCCGGATCTCCTGGGCCATTCGATAAAAACACACCATCCGGCTTTTGCCGCATTATTTCTTCTGCAGAAGTGTTATAAGGAACCACCGTTATATGACAATTTCTTTCAGTGAATGCACGTAACAGACCACTTTTTATCCCGTAATCTATAACAACGATACGCTCTCCTCTATGAGGAATAACGTAAGGTTTAACTGTAGAAACTCGCGGTACCTGGTCGATCGGCAGATCGGAGCTGTTCATTTTTTTAAGTACTTCTTCCGGGTCTCGATCTCCGTTTACAATCATCGCTTTCATTGTGCCATTCTTCCGGATCACTTTGGTGAGGTATCTTGTATCCACTCCACTTATTCCAGGTATGTCTCTCGATTTCAGGAAAGAGTCGATCGATTCTTCGTTACGGAAATTCGAAGGAAATTCACAATGTTCTTTCACTACCACTCCGAATAAAGATGGGAAAATGGTTTCGAAGTCGTCCCGGTTCACTCCGTAATTACCAATCAACGGATAGGTGAAAGTGATGATCTGACCGCAATAGGAAGGGTCGGACATCACTTCCTGGTAGCCGGTCATCCCCGTTTGAAAAACAATTTCACCAAAAACTTCCCTGTCGCTTCCGAAGCCTTCCCCTGTCAAAATCGTTCCATCTTCAAGAATGATTTTTTTCATTGTCCTTGCCTCCCCTTCCAGACTATCTCCCCGGAAATCATCGTAAAAAGCGGGAAACCGCTGGCTGATACTCCGTGGAATGGTGTATTCTTTCCTTTAGAAGAAAATGTATATCTGTCTATTTTTTCATTTCCCGTCATATCGATGAACGTCAGTGTGGCAGGATGCATAGGTTCGAGTTCCCTTTTTGGAAGAGAAAAGATTTTTCTCGGTGCCGTCGTCATCCAGTTGATGAGTTGACCGAGACTCCAACTTCCGCGTTGAACGAAATAAGAATACAGGAGTGGAAATGCCGTCTCCAGGCCTGTTATCCCGAAAGGTGCCTGTTTCATGGATTGCTGCTTTTCATGTTCCGCATGGGGGGCATGATCTGTTGCTATACAGTCGATTGTACCGTCTTCGAGACCGCTTATGAGAGCCTGTCGATCCGTTTCTTCACGGAGAGGAGGATTCATTTTATACATCCCATCGTCCTCGATGATGTCATTTTCCGTCAGTAATAAATGATGAGGAGTCACTTCTGCGGTAACATGGATCCCTGCTTCTTTGGCATTACGGATAACCCTTACAGATTCCTTCGATGATACGTGACACACATGATAATGACACCCCGTTTCCTCAGCCAATAATGCGTCTCTTGCAATATGTGCCGCTTCTGCACTGGGAGGGATCCCCGGCAGACCAAGCCTTTTTGATACAGCACCTTCATGTACTACACCGTTGCCTGCTAAGCTGTTGTCCTCACAATGAGCGACAATCGGCATATGTAATTGTGCCGCCTGTTCCATCGCTTCTTTCATCTTCGCAGCTGACTGAATACCGACTCCGTCATCGGTAAAGGCAAAGGCATCCGCCCCTTTCAACGCTTTCAGGTCGTTGAGGTCTTTTCCTTTTTGTCCGGAAGTAATGGCTGCATAAGGTAACACTTCCACAAGTGAACTTTCGTTTATCTTCTCTTTCAACGCTTCTAAATGCTCTACAGTGTCAGGGACCGGTTCTGTATTCGGCATAGGACAAATTGTCGTGAACCCGCCCCTCAAAGCCGCTTCTGTACCTGATGCAATCGTTTCTTTGTACTCGCCCCCAGGCTCTCTCAAATGTACATGTACGTCCGTGAATCCTGGAGATACAAATGTCCCTTGCGCATCGAAGACCTCTTCATCTTCTTCCTCAGAAAGGTTCGATGCTATTTCAATGATGATTCCTTCTTTCACCCTGATTTCACATAGTTGCACAGATTCCTTGTCCCAACGAAAAGCGTTTGTGATCTTCATTCTGCTTCCCCTCCATTAATTCATCTATAATAGCCATTCTCATGAAAACTCCATTTTTCATCTGTTTGAAAATACGGGATTTTGAGCATTCCACCAGCGACGAGTCTATTTCTACTCCTCTATTTACCGGCGCCGGATGCATGATGATTGCTCTTTCTTTCATGCATTTCTCCCGTTCCTTCGTCAATCCATACATCGTAAGATAAGAACCGATATCATCCTGGTTTTCATGACGCTCCCTCTGGATTCTGAGAAGCATGAGAACATCACTCGTCTCTACCGCTTCTTCCATGGACACGTAATCACCTTCTGTTTCTCTCCATTGCTCCGGAGCGGAAAATTGAATGTCGGCTCCTAATTGTTTGAGAGCATATGCATTCGATCTCGCTACTCTGCTATGTTTGATATCCCCGGCGATTGTCACAGTAAGATCCTTGAATCCCCCGAATTCCTCATAAATCGTATAAAGGTCCAAAAGGCTTTGTGTCGGGTGTTCTCCTGTCCCATCTCCTGCATTTATAATCGAAACTTCACTATGCTCAGCAATTTTCGAAAGAGCCCCCCGTTCTGATTGCCGGATAGCAAGGACGTCTGCTCCAAGCGCTTCAAGAGTTCGGACCGAATCATATAGAGATTCTCCTTTTAAGACACTTGACCTCTCCGCTTCCACATCCAATACTTCCATTCCCAGTCTTTTTTCAGCTACATAAAAGCTTTGTTTCGTCCTCGTGCTCGGCTCAAGAAATAGATTCGCGGCAAAACTACCCTGTAACGTCTTACCTTCACCTTTTTTCATACATTCAGTCTTTTCCAAAAGAGAAAAAATCATGTCGTTACTCAATTGGTGCATAGATAGTAAGTGTTTCATTCCTATACCTCCTAGGCGATATCCTTTTCCTGTTCAAATACTGACTTCTGCTGCTTCTCTTCTTCTGATCTCGGTATGAGCAAATTGAGCAAGATTCCTACAATAGCAGCGAGAGCCATTCCTCCGAGTTCCACCTGAGGGGAGAGCCGAATGAAAGCCCCGCCTACCCCAGTTACAAGAATTACGGAGGTGATCACCAGGTTACGGTTTTCTCCGAGATCCACCTCATGGTCGATCATCATTCTCAGACCACTTGCTGCAATAACCCCGAACAACAGAATACTTACTCCTCCCATGACAGCTTGAGGGATTGAACTTATTAAAACCGTCACCATTCCAATCCAGCCAAACAGGATAGCGAATACTGCCGCCAAACCTATAACAAAAACACTGAACACTCTCGTCACTGCCAATACTCCGATGTTTTCGCCGTAAGTCGTATTCGGCGGTCCTCCTAAGACACTTGCAATTAATGTCGCAGTACCGTCCCCGAGTATTGTTCTGTCAAGACCAGGATTCTTCAAAAAGTTCCTCCCTGTGACTTTGGATAATACCATTTGATCTCCTACATGTTCCGCTAGTGTTACAAGCGCGAAAGGCATCATTAAAAGTGCGATATCGAAGCTGAGCACACTGAGTGGTGAATAATCGACAAAGGGTAGAAGAAAATCAGGTGTCTGAAAGAATGCCTGTAAAAATCCAGCGAAGGATTCCGTGCTTGTCCAACTTTCCCATTCCGAACGGATACCGGAAGTATCTACGATGCCATTGATCAAAGCGAATGAATACCCGACGATGATGCCGATCAAGATCGGGATCAGTCGAAAAATTCCTTTTAAGAAAACCATCGCTATGATTGTCGCTCCGAGGGTTATAAAAGCCGTTACGATATGGATGGTACTGTAAACGTCGTCACTCCCCGGTTCATACATCGCCATGTCTACAGCTGTTGTAGCAAGTCCAAGTCCGATCACCATGATGACCGGCCCTACTACTACCGGTGGCAAGAGTCTGGTCAGCCATCTTACTCCAAATGCCATGATGAGCAAGGAAGCGGCTCCGTAAACCAGCCCCGCGAGGAAACTTCCGACCATAGCTCCGGCCACCCCCGCTGTCTCAGAAATCTGGGATATAGGATAGATGAAAGCGAAACTCGACCCTAAGTATGCAGGAACCTTCCCTCGGGTAATAAGGAGGTAAGCCAGTGTACCGGTTCCACTTGCCACGAGTGCGACAGAAGGTGATAAACCAGTGAGGAATGGGACCAGGATCGTCGCCCCAAACATGGCAAACAAATGCTGAAGGCTGAGTACAAGCCATTTCGCTATAGTCGGACGTTCTTCGATATCGTATACGGTCTGTTCTTTGTTCATGGAAATCTCCCCCTATATTTTGCTACAAAAAAACCTCTTCGCTTCAATAAGCAAAGAGGTTTCTGCCCAGGTGTCCACTACACCTGTGCTCTACTCCTTACCTTTGAAGTCTCACGGGACGTTCATTAAAGGTAATTCTATTCATTTTCCATAAATCACTACTTCTTCCTTTTCATCCGTTTCATTCACATAAACTGTGACAATTTCATCTTTCGACGTTGGTATATTTTTACCTACGAAATCTGCTCGAATCGGCAATTCTCTGTGACCCCGGTCCACAAGCACAGCCAGCTGTATCGAAGAGGGTCTGCCAAGGTCGATAAGTGCGTCCATTGCGGCACGCACCGTCCGACCTGTGTAAAGCACATCATCCACGAGTATCACTTTCTTCCCGCTGATGTCTACCGGAAGAGAAGAGGCCTTGATTTCCGGTTCGCGGTTGTCAGTGATTTCCTTCAGGTCATCGCGATACAACGTTATATCGAGTTCCCCTTGAGGAAGCGAGACACCTTCGATATCTGTGATTTTATCCTTAATTCTTGTCGCAAGAGGCACGCCTCTTGTTTTCACACCGATAAGAACCAGATCTTCTACGCCTTTGTTTCTTTCGACTATTTCATGAGAGAGTCTGGTTAGTGTACGCCTGATTGCTGCATCATCGAGTACTGCTGTTTTTTTATTCATCCTGTCTCCCCCTAATAAAAAACCCTTTTCTGACATACGTAGGCAGAAAAGGGTAAATATCCGTCTCCTTTTCAGCCTCACGGGACTGTGATTAAAGGTCTTATTCACTTGTCGTACATTATTACAGAAGGCAGTTCCTTTGTCAATAAGCTTCTTCTAATTGACGTAAACAATCTTGGAAATGTTCAGGAGGCTGTACTGTAAAGTGAAGCTTCTCACCATTCGCAGGATGAGTGAATGTCAGTGTTTTTGCATGAAGAGCCTGTCCCGGAAGAGGTAATGTTTTACGGGGACCGTATTTTGGATCACCGGCAAGTGGATGCTCAATATATCGCATATGAACGCGGATCTGGTGCGTTCTTCCTGTTTCTAATTTGCAAGTGAGGTGTGTGAAATCGGCGAATCTTTTTTCTACGGTGAAATGGGTTACTGCTTCTTTTCCTTCTTGAGTGACAGCCATACGTTGACGCTCTTTAGGATCACGACCTATCGGAGCGTCTATCGTTCCATGATCGTGCGGAATCACCCCGTGCGCTATCGCTTCATAGGTTCGCTCCACCTCTTTATCCTGCAGTTGTTCCGCAAGATGCTGATGGGCCTTATCATTCTTGGCAACCATCAGTAATCCACTCGTATCCTTATCAATCCGGTGAACAATGCCAGGACGCTCCACACCATTTATACCAGAGAGGTCATTGCAGTGGTATAGAAGTGCGTTGACGAGTGTGCCACTGTAATGCCCCGCTGAAGGGTGAACAACCATTCCTACAGGTTTGTTAACGACCAAAAGATCTTCATCCTCATATATAATCGAAAGCGGTATATTTTCCTTTTCAATAGTAGCCGGTTTCACTTCAGGAATGCTCCATTCCACAATGTCTCCAGCCTGGATTTTGTAATTGCTTTTTACATGCTTGCTATTGACGGACACATGATGTTCCCGTATCCATTGCTGGACTTGAGCTCTCGATACGTCTTCTAAATGATCGCTTAGCCATTTATCGATCCTTTTGGAACTATCTTCTTCTAAAACCTGCTTCTGCTCACTCATGACGTCTTCGCCTCCTTCTGTTTCTTTTCCTCTATAAATGTCGCTATCAGAAACAAAACGACACCAATGCTTAATGAAGCGTCCGCCACATTGAAAATAGGATAGTTATAATTTCCGATATATACATCTACAAAATCGACCACTTCTTTTCTGAACAGACGATCGATGAAGTTTCCGATAGCGCCGGCCAAAAGCAGCGAAAGCGCGATGCCGCTCCACTTACTTTCTTTCGCTTGAGTCTGCATGTAATACACAAGAAACGCTACTATAATAACAGTAATGATATAGAAAAAAGTCATCTGTCCCTGTAGAATCCCCCAGGCAGCACCCTGATTCCGATGAGAAGTCAAATACAAAAAAGAATCGACTATGGCGATTCGTTCTCCTACTTCCATGAACATGGTGACGAGCCATTTAGTAATCTGATCTATTAGTATTACGAAAAATGATAATCCATATAACCAAATCATAAATATCCTCCATCCGTGTCTTTTCCTTTGCCATTATACCATTATCACAAATAAAACCAATAATATTATATAAGGAGTGTTCATCACCCGTCGAGATTTTCATTACTCATGTTCTCTCTGATGGTTAACAGTACTGAGCCTTTCAAGCAATACCTGTTCACATGAAAAAGCCTTCCCCTACACGGGAAAGGCTTCTTCCATCATGAATTGGATGAGGTATACTCTTCTTTGATCTGATCAGATTCCACTTCTTCATCAAAGAGACGATCCCATTCATCGTTTTCGATCATATCAATCTGAGCTTCTACAAGCATTCGGAGCCGGGTTTTGAAAACCTTAGCCTGTTTTTTCATTTCTTCCACTTCAATCGAGATACGACGGGATTTTTCAAGTGCGTCATTAACGATCCTGTCTGCATTATTCTCGGCCTCTTTGATGATCAGTTTCGATTCTTTTGTAGCATTACCTTTGACTTCTTCAGCTGTCTCCTGAGCTATGAGAATAGATTTGTTCAACGTCTCTTCTATGTTGTTGAAATGAGTTAATCTTTCATTGAGACGATCCACTTCCCCTTCGAGCTCTTTTTTCTGGCGGACAACCACTTCATAGTCCTTGATCACCTGATCCAAAAATTCATTCACTTCATCTTCATTATACCCTCGAAACCCGCGAGAGAATTCCTTATTGTGTATATCCAGCGGTGTTAACGGCATACGACCCACCTCCTTGAACTTCTTTTCTATGGCACCTTATTCCACTGAAACAAAGAACGGTCCTGATTTCTTTTTATAATGCTACCCTGAAAATAAATATTCAGGCGGACGCTTTCCGCGGGCAATGCTTCAGCCTCCTCGGTTCCCTGTGGGGTCTTCAGCTATTGCTCTTCCCGTCGGAGTCGCCGCCTTTCTCTATATCCACCCTATCAAACTCAAATACTAACAGAGCCCGAAAATTTTCATGTACCATGTTGCAAATATCTTTGCATGAACGTCTCTGTTATGGTTTATTGTTGGTTTTCGTTCTATGGGTGGAAGCTTGCCTCTGGCAGGCGTCTCCACCCTTCGTTCCAAAAACCAACAACAGGATTTAACAGAACCTTTTATAATCAATTCACTTAAATCAGAAATCAATTCAGCGCTGAAAAAGTGATTCGCCACTTTTCTTTTTTTGTCTGTCCCATCACTTCAGTGAGCTTGCTTCTTCCTTTTCCTCTCAAAGAAAGAAGATCATCTTCTTCTAGAATAAAAGAGGGGTCATCAACAGTACGGAAGTTGACTTTCACATGGCCCGCTTGAATATGCATCACCGACTTTTTCCTCGGCATACGATATATTTCTTTCAACACCACGTCCAGGCGCAGGGAAGACACAGTAGCGAAGGAATCTTTCCATTCTTCTTCAGAAACCATCCGTTCTTCAGGCGATTTTTCCGCCCAAGTGACATTCGCTTTCTTTATCTGAGTCAATTGCATTTTGATATATTCAGATATCTCGGAAGCTACCAGTATATGTATCAACCCGTCTCGAACTACAAGATCACCAAGTTTTTCGCGTTTGATTCCAAGGGACATAAATGCCCCTAACACATCCCGGTGCTCGAGGTTCATAAATTTTTCCGGGTAAGAAGCTTCCAGCAACGTTACCTGAAAATCCTCCGCATCGATCATTTCGTATTCAGGAGCAATAATCATCCGCATTCTTTCTTCTTCATGCCCGGAAACAGCTATCTGTAAATCGGTGTTAGCTAAAAGAGAATATGCTATCCGACGCTCTCTCGGGTTGAGAAAATCAGTCAGTTTTCGTTCAAACCTCATCTCAACATCCGATTTCCATGCCTCCACTTGATCGATGAACGGTCTCTCTTCTTTTCTAAAGTGCTGATAAACGTCCATAGGACCTCCTGCTTCCTTTTTAAAGTTTCGATTATTATGTACAGTAACTGCAAAAAGGACGTTACAGAGCACCTCGTCCCAATCCAATCCTGCCTAATTCAAGTCCAGCCTTCCTTACTCACGTAAAAAACCACATATAAAGAAAGAACAGAAAGCCCTGCCTCCTGCTCCTTCCATTACTACATAAGCATAAAATAAAGTTGTTGAATCCCTCTTGATGCGAAATTCAGCGTCAAAATAGCTACAATCGGAGAAATATCAATCATTCCAAGTGGAGGAATGATTTTACGGAACGGTTCCAGGAAGGGCTCCGTAACTTTCGCCAGTCCCTGGCCGAATGAGGAATCTCTTGCTCCAGGGAACCAGGACATAAGAATATAGATGATCAATAACCAACTATAAATTTGAATAGCATTGATCAAAAGAGAAAAAATCAAATCCACAACGCATTACCACCTTCTATTAAAATCGTCCTCGTTCTGCATCATTTCTGATATAGACCCTGTTACTTCGACATTATCAGGAACACAAAGAAAGGTCTGACTGCCGAGCTTCTGAATATCTCCTCCTATAGCATACACGGTGCCACTCAGAAAATCGACGATCCGTTTAGCCTGATCATGGTCGACCCGCTGCAGATTAATCACGACAGCACGATGACTCACCAGTTCATCAGCGATTTCCTGTGCTTCACTATAATTTCTCGGTTCGTGTAAAACCATTTTAGAAGATCTCTGGGCACTTTTCAAACTGACAACATTCTGTTCTTTACCGTTTCTGTTCTTTTCCGCGGGTGTTTCTGATTGTTCATCTTCATATACGTCTTCTTCGACATATTCATAATCTTCATCAAGGGTAAAGAAAGATTTGAATTTATTCTTCATACTCAAGATGATTCACCTCCTGTTGTCTCATTCCCCACAAGGCTCGTTCCGAGTCGAATGTGTGTAGCCCCTTCTTCCAGGGCAATCGTGTAATCATTACTCATGCCCATAGACAAAAATTCACAAGGTGCGTGGGGCCAACCCTCATTTTTAATTTCGTCCCGAAGCGCACGCAGTTTGCGGAAGATCCCCCTGGTTTTTTCTTCATCTTCAACATGAGGAGCCATCGTCATCAGCCCTACGACATTTATTTTTGGATAATCCTTGAGCATTTTTATAAAGGCATGAACGTCTCCGGGATTGATTCCATGTTTCGATTCTTCGCCGCTGATATTCACCTGTACAAAGCAGGAAATGGACGTCTCTGCACGTTTATTGATTTCCTTAGCCAAGGACTTACGATCCAGGGAATGGAGAACGTCGATATGCTCAATGACATCTTTTACTTTTCTCGACTGGAGAGATCCTATGAAATGCCAGGTAGCTTTATTCCCGATTTCCCTTTGCTTTTCAAGAAAACCTTCTTTGCGGTTCTCCCCCAGATTTACAATGCCAGCATCAATCGCTTCTTCAGCTCTTTCTGTACTTACATATTTCGTTACTGCAATAACCGTAACGTCTTCAGGGTCACGTTCAACCGAAGCACAGGTATTTTCAATGGTATTCTTGATTTTTTCTGCGTTTTCTTTTACGTTCACTGCTCTTACTCCTTTCACAAGCGAGACCTGACGATATAGCCGAGCATTCTGCCGGTATATCCATGGTCTCTCCGATGGGAAAAGAATAACTCTTCCTCTTTATACGTACAATATTCTGAAGTATGGTTGTTCTTTTCACTCATACCACTATCTATAGCAATCTCCCGGTTCAGTCTTTTCAAATCAAGCATCCACGTGTCAGGTCTTATATATTCAAGTACCTCAACACGGAACCGCTCCTGTATCTGATGCGCTACACAATCATCCACTTCATATTTTTCTCTGGATATACAAGGACCAATCACCATCTCCAGCGAGTCTTTGCGTGCTCCTTCTGAAATCAGTTTCCGGACCATTTTCCCAGCCAGTCCGTTCACGGAACCCTTCCAGCCAGCATGAGCTATCCCAATCCATCCAGTACTTTTATCCATAAAGTAAAGTGGCACACAGTCAGCGTAAAAACAGGCAAGGAGTATATCTTCATCCTTGCAGATAAGCCCATCCGCACCCTCGATAGCTGTATGTAACTCTTTTGCTCCACTTCCTCTTTCCGTTGTGGAAACAACCTGTATTTCAGTACCATGGACCTGCTCTGCGAAAACCCAGTTTGAAAGTGGAACGCCCACCTCTTTTGCTACAGCCTCCCTGTTCTTAAGAACAAGAGAAGGGTCATCCCCAATATGAAGGCCAAGGTTGAGAGATTGATCCGGGTAAGCAGAAAATCCTCCCCGGCGTGTAGTGAAACCTGATTTAATAGCGGAATCCGTATTTTTTAATTCAAGTATTTTTTCTGATGCAGGAACAAACATGAAAAACACCTCTATTTATCATTCATTTTATCATAAGTTGTTCTACATTGCTTTATCATTCTTCATTTTCACTGGTGAATCAGTTTCGCTGAACTTATATGAAGAACAGTCCAGGATCATAATAAAAGTGACCATCCTTTTCATTTTCAGTTTTGATTTAGAATGAAGGGAGGAGACGTCTGCCTACAAATCAGACAGCTGAAGATATTACAGCGAAACGAAGAAGCCGAAGAGTCCTCCTTTTAAAGTGTGCGACAGAAACGTCAATAAAACGGACATCAGGCTTTAAGAGTGCCAAAGAGAAAAACCTTCCACTTGAAGCACAAGTGGAAGGTTTACAATTATTTACGTTTGTTACGATTCCTTAAAAATGTCGGAATATCCAGCGTATCTTCTTCTTCTTGAGAGGACGGCTGTTCATTCACTGATTCTCTCGACTCGCGTCTCGTTGCTTCTTCCCTCGAACGGTTTTCCTGTTCAGGTTCAGGTTGTGATTGTTGAATATTGCGTTGTCTCGGTTTATTCTGTCCCTCTTTCATCTGGGCTTCATCAAAACCGGTAGCAATGACGGTTACTACAATCTCGTCTTTCAGATTTTCATTGATGACGGAACCGAAAATGACGTTCACTTCCTGATCAGCGGCCGAAGTTACAATATCGGCAGCTTCCTGGACTTCATACAGGCTGAGGTTCGTACCGCCACTGATATTCATAAGCACTCCGTGGGCTCCATCAAT
Organism: Salimicrobium flavidum; assembly: GCF_900156645.1. Classification (GTDB taxonomy): domain Bacteria; phylum Bacillota; class Bacilli; order Bacillales; family Halobacillaceae; genus Salimicrobium; species Salimicrobium flavidum. The sequence goes on from NZ_FTOC01000001.1 coordinate 464,107, forward strand.
GGAAGTTTCAAGAAGAGGAGAGGAGATAGCTTTCTTGGCCGCTTCTGCTGCTCTGCTCTCTCCAGTCGCAATACCAATTCCCATTAACGCCGAACCTTTATCAACCATTATAGTTTTCACGTCAGCAAAGTCTACGTTGATAAGTCCTGGTACTGCAATAAGGTCGGAGATACCTTGTACACCCTGACGAAGGACGTTATCGGCTTCGCGGAACGCTTCAAGCATTGGTGTGTTTTTATCCACAATTTCGAGAAGTCTGTCGTTCGGGATAACAATGAGCGTATCCACACTTCCTTTAAAGCTTTCAATACCACCGGAGGCCTGAGTCGAACGTTTCTTTCCTTCGAAGGAGAATGGACGTGTGACCACTCCGACAGTCAGGGCACCCACTTCTTTAGCAACCTGAGCAATAACCGGAGCTGCACCCGTTCCGGTTCCACCACCCATACCGGCAGTGACAAACACCATATCCGCTCCCTGCAAAGCTTCTTCTAGCTGCTCTTTACTTTCTTCGGCCGCTTTTCGACCTACTTCCGGATTAGCACCCGCACCTAAACCGCGAGTCAATTTATTACCAATTTGCATTTTAACTTCAGCTTTGGACATGTTAAGTGCCTGAGCATCAGTGTTGACCGCTATGAATTCTACACCCTGGACACCGTGTTCAATCATACGGTTGACGGCATTTGAACCGCCACCCCCGACTCCAATAACTTTAATCGTAGCTAACTGATCCATGCTCGTATCAAAATCTAACATTATTCGTTCCTCCTAACCGGCTAGTCGCATTCTTTTATTTTAGTCAAAAAACGCTTTGATGAATTTCGAAAAACCTGTTTCTTCTTTTTCTTTACTCTGCTGCTGTTGCTCTTCTCTCTGAGGCTTATCTTGTTTCGGTTTCTGCACTTTTTTCTGTTTAGTTACAGATTTCCCTGAATTTACAGGATTTGGAGCACTTGGGAAGATATCCTTCCCTTGGATTTTCGCATTACGATAGGCAAATTGCAAGATACCTACGCCACTTGTATATTTAGGGTCACGGACCCCAAGATAATCAGGAACTGCCAGCCTTAGATTAGCACTGAAAACATCCTGTGCAAGCTCCAGCACTCCAGGCATATTCATACTTCCACCCGTCAGAACGAATCCTCCAGGTAAATCGCGTACACCCAGACGCTGAAGTTCTTTTGCAACCATGACGTACATCTCTTCCAATCTAGCTTCAATCATATCAGAAATTTGCTGCTGATTGAACGTTTGCTGCTGATTACTTCCAATAATATTAACGGAGAAAGTTTCCTGATCATTCGCATCATCAAAGAAAGCATGACCAAAATCGACTTTGATTTTTTCTGCTTCTTCTGTAGAAGTGCGTAACCCGACAGATAAGTCTTTTGTAATGTTGTCTCCCCCGAGAGGGATCATTCCCGTACCAATCAGGTGACCTTCTTTGAATACGGAAATAGTTGTCGATCCTCCGCCGATATCCATAAGTGCCACACCGAGATGTTTTTCATCTTCAGATAGAGAAGCCGAACCGGTAGCCAGAGGCTGAAGGCACACATCCGTAACCTGTAGACCAGCTCTTTCAACACAACGAAGGGTATTATGTAATACCGTTTTGGTACAAGTAATAATCGTCCCTTCCATTTCCAGACGAACACCAATCATTCCACGAGGATCAGTAATCTCATCCTGGCCATCCACAATAAATTCTTTAGGAATGACATCAATGATTTCTCTCTCTGGAGGTACAGAAACTACTTGAGCAGCATCGATAACTCTAGTAATATCTTCGTCTTCAATTTCCCGATCCTCGCTTGAGACAGCGACGACCCCGTGGCAATCCTGAAGCTGAACGTGGTTGCCATTCACACCTACTACGACGCTATCAATTTTCATATCAATCATTCGTTCAGCCTGTTCCACGGCCGAACGAATCGATTGTACAGTCTTGTCTATATCAACAATCGCGCCTTTTTTCATACCAAGGGAAGGAGCCGTACCAACACCGATGATATTCAGTGACTCATTGGCCACTTCACCGATGATTGCTTTTATTTCACTCGTGCCTACATCCAAGCTCACGAGTATCTCTTTTTCATTAATCACTATAGCGCACCTCCTGTTAACGACCATGAAAGTATGTCACATATTAAAGGATAACATTTTTTAAAACAATCGATTTTTGTAATCGTAAACGAATTGATAGACTGTGTGATTCTTTTGCACCACAATCAAATCAAAGCGTGAGTTTATAGACCTTCATAAAAGTATTTTATTGTATTTCCACTGTTGTAGAAAAACCTTTATCCGCTACTAACCTTCCACAGTTTCTTCCGGGTTCTCTTCTTCAGTTTCTGCTGCAGGATCTTCTACATCACTTTCTTCACTTTCCTCCTCCTCTTCGTCTTCTTCAGAGGAAAATGATTCGAAGTAAGTACCTACACCGATATGAATAATCCCTTCAGTTTCAGGATTCAATTGAGCTACAATCGATGGATAACTAGGCATTTTTTCGGAAAAATGCCTTACGGAAGCAAGTACTGTATGCCCATCACTCATATAAAGCCTCACCTTGTCCCATTCTTCTTCTTCCACCCAATGAACCTCAGAAATTAAGCTGGACACACTTGAAGGAAGGTCACTCAGTTCAGAGGTGAGCTCTTTAAGATGCTCTTTATCCGGGAAGCCGAAAAATATCGGGGCGTCTCCTCCTGGATTCTCAACAAGTTCATCCAGAATAGTTCCGTTTTCAAGGATAGGCGCGTAGCTTTCTCCATTTTTCACGTAAGCGATTCTTTCTCTCTCATCTACCGAAATTGTAACATTTGCAGGAAAATTACGACCCACTTCAGCATTTTTGATCTCTGGATGAGTAGTCAATTTGTCTGAAACATTTGAGCGGTCGATTCCCCATAAACTGCTATTCTCAGTTATACCACTGAGTTCTACAATCTCTTCTTTTGTAACTTCTGCATTCCCGCTCACTTCAATATTCCTTACATGACTGAGCGGAGTCTGAAGATAAATGACAATTCCTATCAACAAAAATAGAATGGTCAAATATAGAATCAGCTGTCGATTCACTTTTCTTTTTCGCCGTTTTTTCAATTGGGGAATCCGTTCTTCAATCGAAACGACATTCTTTTCTTTCTTCATCTAAGGAACCCCTTATGTACGGGTAGGCTTGATACCCAGCCAGTATAGATGTTTTCTAATTTATTATATCATATGTTAAGGCTCCTGCGGCGACGATTGGGAGAGGAAATCGAAAAAAATAGAAGGAAACTTCCAACTTCTCTTCTTCCCTCGTCAAATCACCAGCAAACCTCTAAACATGAAACCTCCCTGAAAGCGCTTAACAACAGTGAAGAAGAGATCGGCCCATAGGTATTCTTCGCTTTTGATTCACATTGATAGATAACACGAGTGAAAGGCAATAGAATACTTTCCAATGAAACTCCGGCCTCTTTGTCAGAAACCGGAGGAAAAAATCATCTACATGTTTCCGTCAAAGGTTAAGCACAGCATTTATGAATTCGTCTCCTCTTTCTTCAAACGTACGATATTGATCCCAACTGGCACAAGCTGGTGAAAGTAATATCACTTCATCATCTTCAGAAGCATCATAAGCTTTGGTGACGGCTTCATCCATACTCTTCACTCTTATGAAAGGAATATCCAGACTCTTGGCAAGAATTTCAAGTTTTGAGGCTGTTTCTCCGAATAGAACTAGGCGCTTCACCCCCGCAAGATAAGGACTCAGCTCATCAAAAGAATTTCCTCTGTCCAGCCCGCCGGCCAAAAGCACTACCGGTTTCTCAAATGCTTCAAGCGCATAGCTTGTAGCACGGATATTTGTAGCCTTAGAATCATTGTAAAAGTAACGCCCATGTTTATAATCTACGTACTGCAGGCGATGAGCTACCCCTTGAAAGCTGTACAACACCGACTGGATAGCATCGTTCGAAACTCCTACACTTTTACAGGCTGCTACAGCAGCAAGACAATTCTGTATATTATGTTCGCCGACAAGGACGATTTTCTCCCTTTCAGCTACTATTTCTCCATTGAAATAGATGAAAGCAGTATCGGCAGAGGCCCCAGTCTCTTCATATGATAAAGTGAAAGGCACGGACTCGGCGAAAGTATTTTGATGAAAAGGACTCACTGTCGAATCATTCCTATTATAGATGAATTTGTCCTTTGAAGTTTGGTTCTGAAGTATTTTCGCTTTAGCGGAAATATAATTATTTCTTGTTTTATGATAATCGAGATGACTATCGAACAGATTCAGCCACACCGCTATATCTACGTGAAGATTAATCGTCCCCAATAATTGAAAAGAAGATAGCTCTATCACCATTATATCTTCCGGTGAAGTTCTTTGAGCAACCTCACATGCAACTTCTCCGATATTACCGGCTACATATACACCTTTTCGATCAGCCTCAAGCATACGGTGCACGAGAGTCGTAGTAGTGGTCTTCCCATTCGAACCAGTAATACCGATGACTTTACCTTCATGCAAATAAGAGACCAGTTCCACTTCTGTAATAACGGGGATTTCCCTTCGGAGAGCTTCACTGATCATTTCATTTTCATAAGGGATGCCCGGGTTCTTGACGAGAATTTCAGCCTTGTCCAACAGCTCAAACGGATGACTCCCTGTGACTAATGAGACTCCTGCATCTTTCAGACTTACTGCCTGCTCGCTATCTTCATCTGCGTTCAGATCGTTGACCACAGTCTTCACCCCGCTGTTTTGAAGGAGTTCTGCTGCTGCGAAACCGCTCTTTGCAAGACCAACTACAAGCGCACTACTATAAGGGAAATTTTTCAATTGTTTCATCCGACCATCACCTCCATCGATACTCCAAGTACTGCGAATAACAGACCGGCTACCCAAAAAGCTGTCACTACCTTCCACTCCGACCAGCCTTTCAGTTCATAATGGTGGTGAAGGGGGCTCATTCGAAACACACGTTTACCCGTGGTTTTATAAGAAGCGACCTGTATAATCACAGAAAGGGTTTCGAGGACGAACACACCTCCGACTACGATGAGCAACAATTCCATCTTAAGGAGAATAGCTATCATAGCTATTGCTGCTCCAAGCGCAAGCGATCCGGTATCACCCATGAAGACCTTAGCCGGATGCGCGTTAAATACTAAGAACCCGAGAAGTGCACCAACGACCGCTACAGCGAACAACGCCGTTTCCACGTCCCCCGACACAGCCCATGCGAGTATAGCGAAGGCCCCAAAAGCGATCGAGGCCGTACCCGCAAGCAAACCATCCAGACCGTCCGTCAGATTGACAGCATTCGAGCCTCCCACAAGCATAAGGAGAAGAAGTACTCCGTATCCTATACCGAGGTCTATCGAAAAGGAAGTAGCAGGAATATGAATGGCTGTATTGAAATCACCTGCCAGAAGTATGATGTATACTACTGTAGCAATTACCAGCTGCATAAGCATTTTCTGCTTTGATGTAAGTCCGAGATTTCTTTTTTTAGCTACTTTTATATAATCATCGAGAAATCCGATCAGACCATAACCCAGTAGAACAATCAATAACAGGGTCGTTTCCATACCTATTCCATTTGAATAAAAGAATGGTAGAAACACTAACATGGTCAGGGTGACTGAAAACAATACCATAACCCCTCCCATTGTAGGCGTCCCACTTTTCTTCTGATGTGAAGAAGGTCCTTCTTCACGAATTTCCTGACCGAATTTCAGTCGTCTCAAAAATGGGATCACCACAGGGAACAGAGCGACTGTCATTGTAAAGGCTATTCCCATGATTGACAGTAATAAAAGTTCATTCATTTCAATATTTCCTCCTTAAGCCTCTTACCGAACATTAATCTTTCACAATAGTATCTACTATCTCCTCCAGCTTCATTCCTCTCGAAGCTTTCACCAGGACGATACTTTGCTCTCCTACCACGGATTTCAGTTCCTCGATCAAAGGTCCTTTCTCTCTGAAATGCTTCGTTGTAATAGAAGAGAAGATCGTAGCTACTTTATCCGAAATCGCTTTGGAATCATCCCCTACAGTCATAACGATATCGATCTCAGGAGTGATCGCCTCCGCAACTTGAGCATGAAGCTCTTTGGAATGCATACCAAGTTCATACATATCCCCTAGCACCAGCACTTTATGAGACTTTGTTTTGTAAGTTCTCACAAATTCAATCACTGCCTTCATAGAAGTCGGTGAAGCATTATACGTATCATTGAAAACATGAGACCCCTTCATTCCGTTCAGTTTTTCAAGTCTCATCCCGGTCATAGATAGGGAATCGAACCCTTTTTGAATCTCTGCGGCATCCATCCCCAGTTTTTTTGCTAGCAGGATTACATATGTTGCATTCTTCACGTTGTGCTTTCCAACAAGCGGAAGAAGATATCTGTGACCCTCCACCAGAAATCGACTGCCCTCATCATGAAGGAAGATTTCTTTCGCTCTATATTCAACGTTTTCCGAGAAGCCGCAAGAAAGACCATCTGTCCCTTTTAACAGCTTTTCATCTCCATCGAAAATCAGTTCACCGTCGTCACGAAACCCTGAAGTTATTTCCAGTTTCGCAGCAGCGATGTTCTCCCTGCTTCCCAACTGTTCAATGTGGGATTCCCCGATATTGGTCACAATACCATAATGAGGTCGCGCAATATTGCTCAGGACTTCTATTTCCCCTTTATTATTCATCCCCATTTCCAGCACGAGCACCTGAGTGTCTTCAGGCATGGAAAAGATAGTAAGCGGAACTCCGATATGATTATTCAGATTGCCCTTCGTGTGATGAGTACGAAATTTCTGAGAGAGGACGGAAGCAGCCATATCCTTTGTAGTCGTCTTGCCGTTTGAACCTGTTACAGCTACTACAGTCGGCTGAATGCGCCGAATATATTCATTCGCAAGCAACTGCATGGCACTGACGGTATCCTCCACGAAAAATACGGGAAAATCTTCATGGATGTCTGCTGGAAATTCCATGTTTTTTTGCCAAAGTGCAGCTACTGCGCCGTTCTCTATCGCCTTATCAAGAAATGAATGAGCATCGAAGTTTTCTCCGACAATAGGTATAAAAAGACTGCCTTTTTGTTCTATTCGTGTATCTGTCATGACAGATTCAATTCTGATATTCTTATCCGTTCCACCCTTACCCTCTTCAAAGAGGGAGGTCAGTTGTCCAGTCGTAATTATCATTTATTATGTCTCCCTTGCTTTACAGCCTGCGTTGCAACTTTCCGATCGTCGAATTCCAATTTCATACCATCCACTTCCTGGTATGTTTCGTGACCTTTCCCTGCTATAAGCAGAATATCTTTGTTCCTGCAGGAAGCTATGCCTGATTCAATCGCTTCTTTTCTATCAGTGATCCGATGGAATTCACCTTTTAAATGACCCGTCATATCATCGAGAATGTTCTCGGGATTTTCAGATCTCGGATTGTCGGAAGTGAAGAATACATCATCGGCAAATTTCATAGCTACGTCTGCCATCTTCGGGCGTTTTCCTGCATCCCTGTCACCACCACAGCCGACTATGACTCTCACGTACCCTTCGCATACATCCTTCAGTGTTTTCAGGACGTTTTCAAGTGAATCCGGTGTATGGGCGTAATCAACGACAATCCCAAAAGATTGCCCAGCAAATACAGGCTCAAGCCGCCCCGGCACGCCTTTCGTTTTGGAAAAAGCGGCAACTATCACTTCCAGTTGGACTCCTCGTACTATAGCAGCTCCAGCTGCTGCGAGCATATTATATATACTGAAATGCCCCATCAGACCACTGTCAACCTGGATATTTCCGACAGGTGTGATCATCGTAAAGGATACACCCGTCTCATCCATGTGTATGTTTCGGGTATGGACATCCCCCTGTTCGACTCCATAGGTAAGTACAGGCTGCGCTGTTGACTTTATCAATATGTGTGAAGCAGGGTCATCTATATTTACTACGGCATATTTTTCACGACCTTGTTCATAATGGTTGCCAAGCTGTGCAAAAAGCAAGGATTTAGCCCTCAAATAATCATCCATATCCTTATGATAATCAAGATGATCCTGGCTCAAATTCGTAAAAACAGCCACATCGAAATCAAGCCCATACACTCTCCCCTGATCGAGAGCATGGGAGGAGACTTCCATCATTGCAGTCTGCACCTCTTCTTTTCTCATCTCAAAGAAAAATTCATTGAGACTCACAGAGTCCGGTGTAGTATTCGAGACTCCGTAGGACTTCCCGTTTATTTTGGTCTGAATCGTGCCAATGACTCCTGTGGACATCTTATTCTCTGTGAAAATTTCATCCAACAAATAAGTGATCGTCGTTTTACCATTAGTCCCGGTCACCCCGATCAGTCCCACTTCTCGAGTCGGATTCCCGTAAAAAGAAGAGGCGAGTTGGGCCATAACACGTTTCGTATCAGAAACTACGATAAGCGGAATATCCATCTCCACATGATGCATAGCGACGATTGCCGCTGCTCCTGCATGGATGGCTGAAGTAATATATTGATGACCATCCGTTTCGAACCCTTTGATACAAATAAATAAGTCACCCGGCTTTATTTGCCGGGAGTCCATAGTAATACCTGTTATATCCTTATCAATTTCCCCGTACGTTTGATAAAAGGGAACGGAAGTAAGTAGTTCTTGTAAATTCATTGTATTCATCCTAACTATCTTAGTAAAAAACACATTCTTACTTATTATATCAAAAACATCTTTACTTTTGGTCAGAAAAAGCATCCGCATGATCAAAAAGCGGATGCTTTAATAGAAATTGAAATACCACCATCCATCAGAAGCTCCCCTATTATTCACAAAAAATACAGCGCCTGAAAGTTTTCTGACTACACACATAGCAAGTACGGCAGAGGAGATATCCCACAACCATTACTTATACAAATGTAGGAGAAAACATCCAGGACACTGCTATTGGCTTTCGGGAGGTTGAAGTTCAATAACCAGGTACTTGGAGTCTGTTAAAGCAGATTCTCGTTTAATACTCTGCTTTGTGACGTACCCGTTCCCCATTACTTCAAGCGAAAGGTCAAAGTAATCTGCAAGTCTTTGGACTTCCCGCTGTGACCATCCAGTAATATCAGGCATTGTAGGTTGATCAGTAATTACGATCACATGCTCACTGCTGACCGCTTGTTCCTGAGATTGCGGAAGTACAGCTTCTACCGTCGAGCCGCTTCCGACCACGGTGACTTCCTGAAATGCCTTCAGTGAGTTTCTTGCTTCTTCTAACGATTTCCCTTCAAGTTCAGGAATATCCACCTTCTCAACGTTCACCTGTTCGTTCTGATCAGGTGATATATTCAGATAATGAAGACTGTTTTGCATCACTGTTTTGAAAATGTGGGAGACGGGATCAGACCCGACCTCAGAGTTCTCGAGCTGAGGCTGTCGCACTGCGACATACATCACAAGTTCCGGATCCTCTGCAGGAGCCATCCCGAGAAAAGAAAATGTGTAATTATTCCTTCCTACAAGATATCCCCCTTCCGAAATACTCGCTGTTCCGGTTTTACCAGCTACAGAAAAGTCTTCAAGAGCAAAAGGTTTTCCTGTTCCGTTCTCATGGGTGACGACCTGCTTCAATAGATTTCTCATCTGTTCTGAAGTCTTTTTGGAAATAGGTTCTTCAAGGACGGATGTTTCATTTTCTGTAATCACTTCTTTAGAATCCGCTTCTCTTATAGAATCAAACACGTAAGGTTTCATCATTTTTCCATCATTGGCAATGGAGGAAGCTGCAGTGAGAAGTTGAATAGGTGTCATCGTTGAGCCTTGCCCATAAGTTGTAGTTACAGTTTCAATGGACTTATCATTCAAAATCGTACCTGTCTTCTCTCCGGGAAGGTCGATGCCGGTCTTTTCATTAAGTCCGAATTTATCAATATACTCACCGAACTTCTCAGGTCCTAATTTTTCATAACCGAGCTTCGCAGCTGCCACATTTGAAGAACGGATCAACCCTTCATCATATGTGATGGTTCCCCATCCCGAGTCGTTATGATCCGATATCGTAGACCCACCGACGGAGTATGATCCCGATTGGTAAGTTTCCGAACCGTTGTAAACTCCCTCTTCCATAGCCGCAGCCCAGGTGAACATTTTCATAGTCGAACCTACTTCGAATGGATAAGCGATCATATCATTGTACCAGTTCTCTACGTCACTCCGCTTATTAGGGTTGTAGGCCGGTCTGTTACCCATCGCCAGGATTTCTCCGGTATCCGGGTCCATCACCCCCGCCATCACTTTTGAAGGATCATACTCCTTCTCCACCTGAGTAAGAGCATCTTCAAGGAACGTCTGGATCTTCTGGTCGATGGTCAGATACACGTCTTCCCCATCTTCAGGAGGATTCAGAATTTGCTCAGGATCCAGAAGCTCTGTTCCGTACTTATCACGTTGATAAGAGATGCTTCCGTCTTCCCCCTTAAGATATTCCTCCATGGATTTCTCCACACCGGTCACCCCTTCCACTCCATCATCCGTGGACTGGGCGAAGCCGATAATATGTGAAGCGAAGGTTCCGTTAGGGTAGTAACGTTCCGTCTCTTCTTCAAAAGTAACACCGGATACTTCCGCTTCTTTCAATGCAGATTCTATCTCTTCTTTTTCATCTTTAGGGATATCACGGCCGGCGCTTCCGAATTCAACTTGAAATCGTCCTTCTTCACGAGCCTCCACTATACGGTCGACAGCTTTCTTTTCCTCAATAGCCAGGTATTCTGCGATAACTTCGGCCGCTTGTTCGGGTTCGGTTATATGTTCAGGCTCGGGAAGATTATCGGAGTAATCAGGGTCGACAATCGCCTGCAACCGATAAGTCGGACGATCATATGCAAGTACCATCCCGTTGTTATCGTAGATCTCCCCACGTTCGGCAGGGATCGTATAAGAACTCGTCCGTTTCTTATCGGCCCATTCTTCAAGATCAACACCCTGAACCGCCCCCGTAGACTGGATGTAGAGAAACCGTCCGGCAATAATTAGAAATGCGAGACCGAACAACAATAAGAGAAGGGAAGCTCCCCGGGTTGTATTTTTATGTTTCATGCTGTGAGCCTCCAGATTTTCAGTCTGACGATACTGTACCGGCCTGTTTCACTTGAGATTGCTGGATGTCCAGCCCGTGCTTTTTGGCGACATCAAGTATTCTCTCGGGATTTTTCAGCTGTTCCACGTCATAGGAAAGAGAGCTGTTTACGGACTGTTGCTGCTCCAAATTTCCTTCGAGTGTTTCAATGTCACGATTCAGTGAATCTGTTGCACTAGAAAAGCTGATTACATAAGCGCATGCACACAACACCGCTCCGCTTACTATCGAATAGAGATATTTTTCTCCTGTACTAATCCACTTTTTCTTAGCTACTTTAACTTTAACCTGTTTTCTTTCCGGTTGTCTTTCCGTTTGAGAAGCTCTTACCTTTTCTATGCTCATGTCATTTTCCGCCCTTTCTCAAAATTGAATTCTCCTGACCAGGGTCTTACTTTTTCGACAACTCGTAGCTTTGCTGATCGCGATCTCCTGTTTTCTTCCAATTCTTCCTCCACTGCTTCTACCGGTTTCCGCGTGATAAGTTCGAAAGGCGGTTGTTTATCATCTGGAATTACAGGAAGATTTTTGGGGAGGGGTGGAGTTGTACTCCACTGCTTAAAAGCTTGCTTACAAATACGATCTTCCAGGGAGTGGAAGGTTATTACTGCGATTCTCCCACCTGTTGATATGTAACGTGCGGCCTGGTCGAGGGAGGAAAGAAAAGCACCAAGCTCGTCATTTACAGCAATCCGTATAGCCTGGAAAACCCGTTTCGCAGGATGTCCACCTTTTCTTCGGGCTGCTGCAGGTATACCTTCTTTAATCAGCTCTACAAGTTCTCCGGTAGAAGTGATCGGTCCTTCTTCTCTTCGTTTTTCGATCTTACGGGCTATTTGTTTTGAAAATTTCTCTTCTCCGTATTTAAAGAAAATTCGGACCAGGTCTTCATAAGCCCATTCATTGACGACCTCATAAGCACTGATACTTTCATTCTGATTCATTCTCATATCAAGAGGGGCGTCCTGGTGATAACTGAACCCTCTTTCTTTTACATCGAGCTGAGGGCTTGAAACCCCGAGGTCGTAAAGAATACCGTCCACCTGCTCTACACCATGATCCATAAGCTCTTTTTCCAAATCACGGAAATTGGCTGAGATGTAGGTTATGTTAGCTTCATAGTCTGCAAGGCGGGTTTTGGCGGCCGTCATTGCATTCACGTCTTGATCAAAAGCATATAGATGACCAGATGTGAGACGCTTGGCAATCTCTTCACTATGACCCCCGCCCCCTAAGGTGCAATCGACATACACACCTTCCGGACGAATATTCAATTTTTCAATAGTCTCTTCTTTTAATACGCTGTAGTGATCGAACATAATCTCACTCGTTTCTATTATTCATAAATCAAGATCCAACAAATTCTCTGAAAACGACTCCAGGGACTGACGGGACTCTTCCATATAAACCTCCCACTTTTCCTCTGACCATATTTCAAGTCTTGTGGAAACCCCCACTATTACACACTGCTTCTCAAGCGATGCATGTTGCCTGAGTGGTGGGGGGATGTGGAGGCGCCCCTGGTTATCAAGTGAACTTTCCATTGCTCCTGACAAAAAGAAGCGGGCAAAAGCGCGGGCGTCTTTTTTTGTTAAGGGGAGTGATTGAAGCTTCTTTTCAAGCCTCTCCCATTCAGAAGGTGGATAAACAAACAGACATTCATCCAAGCCTCTGGTGACCACGAAAGAATCACCAAGAGAATCCCTCAATTTACTCGGGACAATCAATCGGCTTTTTGAATCTAAATTGTGGCGATATTCTCCCATTAACATTTAGATGACCCCCACCTTCTGTTTCAAGCGTACCACATTCCTCCACTATGTACCACAGCAAACTAACGGAAAACGAAAAAAACCCCACTTTAAAAGTAGGGTCAGTTATAAATGAAATAATGTTGTTGTCTGAAATCCCAATTATACTCAGGGATCTCCGTAAAGAAATGCCATCCATATTCATTGAGGAAAGGAAGCGGATTCCAGATTCTTTCCTGGAGCCCTCCCTTCGGCCGCAGCAGTTCTTCCAATTCTGTGTAGAATTCCAATGTTTTCTGATACCGTTTCTGTTTTTCTTTTGAAATCCGTTCTCCCATATCATCGATAAGAGCTTCTATATATTCAAGATTCTTATCTGCGTAAGCTTTTACATCCGGACTGATTTTCTCGGCTTCCTCTCTAAAAGGGGAATGAAGACGTGAAATTTCTTCTTTCGCTTCTTTATTCAATTCCTCCATGGGAATTGTCGTTTGCGAAGCCAGATAATTCATTTTCTCTTCTCCCAACCCGTAACGGACGACTTCATAAAGATCGAGACCTTCCCTTTTGGCTTTCAACCGTTTTTCTTCGTTAATGAAAGTGAAACTGAGCCGGGGTAGTACCGGCGGCATTTTAATGGACAATTCAGAGAAAGCAGGACCAAGTACCGACCAGTAAGTGATTTCTCCCGGACCGCCGATAAACCCCAGACAAGGCAGAAGCAAGTCTTGCATCAGTGGACGAGAGACCACATTGTTGCTTAACTTTTCGGGTGTTTCTTCGGCCACCATCAACAGTTCTTCTTCGCTGATTTCCAGTTCTCCCTGTTTTCCGACAAACCCTTTTCCCTGACGCATCAACAACACACGTTGATTATTGTTATGATAAAAAAGATGAGCGTCCTCAGGTTCCGTCTCGAGTGAAACCGGATATCCCTGTCTTCTATTTTCCTGCTCTTTTGTGTAAACGCCTGATGATATAGCTTTGTTATGCTCTATCATCTGGATGAAGTAATCACTTTCCATATTTCGAATAGCGGGGGCATGAGCATCCATTACAATCAGCCCCTGCTCGCCGAATAAACTTACCAATAGACGGGCGAAAAAATCAGTATAGGTACGGGATTCTTCAAAAGCTTCATTAATATACTCATACACTCTTCGCGTATGGGAGGATTCAGGTAACTGTCTGAAACATTCTTCAACGAAATCAACCATAGCATCTTTATCCAGCTCCACGTTGGAAACGGACGTTTTCCCATCTGTGGTCTGTGCGACCTTCTGCTTTTTCAGTCCGTCTCTGTTCAAATACACGTGGTTGATTTCATCAAAATCATGGTCCTCCCCAGCGATCCAGAAAACCGGAAGGACAGGTACTCCTAAAGATTTTTCTTTCTGCTTCGCTGCTTCTATGACCGAAATGACTTTATTGACGGTATAAAGCGGGCCGGTGAGAAGACCTGCTTGCTGACCAGCGATCATCACAGTAGCATGATCTTCTTTCAACCTTTCGATGTGAGCCAGAGTGGAAGGACCTGCGCCATATGCCTCATTCATCTTTTTCAATACTTCCGATAATTCTTCCCTTTTGAAAGATCGATTCTTCAGTTCCTCTAATCGACTACTCCAGGATTTTTCTTCAAACGGGTGGTAATCGAATTTATTCTCAACTTTTTCAAAATGAGAGCGGTAATCTCTCATCAATGGATTTTTTTCTCCGAACTGTACCGGATCTATTTTCATCACACATTCTCCTTTTATACGCACCTATGTATCAACTATTCTCATCACATTGTACATAATAATCAAAATGCATTCATCTATTCTGTTTACAGAGGATACTGTAGGGATCGATCACTGATTTCAAGTCAGAGCACTCAGGAGGAAAGTATTACCCGCATCAGTCCATACGAAATGAGAAATAGGTACGCAAATGAAAATACCAGAAAAGTCAGACGCAGCAATCCTTTGAACGTTTTCCCTAACCTTATTTCTTCGGTTGTCCTGTACTGGATAATAAGAGAAACTCCCAATAGAATGAGTAAAGCTACGATTACCCAGCCGCCAAACCCGCTATCCACCAGGTTGTTCAACAGTAGATACACCGCCACAACAATTACAGGGGCAGTCAGATGAACCGCTCCCCGAAAAGCTTTTCTTTTATTATTCGTCCATTTATGAAACCATATGTATAATAGAACATAGAACAATAGCGGCATAGTTATAATAATAGCCGCAATAAAAGCAAACATACTGGTCACACGAATCACCTCTCTCTATAAATCCAGATTCTATTGTAGCAAACTTTTCCTTGTGATGGCAGAATAAATAAGGAAGGGATTATTCGTTTCATTCTGAAAATTTTTATACTATAATTAAATGTAGAAGATCGAATGTCGAAAGGAGAATCGGGTACATTATGGGTATCACTACACAAGTCCAACCCTTACTTATTAATTATAAAACACTTGAAGAATTCAAAAGATTCAAAGAGTATGGGATTCAGGAGCTTACCATGCTCGAAGATTTACAAAGTAATATCGTAGAAAACAATAGTGAATCACCTTTTTTTGGAATTTATATAGGTAACGCTTTAATTGCTCGCATGAGCCTTTACCGGATTCCGGCAAAATACGACAACTACTTCGACCCTCCCCAGGATTACATGGAGCTCTGGAAGCTTGAAGTGTTGAAAGATTATCAGGGACAAGGCTACGGACAGCAGCTAGTAGAATTCGCCAAAAGCTACAAGCTCCCTATCAAAACGAATCCCCGCATAAACTCACACGGCTTCTGGGAGCGCATGGGTTTTCAAAAAGCTACGTACAAAGTGGAAAGAGACCTGGGAGAAAATCCATTGCTTTGGTTGCCTGAAGGTGTTCACGAACAGGTAGAAGAATAGAATCTCCATAGAGAAAAGACAGCAGGGAGTCCTTCGATAAGAGCGACTCTCAGCTGTCTTTTTATATGAGTGACCGATCCGCTCAAGACTATCCCCGCTTTTGGTTCCTATCGTAAAAGGCCTGGATCGCCTCTTTGTGAGCTTTCGACCCCCAAAGTTCAGAAGCCTGGCGGGTCTCCTCCTCCATCATTTCATAAAGCCTTTGCTCGTTCAGCCTTTTCAGAAATTGTTTTTTCCAAAACCTAAGCTGCTCTTTGGATTTTCCACTGAAAAGAGTGAAATCAGGGGAGTCCGAAACTTCCTGTAACCAGCCTATGCGAAGGGCTTCTGAGGATTTCAGCATTTCACTTCTCATCAACCAGCGGAACGTCTCTTCACTTGATATCCTCTCATATAAAAGGGCGCCTCCACCCCAGCCAGGAATAATACCCAGCTTACCTTGCACAAACCCGTAACTATCCCCATTCTTTCCAATCCTCAGATCACACGCAGTGGCAAGTTCACAACCTCCTCCACGCGCTTCCCCGTTCAAAAGAGCAAGGGTAGGTACAGGCAAAGTGGCTATGTCGTACAAGACAAGCCTCATCTGTGAGAGCAGAGCAAAAGCTTCTTCCTTCGATAGCTCTCCGTGAAGATCTCTTAAATCCCCTCCTGCACAGAAGGCGTCTTCCCCCTTTGCAGTAAGCACGAAAGCCTTCAGATTTTCATCATATTTAACTTGTTCGATGACCTGCTTCAACTCTTCGATCATTATTCGGTTTACAGCATTTCTTTTATAAGGTCTGTCAAGAGTAACGATTACTATATCTTTTTCATTTGTAACTTCAACCGTCTCCATAGGCCCCTCCTCTAAGTGGGTTTTTCTTCCTCTATCATTCCAGACTCTAAAAAAGTTGGCTCTGTTATCGTTTATTGTTGATTTTCGTCTCTTCGGGTGGAAGCTTGCCGCGGGCATGACGTAAACTTCCGGAATCTCACTATTGTCGATTCCGGTGATTTTCCGTTCATGCCATTTCCGCAGGCGTCTCCCCCCCTTCGTTCCGAAATCAACAACCGGCTTTAACAGAGACAAAAAGGTAAATAACCTCATAAAAAAAAGCCTGCAATCACAGGCTTTTCTTTATGCTTCTACAACTTGCTTTCCGTTGTATTGACCACATGAACTGCACACGCGGTGCGGCTTGGTCATATCTCCACAGTTTGGGCACGCAGCCAATTTAGGAGCACTCAATTTCTTATGGGTACGGCGTTGATTCTTCACCTTTTTCGACGTTCTGCGCTTAGGTACTGCCATTGCTGTACACCTCCTTTATGAATAATAGAGAAAGTCGTGTTACTAACTCTATTTCTCTTTGTCATCTAATAATGATTCCAATTTCGCTAATCGGGGATCCACTTTCTCCTCGGATTGTGGTTTTTCCTCCACAACTTCCCACCCATCTCCTTCTTGAGGAGGGGTATCTTCAGGATTCTCCGCAAACACACGGAAAGGAACCTCCAATAGCACATTCTCCTTGATATAAGGAGTCAAGTCAAGCACTTCTCCGGGAAGAGGATGCACTTCCGAATCGTCTTCCATTTCATAATAAGGAGAAAGATTAAAGTACTCTTCTGCCTGGATATGAAAGACGAACGGAACGTCAACGAGAGTTCTGGCACAAGGAAGAATCATATCTCCTTCGATGCTCATCGATACCTCGAGTTCATCCCCTTTCATCTCGGCTTGGCCACTTACTGAAACAGGGGCGATTTTGCGAATGTCATTTTTCGCTTCTTCCAAAGAAGAGATATCTACATCCCCTTCAAAATAGAAGGGTTTATCCCCTGCCTGTTTTACTTTTTGTATAGGAAATTTCATGGTCATCACCTCATGACAACAAGAGTAATTTTAAAACCAAATCAGTATTTTGTCAACATTTTTTCTTTACACCATATGAATGTGTTTACCTAATGTTAAAATAGATGAAACAGAAGTGCAAATAATACAGGAGAGGAAGATTCCATGCAAGCCACAGGTATTATAGTCGAATACAACCCTTTGCATCTCGGTCATCTACACCATATCAAACAGACCCGTAAAACCACGGAAGCAGACTGCATTATTGCAGTCATGAGCGGTCCTTTCCTTCAACGGGGGGAACCAGCGATCATCGATAAATGGGAACGTACAAAGACAGCCCTTGAAGCATCGGTCGATTTAGTCGTAGAACTCCCTCATCTCTTCGCAGTCCAGCATGGAGACTACTTCAGCAAGGGAGCCGTCGAAACTTTGGCGAACTTACATGTATCCTCGATCTGCTTCGGCAGTGAACAGGGGACTATAGAACCGTTTCTCACCGCACACAAAACGTGGGAGGATAAGAGGGATTCCTTCGATTCCATCCTCACCTCATTTTTGGAAAAAGGGAATTCATACCCCGAGTCCTCGAGACTCGCTTATGAAGCTATCGGTATCAGCGAAATCGATTTGTCCCGCCCGAACAACATTCTGGGGTACAGCTATGTCAAAGCCATCAATCGTTATGCCCCATCCATTACACCGGAGACTATTACTCGGGTCGAAAGTGATTACCATGACGAAACGATTGAAGGGACGATTGCAAGTGCCACAAGCATCCGCAAGAACTTACATAAATACGGGGAAATCACAAAGAAAGCCTCCGAAACCCTGCCCACCTTCACTTCAAAAGCACTCCAGGCATATCGGGATGAAAAACAGGTGTGGCATTCACTGGAAATATATTTCCCTTTGATACAACACTTGCTATGGACTTCTTCTCCGGAAGAATTACGTATGATACAAGGAGTCGATGAAGGACTGGAACACAGATTACTGAAAGCGATTGATGTGAGTTCTTCCTTCCATGATCTCATGCATACGGTAAAAACGAAAAGGTATACCTGGACAAGGTTACAGCGACTATTCATCCATCTGCTTACTAATATAAAGAAAACTGACAGCAGGCTTCTCGAAAAGCCTGTATCTTATGTGAGAGTTCTAGGGATGAACGACCGGGGGCGTGAATATCTTTCGCAGCATAAAAAAGATTTCGAAGTGCCTGTAGTTACTCAATTAAAGCAACTCGAGGATCCACTCTTCACCCTGGATCTGAAAGCACAAAAAGCTTACCTGTACCCTCTATCTGGGGAAAACAGGGTCGACAGCTATCGCCGGGAGAAGATGCCACCTGTGTTCTATTAGTTCCCTTGAACCATTCCACTTTTATAAAGGGATTCTTCCAGGACAAGAAGGCTCTCTCACTTTTAGTTGTTGCTTTTTCAATGGGACAGGTGGGTGCCTCCCACGTACAAAGCTTCAGCCTCTTCGTCCCTTGTGGGAGTCTTAATCTGCTTGACTTTCAGTTGGAGTCGCCACCCTCCGTTTTGAAATCAACAATAGGTTTTAACAGATAACACAGCCAAAATTAATAATTGAGAGGGCGTATCCCCCTCTCAATTTTTTTCTAGATAAGTAACAGCATCTTCAAAAGATGTCACAGGTACGATTTCCATGTCTGTCCCGATTTCCTCTGCTGTTTGCTTAGCTACCTCATAGTTCGACTCTTCTGCACCTTCTTCATTCGGAGCGAAAAATATAGAAGCACCTTCATTATCTGCTGCTACCACTTTTTTATCGATCCCTCCGATTCTTCCCACTTCTCCTTCGTAGTTGATCTCTCCTGTCCCGGCAATTTGGCGGCCGTCCGTCAAATCCTTTTCTATGAGCTGATCATAAATTTCCAGCGAAAACATCAAACCGGCACTCGGACCTCCGATATCTCCACTCTCGACGGTAACATTCGGATCAACTTCTACTGAGCGGTCGGTTACAAGCGAAATCCCTATCCCTACTCTTTCTTCATCATCTGGAAATGGTGCAAGCTCTACCTCCCTGGTTAATGTTCCATCTTCTCTTTCGATCAGGAGCGAAACGCTCTCTCCGGCTTCTTTCTCTTCTACATAATCGATGAGGTCCGTGGATTCCTTCACTTCCTGCCCGTCCACCTCAATAATCCGATCACCTGATTGCAAACGATCGGTAGCCGGCATCCCTTCCATTACTTGCATCACATAAACACCTTCATACTGAATATCGATATCTTTCCCCGCTTCTTCATAAGCAACTACTTGTGCGGCTTCCTGGGAGGATTCCATCATTTGAAGCTGTGCATGGAAATACTCCTCCTCAGATACTCCCTCCGGTCTCACCTGCTCCAGGGGCATCAATTCATAATATGGTCTGATTTGAGCAAGAGCCCATTGCACAATTGTAGCTTGCCCTCCCCGGATCGTAACGAGGTGCATATCCCCGGAGCTTGCATATCCGCCTTCTACTTCGATAACCGGATCCAGGGCTTCGGCTGAACCGGGTTTATATACATAATACGGTAATTGATATGAAAATAATAAAGCTGTAATCACCGCTGTAATCACAACAGCAATCATCGTCCGCTTGTTTATTTGCATTAAAAAAGACCCCTTCCCAAACTACACTTAGAATAATACATATTTATTTTACATGGGCTTTTTTAATAAGTACAGAAATCAGCCGGAAAGAGAAAAAATATCGAGATTCACAGAAATTTGATCACTCCACTACTCAGTTGGGGTAGCAGAGATCACATAAAAAAATGCGTAAAAATAATAATAACCAACATTTTCACGCATTTTCATCGATTCCTATTTAATTATTGCTTCTATCATCGTTCCTTGTTGATTTTCATCTCTACAAGTGGAAGCTTACCTCGGGTTTGAACTGTTACTATAAAACGGCGCGCCTCTTATCCCTGTTTGAACCTTTCTTTTAAAGCATCTTCCACCACTTTCGGAACTAGATCGGTAATTTCCCCGTGGTATTTGGCGATTTCCTTCACGATACTCGAGCTCAAAAATGAATACTGATTATTTGTCATTACAAAAAAAGTTTCGATTTTTTCATTCAGTTTGCGATTCATCGAGGTTATCTGCATCTCGTATTCAAAATCACTTACAGCACGAAGACCTCGTATAATTGCAACTGCTTCCACATCTTCAGCATAGTTCATCAGCAATCCACCATAACTATCCACAGTTACGTTAGGTATTTCGGACGTTGAAACTTCAATCAGCTCTTTTCTTTCTTCTACCGAAAAAAGCGGGGACTTACTCTGATTATTGAAGACTACGACTCTCACTTCATCGAATACGCGAGCGGCCCTTTCTATGATATCAAGATGTCCATATGTAATCGGGTCGAAGCTTCCCGGACAAATCGCTAAGCGTGACATGTTAATCCTCCTTTTGATAAAACGCTACTCCTATGTTGGAACCGTACTCCTCCTGCTTAAAAAGGCGTAGCGCTCCTACCTTTTCAGGTAAAGCTTCCGAAACATCGTGTTCACACACAACAAGAGTATTCTTCTCCAACAGACCATATTCCAGCAGATTTTCCATCAATTCCTCATAAGAGAACTTTTTATAAGGAGGGTCGAGGAAAACATACGAAAACACAAGCCCTCTTTTGCTTGCAGCCTTCATTGCCCTGGAAGCGTCCGTCCGATAAACTTCCGCACGATCTTCAAGTTTCAAGGACTTGAGATTATCTTTCACAGTTTTTATAGCCTTCTGCTCTTTATCCACAAAAATAGCCTCGCTGGCCCCTCGACTAAGACATTCAATCCCGAGCCCTCCGCTTCCTGCAAAACCATCAAATACCATTCCACCTTCAAAATAAGGGCCGATGATCTGAAATATCGCTTCTTTCACTTTATCGGTCGTTGGTCTTGTATCGTGAGTGGGCACAGAGTACAGGCGTTGACCTTTATGGGTTCCGCTGATCACTCTCACTATAATCACCTCCTTCCCATGATATTTTTCTTAATCCTACCATAAAACGTATAGGAGAAAAATCATCGATACCTATCTACGTTTCATTATGTGAAACCTGTCCCGTTTTCTCTAACTCACCCAGAAGAATATGGGTTCCCCAGATAGAGATTAAGAACTTCATTCAAAAATGTCTCTTTGATATATAAGTCTCCCTCGAAAAGATTCACAGCTTCTTCAGCTATCCCGAAACTGGATTCATTTTGCACAAAAGTTTCTGCACCGAGAGTGAGTCTGTATCGCTCGTCTTCCGTTTCGATAAAGAATGAATTTTCACCCACCATCACCACCTTAAATGAATCGTCTTCCCTCAAAGCGTTCAGTGGAATATAGGTTTCATTCGAATACTCCACGAACCTGAATTCCCCACCTTCATCCGAAACCCATGGAATCAAATAATAAAAACGCGCTTCTTCTTTACTCTCGCTCATTTCCGTATAATTGGTTTCTCCTTCTCTCAACGACGATAATACTCTATCCGAGAAGGAAACAGGGTCCTCAGACGGGGGCATGGTAAGAAACCGTCCCTTGATTTCATTTATCTCTTCTGCGGTTAATGTAGCTGATAGGGGTGCAGCTAAATCTTCCGCCTCTTGCATGGATGTTTCAAATAGCAGGGCGGCATACATCCTATTCACCCAGTGTTCCTGCCCGGGGGTCATCTCTGCCGTTTTCTTTCTGAAGAGCAGCTGTTCAAGTTCTTCCTGATCACGATTCTTAAGGGAGACGCTGTATTCGGAAAAAGAACTCCCCTTTTCATCCACAAATAACAGATAAGAACCATATTCTTCTGCCAAAGAAGTAGCACCCTTCACAAAATCTTGTTCCAGCAACTTACCCGGCTCATGTAAAATAGTCACCTCTTCATTGGCAAACCGTTGCTTCTTCTTCAGATTGAACATATAAAGTGGCTCTTCAACGGATGCATTTTCCCACTTATAGTAATGGAGACGTTCTTTTTCAACACTGGCATCCGGTGAAGCGACCATAGTAAAGCTTCTATTCTGGAAGGATGTATCTCTTAAAGTCACTTCAAACGTGGACGTTTTACCCTTTATTCGTGCCGCCCATGCTTCGGTTTTTTTAGTCAAAGGAAGATCGAAACTGATCACCGGCGTATCTTCTTCAAATACCACTTCTTCTTTTTCCGGGCACGCTTCGTCATTACAAGTAATGTTGGTCGCCGCCTGAGGAAATTCCAACTCATAGGTCCCGGGACTATATCGATAGAAACTCTGCTCTACGCGAAGCTCCTGGCCCCTTGCAGTGATAACTACGGAAGAGGCTAAATCAGCCTCCGTCTGCTTATTGTCTTCCGAAAAAGAAAGCCATTGATAAGTCAGGATAATAGTCCCTGTTGACATGACGAAAAGGATCACGAGGAGCATTCTTTTCATACCTTTATGTACCCCCTGATATAGTCTTGCTATAGGATAGTGTATGACACGATAAAAATTTTGCATTCAAATGCTTGCATGCTACAGTATAAGTAACATCAACAAAGAAAGGAACGATTGCATGCGACAGAAATTCATTGAGCTTGGAGAAGGATATACTGATATTTATGAACTTATTGAACTAGGGAGACAAATGCCTGAAAGAGTGAAGGCAGCACTCGCCTTTCATAGTGAAATAAACGGACAATCGAAAACGTCATTAGCATTAATAATGAAGCCGGCAGAAAAGTTCCAGCCTATTTATATATGCCGGGAAGGTATACCGAATCCACACGAGATACCCAATACCCGGTTCGACCTTTTTCAGAAGATGACCGAAGAGATACAAACCGACATTCATGAGTATACCTTAAAACCTTCCACTATGTTCCCGGAAACTGATTTGTATTATCAGTACTTAATAGGCATACTCCGAAGCAACAAAGAACTCCCGCGACTTCTTTGAATCAGGCGGACATCTGATTCAAAGAAAATTCCGAGACCTCTAATTAATCAAGCTGAAACCCCCTCCTTTTCAGATACTTTCCTGATTGGAGAAGTTTTCAGCTTGAATGCAATAAATGCTCAAAACCCCCGTTTCTATCCTTCCTGGCGCTTTCACACGCGCAGAAACTCCAGAGGTTCAGATACCATCTACAGTTTATTCATATTCCGAATTTGTAATCATATTCCTTCGCTTTATCGGGTTTGGCATTTTCGAAATCTGTTCGTATTTCCGGTTTATGGGACGGTTCCGTACGTATTACGTAAGACAGTTTGTCGAGTTCGGCCATTTTACTTTCTACTTCGTCACGATTGACGTAAATAATCGCATATTTTCTACGTTTGGAAGCATGTATTAAATGACCGTGTTTTTTTAGATGCCGTACATTTTTCATCTGTTGAAAATATACTACTATCCCTTGTCTACTCACTCTCATCATTGACACATCCTTCTTAAGAACAGCCGCAGCCGCCGCCATCAGTGCCACATGAACAGCCTGTATCCGTGAAAACCATCCCGTTTCTAGGGACTTTTATCTGTTCACTTACGCTGTGCGCCACGTTCTGGCTGATATCATCAAGAAGCTTCTGGACATTACGTTCCGCACGCTTATAGCGGGCGACACTTTCATGCATATCCATATCCCTTTTGACACTTCGAATACTTTTCGTGATCTTGCTATAATCAGGATGATATCTGCCGAAGCGCTGTACCTCTTCGTATTGTTCTTTCATATTGTTGAAATTATGGATAAGACGCTGGGCTTCTTCATTATTATCAAGTTCTGTCTTTGAATCATAGAACTCTTCCATAACGTCTGATTTCATTATCAACTGCCCGACTTCCTCTGATCTATCTAGTAAATCTACAATTTCCATTGTAGCTAACATAAAAGGCTTCACCTCCACCTTCATCATATCAGACAACAGGGGATATGAAAATCTTTCGACGGAAATTTTCAAATTCTAAAAAAATAGTTCTTTTAAAGATTGTTGTTGATTTCAAACAACGGACGACGAAGACGCCTGTGGGAGGAGCATGAACGGTTCAATCACCGGAAGCGAACGCAAGGAGATTCCGGAAATCCGAGGTCATGCCCGTAGCAAGTTTCCACCCGTAAAGATAAAAACCATCAATCAACCATAACAGATCCAAAAATGTACAGATTTGCACAGAAACCTAACCGGTTTAATTGCAACTTTTCCTTTTTCATAATAAAATGAACCATATACATAAATTGTTGCGAGGTGGAAAGTATGAAATTAGTAAATACAGGTATTGAAGATTTGGTTCTGAACGTTAGAACATTGACAAGAATTATGGAATCAAACGGGTTTATGCTAGGCGGCTCTTGGGATTACGAGCGGGTTACATATGACTATAAAATCGAGTCGAATGAAACGAACATTACTTATTATGTGAGAATACAGGGCTACGCACTTGAAGGGGACGTGGATAAAGGGAATGCGGTCATCAAGTTGTTGACTCCGCTGCTTGGACGCCACTATTATCCTCATGGAGTAGAATATGGCGAAGAAGAGGAAGGTTTCTCTAAAGACCTTAGCGATAAAGCCTATCGACTGGTAGAAAACGTCCAGCCACCGGCTGAAGCAAACCAGACTGAACGGAAATAAGAAGTCGAGTCGCGCATCACCGTTGATGAGCGGCTCTTTTTATCAAAGATTCCGCTGAGGGAAAGGAGACACGGCCAAGCGTTGTTTAAACAAATCACTAAACGTCACTGGACATTAATCATTCTAACTATAATCGGGATCATCGCTGCTTACTTCATATTACCGGTTTCGGTGCCATTGATTGTCGCTTACGTTACTGCGCTTTTTCTGAACCCTTCTATAAGATGGTTCCAGTACAGATTTCATATCAGCCGACAATTCGCTGTGTCTATCGTATTCCTGTTGTTCCTTATGTTTCTTGGATTGATGGGAACGTTCGCTGTGACCAGAGCCGTTGCACAAACTATCCAGTTAATCGATAACGCCCCTTATTATATTTCACAGTTGAACCAGGTGCTCATTGATTTACAGAACAATATGAACAGTTTTATGGAGATGCTCCCGAAAGAATTCGTGGATCAGACGTCCTCCCGGATAGAGGAAAGCCTCAGAAACTCTACAGACAGGCTGACCGAAACGTTGAATATCGAGAACGTCGCTGCTTTAGCAACGAAAATACCTAACCTGATTGTAAGTCTTTTAGTTTATTTGATCGCCCTGTTTTTATTCATGTTGGACTTACCGCGACTCAAAAGTAAATTGCACAGTTATCTTACTGAAGAAACGTCCGAAAAAGTGAAATTCATGAACGCTCGTCTATCCTATGTGGTGTTCGGCTTCCTGAAGGCCCAATTCCAGGTGAGTATCATCATTTTCATCGTAACGTTAGTTGGTCTATTATTTATTGCACCGGAAATAGCTATTCTTATGGCTTTAATAACGTGGTTAGTGGACTTCATTCCTATTATCGGCTCCATAGCCATCATCGGACCGTGGTCGATCTATATGATTGCTATCGGTGATCTCACTACCGGCACACAGCTCGCAGTACTGGCAATCGTTCTTTTAGCCATCCGTCGTACTGTAGAACCTAAGTTCATGGGAACACAAATAGGTTTATCTCCTTTGGCTACATTGATTGCTATGTACATAGGTCTCAAACTTATAGGATTTCTCGGTTTCTTCATCGGGCCACTGGTTGTGATTGCATTCAATTCAGCCAAAGAAGCAGGGCTTATCAAGTTGAACGTCAAAATTTAAAGCTCTTTTTATTGTTGATTTACCTCCGTCTGTTCTGAAATCAACACTCATATTTATTAGAGTTAAAAAAAGAAATGTGCCTTTTATCGGCACATTTCTTTTTTATGGCTCTATTAAAGCCTGTTGCCCGTTTTCAACACTTCAGGCGGACGCTTTCCGCGGGCAATGCTTCAGCCTCCTCGTTTCCTTCGGGGTCTTCAGCTACCCGAGTTCCCGTCGGAGTCGCCGCCTGTCTCTTCTCAACATGAACAAATATCAACACTCCCCATTAACAGAGAGTTTTTTAAAATTAAATTTTGACTGTGTCGTTATGCTTGTTTTTGAAAACATTTTGAACTGCAGGGACATTCCCTTACCGAACCTCCGTTGGGAGAAAAAGCGTAAATGAAACTGGAAATAACTGGTGCTCAATCATATAATTTAAGGCTCTGTTAGCGTTTATTGTTGATTTTCGTTCCTTCGGGTGGAAGCTTGCCGCGGGCATGACGTCAACTTCCGGAATCTCCCTATTGTCGATTCCGGTGATTTTCCGTTCATGCTACTCCCGCAGGCGTCTCCACCCTTTGTCCTTAAAATCAACAGCCGGCTTTCACAGAGCCTAATTTAAAAGAATCCATTCCTCGACCGAATTGCTGTCCTATACGGCACCTCAGCTAATGTTCCTTTGATTTATGATCCCAGAATCGCTTTGATCAGACTAGTTGTATGTCCACCCTCATATAGAATGTAAAGTAGCAGATAAACAGCAACTCCGGTTATTGCAGTGAAGAACCAGATGATACTGGTCACAGGACCAATTTTACGGTGCTTTTTGATATTTCTTTTAAAAGCCAGTGTCAGTGTAACAATACCGAAAACTGCACCGGTTGTAGCAAGAATAATATGAAATATAAGAAAGATCGTATAATATATTTCGTATTCTTCCGGTCCGCCGAAACTTGTATTCCCTACAAAAATAGTACGACTGACATAAATGATGAAAAAAATCAGTGCACTCGTAGCCCCCATCAACATCACTTTTTTATGAGCGGCCCTTTTGTTGTTTGCGATGAGGATCCATCCGATTCCTACGAGGATGGCACTAAGTACGATAAAAATTGTGCTTATTGTTGGCAAAAACGGCATATCCATCTCTCCTGTATCTATTATCTTTGTTCATAGGCAGCCTCCGGAACAGGATCCACCATTCCTCTTTCATCTTTATTGAACCAATTGAAGAAAATATAAGCGATGATGGCACCGAATATAATTTCCTGCATCACTTTCATAATAATTCCACCAAGCTGCTGATCTTCCACCAGTGGAATAGGTGTGAAGAACTCGGGGCCACTGAGCGAACCTGCCAGACCTTCGAGTACACCTGCAGGCA
This sequence comes from Salimicrobium flavidum, assembly GCF_900156645.1. Classification (GTDB taxonomy): domain Bacteria; phylum Bacillota; class Bacilli; order Bacillales; family Halobacillaceae; genus Salimicrobium; species Salimicrobium flavidum. The sequence continues at coordinate 491,845 of NZ_FTOC01000001.1, forward strand.
CACAGAGACTAAGCGCGTCCATCCAAGCTCCTGACTGGGTGTAAGTCGCATACAACGGAGTATCCGCAAAAATGATCAGAGCACATGCTGGTGTAATTAACACCCCATTGGCAAATATAAAACCGATTTTCAATATTGGGCTTAGTCTGTCGAACTGTTTGGAAGGTGGAAACACAGACACCCACATACAAAAGGCAAGAAACAGCAGCAGGGTCGAAATACCCGCATGAATAAGTTCGTTCGATTTAGCAAAATCAAAAACGACCGGTACATGGTACATCGAAAACAGACCGTTGAACAGCAATAAAGATAAAAGCGGTGTCGTCAAAAAATTCAATACGGGACGAATAACCGGTCGGTCCAGGATTCTTTTCCACGTCGCAAATGGTACCCCTTTGATGATCAGGATAGGTACTAACAGATAATACAGAGCCATCTGCGTCATGTGGGCAGTAAACATTATATGGCTCAACAAATCGATCGGTGACCCTTTGATAATATAAAGAAGTATCAAACCCGTATAAAACATAAGCTGTTGTGATCCTGATGCTTTCTCTTCTTCACGTTTCTTCCCCGGCCCGGTCAGATAGAAATATATTAATGCAAGAACAGCAATGAACAGCATATAATAAGGGCTCCATAGCGCGCGAAACCCGAATATCTGTAATTCTAGCCACATTATTATTCACCCCATGTAAGACATTCTATTGCCTATTCTAAAGGACACAAAGCAAAAAAACGAGATAAAACGGCTAAAGTTTTCTAAAATGTCAAATTTGCTTTGATTCATAAGGTCAATTAAAAGATCATTGACCAGTAGGAACGTCCCCTTTCAAAAGTTAAAGGTGACTGAACAAATAAGAAAAAGCCAGGGGTAACACCCCTGGCTTTGATCTTACCACCATATTATAGTCGTGAAAGTGATAATTGTAAAAAACGCGACGGTGAGTCCTCCATACATCATCATTGCTGGCATGAAGTGACCTTTATTCTTCATGTGCATGAAATAATATAGTTGAAACACAACCTGGATGACTGCAAGCAAAATTAGTACAGGTTTCACGAAGTAAGAACTGATTTCCAGTACAACCATTCCGAAAGCGATAAATGTGAAAAGGATCATCAATATAAAACTGATTACCTGATGAATCATCTCTTCCTTGTGCTCTTTTTTATGAACATCAATCTTATGTCTAGATGCGGAGCTTGTATTCTCTTCCATTCCTTACCCCACCTTTCCTAATAGGTAAACAACTGTAAAAATGAATACCCAAACGACATCAATAAAGTGCCAATACAGACTTGCAATATAATACTTCGGAGCGTTATAAAGATTCAAACCACGTTTACGGTTACGGAGCATTAGAGCAATGAACCAGCTGAGTCCAAACACTACGTGACCTCCGTGAAAACCGACCAATGTATAAAATGCCGATCCGAAGGCAGAAGAACGGAATGTGAACCCATACTCATGAATGTAATGATAAAATTCATAAATTTCACAACCCAAGAACCCTAGGCCAAGCACTACAGTGATACCCAACCACAATTGCATCTTTTTGAAATCGTTATTCTTCATGTGATACATAGCGTATACACTTGTCAAAGAACTCGTTAACAAAAGCATGGTCATGATAAACACAAGTTCCAGTCCGAAAAGATTTTCTGGTGTGTTCTCTCCTGACGTAGACCGGACCAGCGCAAGGTATGTCCCGAAGAGAGAGGCAAAAAGAACCGTCTCTCCTCCCAGGAACATCCAGAAGCCTACAAACTTGTTCTTACCTTCCGGGGTGGCTTTTTCAGGATCACTAGGCATTTGTTTTGGATTTAAAATGTCCTCTTGACTCATTCTTTACCCTCCCCCTTCTCTATAAGATCTTCTTTGTGGATATGGTACCCCAAGTCATCTTTAAGGGATCTGGTAAGCATCGAACCGAGTGTTAGACCCATTCCGACAGCTACCGCTATAAACCAGGCATTATGATCGACCTGATAAATGAATCCGAACCCTGCGATGAATAAACCGAAAGACATGAGGAAAGGAAGAATCGATCCATTCGGCATGTGAATATCACCAAGTGGCTCTGCAGGTGTAATTCCTTTTCTTCCTTCCATTTTTTCGATCCATAACGGATCCAATCCACGTACTAGTGGTGTCTGTTTAAAGTTATAGAACGGCGGTGTCGAAGGAATCGACCACTCCAGCGTACGCCCATCCCAAGGGTCAGCGGAAGCTCTCGGTTCTTTAATTGCTGTATACACCACATTATAAAGGAATATCAATGTTCCGAGTGCCATGAAGAAAGCACCTACCGTACTGATCATATTTCCTGTGGCAAGACTCTGCCCTTCGAAATATGTCCAGTAACGGCGAGGCATCCCCATAAGGCCAAGAAAATGCTGAATAAAGAAAGTTAAATGGAAACCGATAAAGAAAGGCCAGAAAGCCCAGTGTCCAAGTTTTTCATTCAAGACTTTCCCGAACATCTTCGGCCACCAGTAGTGTAAAGCTGCAAAGATACCGAATACCACACCACCGACGATAACGTAGTGGAAGTGCCCTACCACAAAATAGGTATCATGATACTGATAGTCAGCTGCAGCAGAAGCAAGCATTACCCCTGTCATACCACCGATGGTAAAGGAAGGGATGAAAGCGACAGTCCAAAGCATCGCCGCGCTCATTTTTATACTTCCGCCCCACATCGTAAATAGCCAATTGAAAATTTTGATTCCTGTAGGTACTGCAATCGCCATGGTAGAAACGGCGAATATCGAGTTTGCGATCGGACCGAGACCTACAGTGAACATGTGGTGAGCCCACACCATGAATCCTAGGAAACCGATAAGCACTGTAGCGAATACCATTGCGGAATATCCGAACAGACGCTTTTTCGAGAAAGTGGAAATAATGTCACTGAAGGCACCGAATAATGGAAGAATCAATATGTAAACTTCCGGGTGTCCGAATATCCAGAACAAATGCTCCCAGATGATTTCATTACCACCAGCAGTAACGTCAAAGAATGCAGAACCGAACATGCGGTCGAACATCATAAGGAAGAGACCTACAGTCAACGCCGGAAATGCAAATAGAATCAAGGTACTTGTGATGAATGAAGTCCATGTAAACAAAGGCATACGCATGTAAGTCATCCCTGGGGCCCGCATGTTAATGATCGTCACCAGGAAGTTTATACCCCCGATGAGTGTACCAGCCCCCGAAATCTGGAGTCCCATCACGTAATAATCGATCCCGTGCCCTGGAGAGGTCGTTGATAAAGGTGCATAGTTCGTCCACCCTGCATCCGGTGCGCCACCGGTGAACCAGGAGACGTTCAACAATAATCCTCCGAAGAGAAATAGCCAGAAACCAAGGGAGTTCAGAAACGGAAATGCTACGTCTCTGGCTCCTATCTGTAATGGTACAACGGCGTTCATCAACGCAAATATGATCGGCATGGCTGCCAGGAATATCATCGTCGTACCGTGCATCGTAATCATTTCATTATAAAGTCCTGCTGAAATAAAGTCATTATCCGGCTTCATAAGCTGAATTCGGATAATCATTGCCTCGAGTCCGCCTATCAGGAAAAACAAGCCACCGGAGACCAGATAAAGATGTGCTATCTTTTTGTGGTCGACCGTTGTCATATAGTCCCAAATTGCTGCTGCGAGGCCACGCTGTTGTGCTATTGCATTACTCACGCTTATACCTCCTTTTTAGATAGTGTTTATTCTTCACCCGAAGAATTGCTTACAGTTTCAGGAGTTACCTCCGTATGATCGAGCTGCATCAAGTAATCAGCAATTTGCTGAGCTTCTTCTTCCGATACGTTATAACCCTGCATTTTGTTGCCTGGTTTGATTTCGTCCGGGTTCATGATCCAATCTACAAGGTTCTCTTTATTATAATCGAGAATACCTGCGATTTTGGTCCGATTACCGAAGTTACTCAAATTGGGACCTACGCCTGCCGGAGAGTTACCGATTGCGTGACAACCCATACAACTGTTTTCAAAAGCAGCTTTTCCGTCTTGCGCGGAGGCTGTTTCAGGAGTAGCTTCTGCATCAATGTTCTGCATATCAGAAATCCACTGATCATACTCTTCAGAACTTACAGCTACTACTCTGAAATCCATCAGGGAGTGGGATGGTCCGCAAAGCTCTGCGCAATGTCCCCAGTAAACACCCTCTTCATATGCTTCTAAGTACATGGTATTTTCGTTCCCTCCCGGGTTGGTGTCCATTTTACCTGCAATAGAAGGAACCCAGAACGAATGAATAACATCACTGGATGTCATATCTAAGTAAACGCGTTCACCTGTAGGGATATAAAGATCCTGACTGGTGGAAACTTCCTGGTCCGGGTAATTGAAGTGCCACCAGTACTGGTTCCCTGTGACTTCAATCGTAATAGAACCATCTTCACTTCGTGGTTGTTCATCTGCAAGATCGAAGGTGGCCTGTACTGTAGGTACTGCCAGAATGAGAAGCAGCAAAATCGGTATGACCGTCCAGATAATCTCCAGAGATTTGTTACCTTCGGTCTGTTTGGGGATGAAATCTTCCTCCCCTTTTTTACGACGGTAACGGATAAGTACAAAAGTATAAATAGCCATGACGATTACGAAAACAAATAACATTATCGCAATACTGATCATCATGAGATCAAGTAATAACTCTGCCCCGTACCCTTTCGGTTTAAGCGCACTCAGATTCTCTTCCCCACACCCGGCGAGGAATAATGCTAGCACGCTGAAAATGAATACAGGACGAAGCTTGCCCATCAAACCTATCATGTGAAATACCTCTCTTTCTCTTTTATATTTAAAAAAGTTTATTAATGTGAATCAGGTTTTCACCCAATTTCATACATAAGGAAATGGCATGGTGACAAGCACCATTGTAAGGAATAGTACAGTTAGATAATTGAGCGAGTATATGAACATCCAGGTCGCCCATTTTTTATCATCTTTCATAAAGAACCCTGTAAACGCTAAAGCCAACCATCCGATTGACAGTACATATGCGACCGCAAGGAAAATACCTCCAAGCGACGCAAGGTAAAGAGGTAAAGGCAAAAGACAAGCTACGTAGACGACGATTTGACGTTTCGTCATCCGAAATCCTTTGACCACAGGGAGCATCGGGATTCCCGCTTTTTCATAATCATCTTTTTTCTTCATTGCAAGGGCAAGAAAGTGAGGCGTCTGCCAAAGAAACATAATCAGAAACAGAATCCACGCTTCCATGCGCAGCCCCGGTTCAATGGCGGCCCATCCAATCAAAGGAGGCACTGCCCCTGAGAAACTGCCTACTACCGTATTCAACGTATAGCGGCGTTTAGACCACATCGTGTACAGTACTACATATACGAACCAGCCAAAAACTCCCCATAATGCGGCTTCCCAGGACGCAAGTGTCAAGACCAGCACCCCTGCTGCAGAAGTGATCACTCCTCCTAAAAGAATCGCTTTCAAAGATATCGTTCCGGTAACAGTAGGGCGTTTTTTCGTACGATCCATGATCGGGTCTATATCCCTGTCATACCAATTGTTCAATATACACCCACCGGCTATGACAAGCGCAGTACCGAGCAGAGTCAAAACCAGAGTCATCCACTCATTGACGATAGAAGCACCCGTATAATATAAAGCGAGCCAAAACCCTGCAAAAGTGGTGATCAGGTTCGAATTGATAATTCCTGTTTTTATTAAACTTTTTATATCCTTAACCAGGGAAGCGTCCTGGCTTACATCCTTCTCCATGACGTGAGTAGACGCTGATTCAACAGTTCTTGGATTGTCCATCACTTATAATTCCCCCTTCTGCCTTCTGTCCTTCAAACAAAAGTTACAGAAATAATAATCACTGACATAAGAAACATCAAAACAATTGTATCATGTAACCCCTATTCTATCTATTTAATAAATAGAATTTTATATAAATGTGACGGGAATGTGAAAAAAGTATGTAAAACATATGTAAAATGTGAGGACTTATTTATTTTTATCAAAGTCCGAACCATTTTGCAAGAAGTCTTTTCATAACAACAACCTAGCCTAACAGACTAGGTTGTGCCATTTATTCAAATTCAATCAATAAATCACTGACATGGATGGCATCATTATCAGATACATAAATGTCTTTGATCGTACCCTCGTAAGGTGCCTGGACCGTCGTTTCCATTTTCATCGCTTCTGTAATCATCAAATGATCACCCTTTTTGACCTTCTCCCCTTTTTCAGCAATCACTTTGATCACTGTTCCCGGCATGCTTGCACCGATGTGTTTTTCATTGGTTTTATCTGCCTGGGGACGTGTAGCGACAGTCGCTTTGACATTATTATCCTTAATCACCACTTCTCTGGGTTGACCGTTAAGTTCGAAGTAAACGGTTCTAGTACCGTCCACCTGAGCTTCTCCTATCGAAACTAGCTTGACAATCAGTGTTTTCCCCTGCTCGATCTCAACCTCTATTTCTTCTCCGAGTCGCATACCGTAAAAGAATGTCGGAGTAGCCAGCACGGACATATCGCCGTATTGTTCAATGAACTTCTGGTAGTCCATGAACACTTTCGGATAAAGGGCATAACTAATCATATCAAAGCTTGTTACTTGTCGATCCAATTTATGGAACAGGGTCTCTTTTAAATCTTTGAAATCGACAGGTTCAAGAAATTTCCCGGGTCTATCTATGACCGGTTCCTTCCCTTTCAGAATTATCCGCTGAAGTTCCGTAGGAAAACCCTGGTAAGGCTGGCCAAGATACCCTTGGAAGAACTCTATTACACTATCAGGGAAATCGATCGTTTCCCCCTTTTCATAGACCTCATCCTCATTCAAGTCGTTTTGTACCATGAACAGAGCCATATCTCCCACCACTTTCGATGACGGGGTCACTTTAACGATATCTCCGAACATATCGTTGACCCGGCGGTACATCCTCTTGACTTCATCCCAACGATCAGCGAGACCTACTGCTTTTGCCTGCTGTTGTAGATTCGAGTATTGCCCGCCCGGCATTTCGTGATCATACACTTCTGTATGAGGAGCACGCATACCGCTCTCGAAATCATTATAATAATTCCGCACATCTTCCCAATAGTGGCCCAATTGCTCATACGCGTCTATATCTACCTGAGGTTTACGCTCGTTCCCTTCCAGTGCATAGTATAAGCTATTTGCACTTGGTTGGGAGGTAAGGCCAGCCATAGACCCTGTAGCGACATCTACAACATCTACACCTGCCTCTACAGCGCGTGCGTAGGTATAGGTGCCGTTGCCGCTAGTGTCATGTGTATGAAGGTGCACTGGAATCGTTATGTTTTCCTTCAACGCATTGATCAGCTGGTAAGCCGCTTCAGGCTTTAATAAACCGGCCATATCTTTGATTCCTAAAATATGTGCCCCGGCTTCTTCGAGTTCTTTTGCCACTTTTATATAGTAATCCAAGTCGTACTTCGAGCGTTCCGAGTCCAGAATATCGCCTGTATAACACATAGCCGCTTCCGCTACCTTTCCGCTTCTCCGGACAGCTTCAATCGCTGGTTTCATTCCTTCGACCCAATTGAGGCTGTCGAATATACGGAACACATCGATTCCCGCACTGGCACTCTTATCCACGAATTCATTAATAAGATTATCCGGATAATTTTTATAACCTACGGCATTCGAAGCACGGAGAAGCATTTGAAAAAGTACATTCGGAGCTTTTTCCCTTAAAGTGAGGAGTCGGGACCATGGATCTTCATTAAGGAAGCGGTAAGAAACATCAAATGTCGCTCCTCCCCACATCTCCATGGAAAAAAGTTCTGGCAACAATCTGACGGTAGGTTCTGCGATAGTTTCAAGATCTTTGGTTCGTACTCTTGTAGCCAGAAGAGACTGATGAGCATCACGGAAAGTCGTATCTGTAAGAAGGACTTCCTTTTGTTGTTTCAACCATTCGGCCAGTGCCTCCGGACCCTTCTCATCCAAAATCTGCTTTGTCCCTTTCGGAATATGCTTGGTATAAGAAACTTCCGGAATTCTCGGCTCTGAAAAATTCGGTTTCTTCCTACCGCCTTCCCCGTCATATCCATTAATGGTTTTATCTGCTATATGATGAAGCATTTTCGTCCCACGGTCCTTCCTTTTCGGAAAGACGAACAGCTCAGGAGAACTGTCGATGAACGTTGTATCATACTTACCATTGATGAACTGGCTGTGCTGAATAACGTTCTGAAGAAACGGAATATTTGTTTTTATACCGCGGATACGGAACTCCTTAAGATTTCTCACCATCTTTTGAGAAGCCTGTTCGAACGTCAATGCCCATGTCGATAATTTCACGAGTAGGGAATCATAATAGGGAGAGATGACCGCTCCTTGAAAACCGTTCCCTGCATCCAGGCGAACGCCGAAACCTCCTCCTGTCCGATAAGCCATGATTTTACCGGTATCCGGCATGAAATTGTTCAGAGGATCTTCCGTAGTGACACGTGATTGAATCGCATATCCATAAGTAGTGATATCCTCTTGCGCGGGAATACCTATAGAGCTTTCATGAAGATTACGTCCTTCCGCAACTTTAATCTGCGTCTGAACTATATCAACACCAGTAATCATTTCTGTAATCGTATGTTCCACCTGAACGCGTGGATTTACTTCGATAAAGAAAAACTCTTCATTTGTCACCAGAAATTCTACTGTACCAGCGTTCAGATACTCTACGTTCGTCATCAATTTGACTGCGGCATCACAAATCTCTTTTCTCAATTCCTCCGAGAGGGATACGCTTGGGGCGATTTCCACCACTTTCTGGTGCCTGCGTTGTACAGAACAATCACGTTCGTACAGGTGCACGATGTTCCCATCTTCATCTCCAATAATCTGCACTTCTATGTGTTTCGGTTTTTCTATGAGCTTCTCGACGTACACTTCATCACTGCCAAAAGCAGCTTTCGCTTCACTTCTAGCCCGGTCGAACGCATCTTCAAGGTTCTCAGGCTTTCTGACTATCCGCATACCTCGGCCGCCGCCTCCCATTGAGGCTTTTATAATGATAGGATAGCCATTTTCATTACCGAAATTACGAACGTCCTCGATACCATTCACGGGTTCGTCTGTACCAGGGATCACAGGAATACCTGCGTCAATCGCCTGTTCCCGAGCTTTGACCTTATCTCCGAACATTTCTAATTGTCTACTCCCGGGACCGATGAATTTTATTCCTTCCTCTTCACAGCGCTTCGCGAAGTGAATGTTTTCTGATAAAAATCCATAACCGGGATGAATCGCATCTACCCCTACATTTTTAGCTACTTCTATAATATTTTCAATATCAAGATAGGCATCAATCGGCTTCTTCCCTTTTCCGATCAAGTAAGCTTCGTCCGCTTTGTATCTGTGGAATGCGCCTGTGTCTTCCTGGGAATAAACAGCTACTGTACGTATATCAAGTTCTGTGCATGCTCGGAACACTCGGATCGCAATTTCCCCGCGATTTGCTACAAGTACTTTTTCGATGTTTTTCAGTTCTGCCATGATTTCACTCCTCGATTTTTAGTATACGATTCATTATTCGAAGTTGCAGTGGTCTTCTCTTTCACCTCTTTTTCTTCACTGTGGTGCACGCCTCTTGCTACACTATTCAACATACCTGCAGCCAACATGAAAATAAGTAAAGCTGATCCTCCATAACTTACAAAAGGTAGTGGTACACCCGTTATAGGAAGCAAACCGCTCATTGCTCCGAGATTTATGAAAGCCTGAATGGCTATCATCGAAGAAATCCCGATAGCAAGCAGCGACCCGAATGGATCCCCACATTTTTTAGCAATGTACAATCCACGCAATACGATAAGAGATAGCAGTCCAATAATTATCAGAACGCCTATGAACCCTAACTCTTCAGCAATCACCGCCATGATGAAATCTGTATGGGGTTCCGGCAGATACCCCAGTTTCTGGACACCTTGGCCGAGGCCTTCTCCAAACCACCCTCCTGTTCCAATTGCGATATAGGATTGAATCAGATGGTACCCATCAGAGGCAGGAGTTTCAAATGGCTGGTAAGCTCCTGTGAACCTTGAGGCTCTCTCTTCTGTAATCATCTGCTGACTGGCAAAAACCGTAACCAGCAGGATGCCCCCTACAAGAATGGACATATGCTTGATTCTGATACCGGAGGAGATTACGATACTTGCTGCTATCATAGCTACAACCGCAGCTGTACCAATGTCAGGCTGCATTATAATCAATCCCAGTAACAAAGCAGTCAAATACAGGGGCGGTAAGACACCTCTTGTGAAATTATCTATGTAAGACTGCTTCTTAGCATAAACGGAAGCAAGGTAAAGAATCAGCCCTATCTTCACAAACTCCGCAGGCTGGATACTGAATCCTCCAAATACATACCATGAATTAGCGTTGTTTCTTGATTCTCCAAAAACAAACAGACCAGCTAACGACAGAACCATAATAAGAACTGTCAATTTCACAAATCGTCGATACTGTCTGTAGGGTATAAACGCTGCCACAAGGAAAACGACCAACCCTATCGCCGCCCACTGCAGCTGCTTCACTAGAAAATGATTCGGTGCTACATCGAATTTGACAGGAGCATCCACCATACTGGCACTATATATCATCACTGTTCCGAAACCGATCAGAACAAGTGGCGCAAACATTAGAGTGAAGTCCAACGATTTCCATCTTTTCATATATCTCATTCCTAACGTTAAACCATTTAATTTTCTGAATACGTTCATTTGTACAAAAAAGCTCAAATTACAACAGAAGGTCGCAATTTGAGCTGTTATTTATGACCGTTGAGATGCTTCATGTAAAACATTCAATTGTTTTTCCAAGTCATCAAGCAAGTCCTTGCCCTCAGCTTCAGTAATAAGATTCAATCGCACCGCAAAATCGATTTCACGGGATAAACCGAACATTTGAGTATCTAGTACTTCCTCATATAGAGGACATTGAGGCATGGTCAAATTATCCATCTGTACTTTAATCAGTTGAAGAATTCTATCTGCATCCGCTTTAAGAAGGGCATATGCTTTTTCACGGTGATCCACCGCCACATCAGATAACATCCAACTCCCCCTCATCTTAGACATTCTTTCATTTATAGTATCGCTTCTATAGAAAAATTGCAACAAATCGATGAATCAAACACTCTTCCATTATAGCAAAAAAATCATTTCTCCGCGAGAGAATTCAATGACATAATGAAATCGGTTATAATGTCTGCTATGATAAAAATCAGAGTGAAAAAGAAAGGTGGTTGCATCCATGATTGTACAAATCATCGGGAAGGTTACTTATCCGATTACTCTCGATCCTACAGTATGGATATTTGATGATCGTAAACGTACTTTTTCTGAAGTGTTCGGAGAAGGAATCAGCACCGGAGAAGAACAGGAAATTGATGAGTTAAGGGAGCAGGCCGAACGATTCAATCGTGCTATGTATCAGCAGAAGGTCAGCCCTCCGGTCAATAAAAGCGTGAACCGCTACGAGAAGGAACGGGCAATCAAAGGTACTTTCCTTATGCCTTTGTTACCATTTTTATATACTAGTGAAATCAGCGATGAGGCTAAAACAGCTGTTTTAGAAACTTCAGATGGCGACATCTCTATCACCACTGAAAAAATACGTGATTCCTACGCTTTATTTGCTGAAAAAGGGAAACCTTTAAAAGAAGATGGACCCATCCACATATATTTTGGTGATGAATCTAACCTGAACGATCCCATCACAGGTGTGAAAAAAATACGTTTCGAATAAAAAGTTTCAACTTATCAGAGGGTATGTTGTCAGTGCCCTTTTAAAAAAGGCTTATCCCACCAACAGGTAGGATAAGCCTTTTTTAAATTAATCTTCGTGACGGCTTTTTTCAAGGATTTCCCTTTCTTTCTCCGTCAGCTCATTATAATATTGAACGCCAAATTGCGAGCCTTCCGAAACCATTTTGGCATTTTGCAGGTTATCTGCTTCCGGGTCCCCGGCTTCACGGATCGGCATATCATTCGAGTCGCTCGTGCTGTTCAGTTGCTTAACTTTTTCCGTCAATTGTGTACGACGTTCATCATCATACATTAAGTATGCAGCAGCTCCACCTGTTATAGCTCCTGCCAGTGCTATCTTCCAACGTTTTCTCACATTACCACCCTTTCATTCATGCTACAATTACTCTTCCCCATTATACACCATTCAAACTTCTTCAACACTACTTATATTATGTAGGAATACATACTCCCTCTGTGATACAATGAAAAAAAGAGGTGATGGAAATGCGCGTACAATGCGTTTTATGTGACGATATAGAATCCATCGATAGTAAAAGCCTTCAGGCAAAGAGACTTCGGAACCGCAGAAACTCAACATATATGTGTCAAACCTGTCATGACCGCATTGCCGCTAATACAGCAAAACGGATCAATACAGGGAAATTTATTTTTCGCCGAGAAATTAAAAATGAACATTACCTTTCCTGATGATGGATTACGAATAAAAGCCTTCCCTTTTTCGGGAAGGCTTTTATTGTGGCTGTCTCTCTTTACGTTCTCTCGACAGTCGTAGCCTGTAGAGTCCTAAAACTATCGAGGATGCGACCAGACTTTCCGCAAGAGGCAGATTTAACCCTAGCATCAAAGTAAGAATAAACGTCCCGATGACGAGCACTGTATAGACGACCACATTTTTCAGAAGCGGAAGCTTTTTGGCGAAACCGAGCTTGAAAGTAATAACCGTCAGTATAACTATAGTGATATACAACCAGAAAAAGCTTTGAAACAAGGAAGATGCTTCCGCCGGATTATTCAAATTCACTTCCGGACCAAGACCCTTGAAAAAAAAGTCGGCTACAGGCCACAAATCATCCGGAACCCGTAGTGTAGATGTCGCTTGCATGTTGCTTCCCCCTCTGTTTCATCTTCTCCCATCATACTAAAATTCTATCTTTTATGCTAGTTGTTTAAGTTTCAGAAAGAATAATTTATACTTATAAAGAATGGCTTTGTAGAAACTTTGTCCATAATTTTTCTACGCTTCAGGAATATACTCTCCTGAAGCCGATCCAGAGAAAGGGCCAGTAACCGCAGTAATCGTACAACTGGGAAACGACAAGCAAAAAATCAATGAGCCGAAAGAATAGAGGTGAAGAACAATGCAAAATATTTTATTAGCATGTGCTGTAATTTTCTGTTTCGTATTTACCGGATTCTCAATAGCCGTGGAACTATTTCTGCTTGCCGTACTTTTTTTCTTAGCAGGAGGCGGCATTATGGGATATGGTATCAAAATCAACAAACAAAGAAGCGCTTGATTGGCAATTGAGCGGTTCATCTCATAATTGGCAAAAATTATAAAGGACCTCCTGATATTTCGGGAGGTCCTTTTCACATCTTAATGTAAGCTATTCATATGACTAGAAGCCAGTTGCTTTATTCTTCTTTCAACGATATATAAGTAGTCGAAACTTCTTCGTGTATATTCGCTCTCGTGGCACAGACAGAGGTTCGGTCAAGCATTGACAAAGGTTTGCCATCTCCTGTAGTGACCACTCCTCCGACTTCTTCTACTATTACTTTTCCAGCGGCGATATCCCATGGCATTAGACTCATAGTTACGTAACCATCAAGCAGCCCTTCCGCAACATAAGCGAACTCAAGTGCGGCTGATCCATAGGACCTCGTGCTTCTTAGCCGTTTCACAAGTTCGCGTATCCCTTTTGCATCTACTCGTTTATTCTCATCAAGCAGCCAAGTGGTATTCAATGAAAAGATAGAACGTTTAAGTGGTCGTTCCACTGATAATCCAGGAAGTAACTTACCGTTAAGGTGTGCGCCTTCATCACGCACTGCCGTATATAGATTATCATTCATAACGTCATAGATTATTCCGATCTCTCCTACCCCGTCTTCAAAGACACCGACCGAGATCGCAAAGTTCTGCTGTTGATGCACAAAATTCATCGTCCCGTCAATCGGATCTACAATCCAGACGACCCCATTCAAATCAAATATATCATCGCCCATACCTTCTTCTCCAAATAATCGGTGCTCAGGATACTCCGTTCTTATTTTATCCGCAAAAAATTGTTCGGTATCCTGATCCATCTGTGTGACAAGATCGTCCGGGTTGGACTTTGTTTCTATGTGCAATGGTTCACCGATATTTTCCCTGATATGCTTACCGGCCTCAAGCACCCAGGATTTTGCTTTTTGAAATATTTGCTGTTTATCCATAAGTCGAACTCCTTTTCATCCATGTCTTATCTCATGTTATCAAAAGGAGCGACCCTTTACACGAAATTGAATTGCAATCATTTCCTTTTGTCTACACTACTTTCTTCCACTCAACGAAGCTAACCTCATTTTACTCCATGAAATCTGGTGTTCGTCATTCTCCTGCAAGGCGCGGAACAAGAATTCCAATTCCCGGTCTATCTCTTCTTCCACGGACAGCAGCTTTTCATCCCTTTCCCTTAAGATGTCGACAGCTTTTCTCATTACAGATCCTCCCTTCCTCAAAAGCTTTTAATTTACTATTATTTATCCGTTTCCCCCGGTTCTGAAACATAAAATTCAACCTTTTCGTATAATTATGTTAGCATTTAAAATGTCAATTTAATTCGAGGTGATAATATGACTACATTCAGTGGATTTACAGAAAAAGACTTTGAAGTCTTCCAAATTGATGGGCTCGAGGAAAGGATGGAAGTTCTCAGGTCCAGGGTTTCGCCGAAGCTCGAAGATATAGCCCAAACGATCGCTCCGGACCTTGCAGCACAAACCGGTGATGAGATGTTTGTACACGTAGCGAAACATGCTAGACGCAGTAAAAACCCTCCAGATGATACGTGGGCCGCTATAGCCAATAACAAGCGTGGCTATAAAAAAATCCCCCATTTTCAGGTAGGGATGTGGGAGGACAATGTGTTTCTCTGGCTGGCGTTCATTTACGAAGCTCCGAACAAAGAAGAAATAGCAAAAACTTTCCTCGAAGACTTCGATGCGATAAAGCAGACTATTCCCGATTATTTTGTTCTATCTAAGGATCACACAAAGAACGAAGGTATTTCATTTTCCGAGAGCACGTTGAATGAGACGCTCACCCGCTTCCGGGACGTGAAAAAAGGAGAGTTCCTTGTAGGGCGACGCATTTCTTCAGACGACGATATCCTAAAAGACAAGCAGTCCTTCATCCGGGAAGCGAAAGAAACATTCGAGACACTACTTCCTATTTACGAAAAAGCATTAAGAACCTAAAAAATGTAAAGAGGGCTTCAGTCGAAGCCCTCTTTACATTTTTATATTTACTACGTCTGCGTTGTTCGCTTCTTTAACCACATGATAGGCCGAATAACCAGAAGCACGTTCAAATGATTTGAATAGCTGTTTTTCTTCGCTTTTGGAAGGAACTACCTGTTTGAATCGCTTATACGCATCCATGAGTTTCCCTTTTTCCACGCCATTTTCATAAGCTTCTTCGACCAGTGAATAAAAGTTCACGACATCTATAATTTCTTCTTTCGACCAATATTCTTCATCTATAGGATAAGTGTAATCCACCGTTCCTCACCTCCATTTGTCACTTATATAATCTGCTTCCTCTTTTATTTTATCAAATAATTGCTGAACACTCAGCTCTTCATGGATTCTGGCCGAGACCTGCCCTGCCCATCCAAACCCTTGTTTTTCTAACCCCATATGAATGAAACTTTTATTTGCCTCTCCTGAAATGAGTGTTTTCAATTTATCATAATCTGCACCCTGTTTCTCCAAAGCAAGGATTTGATCAGTCCAATCGTTCGCCAGTACTCTTGCAGGAGTACCTAGCGATATTTTGATCACCGTCGTGCCTTCATCAGTCGCATCCAGAATACTCTGTTTGTATTTTTCATGAGCATGCAGACACTCTTTCGTCGCAATAAACCTCGTTCCCATTTCCACACCTTCGGCCCCAAGAGCAAGGGCAGCCATCACTCCCCGTCCATCCGAAATACCCCCAGATGCAATAACCGGGATTTCTACAGTATCAACCACCTCAGGAGTAAGAATGAAGGTACCAGTATCCGAGCGGCCAATATGACCTCCGCCTTCCTGTCCCACAACCATCACAGCATCAGCCCCAAGTTCCTCAGCTTTTTTTGCTTGTCGCTTTGCAGCTACCAATACCAACTTCTTAATCCCTGTATTACTCAACATATCGAGTACACCTTTCGGATTGCCTCCAGTTACAGAAACCACCGGCACCTGCTCTTCAATCGCCACTTGCACCATATCTTCATAAGGTCTTCCATGGCTTCCTATAGCAAAATTGACACCGAATGGATGAACGGTTTTATTCCTGGTTTTATGTATTTCTTCACGAAGTTTTTCCGGAGATTCCAGGCTCATAGCCGTAATTTGTCCCAGACCTCCTGCATTCGATACGGCAGAAGCAAGTTCAGAATAAGCAAGGTATGCAAGCCCCCCTTGAATAACCGGGTATCGGATAGAAAGCAATTCCGTGATTTTTGTTTTCCAATTCATATAATAGCCCCCTCCTCATTTCAGTTTAGCATACATGAATAAAATGAATGCCAATCTAAAATCAAAGATTCAATTTATAGGTCATACAAAATGAAAGAAGCCACCGAAATCGGCAGCTTCTTCCGTAAAATAGTTATTTAGTATTGCAAGTCGGGCAAGTACTGTAAAGCGTCGAAACCTTTTCATTCTCGAAATGTTCAATTACCCTTTGACAGTCTTGGCATACGATAGTTCCCATTTTGCATCCATCCTCTCTTTTTTGTAATCGCTTTCAATGTAGTTTCATTATAAGTGGGAAAAACAAGAAAGTCAATGGTATAGTATAACTTTTTTATAAAAATGTCATACTAATTGATTTTAGACTAATCGCGCAAAGTTTTCACCCTATTTAGGGGCTTTATTTATTTGATATTGATATTTTTTCGCAATGTGAAAAATTGTGGAGGGTATACTGGGCACTTCCGAACCCCCTCACTTCTGTGAAAGAAAAAAAGAGACCTTTTAATAGGTCTCAAATAATCAAGGATGTTTTATTTTTTCAGGATCAAGTAAGGTATAACCTTTGTCACGCAAACCTGTCACTATATCTTTCAAAGCGTTGTTCGTCCATTCCCGGTCATGCATCAGAAGGTTCGCTCCATCTCTTAGTAACGGTGTGTTTACCATAATGTCTGCCAAACTCTCTGCATTCGTATACTCTTCGTTCCAATCATACCCGTATGTCCAATTCATGAGAAGCATCCCCTCCTCTTGGACGAGCTGTTTTGAATACTCAGTGTTCTGACCAAAAGGAGCTCGGAAAAAATCAGGCCGCTCTCCTATGATTTCTTCGATCCGGTCATTCAAACCTACGATTTCCTCTTTCTGTTCTTTTTCAGTTAAATCGGGCAATGAAGCATGAGTTTGAGTGTGATTACCTATCGGAAAACCCATTTCATGAATTTTCTTAAGCATTTCTGCCTCTTCAGGCGTATCCAGGAAGTGTCCATTCACGAAGAAAATGGCAGGAGCATCTTTCTTTTTAAGTTTTTCCGCCATTTCTACGGCATGTTCGTCAGGAGCATCATCGATAGTCAAAAGTGCCACTTTGGAAGTTTCCTCATTGATAGGGGAAAATGACCAATCCTCTTGAATCTTATAGTGTGGTTCTGTCACCTTCTTTTTTTCTTCTTTTTCTATGTCTTCAGTACCCTTAACTTCGTCTTCATTCTTTTGTTCATCCTCTTTCTTTTCTGTTGTCCCTTCTTTTTTATCGGTTTCTTCCTCACTCTTACCTTCCGAAGTTGCATCTCCTGAAGCACTACAGGCCGCCAGAAGGAGAACAACAACCATTATAATCCACAATCTCATTATAATTTCCCCCTATAATATTATGTAATTTCTTTAATTATAATATAGTTTCTCCATATTCTCTATTATTCAAACGAAATTTGTATTACAATATATAAACGTGACTTATCGAGAAGTCTTTAAAAGGTGGTCCCTTAGAGTGAAGCAGTATTTGAAACATTTCAAACTATTCGGCGGACGAACAATCAAGACTGGTATTTCGGTATTTCTTACTGCACTGATTTGTTCTATATTCAACTTACCGGTAATTTTCGCTGTGATTACTGCTGTGGTTACTATTGAACATACTGCTGTTGCATCGATAAGAAAAGCCGCTGTGCGATTTCCGGCGTCAGCCATTGGAGCGCTCATTGCAGTACTTATGTATTCAATGTTCGGCAAAGGGGCACTCACATTCGGCCTGGCTGCAATGCTGACCATCGGGATATGTCACAAACTAAAACTGGATGAGGGTATTCTTGTTGCAACCATTACTGCAATTGCTATGATCCCTGATTTTGGAGGAAGTGAAATTGTTTCGTTTATCACAAGGTTGGGTACTACTTCTATTGGTATCGTCGTTTCCACTCTTGTGAATTTCTTTTTGCTTCCACCCAACTATACACCGACTATATTGCAGAACCTTCATGCGATGAATAAAACTTCAAGTCAACTGCTCAGTAGCATTATTCTCGATATTACTCACACCGCCAAGCATAAGAAAGCCTTGACGAAAAGGCTCCATCGTCAGTTGACTAGTCGGCTGGAACGAACTGAAAATCTGTTGAATTTCCAACGTGAAGAATGGAATTATCATCGCCATTCCAGAAAAGACTTGAAACAGCTCGTCTATGTGAAAGAACATTTATCTCTGATGCATCAACTCGCTCATCATCTCGGAAATATGATATTCGCAAGAGAAGCATCTCCCTCATTCAGTCAGAGTGAGGTTGATCTCCTTCAGAACCTGAGCACTCATTTCGAACAGACGATTATGGATGACCATCACGAGATAAGTGAAGAGCAATTCAAACTTATAGAAGAGCTGGATCGTCTATTCTGGAAATGGCGAGAAGAACACATCCAGAAGAACTATGGCTTCAGACATCATTTCGCTTCTGAAGTGGTGTTGGTCTATGAATTGTTGTCTTTCCACGATGTCCTGGAAGAAATGAACCAGTTGACTTCAAAGCATAGAGCCCATATCATGTCTAATGATGAAAAAAAGAAGAAAGGATGAACACTTGATGAATCAAGTAACAAAAGTATTCTACATTTCAGTAGTTATCGCATTCTTATTTATCGGATGGGGAGTCATCCCGGAAAGCGTACTACCAAACGGTAACCTCTCTACTGTTACTACACAAATCCAAGGGTTCCTCACCGAAAAATTCGGATGGTTCTACCTGCTTTCCACTACAGGATTTGTAATCTTTGCGATCTACTTAGTTTTCTCGAAGTATGGAAGATTGAAACTAGGAAAACCGGAAGATGAACCGGAATATCCATACATCACATGGTTTGCTATGCTTTTCAGTGCCGGTATGGGAATCGGGCTTGTTTTCTGGGGAGCTGCAGAGCCACTATCCCACTTCCATACACCAGCTGTACCTGAGCAATCAAGTCAGACGCCTGACGCGGCCTATTCAGCTATGAAGTATACATTCTTCCACTGGGGACTTCACCCTTGGGCTGTTTATGCTACACTAGCTTTGGCCCTTGCGTATTTCAAATTCAGAAAAGGTGCCCCGGGAGTTATTAGTACAGCACTAGTACCACTACTTGGTGAAAAACGAATCCAGGGACCTATCGGAACTATCGTTGATTCAATTGCAGTATTCGCCACCATCTTTGGTGTAGCTACGTCTCTCGGACTGGGAGCACTTCAGATTTCCAGTGGGCTCTCTTTTACATTTTCCGGTTTGGAGAATACATTCACCCTTCAATTCATCATCATTGTAGCAGTAACCGTGCTGTTCATGGCTTCCGCAATGACAGGACTGAACAAGGGGATCAAGTATTTAAGTAATACGAACATCGTGTTAGCTTTACTGTTACTGCTTTTCATGATTTTTGCAGGGCCGACAAACTTTATCATGGACTTCTTCACGACTTCATTCGGTGCTTATATTAGAGATTTACCATATATGAGTTTCCGGTTGACACCGTTCTCCCAGGACAATTCATGGATCCAAGATTGGACTATCTTCTACTGGGCATGGTGGATTTCCTGGGCTCCTTTCGTAGGAACGTTTATCGCCCGCGTGTCCCGTGGTCGTACAATCCGCGAATTTGTCCTTGGTGTCCTGCTCGTGCCGACTATTTTCGGTGCCCTATGGTTCTCCGCGTTTGGTGGAGCGACAATCGGCCTAGAATATTTTGACGGTATCGACGTCTTTTCTGATATGTCAGAACTCGGTACGGAAGTTGCTTTGTTCTCCATGCTTGAGCACGTACCGTTTGGCTCAGTAATGTCTATCGTCGGCCTGCTCCTGATCGGTACATTCTTTATCACTTCTGCAGACTCAGCTACTTTCGTTCTCGGAATGCAGACGACAAATGGCAGCCTGAACCCGAATCGTAGAGTTAAATTTACATGGGGGGTCATACAGGCCGGAGCAGCATCCGTATTACTTTGGCAAGGTGGATTGAGTGCTTTGCAGACCGCTGCAATCATCTCTGCCTTCCCGTTCACTTTTATTTTGATTATGATTTGTTTCTCCCTTATGATCGCATTCAAAGAAGAAGCAAAACTCGTCGACTTGAAAAAGAAAAAATAGCTTTTTTAAAGCGTCCGGAAATCCGGACGCTTTTTTTGATTCACATTAGAGCATAGTGTGTAATCCGTCGAGTAAAAGGTAAAGTTATGTTTAGAACACATCTGAATATGTTCCAGGATAAAGAAAAAACTTCAGATTTTTTTCGTTTTAATGACCCTAATCTACAAATGGATGACTTTTCCTTAACATTTCAATTACATTAACGGTTTTTCTTCCTATCTTTGTTATTCTTTATATAGAGATAAACGGAAGGAGACGAGCGTGTAATGAAATACTCTTTCTTGCTAATTTATATACTAGTATTTGTAGTAAATCTTCAGGTGACCGATCCCACCATTGATGTTATTTATGCCAGCGGAAATGATTATGAACTTATACTTGTGGCAGAAGAAGATGAAGCATCCATGAAACCGTACATGTCTGCATTACTTGAATTCAAAGAGACAGAATCACACTCCTTTGAATTTACCAGAGAGGAAATGACAGCTCAGGAAGTCACAAATTCTTCCAAGGAGATCCCTTCGATAATTGTCAAAAGAGAAGGTACAGTCATCGGAGATGTTTCTGGGGAGTCCTTGAGTAAGCAGCAGATCGTTAAGCAGTTAAATACCATACTTCAAGATCAAAAGCTGTGAGCGCCGCTCACAGCTTTTTTAATATGCGTATGATCACATTCTCCCATTACAAATAAAAAGGCTACCCTGAAAATAAATATTCAGGCGGACGCTTTCCGCGGGCAATGCTTCAGCCTCCTCGTTTCTCTGTGGGGTCTTCAGCTACCCGAGTTCCCGTCGGAGTCGCCGCCTTTCTCTACATTTATCCTAACAACACGAATCATTTACAGAGCCCGAAATTTTCATAGAACATGGTGCAAAGGACTTTACATGAACGTCTCTGTTAAAGCCGGGTTTTGATTTTGAACGAAGACTGAAGACGCCTGCCGAGAGGAGCATGAACGGAGAATCAGTTGAATCGATGACAGAGAGTTGCGGAAGACCTAGTGTCATGCTCCCGGCAAGCTTCTGCCCCCAGAGAAGAAAATCAACGATAACCGCTGATATAACAAATAAAAAAAGCCTGCAAAAGAGAAATTTTCTGATGCAGGCTTTTTATTGATTATTTAATGTGAATCGGTCGACCGATTGCAACTTCGGATGCTTCCATCGTAATCTCACCAAGAGATGGATGCGCATGAATCGTAAGCGATAGATCTTCGGCCGTCATGCCTGTTTCGATCGCAAGACCTATTTCAGCTATCATATCACTGGCATTAGGTCCTGTGACATGGCCGCCGATGATCAGACCATCTTCAGTTCGAGTGATAAGCTTAAGGAAGCCGTCCGTGTCATTAAGTGAAAGTGCGCGTCCGTTAGCCTGGAATGGGAACTTGGACTCTTTCACTTCATAACCAGCTTCTGTCGCTGTATCTTTCGTATATCCGACCGAAGCGATTTCCGGATCAGAGAAGACGACTGCAGGGATAGCTAGGTAATCTACCTCCGCTTTCTCTCCCCCGATGACTTCCGCTGCAATTTTACCTTCATACGAAGCTTTGTGAGCAAGCGGAGGACCAGGTACAATATCTCCGACAGCGTAAATGTTTTCGAAATTGGTACGACTGTGCTTATCTACTTGAATATAGCCCTTGTCGTCCATTTCTACTCCCATTTCTTCGAGACCAAGCTCATCCGTGTTCGGAGTACGCCCTACTGTTACGAGTACGTAATCAGCTTCAACAGTCTTCTCTTCACCTTTCACTTCGTAGGTGACTTTCACTCCATCTTTCGTTTCTTCCACGCCTTGAGCCATGGCGTTGGTCACTACTTCGACACCTTTTTTCTTAAGGTTCTTCATAACCGGCTGAACAAGGTCTTTTTCAAAACCGTTCATAATTCGGTCTGTACCTTCAAGTACCGTAACTTCTGTATCAAAGTTTGCGTATGCCGTACCAAGTTCAGTACCGATATACCCTCCACCGATTACAATGAGTTTCTTCGGTATTTCCTTAAGAGCAAGTGCTCCTGTAGAATCAAGAACGCGATCAGAGAATTTGAAATTAGGAATTTCGATCGGGCTGGAACCTGTAGCGATAATGCAGTTTTTGAACTTGTAAGTCTGGGACTGCTTATCATCCATGATTTTCACTGTATTCTGATCCACGAAGTAAGCTTCGCCTCTCAGAATATCAACTTTGTTGCCTTTCAAAAGACCTTGCACGCCGCCCGTAAGTTTCTCCACGACGCTACCTTTCCATTCCTGGACTTTCGAGAAATCGACAGTAGGATTCTCAGTAGATATACCCATATCCGAGTTCCCTTTAGCCTTTTCAAAATTGTGTCCAGCTTCAATAAGGGCCTTGGAAGGAATACAACCGACGTTAAGACAAACGCCTCCAAGGTCTCCTTTATCAACAATAGATACTTTCTGGCCTGTCTGAGCAGCACGGATGGCAGCAACGTAGCCGCCAGGTCCTGCTCCTACTACTAATGTGTCTAATTCAATCGGGAAATCTCCTACTACCATACTTTACGCCTCCATCATAATTAGTTGTGGATCGTTCAGTAAACGCTTGATGTTGTTCATTGCGTGCTGTGCAGTTGCTCCATCAATGATTCTGTGGTCGAAGCTTAGGGAAATCGCAAGTACCGGAGCAACTACTACTTCTCCGTCTCGGACCATCGGTTTTTCTGCAATTCGGCCAATACCAAGGATTGCAACTTCCGGATGGTTGATTACAGGTGTGAACCACTGACCGCCAGCAGATCCGATATTTGTGATCGTTGTCGAAGCACCTTTCATATCTTCACCAGTAAGTTTTCCATCACGTGCTTTGACAGCAAGCTGGTTGATTTCATCAGAAATCGAGAATACCGCTTTACGATCCGCATCTTTCACTACTGGAACAAGTAGTCCCTTATCCGTATCAGCTGCAATACCGATGTTATAGTAGTGCTTCTGAATAATTTCCTGCGTTTCATCATCGAGAGAAGTATTCAATACCGGATACTTCTTAAGCGTTGAAACGAGGGCTTTCACTACATATGGAAGATATGTCAGCTTGATATCCTGTTCAGCAGCAACTTCTTTGAACTTCTTACGGTGAGCGACAAGTTCCGTTACGTCTACTTCATCCATCAGTGTAACATGGGGAGCTGTCTGCTTCGAGTTGACCATAGCTTTCGCAATAGCTTTACGCATGCCACTCATTTTCTCGCGGGTTTCCGGATAAGCTTCGCCGGAAGGAACTTGCTGCTTAGATTCAGTGGAATCTGTTTGAGTTTCTTCGGCAGATTCGTCTTTCTCACCTTCAGCAGCTGTCTGATCACCATTTACATAAGCTTCAATGTCTTCTTTCAGGATACGACCATTCTTTCCGCTTCCCTGTACTTTCTGTATGTTCACATCGTTCTCCCGCGCATATTTACGCACTGATGGCATAGCTATTACGCGCGTTCCATCATCTTCTTCTGACTCGTCTGAAGAAGATGACGCAGCCGGTTTTTCATCCGACTTCTCTTCTTTTTCTTCCTCTTTCTTTCCTTCTTTCGGCTCTTCTTTTTTCTCTTCTTCCTGAGACTCTTCAGAAGAACCTTCATCTTCGTAACCTTCAGCATCAAAAGTGATGATGACCGTGCCGACAGTTGTCGTTTCACCTTCAGCTACGTGTACTGCTTTTACTGTTCCATCTACTGGTGAAGGGATTTCTACGACAGCTTTATCGTTTTGAACTTCACAGAGCACATCATCCTCTGATACTTCTTCCCCTTCTTTTACAAACCACTTTGCAATCTCACCTTCATGGATACCTTCACCGATATCAGGCAATTTAAACTCATATGCCATTTGCGAAAACCTCCTACCTGGTTTTTATTTTAAAAATTCATTACACTTTCTACTTTTTCAATGATAGAGGTATGATCCGGCAGCCATACACCTTCCGCTTGCGTAAACGGATAAACAGTGTCCGGTGCAGTAACACGCATAACAGGAGCTTCAAGGTGAAGAATAGCTTTCTCTTGAATCTCTGCAGCTACACTCGAGGCGATTCCTGCCTGTTTTTGCGCTTCCTGGATCATAACAGCGCGGTTTGTCTTCTTAACCGACTCGAGAATCGTTTCATAATCGACCGGGCTGACCGTACGAAGGTCGATCACTTCAGCAGATACTCCGTCTTCTTCAAGCTGTTCAGCAGCTTTAAGTGCAGAGTGAACCATCGCTCCATACGCTACAAGTGTCACATCTGACCCTTCCCGTTTCACATTCGCTTTACCGAGTTCTACTGTGTATTCTTCTTCCGGAACTTCTTCACGGAAAGAACGGTACAGTTTCATATGCTCAAGGAAAATGACCGGATCATTATCACGGATGGATTGAATCAGGAGGCCCTTCGCATCATAAGGATTTGAAGGAATCACCACTTTAAGTCCAGGCTGTTGAGCCATCAGTCCTTCAAGACTGTCAGCGTGCAGCTCGGGCGTGTGGACACCTCCGCCGAACGGGGAACGTATTGTAATCGGCATCGATTTAGTGCCACCGGTCCTGAACCGGTAACGTGCCATCTGACCGCTGATTGCGTCCATCGTTTCGAACACGAAACCGAAGAACTGAATCTCAGGTACAGGACGGAATCCTGTAAGAGCAAGACCTATAGCCATGCCGTTGATACCTGATTCTGCGAGAGGTGTATCAAATACACGTTCTTCGCCAAATTCATCCTGCAAGCCTTCTGTAGCGCGGAATACACCGCCGTTATGACCGACGTCTTCCCCGAAGACCAGCACATTTTCATCATTACCAAGTTCTGTGCGCATCGCTTCTGTGATGGCTTGTATCATTGTCATTTGTGCCATGATTTACTTCGACTCCTTCTCTGCGTATTCTTCCCTTTGTTCTTTCAGGCTCTGTGGGAGTTCTTCATACATTATATCCATCAAGTCAGTGACTTTCTGTTTTGGTGTGTTATCCGCTTCTTTAATTGCAGCTTTGATTTCTTCTTTTGCCTTCTCGATGACTTTATTCTCTTCATCTTCATTCCATAGATCTTTGCTCTCGAGATATTTACGGAAACGGACAATCGGATCTTTTTTCTCCCACTCGTCATTCATGTCTTCCGTACGGTAACGTGTAGGATCGTCCCCTGCCATTGTGTGAGGACCGTAACGATACGTAAGAGTCTCAATCAATGTAGGACCTTCTCCATTAATGGCGCGCTCTCTTGCATCTTTGGTTACAGCGTAAACGGCGAGTACGTCCATTCCGTCCACCTGGATACCTTCGATACCGGCAGCAACCGCTTTTTGAGCTATTGTCTGAGCCGCAGACTGTTTCTCTACAGGTACAGAGATGGCAAATTGGTTATTCTGCACGACAAAAATGTTCTGTCCACCTAGGGCACCTGCGAAGTTGACTCCTTCGTAAAAGTCACCTTGGGAAGCTCCGCCATCTCCTGTGTAAGTAATCGCTACAGCCTCTTCTCCACGTTTTTTGAATCCGATTCCTACACCGGCTGCCTGGGTAATCTGAGCACCGATAATAATTTGAGGACTCACCGCGTTCAACCCGTCAGGCATCTGATTACCGACATAATGTCCTTTAGAGAACAAGAATGCTTTGTATAGTGGAAGACCCTGCCAGATCAGTTGAGGTACGTCACGATAGCCCGGAAGAATATAGTCCGCTTGTTCAAGTGCGTATTGGCTCCCCAGTTGTGATGCTTCCTGTCCCGCTGTCGGAGCATAGAAACCGAGACGTCCCTGTCTGTTCAATGCAATGGAACGCTGATCCAGGATACGTGTATAAACCATACGGCGCATAATTTCTTTTAAATCGTCGTCTGAAAGTTCAGGCACTGCGTCTTCATTCACGATCTCGCCTTCTTCGTTCAGAATTTGAAATGTTTCGAACTGATTTTCAATATTTTCAAGAGTTCGTTTCAATGTCTGTCACCTCTTCCTTTCCATATAAAAAATGTGAAATGCTATTCCTGTTCGACCAGGAGTACTTTTGTTCAGTGTAGCCAAATTCAAAGGAAACATGTACCTATCGCCTCTTATTAGTGATACCCGATTGGAAAAAATCCTAATCACATACCTCCATAGTACAACTGTTACAAAAAGATCTACACTATTAACTGGTACAATGTTTAATCCTTTAATAGTTTAGCCCACTTCCAATGAATTCGTCAATAGACAGA
This sequence comes from Salimicrobium flavidum, assembly GCF_900156645.1. Classification (GTDB taxonomy): domain Bacteria; phylum Bacillota; class Bacilli; order Bacillales; family Halobacillaceae; genus Salimicrobium; species Salimicrobium flavidum. Next base: position 518,682 of record NZ_FTOC01000001.1, read on the forward strand.
ACTTCGGATCATTTAATAAAAGAAGGACCTGTAGGTACAAATGTTTCTTGTTATTCATTTCCTCCCACTATCCAAATCTGTATTACTCTATTAATCCTTCTGTTGTAATTGTAGTTTATGATGTGGGAATTTGCAAAAGAAAAAGACCGTCCCCGGAGGCGCGGCCTTTATACTTAACTTTCATTATAATCAACATTGAGATCTGATGCTTCATAAAATTCTTTCTTCAATTCGTTGAAACGCTCCGTCTGCTCATTGAACGTTTCGTTGATTTCCATTACGCGCCCATATTTTTCATTGATATCGGAAACTTGGGAGCGAAGCTCACTTTCCTGCAAATTTTCTTCTTTTAACATCGTGTACAATTCTTCATCCATTGTCAGTGCTTCTTTATAAGCTGCATGCAACTCTTCATAATTGCTATAACGTTTATCCATCACAGTAACCAGTTCTTCTGCTGCATTTCTCGCCTCTTCGTTCTCTTCTATGTCCTCTATCAATGGCGCTACCTTGTTGAACTCTTCTTTCGCTGATTGAATGCTTTCACTTTCTAATTTCAGTTTCTCTTTGCGTTCCTCTACAATACCAATAGCTTCTTCAGATAATTCCTGGATCGTATTCAATTCGTCCTTACTTGAATTGATTATCTCACTATACAATTGTTGTTCTTCTTCTTCTAACGCAGATAACTGCTGTTGCTGTTCCTTGAATGCATCTTCAAGTGTTACCGTTTTTTCGAGATGATCATACATTTCTTCCTGAGCGGATTGGCCTGAACATGAAGCTAAAAATGCTACCATTCCCAAAAAAAGTACCATAGCTGATTTTCTTATCACGATGTCGCTCCCCCTTAATAGATAGAAAACTTTCATTGTTTTTAACTCATATCTACAATAGTATAATAAATGGAATAGAAAGAAAAGATGATTTTCTATCGTATTGAAAGAAGAAAGAGAGGATGAGACAGTTGATAACAATGGATGATATTGTAAGGGAGGGGCATCCCGCTCTTCGAAAAAAAGCAGAACCTATAAACTTACCACCGACGGAAGAAGAAGAACAAACTTTAGAAGATATGCTTCAGTTTATAAAAAATAGTCAGGATGAAGAAATTTGTGATAGATACGGCCTCCGCCCGGGTGTTGGTCTGGCCGCACCTCAAATAGATATCAATAAACGGATGCTGGCCGTTCATTTCACCGACCTGAATGAGAAAGAATACAGTTATGGACTGTTCAACCCTAAAATAGTCAGTCATTCTGTAGAAATGACCTATTTATCCACGGGAGAAGGATGCCTTTCTGTAGACAGAGAAGTCCCGGGATATGTTCCGCGTTATCGAAGAATCACAATCAAAGCTACCGATCTTGAAGGAAATGAATTGAAACTCCGCCTCAAAGATTTCGCAGCGATCGTTTTTCAACATGAAATCGACCATTTGAATGGGGTTATGTTTTATGATTACATCGATAAGGATGATCCTTACCGACTTCCCGATAATGCTACCCCTGCTGATAGATAACCAGTGGAATAATGGCTTCGTCCCTTTTTGAAAGTGGCTCTGCGAATTTAAGATTGGTATGGACATGTCAGTGTGCTTTCCTGCACTCTCTACGATCAATCCTGAGAACTTTTGATTTCAGGCCCTACCAGCTAGGCCTGTTTGCCCTACGTTCCAAAATCAACGACCGGCTTTGACAGAGCCTATCTTTAAAATCATAACAATAAAGCCGGACCGTACTGAAACGGCCCGGCTTTATTGTTATTATCACTGTTATCGTTCCTTTTTGATTTTCATTTCTACGAGTGAAAGCTTGCCGCGGGCGTCTCCACCCATTATTCTGAAATCAACAACCGTCTTTAACAGATCCTGGTTTTTAAGAAAGTAACCCTATTTCATATACCGCCTTGGTCAATCCATCCTCGGAAACATCATCTGTCACATAATCACTGGCCGCTTTCACTTCGGAAACGGCATTCCCCATTGCAATACCGGTCCCTACATCACGGATCATCTCGATATCATTGGGTCCATCGCCAAATGCATAAACATTCCCCATGTCTACGTCTGCCGCTTCAATCAATTTCCGAATCCCCTCAGATTTCGACCCACCGCTGGGGATGATATCGCAGGAGTATTTATGCCACCGGATATAGTCGAAAGCCCGATGGGACTGACGATAACTTTCTATTTCATCACCTTCACAGAATATGAGGGATTGATACATTTCTCTTTTTTCATGGTAGAGTTCGTCCACTTCAGGATAATTGAAACGAAGAGACTGAAGAGCTTTTTCCACTCTGTTGCTCCCTGGTTCTGTGGCTTTCATCGTATCTTCATTCATAAAAATGACCGGGTGGTTATTAGCGATCGCTTTTTTATACAAAGAATCAAGTTCTTCGTGTTTAAGGGGATTTTTATAAACAGGAGTGTCCTCGAGTACGACATACTGCCCGTTAAAACTGATGAATGAACTGATACCGAGTTTTTCTCTTATTCGATTATGCATAAAGGGCGCACGTCCAGTAGCTATCGCACAATAAACACCCTGTTTTTGAAGCTTCGTGATTGTTTCGATAGTCGATGTCGATAGTTCCTTATTGTGGTCGAGAAGTGTTCCATCTATATCAAAAAATGCCAGTTTCTTTGTCATTCCTTCTCCTCCTGAGTTCTGTAATTTCATTAATGGATATACTGTAGCACGACTTTTACATTTTGGAAAGAATACGCACAGAAGGCATGCTCGATTGTGTATCTCCGAAAAACTTTACAGCGACTATCAACTTAATTGTTTCATTATGAAGAAAACCGTATTATACTATAGGTAACAGGGATTGGGCGGTCATACGTTTTGCTAACGGTTTTCTTCTATTTATTGAAGGGAGATGGACGCTGTGATGAAGCGTTTAAGAAGAAGGCTCAAAAAACGTTGGAAACGAATACTCGAAAGAAAAATGTATGCGTGATGCTTTATGAATTCCGGAAATACGTGCGAACAATTACAAATCAAATCTAGAGGAGAGATAGAATACAATGATATACAAAGTTTATTATCAGGAAATTCCCGGTGAAGTTCCTGTAAGAGAACGTACGAGTTCTATGTACGTTGAAGCAAACGCTGAGCGTGAGGTACGTGCAAAATTAGCCGATAAGAACGTAAATATTGAATTTATTCAAGTGTTAAGTGAGGAACACCTTGAATATGAACAGAAGAATGAAGATTACCAAGTGGAGCAATACTGACCGATGAAATTCGTAAAAAATGACCAGACAGCCGTTTTCGCTCTAGGCGGTCTTGGAGAAATCGGCAAAAACACTTACGGCATCCAATTTCAAGACGAAATTATCCTCATTGATGCAGGGATCAAATTCCCGGAAGACGAATTACTAGGGATCGATTATGTTATCCCTGACTACACGTACCTTATCCAAAACAAGGATAAAATCAAAGGGCTTTTCATCACACACGGACACGAAGACCATATCGGCGGTGTTCCTTATCTGTTGCGTGAATTGAACGTACCTGTTTATGCCGGAAAACTGGCTATAGGTCTATTGAAGAACAAACTGGACGAACACCGTCTTACAAAAAACACGACACTTCATGAAATTCAGGAAGATGACGTGATCAAATTCAGAAAGACCTCCGTATCTTTCTTCCGCACCACTCACAGTATTCCGGATTCTTTCGGAATCGTTGTGAAAACACCACCAGGTAACATCGTTCATACAGGTGACTTCAAATTCGATTTCACCCCAGTAGGAGAGCCTGCTAATATCGCACGTATGGCAGAAATAGGTAAAGAAGGAGTTCTTGCCTTGCTTTCCGATAGTACGAACGCAGAAGTTCCGGGATTCACTAAATCAGAACGAGTTGTCGGAGAGAACATCAAAAATGTTTTCTCTAAAGCGAAAGGCCGATTGATTTTTGCGACATTCGCTTCTAACATTTACCGACTTCAACAAATGATTGAAGGCGCTGTACAGCACAACCGTAAAGTAGCGGTATTCGGCAGAAGTATGGAGTCTTCCATTCGTATCGGTCAGGAACTCGGATATATCCGTGCTCCAAAAGGTACATTCATCGACGCTCATGAAATCAACCGTCTCCCCGCCCATGAAGTGACCATCCTATGCACCGGCTCCCAAGGTGAACCGATGGCCGCATTATCACGAATTGCGAACGGTACCCACCGTCAAATTCAAATTATCCCAAATGATACTGTCGTGTTCTCATCTTCCCCAATCCCTGGAAACACGATCAGTGTCAGCCGTACTATCAATAAACTTTACCGTGCCGGAGCTGAAGTCATCCATGGACCATTAAGTGATATTCACACTTCTGGACACGGAAGTCAGGAAGAAATGAAGCTAATGCTTCGTTTAATCCAGCCTAAATACTTCATGCCTATCCATGGTGAATACCGGATGCTTAAAGAACACGCAAAACTAAGTGAAGACTGTGACATTGAACCGGATAACACTTTCGTTATGGACAATGGTGACGTCCTCGCACTTGGTAAAGATGAAGCCATGGTTGCAGGTAAAGTGCCGTCCGGGGCTGTCTATGTAGATGGCAGCGGAATTGGCGATATCGGTAATATCGTCCTTCGGGACCGTCGGATCCTTTCCGAAGAAGGTCTTGTTATGGTGGTCGTCAGTATCGATATGAAAGAATTCAGAATTGCTTCCGGACCTGACATCATATCCCGTGGTTTTGTCTATATGAGAGAGTCTGAAGACTTGATTAAAGATGCCCAGAAGCTTGTCACGAAGCATGTGAACAAAGTTATGGAGCGTCGGACGACCCAATGGTCCGAAATCAAAAATGAAATTACTGATACGATTGCACCATTCCTGTTTGAAAAAACGAAACGGCGTCCAATGATTCTTCCAATCATCATGGAAGTTTGATTCCACGCAAAATAAAAGAAACGCGCGAAGCCAATATGAGTTTTTGGTTTCGCGCGTTTTTTATTCTTTTGGCTACCCTGAAAATAAATATTCATGCGGAAGCTTGCCGTGCTACTGGATCCTCTACTTCAGTATCTCAATCATCTTCTACGACAAGATTTTTCTCGAAGCGACTTATATCTTTGTCAGCTCCTATCACAATCAATACATCACTTTCCTTGATTTCTTCCGTAGCTCCGGGAGAAACGATTATATCCTTATTACGTTTAATAGCTACTACGTTACACCCATATTGAGCACGTATATCCAAATCGATGAGAGATTTCCCGCTCATTTTACTTCCTGCTTTCACTTCCACAACGCTATGGTCATCAGAAAGTTCAATGTAATCGAGTATATTATTCGATATGATATTATGAGCGATTCTTCGACCCATATCCCTTTCAGGGTGCACAACATGGTCTGCTCCGATTTTATTCAGAACTTTTTCATGGTAATCGTTCTGAGCCTTCACCGTCAGAGTTTTGATACCAAGCTCTTTAAGTATGAGTGTAGTCAGGATACTTGCATGGATATTATCACCGATCGCAACAATGACATGGTCAATGTTACGAATCCCCAATTCACGGAGTACATTTTCATCCGTAGAGTCCGCAATTACAGCGTGAGATGCTATATCTTTGAATTCGTTTACCTTATCTTCGTCCGTATCAATCGCCAGTACGTTCATCCCTTCCTGGCTTAACTCCCTACATATACTGCCACCGAATCGGCCCAAACCGACTACAGCAAATTCTCTTTTCACTGATACCCCTCCTTCGCTTCTCACTTATTATCTCAAAAATAAGTGAGAAGGGCGAGGCCTTCTCACTTATTTTTTACCTTTAATATAATCTGCATCGAACAGAAACATCCTCATAAGTAGCGCCAATGAAGGTAGTAGCAGTAATAAACCCGCTATGAAAGCAATGACTAAAGCTAATCCCATAGCATCAGGGGTTACACTTTCCGAAATTGTTACGTGAGGATAAAGGAGGTAAGGTAACTTTGAAGCTCCATACCCGAAAAAGGCAAAAAAGAATTGGAACATGACTGATATGAATGCCCACCCGTATAACTTTTCACTATACACAAGAAACACCGTGATCAAATAGAACAGCACACTCAACCCGAACATCCACCAATAGTCGAACATACGGTTAAAGTGTTCCGGGTTATGCTGACTCAAGGCAATGAATACGGTCATGCTGGCAATGATAGTAGGGATACTCCAAAACAAAGCATATTTTCTTACGAGGGACAAAGCATCCGCGTCGTCCGCCCTATCTGCATAGTACGTCAGGAACATAGAACTTATATACAGAACGGAAACGATCGCTAAGAACACTACACTCCACGAGTAAGGGTTCAGTAGCAGCTCACCGAATTCAAGCCTGACCCCGCTCTCAGTAACATTCAGGAACCCTCCTTCGGAAATAGTGAGGGCAGTAGAGAGAGAAGCGGGAATAAATAGACCTGTAGCCCCGTAAAGGAACATATATACGGAATTATTTTTCGACCCATAGCTTTCAAATGCGTAGAACGATCCGCGAATAGCGATAAGAACAATCGCTATACTTCCCGGAATCAATAGAGCCTGGCCGAAAAAGTAAGCCATGTCAGGGAAGAAACCGACCAAACCAACGAAGAAGAAAACGAAAAATACGTTGGTGACTTCCCAGACAGGTGACAAGTATCGTGAAATCAATTTATTCATAATATGATCTTTTTTCGTGATTCTTGCGTAATAAGCGAAAAATCCTGCTCCAAAATCCACGGAAGCTACGATCAGATAACCATAAAGAAACAACCATAATACTGTAATCCCTATATACTCATATCCCATTATCGCTCCCCTCCTTTATCCACTTCTTTGTAAAGATGTTCCAGTTCAATTTCAGCAGGATGATTCTTGAACATCTTCCGGAGAACTACAAGCGTCCCCACACCAAGCACAAAATAAAGCAGGAAGAACAACAGGAACATAGCGCCTACATGCGGGGAGGTAGTCGCTCCTTCAGCCACGGTCATAAAGCCTCTCAATATCCAAGGCTGCCGGCCAATTTCTGCATAGATCCAGCCGAATTCTATAGCCAACATCGATAATGGTCCAATCGATGTTAATGCCCATATCATCCATTTATTATGGGGATTCCACCTTTTAATATAAGTCATGAGCACATAAAGGAATGTAATACCAAGAACAAACATCCCGATTGATACCATCAAGTCAAAAAAGTAATGGATCCATAAAGGAGGTTCTTCATCATCCGGAATCTGGTCAAGCCCGGTCACCTCAGCATTAAAGTCGCCGTATGCCAAGAAACTGAGCATGTTAGGAAGCCTGATGGCGCCGTTTATTTCATTATCTTCGCCGAGTGTGCCAAACAGGACGAGATCCGCTCCTTCTTCTGTTTCAAAGTGCCATTCGCCGGCAGCAAGTTTCTCGGGCTGATGCTCTGCCAGGAATTTCGCAGAAAGGTCTCCCGCGATAGCAGTAGAAATAGAAAAAACGAGCGTGGCGGTTACCGTAAGTTTCAAAGCGCGTTTCGCGTATTCCTGGTCCCGCTTAACAAGATAGGTGACTGCGGCAATAGTCGCAAGGATAGCAGCAGAAGCCATATAAGCGGACGAAACTACGTGAAATACTTTCGTAGGAGTGGCAGGATTGAACATAGCGGCTATCGGATTGATCGCATTGATGACTCCGTCTTCCATATTGAATCCTGCAGGTGTATTCATGAAGGCATTGACCGTCGTAATGAAAAACGCCGATAATGTACCACCAATGATAATTGGAATAGACAACCACCAGTGCGTCATAGGATTCTTGAAGCGATCCCATGTGTATAGATATGCTCCAAGGAAAATGGCTTCAAAAAAGAATGCGAAGGTCTCCATAAACAAAGGAAGAGCTATGACTTTACCCGCAAGTTGCATAAAACTTGGCCATAGTAACGATAATTGAAGACCGATCGCCGTCCCGGTTACGACTCCGACGGCTACAATGATAGTGAAACCCCGCGCCCACCGCTTGGCCATGAGTGAATAATATCGGTCTTTTTTCTTGATACCGATCAGTTCCGCTATGGAAATCATCACCGGCACACCAACACCGATTGTAGCGAAAATAATATGAAAAATCAGTGTCATTGCAGTCAGCATACGACTCAGCATCACGGAATCCAGTTCAACCATTCCTATTCCCCCTTACTACTGGTTTTATCAATGTATTGGAATTCTAAGATGAGACATCAACATAAGTGACAACTTTGTGACTAATTTCACAATACCTGTTATTTGTAACTATACCGTACTTACTGGAAATATGTCTACCAAAATACCCTATCCTTCTAGTAATTAAACAAAAAGCTGCCGGTTATACGGCAGCTTAAATCGCATCGAGCATCTGAAATTGTGATTTCACCAGTTCGTAATACTCCCCTTCTCTTTCCATTAATTCTTCATGGGAACCATTTTCAAGAATCTTTCCATCTTGTAAAACAAATATCCTGTCCGCTTCTCTGATGGTGGATAACCGGTGGGCAATCATTATAGCCGTCCGACCTTCGAGCAGTTTGTTCAATGCTTCCTGAATCCTCATTTCTGTTTCTGTATCGATACTTGAAGTAGCTTCATCTAGTATTAGAATGCGAGGATCAGCCAGAAGCGCTCGTGCAAAGGATAATAATTGCCTTTCGCCTGCTGAGAGTATATTCCCCCGTTCTTCGACTTCTGTGAAATAACCTTCCGGAAGACGCTCAATGAAATCATCTGCACCTACAACCTTCGCAGCTTCTTTCACCTCTTCATCCTCTGCATCCGGTCTTCCAAAACGTATGTTTTCCATGATCGTACCGGAAAAAACGAACGTATCCTGAAGAACTACACTGATCTGAGAACGGACACTCTCGATCGTCGCATCCTGAAGATCGATACCATCTATTTTGACACGGCCCTCTGTAGGGTCGTAAAACCTGCTGATCAGGTTCGCGATGGTCGATTTACCAGACCCGGTATGCCCGACGAGAGCTACCGTTTCGCCCTGTTTCATTTCTAATGACAAATCAGGTATCGCTATTCTTTTATCATCATATGCGAATTGTACCCGGTCAAATTCAATGTGTCCTTTCATATCCATAATTTCCACAGCATTTTCTTTCTCCTTCACATTCGGCTGTTCATCGAGAAATTCAAAGATCCTTTCTGAAGCTGCCATAGCCATAAGAAGCTGATTGTACATTTGGCCAAGTCGTGAAATGGGCTCCCAGAACATACCAAGGAAGAAAGAGAAAGAGACGAATGTACCGATGGTGATATCCCCTGCAAGAATAAGATGGGCTCCATATGCAAGAAGTATGACTGTACCTACTGCATTACTCATTTCCACGAATGGACGAAACATAGCACTTTTTCTGGACGCATCATTCCAGGCTTGAAAATTAGTGGTATTGATTCCTTCGAAGTACTCGGCATTCTCATTTTCCTGAGCGAACGCTTGAGTGATCCTCATACCCTGAAGACTTTCATTCAGATGAGAATTGAGCTTCGACTGTTCAATACGAACCGTTTGCCAGGAACGCCGGATATTTCTTCGTAGTTTCGTCGAAATATAAAACATAATCGGAATAATGATCAGCACCGCCAGAGCCAATTTCGGACTGAGGGCGAATAGTAACACGATGATTCCTGAGAGTAGCACGATGTCCATCAGAACATTTATTATCCCATTCGTGAATAATTCCTGCAGAGAATTGATGTCATTCATGATTCTTACCAGAATCGATCCCGCCGATTTGGTATCAAAAAAACGATGGGATAATCGTTGAACATGGGAAAAGAGATGCTGTCTCAAGTCATAAATGACGTTTTGTCCCAATATGTTTACGTATTTGATGCGAAGTAAATTTCCTACATAATTGAACAGATACATGACTGATATCCCTATCACGATCCACACAAGCAACCTGATGTTTTCATCCGCAATGGCTACATCAAAAGCTACCCGCCCGATGATAACCGGTACAAACATACGCACCAGCGTAGATACGAGCATAGCTACAATTGCAATCGGCAATAAGGTTTTTGTGTAGGGACGTACATATTTCAAAAGTCTCAGCAACTGTGTCCAATTGAAAGGCTTTTCTATAGCGTTATCTTCTGTATATTGAAATCGCTCCAGGTGTTTCTTATTACGGGCCATCCTTCTTCCTCCTTTCTATCTTGGTGACGTTTTCATTATTTTTTCTTTGTCTTTATATTGAATATCATAAATCCTCTGATAAATACCTCCGTTTGTAAGGAGCTCTTCATGTTTTCCTCTTTCTGCGATCTCCCCGTTTTCAAGTACGAGAATTTCATCAGCGTGCTTCAGTGAAGAAATACGGTGAGCTATAATGAAAGTGGTTCTTCCACTCATAACTTCCTTAAGAGCCATTTGGATTTTGAATTCCGTATCCATATCCACAGCGGACGTCGCATCATCAAGGATAAGCACCGCAGGGTCGACTAAGATAGCTCTGGCGATGGCGATTCTCTGTTTCTGACCACCGGAGAGCCCCATCCCCCGTTCTCCCAAAAGAGTGTCATATCCATAAGGTGTATCCATAATGAACTCATGAGCCTGGGCCCTTTTAGAAGAATCTATGATTTCGCTCTCTGTCGCAAGAGGATTTCCGTAAGCGATATTCTCTTTAATCGTCGTCGAGAACAGGAATGATTCCTGTAACACAAACCCTATATTCCTCCTAAGCTGCTGCAGGTCGTACTCCTCCACCGGCTTCCCGTCTACATATACCTGCCCTGATTCGGGTTCATAGAATCTCGTCAACACTTGAGTCAGACTGGTCTTTCCGGAGCCTGTCGCACCGATCAGTCCGACAGTCGTCCCCGCAGGAGCGTCGAAGGTGATATGACTTAACGCTCTTTCTTCTTCACCAGGGTACGTCAATGTAACATCACGGAAAGATACAGAACCTTTCAATTTATTCTCTTTTGCCGAAGGGGCGTTGATGATGTCTTCATCTTCCTCCAAAATACTTAATAAACGTTCTCCAGAAGCCTTGGATTGAGAAAACAGGTTAATGACAAAACCGAAGTTCATAAGTGGCCCGAGTATATACCACACGAGACTGAAAAATGCGACAAGCTCACCAAGTTGCAGCTCACCGGTCGTGACTAGATAGCCGCCGAATGCGAGCAATGCCACTACACAGACGTTTCCGATGAACTCCATAAGTGGGAAGAACTTCGCCCAAATGTTCGAGGTAGCAATGTAAGTTTGCCGATAGTGATCGCTCCTGTTCAAAAACCGCTCTACTTCAAAGTCTTCACGGGACAAAGATTTCACTGTATTCATTCCGCTAATATTTTCCTGTACTCTGGTATTCAGTTTTCCATATGATTTTCGTATCTTCCGGAAAGCAGGGTGCACGCGGCGATCAAATCGGAACACTACAACGATAAGAAACGGCATCGCCGCCATCGTCACCAATGCCAGCGGAACCGAATAATAAAACATAACGGAAAGGCTGACAGTTATCAGTAAAACAATCCGGATGAATTCCGAAAATCCGAATGATAGGAAAAAGCGGAAGCCGTCCACATCAGCCGTGAGTTTCGACATAATATCCCCCGTACTGGCATTATCATAATAACGGAAAGAAAGTCGTTGCAGCTTTTTATATAAAGCTTCTCTTAACGTATAAACGGCCTTGATACCAAAGTAATCACCTAAATATTGATGGAAATATGTAGCCACGGCTTTGATTCCCATCAAAACAAGGAAAATAGCACTGATATAAGGAATCCAAGAATACTGTCCATCTATAATCACTTTATCTATAGTTACTTGCAGTACAATCGGATACACTACAGTAATCCCCGTAACGAATAATAAAGCGAACAAAGACCATAATAACCAGGATTTATAAGGCCAGTAAAATTGTTTCAATTTCTTAAAAGTTTCCATATTTTTCACCTCATTTTCCATTACTTTAAATATATCGGTTTTCGAAATAAAATACCAGTAATCTGTCAGTTTTTTTCAAAAAATGAATCAATAGATTATTAGCATCTTTTGAAGGGTATTGTTGATTTCAGTACTGGTTTTTTATATGATGCCTTAAGAAGAAAGGAGTGAGTTCATGGAAATTTTCGGCCTTGAATTTGATTTATCCGAAATTATCAGTACGATTGTACCAGTAATACTTGAGTTGATTTTGTTGCTCATCGCATTTGCGATTATCAAACCAGTAGGTTCTAAAGCTATCTCGAAATCGATGGAAACGATGGGGGCAAAGAAAAATTTGACCCCGGGGCGTACAAATACCCTGGAAAAACTGAGCATCAATGTGTTTTCTTATACTTTGATCTTCATACTTTTCATCATGCTTCTGGGTGCAGTTAACATCGACATCGGCCCATTGCTCGCAGGGGCGGGTATCATAGGTCTTGCAGTAGCTTTCGGTGCTCAGAATCTGGTTGCGGATGTAGTGACAGGATTCTTCCTGCTTCTGGAGCGTCAAGTGGAAGTGGATGACTATGTAACAGTCGGAAGTTATGAAGGGATCGTCGAAGAAGTCGGTATTCGGACCACTAAAGTCCGTGGTTTCGACGGCACCCTTCATTTTGTACCTAACCGTCTTATCGAAGGAGTCAGCAACCACTCTCGTGGTAATATGCGCGCACTAGTTGATATTGGAATCTCGTATGATGATAATATTGATGAAGCGATGAAAGTGTTGCAGAAAATCGCGGATCGTTTCAAAGAGGATGAACGCTTCATAGAAGGGCCGGACGTGCTCGGTGTGCAGAGCATCGGCTCCTCGGATATAGTCATCCGTATTCTCGGTCAAACGAAGAATATGGAACAGTGGAGTGTCGAGCGGGATATGCGGAAAGCGATCAAAGAAGCTCTTGATGAAGCTGGCATTGACATCCCGTTTCCACATCAGGTCAATATTTACAAAAATAGCGAAGAAAAAAAGGAAGTAGCCAGATAACATTTGTATCACTAATCATACAAAAAGCTGCCGGAGTCCCGGCAGCTTTTTTTGTTCCCTTCCGTACTCTTTAGGTTTAAAGATGGTACAGGGTGTCTGTTACAATAGAAATTCCATATTCAAGTGCTTCTTCCTTAGGCGTTAATGTCGACTGATGCAGACCGGCCTCCGAATCTACTCCAAGCCAGAACATAAAACCGGGGATCTCTTTAAGCATATATCCGAAATCCTCCCCGGTCATTGCACGATCCGCTTCTTTCCATTCGTACCCGAGTTCATCCATAAGTTGTATGAACTTTCCTGTTACAGTTTCATCATTGTAGACTTGATGGTAATTGGAGCCGTAATCGATTGTTATAGTGCAGTCATTAGAGATTTCCATGCCTCTTACTAATTTTTCGATCTCCGTCTTCACTTCCTCCATAATACTGCTCGATGTGGTACGGATCGTCCCTTCCAGCCGAGCGGTTTCTGCAATAATATTCTGAACCGTACCTGCTTCTACTTTTCCTATAGTTACAACAGCGCTTTCTAATGGGTCCACCCTCCTTGCAACAATCTGTTGGAGTTGTGTAACGTAAGAACTCGCAGCGACAATCATATCTTTAGTACGATGCGGATAAGCAGCGTGCCCTCCCACACCCTTAAAATCGATGAAAAGTTCGCTAGTATTCGCAAACAACAGACCCGGTTTTACAGAAAGGGTCCGTGCAGGAAGTTCAGGAGCGATATGCAAAGCGAAAATTTCATCCGGACGCCATTTTTTCATCGGTTCTGACTGTAACATAGGCTCTGCCCCTCCAGGACCTTCTTCAGCTGGCTGAAATAGAAACAGCACATTGTTTTCAGGTGGATGCTCCGCCATTTTCTCGAGAGCCCCTAAAGCTATTGTCATATGAAAATCATGTCCACAGGCATGCATCCTTCCTTCATGTACAGAAGAGAACTCATAACCGGTTTCCTCTTGGAGAGGCAAGCCATCAATGTCCGTCCTATAGCCTATCGTTTTCTCCGGGACCGTGCCTTTCACAAACACGAAGATACCTGTACGCCACGTCTCTACTTCCAAGTGATTCTGAGGCATCTCGGAGATGAAACTGAGCAGCGTTTTCTGTGTTTTAACTTCTTCAAATCCAAGCTCTGGAATCTGATGAAGAGTTCTTCTAGTATTGATATAATCCATTTTCACCCTCCTCACAACAAAAGCTGCCCTTCCTAAGGGCAGCTTTTGGCCGATTTTATTTCAGTTTACGAAGCTCCTGCATAATCTCCGTCTTCGATTTTGTCTGATCGTCGATATCTTTAAGTTTTCGAGCCGGAGAACCTGCAACAAGAGTATTCGGCTCAACGTCTTCTGTGACGATAGCACCTGCAGCTACAACTGCTCCTTCTCCTACAGTAACCCCTTCAAGGATGACCGCATTAGCACCGACAACCACTCCATCTTCGACTACGACGGGTTTAGCGGAAGGAGGCTCTATTACGCCTGCAAGTACAGCACCTGCACCTATATGGCAGTTCTTACCTACAGTTGCACGCCCTCCTAACACCACGTTCATGTCAATCATCGTTTTTTCTCCAACGACTGACCCGATGTTGATGGAAGAACCATACATGATCACTGCACCGTCTCCGATTTCCACCTGATCACGAATAATCGCGCCAGGCTCGATACGCGCATTGATATCTTTAAGATCGAGAAGCGGAATCGCTGAATTTCGACGATTGTTTTCTACTTCATAGTCCTGGATTTTCGATTCATTCGCTTTAAGAACGGCCTGTACTGCATCCCACTCTCCGAAAAGCACACCGGAGTCTCCCGAGATGAAGTCACGGACCTCTTTTCCGTAATCGATCTCAGACAGGTTTTCACCTTTCACATATACTTTCACAGGAGTCGACTTCTCACTGTTTGATATAAAGCTGATGATTTCTTTCGCATCCATTTGATTCACAATAACGCCTCCTTATGTATTCTTTCCTTCTCTACTTTATCAAAGCACCTATACCGTGACAAGAATTAAGCAAGGAGACGTCTCCCCTTACTTATTCTTGGATTCGTGATAGCTTTTACTTACATTCTTCAATATTTCTCTGCGAGTAACGATACCGTCAAATTCTCTGTTTTCTCCTGTAACGCAAATGAACGGATGATCAATTAACTTGTGCAGAGCATCTATAAATGTATGTTCTTTTTTCAGGCAAGGCACTTCTTTATCCATCACTTTATGAACCGGGATATCAGAAAGCCTGTTCATTTCGAATTGCTCAAGACCCAATGCCTCTTCCAAAATCTTAGTTTTGCTAATTACTCCTTCGAACTGAAAGTGGGGGTTTAAGACGGGGACTGAGGAATAGCCCGTTTTTATAAGGACGAGCAATGCATGTTCCAGAGGGTTTCCTGATTGAACGTGTGCCACTTTTTCGGAAGAAATCATAAGATCTTCCACCAGCAACATCTCATTTTGTTCTCTTTCCATTTGTAACATAAACTTTTCACTCCTTATTCTCTTTCCATTACAGGAGTTCCTTACTCATAATACCATATTCTCTGGTCAAAAACGAATCTCGTTCTGCCCTTTCATCTAATTCCTTTAATAGGGAAAAGATAAACTTCATTTAACTTTTCCCGTTATTAGCGTATAATAATATCATGATGATTAATTGGAGATGATGTCTTGGAAACACATATATTCACAAAGAAAGAGGAAGTTGCAAATGCCATCACCCACGGTGTAGGTGCTATCCTCAGTATAGCAATGCTCGTATTACTCATAACTTTCTCAAGTTTAGACGGAAGTTTCTGGAAAATTACTGCAGCTACGATATATGGTGCAACGATGCTTCTGTTATTTTTGTCCTCAACGCTGGTCCACAGTTTTCCTCAGGGAAAAGTAAAAGATCTTTTCGAAATTTTCGACCATGCTTCCATCTATTTGTTCATAGCTGGTTCGTACACACCGATTCTCCTAATCCCGCTTCGAGGGGAACTCGGATGGACGTTATTCGGAATCGTATGGAGTGCAGCTATCATCGGAGTAATATTCAAAATTTTCTTCGTCAAAAAATTTGTTGTACTTTCCACACTTCTATACGTTCTAATGGGATGGATGATAGTTTTTGCATGGGATGCTCTGACTGCTTCCCTTGCGCCGGGAGGGCTTACTTTTCTCATAGCCGGCGGTCTTGCCTACACGATCGGTGCAGTGTTCTACGTGTGGCGTGGTTTTATCCATCATCACATGGTATGGCATCTATTCGTGCTGATCGGGGCTGTCCTTCACTTTGTTACAATCTTCTTCTATATCATTTAGAAGACCTTAAGCGGGTAGACTCCGCTTAAGGTCTTTTTTAATGAAGATCATGTTAAAGCTGTTGGTGATTATAAAAACACAGGTTCGATCAAAATGGAAATTGGTTCAGCCATTGCCCCCCATCAAGTGTGACAACCTCTCCGTTCATATATGCTGCATCTGTGGACAAGATAAATGCCGCCAACTTGGCTATCTCTTCCGGTGTGCCCAGACGCCCAAGAGGAACAGAGGCAAGTGTACGTTCATATGCTTTTTCTGATTGAAATAATTTTTCGGCTCCTCCGGTTCTCTCAATCGGTCCGGGTGCAATCGCATTGACTCTCATCCCGAACCGTCGCCCCCATTCGACTGCTAGAGTTCTTGTCATCGTAAGAACGCCTGATTTAGCTGCTGCAGAATGGACGACTCCCGCGCCTGCATTCCAGGCATATGTAGCGACCATATTAAGTATATTTCCCTTTCTTCCGTTCCTGATCCAGTAATTAGCGACTTCCTGGCTACAATAAAAAGTTCCGTTCAAAACGATATCTATCACAGACTTCCACCCGTTTGCAGACATCTCTTCCGCTTTTTGGATGAAATTACCGGCTGCATTATTCACCAAATGATCGATATCCCCGAACTTTTCGTGGGTCGTTTCCACCATTCTCTTTACATCCTCCGGGTCCCGAACATCCATAACTATTCTCAGTATTCGTTCCTGATCCATGGAATCTTTAAGGGCCTCCTGCAATTTTTCTTCATTCCTTCCGGTGATTACGACATTTGCACCGAGGTCAAGAAAATGTTGCGCCATTCCGAGCCCCATCCCGCTAGAACCACCTGTAACAATTACCGTTTCTTTATTCATATTCATCATTCCCTTCTTTACTAGATTATTTCGACACAAAAAAATGAATACCTGCTCATTTTGAGGAATTCGACATTTTTGTTAAACCGTCGAAGGCAATCTATCTTTCATGGTACAATGTACTCTGAAAGAAGGGATTTAATTATGAAGAGAATAGTCACCTTTCTTGTTCTTCTGATACTTGCCGGTTGTGTAAGTTCTGATATTAAAACCAACATGTCCCGCGATATCATCGAACTTTCGGCTACAAACCAGCACGGGGAAAAGATCAACATACAAGAAGAAGTGCAGGGAGAGTACTGGGTAGCTAATATGATCTTCACAAGCTGTACAACAGTCTGTCCTCCTATGACCGGAAATATGGCACGTCTCCAGAATGAACTCGACGACGAAGGATTAAATACAAAACTCGCCTCCTTCTCCGTAGACCCCGAGACAGATGATGTACAAACACTGAAGGACTTTGCAGATGATTATAACCCCGACTACGATCGTTGGAGTTTTTTCACAGGATATTCGTTCGAAAAAGCGAAAGAACTGTCTATCAAATCTTTCCAGTCCCCTCTGGAGAAATTGGAGAACTCGAACCAATTTGCTCATGCGACCGGATTTTTTCTGATTACACCTGAAGGGAAAGTCGTCAAAAACTATAAAGGAACAAATGTGGAGGCAATGGATAAAATTATAAAAGATCTGGAACAATTGAATTAATCCTGAGTTTCTTTTGCAATATTGATGGGGTATGGATACAATAGAAGAAATACAGTCAGAAAGGAGAAGGTCATGAAAGAAAAAACTCCAGATTTACGTAACATTGCAGAGTCTCTGTTTATTGTGAACCGTCATGCCAAGACAGCGCCTGATCCTAGACAGCTTTATGAATTGAAAAAACAGACGGTTTCAAAATTGATACAGGAAAAGAAGGCAAAGAAAATCGGTCTTCATTACTCCGATCGTCCCCGGTTAAGCCAACAACATTCTATTCTGCTGATTGAAGTCGCTGGATACTATTTCCACATACCTGCCGAAAAAAAAGATTTTCAGGAACTGAAACATTTAGGCAAAGTCGACACCACTTATCGAAACCCTAAACCGAAGCTTTCTCTTTCTAAATCAAAACGCATCCTCCAACAATATCTCGGCAAACAGATAAATACCGCCCCTCGACCTTCAGCTTACGGAAGTATGCTCGGAAATCAACAGGTAGTTCCATGGAATCAGCGCGTTCGCCGCTAGACCTCTCTTTTTTGAACCTTAAGTTCATTGATTAAATTACCAGTAAATTATCGCTGCTTGATTCCCACTTAAAAAAGGCGTCCATCGAGGAACGCCTTTTTCTTTTTGCTTTAGGCTCTGTTAAAGCCTGATGTTGATTTCAGAACGAAGGGTGGAGAGGCCTGCGGGAGAAGCATGAACTTAAAAATCACCGGAATCGAACATAGGGAGATTCCGGAAGTTTTTGTCATGCCCGCGGCAAGCTTCCACCCGTAGAGATAAATATCAACAAGGAACGATAACAGAGCCTTGCTTTATAATATGTTGCGATCGATCACATTTATAAGATCCACTATTTCCGGCTTCGAAACTTGAGCGTTCGCACCGACCTTTTCTCCCTTATGTCGTAAGTCATCAGTGATCAGCGAAGAAAAAATGACTACAGGTAGTCCCTGAAGGTTCTCATCCTCTTTTATAAGCTTTGTAAATCGGTGCCCATCCATCCTCGGCATCTCAATATCCGTAATAATGAGCTGATATTCTTCATGAGGATTTTTTCCATCGTCCGCAAGGGATTGAAGATGATGATAAGCTTCCTCCCCGTCTTCAAATACAATAGTATGATAATACCCTGCCTCTTTAAGCGTTTCCTGGAGCATAGCTCTCAGCAATCCGGAATCTTCCGCGATCATAATCCTTTTTGAAGAACGTTCACGCTCTCCAAGGACCGAAATCTGTTCTTTATGGATCGTGCTTTCAGGGCTGATGTCCGCAACTATTTTTTCAAAGTCGAGCAACAAAAGCATGTCCTCTTCCCTTTTGATGATTCCTGTAAGTTGTGTTTCTAATCCCTGATACATTCTCCCCGGTTTTTCTATCTGTTCCCAGGAGATGCGATGGATTTGGGTCACATTATGTACATGAAACACGATTTTAGCCTTATTGAACTCAGCCAAAATGAATTTATCCTGTTTCTGGTCCTCTGAATCTGCGAACCCCAAGGCGTTAGTTAAATTCACGACTGTAACCACTTCTCCTCTGATGTCGATGATGCCTTCCACAGAGGGATGAGAATGCGGAACTTTTGTCACCTCTGTAGGAACAAGAATTTCTTTCACCTTGATGACATTGATTCCGAAACGATTTTCACCTATCGTAAATTCTACAATTTCGAGCTCATTCGTTCCGGTTTCTGTCAAAACCCCTTCATTTACTGCCATAGTCATCGCTTCCTCTCTTTCAAACTCCTTCTTTCCTTTACTATCGGACTTTCTGCTCAAGATTAAATCTTTCTTCAAAATAAAACCCGCACCTTCAATTCGAGAAAGCGCGGGTTCTATGATATTATCAGTTTGTCAGTCTTTTGGATTTACTATTTTCATATGTTTTTCATCAATTTGCTTTTCGATTTTTTCGATCTGTTTCTCGTCACTCCACAATTGCTCTCTGTTTTGGCGTACGAGATCTTGAAAGGAGACGCGCTGTGGTCTCATAGTAGTTCACTCCTTGTGTTTGATGGCTAAACATATTATAACACGTACCTTATTCTGATAACGCTGAATTGTTTGAAAATTTCGCGACATTTTATGAAAGGGGAAACAACTATGGAGCATCTCTTAAATAAAGAAGTCAAACAGTTGCAAATATCCGGAATCCGCCAATTCTTCAACATGGTCCAAGGCTATGAGGATGTTATATCCCTTACTATAGGACAGCCGGATTTGCACACGCCAGAACCTGTAAAACAGGCCGCTATCACCTCCCTGCATGAAAATAAAACCGTCTACACCCCCAATGCAGGTATTCCTGAGTTGAGGGAGGCCATTTCCGACGATGTAAAAAAATACGGTCTTTCCTATGAGGGGGATTCAGAAGTCATTGTAACGGTGGGAGCGTCAGAGGCAATCGATATCAGTTTACGTACCATTCTCGTGCCTGGGGATGAGGTACTGCTTCCTTCACCGGTATATCCAGGCTATGAACCTCTTATACGCCTGGCCGGAGCGACACCTGTTCATATCGACATTGAAAATGATCATTTCATTTTTACGAAAGAGGCAATTGAAGAAAATATAACTGAAAAAACAAAAGCGATCATCTTGCCTTATCCATCGAACCCTACTGGCGTTTCTCCTTCTCAGGAACAGTTAAAAGAAATCGCCGATTATATAAAGGAAAAAGAATTGTTCATTGTAGCTGACGAAATTTATAGTGAACTTGTTTATGATGCGCCTCATACTTCCCTTGCATCTTTCCCGGGGATGAAAGACAAAGTCATTGTCATCAATGGGGTCAGCAAGTCTTTTTCCATGACCGGCTTCAGAATTGGATATGTACTTGCTCCTGCCTGGCTTAGAAAACATCTATTGAAAGTCCATCAATACAATGTTTCCTGTGCTTCTTCAATTAGTCAATACGCTGCTCTTGAAGCTCTGAGGAATAATCAGGACCAAATCAGAATAATGAAAGATACATATAACGAGCGTCGTAACTTCGTCCTTAATAGGCTGGAGGAAATGGGACTTGAATATGTCAGACCACAAGGCGCTTTTTATGTTTTTGTCAAACTCCCCTCTTCAAAAAGCACGTTCGATACTGCGGTGGACCTGGTAGAAAAAGCCGGAGTGGCTCTCGTACCAGGGAGTGCCTTCTCTGAAGGAGGAGAAGGGTACATGCGTTTATCATATGCCTATGATTTAGATACCCTGAGAACCGGACTGGAACGATTAGAGAAATATATCGATCATCAATGATAGTAGTAGAAAGCCCATCTATGCTATAATTGCAGTAGTATGAGCATTCTCAGGAAGGAAGATATCAATTGGCTACAAAAGCAAAAAACGAATGGCTGGAATGGATCAAAGCAATTGTCATTGCTATCGTACTCGCTTTTATACTTCGTAACTTCTTCTTCGCTACTTCCATAGTAGAGGGAGCAAGTATGGATCCTACGCTCGAAAACGGGGAGCGGGTCGTTTTCAATAAAATCGTGTATCATATCGACGAACCTGATTATGAAGATATTGTAATTATCGAGCGCCCTACCAAAAATTACGTGAAACGCGTAATCGGAGAACCCGGAGATACTATTGAGATAAAGAACCATCAGCTTTGGATCAATGGAGAAAAACAGAACCAGGAATATTTGGATAATCAGTCTATTCAAGCTACAAGGGACTATGGACCCGTCGAAGTACCAGAAGGGGAATATTTCGTAATGGGAGATAATCGAGCTGTAAGCAAAGACAGCCGGAATGGTCTCGGGCTTGTGAAAGAAGACGAAATCATCGGTAGGACAGAACTCGTCATCTTTCCATTCGAAGAAATGGAACGGACGCAATAGCACTTTTTAAACTTTAGGATAACCCAAAAGCTATGAAAAAAGAACCTGACTTTGAGTCAGGTTCTTTTTTCAAGCGCTGATAACGCCGGTTGTTTGTTTTTTTAGGAAGGTTGATGAAGCCTGCGGGAGAAGCATGGATAAAAACAAGCCGCAACCGGGGAGAGAGATTCCGGAAGTTTGCGTCATGCCCGCGGCAAGCTTCCACCCGTAGAGATAGAAATTAACAAGGAACGATAACAAAGCCTTTTTATAAATTCCACTCTTATTATCAAATGAAAAAAAGAACGCTGCTTCTGCAACGTTCTTTTTCACTATCAACCATTATCAAGTACAATAAATCCGATAAGTCCTATAAGGACAAACAAAAGGATAAGAAACATTACGACTTCCATGGAGCCGTTCACCTCCTAATTTATGTACGTTTCATGTTAGTATAAACAGGTAATACTTAAGTACTCGGACTGTATCTATTTTAACCGTTTTCGGGAGTGAATGAAAGAGGTGGAATATGGGAGACAAAATATTTTATTTTTTTACAGGGTGGTTCATTATAGGTTTCATTCTCGTTCCGCTTGATCTTGTACCTGCCTGGTTGGAATGGGCGAACAGCGTTTTTCTAGTTGCTGCAGGAATTGTAGCCGGTATTTATTTCATTCATACATACGGTCAAAGGGTTGGAATCACCTTCAGTTTATTTATTTTCGTGGTAAGTATAGCCGTCGAACAGTTCGGTGTCCAAACCGGCGTGTTCTTCGGAAATTACGAATATACGGCGAGATTCGGTGTGAAAATATTCGACACTCCGGTGACTATAGGTTTCGCCTGGCTGCTCGTTATGGGGTGTGCTGATGTAATTGCGCGAGGGATCACTTCCTCACGTATTCTTCTCCCGATTCTCGGGGGACTTATAGCAGTTACTATGGATCTTATTCTCGATCCTGTAGCATTCCTGGTCAAAGAGTACTGGATATGGACAGAAGGCGGCTTTTATTACGATATTCCCTCTCAAAACTTTTTTGGATGGTTCATCCTCGCCTTTTTGTTCCAATCAATCATCAGCTTCTGTAATCCTGCCCGGGAGGATATATGGAGAAAAAGAATGAGTCTCGTATTTCTCGGGGTGATCGCGATGTTCAGCGTAACAGCTATCACGGGAGGCCTTCTATTTGCACCCGCTCTCACTCTTCTTTTAAGTGCGGGCTGGTATCTATTATTTTTGAAAAGGAGACCCCGCTATGAAACGATCAACTAAAAATCGGTGGGTGGAGTCAGGCTTCAGAACTGTCAGCCGCACTCTTTTACGCCAGGAATTTCACAGTATCTCCGTTTCAGT
Organism: Salimicrobium flavidum; assembly: GCF_900156645.1. Lineage (GTDB taxonomy): Bacteria > Bacillota > Bacilli > Bacillales > Halobacillaceae > Salimicrobium > Salimicrobium flavidum. The sequence continues at coordinate 541,694 of NZ_FTOC01000001.1, forward strand.
CACTGACCATCCTCTTCCTTCCTACGGCATTTTTCTTATGAATCATTCCAGTTGGTGGGACGGGCTTTTGGCTCATTTAATCAACGACAAAGTATTGAAAACGGATGCTCATATCATGATTGATGAGGAGGGAATGAATCGGTTTCCTGTTTTTTCTTACGTAGGAGGATTCTCTGTCGATCAATCCTCCCTCTCCCATACAAAAAATTCCCTCCTTTATGCCGAAGATTTATTGAAACAAAAAAAAGGAGTCTTTCTCTTTCCTCAAGGAGATGAGCAACACCAGGAATTGAGACCGCTAAAATTCTTAAAAGGAGCCGCTTTCTTGATGAAAAGGGTCCCCTCCGTGCCTGTAACTCCTATTCTTTTTTACTATTCTTTCGGACATTATAAAAAACCCGAAGTTTACATAAAAATCGGTGTTCCGATATGGGAGTATCTCCCTGTTCAAAAATGGGAAACCATAATGGAACAGGAGCTGGATTCATTGAAACAGAAGGTCATAAAAGAAGATTTTCATTCTTTCACACCACTATTATAAGAGGGAGTCCAAATATGGTTTCAATTTTTATGATAATTGCAGGAATTCTTTTATTATGGACGATCTTCAACTCTTTTTTTCTGCCGGAACTTACAGCTGAAACTGCTGAGAACCATCCATTCGTTTCCGTGCTGGTCCCTCTTCGTAATGAAGAACGTAACGTTACCCCTCTCGTCGATTCCCTTAAACGAATCGAGTATGCCCATGCAGAATTCATTTTGCTCGATGACCAGTCAGAAGACGAAACCTATAATCTTCTCCTTGAATCGACAAAGAACGACACCCGCTTCCGTATCGTCCAGGGAGAGCCACTCCAAGAAGGTTGGAATGGGAAAGTCTATGCCTGTCATCAACTTTCCTCGTACGCAAAAGGTGAGCATTTATTCTTCGTTGATGCAGATGTAAGAGTTTCTTCAAGAAGTGTGGAAAAGTTTCTGTCTCTTCAGCAAAGGAAACAGGCCTCCTTTATCTCGGGCTTCCCTTCATTCCGAAATTCCTGTCTGCTTGGCCATCTCCTAGTACCTATGCAACATTTCGTCATCAATCTTCATCTCCCTCTATTTATGGCGAACAAAACGAATATACCGATGTTCACTGCAGCATTTGGAGGATGCCTTTTCATCGACAGAAAAGCATATGATGAAATAGGAGGACACACCAGGGTACACGACTCTCTTGTCGAAGACGTCCACTTAGCAAAAGAGATGAAGCATAATCGGAAGCGCTCTCTTCTCGCGAATGTCACTTCAGATATATGTTGTCGTATGTATGAAACGAACAGAGAGGTATGGAATGGTTTCAAAAAGAATATCTTTCCGGGACTGGGGCGGTCTATATCACTCGCTGTGTCCGTCATAATCCTCTACACTACCCTCTTCCTGGTTCCCTTTGTTATGGCTTTCATCACAGGAGGGATGTGGTGGTTTATCTGCGCTACTCTTATAGGTCTGAAACTTTTCATTGACCTCCGCACCCGCCACCCATGGTGGGTATCATTCTTTCTTCCATTATCTGTTCTATCGATGCTTTCAGTATTGATATCCTCTATTCTCGTGGACAGACAAAGTAAAAAATACAAATGGAAAGGGCGTTCGTATCTATGAAAACGATTATCATCGGAGGTGGCCTCGGCGGTCTCTCAGCCGCTATCTCGCTTGCATCTGAGGGGGTAGAGACGGTACTTTATGAAAAAAACTCTCATTTTGGAGGAAAAATGAAAAGCGTGGATATCGACGGCTATCATTTTGACTTCGGGCCCAATACGATAACCATGCCCTATGTCTTTGAAAACGTACTTCGAAAAGGCGGGATGGAGAAAAAGCTCACATATGAGAAACTCGAGATTCATACACGTAATCAATTTCCGGATGGTACAATTTTCGATCTCTCTTCCGATAGAAATAGAATGATAGAACAACTTGAAACCTTGGACAAAAAAGGAGCGGACTCTTACGACAGATTTTTAAAGGCTATAACGAGTCTATTCTCTGTCTCCTACTCGTCTTTTCTTACCCGCACTTTCACGTCGAGATGTGATTACTTCTCCTTCCGACTTCTCAAAGATACATGGAAAGTTCGTCCGTTCACAAACATGGACCGTTTTTTCAAACACTACTTCTCTTCCCCTTACGTACGGAACGCATTGAACAGATACGCCACTTATGTAGGTTCAGACCCGTACAGGGCTCCGGCCACATTTGCAATGATCGCCTATTTGGAGTTGATGGAAGGGGTGTATTACGTAAGAGGAGGAAATACAAAAATTGCGGATACAATGGTACAGGCAGCCAGAAATAGCGGTGCTTGTCTTTACAATAATCAAAAAGTCTCCGCCTTGATGAAAGATGAAGACAATATCACCGGGGTGATTTTGGAGGGGGGAGAAAAGATCGAAGCGGATCATATTATCATCAACGGAGATATCGCACATACCCTCCCTGAACTGCTCGACGAAGAATTGCCGAAATATGACCCCTCTGTTTCCGCATTCGTTATTACAGCAGGTCTAAAGGGATCGCTACCTTTTCATCATCACCACCTATTTTTTTCAAGCGATTATAAACAGGAGTTCAAAGAGCTGCGGTCTGGAAGATTCCCGAGTGATCCAACCATTTACATAGCTACTTCTTGTAAAACCGATTCTTCCGTTTCTCCAAAAGGAGACAACTGCTTCATTTTGGTCAACGCACCTCCTGGTCAAAAAATTGACAAGGAAACCTACAAACGCCTTATTTATCACAAACTGGAAGCTAATGGCTTCCCTATTTCAAATTATATAGTAACTGAAAAGATTTGGGCCCCCGAAGATATAGAGCAGGAATTTTCAACTTTCCAAGGCTCGCTATATGGCCCAAGCGTCAATAATAAAAAGCAGGCTTTTCTACGGCCCAGGAACAAGTCGGACCGTTTTCAAAATCTATACTTCGCCGGGGGAAGCACTCATCCCGGAGGAGGTTCCCCTATAGTCACTTTAAGTGGACAGAACGTTGCCAACCACATACTCGGCAAAATAACAAAATAGGAGATAAAGATTGAAAAGTCTTCACCCCCTCCAAAAAAAGGATTATTGCAATTCAGCAATAATCCTTTTTTTTTCCTCTTCATTCAGAAAGGCTCGTTTTCGGAAGACATCATAATTCTCATTTCTTACCGCTTCAAGAATATTCATATATAAATACGCGGCGCCTTTGACAGGCAAGCGGGAGGAAAGAGGATAGTAGGACAGCGTCTCCATGGCAGAAGCGTAATACTCTTCCGCCTTGACAGCGATATACTCCCAAGTCCGAATGAATTCCTCCGAAACCTGTTTATTAATAAGGTCCTCTTTGGAATATCCAAAGGATTCATAGACTTTTTTCGGGAAGTATATCCTCCCTCTCTCTAAATCTTCACCGATATCACGAAGGATATTCGTCAATTGCATGGCGTAGCCGAGATAGATTGCATCTTTTTTCAAAAGCTCATATTTACCAGGAGCAAGAATCGGGAGAAGCATAAGTCCTACAGTGCTTGCCACATTATAACTGTAATCCAATAATTCTTCTTCTAATTCGATTTCTACTGGCCCTAAATCCATCTCCTGCCCTTTGATCATGTCATGAAAGGGCTCAAACTTCAGATCGAATTTTTCTCTTACATCATGTAGTGCAATCCAAAATGGTCGCTCTGGAACATATTCTTTTCTTTCAAACTGAATAAGTTCCTGTTTGATTTGTGCAAGTTGCCTCTCAGGCTCATCGCCTTCATCGACGACATCATCCACATATCTGCAGAACCCGTAAACAGCCCAGACCGCGCGTTTCCGATCTCCCGGAAGGTAGGAAAATGCTTTAGCAAAAGTCTTGGAATGATTCTCTATTATAGCATGACACTTCTCGTACGCCTTATCTAAGTCCACTGGATTCACCTCAATTGTACATGGGCTCTTTCATAAGTTCTCCTGCCAATAGTCTTGCTCCCTGCATGACTATCGGTACTCCGCCACCCGGATGGACGGAAGCTCCTACTGCATAAAGATTTTTGACGGAATATGGACGAAACTGCGGGCGAAACATACCGGATTGGCTTAGAGTCGGCCCAATACCGAAACTTCCACCTCCATACAAACCGGCAATTTCTGCATCTTTCGGGGTTCTCATCTTCCACCATTCTATATGGTTTCGAAGATCGGGGAAAGCTTTTCCTTCCAGCACTTCCATGACATAATCAATCAGCTTCCTTTCCTGCTGATAGTCGACCGAAGTATCCGCTGGCACCGGTATCAGTATATACAGCACACCTTTTCCTTCAGGAGCTAGATTTTCATCTATAACCGACGGGTGAAAAGCGTAGATGGATGGTTTTTCAGGGACCTTTTTCGTTTCAAATACATCTTTCATATGAGATTTGAAATCATCCGTCATAAAGAATTGATGCACCGGCTGATCAGAGTATATTTTATCCGTTCCAATAAAAAACAACAGGCATCCGGAGGAAGGAGTGTACGTTTTATTCGTTTGATATTGTGCGGGCATTAGAGCATCCATGTTAGGAAAATCTCCGTTATATATCACCTCATCAGCATATTCCGCTCCGCGAGTCGTGTCCACCCCTATCACCCTATCATCTTCTATAAGTATATCCGTAACTTCCGTATCCGTCTGTATCTCCACGTTTCTTTCCGCCAGCTCTTCGGTAAGGGTATCAATCATGCTTGCATAACCGCCTTGAATGTACCAAATGCCTTCAAGATGCTCACTTAAAGAAATAAACGAGTAGATCGAGGGCGCTTTCGATGGGTTCCCCCCTATATATAGTGACTGCAAACTATAGATATCAAGGAGTTGCTCAGAAACGAAATAACGGCTCATGAAAGACCGGATAGATTTGTGAGCTTTCATTCCCCATAGAAGTTTTAGAATCTCCGGATGCAGAAACTTTTTTTTGTCAGCAAACGTCTGACCAAGTATCCTTGATTTCCCTTTCTTAAAAAAAGGTCCCATTTCCTCAAGGAATCGAAGAAATCCTTCTTTTTCTTCCGGAAATGTAGCTGCGAATTCTTCCGTTTGTTTTTCTTTATCCTGATATTTGCTGAATGTCTCCCCATTCGGAAAATGAACACGATACATCGGTTCCATAGGGACAAGCGGAATGCGTTCCCTTCCTATACCTGCTTGAGCCAGAAGTTCGATCAGTAGGGAGGGGAGCAATACTATGGTAGGTCCCTGATCGATACGGCTTTCTTCATGTTTTTCGAACTTCATTCTTCCCCCGGCAGTACTATCCCGCTCTATTACCCTTATCGAACGTCCTTCCTGCTGTGAAAGATATAATGCCGTCATCAGCCCTCCGATACCGGCTCCGACAATCGTCGTCTTTTTCATGTTTCACCAATCCAATCAGAGGTTATTTTTGCAGATTCCAAGATAGTTGGCAAGCCGCTCCCCGGGTGGGTTCCTCCACCTACAAGCCATAGATTTTCCAGATCATCAAACTGATTATGAGGTCTGAAATACATCATTTGGGAAAGCTGATGACCGAGGCTGAAGGTCGCGCCCTGATAAATTTCAAAAGTTTGTTCCCAATCGACTGGAGTAAGAATCTTTTTGATCGTAATATGAGCGCTCAGATCTTCGAACCCCGTCTCTTTTTCGATACGGTCGAGAACGACCCTCTCCACTTCCGCTTTTCTGTTTTCCCAGTCTATACCTGAGAGGTTATTCGGCACCGGTGCAAGTATATATACGGCTGAATGTCCTTCAGGTGCCAATGTGCTGTCCATTACACTTGGGTTATGGATGTAGATGGAAGGCTCATCAGATAACTCGAGCGAACCCGTAAGCTCCTCCACATTTTTCTTATAGTCCGATGAAAATAATATCGAATGGTGTGGCATGTCATAAACCTTATTAACCCCGGCATAAATCATGAATGTCGAACAGCTGAACTTCTTTTTTTCGATTTTTCTTTTTTTGTATTTCTTAAGTGATCGGTCATCAATGAGTTTGGTCATAGCCTGGGCGAAATCAGCGTTAATGACAATATCATCAGCTTCGAACCGTTCACCTGATTGAAGTTCGATAGCCTCCGCTTTTTTATTTGCCGTTTCTATCCTGGAAACCGACTCCCCGAGATGAATCTTTCCTCCGAGTTCCTCGAAGACGCTGGCCATGGCTTTCGAGAGTTGATTGACACCCCCGATAGGATGATAAACACCGTATTCATGTTCCATGTATGAAAGTATGGAAAACGCTCCTGGACACTCCCAGGGAGACATCCCCAAATATTTCGCTTGAAAAGAAAAAGAAATTTTGAGTCTTTCATCATCAAAGTACTGAGATAAAACATCGTATACGGATTTTCCAAGTGAGAGTTCCGGTAATGCTTTCAGAACGCGCGGGGAAAGATAATCCATCAACCGATGATGCCTGGTTTTTAAAATCGGCGTAAGACGATCCAACTTTTTTTTATTATCTCTCATAAATCTTAGATAACCGCGTTCATTACCTGGGAAATGACGGGAAATCGAGGAGAGCATTTTATCCTGCTGTTGATACATAGGGATTCTACTTCCACTCCAGAGTAATTCGTACATAGGCGTAAGTTGTTTCAGATCCATATAATCATGCATGTTTCTCCCCGCTTTTCGGAAAAGTTCATCAACAAGGTGAGGCATACCAAGAAAGGTGGGGCCGATGTCAAAAGTGTACTCCCCTAGATTCCATGCCCCATTCCTTCCCCCTACTCTATTCTGTTTTTCGAACACGTGCACGTCATGACCTTCGGCAGCCAGCAGCATAGCTGAGGCGAGTCCCCCGGGGCCCGCGCCGATGACAGCTATTCTTTTCATTACAAGCACCTTCTCTCTATCTTCATATTTCACACAGTACCCGATTTATTAACTCATTAGTCTTATTTTTATCCGCTCCTTTAATTCGGGTCATGAATGACACGTGTCCCCCTCTTCAATACTCATTATGAATTAGGTGCTTTTACAAAAAAATGTGAAATCGGAATCCTCATTCCAATTTCACACCTATTACATCCGACTATCCGATGATCACTCTCTCTTTTGGATAATGGTAATTGCCTTTCTTCTTCTCCTTTTTGAAAGAGAACAGGAAAGTGAGTATTCCGATTCTTCCGATGAACATCAATCCCATAAGCAACAGTTTCGTAAACGTGGTGAGCTCCGAAGTGATTCCAAGCGATAAACCCACCGTACCAAAAGCGGAACAAATCTCAAACAGAATTTCACTCATAGAAAACGGTTCGACAATAGATACCACAAGCACGCTGAAGAAAACAGTGAGGACAGCCATCAAGGTAACTACCACAGCACGGTTCAAATCTTCATTATGCACTTCTCTTCTGAAAATCCGGATACTTCCCTTTCCCCGGGCGAATGTCAGTATGAAAATAACGACAAGAGCAAACGTCGTCGTCCGGATTCCGCCCCCCACACTACTCGGTGAAGCACCGATGAACATAAGGGAGGACATGAACAGATGGGTTTGTTCTGTGAACTGACTGACATCCATCGTCGATAAACCGCCACTTCTTGTTGTCACCGACTGGAAGAGCGCATAAAAAATGATTTCATGCCAGGATCTTCCCTCGAAGAAATGGTTGAATTCCAGAAATACTATCATTACCGCCCCGAGCACTATTAGCGCAAAGAACGTGATCGTAGTCAGTTTGGCAAAAAGGGAAAATCTGGTACGTTCCCCGCTTTCAAACAAATACTGTTTCACTTCGATCAGCACCGGGAACCCTATAGCTCCGGCTATAATAAGCATCATATTTATGAATTGCACAAAATAATCATCCTGGAAGGGAATGAGCGACGCGCCTGTAATGTCGAACCCTCCGTTCGTCATGGCACTTACCGCTCCGAAGAACCCTTGCAAATACGCTTCACCAGCTTCATAGTATTGTAAGAAATATGTACCTAATATCAGGAACCCAATGAATTCTATCAATAAGACGAGAAGCACTATCTGTAAGACGAGACGGACAATCCCTGAAAAATTCGACTGGTTCTGGTCAGTCATGATCAGCTGCCGTTCCCGTAAGCCGATTTTTTTCCCTAGTACAATCCATATAATCGTCCCTAACGTCATAATTCCGATACCGCCGAACTGAAGCATAAGTGCAATCATGAAATAACCGACTATGCTGAAGGTCTCAGGAATAGAGACAGGGGTAAGTCCCGTCACACTGACTGCACTCACAGCTACGAACAACGTATCGATGAAAGGAATATCCACGCCCGGTTCGTATGCGATGGGCAGAGAAAGGAGAATAGTTGCTATGGTCACAGCAAATAAGTAGAACAACGCAATTAATTGAAAAGGGGATAATGTTCGGATCCATTTGTAATTTCTTCTATATATCGACATACTGCTAGCTCCTTATTTGACTCAACTTCCCCTCATTATAGATAAAAAAGTTACTGTTGTATAGCTTTCAATTAGGAGTTCCGGCCGTTCTTCTTCTAAACTCCTCAAGCAGCCGTTTTCCCTGATACCCTTCTTCTAAAAGGACTTGAAGGAGCTTTTCCACCTGCTCCTGTTTTTTATCTATCATCGCGCCGATGAAAATCACATTCATCTCTTCTTCAAACTCGTTGATGTCTATCGGAGAGACTAGGAAGGTAGCCGGCGAATTACTCTTTTTCGTTATAAGTACTTGCAGCATCACTTTCTCATTCTTCTCGATATAGGATTGAAAATAGCTTTTATAATCCTTGCTTATGAAGGCTTCTACCAACCAGCGTCCATGATCGTCCTCCCTGTTGATAATGAGACCGTCCTTCAGTTCAATCGAACGTAATGTAATATCCTCCTTCTGTTCTTCAATGATATCCAGAGAAACAAGTTTGAAAGTCTTCATTAATTATTCCGCCCTTCCTCCATGTTATCTACATTATAGAATAGGTCACCGGAAAGCGAAAGGACTACATCCATCATGGATGAATCCTTACCCTGTTCTCGCCTGATATACATTTACAAACCGAAAGGCTACCCTAAAAATAAATATTCAGGCGGACGCTTATCCAGAGGCAATGCTTCAGCCTCCTCGTTTCCCTGCGGGGTCTTCAGCTACCCGAGTCCCCGTCGGAGTCGCCGCCTTTATCTATATCCACCCTATCAAACTCGAATCATAACAGAGCCTGAAAATGTTCATATATCATGGTTCAAATATCTTTGCATGAACGTGTCTGTTAAAGCCTGTCGTTGATTTTAGGAACGAAGGGTGGAGACGCCTGCGGGAGAAGCATGAACGAAAAATCACCGGAATCGAACGGAGGGAGGTTCCGGAAGTTTTTGTCATGCCCGCGGCAAGCTTCCACCCGAAGAGACGAAAATCAATAATAAACGATAACAGAGCCAAAGGAAAAAGCCGTCCTGATAACGGGACGGCTTCACTCATAAATCTCTTACATCATCTGTAGTTGTTTCCACAGTCCCCTGTTTAAAATGGGTCACTGATCTTGAAGCTTACTACTTTCTTCTCCGTAAGTGATTCTATCGCGAACTTGACGCCTTCTCTTCCGATTCCGGAATCCTTTGTTCCTCCAAAAGGCATCGCGTCGATTCTGTAATCACTACTGTCATTAATCATTACACCACCGACGTTGAGGTGCTTCACCGCATAAAAAGCACGGTTCAGATCTTTCGTGAAGATACCGGCATGAAGCCCATAATCTACATCATTCGATTTCTTTACAGCTTCCTTAAGGTCGTCGACCGGTTCGACGATAACGACAGGACCGAAGATTTCTTCTTTGGCAATCGTAGCATCGGGGGAGACGTTAGTAAGGACCGTAGGCTCTACGTAAGCCCCCTCTCTTGTTCCCCCTGTTTCGATTCTAGCTCCCTTGGAAACCGCTTCATTGATCCAACTCTCTACTCTTTCTGCTTCCTTCACTGATATGAGAGGGCCTACATCCGTATCCTCAAGCATTTTATCTCCCATTTTCAGTCGCTTGGTCTGTTTTACTAAATCATCCAGGAAAGATGGATAAGGATCTTTCTCGACATAGACCCTCTGGACTCCTATGCAGTTTTGACCAGCTGCGCTGAAGCCACCGTCTACACAAGCCTCTACGGCGTCATTGTGATCCGCGTCACTCAACACAATTACCGGACAATTCGAGCCGAGTTCCATGCTTACGTGCTTCGTTCCGGTTTTCTCCGTAATTTTCTTCCCTGCATCGGTACCTCCCGTGAATGAAATGGCTTTGATCAGAGGATGAGTCACCAACTCATCACCGACTTCGCGTCCAGGTCCAGTTACGACCGAGAGCATTCCTTCAGGTAAACCAGCCTCGGTGAAAGCCTCAGCCATTTTCAATGCGCTGAGAGGAGTTTCAGAAGCAGGTTTAATGACAATGGCATTACCACTAGCTATAGCGGGACCGACTTTATGAGCGACGAGATTCAGCGGGTCGTTGAAGGGAGTGATGGCTCCTACCACGCCTACCGGGAAATGATAATAGTAGCCGACTTTATTTTCACTTCCTTCATTCTGGTCGAAATTGATCGTTTCCCCCTGCATCCGTCGAGCCTCTTCAGCAGAAATTTCAATTGTCTGGGCTGCTCGTGCAACTTCACCTCGAGCTTCATTAATCGTTTTACTGCCTTCTAAGGAAATCGTACGTGCAAAAGCTTCCTGGTTCTCCATCATAAAGCTGCTTACACGCTTCAATATTCTTACTCGTTCATGTGTCGGCCATGAATCAAGAGAATCGAACGTTTCCTGAGCAGCTTCGATGGCATGCTTCATATCATCACGAGTGGCTTTTGGAACGGTAGCTATCCGTTCATTATTCTGAGGATTGATTACGTCAATCGTATCGTCTCGCAGAACCCACTGACCGGCTACCAACATTTTCATTTCTTCAGTTCTCGTCTTCATACCTTCCCTCCTTCAAGAAGTCTGCAATTTACGCTCCTTTTGGTAATGAATCAAATCAATGAGCAGTGAAAAACCTGTTTCTTTTCTTCCTGCTCCCGCTCCGGTCAACAGAACCGGTCCCAATAGGTCACATTCATAAAGGATGGCGTTTGTAGCCCCCTTGACACCTGCTAAAGGGTGGTCTTCGGTAACTTTTTCAGGGCCGACTTCGCCAGTAACTGACCCATCTTCATTCCGTTCAACCTTACCGATAAGCTTCCATTTCTCTCCGTTGTCCGTCGCTTGTTGAATATCTTCCATTTTCATGTCAGAAATACCTTTACAGACTACATCCTTATAGTCGAGAGGTTCTCCCATAAGATAATTGGCGAGAATCGCTACTTTATATCGGGCGTCATACCCTTCCACATCATTGGTGGGATCCGCTTCGGCATATCCGTTGGACTGTGCTTGCGCCAGAGCTTCCTCGTACGACTTCCCTTTTTCCATCTCAGTAAGGATATAGTTCGTGGTACCGTTCAGAATACCACTGATTTTAGTGATCTCATTTCCGGCAAGTGTTTCTTCAGGCATGCGCAGAGCAGGAGTCCCGCTCATGACTGTGCCTTCGAATCCGAAAAACACGCCATTATCTTTCGCCATCTGATTCAGCTCTTTATAAGCAAGAGCAATCGGCCCTTTATTTGTCGTAATGACACTCTTTTTGCTGGCGAAAGCCCTCTTACAATGAGTGATTGCGGGTTCTCCGGTAGTTACGTCCGTAAACGTCACCTCTACGATGACATCCGCGTTCGTCGTTTCGATCGTATCAATGCTCGATAACCCTTTCACCACCCCCGGCTGATCAGGGTAGGTTTCCACAGTGCCGTCCTGTTTCACACATTCGAGAAGCTTTTTCACATCAAGACCGTTTTTATCATAAATGGAACCTTTCATCAGGTCTGCGACAGCTACCACTTTTGATTCCAATCCGTACTGATTCCTAAGATTATTTTCCTTTTCTTCGAGGATTTCAACAAGTGCCTGACCGACACCACCGAAACCGACCATCGCTATATTCGTCATCTTATCCCTCCTGGTCTTTCCAGTATGATTGTAAGACCCCCGTCATAATCTCCAACCCTTTTCCAAGCGCCTCTTCATCAATATCGAAATCAGGCTGATGAAGCATGCGTTCTTTCTCAAGACCACAGCCAAGGAAGAACATGGTTCCTTTCAAGTGATTGGTTATATGACTGAAATCTTCGCTTCCCATCCCGAAAGGTTCGTTGTGAATCTTATACTCACTGGCCACGTTACGAATGATCTGGTTCAACTCCCCATCATTTATAAGCGCCGGTTCCCCTTTTTGGATATGCCACTGATACTGTCCGCCCAGCGAATGTATAACATTCGCTTTCTCCAGTAATTCCTTCTCCAACTGATAACGGACCTGAGAGGTATACGACCTCATCGTTCCGTGGATGTCAACTTTATCCGGAATAATATTGCTTGCACTTCCTGCATTGATTTGACCGATGCTGATCGTTCCCACATCGAGGGGATGCATCCTTCTTCCCGTTACGCTATAAAGCGCTTGCAGTAAAAATGTCGTCATCCATATCGGATCTGCTCCCTGATGGGGATAACCCGCATGTGCCCCTTCTCCGAAGACAGTAATCTGGAATTCATCATTATTTGCCATGCTTGGTCCATCATGTACCTGTATCTCGCCGGAAGGTAACCACGGACACATGTGCAAGGCGAAGATTGCATCGATATCCTGGAGTAACGGGGAGCGTATCATTTTCATCGCTCCCGTTTCCCCTTCTTCATCTGCAGCTTCTTCGGCAGGTTGAAAAACCAGTTTAACAGTTCCACGTATATCCTCTTTATGAACATTCAACCAGTGGGCCACGCCCAGAAGAATAGCAATATGAGCATCATGTCCACAGGCATGCATGACTCCTTCATTGACGGAGGCATGCCCGATGGGCGACTGCTCCTCGATCGGCAGGGCATCCATATCCGCCCGTAATCCGAGAACCGGCCCCTCTCCCTGTGAGAGGATGGCGACTATTCCGTATCCTCCGACATTTTCATGGACTTCAAAACTTCCTAGTTCCTTCAGTTTTTCGGCGACAAAAGCACTAGTCTTCTCTTCTTTGAAACTGAGTTCCGGATGTTGATGGAGATGGCGACGCCATTCCACCATGAAGTCAAACAGTGTCTCCGGTCCATACATCATTCATCACCTAGTTCTTCTGAGAAGCTTTTTGCTCCACTTTTGCAAAAGCCTGCTTCAGATCCTCTTTCAAGTCTTCGATATCTTCAATACCTGCCGAGTAACGGATCAGACCTTCAGGAATTCCCATTGCTGCCCGTTCTTCTGGTGTACATTCTACGTGTGACGTCGTTCTCGAAGGACCCACGATCGTCTCGACAGAACCAAGGTTCGCTGCTTTATTTGCGAATTGAAGTTCTGGTAGGAAGTCACGCAGCGTTTCCACTCCGCCTTTTACAGAGAAACTGAGCATGCCTCCGAAACCTTTCATCTGTTTCTTCGCGATATCATGATTCTTGTGCTCCTCTAATCCCGGATAGAAGACATCATCTACAATATCGAAAGTTTTCAGATACTCGGCAATTTCCTGAGCATTTTTGTTCTGCTGCTCAACCCGGAGCTTCAATGTCTTCATACCACGGAGTAGGAGGTATGCAGCCATAGGGTCCAAAGTGGCACCATTGATTTCACGATAGTGATACACCTTCTCGACGAGCTCTTTGGAACCTACGAGAGCTCCACCCAAAGCATCCGCATGACCACCGAGATACTTCGTTGCGCTGTGAATGACCAGGTCCACTCCGAGTTCAAGCGGGTTCTGGTTAACAGGTGTTGCAAACGTGTTATCCACGATTACTATAGCTCCTTGCGCTTTTCCTGCTTTTGCCATTCTTTCTATATCAGTGATTTTCACAGTAGGGTTCGTTGGTGTTTCCAGGTACAGGACTTTGCACCCTTTTTCAATCTCGGCTTCAATCGCCTCATGGTCCGCTGTTTCACAAAGCTCTACGTCTACGTTCATTCTTGGTAAGAACTCTGTAAAAATTTTGTTCGTGCCGCCGTACGTGTCTTTGATGGATACTACTCTATCTCCCGGAGCGAGGTAGGTACTAAGTGTGTTACTGATAGCAGCCATACCTGTCGAGAAACTTGTTGCGGCTTCAGCTCCTTCAAGATTCTTTATCTTATTTTCGAAAGCTTCCACAGTAGGGTTCGTGTTTCTTCCATAAATATGACCTTCTTTGTTTCCGATTGCGACTTCATACCATTCATCCATGTCGTCATAACCGAAAGATACACTGTGCACCACCGGCACCTGTGTAGCTCCGAATGCTAACTGTTCTTTCTCTCCTGCCCAAATGGATCTTGTACCGAATTTCGCTTGTTTCATGTTCATCATCCTCCTAATATTTGAAATGTGTAGCGGGCGATGGCAGTGTCCTGAACACCGGTCCCCGACAGATCTGTTATTGTTATTTGATTGTCACTGGTCCGAGAAACCGTCTGATTGCCTGTAACTTCGCCCAGCTCAATGGTATTTTCTATAATTTTTGCATCGTTGCACGTTCGCAGTTCTCCTAATCGCCTGGACTGATGAAGAACATCACAAGTGAAGACATCTGCTTTTTGAATCACTCCGCCGGAAAGTTCCTGTTTATGCTCCGCATCAGAACCCATAGCGGTGATGTGAAGACCCGGGTGCAACCAGTCCGCCTGAACGATCGGTTCAGAAGACGGCGTCGTAGTGACCACAATATCGCTGTTTCTGACTACTTCTTCAGCTGTATCTCCCACTGTAATCGAAATACCGAGTTTCTCTTCCATCTCTTTTTGAAATGCGGTTGCTTTTTCGGGTGTACGCCCCCATACATAAGCTGTTTTAATAGGACGTACGAGCGTGAGAGCTTCTAACTGATACCTGGCCTGAGCGCCTGTTCCGAGAATGCCGGCGCGCTCACTGTTTTCCCGGCTTACATGTTTGGCAGCCACTGCTCCTGCAGCAGCCGTTCTTAAATCCGTCAGCAGTCCCTGGTCCGCGAAAATCTGTTTCACTTCTCCGGTTTCGCTACTGATCAGAATCATAAGTCCATTGGCGCTTGGCAGCCCTTTCTCCGGATTATCAAAAAAACCGGAAGACAATTTCACACAAAAGCTGTCATAGCCTGGAATATAAGCCGACTTAATATCAACTTCCCCGTTGAACTCAGGGATATCTATACGCATTATCTCCGGCATGGTCACTTCTTCCGTAACTAACGCCGTGAACGCATGCTCTATTTCTTTAACGAGTTCCCTGGACAGAGGGATTTTTTCCTCAAGTGCTTTACGGTCTATAACCTGAATCACAGACACCTCCTTTTACGAACTTATAGGGTTACTGCTGTAACCTATATTATCTTTTACGATAAGCTCGAGAGGATAAGAAGTGAATAATTCATACCCGGTTTCCGTAACCCGGAACGTAGTGGATATCTCAATACCATCATTTTCGAACCAGAGCGCAGGAATCATATGAAAAGTCATATTCGGTTGAAGTACCGTATGATCGTCACTTCGGATGCTCGCCGTATGCTCGCCCCAGTCAGGTGGATAAGATAAACCGGTAGAATAACCAAGTCGCGATTCTTTCTCGAAACCATATCGTTTGATGCTATTGCGCCACGCTTCTTCAAGGTCACTGCATGTAGCTCCCGGCCGGATCGCCTGGAGGGTGTTCTGAATGCCTTCTTGTACCACTGAAGCTACATACTGCATTCTCTCCCCGGGCTGGCCAAGGGAAATAGTGCGTGCCATAGGGACGTGATACCGCTTATAACATCCCGCGGTTTCAATGACTACCGGAGAATTTTCCTGGAAGGTCTGTTCCGTCCAAGTCAGGTGTGGCATCGAGGTATGGTCTCCCGTCGGCATCATCGGAACGATCGAAGGGTAATCTCCGCCATACTCCGGAGTTCCACTGATCAGGTTATAATACAGATGAGCTGCAGCATCGTTCTCACGGACGCCCGGCTGTATATAGTCGATTGTTCTTGCCATCGCCTGATCCACTATAATTCCGGCTCTTCTCATATATTCGATTTCCTGGTCGGATTTGATCAGCCGGACATAGTTCACGAGGTTCGACGCGTCCATGAAGAATGCATCCGGCAACGCACGCTGCAAGCGCTGGAACGATTTAGCTGTAAAGTAGAATTGCTCCATTTCTACCCCCATGCGTCTGTTGCCCTGGCCGATCTCCCTTAATATTTCACCGATGAAATCCATCGGGTGGTAGATGTCAGAATGGACATAGTAATCAGGGTAAGCAATGATATTATCATCGTATATCCATGTCGTAGCCTTGGCGCCATTAGCGTCCATTGTACGGCCGATCCATATCGGCTGCGGTTCGTCGATGATCACGATCAGCATTTGATGGACGTAGAACGACCATGCGTCATAACCGGTCAGATAATTCATATTGGATGGGTTGGTTACACATAGAATTTCAATACCTTCCTCTTCCATCCGTTTTTTCGTATTATCCAACCTCTTCTGATATTCCATGATGTCAAACGGAAGCACCATAAATATTCCCTCCTTTTCCTTTGTCAGAATATTTCTTTATCTTAATTCTTATTGTAAAGAAGATGCTGATTTTATGTAATGTACGAAATGTATGAACTTTCGTATAGCTTTTTCGTACATAAGTGACACACTAATGATTCCTTGAAGACATAGGGCTCATCAAGTTTTCAGCGTTCGATTTGTTGAAATCCGAATTATTTTTGAAATAGTATGTTACTTTTCTAAGATAAATCTGGCGGTTGTTGGTTTTTCATTACGTGAGGGGACATGTGGGAAGGAAGTGTCGGAAAAAGAAGGTGCAGATTCTGACAGAAGTTGAAAATAAAAAAGACAAAAGATCCACGGTCACACCGGAATCTTTTGTCTTTGGATTAAAATTTTGGCTCTGATACAGCCGGTTACTGATTTTAGAACGAATGAGGGGACCCGTGGGAAGAGCATGAACCAAAAATCACCGGGTTCTATTAGTTACGTGTTAACATCCACAGACGTACACTCAATTCCAACAGGAAAAAATCATCCGAGTCCAGAAGAGACAGCCCTGTCAGACGTTCAATATTGCGGAGCCTGTGTAAAAGCGATTGCCTGTGCAAGTTCATAGCCCGGGCTGTCTGGCTGACGTTCGAGTTATATTTATTATATACCATAAATGTATGAAGAAGGTCGGCCTGTCTTTTTTCATCATAAGCAATCAGATTACTAAGTGTCGCTTCAACCAGATCATTCACATCACTATTTTTAGAAATGGATAAAAGCAGCCTATTGACTTTCGTATCGGTGAAAAAGGTGCGAAACCCGGCTTCTTCCTGACGGAAACCGAACGATAAAGCAGTAGAAGCTTCTTTATAACTCTCATGAAAGACCCCGACCCCGTTTCCATGGAAAGAAATCCCCCACGAAATCGTGATACCTGCTAAAAGCTCATGTAATCTTCTCTCTACCAGGTCCAGAAATTGATGAGTGGTTTCCATATAGGAATCTTTGTCCGCTTCGAGAAAGACGATCACACGTCCGTCATCAAACGTCGTCATGCGCTTACGATCAATTTGATCAGCGGCATGTTGAATTTCTGTTTGTACATAATAATTTCTGCTATGCATGGAAGAAGCGATTTTCTTATCTGTAGAGTCGATATGATCATCAATCGTCTTCGAAAATTGGATATCACCGATAATACAGGCGTATGGTTTCTCAAGATCATAACCGAGAAGACGAGCCTTCTCGATCAATTCTTCCCCCAGTTCGTCTTCTTTTTTCGCAAGATCGAGGAGGAAGTTATCTTTTAATCTGATTTCCGTCATTTCAATTGCATTTTCTTTCACAAAGAAGAGGGCACAGGCAGTGACCGCATGTTCCAGAATGGTCAGGTCCGACCAGGAAAAGGGGCGATCAATGCGCTCGAATAATAAGTATCCTTGTTTCTTGTGATTGGAGAGAATTGTGAGTTGATAGCATTCCCCCTGCCTGAACTCATATTTTTCGATTGGATAGTGTCGCTCGAGGTACGAGGTTTGAGTAAAAGGGACTGCCCGGTAAGCGCCTTCTTTTTTTTCATTCAGAATATCTATCATGTCTCTATTGAAATGGTGGTTGGAGCGGACGACACGTTCATCGTCACTGATCGCAACAGGGATGGAAGTATGTTTGTAAACGAGAGAAGTGATTTCATCCAGTCCTTCTCCATTTAATACACAATCGATCATCTCCTGTCTTATGCCTTCCACAAATCTTTGATCTTCTCTTTTTTCTTCGGAAATGGCCTGCAGCACTTCCTGCATAATATCCCCGAATCTGACTTCCCATGGTATTTCCAATAACGCAATATTATTTCTTTTGCATTCCTCGATAATCGGATCGGGCACAGTGAATATATGTCTTCCGGTAGCAAAACCAATCGCGGAGGCGCCTGATTCGATAACATCACTGGCATACTGCTCTAAACACCTAGGATCCTCTTTACAACCTACACCTGTCGAGAGCACAAATTCGTTTTGTTTCACGAAGTTTTCCACAGGAGTTTCAATCACACTGATCCATTCGATTTCCTGTTTTGAAAGGAGTGAGGTCGGTGTCAACAGCTTAGCCTTTTGAAGTATCGGCAACTCTATTATTTCTTTCATTTGAAGCCCCATGTTCCTTCACCTCGACTCTACAATTGATCTAGCATTTCAACGTCTATATTGTTACCAGTGATAAGAATGACGATATTTTCTTTTTTTGCGATACGGTGGTCCAATATCCACCCGACTCCTGATGCTGCCGCTCCCTCCACCAGCATTTTATGCTTATCAAGAAGAGTTTTAATGCCATGGGATATCTGCTTTTCCCCGACCAGCACGCTTTCATCCATAACATGTTTAGTCATTTCATAAGTAAAGGTATTCTTCCCCCCGATTCCTCCAAGCAAACTATCAGCAAGTGTTTCTTTTTCAGGAAGAATGACAGGACTTCCCTGCTTAATACTTTCATGCATGACAGCCGCTCCATCTATAGATACCCCTGTAATCCGTATCGCATTATTCATTTTCTTAAGAGAGGTTCCTACGCCTGACATCAATCCTCCTCCTGATAAAGGCACCACCACATGATCCACCTGTGGGCATTGCTCCATGAGTTCAATCCCGATCGTGCCCTGGCCGGTTATTACTGATTCATCATCGAACGGAGGTACCACTGTCACTTCAGGAAGCGAATAGCAATATTCTTCCGCCTCATCCTGGCTTTTTCCGGTAACGATTACTTCCGCCCCGAGTTCTTCGAGTCGCTTTTTCTTTGCAGTTGGTACTCTCTCTGAAATGCAGATGGTCGCAGGGATGTTCTCTTGCCGAGCGACATAGGCTACCGCAATGCCATGATTTCCGGTAGAAAATGTAGCCACTCCTTTGCTTTTTTCATGTTCAGTCAGTCCCCTTATTTTATTTGCTGCTCCCCTTAATTTAAAAGCGCCTGTCGGTTGTTCCGTTTCGAGCTTAAGGTAGATATTTGCTCCTGTCTCGCGCGACAGAGATTCAGAATAAACACAGCGGGTTTTTTCGATTATGGTAGCTATCCGCTGTTTAGCCCGGTAAAATTGTTGAAGATGCATGAAACCCCACCTTTCTATACCTTTCTGATTTGAGTCTTTATAAATATAATGTGGATATTTCGACGCTTTTGGCGAACACTTACCTTGGTCAACACTTCAGCCTCGCCGAATCACTACAGGTGATTCAGGCTTTGTTTTTCCAGATAGATTCACCGCTTTATCTAACTGCCCATAGATCATTACATACAATTACAGGGTCTTCTCATTAGTAAGTTAATTATATATGAAAAAAGATGCCCACTGGAAGTGAGCATCACCATTTCATAATCTTTTTTTTCCGATAATTCCACATCCTAAACCTTCTAAACGGATTCCAGTCACTGAAATTTCATCATTGAACGTTGACTTCGGATTTGTGCCCTGCAATGATCGACTCATCCAACTTTTGAAGGCGAGCCATAGCCTCCTGTTTATCCATAAGCTTATAGTGATGACGGCCCGCCTCTTCCTCATTTATCGTATCTGCCTTCCATACTATGTCCTGAACATTCGTACGTTCATTTTCCACCGAAAATGGAAGATAGCTATCAGTATGCAGAAGAATGGCTAACGCTACCTCTTTCGCCCTGGCACGATCTTCGCCCAGCCGAATAAGAAGTTTATGAGCACGTTCCGCTCCCTTGATCGCATGGATATCATGTTTTCTATATTCATCGTAATCCCATTCACCGTCTGTATACCACTCGTAGTGACCGATATCATGCAAAAAGGCAGCCTTTGTAGCGACTTCCTCGTCCACACCTTGTTCCCGGGCCATAGAAAAGGCGGTCTCTGCTACGGTTACAGCATGGTAAATGCCTGATCGTTGGAGATACTTTTCTGTAACCCAATGAGAAAAAATGTTTTCTAATGTAATCATCTCCATACCTCCTCTATGATTTTTTAATTTTTAATATACCACAGAACCCCGCCATTAGCAAATCCGTAATGGTCTTTGCTCTCTTTTCCCCAATATCACTCCATGCAAACCATCAACACAGAGAGCGTAGGAACGAATCTTTTTACTTTTATTAGAGGTTTCTTTTTATAAACAGAAAGGTATACTTATTAGAAAGCTCTGTTAAAGCCTATTGTTGAGAACAGGAGCGGAAGGTGGAGACTTCTTGGGAACTAGCATGGAGGGAAAATCACCCGTATCTACCAGAGCGAGATGCGGGAAGTTTCCTTCATCTCCGCGGCAAGCTTAACAATAAACGATAGCAGAGCCTATCAGATAAGGAGGTTTTACTATGTTTGATGTAGCTATTATCGGAGCAGGCCCAGCCGGGGCCAGTGCCGGCATTTTCACAGCCAAAGCCGGTAAAGATGTTGTAATGTTCGATTCCGGAAAGAGTATAACTGCAAAAGCTTGGGTAGAAAACCACTATGGTCTGACAAAAGGAATAGAAGGTCCGGAGCTTTTGAGTGAAGGGCAGAAGCAGGCGATTAGACACGGGGCAAAACTCGTGGAGCATCAAGTTTCAGATATCGAGGAAAGTTCTGATGGGTTTATTATACATTCAGGCGATGACTCCTACGAAGCTGAACATGTGATTTTCGCTACCGGTATGTCGGTGAAACTTGCAGAACAACTTGGACTTCCAGTCACAGAGGGAACGGAACCGAGAGTAGCGAAAGTTATTGAAGTGAACGAAAAGGGACAAACAGCCAAAAACAAAATGTGGGCAGCAGGAACCGTTGCAGGTGTTAGCGTACATACGATCATCACCTCCGGGGACGGCGCCCGTGTAGCAGTCAACCTGCTCTCAGAATTGAACGGAGAGCGTTACGTGGATCACGACATGTTAAAGTGAACTTGATTTAAAGCCCAAAAATTCAAACCTTCACCAGGAGTAATGGAAAACACGAAAACTCCCGTGGGGACGAAACGAGCTGAATCTCCGCTTGATTAATAAAGGTTTCTTAATCAAGTTGGCAGCTGTCCCCACGGAAAGTACCGTGTTTTTTTGTTATCATTTGATAATCCGACTACACATTAATCCTCTGTCTCCGAAGGCGAATCCTTGATTTCCACCTCCACTTCCAATTCTTCATAATCATCATCGAGCTCAAACGCCTCAAGGATTTCGTTTGCTACTTCCTCTTCTGACATAGAAGAATCGACGTCCAAGCCTGAAAGCATTACCTCCAGTTCCTTCAGTGCCTGCTCACCTTCGAGCTCCCTTGATTCATCATCCCTGGTATCCTTTATTTCGGCACTCGCATTTCCCTGATTGTACGCATATTCAACTTCATACCTTTCCTGTTCACCGTAAGCGACCGAAATGGATAATTCCCTGAAATTAAGCTGATCATACCAGGTCTTCTTCCCCTCAACTGGGTCTTCATTCTGTTTTGTTTCATCTTGTGGCTCTGGGGTGGACTGTTGCTGTTCTTCTCCGTCACTCATGTCGCCGGAATTTTCTGTGGTCTGTTCTTCTTCACCACCCGTACCATACCCCGAAGAACCGCCCCCTGCACATCCACCAATGAAAAGTACTCCTATCAACAACAGAAAAACTGTCAGTCGATTCATCGTTTCCCTCTCCTTTTTTTACTCCTCTTCCCGTTGCACAAAAAGAGAAACCCGACGTTTTCAGGTTTCTCTTTCGTCTTTTATGAGGAATGAGACGACACACGTATTGTTCAGTCAAACCATCCTTTTTTCTTGAAAAATGCAACCATAGCTAAAGTCATAATAATCATAATTGACCAAATGATGAAATAACTGTAGCGATACTCCAACTCAGGCATATACGAGAAATTCATTCCATATACCCCAGCTATGAAAGTGAGTGGAAGGAAAATCATAGAAACGACTGTCAAAAACTGCATCGTTTTGTTCTGCTTGTGAGAGGTTACCGATAAATGTATATCCCGAATATCCTGAGTCATTTCACGATTCGAATCAATCATATCCGAGACCTTCAGTAAATGATCATAGATATCCCGGAAATATTCTTTATGTTCGTAGACCTTCTCAAAATCATGAGTATAAAGCATCCGATAGACCATATCCCTCATGGAATAGATCGTCTGCCTCATCTTCAACAACTCTCTCCGCCTATCAAACAGTTCTTCCAGCATATCTTCGATGGAAAGATCATTTGTATTATCTTCAAGGTCATTGATCTGATCCTCCAGGGAATAAATAATCGGAAAATACGCATCAACCACCTGATCCAGAATGCTGTGGAGTATGACTGCCTCTCCATTTTTTTCAGGTTCACGTTTCACTTGCTCTCTTACTCTTTTGACAAAAGCCGAAGAGTGTTTATGGAAGGTAACCAGCAATCCTTCCTGTAAAAAGACATTCACCTCTTCTTTTTCCAAGGTCTGTCTGTCCAATGTATGTAGAACAAAAAACGTATGATCACCATAGTCATCCAGCTTAGGCCGTTGTAATTTATGAAAACAATCTTCCACAGCCAGGGGGTGAAAAGAAAACTCGTGCTCGAGCATTTTTTTCTCTTCGCTCGATGGATCATCGAAATCTATCCAACGCCATTCGTGAGCGGGGTTCAAAACATCCTGAATATACTCTGTTTCTTTCAGACCATTCACACTATCATAAGCCATACAATGTATCATTCAACCACCTCTCTTCCATTGAATATATACCCTCTTTCTTTTTTCTGTAATCTGTTATACTTAACAGAAAAAAGAAAGGACCGCTGACTATGGCAAGGAAGATACATTTACAAAAAAACGACATCACACTCAGAAGTATCGAAGACGACGATCTCCCCTACCTTTATGACTTGATTTACGGCGCTTCGGAACCTTTATGGAAAAAATACGATGCTCCTTTCTATTCTCTTGAGCCGCATACCCTTGAAAGTTATAAAAGCCACGAGGAAGCCAGGAAACATCGGCTATCAGAACACGAAGTCGATTCCCGTCTTCTGATCGAATACAAAGGACGAATTATCGGTACTGTTATGTATTACTGGGAAGAGAAGTCCTCCTTTTGGCTCGAAGTGGGAATCGGCATTTATGACTCCAGTTATTGGGAAATAGGAGTAGGAAGCCAGGCCCTGAAAATGTGGATCGATCATTTATTTCAAACCATGCCGCTTGCAAGAGTGGGGTTAAGAACGTGGTCTAAAAATATGAGAATGATCCATATAGCGACAAAGCTCGGCATGAAAGAAGAAGCAAGAATTAGAAAAGCCCACTTATACCAAGGTTATTACTACGATTCAGTACGTCTCGGGGTCTTAAGAGAAGAATGGTTTCTTGAAGACAGCAAAAGATGAGCTTTCATAAAAAAAGCTGTGAGCCTCCCGAGGGTAAGCCCACAGCTACGTGCATCTGTTAACCGAACACTTTATTCAATGGAGGTACTACCTGTTTCTTACGTGAGACTACGTCTTTAAGAACCGCTTCATTATTTTCAAGCTTCACATTAAAGGCTTGCTCCACTGCTGCCTGGTTTTCACCTATAGCGATTGCTGTTGAATCACTATCGAGAATGTCCGTAATCAACAATACAAAAAGGTTATATCCATTTCCATTGATTTCTTTCTGCATCGCTTCTTCCAGGTCACTTTTTCTCTCCAGCACTTCAGCTGTATCCACAGTGTTCACCTGTGCAATCCTTACATTCGCTTCTCCCATCTCAAAAGCTTTCGCATCAATCGATATCAGTTCTTCGGCAGATTTATCGCTGATATCCGTACCTGCTTTCAACATATCAAGGCCGTATTCATTCAGATCGATACGTGCTTTCGCAGCTAGCTCCTCAGCAGCCTTTTCGTCTTCTTCTGTACAAGTCGGTGATTTGAATAACAGAGAGTCAGAGATAATAGAAGAGACCATCAGACCGGCCATCTCCTCTGATACCTCTACGTTCTGTTCTTTATATAATTTATTCAATATCGTAGCTGTACAACCTACCGGTTCCGCTCGATAATACAATGGTCCATCCGTTTCAAAATTCGCAATACGGTGATGGTCGATCACTTCCTTGACCTCGACTTTATCGATGTCATCTGCACTTTGTTGACGTTCGTTATGATCGACGAGAATCACTTGTTCCGTTTCATCCGCCACGGTTTCTACCAGTCGAGGAGCCTCTTGTTTAAAATATTCAAGAGCGTACTCCGTTTCACCATTAAGTTCTCCCAGACGAACCGGTTCCACCTCGTATCCCAGTTTCGTTTTCAAATCAGCGTAAACAAGTGCTGAACAGATAGTATCCGTATCCGGACTCTTATGTCCAAAAATCAAAGTTTTCACTATGAATCTTCCCCTTTCTGTATCAAATTTTTACCCGGTTCGATTATAGAACAAATAGCCTCCTCCGTCTATCATTGTCACGATTCCTTGACAAAATATCAAATAATGGTATCATTAAAAGAATACATTATTTTGAAAGGAGGTTTGCTAATGACTATGCTAATCGCTAATGAACTGCTTAAATGGACGCTTTTCCTGATATTTCTTGGAACGAGTTATATGTCTTATCAGGCTTATAAAGACGGCCAATCCGGACGACAGTTCACACTCGGATTTCTTCACTTAGCTATCAGTCCGGTTTTCGCTTTTACAATCGGACCAATCATTTTAGGCTTAGGCCTGATTCAACTTTACATGAGTACCATTCAGTGGAAAAACAAAAAAGCCGCGAATCGTTTTCGAGTACACTAATAAAACCTCTATGTAACTCTTCCTGCTGACCGCTTCCTCTTCGGTCTATAACCTCATCTTTGTGTTGAACCGCCTCCCGTATGCTAAACTGAAGGGAGCATTCACACGAAGAGGAGGTTTTTTCATTGAATTCAACAATTGAAACTATACTGAACCATCGTTCCATTCGATCATTCGAGGAAACAAAGCTCGAAGACGACACGATTCAGACGCTCGTCGAATCAGCCCAACAGGCATCAACCTCAAGCTACATGATGGCCTATTCTATCATCGGAATCACGGACGAAGAGAAAAAGCAGCAACTCCAAGACGTTTCCGGTCACCCTCATGTAACAAATAATAGTCATCTCTTCATTATGTGTGCCGATTATCGACGGCTCACCTATGATGCAGATGAAAAGACGAAAGAAAACATGGAGAAAAATCTCGAGAACAGCGAGCATCTTATGACTGCCACGATCGACGCAGCCCTTGCCGCTCAGAATATCGCTATCGCTGCCGAATCGATGGGACTTGGTATGTGCTACTTGGGAAGTCTTCGTAACGACATCCAAAAAGTGGATGAAATACTGAATCTCCCGGATCATGTCGCTCCCCTGTTCGGAATCGCGATCGGAGTACCTGCTGAGACTCCCGAAAAAAAACCGAGACTTCCTTTTGAAACCGTCTATTTCGAGAATGAGTATAAAGACCACGAAGAGGAAATTCGGAAATTCAACAACCAAATCAGTGACTATTATGCTTCCAGGTCTTCCAATCAACGCCAGGATACCTGGACGCTTCAGATGCAACGGAGGTTCCAAAATCCGATTCGTATGGATGTGACCGACTATCTGAAGGACAAAGGCTTCAATAGAAGATAAGGAGAGGAACTATGATCGCAGCCATCAAAGATATCATCAAAAACTCTAATCATATCGCTGTGCTGACCGGAGCCGGAGTATCGACCGCAAGCGGCATACCTGATTTCAGGTCGAGTGAAGGGTTGTGGACGGCTGAGCGTTCCCGTGAAGAACTGATGTCGAGTGCCTTCTTCCACGAAAACCCGGAAGAATTCTGGCATTATTATAAATCCATCTTCAAATTGAAACTCTTGCAGAATTATGGTCCTAATCAGGTGCATCGTTTTCTGAATGAACTTGAATATGGACGTGAAAGAGTAGATATAGTGACTCAGAATGTGGATGGTCTCCATACCGCAGCAGGTAATGGAAATGTCATAGAATATCATGGCACACTGAAAACCGCCTCATGTCCTGTATGCGGCACAACTTTTTCATTGGAGAAGGTTATTGAAGAAACGATTCCTTACTGTTCGTGCGGGAACATCCTCAAACCGGACGTTGTTCTCTTCGGAGATATGATCCGTTTTCACGAAGAGGCAGAGAACTTGGTAAAAAAGGCGGATCTCACACTCGTACTAGGCACGTCCCTGAGCGTCATGCCGTTTAATATGCTCCCTATGGTAGCAACGGGAACAAAAATTCTTATCAACAATTATCCGACGGATAAAGACTACATGTTCGACTACTGTATCCATGACGATTTGTCAGAAGTTATCGAAAAACTGAAAGCATAAACTGAAATGAGCCTGGGACAAAACCGCTTTCACGTATAAAAATCCGAACAATGTTGTTCGGATTTTTATATACCTTCATTCATGGAATGATTCATAAGAAAAACACGTCGCTTTCCTTGGGGACGACTTCAGCTGAATGGATCAAGCGAATAGCTTGACCCATTGGATCTTAAGCTCGTGCTGTCCTCCTAAGAGTCTCAGTGTTTTTCTTAGAATATTCGTTTTTAGCATTTCTACCATACATTCTGTCCCAAGCTAATTTTTATAGAGAATGTTTCTATCGCATAGCAGGACATGACTCTCCATTATTCTCAAGGGGTGAGGCGAAGCGTATCTCCGGATGATTGTGTCATGTTTGTTTCATGATAGATACCTTCCACCCAATCCTCATACTGACTGTGATACCATTTACTATTAAAACGTTCCGACTGCCCAGGACCTACAATATGATTGGCTCTATCCATTTCACTGGTATCAATGATATACCTCCAGGAGGCTCCATGGTCCACATTCCCATTTTCATCATACCCTGCAGCCCTGACGGTGACAGAACTACCACTTACAGGTAAGGGGTCTTTACGATTATAAAATCTGTCGAGAAAAGCGATATCGGATAACGGATGAGTGAATTCCACCTGGTGGTAGGCTCCCCACTTCCATTCGGAAGGTTCTTCCCCGAACTTTTCTATCAACCTATCAGAAATCGATTGGAAGGAGGAAGTGATCACCTCTTCGCTTCCCCCTGCTTCCTCCATCCATACCGACTTCTCTCCCCTCTCTTCCATCCTGAAGATTTCATCGGTCGTCTGTTCTTTTCCATGAAATAAAGAGTCGATATCCTCGGGTATATCTTCATAAAGGATGGCTTCTATCCGTTCCAGCCAATGATGAAAGATCAGCGGTTGAGGCAAATCTTTATCATCCTCATAATTCCAATCTTCCATCAGCCTGATCATTTCTTTCTCATTCTCGTTCAACACCTCTTCATTCACTCTTCCAAGAAGAAAAGACATGAATTCTTCCGCCTGCAGATTTTTGACATCCATCTGCATTTGTTTCACATCTTCCACAGAAATAGAATCGTCCTGTTCGAGCATTTCCGCTATCCTTTCATATCTATAAGGCTGCGCCCAGTTATGGGTGATATGATAAGGATAATCCTCAGTCGTTATTTTGTTGTTCGCTGTGGCTATCCATCCTTTCGTCGGGTTTACAACAGTAGGCAATTCATCGAAGGGAATGAATCCATTCCACTGATCCTCTTCTTCCCACCCACGTAATGGGAGTTGAGAATCAGAAGGATTTTCATATATAGGAATCTTACCGTTAGCTTTATAAGCTATAGTCCCGTCTTCAGAAGCGAAAACGAAGTTCTGGGCTGGTGTATGAAACTTTTCCAATCCCTTTTCGAACGATTCCCAGTCTGTAGCTTGATTGATTTCCAGTACAGCTTCTAGTTCCTTGGAGGGGTCGTGAGCGGTCCAGCGTAACGACAAAGCATCTCCTTCACCCGCTCCTTCCGTGTATTCATTAATAATCGGTCCATTCCTGGTCTCAACTACTTCATACTCTATCGTTTCCTCACCACTCACTTTAATAGGTTCTTCATGAATGATTGCATCCTCCCATTCCCCCTCATATAAAAACTGTTCAGGATTCTCGGGATTTCTTTTTTCCAGATACAATTGTTGCACGTCAGGGCCGACGTTGGTGACACCCCAGGCGACGTGATCATTATTTCCTAATATTATCCCCGGCACACCGGCAAAAATAACTCCACTGACATTATGAGACGGAGAACTCAGTTTCATCTGATACCAAATCGATGGAGTTGCGATACCAAGATGAGGGTCGTCCGCAAGCACAGGGTCCCCTGACTCCGTCCGCTCCCCGCTTACCACCCAATTATTACTTCCATTGAAGGGGTGTGGAGTCGGTACATCTGCAAAATCTCCGGAGATATCCAGCGACATTCCATCCAACACTGCAGGTTTAACCTCCGGGTAATGAGCCATTATTTCTTCGGCTTTCTCCTTTGAAAAGTTATTCATCGCATAATATTGGAAAGCCTGCTGTTCCCAGTGGCCGCCAAGGTCGTGAGCCATGAATTTTCCTATTGTCAAAGAGTCCACTGGTGTCCATGGTTCCGGCTTTGACTGCATAAGAGTAAATGCGGGAGGCAGCCTGTTTTCCCGGTCCGCCTTTTCTATGTACGCGTTCACTCCATCAGCAAAAGCTTCAAGTGCAGTTTTTCCTTCTTCGGAATATTCTTCAAGTGAAGCTTCGGCCGCTCTCCTCAAACCAAGAGCCCGAAAAAATTTATCCTGTTCTACTGTTGCAGGGCCTATAATTTCACTGAGCTCCCCAGAAGCTTGACGACGGGAAAGATCCATCTGCAACAGTCTATCCTGCGCCTGCACATATCCTTGAGCCATATAGAGGTCTTCCAGGGAATCCGCTTCAATATGCGGCACGCCTTCTTCATCTCTCACTACCTCGACTTCTAAGGATAAGCTGTCCAATTTCACTTCTCCTTTTGTTTCAGGAAGCGTCCGTTGAATAAATATTACAACGAACAGGACTATAGCCAGAATGAATACTCCTGCAAAGATGCCGGTTCGGATCAATATTTTTTTCCAATTCCATGACTTCATGATTCAACCTCCCCCTTTGCTTCCATTATAAAGTTTGTTCGCATAAAAGAACAGGGTATTTTTTGGCACGTTCCACTCCTTGAAGTACAATGAACAAAGAAAGGAGTGAAGCTATGGAAATTGTATTATGGATTTTAATAATAGCATTATTCATCAGCAGTTTTATCAGTCTCATCTTCCCCATCATTCCAGGCCCTCTTGTACTGTGGGTCGGTTTCCTACTGAGCATATGGCTTGAAGGCAGTTTGTCCGCATGGTTCTGGGTAGGAGCTGTTGTATTGACGGTTTTGCTTATCATTTCAGATATGATTGCCAACAGTATATTTGTAAAGAAATACGGAGGCAGTAAATGGGGAGAGTGGACAGCCGTTGCCGGTGTAATCATCGGTTCTTTTTTCATACCCCCTTTTGGAATATTGATCATTCCATTCCTTCTTGTATTCCTGGTTGAATTCCTTCTTGAGAAGAAAGCGGATAAAGCATTTCGCGCAGCCGTAGGTACGTTGTTCGGTTTTCTGAGCGGAACTATAGCCAAATTCATCATCCAGCTCATCATGATCGGTTGGTTCTTCCTTTCTTATTTCTGATCCTAATTCAACAGTTGTTCCTTCCATTTCTGTGTATGCAGAACGGTGGTACTTCTCATTTTCCATTCTATTATGACGAAGGCTCTGTTAAAGCCTGTTGTTGATTTTAGGAACGGAGGGGGGAGACGCCTGCGGGAATCGCATGAACGGAAAATCACCGGAATCGAACGTAGAGAGATTCCGGAAGTTTACGTCATGCCCGCGGCAAGCTTCCACCCGTAGAACGAAAATCAACAAGGAACGATAACAGACCCATGACGAAAAGAGTCCGGGACAGAATGTATGGTAGAAATGCTAAAACGAATATTCAAAGAAAAACACGTCGCTTTCCATGGGCAAGGCTTCAGCTGAATGCATCTTCAACTCGTGGTGTTCCCATAGGAGTCTCCGTGTTTTTCTTATGAATCATTCCATAAACGAAGGTATATAAAAATCCGAACAATGTTGTTCGGATTTTTATACGTAAAAGCAGTTTTTACCCCAGGCTCTTTTCATCACTATTCAACCTTCTAAGGTTTCATTCTTTTCTAACGTAAATCTATTCAATTCTTCCTGCATATCTGAAGAAACTTCTTCGAGATTTTCAGCCAGATGGTTCAACTGTTCCATCGCCGCCTGCGTCTCTTCAACGGAAGCAGAAACCTCTTCGGAGGAAGCCGCAGTTTCTTCCGTCACACCACTGATTTCATTGATATGTGCAGATAAATCATCTTTTCTTCCATTTATGTTTTTCATTTCCTTCAATATGTCATCCATTGCTACGACACTATCTGTAATATGAGTAAACAGATTCTCAAAAGAATGTTCCGTTTCATTTACAGCTGTCTTCTGTGAATTTACAACTCCCGTCGCCTCTTCAATAAGCTCAACGATATCATAAGTCCGCTTCCTCATTTGAGCAATCATTGATGACACATCTTTTAATGCAGCCTCAGATTGTTCCGCGAGTTTCCTTACTTCTTCAGCAACAACAGCAAACCCCTTCCCTGCTTCTCCGGCACGAGCAGCCTCAATCGCAGCATTAAGTGCTAACAGATTCGTCTGTCCTGCTATGGATGATATGGTTCCCACTACGCTGTTAACGTTATCGGAACTTTGCCTCAATTCTTCGATAGCATTCTTCATCTGCTCTGTAACCGATTCTGTGTTATTCGATTGTTCTCTCAACCTTTCGACAATTGCCATCGCTTCTTTCGAACGGCCGGATAACTCATCGGATCGTTTCTTCATACGCTCACTTCTTCTCACTGCCTCTTCGATGGAACGGGACAGTTCATCGGCAGAAGTTACACTATGATCCATTCTTTCTGCCTGGTACTGGGCCCCGGATGCTATCTCCTGTACTGCATTTGAAATTTCTTCAGCAGAGGCTGAGTTTTCTTCAGCGTTTGCAACTACATCCATGGAGGTGGACTGAACCCGTCGCGATGCATTACTGACTTTTTCCAACAATCCCCGGGTAGCTCCTAGCATTTCATTATATCCCCGGGCCAAGTCTCCGATTTCATCATTTCTATCTGTGGTGGAGATTGCGGTAAAATCTCCTTCCCCTGCTCTCCCCATAGACTCCTGGAGCTCCTGTATAGGTCGCGTGAATTTTCTCGTGAAAAAGTATGCCAAAATGAATGCTAAAGCAAATATCAGGACCAGGGTAACGCCTATCGGAACTATTATTTCATTGCTTGAACTATATATATCAGATAAAGGTAACGCACCTGCCATCTTCCATCCAGTCTGATCATTCGTTACGTATGAAATAATCCGCTCATCAGTTCTCAGCGTACCTTTTTCGCCTTCCATAGAGCTGTAAAATGACTCTCCTGTAGCTTCTGCACCGATCTTCTCTTCGTCAGGATGGTATGTAAATATCCCTTCCTCATTAATGATCATCGCATTTCCGTTACTACCGAACTCTATAGAATCAACATTTTCAAACAACGAAGTGACACGAAAATCTATCGCAAACACACCATATGTACCATTCTCAGAGCTGATTTCTTTAGCAGCGCTGACGATAGTATCACCGGAAGCTGCGTCCTGGTAGGGGTTAGTCCAAACCACATCCCCCGGAGCACTCAAAGATTTTTCATACCAGGGACGAGTAGTCGGATCATAATCCGGCCCCAAATCGACTTCCGGGTATATCAACATTTCCTGGTTTTCCTGCACACCCATATAAACATTCAGAACATCAGGATGAGCTTCCTGGATCGCCTGGAAGTGTTCTACGATATTTGCACGTTCTTCTTCCGCATTTAGAACCATCGGGTCATCCGCGACTGTGTCTGTATTGTGTGCAATACTCGTAAATAACGTTCGGAATGAGTCGTTCATAAGTTCTGTCTGTTGCTCTACATCATTCTTCATCGTATTTTCAGTGCTGGATAGATTAATCCAATAGCTGACACCCGCAACAACGACTCCAGTTAGTAACACCAAACTCATAAATGATAGCAGAAACTGTCTCTGCAGTCCTTTCTCATAAATCTTTCTATTTGATTTCACATCCATCCCCCTCCAATTCATTGGCCTGACTAATTACTTATATCGACGGAATTTTCTTTATATTTATTCCCATACAAAAAAATCGCAGGAAACCTGCGATTTTCAGTTTAACGACTATTAAATTCGGTTATTTTATAGAGTAACTATAATGATTAGTTAGCTTCCATTCCGTTGTAGACTGCTGTAGTGAATTCTGCTCTCGTTGCTTCTTCGCCAACTTTGTATTCATTACGATCAAAAACTGGAGAGCGATCAATAGCATTCATCAAAACTACTGCATCATAAAACTCATATCCAGGCTTAATATTTTCATAAATATCGTGCGATTCTTCAAGTGGATATCCTTTCAAATCAAAAGCACGTTGAACAATTAAAGCCATTTGAGATTTCGTAAGATTTTCTTGAGGTCTGAAAGTTCCGTCTTTGAATCCGCCTACTACACCGGCTGCCTGAATCGCTTTGATATCTTCTTGGAATCTCGTCTGACCAATATCACTGAACCCTTCGCCAACATTGTTGAAGTCAAAGTGTCTGTTCAAGATTGCTGCCACTTGCCCACGAGTGATGCCTTCTTCCGGACGGAACGTTCCGTCAGTATGACCACTTACGATATCTCTCTGAGTCATGATTTCAATAGCATAGAATGCATCATGTTCTTTGGAAAGATCAGGGAAAAGATCACTCAATGGTGCTTTGCTTGCTGCAACATCTGATTCCCCGGAAAATGAACTCACGCGTTTCGCTCCTGCATATTTCGGTCCCCAGTACGGATTACTCAATGATACAAGTTGTACACCGCGACTGCTTGTTGCGTTATAGAACTGGTTGTTTCCTGCATAGATTCCTACGTGAGAAATTCCACGGCGATATGTATTTTTGAAAAATACCAAGTCACCTTCCTGAAGGTTCGAACGGGAAACTGATTTACCTGTACTGAACTGACCTAGCGTGTCTCTTGGAATTGAAATCCCCATCTTACCGAATACATACTGCGTAAAACCGGAACAGTCAAAACCACTTGGCGTCGTTCCACCGAACACATACGGTACACCTATGTATTGCTTAGAAACACTGTGCAATTTCTCCTCCGTGGCTGCGTCTGCCTCTTTCGATGGCAGTACAAGTACAGTTACAAAAGCTATGGCTACAAAAAACAAAACCTTCTTCAACATGACATCTCCACTCCTATTCCCCAATGTTTTTTCTCTTTTTTATCTGATTCTTTTTTTCTACCTTTTTTCAAGCACTGAACACAGTGTATCAAAAAAAATCTATTTTGCGCGTTACGTTTATATTACAAATGTTTATCATAATGAAACATAACCTATATATTCCCTTAATCAAAAAAGCCCTGAAGCTTGATATACCAAGCTTCAGGGCTTTTGTTACAGACG
This sequence comes from Salimicrobium flavidum, assembly GCF_900156645.1. GTDB lineage: Bacteria > Bacillota > Bacilli > Bacillales > Halobacillaceae > Salimicrobium > Salimicrobium flavidum. The sequence goes on from NZ_FTOC01000001.1 coordinate 575,682, forward strand.
TAATAATAATTTAGGCCGCTTCCATAGAAGCAAGCTGATCACAACAGCACTCGCAATGAAGGAAGGAAGCATATAACCTCCATTGTAGAGTAACGAGTATAGCCACACAGGCTGATCCTCCGCCAACGAAGCGAAAAATACCATTCCCGCTACAAAGTGTGCAAGGAAACGAAGGGTACTACCAACGAATGTTCCCACTATAACGTAGATCAAAACATGTTTCAGATGGTTGTTTCTTGAATTTTTTTTGATCTTTGAAGCGACTATACCTGCAACCCCTATTAGAGCAAAAGCAACAATATAGTCAAGGAAAGCCTGTACGGGATGGACGATAAACGCTCCCGCAAAAAATTGATAAAAACCGAAAAGCAGGCCGGTAATCATCCCGCCGGATATCCCCCAGCGAAAAGCCATCAGGAAGACAGGGATCATTGCAAATGAAATCGATCCCCCTTGGAACCAAAGTTTGAGGGACAAGAACGGAAGGATATCCAGTAGAAAAGCCACGGCCGAGAAAATCGCCGCCTCCACAAGAAATAATACACGCTGTTGTTGCATAGTATCTCCCCTTTCTGAAGATACAAAAAAAGCAATGCCTAAGGGGAGGCTTTCTGATGGAGGTCCCCGCATTGCCCATCAAAAAAAGCCGCCATCCCTACGCCAGTATTAACTGACAGGTTCTAAGGGTCTGAACAGATTGTTCACTCTCAGCCAGAGGCTCCCCTTGAAGGCTTCTTATTCTACTACTTTTTTTGCCTTAATCAATTATAACGTATCACTATTCAGAGTTCAAAAGGATACATACAATACTCATTCTACTTTTGCATTCACGTGCCTGCTGAAAAATTCCAGACATCTTTCAATAATCAGGTCCTGATCATTATCAAGCGTAGCTACATGATAACTGTTTTCTAAATGAACAAGCTCTTTTTCCTCTGAAAAGGCCATATCAAATACTGTCTGACCGTTATCAGGGGGAACTACATGATCTTCTTCAGAAACGAAAACAATCATCGGTGCTTTGACTTCACTTAACTGCTCGTGAACTTTTGCCATCAGATTTCGTAAATGCTTAAGTGAGCGGACTGGCGTTTTATGGTAAGTAAGCTCTGACACATCTTTCTTCTTGATATCAGAACCTATGGAATCGACAAATCGAAGTTCGGATTTCGCCATCTGTACCATTTCAGGTACGTTCACGGCAGGATTGATGACTGCAAGACCATCTACATTTTTATTAGCAGCTAAATAAAGACTTAGTGTGCCTCCCAGGGAGAGACCGACTACGAATATTCGATTACATCGATTTTCCAGCCACGCAAATGCATTTTCGGCAGACTGGATCCATTCTTCCGCAGTCGATTGCTCCATATCTTCAGGTGTTGTTCCGTGACCAATCAACTTAGGACATACTACCGTATAACCTTCTTTTGCATAAGCTTCAGCTAAAGGACGCATACTTTGAGTCGTTCCGGTGAACCCATGCAGCACTACAATCCCTATTTCATTTCCTTCTTTGTAAAAAGCCTCGGCACCTTTCATGACTGATTCTCTCATTCCGACGAGTCCCCCTTATCTGTTTTTATTACACTATACCTTAATAGAGAGTGTATAAACTCTTTTTTCTGAATATATTCAAATGAACAGAAGGAGACTCATAGACATAACGACCATTCCGGCTACGACGCCGTAAATAGATAGATGAGCTTCCCCGTATTGTCTTGAGGCTGGCAACAGCTCATCCAGTGAGATGAACACCATGATACCTGCTACAGATGCGAAAAGAACACCGAACATAATATCGTTCAAAAACGGCATTAGAATAAGAAAAGCGACTACTGCACCTACCGGCTCGGATAAGCCGGATAAGAAAGATAATTTGAACGCTCTTTTTTTATTACCTGTTGCATAATAGATAGGCACAGAAACCGCAATACCTTCAGGAACGTTATGAATCGCTATGGCAATGGCGATAGCTACACCCAGGGAAGGATCCTGCAGAGCCGAAGTGAACGTTGCAATACCTTCCGGGAAATTATGGAGAGCGATCGCGAGTGCCGTAAATACCCCCATTTTCATAAGGGCAGGATCTTTGATCTCCGTCTGGCTTTTTGACATATCCTCCACTTTTTTGAGTTCGTGAGGGTTTCCTTCTTTAGGAATGAATTTATCAATAAGGGCGATGATGAACATACCCGCAAAAAACGAACCTGCAGTGAGCCATCTCCCCCCCTCTGGACCAAGTGCAGCTATAAGGGATTCCTGAGCCTTGAAAAATATTTCCACCATGGAAACATATATCATGACACCCGCAGAAAACCCGAGTGCTAAAGATAAAAATTTCGTATTCGTCGTTGATGTAAAAAATGCAAGTATACTACCGATGCCTGTGGCCAGACCAGCCATAAGTGTTAAACCGAAAGCCAAAAGTACATCTTCCATATTTATTCCTCCTTCCTGACACCACTATTGTAACCGCAGTTTTTCATTAGTGCAACTTTTTTAGTTCAGGTTATAATAAAAAGATGAAGGCAAAATAAAATTTTTTTGTCTTTTGCATATATAATCCTTTTCTTTCTCACCTAAAAACCCCGAACGCTAGTTAGCGTCCGGGGTTTTTTACATTAAGGTAATACGATTTTTCAGTTCAAATCTGGAGTAAGAATCGACGAGATATCAATTGATGTTAAACTGAGTGACCTTTGCTGCTCCTTTTAGATAGAAAGCTTCTACAGCATTCGTATACACTGCTACCCCGCTCTCGAGGAACCACCAGCTGTCGCGCTCAAGCTGTTTCGTAACAAATTCCGTAGCTTCGCGCTGATTCATTTCTTCACTGAGTTCCATTTCATACTCTACCTCACGACGACTATCCAACAGCAGGATTAAATCCCATTTTTTCTTAGATTCTTCAGCCATAATTTATACTCTCCTTCTTATGTAGATTCTCTTATTTTATACCCTCCTCGCCTTCATGTTAACCATGAAATTTCAATTTTCCGATATTGACTTATCTTATAGATACTATCATTCATCGAATACTCAGATTAATCATGGGTTCAGAGACTCCTACAGAAAAATTAAATCGGAATTTTCTAAAATATTTTACTTAACCTATTGACTTACTATTTCGTTGTTATATAATACAAATTAACAAATCAAACTGTTATGGAACAGATGATTGATTTATTTAAAAAGGGAGGTCGTTTCGTGAATGATTATCATTCTATAGGCAACTATTATGTAGATTCTGTTTTATACGAGTTCATCGAAGACGAGGTTCTTCCTTCACTTCCACTTTCTTCAAATGAAATTTGGAAAGGGCTTTCAGAAATACTTGATCACTTCTCTGAAAAAAATGAACTTCTGTTACAGAAACGAAAGGACATTCAGAAAAAAATTGATGAGTACCATTCTACCCCGTCAAATCAGGGGTATCAGGAATTCCTTGCTTCCCTAGGATACCTGGAAAAACAAAAACCTCCATTCAAGATTACAACAGCTAACGTCGACCCTGAAATGAAAAATCAGGCAGGTCCTCAGCTTGTAGTGCCACTTACAAACAGAAGGTTTTCTCTGAACGCAGCTAACGCCCGATGGGGGAGCCTATATGATGCCTATTATGGTACAGATTTAATCCCTGAAGCTCCCGGCATTGAAAAAGGTGATGCATACAATCCGGAAAGAGGAAAAGAAGTCATCAAACAGGGGCGATCCCGTCTGGATGAGTGGTTCCCTTTAACTAAAGGAAGCCATCTGGACTCTGTCCGTTACGCGATAGTTAATGGAGGTTTATGCATTGAATTGAAGGATCACTCGAGAGAGAAACTGAAATTTCCAGACTCATTCATTGGATATCAGGGTGATTGCCGAAAGCCACAATCCATATTACTAAAACACCACGACCTGCACATAGAATTACAGTTTGACCGGAACCACCCGATCGGCCAGATTGATGATGCCGGAATTAAAGATATCCAAATAGAATCGGCGATAACGAGTATCATGGATTGCGAAGACTCCGTGGCCTGCGTGGACGCTGCCGATAAAACAAATGCTTACCGGAACTGGCTCGGCTTATTAAAAGGAGATCTTCAAACTACCTTCGAAAAAGAGGGAAACGTCATTAAACGTTCTCTGCAAGCCGACCGTACTTATCGGACACCTGAAGATGAACAGATTACTGTGAAAGGACGCGCCCTCATGCTTATCAGGAATGTCGGCCACCTAATGAAAAATCCGGCAGTCTTAGATAGCAATAATGAACCTTGTTTTGAAGGATTGCTCGATGGTTTTGTCAGTAGCCTGATAGGAATGCATGATTTGGAAAGAAAGATAAATTCAAAAGAAGGGTCCATTTACATCGTAAAACCGAAAATGCACGGTTCCGAAGAAGTCGCCTTTACGAACGAACTCTTCAATAAAATCGAAGATGTATTAGGGCTCCCCCGTTACACATTGAAAATAGGAGTGATGGATGAAGAACGACGAACCTCACTTAATCTGCATAACTGTATCTATGAAGTGCAAAACCGCATCGTCTTCATCAATACCGGATTTCTGGATCGCACCGGAGATGAAATTCACACTTCTATGGAAAAAGGACCTGTACTACCTAAAGGAATGATGAAAGAAAGCGTGTGGTTGCAGGCTTACGAAGCTGCGAACGTCCGCACAGGTATCCGAACCGGCTTTATAAAACAAGCTCAAATCGGAAAAGGGATGTGGGCGAAACCCGCAAAGATGAAAGCAATGTTGAAGGAAAAAATCGGTCATCTGGAAGCGGGCGGTAACACAGCCTGGGTTCCTTCCCCAACAGCAGCGACCATTCACGCCATGCATTATCATGAAGTCTACGTCCCTTCTATTCAGAAAACCATTGATGAGACTGATCCGACAATGGATATGCTCGAAATACCAATTGCTGCCCCTCCGGAAAGTAAAGAAGAAATCATGCAAGAAGTGAGAAACAACGCCCAAGGAATTCTGGGGTACGTCGTACGCTGGATTGAACAGGGAATCGGTTGTTCAACAGTGCCAGATATTCATGATACCGGGTTAATGGAAGATCGTGCGACTTTACGAATTTCAAGCCAGCACATTGCCAATTGGATCAAACATGGAGTTATCTCAAGCGAGGAGGTCAAGGAAGTGTTGAAACAAATGGCAGAAGTAGTAGATAGGCAAAATAAAGATGATTCAAATTATCGACCTATGGCTCCTGATTTTAAACAATCCATAGCCTTCCAGGCCGCTTCCGATTTGATTTTTCTCGGTCCAAATCAACCTAACGGTTACACAGAACCGATATTGCACGAGCGACGCTTACAGTTCAAAGCCAATCAATTTTCCCAAACATTATAAGGAGGAGATCAATTATGGAAATGTATCAAAACTACAGTAACACTTGTCACAGATGCGGTATGGACCACAATAGTCACAAAGAAGCGGTTGAATGTTGTAATGACGCAGACGGCAACTAGTAAATATGAAAATGCCGGATCTTCCGGTATTTTCACCTATATTTTTTTATACTTACTGTTATATAACAAAATTCGAATTTTCAGGTGAAATCCTGCATTATATTCTAAGGAGAGATTATTATGAACAGAAAAGAACAGATTGAAAAGCTGAACGAACAATGGGAAAGCGAGCGTTTCAAAGGTGTAGAGCGACCTTATAGCCCGGAAGAAGTACTGAATCTAAGAGGCTCTGTAGTCATAGAACAGACTCTGGCACGTATGGGTTCCGAGCGTCTTTGGGAGTTACTGCATCAACGTAATTTCGTCCCTGCTCTTGGGGCACTGACTGGGAACCAGGCCATGCAGCAGGTGAAAGCAGGTTTGGAGGCCATCTATCTCAGTGGCTGGCAAGTAGCAGCTGATGCGAACCTTTCCGGACAGATGTATCCTGACCAGAGTCTCTACCCCGCTAACAGCGTTCCACAAGTGGTAAAACGAATCAATCAGACTTTTCAACGTGCAGATCAGATTGAACATGCTGAAGGAAAAGGATCAAAACATTGGTTCGCTCCGATTGTAGCGGACATGGAAGCAGGTTTCGGAGGACCTCTGAACGTTTTCGAACTCGCAAAATCCATGATCGAAGCCGGGGCGGCAGGAGTTCATCTGGAGGATCAGTTAGCTTCCGAGAAGAAATGCGGTCACCTTGGGGGTAAAGTCCTGCAACCCACACAAACGGCCGTTCGACATCTAATTTCCGCCCGTCTCGCCGCTGATGTTATGGACGTCCCTACTATAATCATCGCACGAACGGACGCTAATGCAGCGAACCTGATCACAAGTGACGCCGATCCTTATGATCATGAGTTTCTGACAGGAGAAAGAAGCGCAGAAGGTTTCTATCGCACTACTCCGGGAATCGATCAGGCGATTTCGAGAGGTCTGGCATACGCTCCTTATGCAGATTTGATCTGGTGTGAGACATCCGAACCTGACCTTGAGGAAGCACAAAAGTTTGCAGATGCAATCCATGAAAAATATCCGGATAAAATGCTTGCTTATAATTGTTCTCCCTCATTCAATTGGGAAAAGAAACTTGATCAGGAAACGATAGAGCAGTTTCAAGTCGAACTCGGCAAGATGGGATATAAATTCCAATTCGTCACTCTTGCCGGGTTCCATGCACTTAACCACAGCATGTTCGAACTAGCACGTAAATACAAAACTGATGGAATGGCTGCTTATTCCGAACTACAACAGGCAGAATTCGCTTCCGAACAAAACGGCTACACTGCAACTAGACACCAACGCGAAGTAGGTACGGGATATTTTGATGAAGTATCGATGGCAATTTCAGGAGGCACTTCTTCTACAACAGCACTCACAGGATCAACTGAAAGCGAACAATTTATTACGAACAAATAAATTTATCCAAGTCCGGAGTTCGTCTCTTCTATCCGGACATAAAAAAGGCACCCCAGTTATTCTGGAGGTGCCTTTTGATGGTAATATACTTATCCTTCGACGATTTTAACAACAACTTTTCTCGTTCTCGGTCCATCGAATTCACAAAAGTAAACACCCTGCCACGTTCCGAGTACTAAACTTCCTTTATCAATAATCAATGATTGAGCATGTCCTACCGTACTCGTTTTCAAATGAGAAGCTGTATTTCCTTCCCCGTGAAGATCTTTACGGTGCTCCCATGGAAAGACTTCATCGAGCCTCATCAGCATATCTTTTTGAACATCAGGGTCGGCATTTTCGTTTACAGTAATCCCGGCTGTGGTGTGCATTGATTGAACTACCACTACCCCATCTGTGACTTCATGTTTCTTCACACATTCTTCCACCTGTTTCGTGATATCCACCATTTCACTATGCGAAGATGTCGGTACAGATATTGTTTCCATCATGTTCCTTACCTCCCTTGAGATTTGGCATACGTTCTCAATTCTTCATAACGTTCATTCTCATTTTTGTGTACGTCTCTGAATGATTCCTCGAAAGATTGGGAAGAGATGTCGACCTCGAGTTCAGCTTCGTACACATAAGTAGCATTACCCTGAAGTTCAACACGATACTCCCCGTTTTCATGAACAATACAATTGACCATTCCACCTTTGTTCATGACCGTGATCGGTGTCTCTTTGTCGTTACCCGAAACGAGGACAGATACAATACTCGAAGCGGACATAGCTGTTCCGCAAGCGTTAGTGAGACCTACGCCCCGTTCATACGTCTGTACAAAAATTCTGTTCTTGTCAATCGGTTTCACAAAACTCACGTTCACGCCGCCGGGAAAAATCCCGGGGAGGTTATTCGCTTTTTGTCCGACTGTCTCAAGCGTCTCTTCTTCAAAATCCTCAACGACAGAAACTATGTGTGGGTTTGGTACGCTCAGAGCTGTAAAGGTTTGTTGATCAGTCAATTCCTTGATGGATACTTCGATTGCCTGTTCATTCGTCCAGTTCATCGGCAATGTTTCGGTCCGTAAAGATACCGGTTCAATGGCAACAGAGAATGTATCGATCCCCTCATAAATTTCCCCCACTCTCTCAACTGCCAGAACAGCTTTTTCCGTTTCAATATCGACTTTTTCTTCCCCGGACTCTTCGATTACATACCTCGCCACACAGCGCAGACCGTTGCCGCACATTTCAGCTTCTGATCCGTCTGAATTGAACATTCTCATTCTTGCCTTCGCTTTATCGCTCGAAAGAATAAACAAAATACCATCTGACCCAATTCCCTCCAGACGGTCACAAAGAAGAAGAGCCAACTCTTCTCTTTCTTCATCCGACAAAGTGCTTTCCAATTTTCTCTCATCAATCATAAGAAAGTCATTATCGGAGCCGTGACATTTAATATACGGAATATTCACTATAAGAAACCTCCCACCAGCATTTTTTATTATCATATCATATTCAGGCTGCCCTACGCTTCATCAGCCATAGGAAATAAGGGGCGCCAAGAACAGCTACCAGAATACCGGACGGAATCTCCGCCGGAGCCAGGAGCGTACGGCTGAACAGATCAGCAACCACCAGCAAAAGTCCTCCTATCATCATCGCTACGGGGAGAAGACGCTGATTCACCGTCCCTACAAACAAGCGTGCCGCATGAGGAGCGATCAACCCGATGAACCCGATTGATCCGACAGCTGCCACACTGCTAGCAGCAAGTAGGGTAGCAATCAATGCCATCTGAAACCGGACCGAGCGAACGTCAAGCCCTAATCCTTTCGCAGTATCATCACCGAGAGCTAGCACGTCCAGCTTTTTAATATAGAAAAACAGAATCGGTATGAGCAGAATGATCGGCCATATCAAGTATGAAAAAAGTTCCCCGTAGCCAGTGGCGTAGGTGGTCCCAGATAACCAGGTAAGGGCTGACGCTACCCCCATATCCGCTCTTACGACGAGGATTTGGATGATAGCCTGACCAAAAGCACTGACACCGATACCGAGAAGAGCAAGCATCGTAGGTTGAAATTCCATCTTAGCTCCCAGGAACATGACAAAGAAGAAAAACACAATAGCTCCTACCATAGCACCGAGCGGTATCCAGGCAGCAGAAACGGAAAATACATACATCGTCATAAGTGCGCCTACTCCCGCCCCTGAAGTAATTCCGATTACAGAGGGATCTGCGAGCGGGTTACGGAGCACCCCCTGGAAGATAAGACCACTGACCGCCAGAATGGCTCCACTGGCAAATGCTACGATAGCACGGGGAAGACGTAATTCAAGTATGAAAGTTTGTATGAACGACTCTGCCGTCCCCTGAAAAACAGCTATCGTCTGTCCTGGATCGAAGCCATAATTACCTGTAGACATACTGACGAAAACAACCAACAATACAAGAGATGCAAATATCGGAAGCAGCACTCGAAGGCGTATTTGTACAAGAGAGGAGCCCGCCATAACAGCACCTCCTTCAGACAAACCACTCCGTTTCATGCGAAGCACGAGCCAGATGAGCCACGGTGCGCCTATCAAAGCTGTAATCGCCCCCACCGGTAATTCAGAAAACGAGGGGTCTATGAAACGAGCCAGCACATCTGCCATAAGTAGGACATTGGCTCCCCATAAAAAAGAACCAAAGAGCAGTGATGTATGGGAACGAAATCCGATAAGCTTAATGATGTGAGGGGCTACAAGACCGACAAAGCCGATAGGACCAACGACGCTCACTGTTACTGAAGTCAATAAGACACTAAGTATGATTGTGACAAACTTGACAGTCCTGACATTTTGTCCAAGCGCTGTAGCAACCTCGTCCCCAAGCATCAGCGTGTCTAATTTCCTCGCAAATACCAGCACGATGAAGAAAGAAGCAGCAATGATTGGAAGAGCGAATTGTACCCCTCCCCAGCTATTTTGCACTAAAGTCCCCGATCCCCATAAAAACAAACCCTGGCTCTCATTCTCATAGAAAATTTGCAGTACGCTCGTGAGGGAAGAAAAGAGAAACGTAACGATCATCCCTGCAAGCACCATTCGAACCGGCGTTGCATTACTGCCCCCGGAGAGAACATAAACAATCACAAACGTCCCTACGCCTCCAAGAAAAGCAGTGACTATTCCGTTCATGAATAATGCGAACGGAAAAAAGATAGTCGTTACAACAACAGCAAAATATGTTCCTGAATGAATACCAAGAGTACTCGCTGAAGATAGAGGGTTCTTCGTCACCGTTTGTAGAACTACACCGGAAACGGCTAGAGCCCCACCTGCTATTATTCCCATCACCGCTCGCGGAAGACGCAACACTCTAACAGTGTGATGCTGAAGAGTATCCTCAGGAGAAAAGATAGCTTCAAGCACAGTAAGTACAGGGATAGTAACGTTCCCCTGGTTGATATGTATCCATGTAAGCATCACTAATAGAAATAAACCTCCCCCGAAAGTAAGGAGAGTTTTCCATGCTATTTTCCAGTTTATCATCATAACCATTCATTCCTTCATCTATTAACAGAAAGACGCGCATGATTATGCGCGTCTTATCCGTTTATTCCTCATTTCCTTCAATTGTAGCATCTACAGCCTGAGTGGCCAATTTCTCAGCAGAGATCGGTCCGCCAAATGTCCACGTATCCCCAGGCATCTGATAGGTCCGGCCCTCCTGGACGAAATCGAGTTCTTCCCATACAGGATTCCCAGCCAGCTGGTTCGAAAAGATATTATCATCTTCCTGCACGATGTAGTAGAAATGTGAATCCTGGTAATTCTGTAACGTCTCTACGGTCGTTTCCGTATACCCGTAAATCTCAAGTTCTTCGGAAGAATGGGCGTTTTGAAGGCCCAATTCCCCCATCACATTCGCTACCATCGAATTATCTGTAAAGAGTCGAAGCGTCGGCGTGTTTTGGGCCGTGAACGCCTGAGTCATGATGTAATTGATATCACCTACTCCGGCTTCATCAAGGCGCCCGGCTTCTTCCTCGAAATGTGAGTTCATCTCATCCAGTCTTTTGCTCACTGCCTCTTCCTGTCCGAGGATCTGACCCATCGTTTCAAATTCTGATTTCATCGCAGCCATCTGATTCTGAGCACTCTCTTCAGAGTAAGGAGCAAACATCACAGTCGGCGCAATCTCCTCCAGTTGTTCCTGGATTCCTTCATGACGGAACTGAACACCGACAATCAGGTCAGGATCGAGTCGGGAGATAGCTTCAAGGTTCGGTTCCTGACGAGTCCCTACATCCTCTACGTTTTCTCCAAGTTCAATCCCGGTATCTACCCAGTTACCGAAGCCTTCTTTATCCGCTACACCTACAGGCTCCATGTCAAGGGCCTGAAGATATTCAGCATACGTCCACTCCAGAACGACTACGTTTTCAGGAGTCCCTTCGATCGTCTTCTCTCCTGTGGCATCTTCAATCGTCACTGTACGGGTATCCTCGGAACTACCGCTTTCTTCCGTATTTTCATTATCTTCTGTACCTTCTTCTGATTGCTCCTCATTACCTCCACATGCAGTTAAAACTAGCGCAAATAGAGTAAGGATAGCAAGTAGCCATATCTTCTTCATGATTCTCTCCCCTTCATGTATGTAATTGATAAAGATTCTCATTATAAGGTTATCGTATATGAGATTTCAATGAAAGTCAATGAAAATCATTCTCAATTATCAAATAAAAGAACTCCCCTTATTACAGGGAAGTTCTTCCATTAATCACGGGAGGCTTCGAATGCTGAAATGGCATCCTCATAATTGAGCGTAACGGAAATTTCATCCCACCCGTTCAGAAGCATGTTTTTATGATACTCACTCACTTCAAAAGAGGCGGACCATCCATTTTCATCGTATACTTTTTGACTCTTAAGATCCACAATGAGATGGTACGTCTCTTTTTCAGCATGCTCTATAATCTGCTGCACTTCTTCTCCGGAAAGCGGCACGGGGAGGATTCCATTCTTGAAACAGTTGCTGTAAAAAATATCAGCAAAACTAGGTGCGATCACAACGCGGAAACCGTAGTCCTGAATCGCCCAGGGCGCATGTTCCCGGGAAGAGCCGCAGCCGAAATTTTCTCCGGCGATCAGAATAGAAGCTCCTTCGTACTCGGGGTAATTCAGTGAAAAATCATCACGCAGATTACCATCATCATCATAACGCCAATTATAGAACAGGAACTTGCCGAACCCTTGACGTTCAATACGCTTCAGGAATTGCTTCGGTATGATTTGGTCGGTATCGATATTGGTCCGGTTCAAAGGATACACAAGACCGGTATGCTTCACGAATGCTTCCATACTATCACCCTTTCACCAGCTGGTCATATTTACGAACGTCCACAAAGTGACCTTCTATTGCAGCCACAGCTGCCATCTCAGGACTGACGAGGTGGGTTCTGGCACCATTCCCCTGTCTCCCTTCAAAGTTACGGTTCGACGTTGAAGCGCAATGTTCACCTGGAGGGACAATATCGTCATTCATACCGAGACACATACTGCAACCGGCAGAACGCCATTCAAATCCGGCTTCTGTAAATACTTTGTCCAACCCTTCTTCTTCCGCCTGTTGTTTCACAGCGAATGAACCAGGAACAACCATAGCGCGAATTCCTTCATGAACTGTACGTCCTTCCACAATACTTGCAGCTTTTCTCAAATCAGCCAAACGGGAATTCGTACAGGAGCCGATGAATACGTGTTGAAGTTCGATAGATTCGATCGGCTGGTTCGGTTCAAGTCCCATATATTCAAGAGCCCGGCGTACACTATCCGAATCATCTTCGACTTCATCTGGGTCCGGGACTTTTGCAGATACAGGGACACACTGTGATGGGTTCGTCCCCCACGATACCTGAGGTTCGATTTCATCTGCATCGATTTCCACCGTGGAATCGTACGTCGCTCCTTCATCCGTGGCAAGAGCGAGCCACTCTTGTTTAGCCTGCTCAAAATCTTCGCCTTTCGGTGCGTGACGACGACCTTCCACGAACTGAACCGTTTTTTCATCGGGACTGATCAATCCGGCACGCGCTCCGCCTTCAATCGACATGTTACAGATAGTCATCCGTTCTTCCATCGACAGGTCACGGATAGCTTCCCCCGTATATTCCATAACGTACCCGGTGCCGAAACGGACACCGAATTTGGAGATAATCGCAAGAATAAGATCTTTCGCTGTTACGCCAGTCCCAAGTTTTCCATTCACTTTGACCTGAAGGGTCTGGGGCGGGGACTGCCATAGTGTCTGCGTGGAAAGAACGTGCTCCACTTCACTGGTACCGATACCGAAAGCAAGGGCTCCGAAAGCTCCATGGGTCGAGGTATGGCTGTCACCGCAAACGATCGTTTTCCCTGGTTGTGTCAGCCCGAGCTCAGGACCGATGATATGGACGATGCCCTGGTCCGGGTGATGGATATCAGCCAGAGAAACTCCGAATTCCTCACAGTTTTCCTCTAGTTTCTCCATCTGCTTTTTAGAAATCGCATCTTTGATGACGTTACGATGGATCGTAGGTACGTTGTGGTCCATCGTAGCAAAAGTCAAATCAGGACGACGTACTTTCCTGTCATTCATACGAAGCCCCTCAAACGCCTGAGGTGAAGTTACTTCATGGACAAGATGAAGGTCGACATAGAGGAGATCCGGCTTTCCCTCCTCCTGGTGTACGACGTGGTTATCCCAAATTTTTTCAATGATAGTTTTCGGTTGGTTCATGCCAGTTCTCTCCTTCCCCTCACGCATAACAGCGCATAATATTAGCTGTCGTGTCTTCTGAAGTAATCTGTTCAATTACTTTTCTCGTCATGTCATTGCATCCATGTTCTATCCCATTCATTATAGACAAATCAGCCGTATGATAACCTGCATCCAGAACTTCCTGCACAGCTTTCTCAATGTGATCGGCTTCCTTTTCCATTCCAAAGGAGTGTTTCAACATCATGGCTGTAGATAGAATCATCGCCAATGGATTCGCTTTATCCTCGCCTGCAATATCAGGAGCGGATCCATGTACCGGTTCAAACAGTCCTGTACCATCTTCTCTGAGACTTGCAGAAGGAAGCAGTCCAAGTGATCCTGTCAGAACGCTCGCTTCATCACTTAAAATATCACCGAACATATTCTCCGTTACGATAACGTCAAAAGATGAAGGGTTGGTGACCAGCTTCATTGCAGCGGCATCGACCAGCATATGATCAACTTCGACATCAGGATATTTTTCCTTTTTCTCCTCGACTACTTCTCTCCACATTCGGCTCGACTCAAGAACATTCGCTTTATCTACAGAGGTCAAATGGTTCCGCCGTTTGCTGGCACTTTCAAAACCTTTTTCCACAATACGCTCAATCTCTTTCCTTGTATATTGCAGCGTATCCACGACACCGCTGCCGTCCTCTGTTCGTTCCTGTGGCCGTCCGAAATACAGGCCGCCCGTCAGTTCACGGACGATGAGTAAATCACTGTTCTCTACTACTTCCTGCTTTAACGGAGAAGCATGAAGCAATTGTTTGAATCCTTTCACAGGACGGAGATTCGCAAACAGACCGAGTTGTTTTCTTATTCCAAGCAACCCTTTCTCCGGTCGCTCAGCTCCGGGCAGGTGATCCCATTTCGGGCCACCGACGGCTCCAAGAAGTACAGCATCGGCTTTCCTTGCAGCTGCCACTGTTTTCTCAGGAAGCGGGGTGCCTGCCTCGTCAATCGCCGCTCCACCTATTAGTTGTTCCTCGAATGTGAAATTATGCCCGTTTCTTTCTGCAACTGCCTCTAATACGAGGCGAGCCGCTTTTGTTACCTCTTTTCCGATGCCGTCTCCCGGCAACAACACGATATGTTTGTTCATCAAGGTCCCCTCCTTATGCTTCTTTGACAGGTACGCGGTTCTGTTTGTAAAGCGTCCGGTTCACTGCATTCAAGAATGCGTTAGCCGATGCTTCTAATACGTCCTGGGCCGATCCTCTTCCTGATGATTTCACACCATTGATCGTCATCTGTACATGAACTTCAGCCAATGCGTCACGGCCGCGGCCGATGGAGCTGAGCTGATAATCCTCAAGGTGTATAGCTTCGTCGACCAATTCGTCGATGGTATTATAAAGAGCTTCCACACTACCTTCTCCTGTTTGAGCTTTCTCGACTTCTTCCCCGTCCGGACGCGTCAACATTACAGTAGCTGTAGGACGGCTCAAGTTGCCATAATGCACCTGGAATGCATGCATTTTGTATTGAGGCAAGTCTCCCATTTCCGTCTGTTTATCGGTAAGAATCGCAAAGATATCTTCATCCGTCACTTCTTTCTTCTTGCCGGTCAAATCTTTGAACGAAGCGAATGCATCCTTCAATTTATCTTCCGGAAGATTGTGAAAGCCGAGCTCCTCAGCTTTATCCGTGAACGCATGACGTCCGGAATGTTTTCCGAGTACAAGACTGTTTGAATCGATTCCTACCATGGATGGGGTGATGATTTCATACGTGGAAGCGTTTTTCAGTACTCCATCCTGGTGAATGCCTGATTCATGCGCGAAAGCATTTCTTCCGACAACTGCTTTGTTCCCTGGTACAGCCATACCGGTAAGACGTGATACTAGATCACTTGTCCGCTTCGTTTCTTTCAAATTGATGCTCAAGTCTTTCTTATAATAATCTTTACGGATCTCAAGAGCGATCGCAACTTCTTCAATCGCAGCGTTTCCGGCGCGTTCGCCTATACCGTTGATGGTGCCTTCGATTTGCGTAGCTCCGTTTTCGATGGCAGCGATGGTGTTACTGACCGCCATCCCCATATCGTCGTGACAGTGAGCGGAAAGGTCCACTTTATCCACATTCGGAACGTTTTCCCGGATATGACGGAACATCGCTCCGTATTCCGCAGGTGTCGTATAACCGACAGTGTCCGGAAGGTTGATGACCGTAGCTCCTGCGTCGATCACTTTTTCGATGATGCGTACGAGGAAACCCATCTCTGAACGGGAGGCATCTTCTGCCGACCATTCTACATGAGTGAAACGTTCCTTCGCATATTTCACAGCATCTACAGCCTGCTCGATCACTTCATCTTCGGTTTTCATAAGTTTGTACTTCATGTGGATCGGGGAAGTGGCCAAAAACACGTGAACGCGAGGTTCAGCTGCATATTTCAACGCTTCCCAGCAAGCATCTATATCCTTATGATGACAACGGGCAAGTCCGGTAACCGAAGCATTCTTGACCGTCTGGGCGATTTCTTTCACCGATTCGAAATCTTCGGTGGAGGAGACCGGAAAACCGGCCTCCATAATATCTACACCAAAGCGATCCAGTTGCTTAGCGATTTCCAGTTTTTCCAACCGGTTCAAGTTCACACCCGGAGACTGTTCCCCGTCCCGCAAAGTTGTGTCGAAAATTTTCACATCAGCCATTGTTCACCACTTCCTTTTCCTTTTCGGATTTGCCTTTGACAAATGGCATCAACTTACGAAGCTCTCGACCCACCTCTTCAATCTGACTGTTGTTTTCACGGTTGTTGATCGCTTGGAACTCCGGACGATTCGCCTGGTTCTCGAGAATCCATCCTTTTGCGAATTTACCGGTCTGGATGTCTTCAAGTACTTCCTTCATACGGTCTTTCGTCTCGTCATTCACGACACGAGGACCGGAAACGAAGTCACCCCACTGTGCTGTATCGGAAACAGAATAACGCATATTCTCAAGACCGCCTTCATACATTAGATCGACAATCAGTTTCAGTTCATGCATACATTCGAAGTACGCGACTTCCGGCTGATAGCCTGCTTCAGTCAATGTTTCGAAACCTGCTTTTACGAGGTTGGATAACCCGCCGCAAAGTACGGCCTGTTCCCCGAAAAGATCCGTTTCTGTCTCTTCCTGGAAGCTTGTTTCAAGAACTCCGGCACGGCCGCCGCCGATGCCTTTAGCGTATGCTAGAGCAATATCTTTCGCCTGGCCGGACGGATTCTGTTCGACACCGATCAGTGCAGGGACCCCTGCTCCATCTTCGAAAGTACGGCGAACGAGATGTCCCGGTCCTTTCGGTGCTACGAGAAAGACGTCCACGTCCGATGGAGGAACGACCTGGTTGAAGTGTACGTTGAAACCGTGTGCGAACGCCAAAGCGTTTCCTGCTTCAAGGTTCGGTTTGATATGTTCTTCGAAAATCGCCGGCTGATATTCATCCGGGAGAAGTACCATAATGACATCCGCCACTTTCGTCGCTTCCGCCACTGTTTTCACTTCCACACCGTCCTGCTCTGCTTTCTCCCAGGACTTCCCTTTACGAAGACCTACCACTACGTCAAAACCGCTCTCTTTCAGGTTGAGTGCATGTGCATGACCCTGCGAACCGTACCCGATCACGGCGACCTTTTTATTCTGTAGTACCTCTGCATCGATATCGTTGTGATAATAAACTGTTGTCATAATAAACATCCTCCTCTAATTAATTTAAAATGGAATAAGGTTTCATTTCTGTCTGCTGGCGCTGTTGTCCTCTTGTAAAGGCTGTTACGCCTGTACGCGCCAGTTCTTTCAGACCATAAGGCCTTAAGAGCTCAATTAAAGCATCCACTTTATCCGAGTCTCCGGTGATTTGGACGGTCATACTTTCCTTGCTTACATCAATGATGGTAGCACGGAAGGGTTCGATGATCGCCTGAAGCTCTCCCCGTTGCTGGGGAGTGGTAAGAACCTTGATCATCGCAAGTTCCCTAGCCACTATCTGCTTGTCTGTGATGTCGGATACTTTGATGACGTCGATCTGTTTGTTCAACTGTTTCGATAGCTGCTCGAGTTTCCGTTCATCCTCGACATCCACGACGAATGTCATTTTGGAAACTCCTTCTGTTTCCGTCCTGCCGACCGAGATACTCTCAATATTGAACTGCCGTTTGGCAAGTAGGCCGGTCACCCTGTTCAGTACGCCGCTCCGGTTGTGGACCGTGGCGGTGATTATTCGTCTCATGGCTTCATCACTCCTATCATTTCATGGCTTCCTTTCCCGGGAGCAATCATCGGATAGACATTTTCCAACTGTACAACACGGCAGTCGATTATCGCCGGTTTATCATTATTCAGAATAGCATCCAGTTTTTCATCTATCTCCTGCACACTTTCCATCTTATAGCCGTGAAGCCCATATGCTTCCGCCAATTTCACAAAATCAGGCTGCGTCTCAATGATGGAGTGGGAATAGCGTTCATCGTAAAATTTCTCCTGCCACTGTCTTACCATGCCGAGCGCCTGGTTGTTGACGATGAGAATCTTGACCGGAAGTCCTCTTTCCTGAAGCAGGGACATTTCCTGCATCGTCATTTGGAAGCCACCGTCTCCGACAATGGCGACTACTGTAGAATCTTTCGCTGCAATCTGTGCGCCGATCGCTGCCGGAAAACCGAAGCCCATCGTTCCGAGACCTCCGGAAGTAACCCACCGATCAGGACGATTGAAGGTATAATACTGAGCTGCCCACATCTGATGCTGACCGACATCAGTGGTCACTACCGCTTCTCCCTTGGTGAACTGATGGACTTTTCTGAGCAGATACTGAGGAAGAATCACGTCTTCCGACTCGTTGTGCCACAATGGGTAGTTCTGTTTATTGTTCTCCAGCTTCTCCATCCATTCCTGATGATCGAGTGCAGCCGGTTCGAGTTCATTCAGCTTGTCAATCGCTCTCTTCGCATCTGATACGATCGGTATTTCAGTCGGTACGTTCTTTCCTATTTCCGCTGGATCAATATCGATGTGAGCGACTCTCGCATTCGGCGCGAAGTGCTTCAGGTTACCAGTCAGCCGATCATCGAAGCGTCCTCCGATATTGATAAGAAGGTCACATTCATAAAGTGCCATGTTGGCAGCGTAAGTCCCGTGCATTCCTGCCATCCCTAAGAACCTGTGATGATCGCCAGGAAATGCCCCAAGTCCGAGAAGGGTCGAAGTTACAGGAACATCATAATTTTCAACGAACTGTTTCAATGCTTCAGAGCCTCCAGCATGAAGAATGCCGGCTCCGGTAAGAACTACAGGCTTTTTGGCAATGAGTAGAGCTTCACGCAGTTTATTGATCTGCAATGGGTTCGGTTTGATGGTCGGCTGATATCCTGGCAAGTGGAACTCACTCTGCACATCTTTTTCATATACAGTCGCCGATATATCCTTAGGAATATCAACCACGACCGGCCCCGGACGTCCGGTGGAGGCGATGTGAAACGCCTCATTCACGATACGGGGAAGGTCTTCAAGGTCCTGCACCTGATAGTTGTGTTTCGTTATCGGTGTCGTGATTCCCATCACATCCGATTCCTGGAAGGCATCTGTCCCGATGACACTCTTGGCAACCTGGCCTGTAAAGACGACCAGGGGTAACGAATCCATCATGGCATCCGCGATTCCGGTAATCAGATTTGTAGCTCCAGGGCCTGATGTTCCGATTACTACGGTCGGTTTCCGGGATACACGCGCATACCCTTCTGCTGCGTGTATGCCTCCCTGCTCATGTCGCGGAAGAACATGATCAAAGCTTCCCTCGGCCCGGTATAGTGCATCATATATAGGAAGCACCGCTCCTCCGGGGTAACCGAAAATAGTCTCCACCTTCTGATCGATCAACGCCTCCACCAGCAGATCGGCCCCCGTTTTCACTATTGGCTTCGTGTCTGTTGTCGGTTTCGGCTCTGCACTCGCTCTCATGTTCATCATCCTCCTGTCGTTCATGATATCTTATCTTTTAATAAACAAAAAAACCTTTTCATCCCTCTCCAAGTTGTTTTTCAGGCAAAAATTGCCGGAATGTCTCGGAAAAAGGGGCGAAAAGGTTATTCTTTCCACGGTACCACCCTCGTTTTGCAAAGCGTATGCTTTGCCTCCTGGAACAGGTTTTTCTGCTCCTTTTGATAACGGGTGACAGACACCCGGCTCCACCTACTAAGATTCCCTTTCAGTGTGAGCACTCAAGGACGATGTCGGATTAAGACGTAATGCCAGGCTTCCAGCAACCCTGACTCTCTGTGAATACGTGATCTTAAACCTTTCTTCCTATCATCGTGTTCATTATATGGTTCATCCAACTTGCACTTCATTGTTCGATGGATATACACTGCATCCATCTGTAGTCGTCATCTTGCGAAATTCTGATAATAGATGATTCGTGATGGTGCCCGGCTCCCCGTCACCGATCGCTCTTTGGTCCACCTCTACAGCTGCGATCACTTCTACAGCTGTTCCGGTGAGGAATACTTCATCGGCTACATAGACATCGTGTCTCGTGAAAGGCTGTTCCACCATTTCATATCCCAATTCGTTCGCAATATCTATAATAGCGTTTCTCGTAATCCCTTCAAGGGCTCCGAGATATACCGGTGGAGTGAAAATTTTACCTTTTTTCACGATGAATACGTTATCGGCAGATCCTTCGGTAACATAACCCTGGTCATTCAACATGAGTGCTTCATCGACCCCGGCCTGGTTCGCTTCCATCTTGACGAGGATATTGTTCAGGTAGTTGAGCGATTTCACCTGGGGTGAAAGAACATCAGGTCTGTTTCGACGGCTTGCTACAGTAGCGAGGCGAACTCCTCTTTCGTAAAGTTCTTTAGGAAATAAAGAAAGTGCTTCTGCGATGACAACCAGTCGCGGCTCAGAGCAGGAGACAGGATTCAAGCCGAGATCTCCGATGCCTCGGGAGACGACCACCCGGATGTACGCTGATTCCAATTCATTTTTGCGGATCGTTTCAGCGATAATCTGCTCTAATTCCTCCTTATCATAGGGAATATCGAGCATGACCGACTTTGCCGAGTCATATAATCGATCGAGGTGTTCATCAAGCTTGAAGATGTTTCCTTCATAAGCTCTAATTCCTTCAAACACCCCGTCTCCATATAGGAAACCGTGGTCGTAAACGGAGATCGATGCCTCCTGTTTCGTTACGAATTCGCCGCTTAAAAATATCCATTGGCTGCTCATCCTTAGCACTCCTTTCTATCAATATTTTTTATTCGTCATTGATTGTTTATCAGTTTTTAAAGGGGACCCTGATCACTATTTTTAAATAGATTTTTCAGGGTCAAGAAAAGAGGTCTTTTCCAAACAATTCGCCTCGCTCCGACGAGTACGAAATGCTTATTGATGATAACTTTAATACGCTTTAGGACAAAGGTCAACAGCTATTATGCAATTTTTCAGAACACTTAAAATAGTCAAAACTGAGTAAAGCGCTTCCATTGTTGTCACCATTGGTTTAAAGGGGAAAAGCAGCTTTTCTTTTTTTCTTTTTTATCTTAAAAAATAAAAGAATCGATGCACCGTTTCCATCGATTTCTCCTGGACTAAAAGTCGCGCCACTCCCTTCTCACACGAAAAATATACTGCTCTTGATTCCGTGTTTCTACCATTGAATTTACTCGCTATATTTTCTGGATCTACACACTACTCAATTGAGTCATGTTTATCTTTTCTAAATGAAAGATCCCGATTGAAGGATAGCTCTCCTTTCAACCGGGATCTTTTGTTCCCGGGGATTATAATGTATAGGTGGCTAGCGCTTTATGCACATCAGCTATACTATTTCCCTTTTTGAACTGCTTTCTGATCGGCTCCTGGTTCCCGCTCAACCAAATTGTCAGTTCAGAATCCATATCGAACGTCCCGGCGGTTTCAACGCTGAAATGGACGATACTTCTATAAGGAACGGAGTGATATTCCACTTTCTTTCCGGTCACGCCCTGTTTATCTACAAGTAATAGACGTTTATCAGTAAACAGGAAAAGATCGCGATAGACATTATACCCCCGGGCGACCGTTTCTCCTTCTACCAGAATATCTTCAAGTTCTTCTTCAAGTTTGGATAAGTCCACTTCAGAGGCGTTTCCCATCAAGTTATCCAAAAATCCCATATTCCTCATCTCCTTTTCTCTTGTTGATTAATCTTATACAATATATCCCCGTTACGGGCGCGTTTAACACGTCCTCTCAGAAAAATCAAATAGCATATCCTAAGGATTTTGATGTATAACGTACTAATCACAAGTAATTGGAAAGCAACTTATATTCAACTGAAGCTGAAGTAAAGCTTTGCTTATTTATCTATACTCATAACGATTAAGCTCGTTTGATATATTTCTGAATAATGGCTATCATTATAAACGTGTTCGTAAGAGAGCACAAAATCAGTTTTAAGTGTTAGCCAAAGGAGGCCAATTATTCTGATGAAAACAGCTACCAAGACAGCGGAGATCATCTACGACAAACCTAGCGTAGAAGATGGAGCTGCAATGTGGGAGTTAGTGAATGAATCTACCCTCGATCAAAATTCCCCTTACAAATATATAATGATGTGCGAGTTTTTCCAGGAAACGTGCGTTACAGCGAAAGAAGACGGCAAGCTCGTCGGATTTGTAACAGCATTTATTCCCCCGGAAAAGCCTGACGTCATTTTCGTATGGCAAATAGGTATAGGTGAAGATCAACGTGGTAAAGGGATTGCAACAGGACTGTTGAAAGAATTGACGAATCGTACAATCAGCAATGAAGTACGTTACCTCGAAGCGACAGTGACCCCTTCCAATGATGCATCCAGTGCCCTTTTTAAAGGATTTGCCGACAAAAATGATGTTACTTGCACTGTTACCCCATGTTTCAACAAAGAATTATTCCCCGGAGATGAACACGAAGAAGAATTGACATTCCGTATCGGACCACTTGATAAACAATAAGGAGGATTTATACATGGAAAATGATCTGAAAGTATTCGAAAACCTGGAATCTGAAGTACGTTCTTATTCCCGCAGTTTTCCCGCCGTATTTACAAAAGCTAAAGGTTCTCTTATTTGGGATAGAGAAGGAAAAGAGTATGTTGACTTTTTCTGCGGTGCAGGCGCACTCAACTATGGTCACAACGACCCGAACATGAAGCAGAAGCTTATCGACTATATTATGAGCGACGGAATTACACATAGTCTGGATAAAGCGACCACTCCGAGAGAGGATTTCCTCACTACATTCAACAACACTATCCTTAAACCTCGTAACCTGGACTATAAAGTCATGTTCCCTGGACCTACAGGAACGAATACTGTCGAAAGTGCGCTTAAACTTGCCCGTAAAGTTACAGGACGCACCGAAGTAATCACGTTCACAAATGGATTCCATGGAATGACCATCGGAGCTTTGTCTGTCACTGGTAATGCCTTCAAACGTAAAGGAGCAGGTATTCCCCTTCATAATGCTGTTACCATGCCATATGACCGCTATATGGATGATACGACAGATTCTCTCGACTATCTTGAGCATTACCTCGAAGACGGGGGAAGCGGTGTGGAAGTTCCAGCTGCAGTCATCCTTGAAACCGTTCAGGGTGAAGGTGGCCTGAACTGGGCCTCGAACAAATGGCTGAAACGCCTCGAAGAGTTATGTAATCGTTTTGAGATTCTTCTTATCATTGACGACGTGCAAGCGGGCGTTGGTCGTACCGGTACATTCTTCAGTTTTGAACCGGCTGAAATCAAACCGGACATCGTATGTATGTCCAAATCGATCGGTGGGTATGGTTCTCCATTCGCCATTACACTGATTAAGCCGGAATATGACATTTGGGCTCCAGGGGAGCACAACGGCACATTCCGTGGTAATAACCACGCCATGGTCACAGCCACAGAAGCTCTTAAATACTGGAATGACCCAGCTTTTGAAAAAGCTATTCATGAAAAAATCGAAAAAATGACTGCATTTTTGAATCGCATCGTCAAAGACTACCCTGAATTGGACGGGTATGTTAAAGGACGTGGACTTATGCAGGGAATCTCCTGCGGAGTCGAAGGCATAGCTGAAGACGTTGCTGCTGAAGCTTTCGACCGCGCCTTGATAATGGAAACGGCAGGAGCAGATGATGAAGTATTCAAACTCTTCCCTGCAATCAATATGGATGACGAAACGCTCGAACGCGGCTTTTCCATCATCGAAGAATCTGTAAAAGCTGCGGTAGCAAAAAATGAACCGGTAACCAACTAAACAGGAGGAACTTTAGATATGAGAGTAATCAAACTTGAAGACATTTTAGGTACAGAACAGGAAGTTAAGGCCGATACGTGGGAGTCCCGTCGTCTTGTATTGAAAAAAGACGGCATGGGCTACTCTGTCCACGATACGATCATTAAAGCTGGAACTGAGACTCACATATGGTATCAGAACCACCTTGAAGCAGTTTATTGTATTCAAGGCGAAGGTGAAGTCGAAACATTGAAAGATGGAAAAGTCCATCCTATCAAGAAAAATGAAATCTATATTCTTGATGAACATGACGAACATCTCCTTCGTGCTTATGAAGGTGAAGATATGCGTATGGTATGTGTGTTCCTACCGGCTATCACAGGCCAGGAAACGCACGATGAAAACGGGGTCTACCCGGTACTCGAAGACTGATTCAAATATCCGAAGAACGTTGAACAGGTCCTGATCCCCCTCAGGACCTGTTTTTTTGCCCACTGTCGGTACCTTTGATCATTTGATTAATCTGCAGGGTTTCCGGGTATATATAAGATGCCCCATAAAGTAACGTCGGGGCTTATTTTCAAGGAGGGGTCTCTTATGGAAACATTACAAAATAAAACAGCTATCATTACAGGTGCAAGTAGCGGAATCGGTAAAACGATCGCACATCATTTAGCGAGAGAAGGCACAAATGTCGTTCTCGCAGCCCGTAGATCTGAGAAATTGAAACAGCTTTCTCAAGAAGTGAAAGACGAACATAATGTAAAAACGAAAGTTGTAGAAACTGATGTTACCAAAAAAGAGGATTTAGAAAATCTTGTAAAAGAAACGAAAGATGCTTTTGGATCAGTCGACATCTTCGTTAATAATGCCGGAGTTATGCTCCTTTCTTTCCTCAAAAACGATCACGTGGACGAGTGGGAGCAAATGGTCGATGTGAATATCAAAGGCGTCCTTTTCGGTATTCATGCGACGCTTCCGACAATGATTGAACAGGAGTCGGGGCACGTCATCAATATCTCTTCAGTGGCCGGCCATGAAGTATTCCCATCGAGTGCTGTCTACAGTGCTACGAAATACGCTGTCCGTGCTCTATCCATGGGGATGGAAAAAGAACTCTCACGTACAGGCGTAAGAGTTACAAATATTTCGCCGGGTGCTGTAGACACAGAGCTCACAGAACATATCACAGACGGTGATGTTCTCGATATGTTCCAGGGCCGCAGCACTGAAACACTCAATGCCGAAGACATCGCTAAAGCTGTCACCTACGCCGTGACCCAACCATCTCACGTCAATGTCAACGAAGTGATGGTACGCCCAATGCAGAAATAAAGTGTGGAAACTTCCGGTTAAAAGCTCTGGCCTAAGCAGAACGATCACAAGAAAGACGCTTTAATTGTTGCTGTTCAGACAAGAAAAGAAACCCGTACTGACTAAACTACGTCAGTACGGGATTCTTTTTCATCAAGATGGAGCCTGTCACCGAGCACAAGCAGCGATTGATTGATTTTCCAAACATAGTGGAGGTGGTGGATAAGATCACCTTTCGTTTCGGAACCGGCAGGAGCATAGGTTTCAATAATTTCCCGCTCCTTTTTCAGGTCGTAGAGCACCCCCGCCTTCTTCTCCTCTTTTAAACTGATCCGCAGCGTTTGCAGATTGTGCGTAATTTTTTCTTCTGTCCGTTCCAGTTCCCGACGCACCGTTTCGTCATAGGAAAATTCTTTCTGATAGGAAGAGGCGACCAGCTGTTTTGCGTAATAATTGATAGCTGTGAATATCGTCATCCACCCCGGTAACCCGGAGTATTTGCGGATGCCGGGCCCTTGCATTACCGGTTTTGCTTCGTCCTCCATCAGCTTCAGTATTCCATCAAGTTCAAAAGCACTATCCGCAAGGTTTTTCACACCCTTGTCACGGAACCCCTTTAAATAATCTATTACATATGTCTCCAGTTCTTCGAGATATTCTTCAAATGTGTCCGTCACTTTACTCATCGTCCTGGTCGGATAAATGTAAGACACTACGATGAGAGCAATCAAAGCACCGGCGACAGTATCGATCACTCGTGCTGCGAGCAGCTCATAGGTGATTCCCCCAAGAATAAGGTCGTACATAAAAGCAATAAGCATAGTGATAAAGACACTCATCACTGTATAAGAAACGGTAAGCATATAAAATGCGCAGAAGATGACAAAAAAGACGAGAATCAGTTCCACTACAGCATAGCCGGAGACGGCTGTAGCCAATCCGAATCCGAGCACTGCGCCGATCACTGTCCCGATAGACCGTTCCAGTCCTTTCAAATATGTGCGACCGACTGTGTCTGTACCTATTTGAACGATGAAAGTCGTCAAAATCACCCAGTAGGGTTGGATAGGAGAAATGAGATGACCCACGACAATAGCAATCGAACCTGCGATCAAAGCCTGAATCGCCTTTTTCGTCGAAGGTTTCATCCCTTCTTCATTCTCTTCTTCCTCCTCTTCCTCCGCTTCTTCTTCGACCCTTCGTTCATTATGCATAGAACGCCTGATTTCCATCGCACCTTTTATCACATGCCCGGCGATCGCTTCAATACGACGAAGCAGATACAGCCATCCCCCAGGTCGGTCCACTTGGCTATCGAAAAGATCATCGATGACCTGTCTTAATTCCCGGAGTGTTTCATTCGCTTTTTCGAGATCCTGAATGTCGTAAGAATGCTTCAGAACCTCCGCTTTACGCAAATGATCGAGGACATCGATAAGTAGTCTGCGGATCCTGCCGTTTTCGAAAGCACGATCTTCTTTAAGCCTTTGGAGGCTGTCGGACATTGTCGTCACGAGCATCGCTGCGTCGAATAAATAAAGCCTTACCTGCGCTGTTGAAAGCCCCGGCCATAGTCCCTGTATCTCGTGATCCTTCACATCAGTAGCCACGCTTCTGGCGTACTCGCGAAGCTTTCTTGCATTCGAATCCAGGACCGCTTTCTTTTCTTCGAGAAGTTTCTCGTCGCGGATCACTTCTTCCAAAAGGTCAAAGGTCAAATTAGCCTGCCTATGGAAAGACTGCATACTGTGAGTCAATAAACGTGTCGAATCTTTGAACAATTTGAAATTATACGTATAGGCACTTGTAGTACCCAGAACAATCGCCATATAAAACCAGGGGAATTCCTGTGGGGCCAATCCTAAAAAAGAAGCTAGATAAGTAGTAAGAAACCCTACCATTCCGAGGGAGAAGTAGCGACTTCCGAATCGTGAAAAATAAAAAGCACTGGCCGTAACAAGAATCATCAGACCGCTTACAAGAAAGACGTTTTCTGACAAAAGAGAGCCCATCGTCACCCCGAAAACACCGGAAAGCGGCAAGAGAAGTGTCGTCTGCTTTTTTTCTTTTTCCGTGTCGTCCATCACGACCATGATTCCCATCATGCCGAGCATTCCAGCAAGAATGGAGGGCAGCAAAGGGTCTTTACCGGAAACACTCAGAATAAACATAACGATGAATACGGAGGTCATAAGACTCAAACTCGCTTTTCCGGCCTGTCTGAAACGTTTCCGGCCGGGATCGGTCGCTAACAATCGTTCCCACCAGTAAATAGCACTTCTTTTCACTTTTCTCCCCCCTTTTGTCAATATGTATCCTTTTATATGATACGCACTCTGACTCCATTCAGCAAATGACGCGTCCCTACCAGAAAGCGAAACCGTTTACATTCATGCGAAAATTTGCTATTGTACGTTAAAAAGGGGCGGCCTATGAAACGAATTTCCCTTGCACTACTTTTATTCACTGCATCCTGCACTGCTACTGATCAGGAACCTTCCCCTGCCACTCAGGACACGGATAATGACTCCTCCCAACCATCCCAGGAAAATGGCATCATAGCAACGAACTTCAACACTCCGTGGTCCATCGCCCCTGCTGAAGATGGTTATTTCATTACAGAACGTGGCGGCCAGTTGTTTTCCGTCACTGAAGATGGAGATATTTCCGAACAGACCCTTGAACTCTCCTCCTCCCTCTACACAGGAGGAGAAGCCGGATTGCTAGGTCTTGTTATGCTTGATGAGGAGGAAGCTTACGTCTATTATTCCTATGAAAGCAATAATGGACCGCGTAACCGCGTGGCAAAAATTGAGCGCTCGGAGCAGACGTGGTCAGAAACAGATGTAATCATCGATGAAATCCCCGGCGGCAGGATCCATAACGGAGGAAGGCTTGAAATCGGCCCTGATGAGCATGTGTACATCACCACAGGAGATGCCGGCAACCCCGATACAGCGCAGAACACAGACAGTCTGGCAGGTAAAATTCTCCGTATGAACATCGACGGAAGTATACCGGAAGATAACCCTTTTGAAGAATCGTACGTCTATACCTATGGTCACCGTAATCCTCAAGGGGTCACCTGGACCGAAGACGGGACGATGTACAGCACCGAACACGGACAAAATGCTCATGATGAAATCAACAGGATCGAACCCGGACAGAATTATGGTTGGCCTGTCATCCAGGGGGATGAAGAAAACGAAGGAATGGAAACACCGCTTTACCACACAGGAGACGACACATGGGCTCCTTCCGGGGTGGATGCTTATGAAGGACATCTATATATCGCCGCTCTCCGCGGGGAGCGTCTGATTGAATTTTCACCGGAAACCTCTGAAACCTCGGTGATTTCCAATGAGTACGGACGTATCCGTGATATTCATTTCACAGAAGAGTTCGGGCTTGGAATTACCAGTAACAGGGATGGGCGTGGCAATCCTGACGAAAATGACGATGTATTCTTCCGCTTCACGCCATAGAGAATCACATATAAGTATGCTATAATTCTTACGGAATGGAGGTTTTTTATGCTATCTTTTGAAGAAAAACAGAATATACTCGACCAGTTCGATGAATTGGAGAAAAAAGAGATATCTCTTGGACGAATCAACTATCATTTTGAAGAAAGCTTATACGATAAAAAGAATGTCGTCTATCATCTTCACCCAAATGGAAACGGATATGTATATGCAGAGCTACTCAGCGATATCGAAACGGACGAACGCGGCATGGTGAATATCCGTGATTATACGGAAGACGAGTTGAAAGATATTGTAAGGGATGCGATCGAGTCATTATCGATGACCGAAGCGGAACGTGAACCTTTGCTCGAAGAATGGGAGAATAGAGAAGAACAGCTTCTCGTACTGATGAAAGAAGACGATGGCTTCAATGTGTACGGCGGGGACCGACTCGAGGGTTCGTTCCGGTCTTACGAGGAAGCTAGCGACTTTTTGGAACAGGAAGGATTCGAGCGTGTATAGGAGGATTAAATTATGGTGCTTCGATTTATAACGGCATTTCTCATTGCCGCTGTTTCTTTCGGACTCATTGCGACAATCTTTCCGCAGGCACTTAATTTTGTGTGGCTGGCCATAGGTATCCTGTTCATCATTTCTCTTGGATATCTTGCCATTGCCTACATCCAGAAAACGAAACAACTCCTTAAACAAAGGTAAAAGCTCCGGCTAATGATGGCCGGAGCTTTTTTTAAACCAGTAATTCACCACTTATTGAGCTGTATAGCCACCATCTACGAGAAGACTCGTTCCAGTAACAAAACTGGCCTCGTCCGAAGCGAGAAACAATACGGCTTTGGCGACTTCTTCAGAACGCCCCAGCCTTCCGATCGGATGCAGATTGATGAGATGTTGTTTCATATCATCTTCGAGCTGATCGAGCAGAGGCGTCTCAATATATCCTGGACATACGGCGTTAACACGGATATTGTCCGGCGCATATTCTATTCCAAGTGTCCGGGTCAAGTTTACAACGGCTCCTTTAGAGGCCGAATAAGGACTTGTCTGAGCCTGACCGACATGGCCGAGTATCGACGCCGTGTTTATAATACTTCCTCCTCCACTCTTCTTCATCGCCTTCACTGCATGCTTCGCTCCATAGAAAACCCCGTCCAGATTAATCGATAAAACCTTCTTCCAATCTTCAGCAGACGTTTCATCAGCCGGGGATAATGACCCGATTCCTGCATTACTGAAAAGGATATCAAGCTTACCGAAATGGTCTACCGTTTTGCTGATAAGTGCCTCGACGTCTTTTTCTTCAGCTACATCCGCATGTTGGTAAATAGCTGCGTCTCCAAGTTCCTCAGCCAGCGCTTCCCCCTTCTCATCATTGACGTCAGAAATAACGACTTTCGCCCCTTCCTCAACAAACAGACGTACCGTATACTCGCCTATCCCGCTACCGCCACCAGTCACTACTGCCACTTTGTTTTCAAGACGCATCTGAATCTCCTCCTAAAAAAGTTTTCATTTTCAGTATAATCATAATTTTCAGAAAAATATATAAGGGAATTCCCTAATAGCTACCAAAAAGAAAATACTTGTTATCAAAAACCTCCCGAACTGTGTAGTCCGGGAGGTTCCTGATCACTATTTACTTTATAAAATGAATAACAAACGGTATACGATACTCTTCTCCATTGTAGGATTTCACCATCGCAATGACTGTAAACACGAATGCTGCGACACCGACAATAATGAGCAATAGAACACCCACTAGCAACAATACTAGAATACCGCTGATAATCGTGTAGATGGTATAGGAAAGGAAGAAATTCAAATATTCCTTCCCGTGATAATCGACAAAATCGGATTCTTCCCGTTTCAGCAGGAAAATGATCAAAGGACCGAGCACCGGAAAGAATAAACTTACCAAGTAGATAAGCATGGCGAGGAGACGTTCATCACTTGTAGGCATCATTGTCCTCCTTCTGAACGAAAGAGTGTTTAGACTTCAACACTCCATCCCTTCGTATCTTTCTTTTCACCCAACTGGATCCCCGTAATTTCATCATAAAGCCGCTTCGCTAACGGGCCGACTTCCTCGTTATTTATCGTCATCGTATTTCCGAGCCAGTCGAGACGTCCGACAGGAGAAATTACTGCAGCGGTACCTGCGCCGAAAGCTTCTTCCAGTTTGCCGTCTTCATAATACTGGTACAGTTCCGCAATCGAGATTTTTCTTTCCTCAACCGGAATATCCCAATCCTTCAGCAATTCCAGGACAGACATGCGTGTTACCCCCTCCAGAATACTGCCACTGAGGGCGGGAGTGACTACTTTTCCATCGATTTTAAAGAAAATGTTCATACTTCCTACTTCTTCGATATAACGTTTTTCGACGCCGTCCATCCAAAGGACATCTGCATGGCCTTCCTGTTTCGCATTAGCCTGGGCGCGGTAGGCTGCCGAATAGTTCCCTGCCGTCTTTGCCGCTCCTGTTCCACCTTTCACGGCCCGAGTGAATTCATCTTCCACTTTTATTCGGACCGGTTTCATACCGCCGGCGAAATAAGGACCGACAGGTGAAAGGATGATCATCAGTTTATACGTCTTCGACGGGGCGACGGCGAGATTCGGTTCCGTCGAAATGATGAATGGACGAATATAGAGAGACGTTCCTTCGAACTGAGGCACCCATTCCTTTTCCAGAGACACCAGTTGCTTCACGTATTCGAGTACCTCTTCCTCATCAATCTCAGGTATACTCATGCGACGATTCGACTTATTGAGACGCTCCATGTTTTTTTCCGGACGGAAGAGAAGGGCCTCCCCGTCTTTTGTACGGTAAGCTTTCAGTCCTTCAAAAACTGTCTGCCCGTAATGAAAAATCATCGCTGCCGGGTCTAACGTAATCGGCTCATATGGCACGATACGAGGGTCGTACCATCCCTCGTCTTCTTTATAATCCAGCACAAACATGTGATCTGTGAAAACCTGACCAAACGGGATATCTTTCGTTTGTGGTTTATTCTTCAATTTCTCTGTTTTTTCGACTCTGACACTCATACATTCTTCCTCCTCTGCCATTCTGAATCAACTCTTCATTCTTTCAAAAGGTCCACGATTTTTATAAACGAAAAAGTTTCATTCCGCAGAACGAAAATCAACAAGGAACGGTAACAGAGTTACTTAGAAAAAAACTCTTCCGCTTTCTGTAAATATTGCTCGTCCTCAGGTCTAAGATCGAACTCCTCCACAATCGCTGCCACCGGACATTGCATTACACACATGCCGCAGTCGATACATGTATTCGGGTTTATGTAAAACTGATCTTCCCCTTCTACAATACAATCGACTGGGCAGACGTCCACGCATTCTCCTGATTTTTCGCTCACACAGGGGCTCGTGATGACAAAAGCCATAGCTGTCCCTCCTTTGATTACACTACTCAATAAGTGTTATGTAAGTACCCATTCCTTCTTTTGCATCAATTTTAACATAATCCCAGCAAAAAAATCAGGACGGGGTCTCCGTCCTGATCACCCCACATGGGTCGTTTCTTTATTTTCAAGAACTTCATTCATGCTACCCGTACGATAACCGTCAAGATCGACCGAAATGTAGGAAAAGCCTAGCGTGCGTAATTTCATAAGCACCTGGTCCTTTTTCTCCATAAGAGAAAGCATCTCTACGGGACGAACTTCGACCCGGGCCAATTCTCCGTGATGACGTACGCGGACGATTTTGAAACCGAGGCTTTGAATGAAACGTTCCGCCTGGTCGACCTGACTGATTTTTTCACGATCGATCGGGGTGCCATAAGGAATACGTGAAGCAAGTGAGCAGGACGCCGGTTTATCCCATACCGGAATTTCCATTTCTCTCGAGTGTTCCCGGATTTCCTGTTTGTACATACCGACTTCCTGAAGGGGACTTCTTACGCCAGCTTCTGTACGGGCTCTCATACCAGGACGGAAATCATCTTCATCATCTTTGATCATGCCATCAAGTACATATGGAAAACCGAATGCTTCCGCTGTTTCATTAAGCGCTTTATACAGCATTTTTTTGCTGTAATACCAGCTTTCAGGCGTATTATTCACAATATTCTCATCATCAAGCTCACGCATACTCACCCGATGGACAGGCACATCCATCTCTTCAGCAAGGTTCACAGCACCATCGAACTCTTCTTTACGGAACAATTCAGATGCCACTACGACTGCGAGTACGTTTTCAGAACCTAGTTCTTCCTGAGCACGTTTAAGCAGAAAACTGCTATCTACACCACCGGAAAAAGCGACAACCACTTTTTCCATGCGATGAAGCAACGTACCTAATTGTTCATTCTTATTCATTGTTGTTTCCTCCTTCATAAGGATTCATTGCCTGCCACACTTCCTGATAGACCGACTTTAAAGGGATACCTTCCTTTTTAGCGATCCGGCGGCATTCTTCGTATTCCGGAGACTGTTGGAAAACGTGACCGTCCTTTATCCCCTGCTTCACTGTGACCGCTCCGAATCTAGTCGTCACCGTTTCATAGCGGCGTGTATGACGCTCCACCGTCAACGGATAGTAACGGATGCCCAGAGTAGTGGTTTCATTGAGGATGATCCGTTTCATCTCTTCCTGCTTCTCTTTCCGGCATAGCACGGTAAGCATCACTCCGGGTCGATTCTTTTTCATATAAATCGGAATGTAATAGACATCATTAGCTCCATAGTCGAATAATTCTTCCATTACATAGCCGAGCCATTCCCCGGGAGTATCATCCAGGTTCACTTCCAGCTTCATCATAGCCTCATCTATATGGTGATCATTGTCCATCTCCATGACCGGAAGTCTCCCTTTCCTTCATCAATTCCTTTTCTATGGTGACATTCCTTTCATCACCGGATAGTTGTCCAACTCTGAACAAAGACCTAGGAACTGCTACTGTTTACCAATCATTCTTTCTATCATAACTGCATTATACGCCGCTCCGAATCCATTATCAATGTTCACAACGCTTATTCCTGTAGAACACGAATTCAACATCGAGAGCAGAGCGGATATACCTTGGAAATTCGCACCATAACCGACACTCGTAGGTACGGCCAGCACGGGGTGAGCGACGAGTCCAGCTACGACACTCGGAAGCGCCCCTTCCATTCAGGCTACCAGAATCGAAGCACACGCCGGACGGATTCTGCCGAGTTCGCCTAGAAGTCTATGGAGACCCGCTACTCCCACGTCATATATCCTCTCTACCCGGGCCCCGAACACTTCAGCTGTGCTGGCCGCTTCTTCAGCTACCGGCAGATCGGAGGTCCCCGCACAAATGACAGCGATGTACGCTTCTTTCTCTTTAGTTTCACGTTTTTTATAAATGACCCCGGCTCTTTTATCATACGTACAATCAGGGTGAGAGTTCAAAATCACTTCTTTTTTATCCTCATCGATTCTCGTGGCCAGTAAGACATCTGAATGCTGCTTAAGCGATGTCAATATCTCCGAGATCTCTTCAGC
Organism: Salimicrobium flavidum; assembly: GCF_900156645.1. Taxonomy (GTDB): domain Bacteria; phylum Bacillota; class Bacilli; order Bacillales; family Halobacillaceae; genus Salimicrobium; species Salimicrobium flavidum. The sequence goes on from NZ_FTOC01000001.1 coordinate 609,880, forward strand.
CGTTTTGCCTCCCCCGTAAATGACTTCCGGAAAACCGGTTCTAGCTTCCCGGGCATTGTCGACTTTGGCAAAACCGAGGTTATCATAAGTGAGGAGGTTGCCTTTGGCTTCATCTACGGACAATTCTCCTGCTTCCAGGGCTTTCAATATTTCATCCATAATGAATTATCCCTTCTGTACCAGCTGATGATAATGCGTAAAGACATTCTGATAAAGGGCATGCCTTTCTTCATCGTAACGGATCACTTCACTTACCGGTGAAAAATCACGGATCTCTTCGTAATTCTTCGCGTACCCGGCGCCTACGAGGGAGACCCATGCAGCCCCCCAGGCAGCGCTATGATGGGTTTCCGACAATTCAATATCATGACCGAAGACGTCAGCTAATATCTGGACCCACGTACGTGATTTTGCAAGTCCTCCATTCACTCTGATGCGCTTCGGTGCTCCAGCCATCCGTTCTACGGATTGCCCGATCTGGTATAAATTCAGGGCAATCCCTTCCAGACAGGCACGTACAAAATGCGCCTGCTTATGCTGGATGGACAACCCGTGGAAACTGCCGCGTGCCCCCTGATCCCACACGGGGGAGCGCTCTCCATTCACATGCGGAACGAAAAGGACGCCTTCTGCCCCCGGCTCGATCTCTTCTGCCAGAGAAATCAATTCATTGGTCGACCCCTGGAAGTCCATCACGCCTTTCAACCACTGCAGGACAATCCCTCCATTGTTCGTGGGACCACCTACAATGAACGAATCTTTTTCGAAGGCGTACGTAAAGGTCTCCCGATCTTTATCCACAGATGGATTTTTCGAAAATTGACGGATAGCTCCACTCGTTCCTGCTGAAATGGCCACCTCCCCAGGTGCTATAGCTCCGTCCCCCAGGTTCGCCAATTGTCCGTCACAAGCACCGATATAAAACGGAACGTCTTCCGGAAGTCCTGTCTCCGCCGCAATTTCCGCTTTCATCCGAGATAGTTGCGTATCCGGTGAAACGATCGGATTCAACATATCAGGACGGATCCCTGCGATTTCAAGTGCTTTCTCATCCCATGTGCCGTTTTTGATATTATACATCCCGGTTGCTGAGGTCATCGAGTAATCAGTGATACTGTCCCCGAACCAGTGAAAGAGGATATATTCTTTCAAGGAGCGGATCGCCGCCGCTTCTTTGTACTCTTTCGTACCCTCACGTTTGTGATGAAAAAGCTTCACTAACGGGGTCATCGGGTGGATCGGCGTACCGGTCCTCTCGTAGATCATTTCTTTTTCCGGAAACTCCTGCACATCGGCAAGACTTCTCGCATCCGACCATAGAGCCGCGTTGGATATAGGTTTTTCGTTATCATCCACGAACAGTAATGAATGCATGGCAGCCGAAAATCCACCGGCAAGTATTTGTGAGGTATCTACATTTTCAAGTAATTCGGTTAATGCCTGGCGCGTCTGTTTTTCCACCTGTACCGGGGCCTGTTCTGCCCAGCCTTTATGAGGGTGGAGGGTTTCGAGTTTCGCTTCCGCTTCCTTGACCACTTCTCCGTTCGTTCGGAAAAGGACGGCTTTCGCGCTCGTCGTCCCAATATCGAGTCCTATTACAAGTCCTTGTTTCATGTTGTCACCACCGTTTTAACGTAAATTCCCTTCCTGACTGAAGGGAAGTTCATATAAATCTGATATCTGTTTTGTCTGTCCACCCTTTTCGACGTCTTCAAGCATTGATTCGGACACTTCTATCTCGCCGATTTCGAGCGTGTTCTTGATACGTACCATCCGCACCTTTTCGAAATCCAGAATATTGCACGTTTTGATGGCAGCCCGGATGACATCTTCATCATTTTCCATAGCTGTGGAAATATGAGTAGGTCCGACTACCGTCGATGTCAATCCATTCGCATACGTAGCGTGACGGTCCATTTTCGAAACGAGACGATCTGTCGTGAAATCCGCCGTACCGACCCCATTGGCATTTCCACCTGTCTCTTCTGTAAGATCAAGCACGACCATCTTCGTTACGTCAGGCCCACCGTGGGCGTAAGGCGTCGGATATCTCCCTGTGATATTCGGATCCATGCCATCTCCGCTGATATTTTTGCCGATTTCATCGATGATGAGTACGTCAATCTGGTCGAAGAAAATTTTCGGAAGAGATTCCTTGGCAATTTCCTGAAGTTCTTTCTCTTTTTCATATACATCTTCAGGAATCATCACATCGAGACTTTTCACTCTATCAAACGCATTCTCCACGGTTGCTACAGCAAAAAGGATCGGCATCCGGTCCATCGTCATCTCCGCCATTTCCGGCACATGCTCATGCATATGTTTGAAACCGAGCTGGTGACAGGTTTCCGCTCCCCGCTGTTTGCCAAGACCGATGGAAATCATTTTCATGATTCCGCTCTCTACCGGCCCACGGAACGCGGTGTGAGGTTTGACACGATTAATGACAACGATCCCGTCTGATTCAGAAGCGAGTTTGTCGATGAAAATCGGAAGCCCTTTATCCAGTTCTCCGACTTTCACGACTTCCATTGAAGAATGAATAGGAGCTCCGACAGCATCTTCCGTAACACCCAGATGCTCGAGAACTTCTTTCTGTCCTTCGGCGGTCGCACCCCCATGACTTCCCATACTGGGAACGATGAAAGGTTAGGCACCGAGCTCTTTCAGAAAACGGATAGTCCCTTCCGTCATTTCCACCAGTTAATCGATGCCTCGGCTTCCGACAGCGACTGCGATTTTCATACCGGGTTCGATCTGATCTTTGAGAACTTCTTCGTGCAACTTCCTCTCCAGCTCTTCAGAAAAGTTTTCAAGCTCCGTACGGTCAAACGACTGTTCCACTTTCGCCATTTTCGGTACAGGGATATCTTTTACGAGGTCATGTAATACACCCATGTCATTCACTCCTTCTTCATATTGAATACAAGGAAAGAACCATTTACACTAATCGTCACTTCCGATAATCACACGTAACACATTAGGATGATCTTCAAATGTTTTCATTCCGGCTCCGTAACCGATCGACTCCACTTTCATCTGAGGAATTTCACCGAACTCATCAACCAGCACCTTCACAAGTCCTGCTCCCGTAGGGGTAGTGAGCTCAGCTTCCAGGCTGCTTTTCTTCAGAGGTACTCCCTTTAGACACTCAAGCGTCGCCGGAGCGGGCACAGGATAGGTTCCGTGAGCAATGTGGATGTGCCCCGATCCAGTAGGTACCGGTGAGGAAATTATACGATCCACCCCGAGCTCATCAATGAGTATGGCAGCACCGACGATATCTATAATCGAATCGACGGCGCCTACTTCATGGAAATGCACCTCTTCAAGAGGCATTCCATGGATTTTCCCTTCCGCTTCTCCGATGATTCTGAAAATAGCCAGCGCTTTTTCCTTCACCGTATCGGCCAGCCCTGACTGTTCAATCATCTGTTTTATATTATTATAGGAACGGTGCTCGTGATTATGACCATCGTGATGGTGATGCGGATGATCATGGGAGTGATCCTCAGTTTGTTCATTCAATAAATCAACATGGAACGCACCACTCATGATTCCGTTTTTATTGACGCGGGAAAAGGTGAGTTCATACTCCCCCTCGAGGTCAAGCTTCTTCAACTCATGTTTCATTCTTTTGAAATCTCCCCCGGCATCGAGGAGAGCGGCGATTGTCATATCACCGCTGAGCCGGAGAAGCAGTCCAAATATAATGTCTTCATTTTACTTCAGCCATTCTGTATGGAACGTGCCTTCTCTGTCCTTACGTTGATACGTATGGGCACCGAAGTAGTCGCGCTGCGCCTGAATCAGGTTGGCAGGAAGCTCAGCAGTACGGTAACTGTCGTAATACGCGATGGCGCTTTGCAGGGTCGGTACCGCAATACCGTTCTTCACCGCAACACTCACCACTTCGCGGAGTGCATCCTGATAATCTTCAACGACATCTTTGAAATAATCGTCGAGTAGCAGATTGTTCAAGCTCGGCTCACGATCGTATGCCTCTTTGATTTTTTGAAGGAAACGGGCGCGGATGATGCATCCGCCTCTCCAGATCATCGCTACGTCTCCGTAATTCAGATCCCAGTTGTATTCTTCACTAGCTGCGCGCATTTGTGCAAACCCTTGGGCGTAGGAACAGATTTTGCTCATATACAGGGCTTTACGGATAGCTTCGATCAGTTCTTTACGATCGCCGTCGAAAGATACTTCAGGACCGGAAAATACTTTACTCGCTGCGACACGCTCTTCCTTGAGAGAAGAAATGAAGCGGGCAAATACCGATTCGGTAATGAGGGGTAGCGGGACACCAAAGTCCAGCGCGTTTTTACTCGTCCATTTCCCGGTACCCTTCTGACCGGCGGAATCAAGAATGACATCCACCATCGGTTTTCCTGTATCCTCATCTTTCTTCGTGAAGATATCTGCTGTTATTTCCATCAGATAGGAATCGAGTTCCCCTTCGTTCCACTCTTTGAACGTCTTGTGAAGTTCATCAGCATCCATGCCGAGCACTTCTTTCAGCAAAACGTAAGCTTCGGAGATCAGCTGCATATCTCCGTACTCGATACCGTTGTGGACCATTTTCACGAAGTGACCTGCTCCGTTCGGGCCAATGTAAGTCGTGCAGGAATCGCCGTCCACTTTGGCGGAGATATCTTCAAAAATAGGACGCACGAGCTCATATGCTTCTTTTTGACCGCCAGGCATAATGGAAGGACCTTTGAGTGCGCCTTCTTCTCCACCGGAGACGCCGGTACCGATGAAGTGGATGCCGGACTCGGCAAGCTCTTCGTTACGGCGCATCGTCTCTTCATACAACGTATTCCCGCCGTCGATCAGTACGTCCCCTTTATCGAGATGAGGGAGAAGAGACTGGATCGTCGCATCGGTCGCAGGTCCCGCTTTGACCATAAGCATGATTTTACGCGGAGTTTCGAGTGATTGAACGAACTCTTCCACTGTTTCCGCTCCTGTGAAATTCTTTCCTTTCGCTTCATTATTAAGAAATTCTTCCGTTTTCTCATAAGTACGGTTGAATACAGCTACTGAATAGCCGCGGCTCTCCACGTTCATAGCAAGGTTTTTCCCCATAACTGCAAGGCCGATGACACCAAATTGTTGTTTAGACATAGTCAGGCTCCTTTTCTTCGATCTTTAATTTGTTTGTTAAGTAAACAAACTATAGTAGTTACTAACATAATATATGTAACCGCTTCATTTTTCAAGAGTTTTCTCCTTTATGCTAAGAAAAACTCCCAAACACTACTTTACCATAAATAAGCGAACTTTTCAGACTTGAAAAAGATAGTCGCCCACAGTATGCAGACGACTATCTTCACATTAACTTTTTGCTGTATTTTTCAAATATAAATAATAGTGAAAAATGCGCTCCCAATAACCTATCTATCCATTTCTATACTCCTGAATAAGCGGAGAATCCTCCGTCCACAGGAACTACAATACCGTTAACGAAACCTGAGGATGGTGTATGAACGAGCCACATCAATGTACCGACCAGCTCTTCCGGCTTGCCGAAACGTCCATCCGGAGTCTGCGAAAGTATCTTCTTCGCCCGTTCACTGTAGGAACCGTCTTCGTTGAACAAGAGGTCTTTGTTCTGTTCAGTAGAAAAGAAACCTGGAGCAATGGCGTTGACGCGCACACCCACTTCAGAAAAATAGACACCGAGCCACTGTGTAAAGTTGCTCACTGCGGCCTTTGCTTCGCTGTAAGCCGGAATACGGGTAAGCGGACGCATTGCGTTCATCGATGATACGTTAATGATCGTCGCATCTTCCTGTTCGATCATATCTTCACCGAAAACCTGCGAAGGTAGCAGGGTTCCAAGGAAGTTCATATCAAACACCTGACTGATCGCATTCTGATCAAGATCGAAGAATGATTTATCCCCTGCCGTATCTCCGTTTTCGGGAAAACGGTCGTGAGAGGCGGTAGCATCGGGATGATTACCTTCTGCCCCGTTTATAAGAATCGAACATGGACCGACATTTTTCCTGACTTCTTTATGAACCCTCTCGAGATCCGATTTATCGAGCACACTTACACTATACCCGTAAGCGTCTCCTCCGTCATTCCTGATTTCTGTTACGACACGATCTATTTTTTCTTGGGTTCTTGCAAGCACTACCACTTTCGCTCCGGCTTTAGCCAAAGCTTTCGAAAGGACGGAACCGAGCACTCCGCTCCCTCCGGTGACGACAGCTACTTTCCCTTGCAGATCAACCTCAAAAGGTAGTTGCATAACTTATCCCTCCTTCACGGAAACTCCTTCACGGAAACTTTTTCTTCAAGTTTGAACTATGTTTCAGCGTTGTAATAGCAAATGTTTTCGACATACTGACGAAGAAGCTCATGGTCATTCGGTGCGAGTCCTTTATCGACCCAGCTACCGATCAGATTACAAAGAATACGGCGGAAGTACTCGTGTCTCGAGAAAGACAGGAAGCTCCGGGAGTCCGTGAGCATTCCGATGAAGTTGCTGATCAGACCGATGTTCGCCAAAGTCTTCATCTGATTTTCCATTCCATCGATCGTATCGTTGAACCACCAGGCTGTACCGAACTGCACTTTCCCGCGGATACCGTCTCCCTGGAAGTTTCCGGCCATGGAGGCAAGAATATGATTGTCATTCGGATTCAGACTGTAGAGGACCGTCTTCGGTAATTTTTCATCTTTTTCCAGAGTATCGAGGAAAGCACCGAGCGGCTGGGCAAGTTTTGTATCATTGATGGAATCAAAACCGCTATCCCCGCCTAACTGGTGGAATTTCCTGGTATTGTTGTTCCGTTTCGGCCCCATATGAAGCTGCATCACCCAGTCGTGCTCTGCATACATCTTCCCGAGAGCAACCAGGGTGAACGTTCGGTAGAGATCCGCTTCTTTAAGCTTCAGCTCCTCGCCGTTCATCCGTTTCTCGAAAACTACTGCAGCCTCCTCTTTCGTACCTTCTTCATAAAACATGGTACTGATACCATGATCGGAACTTCGACAGCCCAGTTCATCGAAATATTGCACACGGGATTCAAGGGCTCGGAGAAAATCTTCATAGGAATCGATGTTCAATCCGGAAGACACTGATAGTTTTCTGACCCATTCCGTGAAATCACTCTTTTCAATATGAAGCCCGGGATCCGGTCGAAAAGAAGGCGACACAGTGAAATCCTCCACGTCCCTCAATTTCCGGTGAGCTTCCAGGTCATCGGTCGGATCATCGGTCGTACCGACAAATCTCACTTTATCTTTCCTCAGAATGTTCCGTGCCGATAACGCATCTTCCTGAAGCATTTTTTCAGTCTTTTCCCATATCCAGGGAGCCGTTTCCTCATTAAGAAGTTCATCGATACCGAAATAATTCTTCAGTTCAAGGTGTGTCCAGTGATAAAGAGGGTTCCCTAAGGTTTGTGGCACTGTCTTTGCCCAGGCGAGGAACTTCTCGTAAGGTGTAGCATCACCCGTAATGTACCTCTCTTATATTCCATTCGCTCTCATCGCCCGCCATTTATAGTGATCGCCGGAGAGCCAGATTTCATAGAGATTGTTGAATTTCTTGTCCTCAAGAATTTCTTCCGGGACGAGATGGTTATGGTAATCAACAATCGGCATGTGTTTTGCGTAATTATGATACAGATCATAACCCGTATCGCTTTCTAGTAGAAAGTTATCGTTTATCATTGTTTTCATTACATATTCCGCACCTTTTCATGTAATGTATTATAATTCGTTTGTTTGATAAACAAATTATTAATTCTTATGATAAGTGTAAGCGTTTTATATTTCAACCCCTTTTTCAAAAAAGTTTGTGATATAGTGAAAAATACGTCTATCTGGTAAGATGAATATAGGAAATAACTTGCAGAATGGGTGATTACGGAATGAGTACCGGCGATGCTAATTACATTAAAAATCTTAATAGAAGAATTCTCGTGGAACATATCATCAAAGAAGGTGCACTCTCCAGGAGCGAGCTTTCCAGAAAAACGGGCTTGAATAAAGCGACCGTCTCCGCCCAGGTCTCTTCCATGATCGAAGATGGGATTGTGACGGAAACGAAAACAGGAGACATGACGACTCCCGGTAGGAAACCGATTCTGGTTGAAATGGACGGGGATTCCGGCTTCAGCATCGGAATAGACGTGGACGACAAAGAAGTCAGAGTCGTTTTCATCGATTTACGAGGAAAACCTATCCATACAGAAGTGATTCAAAACGGCGACAAAGACATTGATAAATTGGTTTCTGAAGTGAAAGAGTATCTCACCCCTCTCATCGAAAGATTCGAATCCAGCCATGATCCGATTGGATTGACGGGCATCTGTCTAGGCATTCACGGCATCATCAACAGTGAAGATGAAATCGAATTCACTCCAAAACAGCAGTGGACACACGTCAATCTGAAGGAACTTCTCGAAAAAGAAATCGATGCCCCCATCTATATCGATAATAACGCGAATCTTAGTGCCTACGGAGAACAGGTCTACTTCGAAAATATCCCGGACCTGTTTTCCATCACGCTGTATTCCGGCATAGGACTCGGAATCATCAATGACCACACTATTTACCGTGGCTTCCGAGGCTTTGCCGGAGAAATCGGTCACATGGTGATCGAGCCTCATGGACCTGCCTGTCAGTGTGGAAACAATGGCTGTTGGGAGCTTTACGCTTCTGAACGGGTCTTGAAAGAAAAATTATCTTCTCTGGGAAAAGGGAACGATTTCGAGGAACTCCTGTCCGACCCGGCGGCAAAAGAAATTATCGATGAGTACATTGAATATCTCGGATACGGGCTGAATAATATCATCAATATTTTCAACCCTCAGCGGATCGTTCTGAACGGAGCCCTGATTAATCAGAATCCGGACTTCATAAAGCGAATCGAAGGAACCCTTCATTCCAAAATAAACAGCTACGAATCTATCCGGATTTCAAAACTCGGCGAATACGCATGTGCCTTAGGTGGAGCTGCCTTCGTACTGAAAAACTATTTGGACGTTAACACCCTTGATTACGTTCATTACGACTTCTTCAATGAAACGAAGATGTTCGCTTGAACATGCATCTCCGGTTGCTTTTATGACACATCCCTGCCATACTTGTTGAATTCCTAAAGAAAGCAGGTGATTGATTGATCGAAGTACGCACTTCTCAAATTACAGATGTCGGAGATGAATTCAATAAAGGAGTTTTCGCCTCCACGCTCATCAAAGAAGGCACATGTTTCCACCGGGCCCCGGTCCTTCCCTATCCAAATGAGCAGCATGAACATATAGAAAAAACGTACCTGGCGGATTACGCGTTTGAATACGGGGAACACCATACAGCGTTTCTTCTCGGATACGGGATGATGTTCAACCACTCTTACGAACCGAACGCCGTTTACGAAATAAATTTTGATAATCATTCTTTCGATTTTTACGCCTATCGTGATATACAACCGGATGAAGAGATTTTCATCAATTATAACGGAGAAGCAGAGAACGATGACCCGTTATGGTTCAATAAAGAAGAAGAGGAGCAGGACTGAAGGTCCGCTCCTCTTCTTTATTTTTGGCTCTATTATCGTTCATTGTTGATTTCCAACCCTACGGGCGGAAGCTGGCCGCGGGCATGACGTAAATTTCCGGGATTTCCCTACGTTCGATTACCGTGATTTTTTAGTTCATGCTACTACAGCAGGCGTCTCCACCCTTCGTTTTGAAATAAACACCCCGTTTTAACAGAGCCTTATTTTCTGCTCGTCGACTTTTTCATAAATGCTCACCATGTTCAAGTTTCGCAATATGTTCGCGCAAGTCCTCTTTTCTTACTCTCCAGTGCCGTCCGATTTTAAAACCGGAGATTCTTCCTTCCTGGACGAGCTTGTACGTTGTCACCTCACTGATCTGCAGATAATCAGCTACCTGTGCTACTGTCATAATATCCCGTTCATTTTCCATTTACAACCGTCCTTCGTTTCAAGTCTGCTTATCGTCAGTGTACGCTTTTCTTCTTTCATTAACAATCAAAAAAGTAGATGAAATCCTTTACATCTAGTGAATTGTCAAGAAAATTTCAATGTAACCGCTTAACTTTAAAAATTCCGTTGCAATTCATACATTTGTATTATAACCTGTTATAGTCCATTATAAATCGTTTATATCAAAATACATAAAATCTGACTGTTATGAGACTTAACGGTCGAACTAAATAAACAAATAGAAAGAGGGTATTTATGTCAATTAAATCTTTACAACAACAATGGTTCGGAAACCTCCGAGGTGATGTTCTCGCAGGAATAGTGGTAGCTCTCGCATTAATCCCTGAGGCGATTGCTTTCTCTATCATCGCCGGGGTTGATCCGATGGTCGGCTTGTACGCATCTTTTTGTATCGCAGTCGTTTTGGCGTTTGTCGGCGGACGACCTGGAATGATTTCCGGTGCGACCGGAGCTATGGCACTTTTAATGGTCACGCTCGTTGCTGAGCACGGGCTTGAATATTTGCTTGCTACAACTATTTTAACAGGTGTCCTGCAAATTATCTTCGGTGTTTTCAAATTGGCACGTTTTATGAAATTCATTCCGAGATCCGTAATGGTCGGTTTCGTAAATGCGCTTGCCATTATGATTTTCACTTCACAACTGCAGCACTTCGAAAATGAAGGCTGGATCATTTATGCACTCGTTGCAGCAACACTTGGAATTATTTATCTGTTTCCTCTCGTCAATAAAACTATACCTTCAACCCTTGTGGCTATCATAGTGATGACCTTTGTCGTAGTAATGATGGGAATTGATGTACGAAATGTGGGTAATATGGGCGAATTGACACAATCTCTCCCTATATTCGCCTTACCGAATATTCCACTAACGATGGAAACTTTGATGATCATTTTGCCATATGCCCTGGCATTGACCATCGTCGGACTATTGGAATCCCTTCTGACAGCATCGATCGTAGATGATTTTACGGATACAGAGAGTAATAAAAATAAAGAAAGTCGCGGCCAGGGAATAGCAAACATCGTTACCGGTTGCTTTGGCGGTATGGCCGGCTGTGCAATGATCGGTCAATCTGTCATTAACGTAAAGTCAGGAGGGACCGGACGTCTGTCCTCGCTCGTAGCCGGAGTCACACTTATGTTCCTGATCATAGCTTTAGGAAATGTAGTTGTACAAATCCCTATGGCAGCATTGGCGGGAGTTATGATTATGGTGTCTATCAGCACGTTTGACTGGAGCTCCGTACGAAATCTTCATAAAGTTCCTGTATCGGATGCTTCCGTCATGGTCGTGACCGTTCTTACTGTTGTCATTACACACAACTTGGCTTACGGTGTACTTGCGGGAGTCGTAATGAGTATGATTTTCTTCGCAGTGAAAATTTCCAGGGTCCGCGTTCTGTCCTTGTATATGAATGAAGGACAAAAAAGGATATACTATGTACAGGGGCAGTTATTCTTCGCCTCCGTCACAGAGTTCCAAGAAGCTATTGATTTCAATGAGTCCCATTTGGTGAAAGAAGTCATCATCGACCTGAGTGAGTCTCACTTATGGGACGACTCCGCCATCGGAGCTCTGGATAGTGTTGAAGCGAAATTAGAACAAAAAGGCATTGATGTCACATTTATCGGGTTAAATGGAGAAAGCAAACGTTTACTCGAGAAGCTTGGCGGGGTATCGAAAAACTCAGGACACTAAATCGTAAGGGAGTGCTATTATGTTCACAAAAATTCTATTAGCTTCAGACGGATCCGAACATTCCATCCGTGCCATTGATTATGCGCTGAAAATGGTAGATACCTACAAAGAAAAGGTTCATATCGAATTAGTCTATGCCGTAGATGGGGATCAATCCAAAAAGGATGTTCTGAAGTATGGCGATTCCGATACGGCCTCTATGAAACGCAAAGAGAAATTCAAGTCCACGGTCGATTATATTGAAGAGCAGGGTGTCTCCACAGATATTACCATTCTCCACGGTCAGCCTGCAGAAACGTTGATCGAATATGCGAACGAAGGTGATTATGACTGTGTCATCGTCGGAAGTCGCGGGCGTAATAAATTTCAGACACTGGTGCTCGGCAGTGTCAGTCACAAACTAGTGAAATACGTCCAAACTCCGGTCATCGTTGTGAAATAAATGGAAAAAAGCAGCCTTTTATAGGCTGCTTTTTTTGATCCACGAATAAACCTTGACACCTTTAAAATCGGCTATGTTATCGTTTAATATTGATTTTTGAACGAAGGGAGATTCCGGAGGTTTACGTCATGCCCGTGGAAAGCGTCCGCCTGAATATTTATTTTCAGGGTAGCCTAAATTAAAAAATCGCCTCTTGAAACAAGAGACGATTGGTAATTACGAGCGACGGAAGTTCCCGAGAACCTCTACCGTTTCAGTAACACTGACAAACGCGTTTGAATCCACATCTTTAATGATGGATTTGACCAGAGCCAATTCATATCTGGAAATCACCGTATAGAGCACTTTACGGTCTTCATTGGAATAGCCGCCTTGAGCGTTCATTACTGTTATTCCACGGATGAGATTTCCGATCAATTCATTACGAAGCTCCTGATCCTTATCAGTAACCACCATTAGACTCAGTTTGATATGACGGGTATGAATACGGTCCACGACAATGCCTGTAATATAAATGGATAACAGCGTATAAAGCGCCAATTCCCAAGTGAAAAAGAATCCTGAGGCAAAGACTACGATGCTATTCAAACTGAAAATTAACGCACCAAGCGGTAGATCACGCTTCAATGTCAGTACCAGTCCGATAACATCAAACCCTCCGGTGGAACCGTAGAAACGAATGATGACACCGATAGCGGCACCGGTAATCACACCACCGAATACAGAAGATAATAAAGCATCTTCTGTCACTTGGAAAAGTGGGATATAAAGCATAGCCACTGAAGTTATAGCAACGGAGAAAATACTGTTAGCAATAAATTCCTTTCCGAGCTTCATCCAACCGATGATGAGCACAGGAATATTAAACAGAACAAGCCATATACCGGAATTGAACGGTGTCAATAGTCCGAATATCATAGCAAGACCTGTAACGCCGCCGGAAAGCACTTCATGCGGCAGTAAAAAGAAGTTGAAAGCAAAACCCAGCATAATGGATGCGGCAAATAAGACCAATAGATTTCTAAAACGATGTTTCATTTCTTGCCCCTCCGATCTCTCGGATTTCCGAGTAACACTTTTAAAATTCTAGTGGCGTAGAGAACAAAAGTCAATAATGAAAAGGGGAAAATCCGTTTAGAGTCCCGTTTTCCTAGTGGATCGGGGCCAGGGGCATTCTAATTCTCTTGGCACCATTCAAGAAGGTGTTGCCGATCCTGAGTGTACCGCAATTGTCAGGAATGGAAGACTCTTGCTTTTTTCGGCATAGTGAAAGAACATAAGTTGTGTCCCCTCACTCAAGTTCAATATACCAGCCCTCCCAACAAAAAAGCGCTATAGATATGAACCTTTCAGCCACATCTATAGCGCATCCATTAACACATATCCCTACACACCTAATATCAAAACACCTATTTCTAAACACAAAAGGAGAGCTGCTATTCCGAAAAGGGTATTCCGGAACTTTTTCCAGACGAGGCTTTCATCTTCTTTCCGAAACGTAACGACAAAGAAAAAAAGAGATGTGAGCAACTGTTCGAATATATAGCGCAACCAAGAATGCAGAAACAACAGACCGGTCAAAAGCACAAGGAACTTCGCCCATAACGGCAGAAGTAGCACCCCCAGCATACTGAGCCCGAGGATTTGAAAGTACCCCACCCATTCTTTCCTGCGAAGAAAAGCTTTAAATAGCCCTTCCAGCAAATAAGACGAAGATGCTTCAGATGTAAACATGCGACCCGATTTCCGGTAGAAAAACGGTCTCTTTCCACCAGGTCCTACCGGAGTTTCGGTTTCCATCGATGCTTGAAAAATTAGCCCGAGATAACGTTGCCGTGCACGCCGTTCCTCTTCGATTTCTACGTCCAAATTCCCGGTGCGGAGGATGCTGTGCTTGAAAAATAACCAGATTACTACCAGGACAACCGCTCCTTCGACTAAAAAGATGCCTGGCTCCATAAAAAATTGGACATTCCCCATAAATAAAAGGATAAGAAAAGCATGAACGAATTTCAGACGCCATTTTCCGGTCACCGTCAGTTTCGCCATAGCAACGAGCCATCCATAAAAGCTTAGCCAACCGACGATAAGTCCTGCGTCTCCGATACTGTAACCATAAAAATTATACAAGATGGGTAAGGCCGCAACTGTCAGCAAGAAAGATTTCAACATGATGAAACCAAAAGTTACAAGTCCTCCATGTCTTTTCATTTCAGCAATCACACCGTTTAACTGAAGCAGAAACAGTTTATCTGCTTCCTTTACATAGAAGCGGAAGGACCCTCCTCCCGCTGCGGCCAGGAGCAAAAGAAGCAAAGTGATCGGCAGATTCTCAGACCAGTACAAGGAAGGCATACGCCATAATTCAATATATATGTACGGGATGATGAAAAGGAGAGGACCAATGATATAAAGAAAAGTCACAAGATCGACGACTCCACTCATCACTTCTTTTTGATATCTCTTCTCTTCCTTCCACCTCTCAACGAACAGCTTCTTCCCCTTCATTCAAGTCCCCTCCTTACGTCAAAGCATCGAAGCAGTCGAACAGAGAAGCCTCTGGCAAACCGCTTGCCCTTCTGATTTCCTCCATCGTACCGCTGGCAATGATTTTTCCTTCTGCCATCAAAATGAAGCGATCACAGATTTTCTCCGCAGTATCAAGGACATGTGTGGACATCAAAACACCAGCTCCCCGCTTCTGCTCCTCTTTTACCATCGTAAGAAATCGTTTCACCGCTTTCGGGTCCAGACCCATGAACGGTTCATCGATAATATAAACATCCGGCCTCCTGAGAAGTGATAAGAGAATCATTCCTTTTTGCTGCATTCCTTTCGAAAAACGTTCTGGATAATGATGACGCATATCATATAACCCGAACTCGTGAAGTAATGCTCCCACTTTTTCTTCCGGAAAAGACTCCTCCAGTGTGCTGAACAAAAAGGTGAAATGTTCATAAAGCGTCCAACCTTCGTAATAAATCGGACGTTCGGGAATGTAAGCATAATCTTTTATTTCAATGGAGCCTTCGAATTTCGGGAGTATACCTAGTAGAGACTTGATTGTTGTACTTTTTCCAGCTCCATTTGGTCCAAGAAGTCCGACAAGCTCTCCTGGATACACTTCCAAAGCAATGTCCTGCACCACATCGCTCTCCTGGTAACCACCCTTATGGATGTCAGCTTGAAGTACTGGCACATTCATAGTATCACCCCCAGGGACCGATAAGATTCCGAATTACTTCTGCAGCCGAAACGTCCTGCGCCAACCGTGGGCTTTGCCCGGACCAGAGTGACATGAATTCTGTGTTTTGCTGACGTTCCGCTTCTTTTCTTATCGGTTTCGTCAAAGAATTCTGCAAAGGATACCCAAGGGTTTTTCTTCCTTCCATCTCCTGAATGAATCGATTATCCAGTCCCCGGGCGGGTTTTCCGCTAAAGACGCTCGTAACTACAGTGTCTGCTTCTGTAGCTTTAAGAATAGCTCCTTTATGCACAGCCTCTGCTCCGCTCTCTTTCACCGTAACAAAAGCAGTACCGAGCTGGATCCCTTCTGCCCCGAGAGCAGAAGCCGCATCCATACCACGTTTGTCCATGATGCCACCGGCAGCGATAATAGGGATAGAGATATGGTCAGCTACTTGAGGGAGCAGGGACATCAATCCAATCGCAGCTTTATCGAAGCGCCCATTGAAAGTACCGCGGTGGCCTCCGGCTTCTGACCCCTGTACAACTACTGCATCCATTCCCGCTTCCTCATTCAGAAGAGCTTCTTCGACAGTAGTAGCTGTTCCGATCAGCGTTATCCCTGCCTGTTTCAAGGAAGTCACCACGTCCTCCGGAGGTACGCCGAAGGTGAAGCTGACTACGGGTACCGTTTCGGCAAGTGCTCCTTCCACCTGTTCATAAAAGACGGACGGAGATTCAGGTCTGACAGCGTCCTTCATTTCGAGTTCTTCGTGAAAGGGATGAAGAGCCTCCATAGCCTCTTCCGTGTCATTATCCGTGCTTTTGTCTTCTTCAGGTACAAATAAATTCACACCGAAAGGACTCGACGTCTGTTTCTTCACTTCCCTTATCGATTCCTTCATCGCTTCAGGCTCCATATATCCGGCTCCCAGTGTCCCGAATCCTCCAGCCTCTGATACTGCTGCTATAAGTTCCGGTGTGGTCACGCCCCCGGCCATCCCCGCCTGGATCACAGGTACTTCTATTCCGAGCAGTTCTGTAACTCTTGTCTTATTCATAAAGGATTTTCCTCCTAATTTTTAGACATTCGTTTTAAGAAAAACATAGCTTGCTTTATCATAATCCATCTTCTGTTCATAGAAACGATGAGCTTCAGGCTTATCAAGCCCAGAGGATAAAGCGACGTGGTCGTATTTATTCTGCGCGGCCCATTGTTCCACAAAATGAAGCATCATTTCACCGTATCCGTTGTTCCGTTTCTCACTGGTCACCACAAGATCATTCACCCAAACAAACCGACCGTAGTAGAGCGTGATCATCGGTTTGAAGCCGGCTACTGCAACGATTTCATCCTCTTCCACCATACCATACATGTGATAGTTATCCGTTTCCATCGCTTCAGTCACCAGCTCCAGATACTTATTAAGATCGAGCTGTGTCCGCAGTTCATTCACTACCGCGAACGCCTGTGTAATTTCTTTTTTCGTTTTCAGTTCTATAAGCTCCATGTGTCGACACTCCCTGTCATTCTTATTACTTTCCCGCCGAGTTCTTCTCCTGCTTCTGCCATTCCATACTTTTTGTAGAAGGCGACGGCCCTTTCATTTCCCGGAGCTACCCGCAAATGGAATTCGGTGATATCCCTTTCGTGGAAGAACCTCATTGCATAGTCGAACAGCTGCATCCCGATACCCCTGTCTCGCCACTCTTCTTCCAGATAAAAAAGGTGGACGTAACCGATGATACGCCCCCGATATTCACGGATCGATAAATCGATCTGTCCGACCGGTTCCCCGTTTTTCCTCACGAAAACGAACCCCTCCGGATGCTCGCTCATTTTTTTCTGAAGCCAGTCCAGATAATCATCTTCATCCAGGGACGATGTATCTCCGAAGCTTTCGATGAACGCTTCTCTTCGAAATTTGAGAGCGGTCTCTTTGTCTTTTTTCAAGTCGATTGTCGTAAACTCCATCCGGACTCCTCCTAACTGACTGCGAATATATAAATCCCGACGAGAACCACGAGCAGTACAGCTACACTGGTCATGAAACCAATGATCCATTGTGATGAACGAAACCGGTTTTCATTTATATTCCTTCTCGTCATGTAGTAGTTCCAGGTGGAACCTATAATCGTCAATATCCCGAGTGCCAAAGCACCGACACTGACAAACATGACAAGATTCTCTTCCGTAGCGCCTTCTGCATTCGCTCTGGCATTGATATGTAGTGTGGTCGCCAGGAAACCTATACCAACGAGCGCAATAGCTGTACGAATCCACGCAAGATACGTACGCTCATTTGCCAGGTGCTGTTGAATCAGCTTCTGCTCATCCATCTTCCCCACCACGTTTCTCTTCTTTTTTGCGCCTCAGGAAGAGTGCAATCCATATCCCGATATAGGCGCCGATAAGTGCCGGAATCACCGGCATATCAAAAAAAGATACGGCAATCGCTACGATAGCCAGGGGTAAAATAATGTAATCGAAAACTTTCAGCATCTTATCCCTCTTTCTCCGCTGTTTCAAGCGTCTTAACCAATCGTATCATATCACGGCACCTGATGCCGTTCTCCCATATTTCCCCGTTATAATGTACCGTGAAAAAGTCGTGGTCGACGTGGTCGATCCGGAAACCGGCGCGTTGATAGAAAGCGAGCTGATCTACACTGGAATTACCCGTTCCGACCTCCAGACGCTGATACCCCTCGGCCTGATCAATCGCATGCCTTATAAGACACCTTCCGATACCCTTGCCCCGATGAGTTTCCTCGACGGCAATATTTACAAGTTCGAGCGTTCCCGGTCTGGTCGGGAGAATCACATAAACCCCGATTATTTCTTCCTTTTCTGTTGCTACGAAGATCGTCCCTCGCTCCACATAATCTTCTATATGTTTCCTGGAGGGGTCAGCTTCAAGCAATAATCCTATCGGCGCCTCTTCAGGTGCACAGGGCGTTATCATATTCTTCACCTCTTATGGATAGAACCTGACTGAATCAGACTCGTTTATTTCATTATTTTATCATATATAGAGCATTCTTCCTCCCCGAAGGTTTCACATGGCCCCGCTCTCCACGTAAATGTCACTGGGAGAGGAAGTAAAGGATATGATATGATATTTATCGAGGTGAAGACGATGGAATTGATGCCTAAAGAATTTTTCAAGAAACCGCCCCTTGAACTGGCCAGGGAGCTTCTCGGTTGTGAACTGATAAAAGAAACATCAGAAGGCACGGCGTCCGGCTATATCGTAGAAACGGAAGCTTATATAGGCGCAGTCGACAAAGCGGCCCATAGCTACAATTACAAACGGACGAAACGCACAGAAGTGATGTTCGGGGAGGCGGGTCATGCTTATACGTATGTCATGCACACTCACTGCCTCGTAAATGTCGTAGCCGGGGAAGTCGGGGAGCCGGAAGCTATTCTGATTCGTGCTGTCGAGCCCTTACGTGGCGTGGAACTTATGTATGAACGGCGTGGTGACAAAAAGGAAAAAGACCTGACGAACGGGCCCGGGAAATTGACGAAAGCTCTCGGTATCATGAAAGCCGATTACGGCCACCCTTACGGAAAATCTCCTCTATATATTGCGGATGGATTCACTCCGGAACACATCTCCACAGGGCCACGCGTCGGCATCGACAATTCCGGGGAAGCGCGTAACTTTCCGTGGCGTTTCTGGGTCACGGGTAATACGTTTGTATCAAGATGACGAAATCATTTAAAGCTCCTGTCGTTCGATTCCAGGAATACTTTTATGCGACGTTCCCTGGCAGAGTCCCGTTCGAATGTCACAATTATTCTGTTTGTACTACATTCAGACGAAAATGTCGTCGTGAACAGCTCACAACTTAAATAAATGCGACGTTCCTTTCAAATTCTCCGAATGGAATGTCGCACAAATCCACTTACGAATCAAAGAGCGCTTCTACTCACGAAGCGCTCTTTGATTCGTCGTGCCGGATTGTGATAATTTTTTACGAACGTTTTCATTCAAAGCATCCATCTCCTCGATGAATTGCTCGCTTGAAGCGATGATCCGTGCTGAGGACTTCTCCGTCGTCTCCAGCGCTTCGAATACGTTATCGAAGGATTCCTGTAGCGCCTCTATACTGATGGCCGGGTTCTCCATCATTTTAGTGGCTTCCTCGGTATTGTCTCTTAAGTTCCTGGAATTCGACACGAGCATGTCCTCGGTCGCTTTATTGACACCGTTCACCGTATCAATGACCTGTTTCTGATTATTGAGCGCCAGCTGAATGGTCGCGGATACGGTAATGATGTTTTTCGTCAACGTGACCGCGTTACGGATGGATTCCTTCAGCTTTTCATTGTTCTTCTTGATGATATCGACGGAAGATATACTTTGGATAAGGACGCTTTTCATTTGCGTCATATTCCTCGTCCTCGTGATGATTTTCTCTTTCCCTTCCGCAATCAGAGCCTTATCATACTCCCCTGTCGTTTCTTTCTCTTTCAACAGCTGGAACAATTTTTTGCCGAAGTAAATCTGTTTCTCCAGTTCATAAATACGGTTCTGTGCACTGTCCTTGATCAGTCCGAGCTCGACACTATCCTCTTCGAGACGGTCTTTGCCCGCGAGCAGACTACGGACGATCGTCTCGATCTGAGAGTCCACCGTTTCATACTTCTTCATATAACGGTCGATCGGTTTTTTGTTGCTCATTTTGTAGAAGAACCGTGTCATCGCGTTCCCTTCCGTCTGTTTCGGATCCAGATCGGAGACGATATCCTTCAATTCATTTAATGTCTGAGGAATATCATTATTGCTTTTATTCATGAGATCGTTCACCGGACGCTTCAGAGTATCCATCGTCTCCCCGGCCACGCGCTGTTCTTTTTCTCCGAGGTCGCCCAGTTCTCTCAGCACTTCTGAAAGGGATTCGTCTTCGGACTTATCGAATCGCCCCGCGTAAGCTTCTGCTTCTTCGTTCAGACGTTCGATATCTTCCTTCTTGATGAGCGTTCTCGCTTCACTCAAATCCTGGTCGTCCATTTCTGCTTCCACGTATTTATTTTCAAAATCTGCACTCATGTCACATCTCTCCTTTTCGTTTAGATGACGCTGGTACAATGACAAAATCATAAGGCAGAAGGTGGCGTATATCTTTATTACGAATGAGACCAGTCACAGGTTTCTGTTTTATTGAAGATCTTCATCTTCATAAGAGAAAAAGTCCTGTCTCGAAGAATTGTATTTCGTGGAGATGATACCCTTACTTCTCGCAAAATCCTTGTAATGACTTTCTTCTTCCTTCCGCTCCAACTTTTCGACGAACATCCGTAAGTCATTCATCGTTTCCACCAACTCATCTCTTCCCATTCTCTTATTTTCTTCAGATAATTTGGAAAAAGATTGGATGAAGAGCGGAACATCTTTGTTGATCATCGTCTCGAGGGCATGCTGATCTTCGATCTCAAGTACCTCTATCCGCTCGTACTGCTTGCCGATGCGTCCTTTCAATGCTTCCCATTCAGCCAGGAGCTCGGGGTCGGTCTCAGCATAGGGAAAGTCCCAATCTTTGAAAAGCCCAGGACTGAAATCCTTCGCAGCGTGACCCGTCGATTTCGTCTCATCCACCGTGGCTTCATTGTGTGCGATGTAGGAATCAAGGAATAGAAACAGTTTCGTCGCAAAATCGCTGAGTGTTTCACCGATTGCCTTCTTCCTTGTAAACTCTTCTTTAAGCGAAGTCGGCACGAGAGCTTCCTGTCTATGACCGTTGATTCTTTCCAATCGTGCCACTAAGAGTTTCGGAGGTTTCCCGTATACCTCTACCGTCGCCGAAAATAAGGACGAGGTCGGAATAATCACTGTCATAAAAATCCCGTACCAGGACACATCCACGATGTACCTTGTTTTCATTTCAACGATTTCTTCAATATCAAGATCTATATATACCGGTCTTTTCCCTTTTGCAACTTGCTTCATCTCTCTGAACGACTGAAAATCAATATAGCGCTGATATTCAGAGCCGTATGGCATGAACGTTCTCTCAAGCGTTCCCAGTGTAGAAGAGTAGAGGTCTTCCATCGTTCGTCATCCCCTTTGTTTTCTTCCTTCCAAGCGATGATAATTTTGCAGGTTATACTAAAAGAATACCACAAATCGAGACGTGAGAATAACTATAGGAAACAACTGTAAGCATGCCTGAATGGTAAAAAAATAAGACCGGGGAGGGCCGGTCTTACATATGAAGCGAATCATTCAATTTTTTCGCCTGATAATAGAAGTACATGTAGCACCCCATCCATATCAACCCGTACATGAGTAGAAAGAACAGGACACCGATCAGCAGTTCCAGGGAGGTCAGAGAAAACCAGCCTACCCCGATTGCAAGAATGAAGTACAGGGAGGTCACAGTGAGAAAATGGATACCTGTCCGTTTCGCAAGACTCCAGTGCTCCATGGCGAATATCAGGGCACCGACGCTGAAGAACCACCCACAGAACATACTCGCTATCGAATTTTTGACGAACAGTGGTGCTGAAAAAGATTCCAGACCGCCAAATACATATATACCTATATATATCAGCACCGACACAAGAGCCCCGAAACAGATGCCTACAAAACTTTGGAACATCAATTTCTTCCACATATCTCTCACCCTTTCCCTTCGATTTTTCGTTTAATATCGGAAACATATCTGCGGGAGACGTATTCCTTTTCTCCATTCCTGAAATAGACACACAGCGTACCATTGAAGGATGCCTCGAATTTATGGAGGGCGTCGAGGTTCGCTATCGCTGACTTGGAGAGCCTGACGAACTGCTCTTTAGATAATTCTTCTTCGAGTTCGTAAAGCCTTTCCTTCATCCGGTACCTCCCTTCTTCCGTACGGGCCATCACCGTCTTATCCTCCGTATACAGATAAAGAATCTCTTCCGGTTTGAATACGTGACGCGTTTCATCGTTCGTTCCGCTGAAATAGGAACGCCGCTTTTCTTGCAGACGATTCATTAGCTGATTCACGTCCTCATCCCACTCCTTCGCTCGGATCAGCACCTCCAGTCTTTCAAGTGTTTCATCAATCTCTACATTTATTTTCACCGGACACCCCTCCCTCTTTTCTTTCTGATTTCATTATATAAGATATTGTCTCTCGAGACCCCCATATTTCCCCAACCGGTCCTGAATCCTCTCCAAGATGCAAAAAAAGCGATCCATCTTCATTCAGATGCATCGCTGTCGTCTTCTTCATTCAATAGACCAATCCGGAACAACTCGCCTATATTAAGTCCTATCCATGCACCAAACAATCCAAAACTATCTTCCGGGAACCTCATCCTATCGGTATTTTCAAAATCCAGTACAAACAGGAAAACCGTGAATGTAAAAGCTATTCCTAGAATAATACCCACTTCCAAGTATTGTTTTCTTCTCCATTTCTTCTCCCCTTGATGAAATTGATCGAATTCATTAATGCGTCGCCACGTACTCGGTCCAAATCTTTTCCCTGTGCGAATAATATACAATAGGAAAAATCCATATATCCAAAACAGAAAAGTAAATAAAGCACCGAATGCGGGGAAAGTCATCCGTTCCGCTGTGTAAAAAAAGAGTACAAAGAATATAGCATACAGCAAATTGTAGTGGAGAAGCCGTTTTTTCTTTAACCGTTGCACTTCTTCCAAATTCCATTCAGTATTTTCCACCCTATCCTCCCTTTCTCTCGATAATCCTACTTTCGGAACCCATAGAATGGTCTAAATCCGTTCTTCTCATAAAAATCACGCGAGGTGGTAGTCGCCAGCACGTCTGACCTCGTCTCAGGAAACTCGCTCCTTGCATAAGTCAACAGCTCGCGCCCGATGCCTTTCCCTCGATATTCTTCTGCCACAACCATCTCACACACGAACAGTGTAACGGTTGTATCCGTCATTCCACGGAGATATCCAATAACCTCTTCCTCCTCAACAGCCACAAAACCCGCATTAGAATTCTTCCATGCTGTTTTCGTCTGTTCAGGATTTTGCGCCAAATGAGACCATCCTTCTTTCTTATTCAAATAATTAATCGTTTCAAAATCCTTTTCTTCGTAGTACCTGATATACAAGAATCTCTCTCCTTTTTATTATCTAAAGTGTACAATAATGAAGAGAAACTGTAAAAATCATTATGGAAAGGAAATATGTGGTTCTCCACAGTGAAGTGTGTTGATTTCTTCCTCTAACGTATGATTCCTTTATATTTCTAAGCTGGGGGACGACATTCCATACGGATCCGGAGATCGAAATGATACATATTCGGGCATCCATAACTGCGCCGTTTCAGCGTTTTGATCAGGTTATTCGTACCTTCGAGTCTGGCGTTCGTCAGCTTGTACGTGAAGTGATTCAGGATCTCCTCTTTCCACTTCAGAATAGTCTTCGCTATGGATTTCGTGGCGCTCGCTCCCTCGAAAAGATAGTGGTTATACCAGTCCTCCAGAGCTTCTTTCGCTTTCTTATAACTCTTGGCACGATACACGTCCCGGAACTTCTGGAGCGCGACCCACTGCTTTTTCAATTCAGGATTTTCTCCGAGCCAGATGCGGAGATTCTCTTTCTCCTCTTTCTTCAGGTGCTTGGGATGGGACATCAAAAGCCTGCGTTGGTGTCTGATCTT
>NZ_FTOC01000021.1 GCF_900156645.1 Salimicrobium flavidum
ATCTTCCTCTCTATCGATGTTTTGGGTTGGTACTTTAAACATTAGAGGAAGATTCTGCTTTTTTCAATGTCAAGCACACTTGATTAGGGAGAGCCGAATATTACTTATAAGAGGTGGATGTAGCCAGAGAAAGGCGGGGAGATGAGCATGGAAAGCTCCAGTAGTGCAACGAAGCAAGAATGTGAGCTGAGGAGAGGATTGCAGGAAGAAGAGTTCTTTCTACATTATCAGCCGCGTATGAATATTCGTACAGGAGAAATGATGGGAGCGGAGGCGTTAGTGCGCTGGAGTCACCCGGAATATGGCGTAGTCTACCCCGATACTTTCATTCCATTGGCGGAAACTACCGGTCTGATCATCCCGCTTGGGGAAGAGGTACTTCGCCAGGCATGTCTCCAGCATAAGGAGTGGGAGATGCAGGGGTTAGGGTCTATCGTCGTTTCCGTAAATTTTTCTCCAAGACAGATCTACGAAAGTGGAATCGTCGAGAACGTCGCGACGATTCTCCATGAGACGGGGATGGACCCGAAGTTCCTGGAAATTGAAATTACGGAAAATGTCATGATAGATGTGGACCACGTTTTGGGGAGCCTCCGGGGGTTCAAAGCCCTTGGGGTCAGCATCAGTCTTGATGACTTCGGTACCGGCTACAGCTCTCTCAGCTATCTGAAGAATCTGCCGATCGATAAGCTGAAAATCGATCAATCTTTCGTTTTCACTTCAACTTCTGATATGAACGACCAGTCTCTCGTGAAAACGATCATCGCTATAGGCCATCAACTTAATCTCGGGGTCGTGGCGGAAGGGGTCGAAACGAGGGAGCATCTCGTGCTTCTGCAGCGGAATCTGTGTGAGGAAGCTCAAGGCTATTTATTCAGCAAGCCTGTTCCTGCCTCTGTGTTCAAAGAACAGATGAGGGTGTGGGAGGGAATGGTGAAGGAACGGGGCGTGGGAGATGCCGAGAATTCTATATGGCAACGGGAAAAGGCGTTTGCACTCGAAAGGGAAGATCTGCTGAGAACGGTTCAAAAGCAGCAGGGTTTCACGTTTAAATATGAGCGCAGGGACGGCCTATTCATTCATACGATGTGTGAAGGGGGACTATTATATAAAATGGACCTTCTTCCTGAGCAGGTGGTGGGAAGACCGTTGCGTCATTTTTTTTCCGATCAGACGGCTGAATATAAAGAATTTTACTACGAACGGGCGTGGAATGGAGAGCAGGGGGTCATGTATGAAGGAAACATAAACGGAGTTTCCTACATAGCTTCTTTATCGCCGGTAGTGAGCGGGAATCAGGTAGTGGAAGTGATCGGTTCCTGTATAGATATCAGCAATCGCAAGAGGATGGAAGAGCGGCTTGTTCAAAAAGAAAAGAGTTATCAGCGCCTTTTGGATCGGCTCGCGGAAAAGCTCATCCTTCTTGAAGACATGGGAACGATTACTTATATGAGTGCTTCCTTAAGGCGTATGTTTGAATATGAAGAGACGGATGGGCAAGTCGCACCTTTATTAAAGGAAATAATCGTAGAAAGCGACCGGTTATTTATGGAGGAAAATCTGAAGAAACTGAGAGCCAGTAACATGGACACGGTTTCAGGCTATGTCACCTTTGTAAAGAAGAAGGGGCGGCTGCAGGAGATGAAGTTCCGTATGATGCGTATAACGGAGGAGAAAGATACATCAATCGCTTTAGTTTTGGAAAAACTACGTTACGCATAAGAACCAGGAGGCCTCCCCCTGGTTCTTTTCATATCTTCGGAGAATAAATGTATGCATTGAAAAAACACTTAAAAAAGATTATAATTACTTATAAATACTTAAAGGTGATGTTATGTATCAGGAAGAGCGATTAGAAGAGATCATTCATATGCTTCACAAACAACGAAGAGTTCGTGTAGAGGATATCTGTGAAAAGTTCCACATCTCCCGCGATACGGCCCGAAGAGATTTAGTGAAACTATCCGAACGTGGGGAAATTCTTCGAATGCATGGGGGCGCCATGCTTCCGAAGAAGCAGCCAGGGCGCTTGTATTATACGGAACGGTTGGAATATGCCAGCGAAGAAAAAGAACGGATTGCTCAAGTTGCCGCTTCTTTCATTCATGAAGATGATTCCATCATTTTTGATACGTCCACGACGGTGCAGGCTATACCGGAGTTCATAGATGTTTCTTCGTTTACAGCAGTAACGAATTCAATTAATGCAGCTGAAGCTCTATCCGGAACTTCTGCAACGATTCATCTTCTTGGGGGGCAGCTGAACAAAGAACAGCGTTTTCTTTATGGACCATCTGTGCTCGATAAACTGGGGCACATCACCGCGGATAAACTATTTATGGGTACGCTTGGCATCACCGCGGAAGGTTTAGCTAGCTATCATGAAGAAGATGGATATGTGAAGAAACAGATGATCAGGCGTGCGGGGGAAGTGATTGTGGTCGCCGATCATACCAAACTTGGGAAACAAGGGTTTTACACGTATTCTTCCCTGGAGGAAGTCGATATTCTTATTACCGATGAAAGTCCATCATCTGAATGGGAAGACGTGTTTAAACAATATGGAATCACTGTAATTCTTGCATCATGAGAATTTCCGGCCGGCGTAACCTTTTGGGCGTAACGGCCGGTCTTTTTTTGTAAAATAATATGCCGGTATGTTATTGTATAGCCAAGCAAAAGGGAGGTATGAAGCATGAACGAACAGGAATGGAGTCTTTCTCAAAATAAAGATAAGCGGGTCATCAAGCCTTTAAGAGCCGTTTTTTATGAACGGGCACAGATTGTGGAAGCCGTACGGGGAGTCCATGTGTATTATCTTTTTTTCTATAAAGAGACCTATGTGACAGCGATCCAGGCGACGAAAGTGAAATATAATTCCTTTCTCGGACGAGCGTTCCGAAACGGCTTCATCTGCGACGCCCCTCACCCTCTGATTGAGCGTCTGAACCTGCATAAACCTTTCCCTACCTCTACGTACACCTCTTTACTTCAGCACCTTTCCGGCAAGTACACGCACCAGGAACAGGTCTATATCCTCACTTTTCTTGAATCTTTCCTTTCAAAGAAAAAGCTCCTTGAAGAGATGAAAAATCTGTTCTATGACATAAGGCGCAAAGGAAAAATGTTCGAAGCGTATAAAATCATCCGTGTGCTCATGGATTTCGCTCCCAACCACCGCTTCGTCAAAGAATTATCACATGACCTTCATTTCCAGCAATTCGAGGAAACCTATGACCTCCCCCCGATGAAATTATGGGAAAAAGACCCGCTCCACGCGGAAAAGCAGATGTTCCACGACCGGGACGATCGTTTATTGACCGTACTCAAAAAAACCCACCCTCTTGAATATACAGCTTTTGCATTACTTACATTCAACGAAGGAAAGTCTCATTACGAAGATTACGATGAAGTGTTCCGTCTCCATTTCACTTCTGAAGAGCAATTGCAAATAGTAGAGCATGCTTATCAGCTGGTTCCCTCTGATGAAGAAGCGAAACAGCGCCTTCTTTCCGGATATCTTGAAAAGAACCGCTTGAACGATGTTTTCCTCCTTTTAGAAGGTGAGGAGGCGGTGCTGACCCCGAAAGAGTGTAGAAAAGCGGAGAACGCGCTTTTGACAGAGAGGTCTCTTGTAACTTCTCTTCCTGTGTGGGAACGGTATCTGCGGGAAATTTTCCGTGTCAGGACAGAAGCGAAAGAGCAGCTGATTCATGCGTTTGTCCGGGAAGTGCTTCCTTCTTACCCGGTTGCCGATGTCCGTGCGGCTCTGGAGAAATTCGAGGGGATTGAAGAGACCGGGACGTACGAAAATATCAGAAAAATGGAAGAGTGGCAGGACGAGCTGGATCGTATGGAAGAGCTCGGTCGTCTCTATTATGAATTTGAGCAGAAGGAAAAGGCACTCGAATGTTTTCAATACGCTTCAGAAATGAAACCGGAAGAAGTTGCACCTGTGCAGTGGCTGGCGAAAATATACAAAGATCTTGGACAGGAACAAGAAGCGGAAACATACAGAGAGCTGACGAAACAGATTAAGAAACTCTCCTTGTGAGTATGAGAAGAATATAGTATAATGAACATATATTTTGAATATTCAGTTTTTTAAACTCACACATCGAGAGGAGTATGAAAAATGGCTAATGATACGCGTCCCCCTGTATCGTCATCTACGGGTCTCCAGGAGAATATCGGAGGATTGTTGGCGTATCTGCTTGGATTCATCACGGGAATCATCTTCCTGCTTGTAGAAAAGGAGAATTCGTTCATCCGTTTTCATGCCATGCAGTCTACGATCGTGTTCGGAGCGATTTTCATTCTTGGTATCGTTGCTGGTGTGATACCGATCATCGGTTGGCTTATCGGAATACTGCTGTCTCCCGTCTCATTTATTTTATGGATTTTCCTTATGTATAAAGCTTATAACAAAGAACGTTACCATCTTCCTGTCGTAGGAGAGATGGCTGAAAGTCAATTAAATAAAATGTAACCAGGCTCATTCATCATCTGAAAATGAGGCTGGAATAAAAACTACTTTTACGTTTAAAAATCCGAACAATACTGTTCGGATTTTTGTATACCTTCTTTTATGGAACGATGCGTAAGAAAAAACACGTCGCTTTCCATCGTCAGAACATGATATAGGAAGCGACAAAGTAAAGGATTACTGTAACCGATGAAGGTATGGCATAGGTGAACACACGCTTGACGGAAATGCGCTGCAAAGCGAAAATGGTGAGAGCGATCATCACAAACCCTAGAAGCGCCACAGTGACGTTGCTTTGAGCAGCGACGTTCAAAATGGCATCTTTTCTGTAGAAAAAATCTGTGACCACGAGCAGCTGTAGATTGAACAGGTTACTTCCGAGTATCGATCCGATAGCCAGGGAGTAATTCATGATCCGGAATGCCGCAAGGACGGTTACCAGTTCCGGAAGGGAAGTGGAGGCTGCGATCAGGAAGCTCCCCACAAAGCTTGCATTCATTCCTGTTTCTTTAGCGATCAGGTCTCCGTAGATGGCGAGAGCGCTGCCTGCAGCGAAGACGATCAGTGCAGCGATGATAAAACGGGTGACCCCCTGGTTGAGTGTCAGGGAAGAAGTCGGTTCTTCCGCTTCTTCTTCGGGCTCGCCTGCTTTTCTCATAACGATTATATAAATCGCTACAAGCAGGTACATTTCCATACCGACATTGAATAAGTCGGGCGTGTTCTGCCAGAGTAGGGAAACGGCCAGCAGAGCGGTCATAATCAGGCCTGTATAAGCGATGGGCACATGTGTGCTCTGATCCACCGTATTGAACACCTTCTGTTTCCTGTAAATGAAATCAAAAATCATGAGAATCAAGACGTTGAACACATTACTCCCGAGCATATTCCCTACAGCGATATCCGCATTATCGATGTAGACGGCAGTAAGGCTCGTCGTCAGTTCAGGAAGGGACGTTGCACCTCCGATCAGAAGCGTGCCGACCATGGCCCCGCTCCAGGTCGATTTCTGGGAAATGACATCCCCGTATTTGTTCAATTGAATGGCGGCGAAGATTACGACAATGGCAGCCGCAATGAATATAGCAAAAATCATGAAGATCCTCCTGCGATGATGACATAACTAGTCTTTACTATATCGAAGGCTTATTTCCTCGTCAATATATTAGATTCCTCTTGTAAACATGCAACGAAAAGGAAGGAGCGGAACGTAATGGGAAAGGTTTTTTCGGTGGCGATCGTGATTATTTTGTGTTTACTTTCCGGTTGTTCCGGATCGAATACTACTATCGTAACCGAAGTGGTGGATGGAGATACGATCCGCATCAAGCATAACGGGGAAGAAGAAAGTGTCCGCTTATTGCTCGTCGACACTCCGGAGACGAAGCATCCGTCTCTACCGGTACAGCCATTCGGCAAAGAAGCGAGTGAATTTGCGACAAAGGAGTTGAAAGGTGAAGAAGTGGAAATGGAGTATGACGGGCCTAAACGTGATAAGTACGACAGACTTCTGGCTTACATATGGGTGGACGGCGAGTTGTTCAATGAGCAGTTGCTGGAAGAAGGGCTTGCTCGCTACGCTTATGAATACGACCCTCCTTATGAATATACAGAACGACTGAAAGAATCGGAAGCAGATGCAAAGGAAAAAGGTATAGGGATATGGTCGAAGGACGGGTATGTTGCAGAAGAAGGGTTCCGTTCTGACAATTCCTCCTCGACGAACGACAAGGATTGCAGTGATTTTGCGACACATAAGGAGGCGCAGCAGTTTTTTGAAGAGGAAGGGGGACCAGCAAAGGATCCGCATAATCTTGACGGGAACGATAAGGACGGAATCGTCTGCGAAAGTCTACAATAACGCAGGAGTCTTTGTTATGCTAAGTGGATGAATGGATAGAAGGAAGGAGAAATATATGGCGGAACAACACCCGGATCATCAGATAGAAAAGGATCGTCTGGACTATACGAAATCTTTTATCAACGAGTTTTTAGAGGCAGCGGAACAAAAACAGCGGGCTTCGAAAGAGAATATCCACGAAGCCTTTGTCAATCTCGATCACCTGGACAGCAGTCTCAGCTATATCAATATTCTCGTAAATGCGAGATTTTTCGAAACGTCTGCTTCTGATCTTGCCCATCTGAAGAAAGTGGTGAAGAAGCCGTATTTTGGACGGATCGATTTTCAGAATGAAGAAAGCGGGCAGGAAGAATCCTATTACATCGGGAAAGTCTCCCTGTTTACGAAAGATACGCACGAATCCGTCATCATCGATTGGCGTTCTCCGATAGCGAGTCTTTATTATGACGGAAGGCTCGGAGAATCATCCTATGAAGCGGAAGCAGGAACGATCGACGGGAGTCTCAATCTGAAACGGCAATATGTCATTGAAGACGGAGTACTTGAGGAGATAAGGGATATCGATGTTACGACGAGGGATGAACTCCTTCAGGTTTCCCTTTCAGGAAGTGCGGACCACCGGCTGAACGAAATCGTCTCTACGATCCAGGCGGAACAGAATGAAGTCGTCCGCGCGGATCTTTCAAAACCGATTGTAGTTCAGGGAGTAGCGGGTAGTGGAAAAACAACGATTGCTCTTCATCGTTTGTCGATGTTCATCTATACGTACTCGGAACAAGTGGATCCGAAAAATATTATGATCTTGGCTCCGAACGACCTGTTCATCGATTATATCTCGGAAGCCTTGCCTGAACTCGGAGTCGATGACATCAGACAGACGACGTTCACCGAATATGTCCGTCAGGCGATCGGCCGGAAGGTGAAGGTCCAGGATTCTGATGAAAAGCTATTAACTCTACTGGAAGACGGTCAGGAAGATAACGATTTTATTGCCTGGGCATCCGGGTATAAAGGGTCTCTTGATTTCAAAGAAGAGGTGGATGCTTATATCCGTGATTTCGAACATTCCTTTCGCGTTGTCGAAGATTTGAAAATTGAAGGATTCACCGTGTTCAAAGGGAAAAAAGTGGAGCGGTTGTTCTTCGAAGAATACGCCTATCTCCCTTACTATGAGCGTGTGAAAAAAGTAAAGTCGGTACTGAAGACCGATTTCAAAAAGAAAAAGAAAGAGATGGAAAAACGAGTAGAAGATAAGTTCGAAGCTTCCTTCGACCGCCTTTATTATTCAATGACGAATACGGAAGAACGACGTCCGAAAGTTGTGAAGCTCCACGAAGAGAGAGATCGGAAACTGGATAGTATCAAACAGACTACCGGGAAAGTGGTCGATGAGTATATGAAGGATATTGCTGTCTGGAAAGTCGTCGATCATTACAAAGACTTTATGGAAAAGCTCGGCGAAAGAGACGATGCTTCACTGCAACAGATGAGTCTTACTTCCTTGAAAAAGCTCAAGTCCAATAATTTTGAGCTGGAGGACCTTGCGCCGCTTCTTTATTTGAAAAAACGTATGTATGGTATGAAGGACGAGAACCGTTTCCAAAAAGTTGTCATCGATGAAGCTCAGGATTACAGCCCTTTCCAGCTTTATGCGTTGAAAGAAGCGACCGGCACCGATTTGTTTACGATTCTCGGTGATTTGTCCCAGGGGATTCACAGCTACCGTGGACTCCACGACTGGGATACGGTGATGGAGCATATTTTTCCGAAGGCGATATATCGTACCCTGAAGAAAAGCTACCGTACCACTGTGGAAATTATGGAGACCGCCAATAACCTTCTTACTGAAAGGATGCCCCACCTTGATACAGCGGAACCGGTCGTCAGACATGGTCAAAATCCTGACTTTATTAAAGTGGATAAAACGAGGAAAGAAACAGCGCTCGCAGAAACAGTGGAGAGAGCTTGGAAGCGCGGGGCGTTATCTGTTTCAATTATTACGAAAACAATGAAAGATGCTACCTCTCTCTTTAAAAAATGGGAGAGCGAAAACGTCCAGCTTTTAACGAAAGACGAAAAGCTCGAACATGGCAAAGTGGCTATTCTTCCTTCCTATCTGGCGAAAGGTTTGGAGTTTGATGCGGTGATTCTTGTGAACGGTAAAGAAACGTATCAGAATACAGAACTCGATATAAAATTGTTATATGTGGCTATGACAAGGGCGTTACACCAGCTGTATTTCGTCGGTGAAACGACACAGGAATTTCTATATCCTGAAGGATTGTGAAGGTTCAACTTTCTCCGTAGCGGGTATACTATATAGAAAGAACCTGCAGGAGGTGGAGGCATGGAATACGAGTTCATGACGACTGAATGTGCCCTTCCCTGTTTAGTGGTGGCGGATGATGACAATGGCAGGTATATGATTCAGAACTTTGACCGAAGCGGTGAGGTTTTCAATTCGAAAGAAGAACTCGTCCTGTGGATGGAGACCTGCTGGAAACGTGAAATGATGGTAGAACCTGAAATGTACGATCAAATTTTAAAAGAACTGAAAGAAAGCGTGCTTCCCGTCTGAATGCGGAAGTACGCTTTCTTTATAGATAGTGCTGTGCAGGATGAAAATACTTCTCTTAGAGCTTCTAAACGAATGGTTCCGCTTTTTTTGATCCAGCTCCACCACCCTGAAGTCCATGTCCTAAGCAGGGGGGTCTAAACGGGGTGGCTCCGCTTTTCTTGTCTAGCTTCAGCTCCCAGAAATTCTTGTCATAGGTAGTCTCGGATCATAGAAAGGAAAGAGCGCCTTTCGTCTGAACGATCTACCTATGCCAGTATTTCTAAGCGGGAGCTTCCGCTTTTTTAGTGATGGAGGGCTTTGTAGAGGGAGCTTGCTTCGCTTCTCGTTTTGACCCCCAGTTTTTTATAAATGGAACTTGTATAATTTCGGATTGTTCCTTCTGATAAATATAACGTCTCGGCTATTTCTTTATTTTTCATTCCTTCAGCGATGCACATAAGAACTTCTTCTTCAGGTTCAGAAAGGGAAAAGAAAGTTTTCCGCTTTTTGAATATCATGGAACGACGCAACGCAGGGCCCATCGAAGCAGGGAATATGAGCTTCCCTTTAGCGCAATCCTTCACGGTTTGGATGATATCTTCTGTCTCCCAGTCTTTCAGTAGAAATCCGTTCGCTCCTTTTTTCAGGGCTTCGAGGGCGAGTTGATCATCCTGATAGGAAGAAAGAATCAGGAAGCTTGAAGGGAGTTCTTTTTCGAGCGCTTCTTCCATAACTTCTATTCCGTTTTTCCCCGGCATGTCCCAATCAAGTATAGCTATCTCCGGTTTGTGCTTCTCCAGTCTTTCCCACGCTTCTTCCCCGTTTTTCGCAAGAGCCACGACTTCAAACCCAGGCTGGCCAGAAAGAATCGTATGGAAGCCATCGCGGACAATAGCATGGTCATCGGCAATCAATAAACGAATAGGTTTCATAATCGATATCACCTTTCTGTGCGATTTTAGATAAAAGGAAAACAAAATCGCTTTCGTTCCTAATCCGTGGGGTAGAAGGGACTTCACAACCGGTCGCCTCGTCAACCTCCTATTGCACATGCATTCTTTCTCCGGGAAGTGTATTCCCATAGATTATCAAGAATAGAACGCCAGAACGTCGAGCTTTTCGTCCTTCACGTAATTCTATAGAAGCGAAGACTTTTTACGTAGTATGAAAATGTATATAAGAGGAGGTTCGAGGATAAATAAAGTTAGTAAATGGAAATTAAATAAGCTGAATCGATCATATTTGTTTATTATAGTAGTGGACTATACTACTTTAATCTTAATTTTCGATATGCTAGTATAGGTACCTTTACCCTGAAAAAACAAAAGTTAAAAGTATATTTTTGTGAAATTTTATTGGGAAATGGATCTGTTCATGATCATTATTGATATTTATTGATTTGAAAAAGACCGAGGCGATGACTCTAATAGCAAAGCAGGCTATGGTAGAACCACCATAGAGGAACGAGGAGGCTGAATCGTCACCCGTGGAAAGCTCCCGCGTAACGTGCAGTACATTAAAAAGGCCTTTGGGAATAGTATAGTGAAAATGAATTTGTCATAATATTTGTAATACTTAATCATATTTTAATCGATTAAGGTTAAATTTACTAGAAAGATAGACTATAATAAACTTACTGAACAGGAAGACTTTTGGGAGAGTCGTTTCCATGTTCAGGGAGACTTGTACTTTTTTTAGTAAGGGAGAGTTGGGTATTGTCCTTCCTCAATTGAGGGAGGACTTTTTTTGCGAAAAAAATCGAACAGTTATATTTTCCAATGAAGCAGAGCCTTTTCATTTGAAATTTTGACAGCGTTTTCGCGTAAGGGTACAGTGAATATATGAATAGAAAGTGTGAGATGGAGGAAGTCTTTTAAATACAAGTATGACAAAAGGGTGAAGGTTTCTTTATTAACGAGGAAGGGAAGGATAGTAATGAAAAAAGTGATCAATCAGGCGGACGATGTCGTTGAGGAAATGCTGGAGGGCTTCCGGATGGCTCACCCCGGATATGTCAGGGCGTTGGAGGGGACGACGGTCCTTTTAAGAAACGATGCTCCTGTATCCGGAAAGGTCGCTCTCATAAGTGGAGGAGGAAGTGGTCATGAACCTGCACACGCCGGTTATATAGGGACGGGAATGCTCGATGCGGCGGTGGCGGGAGAAATGTTCACTTCTCCTACCCCTGATCAGATAATTGAAGCGATAAAGGCCGTGGATAGTGGGAATGGAGTATTTCTCGTAATCAAAAATTACACGGGAGACGTAATGAATTTTGAGATGGCGAGAGAAATGGCTGAAGCGGAAGGGATTTCAGTAGAACAAGTCGTCGTAAATGACGATGTGGCTGTAGAAGATAGCTCTTTTACATCGGGTCGTCGGGGTATTGCGGGAACGGTGTTCGTTCATAAAATCGCCGGGGCCAAGGCTGAAGCAGGGGGGTCGCTTCAAGAAGTGAAACAAATGGCTGAAAAAGTTGTAGCTAACACCAGATCGATGGGAGTGGCACTTACCCCATGCACTATACCCGGCTCGGGTAGACCGAATTTTCAGCTTGAAGATGATGAAATCGAAGTGGGTATAGGTATTCACGGGGAGCCGGGGATTGAACGGAAAAAAATCTCTTCAGCTGATGATATTGCTGAAGAATTACTCCAAAAAGTATTGAAGGATAGTGTGGACTTCAATGACTCGGAAGTTGCAATAATCATCAATGGACTCGGGGCAACGCCAGAGTCGGAACTTTATATAGTGAATCGTTACGTGCAGAACAGATTAAAGGAGAGTGGAATAAAGGTCACTCACACCTATGTAGGTGAATACATGACTTCCCTTGAAATGGCTGGATTCTCCATAACAGTGATGAAAGTGGATGAAGAAATGAAGCAGTTGCTGGATGCTGGCGCAGACACTCCTGCTTTTCGTAGATAGGAGGTTGAAAGAATGGTATGGAAAGTAGAACAGGCAGTAGCCTGGATTGAAAAAACGAATGCACTTATCCAATCGAACAAGGAATATTTGACGGAGCTGGATCAGGCGATTGGTGATGGAGATCATGGACTGAACATGTCCCGGGGATTCCAGGAAGCCGAAGCGAAAGTCAGTAGTACAGACTACGATACAATCGCAGACGTTTTCAAGGATACGGCTACCGTTCTTATGTCGAAGGTAGGCGGCGCTTCCGGTCCTTTATACGGTACAGCTTTTCTTAAGATGTCTATGGTGCTTAAGGGAAAAGACCCGGTGACGCAGGCTGAGTTCGCCGATGCAGTAGAAGAAGCTCTGAACGGTATAAAGCAGCGTGGCAAGGCCGATCAGGGAGAAAAAACGATGATTGATGTCTGGCATCCTGTAGCTGATTTTCTGAAGAACGGGCAAAATGTTCAGGCGGAAAAATTGGAAGAAACCGCTCAGCAGGCAATGGAGAATACCAAAGACACCTTGGCGACGAAGGGGCGAGCCGCCTATCTCCAGGAGCGCTCCAGAGGACATGTGGATCCGGGGTCGACTTCTTCGTTCTATTTGTTTCAGGCTTTGGCCGATGTGTGGAAGGAAGGAGCGTAACGGATGGCAAACGTTGGTGTGGTACTGATTTCTCACAGCTCGAAAGTTGCAGAAGGAACGAAAGATATCATTTCAGAAGCTGTCTCAGACGTGAAGGTGATACCCGCCGGAGGTACAGAAGAAGGGGGGATTGGAACCAGTGCGCCGAAGATCCAGCAGGCATTGGAAGAAGCGGATGATGGCGCTGGTGTGATTCTCCTGTATGATATAGGAAGCGCAGGCATGAATGCTGAGATGGCAGTGGAGCTGACGGAGAGGAAGAATTGTTATATTGCTGAAGATATACCACTTGTAGAAGGCGGGTATGTCGCAGCGGTCGAAGCAGGGATGGGCAAATCTGTCGAAGATGTACTGTCATCATTGCGAAAAAGTTTCTCCTCTTAAAATTAAGGCTCTGTTATCGTTTATTGTTGATTTTCGTCCCTTCGGGTGGAAGCTTACCGCGGGTATGACGTAAACTTCCGGAATCTCTCTACGTTCGATTCCGGTGATTTTCCGTTCATGCTTCTACCGCAGGTGTCTCCACCCTTCGTTCCTAGAATCAACAACAGGCTTTAACAAAGCCGAAATTATAAAAAGCGAGGGCGCAGATCATTCTGCTCCCTCGCTTTTTCTCGTTTGTTCAGCTCTATTATCCAGGGGTCCGTGTCCTAAGCAGTGATTTCTTTTTCAGGAAAAAACGCCTGAAAAAAGAGAAACCCCTACTTATTCCAGAACTTCTAAGCAGGGTGGTGTCGCTTTTCTTGTCCAGCTTCAAAGCCCAGAAGCCCATAAGATAAGCGGCCACTCTTGTTTCGGAAAAGTTCATCCGAAGCCAAGTGTGTCCGCTTATCTTAGAGCTTCTAAACGGGCTTTTACGCTTTTCTTCTGCCCGATTCACTTATGCCAGCGCTTCTAAACGAATGGATCCGCTATTTTTTTGTCTAGCTCCGCCATCGAGAAGCACGTAAGATAAGCGTTCAGTCCTGTTTCGGATAAGGTCGTCCGAAGCCAGCCCCGGCCGCTTATCTTAGAGCTTCTAACTGGATGGCCCCGCTTTTCTTTAAGCATGTTGTTGTAAGAATTGATAGACTTCCTGGCCTTCGGCGCTCAATTTGGTTCCCGTGCCGTGACACGTGGTGCATTCAATCATATAACGGGTCTCCTCGAAAGCTTGAGCCCAGGCTTCTTTATCCGTTTTCTCCGTTACATCGAGGTAGTGAGCGGCGAGCATACTCGCTTTGCCGTCATCATATTCGGTATATTTTCCTGAGCCGTTACAGATCGTACATGTATGATAAAGCATATGCAGTTGCTGAGATGTCATAAAATCTCTCCTTTTCTCTTTTCAGAATGAAGTATAGATAAAATTTTACGAAATATTCAGACAAAAAACAACTACAAGATGCTGAGTTGCTCACGAAAAAAAAGAAAAAAACTACATTTCTTCTTTGATTCCTCGTTTAACAAGCCACCAATTAGCCGGATAACTCGTAAGGAAACCTAAAATCATGGCTATTTGCATCATAAACCAGTACCTTGCTTCTGTAGGAACCGGAGGCTCTGCAAAAAGCACATAGTGTACAATCGCCATCCATCCGAACATGCCGATTTCAAAAGCGATCAGGGAAAGTGAATCCGCTTTGATGGAAGCTTTGATCGAGTCCATAGGGGTATTGTCTTCACTCATAGGATGAATCGCGAAATATTGGAAAATAATTCCGAAGCCATAAGCCAGAATGAATTCCACTGCGTAATGAGCGAATAGAGTGGATCCGGCTATCGCGAGCCCTGTGACGGCCACAATCGGTACTCCAACCGCATCTCCGAGCGTGCACCCGGAAGAACAGTGACTGGTGGAAAGAAAAACTTTTGCCGCTTTTCCTCTCTCATCTTTCCTTTCGTTATCCTTCGCTTTCAGACGTCCCCACCGGTAATAGGCCCATATGGCGAATGGTCCAAAAAACCAGCCGTTGATCGGCCACACAAAGTTCATGATTTTCATCATCTGTGGATGTCTATAAACATCGATTGCAATAATGATAGAAGATAAGATTCCGATGCTAAGCGCAATCCATGAAATAGTAGTAAGCATAGTGAATTCCTCCCTCTTTATATTAATGTATTCTTAGAATTCCTTCGTTTTTCTTCCGTTTTCTTTCGATTCCCAGAAGCATGTGGTAGTCGTAGAATCCTC
>NZ_FTOC01000012.1 GCF_900156645.1 Salimicrobium flavidum
TTCATCTATGGTGAAACTTTCGAGACGCTTCAGGAGTTAGAGCTGGCCTTATTTGATTATGTCCACTGGTACAATAACATCCGCATTCACGGGACATTAGGCTACCTCACCCCGGCCGCTTATCGCCGGAAACACCTTAATTAAACTGTCTAGTTTTGTGTTGACAATCCATGAAGAACTGGAGACAGTAAGTTCTTACGTGGAAGAGAGGGAAGAAGAATTACGCCTTTTATGTAATATGGAAGTGCCTGAATGGGTAGACATGGAATCCTCGTAGAGAATCAGGAAATATCTATAGGAGAAGGCTCTTCAAGGAAAGAATCGTTTGCATCCCCTATTTTGTTTAGCGAATATCGATTGTTCCCTTATATTTATGTAATATCAAAAAAGAAGGAAGACGATGCTGCCGTCTTCCGTGGGTGAATTTTATGTATGCTATTCACTATAAGTACCGTTTCAGTTCCTTGTAAAACTGTTCCCGCGTACCTGCGTGTAGAATAATGACAGTATTTCCATCATCGTCTTCGTCAATCGTATACGCCAGCTCGTACCCTGTTTTGTTATGGCGGATGTCATACCCGTAGACCCCTGCGAGGTCCCCTGTTTTCGGTTCGCCCGCCTGATAGGGGTCTAAGCGTATGGTCTCGATCGCATCTTCATACTTACCTTTGAGCTGTTTGTCTTTAATTTTCTTAAAAAACTTTTTGGCCGGATTCTGGACTCTCAGTTTCGCTTTTTCCATGGCTATTCGTCCTCTTCGAACAGGTCCGACACAGAATCCACGTCCTCTGCGTTTTCCTGAGCGTCCTTGATCCACGCTTCGACTGCAGGACGTATATTGTTCTTCCGACGGTTGAATTCCTGGAGCAGTTCATCCCCTCCGTATCCTTCATCGATCAGGTCCTTCAGGATAAACTCCGAGAAGTCGTCATTGTTTTCTCGCACTGGGGTGATAACAATTTTATTCCCCTCCAGCTCGATATTCGCTTCGGTATCCATTTCAAGATAATCGTAATATTCTTTCGGGACGGTGATTTGGCGTTTGTTGGATATAGCTATACGGCGCGACTTTTTCCTAGGTCCTTGAGCCATATCTCCACTCCTCCTTACAGTTTCCTCTATAGCCATCAGTATACCCCTCCTTCTTCCAAGTATTCACGTTTCCCTAGAAACGAGAAAAATCATTTCTTTGTTTCTAGGATTCCTTGTTATAATTATAATACTATTGTATAGGATACGCAAATGCTTCCCGCGATGAAACAGCATTTGAAGGGATAAAGGTAAGAAACTACAACATCCCACCCAGCAGGTAAAAAAAACCGGATGCACGCTTCAGGTATTGTTTTCCATAGAAGAAGTGCTCTATGATACGCTTATAGTAAAGAAGACTTTTACCGTTAGGATGGAAGGAGAAGAGACTTATGTATAAAATCAATGGTGCTCAGGTAGAACCCGTGGATCCTGATACCTTCGCTTCCCTTCAGTGGAAAGAGAATGACATCGAAGAGTTAGTGAGAAAAAATATCGAAATGATCTGTGACGACGAAGAATCCATGTTGATTGTAGGAAAACAAGTACGAAATGAAAGTTCTGGTATTAGTGATCTCACTGCGATTGACAACAATGGAAGCCTGGTATTGATTGAAATTAAATGGGATCGTAAAGATATCCTTCGAAACCATCATCCTTCAACAATTGCCATATACGTTTGGCAGTCCTTCGGTATTTTTTCTTTTTCTTCAAGTCATCCTTCAGCCATTCATCAATCGTCGGCTTTACGGGATCCATGACGGGGGCTGGTTGATTCTTTTTTGTTTTGACCGAAGGACGAAATGTTTCCTGATCTGCGTACTTCTTTACCGTGCGGACATCCGTATTCGTCCTTCTGGCCACATCCGAGTAGCTGCATCCTTTTTTGTTTACTTCTTTCCTGATATACTTAATGTCAGTCACTTCTAACATCTCCTTTACGACCTCCTGTCCTTAATTGGTTGCACAACAGGAAGTCTATTGATTTAAGGGATCGTTAGCAAGTGGCTCTTTTTTACGCTTTTTGCCTTCTTTGACAACCTACATAGAAGGACTGCCGAATCTTACATTTTCATACTGCCATAAACAGTTCTCACACGTTTGATGTTCCTTCGTCGCTTGAGCCATTTGTTTATAAGGGTTGGCTCTGCGAATCTTACACACCAGGTTATATTTCTTCATAATACGCCGGATGCGTTTGTGATTCATCACGATGTGTTCGGTGTTCTCCATGATCATTTTGATTTGGAGAGCTCCGACTTTTCCCTGGTGTTTATGGAATATCTTTTTGATGATTTGATAATCCACCTCCCCTTTCTATTCTCTCTTTTGACGAGCATCCTCTGCATTCAACCAGTTATAATAGCCTGATCGACTCACCTTCGCGATCGTACAGAAATACTAGATTAAATGGGGGAATCGATGAGTTCGCACCACTTGTTCAATGATTTGAAGTTTCTCTGATGTCGTTATTTCTTCTTCGACTGCCTTTCGTGTTCGTCGAGCTTTTTTACGAAGTCCAATTCTGCCTCTAGATACGCAATACGCGCTTCTGCCTTCTTCAATTTGTCTTCGAAAGATAGGTCTTTCGAAGAAGCTCGTACTGACGCTCCTTTTCCACGTCGCTCCGTTTAAAATCCTTCTTCTCCGTATTTCTCGAATGTCTTGCGCCAACGCGTTACACACTGTCCGTTTTTTTCTGCCAATCACCGCCATGTCGAACCCGTGGTCCACAAAAATGTGATAAGGACTTTACCCTTCCTTGGTTATCCGAGATCATAAAACACAAAAACCCCGAATAATGGACACTTTTTTTATTCGTGTCCATTATTCGGAGTATAGTTCAGTTGATGAGACCCTTTTTTCTTTTTACACAATTATATGGACTCAATAGTTTTGAGTAGAAAAGAATTTACTCTATTCGACCGTTATTGTAGATTATCAGGAGATAGGAGGTTTTAAGCTATGCAAACCCTGTTCCTACCTCCTTTTTTAGCTTCGTAAAGGGCGGCATCGGCATCACTTATCAATTCAATTGTACTTTCCGTAGTCTCTCTATAACAGGCTAAACCGATGGAGACAGTAACATGAATCGTTTCCCCTGTAGTCAAGGAAAATGGATGTATTTCAACGTTTTCACGAATACTTTCACTGATCTGTTCAGCCCGTTCTGTAGGGCAGTCCAAAAGAATGACCGTAAATTCTTCACCACCATTCCGACTGACAACATCAAAGGAGCGGACGGTATTCTTAAGGATTTCTCCCAATTGGATGAGTACCTGATCCCCTTCCTTATGGCCGTACGTATCGTTGACTGTTTTGAAATGGTCTATGTCTATGAACAGAAGAGAGAGCCGTTCGTTTTTTTGTTTGGCTTGTGAACTGACTTGATTGAATGTCTCATCGAACTTGCGGACATTATTGAGACCGGTAAGCGCATCCGTAGTTGCTTCGGACTTGTAATTATCTAACACCTTTTGGTTCTTTCGAACGTATTCGATGATATAGAAGGAAGTGAACCCTGCAGTATATGATAAAATCCAAAAGGAAGGCGCCAAAACTAACATAATATTCAAATCCCTTATAAGAAAACTGATGATCACGGTGAAAATGATATTAGAAGCCGTTAGGGCAGTAGAAATTTTTATGCTTCTTCTTACATTCATTAGATTAGACAGAACGGTAGCACAAGTAATGAGAATAATCATAATCAAAGCAGCCAGGGAAGAAGGGTTAACTCCAATCATAAAACGCCCTGTTATGATAAGGAACATGGTGATGATTCCGGGGAGAGTACCGCCGTAATAAGTAGCAACGATTAATGGTACATGTCTTAAGTCAACGATTGTCTCGCCAAAATCCATGCTATATTGCATTAAAACATTACTTAATACTCCTGCTAACAACCCTGCAATTATTTTTCTAGAAACCGAGGATGAGGTCTTGAGAGGGGAATCACTTGTTACTTGTGTGTAAAGAAATAAAGTTGTAACTAATATTGCTAGATTGGATATCAAATCTTTAATAATCAAAATCATCACCTCAAAAAATATAAGACTAGTAAAACACATACATCATACAGGTCCTGTCAATAGGTTTGTGTAAAAGCTCTTGAAGACAAAAAAAGAGATAGGGTATCCTCATAGTTAACGACCAAATCAACTAATAAAGGAGATGCCCTAACCAATGTCTACAAGTATAGGACAAAACAACCTCGAAAATCAATGGGAAGATATGGTCCGTTCCTTCGTTCAGGAGAAGCTGGAAACGATCATGAAGGAAGCCCTGAACTTCACGCTATATTTGAGACGCGTTATGGATCCCAAACTGAAAGGGAGAAGGGGGATGAATCTTTCCCCCGAGGGTCGCCCTACTGTTTTACACAAACCTATTGACGATACCCTGTTATAAGCAACCACAAAACCTAAGCGTATTTTTCCTTATATAATTTAACTTCAGCAATCTTATATAAGCACTTAAATTTTCCTAAACTAAACCTAATTCAGATTACTAAAGCATCTTGAGCAATATATGATTTGTTCAGAACCCCAGGCTTTTAAAAGAGCATACCCATTTGTCTTTTTCGGTGTAACAATAATTGCCATCTCCTCATCTTTTTCAACTTCTCTTCCGCAATTTTTGCAAGTAAACTTATCGCCAATAATAAGTATCCATCCTCTCGATAAAATTCTTATTTAGTAACTTATTAGCTTTCCCTATTAATTACGTGTGAATTAAGAAATCAGTTTCACAATCCAAATTATCTCAAATTCAATTCTTCAACTGGCCTGCCCTATACTTAAAAACTCAGTTCCAAGATAAATGCTGAATGAAATGAACCTAGATAGTAAATAATTAACAATCACTAAATGGTTATACATTTCATATTATCAATTCTAATTCCGATGATCATTAAATATTCAGCACTCTATTTATCATAATCACGGTTCATAACTTTGGAGTTTTGACACCGATGAGCTGATGTGATAACTAATCAGTTTAAAACTCTTCCCCCTCATCAAACTTCACCAGCTTCACTTTCCCTTGCTGAGTAATCACCTTCGTCTCCCCATGATCTGGAAAAATGGTGATTTTTTCTTTTTCATTACAGTATACAACACAGAAAGGGGAATTTCCTTCCGGCAAATCCATTTCCAGGTTAAGTTTCCTTCTTCGATCGTTGCATCGACTTTGTTCAATCGCATTGAGCAGACCACCTATGATATAATAATAAACAGGGAAATTGGTCGAGGGCGCTGCTCTCGGCTTTTTTTATTCACTCACTTAAAATCCTTCAATTCTGCTCTCTTCACCCAGAACGCCTCACCCCCCAAGTATCACGAGACCCTCCTGGCCTTTACCGATCTGCTTCATCTGCTCTATAATTCGCTTTGCCTCATCCGCATTCGGGCTCAATGCCCGGGGCGACTTCTTATATTGCTTTGGATGCCCCCTTATCTATAAGCTTCTGCACATGCCTGTGAACCGTAGAGCTACTCTTGATACCTAAACCTTCCCCTATTTCTCTGATAGTCGGAGAGTATCCATGCGTGGCTCTGTGTTCTTCGATATAGTTCGTGACATCCTCCTGTCGTCTCGTCAGACTTTTCATCCAATCAACCCTCCAGTTCCAATACCTCTACTTCGATGCGCGGTCGCTCGCTATAAAGCTTCTGAACTGTCAGCTGAACGACTTGACTATCATCTTTCCAGATTACTTTGTTCAGACCGTCCTTGAATCCTCGACAAACATAATCTTTCCCCTATAACGGTT
Source organism: Salimicrobium flavidum (assembly GCF_900156645.1). Lineage (GTDB taxonomy): Bacteria > Bacillota > Bacilli > Bacillales > Halobacillaceae > Salimicrobium > Salimicrobium flavidum. The sequence goes on from NZ_FTOC01000012.1 coordinate 5,804, forward strand.
CACGGCTTTCGTCACACGCACGCTTCTCTCTTATTTGAAGCAGGAGTATCTATCAAAGAAGTCCAGGAACGATTAGGACATCGAGACATCCAGACCACAATGAATGTTTAGGCTCACGTTACCGATGCTTCGAAGAATAAAAAGGCTAATCTGTTTGCTCAATTTATAGACCAGTAAGAACGTAAGTGGTCACGAATGTGGTCATTTGCCCATTTCAGGCATAGAAAAAGCCCTCTTCCCGTGAAAGGGAAAAGGGCTTGAAGACTGCCATATTAACGCTTGGAGAACTGTGGTGCACGACGTGCTTTCTTAAGACCGTATTTCTTACGCTCTTTCATACGTGCGTCACGAGTCAATAGACCAGCGCGTTTCAGTGGTGTGCGGTATTCAGGGTCCGCTTCTAGAAGCGCACGTGCTACACCATGACGGATCGCACCTGCCTGACCTGTGAATCCACCACCATCAACGTTTGCATAAATGTCGTAGTTGCCTTCTGTTTCTGTAACAGCAAGAGGCTGCTTCAGAATTACACGAAGAGTTTCCAGTGGGAAATATTCCTGTGCATCGGTTTTATTTACGATTACTTGGCCGGTTCCTGGGACTAGACGTACACGTGCTGTAGACTTTTTACGACGTCCCGTACCGGAGTACTGTACTTGTGCCACTATTGATTGCCTCCTTTATTATTAGCCGCGAAGTTCGTAAACTTCTGGTTGTTGTGCTTCGTGCTTATGCTCTGATCCAGCATAGACATGAAGTTTCATGCCCATTTTACGTCCAAGGCTTCCTTTTGGCAGCATGCCTTTGATGGATTTCTCCAGCATACGCTCAGGGAATTTCTCGCGCATTTCGTTAGCGGAGCGAACTTTCAGCCCACCTGGGTGGTTGGAGTGACGATAGTATTTCTTATCCTGCCACTTGTTTCCTGTAAGTTCGATTTTTTCTGCATTAATAATAATTACGTTATCACCAGTATCAACGTGTGGAGTGTATGTCGGTTTGTGCTTTCCGCGAAGGATAGAAGCAACTTCAGTGGATAGACGTCCAAGTGTCTGTCCTGCAGCGTCCACCACATACCATTTGCGCTCCACGTTTGCTTCATTAGCCATGAATGTCGTACGCATGTAGGTTTCCCTCCTAATTTTCATTAAAACTTTACTCTGATTTCGATTTATATTTCAATACGATTAGTTTCCGGGGCTAATCGTGGTATAGAAATAAAATGCCACAAGATATAATATAACAATTTTACACCGAATGTCAAGAGGCACACCAGGATTCGTTGCTTTTTTCTTAAATAATTCTTCAGTAGGTCACTTCCCATAAAAACAGCCCATGACCGGGTGTCGTGAATCCGGCAAGCCTCCGGTTATGTTCCTCTAGAGCACGCGGAATCGTGTCGATTTCTTTTTTTCCCGCTCCGATTTCAAGCAGGGTCCCCATCATGATCCGGACCATATTATATAAAAAACCGTCTCCCCGTACGATGAACTCCAGTTCGTCCCCATGCTGGTTCAACTCGGCCCGGGAGATGGTCCGTATTTTATTCCCTTTCAGCGTCGTTTTCGCCGAACAGAAGGCGGTGAAGTCGTGCTTTCCTTCAAAAAGCTTCACGGCCTCCAGCATTTTTTCCACATCGAGCTTCCGGGGATAATGAAAGACCATACCTCGCCGGAAGACATCTCTCGTCTTTGCAGCTTTCACGTAATAACGATACTCTTTCTCTTCCACATCGAACTGGGCGTGGAAATCTTCAGGAACATATTCGGCGCTCTTCACGTAAATATCACTCGGCATCAATGTCTCCAACGCCCGTACCCAGCGATTTTCAGGAACGTCCAGGGACGTATCGAAATGGAAGACCTGCCCTTTGGCATGGACTCCTGAATCCGTCCGGCCGGAAGCGATGATCCGTACTTCTTTTCCTTTATGCATCGTCTTCAAAGCTTTTTCGATTTCTTCCTGCACGGTCTTCCCATTGGGCTGGATCTGATATCCGCAGTAATTGGAGCCGTCATATTCAACTACACATTTCACTCGTGCCATACTTGTCACATCCTTGTTCCTATCGTAGCCGCTACAATCATCAGAAAGAAGAAGAAAACGAAATAATCTTTTCTGTAAAACACGAGCGCCCGGATTTTCGTCCTTCCTTCTCCTCCCTGATATCCTCTCGCTTCCATGGCCATCGCCAGCTCCTCAGCACGTTTGAATGCGCTGACGAACAAAGGTATCAGTAAAGGGATGATCGCACTCATACGGTCTTTCAGGGACCCTGTACGGAAGTCCACGCCGCGGGAGGCCTGGGCTTTCGATATTTTTTCCGCTTCCTGCATCAGGGTCGGGATGAAACGGAGAGAAATCGACATCATAAGCGCCAGCTCATGCACCGGAAAACGGAGCTTCTTCAACGGGTGCAGCAACGCTTCGATCGCATCCGTGATTTCTATCGGAGACGTCGTCAGCGTGAGCAGCGATGTGAACAGGATCAGCAGGAAGAAACGCAGGGACAGGGTCCCTCCCTGAATGAGAGATTCTTCATAAAACGGAAAACCGAGCAGGGTGAAAAGGATATCTCCCTGTCTCGAGACGAAGAGATGAAGAAGAAACGTAAAAATGATCAGAAACCAGACCGGCTTCAGTCCTTTCGCTACGAAAGAAAGCGGCACTCTTGTAGCCAGAGCGGTCCCCACAGCGAAAGCGGTAAGAATACCATAGCTCCACACGGAATTAGCAAAGAAAACGACTATGACGAAAAAGAAAATGACGAGAATTTTCGTCCTCGGATCCAGTCGATGAATCAGAGAATTCCCCGGGACATACTGCCCGATGATCATCGAATTATTCATAGTCGTCCCTCCTTTCCAAACGGAAAGCTAATTCCTTTGCTAATTCAGCAATGGGCTGCTTTTCATAGTTGATGGAAATACCGGTACGTTTTTCTACCTTTTCGAGGAATTCAAGCACTTCCGGCACATCGAGCTGCACCTGTTTGAGTTCTTCCTTGCGTTTGAACACTTCGAGTGGTTTCCCCTCCATAAACTTCTTCCCGTCGTTCAATATCACGACATCATCCGCGTACGTAAGCGCGTCTTCCATGCTGTGCGTGACAAGCACGGTCGTAAGCCCTTCTCTTTCATGAAGAGTGTAAAACATCTCCATCATTTCCTTCTGCCCTCTCGGGTCAAGTCCTGCGGTCGGCTCGTCCAACACGAGAACTTTCGGTTTCATTGCGAGAACACCTGCAATAGCCACCCTTCTCATCTGTCCGCCGCTCAAGTCGAACGGAGACTTCTCCCTCACATCTTCTGTGAGCTGGACAGCTTCCAGGGCGTTTGTCACCCGCTCCTCGATCTCCTTCTGTTCGACACCGAAATTCTTCGGGCCGAAAGCGATATCCTTTTCCACTGTTTCCTCGAACAACTGATGCTCCGGATATTGAAAGACGATGCCGGTCTTTTCCCTGAGACTTCTCAGGTTCTTGTTTTTCTTTCCGGCTTCCATGACGAAATCCCCGACTTGCACAGATCCCTCCGTCGGCTGGAGCAGAGCGTTGACATGCTGGATAAGCGTCGATTTTCCTGAGCCGGTATGACCGATGACCGCTGTGTAAGAACCCGAGGGAACGTGCATGGAAAGGTCCTCCAAGGCCTTGAATTCAAAGGGAGTACCCGGACTGTATATAAACGTTACTTCGTTGAATGTAAGTTCCATAGTTCCTCCACCATTTCCTCATGATTTAATGGTTCTCTGTCGAAAGAGATCCCGTGCTTTTTCATTTCCTGGGTCAGTTTCGCTACAAACGGAACATCGAGCCCGATCGTAGAGAGTGCGTCCTTATGGGCGAATACCTCCCGCGGCGTGCCCTCGAACCATACTTCCCCCTCGTTCATAACAATGACACGGTCTGCGGCTACAATTTCGCGCAGATCATGGGTGATGGTTATCAATGTCAGGTCGGAATGCTCCTGGACTTCACGTACGGTCTCCAATATATCCTGACGGCCTTTCGGGTCCAGCATAGCGGTCGCTTCATCGAGCACCATATAATCAGGGGCGACTGCAAGTACACCTGCAATAGCCACACGCTGTTTTTGTCCTCCCGACAACCTATGGGGCTCATGTTCTTCATAACTTTCCATCTGCACGTCTCTAAGGACCTCTGCCACCTTCTCGAGCATCACTTCACGCGGAACTCCGTGATTTTCCATACCGAAGGCGATATCATCCCGTACTGTTGTGCCGACAAACTGGTTATCAGGGTTCTGGAACACCATACCGACTTTCTTCCTGATCTCCCATACATTGTCTGTGTGTATTACCGACCCGTCCACACTCACATCCCCGCTTTCGGCGAAGAGAAGGCCGTTCATTAATTTAGCGATCGTCGATTTCCCGGAACCGTTATGTCCGATGATAGCTACCCATTCTCCTTTATCGATGAAAAAATCCACATCTTTCAATACAGGCGGAGCATCCTCCTGATAGCGAAAAGTCACATCGCTGAAATCGATTCTCTCTCTCATCTCTACCTGCCTCCCCTTCGCAATTTCCCGGGAAATACCGCCGGGAACATCCGGTTTCTCACACAAAAAAAGGGCTGGAGTGACCTCACGAATGAGATTCCGTCCTGCCCTTTCGCCATTATCTGCCTTTACACAAGCTCGATAATCGCCATTTTTGCGCCGTCACCTTTACGTGCATCGAGTTTCAATACACGAGTGTAACCACCCTGACGGTCTGCATAGCGCGGACCGATATCAGAGAACAGCTTCTGAAGAGCAGTCTCAGCTCCTTCTTCATCCGCATCCTGTTTGTAAAGGAACGACTCTGCCTGACGTCGTGCGTGCAAGTCGCCACGCTTACCAAGTGTAATCATTTTTTCAACGACCGAACGAAGTTCTTTCGCTTTTGCTTCTGTCGTTTCCAAACGTTCATGAACAATCAGATCAGTTGCCAGATTACGCATCATCGCAACACGGTGATCTGTTTTACGACCTAGTTTTCTCATCGATAACCCTCCTTTTCCGATCTTCCAAAGATTTATCCGTTAGTCTTCTTTACGAAGTCCAAGGCCAAGTTCGTTGAGCTTGTACTTAACCTCTTCTAACGATTTACGACCAAGGTTACGAACTTTCATCATATCGTCTTCACTCTTATTCGCCAATTCCTGAACCGTATTGATACCGGCACGCTTGAGGCAGTTATAAGACCGAACCGACAAATCCAGTTCTTCGATAGTCATTTCAAGGACTTTTTCTTTTTGGTCTTCTTCTTTTTCAACCATGATTTCCGCATTTTTCGCTTCATCTGTAAGTCCGACGAAGATGTTCAAATGCTCCATATACACTTTCGCCCCTAAAGAGATTGCCTCTTCCGGGCGAATGCTTCCATCCGTCCACACATCAAGTGTCAGCTTATCGTAGTTGGAAATATGCCCGATACGGGTGTTCTCCACCTGATAAGTCACACGGGACACAGGGGTGAAGATGGAATCAACCGGAATAACTCCGATCGGTAAATCATCGTGATTGTTCCCTTCAGCAGGGCGATATCCACGACCGCTTTCAGCTGTAATACGCATACGCAATGTCGTATTGTTATCAAGCGTAGCAATATGAAGGTCCGGATTCAACACTTCAATGTCACTGTCATGAGTGATATCAGCAGCGGTCACTTTTCCTTCACCCTGGACATCGATTTCCAAAGTCTTCTCTTCATCAGAATAAATCTTCAGAGCAAGTTTCTTCAGATTCAAAACGACAGTAGTCACGTCTTCCATGACGCCTTCAATAGTAGAAAACTCATGGAGAACTCCGTCAATTTGTACAGATGTCACAGCGGCACCGGGAAGTGAGGATAGTAGGATACGACGCAAGGAGTTACCTAGTGTTGTACCATATCCACGCTCAAGCGGTTCGACGACGAATTTACCAAACGTAGAATCATCGCTGATTTCCACCGTTTCAATGTTTGGTTTCTCTATTTCGATCATTTACACACAAACCTCCTTCAAAACGTCGAAACCCCGGCCAGACAAATAGTCCAACCGAAATTCCTCAGGCAGGCAGCCCCTCTACCAGTAAACTGCATCTCTAAGGTCAAATGCATGGCTGTTATTAGTGATTATAACCCTCTCAACAAGAGGGAGACAAAAACAAATTCGGACTACAATTACACGCGACGACGTTTCGGTGGACGGCAACCATTGTGTGGAACCGGAGTCACATCTCTGATTGCAGTGATTTCGATACCTGCAGCCTGAATCGAACGGATAGCCGCTTCACGACCGGCACCAGGGCCTTTGACTGTTACTTCAAGGTCTTTCATACCGTTATCCATAGCATCTTTCGCAGACGTTTCCGCAGCCATTTGTGCAGCGAAAGGTGTGGATTTACGAGAGCCTTTGAACCCGAGTGTTCCGGCACTGCTCCAGCTGATTACATTACCTTGTACATCAGTGATCGTTACGATTGTGTTGTTGAAAGTAGAGCGAATGTGCGCGACACCACTCTCCACATTCTTTTTCACGCGTTTTTTACGTGTACGAGTGTTCTTACGTGCCATAATCATACCTCCTTTTTTGAGTTATTATTTACGCTTGTTAGCTACAGTACGACGAGGGCCTTTACGAGTACGGGAATTGTTCTTCGTTTTCTGTCCGCGTGTTGGAAGACCACGACGGTGACGAAGACCACGGTAAGAACCGATCTCGATCAGACGCTTGATGTTAAGGGATGTCTCACGACGAAGGTCCCCTTCAACATTGTACTTGCTTACTTCATTACGAACTTTTGTCAATTCATCTTCAGTTAGATCACGGACACGAGTAGATTCATCTACTCCGGCATTCTGAACAATTTCACTTGCCAGAGACTTGCCGATTCCGTACACATACGTCAATGAAATAGAAATTCGTTTATCACGAGGAATATCAACACCTGCTATACGTGCCATAACGCGCACCTCCTTTTATATTAGCCTTGTTTCTGTTTGTGTTTCGGGTTACTACAAATAACCATCACTTTTCCATTACGGCGAACAACTTTGCACTTTTCGCACATCTTCTTTACAGAAGCCCTTACCTTCATCATTCATACCTCCTTTTAGATCGGAGCTCATTCTATTTATAACGGTACGTGATCCGTCCTTTAGTAAGATCATACGGTGACAGTTCAACCGTCACTTTATCACCAGGTAAGATCCGAATGAAGTTCATACGGATTTTACCGGAGACATGCGCGAGCACAGTGTGCCCATTTTCCAGTTCCACTTTGAACTGAGCGTTCGGCAATGTCTCTGTTACGGTTCCTTCAATTTCAATTACATCGTCTTTCGCCATCGAGTTGATCTCCCTTCGCTAAATCAGTCACCTGTTCACTGATATATTTACTCACAGCAAATCTCAATTTGCCATTTGTGACGCGACCTGTTTCCTGAAGGCTATGTTGGACTTCCGGAGAGACGAAGCTGGTACAGGATACGTGCTGCATATTTTTCTTCTTTGGCCTGTCATATTTCCTCTTCTCTCCGTCAGCAAGTAATACGGATCCATCATCAGCTATTTCGATGACGATTGCGTATTGTCCTGCTTCACGTCCACGCTCAATACGAACAACTTGACCTATTCGCGGACTCGATTCCGATTCACTCAAAGTACGATCACCTTCATTTAAAGTATTAAACACGGTAATCGCGTCGGAGAAGGATTACAAGCTTCCGCCGTTTCGCATTACCAATTTCGGACACTAACTTTGAACATAACAAGGAACAGTTCATTTATCAAGAGAAAAGTTTCATCGCTTTGTAAAGAGTCAGTGTTTCTCCTGTGGTAATCCTATTCCCCTGAGGTTTTATGCTCAACCATTCAGGAGAGACGTTGAAGTCTGCTATCGATGTCCACAAATACGTCATCGATATCTTTATCCCCTTCAACCGTAGCGAGATACCCTTTCTCTCCATAAAAGTCGAGTAGAGGCTGAGCCTGTTCGACGTTTACGGCGAGGCGGTTCTTCACGGTTTCCGGCTGATCGTCTTCTCTTTGGATAAGAGAAGCGCCGTCCTGGTCACATTTTCCTGGCGTTGCCGGAGGGTTGAACTGTATATGGTACGTTGCACCACATTCAGGACATACTCTTCGGCCTGTCAGGCGTTCCACCAGTTTATTTTCGGGTACGCTGATATGAAGAACGTAATCAAGGGAGGTCTCCATGTCCCCGAGCAGATCCTCGAGCGCTTCCGCCTGCTCCAGTGTGCGCGGGAAGCCGTCAAGGAGAAACCCTTTCTTACAGTCCGGCTTGCTGAGGCGTTCACGGACGATTCCGATCGTAACCTCATCCGGAACAAGTGCCCCGTCATCCATGTACGATTTAGCTTGTTTACCTAAGTCTGTTCCTTCTTTGATCGCTGAGCGGAACATATCTCCCGTAGAGATATGAGGAATGTCATATTTTTCGACTATTTTCTCGGCCTGTGTGCCTTTGCCGGCACCAGGGAGACCCATCAAAATTAAATTCAACTTCTTCCCCTCTCTCCGTATCTTAGCTTTTCACTAATTATTTTATGAAGCCTTTATAGTGACGCTTCACCAGCTGACCTTCCAGTTGCTTCATCGTATTCAGTGCAACACCGACTACGATCAAGAGACCAGTACCTCCAATTTGAATACTTGGCGGTAATCCGGCAAGTGAACCAAGAATGATCGGTAATACAGAGACAGCTGCCAAAAAGAGTGATCCTACAAAAGTTAAGCGATACATAACACGTGTCAAATACGTCTCGGTATTTTTACCAGGACGGATGCCCGGGATATACCCACCTTGCTTCTTAAGGTTTTCGGCCATTTGTTCAGGGTTTACCTGGACAAACGTATAGAAGTATGTGAACGCAATGATCAGCGCTACATAAATGATCATACCCGGCCAGTTCTCATAATTGAAAATATATTCAATCATCGAAGCTATTTCACTATTTTCAAAGAATCCGGCTATCGTTCTCGGTGCGATGATGAAAGAAATCGCAAAGATGACCGGGATAACTCCCGCTGCGTTTACCTTAATCGGTAAATGGGTGGAATGACCACCGACAGGAGATCTGTTAACTAGGCGTTTAGCATATTGAATAGGGATTTTCCGCAATGCCTGTTGAATGAATACAACTCCTACAATGACCGCGATAATCACCAGAAGAATGAGAGCTACGATGACAAGATTGATGAACAGTTGCTCTCCTGCATCCGTTATATATTGGTCATATAGTTGGTTTACACCATTCGGAATTGCAGCAACAATACCTGCGAAAATCAAAATTGATATCCCATTCCCTACGCCATGGGAAGTGATTTGCTCACCAAGCCACATCAGGAATGCTGTCCCGCCTGTCAGTACGATAGCGATAGCTATGAACTGAACAACACCCGGATTAGAGATCAATTGACCCCCTGCCATTGCGTTGAAACCAATGGACATCCCGATAGCTTGTATAAAGGCAAGGACAATCGTTCCATAGCGGGTAAACTGAGCTAATTTCCGACGCCCCACTTCCCCCTGCTTCTTCCACTCTGCAAATTTAGGAACAACGTCCATTTGCAGTAATTGCATGATGATCGAGGCTGTGATGTAAGGCATGATCCCCATCGCGAAGATGGAGAAGTTCTGTAATGCCCCACCGCCGAATGTGTTCAGAAACCCGAACGCATTCTGTTCATCCATGAAGTTGATCGCTTCACTATTCGTAAACGGCACGGGAATAAACGCACCGATACGGAATATAATAAGCATGAGCAGGGTGAAAATGATTTTTCGCCGGAGATCACCCACGCGCATAAAATTGGAGATTGTCCGGAACATTAAATCACCTCAGTTTGACCGCCCGCTGCTTCGATTGCTTCTTTTGCGGAAGCAGAGAACTTGTGAGCTTTTACTGTGAGTTTCTTTTCGATGTTACCATTACCAAGGATTTTCACACCGGATTTAACTTTACTGACTGTGCCAGATTCAAGTAGAAGCTCCGGAGTTACTTCTGTTCCTTCTTCGAAACGATTTAAAGTCTCTAAGTTCACAACTGCATATTCTGTACGATGAATGTTCGTGAAACCACGCTTTGGCAGGCGTTGGAATAGTGGCATCTGGCCACCTTCGAAACCTGGACGGTTTTTGCTTCCTGAGCGTTGACCCTGTCCTTTGTGTCCACGACCGGATGTCTTACCGTTACCGGAAGCCATACCACGTCCTACGCGGTTACGTTTTTGACGGGAACCTACTTTGGAATGTAGTTCATGAAGTTTCATGCGAGCACCTCCTTATTGTATAGATTGATTATGCTTCTTTTACAGTAACCAGGTGTGAAATTTTGTTAGCCATTCCACGCATCGCTGGATTATCTTCCACGACTACTGATTGACGAATTTTATTTAGTCCTAGCGCTTTGACCGTGTCGCGCTGATCCTGCGGGCGACCGATGACACTGCGCGTGAGGGTAATTTCTAACTTTTGAGCCATTGTATTTCCCTCCTATCCTACAGTTCTTCTACGGATTTCCCACGAAGTCTGGCTACGTCTTCCGCACGTTTCAATTCACTTAGTCCTTTGATTGTTGCACGGACCATGTTGATCGGCGTGTTAGAGCCTAGAGATTTCGAAAGGATGTCCTGTACACCTGAAAGTTCAAGTACCGCACGAACGGGACCGCCTGCGATGATTCCAGTACCTTCTGCAGCTGGTTTCAACAGGATGTTTCCGGCTCCGAATCGGCCGTGTATCTCGTGAGGAATTGTTGTATCTTTGATTGGTACGTTTACCAAATTCTTTTTCGCATCTTCGATAGCTTTCTTGATAGCATCCGGTACTTCCTGAGCTTTCGCAGTACCGAAGCCGACGTGACCGTTTTTATCTCCAACTACCACTAGTGCAGCAAAACGGAAACGACGTCCACCTTTTACTACTTTCGCAACGCGGTTGATCGTAACAACGCGTTCTTCGAGGTCTAGTTTGTTAGGGTCAATCTTTGTACTCATACATGTCCCTCCTTTTACGATTAAAATTGTAGTCCAGCTTCACGAGCTGCATCAGCCAAAGCTTGTACACGGCCATGGTAAAGATAACCACCGCGGTCGAATACTACAGCTTCATAGCCTTTTTCTTTTCCACGTTCTGCAACGAGTTGACCTACGCGCTGGGCAGCTTCGACGTTGCCAGTCTGTTCGAGGTCAAAACCGTTGTCCATTGTCGATGCACTAGCTACTGTCGTTTCACTCACATCATCGATCAATTGTGCATAAATATGCTTGTTGGAACGATATACGTTCAAACGCGGGCGTTCAGCTGTGCCGGAAACATTCTTACGGACACGCGCATGACGCTTTTTACGCATTGTGTTTTTATCGGTCTTCGAGATCATTTGAGTCACTCCTTTCTTACCTTAGGACCTTATTTAGCTGATTTACCTTCCTTAGTACGGACAGGTTCATTTTCATAACGGATTCCTTTACCTTTGTAAGGCTCCGGAGGACGAATCGCACGGATGTTGGCAGCAACTGCTCCGACAAGCTCTTTGTCGATGCCTTTGATTACGATTCTTGTGTTCGTAGGAATTTCGATATCGATACCTTCGCGGTTCTCGATTTCTATCGGGTGGGAATACCCTGCGTTCACGACGACTTTTTCGCCCTGCTTCTGAGCACGATACCCGACACCGCGGATTTCAAGAGCTTTTTCAAAGCCTTTCGAGACACCTTCAACCATGCTGTTCACAAGGCTGCGTGTCGTTCCGTGAAGCGCTTTGTGTTCCTGCTTGTCCGATGGACGTTCAACAATCAATACGTTGTCTTCTTGTTTGATCGTCATTTCGCTGGAGATTGTGCGGGACAATTCTCCTTTTGGTCCTTTTACTACAACTGTGTTTTTATCCTGAGTGATTTCGACACCTTCAGGAATATCAATTGGTAACATACCGACACGTGACATTCAATACACCTCCTGTTCGTTTCTGAATTCTTACCAGACGTAAGCCAGTACTTCGCCGCCGATAGCCTGCTCACGTGCTTCTTTATCTGTCAAAACACCTTTTGATGTGGAAACGACTGCAATACCAAGGCCGTTAAGAACTCTTGGAACCTCGTCAGCCTGTACGTATACACGAAGGCCAGGTTTCGAAATTTTCTTAATGCCTGAGATCACTTTTTCTTCTTTTTGGCTGTACTTCATAAACAGACGAAGTACCCCCTGCTTCCCATCCTCTACTTGCTCATAGTCACGAATGAAACCTTCGCGTTTAAGGATGTCAGCAATTTCTCTTTTGAGGTTAGAAGCCGGTAGCTCTAACTTCTCGTGACGTACCATATTCGCATTACGAATACGAGTCAGCATATCTGCAATTGGGTCTGTCATTGTCATAACTTTTACCTCCTTCCCAGTCCTCGGGTTTACCAGCTGGCCTTTTTGACGCCAGGAATTTGTCCTTTATGAGCTAGTTCACGGAAACAAATACGGCACAGTTTAAATTTACGAAGTACGGAATGCGGACGTCCGCAACGTTCACAACGAGTGTATTCGCGTACTTGGTACTTTTGTTTGCGCTGTTGTTTCGCGACCATTGATTTTTTAGCCACAATTTTCCCTCCTTATAGTCAGTTCTTAGTTCTGAAACGGCATTCCGAACTGAGATAATAGTTCACGAGACTCTTCGTCTGTTTCCGCAGTGGTTACAATTACGATATCCATACCACGGATTTTGTTCACTTTATCATAGTTAATTTCCGGGAAAATCAATTGTTCTTTTACACCGAGTGTATAGTTACCGCGACCGTCGAATGCTTTCTTGGAAATACCACGGAAGTCACGTACACGTGGCAGTGACACGCCGATCAACTTCTGAAAGAATTCATACATGCGCTCTCCACGCAAAGTAACTTTAGCTCCGATCGGCATGCCTTCACGAAGACGGAACCCTGCGATAGATTTCTTAGCTTTTGTTACCATCGGTTTTTGACCGGAGATAAGTTCAAGCTCTTCAACAGCGTTGTCGAGTGCCTTCGCATTCTGCACAGCATCTCCTACACCCATGTTGATAACGATCTTTTTGACTTGCGGTGCTTCCATTACAGAATCATAGTTGAACTTTTCCATTAGGGATGGAAGAATTTCATTTTGATATTTCGTTTGAAGTTCGTTCATCGGTAAGCCCTCCTTTCGCCAGATGGATTATTTATCTAATGCTTCACCAGATTTTTTCGCGATTCGAACTTTTTTGCCGTCCTCTACTTTGTAACCGACTCTTGTCGGTTCGCCGGATTTGGGATCGATCGGCAATACGTTTGATACGTGGATAGCTGCTTCCTGAGTAAGGATACCGCCTTGAGGGTTATCCTGAGAAGGCTGAGCGTGCTTTTTCACTTCGTTGACACCTTCAACAAGAACACGTTCCTTCTTAGGGTAAGCTTCAAGTACCGTACCTTGCTTTCCTTTATCTTTACCAGAGATAACCATGACTTTGTCATCTTTTTTTACGTGCATAATTCGCGCACCTCCTTACCACGGCTTTTCATGATATTTTTATAGAACTTCTGGAGCTAGTGAAACGATCTTCATGAATTTGTTGTCACGAAGTTCACGGGCTACCGGTCCGAAAATACGAGTACCGCGGGGACCTTTGTCCTCCCGAACGATAACTGCTGCATTTTCATCAAAACGGATGTAAGATCCGTCTTTACGGCGCGCACCGCTTTTCGTACGTACGATAACAGCTTGGACAACTTCACCTTTTTTAACAACGCCGCCTGGTGTTGCTTGTTTTACCGTAGCAGTGATAATGTCACCGATGTTGGCAGTCTTACGGCCAGAGCCGCCCAATACTTTGATTGTCTGAATTTCGCGAGCACCAGAGTTATCTGCAATTTTAAGACGTGATTCCTGTTGGATCATTCTCGTGTAACCTCCCTTCGGAATACTTCCGAGTAAACTTATTTAGATAATTACTGCTTCTTCGATTACTTTTTCGAGACGGAAACGCTTAGTAGCGGATTGAGGGCGGGTTTCCATGATACGTACCACGTCACCTTGTTTCGCCTGGTTGTCTTCGTCATGAGCTTTGAATTTCTTGGAATACTTCACGCGCTTGCCATAAAGTTTATGGAATTTATACGTTTCAACAAGTACAGTGATCGTTTTGTCCATTTTGTCGGAAACTACGCGACCGGTATATACTTTACGATTGTTACGTTCAGCCATGTGAGGGTGTCCTCCTCTCAATTATTAATTGTTCGTGCTTAGTTCACGTTCGCGTACAACTGTCTTCATGCGGGCGATAGACTTGCGGACCTCGCGAATACGAGCTGTGTTCTCAAGTTGCCCGGTAGCCAGTTGGAAACGTAGATTAAAAAGTTCTTCTTTTAGAGATTTCACTTTTTGTTCAATTTCGGCAGTGGTTAATTCGCGTATTTCATTAGCCTTCATTGATTTCACCACCAATTTCTTCACGTTTTACAAATTTAGTACGGATCGGGAGTTTGTGAGAAGCAAGACGCAATGATTCGCGAGCTACCTCTTCAGATACACCTGCAATCTCGAACATGATTTTCCCTGGTTTTACAACTGCAATGAACCCTTCTGGAGCACCTTTACCGGAACCCATACGTACTTCAAGGGGCTTTGAAGTGTAAGGCATGTCAGGAAAGATTTTGATCCAAACTTTACCGTTACGCTTCATGTAACGTGTCATAGCGATACGGGACGCTTCGATTTGACGAGCAGTGATCCATGCTGGATCTACAGCTTGAAGTCCGTATTCACCAAACGCTACAGAAGTTCCGCCTTTTGCGCGGCCTTTCAAACTTGGACGATGTTGACGACGATATTTAACACGTTTTGGCATTAACATAATGCTGTTCCCCCTTCCTTTTTAGTTCGCTTTTGTTGGAAGAACCTCTCCACGATAGATCCACACTTTAATACCGAGTTTACCGTACGTAGTATCTGCTTCTGCAGTACTATAGTCGATATCTGCACGCAATGTGTGTAGTGGAACAGTTCCTTCACTGTAATATTCGGCACGGGCGATGTCTGCTCCGCCGAGACGACCGGAAACCTGTGTACGGATACCTTTGGCACCTGAACGCATAGAGCGTTGAATGCTCTGCTTCTGAGCGCGACGGAAAGATACACGGTTTTCCAGCTGAGTAGCGATATTTTCTGCAACAAGTTTCGCATCAAGATCAGGTTTTTTAACCTCAATGATATTGATATGAACTCGTTTGCCTGTGCGATGGTTCAATTCTTTACGAAGTGCTTCTACTTCAGAACCACCTTTACCGATAACCATGCCTGGTTTAGCGGTGTGGATCGTAACGTTCACACGGTTAGCTGCACGTTCGATCTCTATCGTAGATACAGAAGCTTCACTTAGACGCTTTTCAATATATTCACGGATTTCGATATCTTCGTGAAGTAGGTTTGCGTATTCGTTATCTGCGTACCATTTGGACTCCCAGTCGCGAATAACTCCGACACGAAAACCTACCGGATTAATTTTTTGACCCACTGATCATCCCTCCTTCTTTTCTGATACGACCACTGTAATGTGGCTTGTCCGTTTATTGATCTGACTAGCGCGTCCCATTGCACGTGGACGGAAACGTTTAAGCGTTACGCCTTCGTTCACATATGCTTCAGAAACGACCAGGTTATCAGGGTCTAGCTCATTATTGTGCTCAGCGTTAGCGATGGCTGAGTTTAATACTTTCTCAATGATCGGAGAAGCTTTACGGTTGGTGTTACGCAACGTTGCAATAGCTTCGCCGGTGTCCATTCCTCGAATCAAGTCGATAACTAAACGCGCTTTACGAGGAGCAATACGGACTGTTTTAGCAACTGCTTTAGCTTGCATGGAAGTGCCTCCTCTCTATCTTAGCGTTTTGTTTTTTTGTCGTCACCAGAGTGCCCTTTGAACGTGCGGCTCGGTGCAAATTCACCTAGTTTGTGTCCTACCATATCTTCTGTAACATATACAGGAACATGTTTACGTCCGTCATATACAGCGATTGTCTGACCGACGAAATTAGGGAAGATAGTTGAACGGCGTGACCATGTCTTGATCACCTGTTTTTTGTTATCTTGATTGTTGCTTTCGACTTTCTTCATCAAATGGTCATCTACAAAAGGTCCCTTTTTCAGGCTGCGGCCCATTGATAAACCTCCCTTCGCGATTGAGAGACGGGGTAGTCATCCCGCCAATTCAATCCCGTTATTTTTTACCTTTTCTACGAACGATATATTTGTCAGATGGTTTATTACGTTTACGAGTCTTGTAACCGAGTGTCGGCTGACCCCATGGTGTAACTGGAGACGGCATACCGATAGGTGCGCGTCCTTCACCACCACCGTGTGGGTGATCACTAGGGTTCATAACAGAACCACGTACAGCAGGGCGTTTACCTTGCCAACGGGAACGTCCAGCTTTACCGATGCTGATAAGTTCATGTTCAAGGTTTCCTACCTGACCGACAGTTGCACGGCATGTGCTGAGCACGAGGCGAACTTCGCCGGATGTAAGACGTACCAATGTGTACTTCTCTTCACGACCAAGGATCTGTGCAGAAGCACCAGCAGAACGGACAAGTTGACCGCCGCGTCCAGGTTTCAATTCAATGTTATGAATTGTAGTACCTACTGGAATGTCTTTCAACTGTTTCGAGTTTCCTGGTTTGATGTCGGCATCCTGACCGGAAATGATTTCTTTCCCGACTTTAAGACCTTTCGGTGCAAGGATGTAACGTTTCTCCCCATCAACATAGTTGATTAGTGCAATGTTAGCGGAACGGTTCGGATCATATTCGATCGTAGCAACGCGTCCTGGTATTCCATCTTTATCACGTTTGAAGTCGATAATACGGTACTGACGCTTGTGACCGCCGCCTTGATGACGAACTGTCATACGACCATGATTGTTACGTCCACCGCGTTTGTGTAGCGGAGTGACTAGGGAACGTTCCGGTTTTTCAGTAGTGATTTCCGCGAAATCAGACATTGACATATGTCGACGTCCGTTAGTCGTTGGACGGAATTTTTTAATCGCCATCTTATTTCCCTCCTTCGTTTTTCATATATTTATACTTCGAAAAATTCGATTTCTTCACTTGCTTCAGTAAGTGTGACAATCGCACGTTTTTTATCAGAACGGTATCCACCGTATCTGCCCATACGCTTGAACTTACCTTTACGGTTAATCGTGTTCACGTTAGCTACCTGTACACTGAAAATCTCTTCGATCGCTTTCTTGATTTCCGTTTTGTTAGCTTTCGATTCCACTTCAAACGTATATTTCTTTTCTCCCATAAGGTCGGCAGAATTCTCAGTGATTACGGGGCGCTTAATAATATCGCGTGGTTCTTTCATTATGAGAGCACCTCCCCTACTTTTTCAGCCGCATTCTTCGTTACAATAACTTTGTCATGCGTAAGCAAGTCAAGAACACTTACTTGGTCAAACGTCAATGTTTGAACATTTGGAAGGTTATTGGAAGAAAGCACGACATTTTCTTCTTTTTGTGCGGTGATGATGATTGCACTTTCATTTACGTCTACTGCTTTAAGGAAATTCACAACTTCTTTTGTCTTCGGAGCATCCATAGAGAAGTCTTCTACTGCAAGAAGGTTACCTTCCTGGACTTTTGAAGAATAAGCAGAACGAAGTGCCAGACGACGAACTTTCTTAGGCAATTTATAACTGTAGCTGCGAGGTGTCGGACCAAAGACTGTTCCACCACCTACCCATTGTGGGGCACGGATTGTACCTTGACGGGCACGACCTGTACCTTTTTGGCGCCACGGTTTTTTCCCGCCGCCACTTACTTCACCACGGGTTTTCACCTTATGCGTTCCCTGACGTTTGGAAGCCTGTTGCATAAGTACGGCCTCATGAAGTACGTGAGTGTTCGGTTCGATACCGAATACCGAATCGCTTAATTCAAGATCTCCAACTTGCGAACCGCTTTGGTTAAATAGTACTACTTTAGGCATGACATATCCTCCTTTCGTTTATTATTAATCAGCCTTAACTGCACTTTGAACTTGTACGTAAGATTTTTTCGCACCAGGTACGTTCCCTTTTACGAGTAGCAGGTTGCGTTCAGCATCAACTCTCACTACTTCAAGGTTTTGGATCGTTACCTGATTGCCACCCATTTGACCTGGAAGGGCTTTGCCTTTGAATACGTGCATGGAGTTGATATCCCCAAGCGTACCAGGGCGACGGTGATAGCGGGAACCGTGTGTTTCAGGTCCGCGGGAGTGGTTGAAACGTTTGATCGTTCCCTGGAAACCTTTCCCTTTGGATGTTCCTGTCACATCGATTGCGTCACCTTCTGCAAACAAATCCACCTTAACTTCCTGACCAAGTTCATAGTCGTCAGTATTTACGTTACGGACTTCACGAACGTAGCGCTTAGGTGTTGTGTTAGCTTTTTCGGCATGACCTACTTCAGGCTTTTTCACACGATTCGCTTTTTGATCAGCGAAACCTAATTGAATGGAATCGTAACCGTCATTTTCAGCAGTCTTCTTTTGAAGAACTACGTTTGGCTCAGCCTGGATTACTGTTACAGGTACAAGTTCTCCGTTATCAGAGAAAATCTGAGTCATTCCGACTTTACGTCCTAAGATACTTTTCGTCATCCGTTACACCTCCTAATATATCATTTCATTTTATAGTTTAATTTCGATGTCTACACCGGACGGCAAGTCCAGACGCATCAATGCATCTACCGTTTGTGGTGTTGGGTTAACAATATCGATTAGACGCTTATGTGTACGCATTTCGAATTGCTCACGGGCATCTTTGAATTTGTGGGTCGCACGTAGAACAGTATAGATAGATCTATCTGTTGGAAGCGGAATCGGACCGGACACTTCTGCTCCTGAACGATTCGCCGTGTCTACGATTTTTTCAGCGGACTGATCCAGAACTCTGTGATCATACGCTTTTAAACGAATACGAATTTTCTCTTTTGCCATTATTTTCCCTCCTTTATCGCCTATTTTTTTAAACAGACTGGCTCCACGAAAATTCCTTGACTCACTCGCCATGGCAAAGGGGCCGGGTGTGTCAACAACCTTCCGCATCATCGTCTTTTATGACCAACATTAAATATTATAAAGAATAAACCCTCTGAATGCAAGGGGTTCCGACAACTTTTTATTGATCATCCTTAAACAGTTTAACGATTTTTCGTGTGGAACGCAACCCTTTATATATTTTTTACTTAACGTAAGCTTTTATTTTCTCTATATATCAAAAGGCTCTGTTATCGTTCCTAGATGAGTTTTATCTCTACGGGTGGAAGCTTAGCAACAACTGAAGCCCCCGTAGGGAAACGAGGAGGCTGAAGCGTTGCCCCTGGATAAGCGTCCACCTGAATGTTTATTTTCAAGAGTAGTCTATCAAAAAAAGATCAGAGGAAAGTTCCTCTGATCTTCTAAACAATCAATTATTTGTCGATACGAGCTACGACGCCGGCACCTACAGTACGTCCACCTTCACGGATGGAGAACTTCGTACCGTCTTCGATAGCGATTGGAGAGATAAGTTCAACAGTCATCTCAACGTTATCGCCAGGCATTACCATTTCTACTCCTTCAGGAAGCTGGATTACTCCAGTTACGTCCGTAGTACGGAAGTAGAATTGTGGGCGGTAGTTATCGAAGAATGGAGTGTGACGTCCACCTTCGTCTTTGGATAGTACATACACTTCCGCGTGGAATTTCGTATGCGGAGTGATTGAACCTGGCTTAGCAAGAACCTGGCCACGGTTGATTTCTTCACGAGCTACACCACGTAGAAGTGCGCCGATGTTGTCGCCTGCTTCTGCATAGTCAAGAAGCTTACGGAACATTTCAACACCAGTTACAGTAGTCTTCTTAGCTTCTGGAGCAAGTCCGATGATTTCAACATCGTCACCTACTTTGATTTGTCCACGCTCGACACGGCCAGTCGCAACTGTACCACGGCCTGTGATAGAGAATACGTCCTCAACAGGCATCATGAACGGCTTGTCTGTGTCACGGTCTGGAGTTGGGATATATGCGTCAACTTCAGCCATAAGGTCAAGGATTGCCTGTTCGTGATCAGCATCTCCTTCGATAGCTTTAAGAGCAGAACCTTTAACGACTGGAACATCGTCTCCGTCAAAGTCATACTCAGTAAGAAGGTCGCGTACTTCCATCTCAACAAGTTCAAGTAGCTCTTCGTCGTCTACCATGTCTGTTTTGTTAAGGAATACAACGATAGCCGGAACACCAACCTGACGGGAAAGTAGGATGTGCTCACGAGTTTGTGGCATTGGACCGTCAGCTGCGGATACTACGAGAATCGCACCATCCATTTGCGCAGCGCCAGTGATCATGTTTTTAACATAGTCAGCGTGTCCTGGGCAGTCTACGTGTGCATAGTGACGAGTTTCAGTTTCGTACTCAACGTGTGCAGTGGAAATCGTGATTCCACGTTCGCGCTCTTCCGGAGCTCCGTCGATGGAGTCATACGCGCGAGCTTCCCCGCTCCCGGAAGTTTTGTGAAGTACAGTAGTGATTGCTGCAGTTAGAGTTGTTTTACCATGGTCAACGTGTCCGATAGTACCAATGTTAACGTGGGACTTCGAACGGTCGAATTTTTCTTTAGCCATTCTATATTTCCTCCTTTAATTGAATAAAAATGTATTTTTAAAGGTTTGATATGGATCTCAGAAGAAACCGAATTCTCCTAAGATTACCATACAATTATACCCTTTAAACGTCAATGAAATTAATTATTCACCAGCGTTTTTCTTGATGATTTCTTCAGAAATGCTCTTCGGTACCTCTGCATAGTGGTCGAAGTGCATTGTGTACGCTCCGCGGCCCTGTGTATTAGAACGTAGGGACGTTGCGTACCCGAACATTTCAGAAAGCGGAACGTACGCGTTAACGACCTGAGCCGGTCCGCGTGCTTCCATGCCATCTACACGTCCACGACGGGAAGTGACATCGCCCATGATATCTCCCATGTACTCTTCAGGGATGACTACTTCTACTCTCATCATCGGCTCAAGGAGTACCGGTTGACACTTGTGCTTCGCTTCTTTCAATGCCATGGAACCAGCTACTTTAAATGCCATTTCGTTGGAGTCTACATCGTGGTAGGACCCGTCGAATAGCGTAGCCTTCACATCGATAAGTGGATATCCTGCTAATACACCGTTGTCCATTGTTTCTTTGATACCTTGTTCAACAGATGCGATGTATTCACGTGGAACGACACCACCGACGATTTTGTTGGTGAATTCGAAACCGGCACCTTCTTCGTTCGGTTCGAAGGTTACCCATACGTGACCATACTGACCACGACCACCGGACTGACGTACGAACTTACCTTCCACATTCGCGGAACCGCGGAATGTTTCACGATAAGCAACCTGTGGAGCACCGATATTAGCGTCCACTTTGAACTCACGTTTCAGACGGTCAACGATGATATCCAGGTGAAGTTCACCCATTCCGGAAATGATCGTTTGTCCTGTCTCTTCGTTCGTTTCCGTACGGAATGTAGGATCTTCTTCCGCCAATTTACCAAGAGCGATGGACATTTTGTCCTGGTCCGCTTTGGATTGAGGTTCAATCGCTACATCAATAACCGGTTCAGGGAATTCCATGGATTCAAGGATAACAAGTCCTTTTTCATCACAAAGAGTGTCACCCGTTCCAGTGTCTTTAAGTCCTACAGCACCAGCGATATCACCGGCGTATACTTCAGAAATCTCCTGACGGGAGTTCGCGTGCATTTGCAGGATACGTCCTACACGTTCACGCTTATCCTTCGTGGAGTTCTTAACGTAAGAACCGGATTTCAATGTACCGGAGTAGACCCGGAAGAATGTAAGTTTCCCTACATAAGGGTCTGTCGCTACTTTGAAGGCAAGAGCAGAGAATGGTTCGTTATCATCAGCTCTACGGACTACTTCTTCTTCCGTCTCTGGTACGTGACCTTCGATTGCAGGTACGTCGAGAGGAGATGGAAGATAGTCGATAACACCGTCTACAAGAAGCTGAACACCTTTGTTTTTGAAGGCTGATCCGCAATATACAGGGTAGAATTCTACGTTTAGTGTACCTTGACGAATAGCAGCACGCAGTTCGTCATTCGTGATTTCTTCACCCTCAAGATATTTCATCATCATCTCTTCATCAAGCTCGGCAACAGCTTCAATAAGTTTGCCACGGTATTCTTCTGCCCGTGCCTTGTGTTCGTCAGGAATTTCGCGTGCTTCTGCACGAGTTCCAAGGTCATCCAGGTAGTAGAATGCTTGCATCGTAATCAGATCGATGATTCCTTCGAAGTCATCTTCTGCACCGATAGGAAGTTGAACAGCTGCAGCGTTAGCACCCAGGCGCTCTTGAAGCGTTCCAAGGGAGTAAATGAAGTCTGCTCCGACTTTGTCCATCTTGTTGATGAATACAATACGTGGAACACCGTATGTTGTAGCCTGGCGCCACACTGTTTCTGTCTGTGGTTCTACACCGGACTGCGCATCGAGTACAGCAATGGAACCATCCAATACACGAAGGGAACGTTCCACTTCAACTGTGAAGTCTACGTGTCCCGGTGTATCGATGATGTTGATACGGTGACCTTTCCATTGTGCTGTAGTAGCTGCAGAAGTGATCGTGATTCCACGCTCCTGCTCCTGCGACATCCAGTCCATCTGAGAAGCACCTTCGTGCGTTTCTCCGATTTTGTGAATACGTCCTGTGTAGAAAAGAATACGTTCCGTTGCTGTCGTTTTACCGGCATCAATGTGAGCCATTATGCCGATGTTACGAGTTTTTTCCAAGGAGAACTCTCTAGGCATGAATCCTTCTCCTCCCTAATTAAGAATTTGTCTTTCCTGATATTACCAACGATAGTGAGCGAAGGCTTTGTTCGCTTCTGCCATCTTGTGCATTTCTTCACGGCGCTTCACGGAAGCACCAGTGTTGTTTGCTGCGTCAAGAATTTCATTAGCGAGACGCTCTTGCATCGTTTTCTCTCCGCGAAGACGCGCATAGTTTACGATGAAACGAAGAGCTAGTGCCTGACGACGCTCCGGACGAACTTCAACCGGTACCTGGTAGTTAGAACCACCTACACGACGGGCGCGTACTTCGAGTACTGGCATAATGTTCTTCATAGCTTCATCAAATGTTTCCATCGCTTCATTACCACTACGTTCCTGAACGAGTTCAAATGCTTTATAAAGAATTGTCTGAGCTTTTCCGCGCTTCCCGTCTACCATAAGTTGGTTGATCAGACGAGTTACAAGTTTGGATTGATAAATCGGATCTGGAAGCACATCACGCTTTGCTACTGGACCTTTACGTGGCATATGTTCCCCTCCTCTCTGCAAATGTTAGTTAAAACGTTTTATTTTTTAGGTTTCTTCGTACCGTACTTGGAACGACCTTGCATACGACCCTGAACAGGTGCTGTATCAAGCGCACCACGAACGACGTGGTAACGTACACCTGGCAAGTCTTTAACACGACCGCCACGGATAAGTACCACACTGTGTTCCTGCAGGTTGTGCCCGATTCCAGGAATGTAAGCATTCACTTCGAGCTGGTTAGTTAGACGGACACGTGCATATTTACGAAGAGCCGAGTTCGGTTTCTTCGGAGTCATTGTACCGACACGTGTGCATACACCACGTTTTTGTGGAGCATTCTCGTCAGTCACGCGTTTCTTGTAGCTGTTATAACCTTTGTTAAGTGCTGGTGAGTCAGATTTTCTGCTTTTGCTCACACGGCCTTTACGTACCAGTTGGTTAATTGTTGGCATGTTGTTGTCCTCCCTTCACTTTTTAATACCACACATCCAGGTGGTTCATAATAAGGCAAAAAACAAAGCTTTCACGCAAAAGGCGCCAAAACCTCGTTATTTAATAGCCACTGTTGCAGCATCAACATCAATTCCACAGGCATTTCCGAGTTCTTTCATTGATGGAACTTCGTGATAGTCCACGGAAAACTGCCGGGCGATTCTTTTTACCTTAGCGGTGATTTCCGGATCTGCATCAGATGCAATGATCACTTCTTTCACAGTTTCGGCTTTGATCGCTTTGATGGTCTGCTTCGTTCCAATCACTAAATTCGATTTAGCCTGTGCTACTTTTTCATAAGACATTTGCATATCCTCCAAAGTAACAAGGTTGTGGAAGCACCTAGATTATAGTACCACTATCGTGTATGAGTGTCAACACAATTCACGGTAATTTCTCAAGGTGCTTCCGCTTTCCACCCTTGTATTTATGCTTGTGTGGTTTCTTCTACAGCCGGGGTTTCCGGCTTCTTATTTTTATGCTCTGACTGGATCGTACGGTAACGGTTCATGCCAGTACCGGCAGGAACAAGCTTACCGATGATGACGTTCTCTTTCAGACCGAGAAGTTCATCGCGTTTTCCTTTTATCGCTGCATCAGTAAGAACACGAGTCGTCTCCTGGAAGGATGCGGCAGAAAGGAAACTATCCGTTTCAAGAGAAGCTTTCGTTATACCGAGAATAACCGGTCTGCCTACTGCAGGCTGGCCGCCTTCCATCAGTACACGCTGGTTCGCTTCTTTGAACTGGTGGATTTCCATCAATGTTCCCGGTAGCACATCTGTGTCTCCGGAATCAAGCACGCGTACTTTACGAAGCATCTGGCGGACCATTACTTCCACGTGTTTATCGGAAATTTCAACACCCTGCATACGGTAAACTTTTTGCACCTCTTTAAGGAGATATGTTTCCACTCCTTCGAGACCTGTTACCTGAAGCAGTTCTTTCGGATCGATCGAACCTTCTGTAAGAGGATCGCCGGCTTTCACTTCGTCCCCGATGCTCCGTTTCATTCTTGCGCCGTACGGAGCTGTATAACTACGTGATTCTACGGTACCCTGAACGTGGATTTCCAGTTTTTCTTTGACCTCTTTGACGTCGTAAACTGTACCATCGATTTCAGAAATGACCGCCTGTCCTTTCGGATTACGAGCTTCCACGATCTCCTGGATACGCGGAAGACCCTGCGTGATATCGTCTCCAGCTACACCACCCGTGTGGAAGGTACGCATTGTAAGCTGTGTACCCGGTTCACCGATAGATTGCGCTGAAATGATACCGACTGCTTCTCCGACTTCCACTTCGTCCCCTGTAGCGAGGTTACGTCCATAACACTTCTTACATACACCATGCTTCGTGTTACAAGTGAAAGCAGAACGGATCGTTACGTTTTCCACTCCGGAATCTTCGATTATTTTAGCTGATTCTTCCGAAATGATTTCATTACGTGAAGCAAGAACTTTCCCTGTTTCCGGGTGAGTGACTGATTGGAAAGCAGTACGTCCGACAAGACGATCCAGAAGTGGTTCAATAACTTCCGAACCTTCTTTAAGAGCAGCTACGTTAAGTCCTCTATCCGTACCACAGTCATCCTCACGAATGATTACATCCTGGGCCACATCGACAAGACGACGGGTCAGGTAACCTGAGTCGGCTGTCTTCAGTGCCGTATCGGCAAGACCTTTACGGGCACCGTGTGTAGAAATGAAGTATTCAAGAACGGTAAGTCCTTCGCGGAAACTGGACTTGATCGGAAGTTCGATGATACGTCCGGATGGGTTTGCCATCAGTCCGCGCATACCCGCAAGCTGAGTGAAGTTGGACGCGTTACCACGCGCTCCGGAGTCACTCATCATGAAGATCGGGTTGGTCGGGTCGAGCGTTCCCATCAGACGTTCCTGAATGATGTCTTTCGCTTCAGACCAGATTTCAATGACACGGTTGTAACGTTCGCCTTCGGTGATAAGTCCGCGGCGGAACTGCTTGAGAACTTTGTCCACTTTCTGTTGACCGTCCTCAAGAATGTCCTGCTTGTCTTCGAGTACGACAACATCAGAAACACCGACCGTAATACCGGCTTTCGTCGAATATTTGAAACCGAGATCCTTCATTTCGTCCAGCATTCTGGAAGTTTCACTTATCGAGAAGCGCTTGAACACTTCTGCGATGATATCTCCGAGAATACCTTTCTTGAATGGCGGAATGATTTCGCGTTGTTTTATATCTTCTCTGAGGTCCGTGCCGTTTTCAATGAAATAATTGTCCGGAGTCTTGATCTCCAGGTTGCTCTGTGTAGGTTCATTCATATAAGGGAATGAAGCCGGAAGCATATCGTTGAATATAAGCTTCCCTACTGTTGTAACGAGCATCTGGTTTTTCTGTTTCTCCGTAAATGTTTCATTTCCTAACGAGCTCGCCTGAACCGCGACACGCGTATGCAGGTGAACATGACCATTCTGATAAGCCATCAGCGCTTCGTTCAAGTCTTTGAACTTCATACCTTCTCCGACTGCATTTTCTCTTTCGAGCGTGAGATAGTAGTTACCGAGCACCATATCCTGGGACGGGGTAACAACCGGTTTACCATCTTTCGGGTTCAGAATGTTCTGGGCTGCAAGCATGAGGATACGAGCTTCTGCCTGAGCCTCAGAAGATAGCGGTACGTGAACTGCCATCTGGTCCCCATCAAAGTCAGCGTTGTAGGCTGTACATACGAGCGGGTGCAGACGGATTGCCCTACCTTCGACAAGTGTCGGTTCGAAAGCCTGGATACCAAGACGGTGCAATGTAGGAGCACGGTTCAACAGAACTGGGTGTTCCTTGATTACATCTTCGAGTACGTCCCACACTTCATCATGCACACGCTCGATTTTACGTTTGGCTGATTTGATATTGTGAGCGAGACCTCTAGATACAAGCTCTTTCATAACAAATGGTTTGAATAGTTCCAGTGCCATTTCTCTCGGAATACCACACTGATACATCTTCAGACTCGGGCCGACGATGATTACGGAACGCCCGGAATAGTCGACACGCTTTCCGAGCAGGTTCTGACGGAAACGTCCTTGTTTCCCTTTCAGCATATGAGAGAGGGATTTCAAAGGACGGTTACCGGGACCGGTTACCGGACGACCGCGACGGCCGTTATCGATAAGCGCATCCACAGCTTCCTGCAGCATACGTTTTTCGTTCTGTACAATGATCGTCGGCGCGCCGAGATCGAGAAGGCGTTTCAGACGATTGTTACGGTTGATGACACGACGATACAGATCGTTCAGGTCGGACGTCGCAAAACGTCCTCCGTCAAGCTGAACCATCGGACGGATTTCCGGAGGAATTACCGGAAGGACATCCAGCACCATCCACGCCGGGTCGTTCCCGGAGTTACGGAAAGACTCCAAAACTTCCAGGCGTTTGATCGCTCTAGTACGACGCTGCCCTTGGGCAGTTTTCAATTCCTCTTTCAGTGTACCGACTTCATCATCCAGATTTATATCATAAAGAAGGAGTCGGATCGCTTCTGCGCCCATATCTGCATGAAAGCTTTTTCCATACTTCTCGCGATAGGCACGGTATTCTTTTTCGGAAAGAAGCTGTTTCCTTTCGAGTCCTGTATCGCCAGGGTCTGTCACAATGTAGGAAGCGAAATAGATAACTTCTTCAAGCGCACGAGGGGACATATCAAGTACAAGCCCCATACGGCTCGGGATACCTTTGAAATACCAGATGTGGGAAACCGGGGCGGCCAGTTCCAGGTGCCCCATACGTTCCCGACGTACTTTAGACTTCGTTACTTCCACTCCACAACGGTCACAAACAATCCCCTTATAACGGACACGCTTGTATTTCCCGCAGTGACACTCCCAGTCCTTTTGCGGACCGAAAATACGCTCGCAGAAAAGTCCATCTTTTTCCGGTTTCAGTGTACGATAGTTGATCGTTTCCGGTTTTTTCACTTCTCCGTAAGACCAGGAACGCATCTTATTGGATGAAGCTAAACCTATTTTCATATATTCAAAATTATTTACATCAATCAAAGGGCTTACCTCCCTTAAAGTCTCCAGGTTTTCCCTAAGCTATATTTGCTCTCGGCATTTAGCTTTCCATATTCAGCTTTTCAGTTTCGTTGATCTGATCTTCTTCAAGATCACGCATTTCTATTTCAGATTCATCTGCAGCAAGAATTTTCACGTCCATACCAAGACTCTGAAGTTCTTTGATCAATACTTTGAAAGATTCAGGGACGCCCGGTTCCGGAACGTTATCCCCTTTGACGATCGCTTCGTATGTTTTCACACGACCGACGACGTCATCTGACTTAACAGTCAGGATTTCCTGAAGTGTATAAGCGGCACCGTAAGCTTCAAGTGCCCATACTTCCATTTCACCGAAACGCTGACCACCGAATTGAGCCTTACCACCAAGCGGCTGTTGCGTAACCAATGAATAAGGACCTGTGGAACGTGCGTGCATCTTATCATCAATCATGTGTGACAGTTTGATCATATACATGACGCCCACCGAAATACGGTTATCGAATGGCTCACCGGTACGACCATCGTAAAGGATCGTTTTGGCGTCCCGAGGCAATCCGGCTTCATCGAGCGTTCCCCACACATCTTCTTCACGGGCACCGTCAAATACCGGAGTAGCTACACGCTCACCCAATTGACGGGCGGCCATGCCGAGGTGCAATTCAAGCACCTGACCGATGTTCATACGGGACGGAACACCGAGTGGGTTCAACATCACATCGACCGGAGTTCCATCAGGCATATAAGGCATGTCTTCTTCCGGAAGAATCCGGGAAATGACACCTTTGTTACCGTGACGTCCAGCCATTTTATCCCCTTCGGAGATCTTACGTTTCTGTACGATATAAGCACGTATCAATTGGTTCACACCTGGTGGAAGCTCATCCCCGTCTTCACGGTTGAAAATCTTCACATCCAGTACAATTCCACCTGCTCCGTGTGGGACACGTAGAGACGTGTCACGGACTTCACGGGCTTTTTCACCGAATATAGCATGAAGGAGACGTTCTTCGGCAGAAAGTTCGGTCACGCCTTTAGGAGTGACTTTCCCTACCAATAGATCCCCATCACTGACTTCCGCACCTACACGGATGATTCCGCGCTCGTCGAGGTCACGCAGTGCATCTTCCCCGACGTTCGGGATATCACGGGTGATTTCTTCAGGTCCGAGTTTTGTATCACGAGCTTCCGACTCGTATTCCTCTATATGAATAGAAGTATAGACGTCGTCTTTCACAAGGCGCTCACTCATGATGACCGCATCCTCGTAGTTGTAACCATCCCATGTCATGAAGGCGACAAGCGGGTTTTGTCCGAGTGCGAGTTCTCCCATATCCATGGAAGGACCATCAGCAAGAACTTCCCCTTTTTCTACACGAGTGCCTTTTGCGACAATAGGACGCTGGTTGTAACAGCTTCCCTGGTTGGAACGGATGAATTTCTGGAGACGGTACTTATCGAGGTCGCCTTCCACTTCTTTTCCGTCCACTTCGGAAATACGGCGAACGTGTACTTCCTTCGCTTCTACCCGTTCAACGATTCCCGGATGACGGTTGATGACCGCAGCACCGGAGTCTTTCCCGGATACATATTCCATGCCTGTACCTACGATAGGTGCATCCGGCTGAATAAGCGGTACAGCCTGACGCTGCATGTTCGCACCCATAAGGGAACGGTTGGAGTCATCGTTCTCAAGGAAAGGTATACACGCCGTCGCCGCAGAAACAACCTGCTTAGGCGAAACGTCCATATAGTCGATCCGGTCACGACTGACAGCAGTGTTCTCCCCGCGGAAACGGGCGATAACTTCCGGATCGGTGAACGAACCGTCTTCCTCAAGTTTAGCATTGGCCTGAGCCACTACATAATTATCCTCTTCATCCGCAGTAAGGTAATCGATATATTCCGTAACCTTACCGGTCTCGTGATCCACACGACGATAAGGTGTTTCAATGAATCCGAACTCATTGACTTTCGCATAGCTCGAAAGCGAGTTGATCAGTCCGATGTTCGGACCCTCAGGCGTTTCGATCGGACACATACGCCCGTAGTGGGAATAGTGAACGTCACGCACTTCGAAACCGGCGCGCTCACGTGTCAGACCACCTGGTCCAAGAGCTGACAGACGACGTTTGTGCGTAAGTTCCGCCAACGGGTTCGTCTGGTCCATGAACTGTGACAGCTGGGAACTTCCGAAGAATTCCTTGATGGAAGCTATCACCGGTCTGATGTTGATCAGCTGCTGAGGCGTAATCGAAGATGTGTCCTGAATCGACATACGCTCGCGAATCACACGCTCCATACGGGAAAGACCGATACGGAACTGGTTCTGAAGCAATTCTCCTACACTGCGAAGACGACGGTTACCCAGATGGTCGATATCATCTGTCCCGCCGACATTGTGAAGCAGGTTGAAGAAATAACTGATGGAGGAAATGATATCCGCCGGAGTGATGTGCTTCACATCTTTGTCGATATTCGCATTACCTATAACGTTGAGAGATTTCTCTCCCTCCGGATCTGTAGGATCTACGATTTTCACCGACTGCACTCTGACATCTTCATCCATCACTTCATCGACAGAAGACAGCTGCTCTTGTGCAAGCGGGTCCTCCTGCTGATCGAAATGAGGAATGAGTTTGTTCAGAAGGCGACGATCGATCTTATCACCTTTTTCTGCCAGAACTTCCCCTGTTTCTTCGTCCACAAGGGTCTCTGCCAGCGTCTGGTTGAAGAGACGATCTTTAATATGAAGTTTTTTGTTCATTTTATAACGACCGACACGAGCAGAATCATAACGTTTCGGATCGAAGAAACGGGATACGAGAAGGTTTCTCGCATTTTCCACTGTAGGCGGCTCACCCGGGCGCAATCTTTCATAGATTTCAAGAAGCGCTTTTTCACTATTTTCCGTGTTATCTTTTTCCAGGGTATTTCTTAAATACTCATTATCCCCTAGAAGCTCGATGATTTCCTCATCGTTATCGAAACCTAAAGCACGGAGCAATACGGTGATCGGCATCTTCCGGGTACGGTCGATACGCACGTGAGCGACATCTTTCGCATCCGTTTCGAATTCAAGCCATGCGCCGCGGTTAGGAATAACCGTAGCCGTATGACCGCGTTTTCCGTTTTTATCAACTTTGGCGTTGAAATACACACTCGGTGAACGGACAAGCTGGGAAACGATGACACGTTCTGCACCGTTGATGACGAAAGTTCCCGTATCTGTCATAAGCGGGAAATCTCCCATAAATACTTCCTGTTCCTTCACTTCACCTGTCTCTTTGTTATGCAGACGAACCTTGACACGGAGCGGTGCGTTATACGTTACGTCCCGGTCTTTTGATTCATCCACCGGATACTTCGGTTCCCCGAGGCTGTAATCCACAAATTCCAGGGAAAGATTCCCTGTGAAATCTTCTACAGGAGAAATATCCCGGAACATCTCTTTCAAACCTTCTTGCAGAAACCAATCGTAAGAAGCTGTCTGAATCTCAATTAGATTCGGCAACTCCAAAACTTCACTGATACGCGCGTAACTTCTACGCTGGCGGTGTCGTCCATATTGAACTAGTTGACCTGTCAACAGATTCACCCCTCAAACAAGCATATTATTAACAAATTCCAAGGCATTTACATGCCGAAAAAACTTGCTTACTCAAATCCTGGCAAGTACATATATAATAAACATTCGCTCAAGACGAATGGTTCATCTTCATTTCTCTCTAACGTTAGACAAAAAAGAAAAAAAGGTTTTCCTTCAAGAAAGGTGACATACGCATAATCCTTAGAAATTCTACGTATTTTACTACTTAAGTAAATTGCCTCCTCTGCTTTTCTCGAAAACCTCATACATAACATACATTTTCAATTGTAATTGGTCCGGACACGAAAAAATACTTGACACGCATTTTTCATACCGGCATTTTATTATACTACCACACACACAACTTCGAGTCAAACCTTTTTTGCCTTAAAGATGTAATATCCTTTGTTCTTTTTGAGCAGGTGTACTTCTTTAAAAAGTTCTTTCATTTTCGCTTCCGCTGACGGAGCTCCCTGCTTTTTCTGAATAACTACCCAAAGCTCTCCATTCTCCTTCAACACGCGTTCCGCTTCTTCAAAGATCCGGTGAACCGTTTTCTTGCCGGCACGAATCGGCGGGTTAGTTACTACAGCCGCAAATCCTCGGTCGGCAATAGCAAGCGTCCCATCACTTTCACGGATTTCAATATTTGAAACACCGTTTTCCTCTGCGTTCTTCTTCGCAAGCTCGAGCGCACGTTCATTCACGTCTACCATGACCACATTGCGGGCAGGGAAAGACGCAGCCAAAGATAACCCGATAGGTCCATAACCACACCCGACGTCTAATACATCACCTTCGACCTCCGGAAGAGCGAACGTTTCGATAAGCGTCCGGGAACCGAAATCGACACTATCTTTTGAGAACACCGCATGATCGGAAAAGAACGTGTACCTTTTCCCTCTCAGTTCTGTTTCCCACTTTTTTCTGTCACTTTCTTTGACGCTTTTCTTTGAATAATAATGTTCTGTCATAGAGTCAGATCCTTTCTGAAAGAATTCTGAAGACAAATAAAAGCCCGCCGGAAACAGCGGGCTTTTATCACAGGGTGCTTATTATTTAAGTTCGATTGTAGCTCCTGTTTCTTCGAGCGTAGATTTAAGCTCTTCAGCGTCTTCTTTGGAGATACCTTCTTTGACAGGCTTAGGAGCGTTGTCAACGAGGTCTTTCGCTTCTTTAAGACCAAGACCAGTTGCTTCGCGTACTGCT
Organism: Salimicrobium flavidum; assembly: GCF_900156645.1. GTDB lineage: Bacteria > Bacillota > Bacilli > Bacillales > Halobacillaceae > Salimicrobium > Salimicrobium flavidum. The sequence goes on from NZ_FTOC01000012.1 coordinate 38,509, forward strand.
TTAACAACTTTGATTTTGGAAGCGCCAGGGTTTTCAAGCACTACGTCGAATTCAGTCTGTTCTTCAGCTTCTTCTTCCCCGCCTGCTGCACCTGCTGCTGCTACTGGAGCTGCCGCGGATACACCGAATTCTTCTTCGATCGCTTTTACAAGATCGTTCAGTTCAAGTACGGACATTTCTTTGATTGCTTCGATAATTTGTTCGTTACTCATGATATTTCCTCCTTAATAGATGTTGAAATTGTGCTTACGCACTCTCTTCTTCTTCTTTTTGGTCAGCTACAGCTTGAGTAGCATAAGCGAAGTTGCGGATTGGTGCCTGCAACACGCTCAAGAACATAGATACAAGACCTTCGTAATCCGGAAGGGTTGCAAGTTCTTTGATCTGTTCAAGTGTCGCTACTTCACCTTCGACAACGCCGCCTTTGATTTCAAGGGCTTCGTGTTCTTTAGCGAAGTTGTTCAACACTTTCGCAGGAGCTACAACGTCATCTTCACTGAACGCAAGAGCAGTTGGACCAACAAGGACTTCATCAAGACCTGTAAGATCCGTGTCTGCAGTTGCACGACGAACCATCGTGTTTTTGTAAACTTTGAAGTCAACGCCGGCTTCGCGCAATTGCGAACGAAGTTCCGTTGCTTCCGCGACGTTCAATCCGCGGTAATCTACAAGTACTGCAGCTTTGCTATTGCGGAACTTATCAGCAATTTCAGAGACGACCTGTTGCTTTTGCTCGAGTACTTTGCTCATCGTTCCACCTCCTAATAGACTGCTATTATACCGATCGGTGCAAGAAAAAACCCTTCATGCACCAAGACATGAAGGGTCACATTACGCAGGAAAAACTGCGTTTTATATGCGAACACCTCGGCAGGAAATTAAGCGTATCACGCACCTGCTGTCTACGGTACAACGTATTTATTTATACAACATGATTAATCTTATCTAATCTGTGATAGGAAGTCAACCATTTATTATTTAGTGTAGCTGGAAATGTCCACTTTGATTCCAGGTCCCATGGTCGAAGAAACAGCTGCGTTCTTCATGTAAATACCTTTTGTTGCCTGAGGCTTCACTTTCAGCAGTTCTTCTGTAAGGGCAACGAAGTTTTCTTTCAGTTTTTCATCATCGAAAGAAGACTTGCCGATCGGAACGTGGATGTTCGCAGATTTATCTACACGATATTCGACTTTACCGGCTTTGATTTCCTGTACAGCTTTGTCGATTTCGAATGTCACTGTGCCAGTTTTAGGGTTCGGCATTAGACCTTTTGGTCCGAGCACACGGCCAAGTTTCCCTACTTCAGCCATCATGTCAGGAGTAGCAACCACTACATCAAACTCGAACCATCCCTGGTTGATCTGATTGATGAGGTCCTGTTCTCCTACATAGTCAGCGCCTGCTTCTTCTGCTTCTTTAGCTTTTTCGCCTTTAGCAAAAACAAGGACACGCTGTGTTTTACCAGTTCCGTGTGGCAATACCATTGCCCCGCGGATTTGCTGGTCTGCTTTCTTAGGGTCTACTCCCAGTCGGAAAGCAGCTTCTACTGTTTCATCAAAATTAGCTTTAGCTGTTTGCTTTGCAAGGCTTACAGCTTCACTAGGCTCATATGCTGTCGAACGATCAACAAGCTTTTCAATTTCCTGTTGTCTTTTTGATTTATTAGCCATTTCTTTTCCTCCTCGTTGTGGTTTTAGCGGTTGGACCTCCCACGATTGAACCCCTCTCATCTGCTCAAACAGTATGAGAAGTTCCCGGAACGCCCCCGGTGGTCCACCGGGAACGATACCCGGGCTTCCCCGCAGCGCCTGCGGTTTACGCGCACAGATCTTCTCTGTAACACGATAAAGGTTGCGAAAGAAGACATTCTTCCACTCGCAACCTTTGTTTTACCAGAACATCGCCTGTCAGGAAATCAGTCTTCGACTGTAAGTCCCATGCTGCGCGCAGTACCTTCAACCATACGCATTGCAGCTTCAACGTCAGAAGCGTTCAAATCAGGCATTTTCGTTTCTGCGATTTCGCGAACCTGTTCGCGTTTGACAGAACCTACTTTATTACGGTTCGGCTCTCCGGAACCGGATTCGATTCCTGCTGCTTTCTTAAGAAGAACGGCAGCTGGCGGAGTTTTCGTTACGAATGTAAATGAACGGTCTTCAAATACCGTAATTTCTACCGGAATAATCATGCCCGCTTCATCTTGTGTACGAGCGTTGAACTCCTTACAGAATCCCATGATATTAATACCAGCCTGACCTAGCGCAGGTCCTACCGGCGGTGCTGGGTTAGCTTTCCCTGCAGGAATTTGAAGCTTAACTACATCAACTACTTTTTTAGCCACGAGACACACCTCCTTAAAGTCCGTGATGTGGTAACGGGTTTTCCCCTCCCACTCTTATCTATGAAACCTCATTTATTTGAGGCACGCAAATAACATGAAAATTTTATCATCTACGCTCTTTGTTTGCAAGCAGAAAATTTATCAGCTCTGTAATTTTTCGATTTGGGAGAACTCAAGCTCTACCGGGGTTTCCCGTCCGAACATATTTACGTGCACTTTCACTTTCTGTTTGTCGAGATCCATGTTTTCGATTGTACCGGTGAAGTTAGCGAATGGCCCATCTATGACCTGGACGTGTTCTTTCATTTCGAAGTCCACTTCCACATTCGGCGTTTCTTTCATGCCCATACGCTTCAGTTCCCGTTCAGCTTCTTCCGGTAAAAGAGGGATAGGCTTTGACCCCGATCCGGTTGATCCAACGAACCCTGTTACACCGGGCGTATTACGAACAACGTACCAGGAATCATCCGTCATGACCATTTCTGCCAGTACATACCCAGGGAAGACTTTCTTTTTGGTTACTTTCCGCTTCCCGTTTTTAATTTCTGTTTCATCTTCTTCAGGTACAATGACGCGGAAAATTTTATCTTCCATTCCCATTGACTCAACACGTTTTTCTAAATTAGCCCGAACTTTATTTTCGTATCCTGAGTAAGTGTGGACAACATACCATCTTTTTTCCATGTGGTGGGGACAAGCGCTTTGTCCTTCCCTCCCTTATCTTCGTTTATTAACTGGAAAAAACCCGTCGAACGGGTTTTCCATGCATGAATTATTTCTTACAGACCATAACCTTCATTTCTGTCTGTCCATCTTATCCGGTGATCAGTTCAAGACCCTGGGAAATACCAAGATCTACAATCCCGAAATACACGGCTACGAAAGCTACGGTCACGACAACAGTAACCGTATACCGTACCAGCTCATTACCCGTAGGCCAGCTGACTTTTTTCATTTCGCGGGATACGTTTTTCAAAAATGCAATCATACTGTGACACCCCCAAATTCCTCTTACTTCGTCTCCCGGTGTAGTGTATGTTCTCCGCAATTTTTGCAGAACTTCCGCACTTCTAACCGTTCCTCACTATGATTCATATTCTTATGAGTCGAATAGTTTCGGCTGGAGCATTCATTACAAGCCAGAACAATCTTTTTTCTCAACATTAACGTCCCCTTGTTCAGAGGTTTTAGTCACTTCTCCTAATGTAGCACGGTTAAAATTGAGTGTCAATTATCCTTCGGCTGCGACTTCCTCCGCCTCTAAATATCTCTCCATTTTTTTCTTCACCCGCTGTAAGGCATTGTCGATAGATTTCACATGGCGATCCATCTTCACGGAAATGTCCTGATAAGACTCGCCGTCGAGATAAAGGGCCAGCACTTCTTTTTCGAGTTTGCTCAGCAATTCATCCATTTTTTCTTCTATATTTACGAACCGCTCCTTATGAACCATCATTTCCTGAGGATCGATCGCTTCTGATCCCATTATGACATCGAGCAGTGTTCGGTCGGATTCTTCATCATACACTGGTTTATCAAGAGAGACGTATGAATTCAGCGGAATATGTTTTTGACGGGTAGCTGCTTTGATAGCTGTAATAATCTGCCTCGTTATACAAAGTTCCGCAAACGCTCTGAAGGAGGCCAGTTTGTCTCCCTGATAATCACGGATCGCTTTATAGAGACCGATCATCCCTTCTTGAACGATATCTTCCCGATCCGCTCCGATCAGAAAATACGTTCTCGCTTTTGCGCGGACAAAGCCTTTATACTTTTGAATCAAAAAATTCAAAGCTTCACTATTACCTCCGGCGATGTGAGCGAGTAACTGCTCATCATCCAAATCCTGCAATTGAAGTGTTTTCATGCCCGTCCCTATGCCTCCTATGGTGAATCAGGATTTTCCAAACCGCACTTCCTAAATATAGGAATATTATATAGTAAGCGCTTCCTAACCGTCAATACGCTGTTCACTTATCTCCTCTCCGCCATTTCTCGAAAGCTTCCCGGACCTCTTTATTCAACGGGATTTTGGGGGTATAGGTTTCCGTGGTCCGTTCCGAAACATCTTCTTCTATAGCCTTCTGGACATTTTTGATTTCAATATAGAGCTCCCTGGCGGAAATACGATAGGCACCCCGGGCGAAGATCACCCGTTGCTGGGCATAATCCGAAGTGGCTACATACACCTGGGTGCGGACATCATTCAACTCTCCCGCCAGTTTCTCTATCCGCTCGTCCGCTGTTTCGTTCTCTTTCGTATAAATGACGTCGATGCTTGATTTTCGATGCTTACGTTCCAGTCCCCGTACGTGATAGGCATCAAAGACCGCTATGACCCTGCCCCCTTTATAGGACTGATACTCCGCCAGCATATCGATAAGCAGATCGCGGGCCAGGGAGAGGTCTCTTTCCCTTAAGTCTTTCAGCTCCGGCCAGGAGCCGATCATGTTGTAACCGTCGACCAGCAGGACATTCATGGTTCTCCCCCTACCGGATATCGTCTGCGATACACTTCATACATCAAGAGGGAAGCGGAAACCGAAGCGTTCAGCGATTCTACGTGACCGGTCATCGGAAGGCGGACGAGCCAGTCGCATTTCTCTTTTGTCAGGCGGCTCATCCCCTTGCCTTCGTTACCGATGACGAGAGCCAGCGGAAGTGTCCCATCCATCTGCCGGTAATCTTCTGCTCCGTCTGCCGCGGTGCCCACCACCCAGACGAACCTGTCTTTCAATTCGTCGATCGTTCTAGCCAAATTCGTCACGCGAACCACCGGCACATGTTCGATCGCACCGACCGAGGTCTTGGCGACCGTCGCTGTCAGTCCGACAGAGCGTCTTTTCGGAATGATGACCCCATGAACCCCGGCAGCGTCCGCCGTCCGAAGAATAGACCCAAGGTTATGAGGGTCGTCCAGTTCATCGAGAATAAGAAAGAAAGGTTCTTCTTTTCTTTCTTCGGCTTTAGCGAATAAATCTTCAAGCTCACTGTACTCGTAAGCGGCGACCGAAGCGGCGACCCCCTGGTGATTTCCTTCCACCAGCTGGTCGATCTTCTGTTTCGGCACACGCTGAACCAGAATGTTGGAATTCTTTGCTGTCGCTTCAATTTTCTTAGCTGCCTGTTGCTGCAACTGATCCGAAATAAAAACTTTATTGATAGGACGTTCTGCTTTCATGGCCTCAAGGACTGCGTTTTTACCTATAATCCATTCGCTGCTCATCTAAATTCCCTCCTTTTCTTCAATGGCTGAAATCGCTCCCTGCACAAGCTCAGCGAGACGATCCTCGCCTCCTTCAAGGTACAGATACCCGAGAACCGCTTCAAATGCAGTCGCAAAACGATAGGTGAGCACGTCCGTGTTTTTTGGAATAGAGCCGGATTTTGCATTTTTCCCCCTGCGAAACACTGCCGTCTCCTTCTCGCAGAGAGTGCCCTCTTCCACCCATCTCTTCGCAACATAGGCTTGAGCTCCTGCTGAGACAAATCTCACCGCCGACTGGTGCAAATCCTGCGGCCTTATAGTCCCTTTCCGGAGGAGATGTTCCCGTACATATAAATCATGTACCGTATCCCCCATGTAAGCGAGAGCCAGACTTTTCATCTGATGCGCATTTTCTATTCTGCTCATCCCCGTTTCCACCTGGTTCCCTGGGATGTATCTTCGAGTACGATGCCTTTTTCCTTCAGTTCATCGCGGATCTGATCAGCCTTCTGGAAATTACGATCTTTGCGGGCCTGTTCACGTTCTTTGATTTTCGTATCCACTTCCTCATCCGGAAGTTCTTGCGCCGTTTCTATTTCGAGACCGAGAACATGAGTCAGGTTCTTCAACAGATCAGCATACCCCTGCAAAACTTCACTGTCCGTCTGTTCTTTTTGCAAATACAAATTGGCGGACTTCGCTATATCGAAAAGCACGGAGATAGCATTGGCCGTATTGAAATCATCATCCATTTCCTTGATGAACGTCTGATTCATCCGTTCGATTTCCTGCAGCCACTCTTCTTTGTCGTCTGTCAGATTCATGCACGTCTCTTGCCGGTGCTTCACGTTTTCATAAGCATTGCGTATGCGTTCAAACCCGTTCTTCGCACTCTCGAGAAGTTCCGCGCTGAAGTTGATGGGATGACGGTACTGTACACTAAGCATGAAAAAGCGTATCATCTGCGGATCATGCTGTTTGATCAGCTCGTAGGCGAGTACGAAGTTCCCGAGCGACTTCGACATCTTTTCATTTTCAATGTTGATATATCCGTTATGCATCCAGTAACGAGCGAAATCCGTTTCATTATGGGCTTCGGATTGGGCGATCTCGTTTTCATGGTGAGGGAAAGTGAGATCCTGTCCCCCGGCATGAATATCGATCGTATCCCCGAGATACTTTTTCGCCATCGTTGAGCATTCGATGTGCCATCCCGGACGACCATTCCCCCACGGGCTGTTCCAGCTGATCTCCCCTTCTTTCGCTTCTTTCCATAGCGTGAAGTCAAGCGGGTCTTCTTTCTTCTCTCCGACTTCTATCCGCGATCCGGATCGGAGTTCGTCTACGGACTGATGGGAGAGCTTCCCGTAGTTGTCGAACTGACGGGTCCGGAAGTATACGTCCCCTTCCGTCTCATAGGCATATCCTTTACTGATCAGACTCTTGATGAAAGATATGATTTCATCCATGTTCTCCGTAACGCGGGGGTGATAGACAGCTTCTTTCACACCGAAGGCTCCGACATCTTCTTTGTAAGCCTCGATAAAGCGGTCCGCGATATCCGGCACTTCTTCCTCGAGTTCATTAGCCGCTTTGATCAGTTTATCGTCCACATCCGTAAAGTTCAGAACATAAACCACTTCATATCCTCTGTATTCAAAGTACCGTCTGACCGTATCAAACACGATAGCGGGGCGGGCGTTCCCGATATGAATGTAATTATATACGGTAGGACCGCACACATACATTTTCACTTTCCCTTCTTCAAGAGGGACGAATGTTTCCTTCTGCCTCGTCAACGTGTTATAAATCTTTATGCTCATATTCGTCGCTCCTTTTCCGTTCGATATTCAACTCTTCGCACATCTGTTTGATCTCTTCTTCCATTTCATTCAACCGGTCATAGACAGGGTCCGGCAACTTATGGTGGTCGAGGTCCTTCCTCGTTTTCTCCACTTTTTTCCCGTTCTGCACAACGACGTGTCCCGGGATCCCTACCACCGTCGAATTCTCCGGAACTTCATGAAGCACCACCGATCCGGCACCGACTTTTGAATTTTTGCCTATAGTGATAGAGCCAAGCACTTTCGCCCCTGTAGCTACCAGCACATTATCTTCGAGTGTAGGGTGGCGTTTCCCTTTTTCTTTGCCTGTTCCTCCGAGTGTTACCCCCTGGAAGATCGTAACGTTATCTCCGATTTCACACGTTTCTCCGACGACCACACCCATGCCGTGATCGATGAAAAATCTTCGTCCGATCGTAGCACCGGGATGTATTTCGATTCCCGTGAAAAAACGGCTGATCTGGGAAATGACTCTGGCTATAAAAAAGAATTTCCTTTTATAAAATCCATGAGCTATCCTGTGGGACCAGATGGCGTGTAAACCGGCATACGTCAGAATCACCTCGAGATAGGAACGGGCGGCAGGGTCCTGATCAAAAACAACGTCCACATCTTCCTTGAACATCTGAAATATCCCCATCGTAGTTCCTCCTTTTCACTCACTTTTTTATCTGTCAAAAAAAGCGCCCCTGTGCCATAAGCACAGAGACGCTTTCCGCGTGGTTCCACTCTGTTTGAAAGAAACGAACTTCTTTCCCTCTCTCTTCGATAACGGGAAGTAACCGCTTCGTCTACTCGCTTTCGACGGAAGGCTCAAGGGTGCAATTCAGAAATATCTCCTAAAACCGGTCTCAGCTGCCCCGGCTCTCTCTGTGTAAGAGATGATTCCTTACTTCTCCCCATCAAGGCTTTTTCTTATCAGCTTTTTGATCTTTAGCTGTCGGACATTCGTTCTCCACTCAACAATAGACCTTAACAAAGCTTACTTATTTCAATTCTTCCAGTGCTTTCTCGAGTCGTGCTACAACTGTTTCATACCCTAGCAGATGAATAGCATTCGGCAGTTCAGGACCGTGCGCCTGACCGGTAGTCGCTACCCGGATAGGCATGAATAATTTCTTACCTTTGTGGCCTGTTTCCTTCTGTACAGCCTTCATTTGCGGTTTGATGTTCTCCGGGGTGAACTCTTCAAGTTCCTGGAGATTACGCTTGAAAGCCTCGAGCACTTCCGGCACCTGCTCCCCGCGAAGCACTTCCATCGCTTCTTCATCATAATCGATCGTTTCCCTGAAGAAAAGTTCCGTCAGTTCAACGATTTCTGCCCCGTAATTCAATTGTGGCTGATAAAGGCCGATCAGTTCTTCGGTCCATTTCTGGTCATCAGCCGAACGATCTTTGGAAATTCTGCCCGCTTTCTCTAAATGAGGAATCGTCAGTTCCAGCACTTCTTCGAACGATAACTCTTTGATGTACTGATTGTTCATCCACTTGAGTTTTGCAGGGTCGAATACTGCCGGAGATGTTGAAAGACGGTCCTGATCGAAGATATCGATAAGTTCAGATTTGGAAAAGAGCTCTTCCTCTCCTACCGGCGACCAGCCAAGCAGCGTAATGAAGTTGAACAAAGCATCCGGTTGATAGCCCCGTTCGTGATACTGACTGATGAATTGGAGAATATGCTCATCCCGTTTACTCAACTTTTTCCTGTCTTCGTTCAAGATCAGTGTCATATGCCCGAATTGCGGAGGCGTCCACCCGAACGCTTCGTATACCATCATCTGTTTCGGTGTGTTGGAAATATGCTCCTCTCCGCGCAGAACGTGAGAAATCTTCATCAGATAATCGTCGATTGCCACAGCGAAATTGTACGTCGGAGTGCCGTTTTTCTTCACGATCACCCAGTCGCCGAAATCGCTGGATTCAAACGAAATATCCCCGCGGACTATATCCGTGAAGGTATACGTCTTATTCTCCGGAACCCGGAGCCGGATACTCGGCTCTCTGCCTTCAGCTTCAAACTGTTCCTGCTCTTTTTTCGTCAGGTTGCTGTGCGCTCCCGAGTACTTAGGTACTTCCCCACGGGCTTTTTGGGCTTCTCGCTCCTCTTCAAGCTCTTCTGAGGTCATGTAACATTTATAGGCAAGTCCTTTTTCGAGAAGTTCATCAGTGTACTGCTGATAGATGTGCAGGCGCTGCATCTGGTGATAAGGGCCGTAGTCGCCTCCACGGCCGGCGCCTTCATCCCATTCGATGCCGAGCCACTTCAGAAAATCAAGCTGGCTCTGCTCGCCGCCCTCTACGTTCCTTTTCGCATCTGTATCTTCAATTCTGATCACGAATGTGCCTTCATTATGTCTGGCGTACAGATAATTGAACAGAGCTGTACGTGCGTTTCCGATATGGAGATATCCTGTAGGACTCGGTGCATAACGTACTCTGACTTCATTAGTCATGATTTTTCCCCTTCCTGTCTTTCCGTTCGTCTTTTTAATATTTTATCATTTTTCTATGATGATTGTGGACTATTTTGCAATAAAACGACTGCCTGAGACGCAATTCCTTCTTTCCGTCCAGGGAAGCCGAGTTTTTCTGTAGTGGTCGCTTTTACATTCACCTGAGCAAAATCCACCTCTAAAAGTTCTGCAATCTTCGTCCTGATATCATCAATATAGGGAGCCATCTTCGGGGCCTCGGCAATGATCGTTGCATCCAGATTCCCGAGTTCATACCCTTCCTCTCCAGCTATCTTCCAGACCTCTTGTAATAGCTTCCTGGAATCAGCATCCTTAAAAGCGGGGTCCGTGTCCGGGAAGTGCTTCCCTATATCTCCTTTACCTATAGCTCCGAGAATCGCATCGGAAATCGCATGCAAAAGCACGTCGGCGTCCGAATGGCCCGCAAGCCCACGTTCATATGGAATTTCCACGCCGCCAATAATACATTTCCGTCCTTCTGTAAGCTGGTGGACGTCAAATCCCTGTCCTACTCTGACCATTTGCCCTGCCTCCTTGTCACTTTTTCACGTAAGCCGAAGCTTTCTGTAAATCTTCGGGAGTCGTTATCTTTATATTGTCATAATTCCCGTGTACGATAGAAACGTTGTGCCCGAAACTCTCTGCAAGAGCCGCATCGTCGGTGGCATAAAACCCGTTTTCCCGAGCTTTTTCATGGGCTTGTCTGATCATGTCATAAGAGAATCCCTGGGGTGTCTGTGCAGCCCACAAATAATCCCGATTCAACGTTTCCAACTTCCCGTCTTTCATTTGTTTAACGGTATCCGTTACCGGCACAGCCAACAACGCTGCGCCCGATTCTTCAATTTTCTCTACGAGTTCATGGACATTTTTCCTCTTTACGAAAGGACGCGCCCCATCATGAATCAGGACGGGGCAACTCGGGTCCGAAACCGCCAGAAGTCCCTGGTATACACTATCCTGACGTTCTTTTCCGCCATATACAACCCGAACTTTACGAAAATGATAACGCATTATCAACTCTTCCATATCTTTCTCGTCCGCTTCATTTGTAACAAGGATAATCTCCCGGCATTTCTTATCTTCTGTAAAAGCCTTAAGCGTATGTACGATTAAAGGATGTTCCCCTATCATAAGGAACTGCTTATTCCGTCCGGCATTCATCCGTTTTCCCTGTCCTGCTGCTACAATAACCACTGTATAATTCGTCATCTGTCTCCTCCGCGTATCGATTCCAAAATAAAAGCGATAACCTCACGTTATCACTTTTATAATCTCTTATTCGTTTATACCTTTTTTACAGCGCTTTTTCAAGCGATTTCGGTTTTGCGAAAATCATGCGACCGGCGGAAGTTTGCAACACACTTGTAACGATAACGTCGATGGTGTCTCCGATGAACCCTTTTCCTTCTTCGACTACAATCATGGTTCCATCATCAAGGTAGGCTACTCCCTGATTCTGTTCCTTCCCGTCTTTGATCACCTGTACTTTCATTTCTTCACCTGGCAGAACAACAGGTTTAACAGCATTGGCCAAATCATTGATATTAAGGACCTGTACGCCCTGGAATTCGCAAACCTTATTCAAGTTGAAGTCGTTCGTTACGACAATCCCGTTCATCACCTTGGCGAGTTTTACGAGTTTACTGTCCACTTCCTGAATATCCTCAAAGTCACCGTCGTACATCTCAACGTTCACCGGCACTTCCCGTTGGAGACGGTTCAGAATATCCAGCCCTCGTCGTCCACGGTTTCGCTTCAGACCATCGGAAGAGTCCGCGATGTGCTGTAATTCTTCCAATACGAAGTGAGGAATAACGATGGTTCCTTCCAGGAAGTTCGTTTCACAAATATCAGCGATCCTTCCATCGATAATCACGCTGGTGTCCAGTATTTTCTTCTTAGGAATAAGTTCACTACCTTTGTTATCCTCGACCTTTTCCTGTTTCGATTCATGATTGGTATCTTCTTTTTCTTTTCTCGCCATACTGATGAGATTGATAAATTCGTCTTTTCTTTTATAACCTATCTGAAAGCCGAGATAACCGAGAAGAACAGTTACGAAAATCGGAAGCAGCTGACTCACAATCTGAATCTCAATATCCAATAGAAGTGTGTTGATCAGATAAGCTACGACTAATCCGACGATAAGTCCGAGACTTCCAAATAATAATTCACCTACCGGAGCCCCCACCAGGGCATCCTCTGTCCATTTCAACAGCTTTACAATCGGGGAAACAAGCCAAAAAGTTAATAAGAACAAAATTAGTGCGCCAACAACAGCCCCGATGATTTCCTGGAGCCATGGTTGAAGCTCCCCTCCGAAGATCGTGAAAATCTCCGGCAAATACAGATATCCGATTGTACCTCCTGTGAGCAAAAGAGATAATTGCACTACACGTCTTAACACTTTCAACACCTCCTCTAATTACGTTTTCCACCCGCAGCAGCATTAGTCTTTATTTATTTTTTCAGTTCCTTCATCAAATATAAAGGATCACTGTTCGAGTGTAGCTTCCATCGCTTCTTTGATCGTCTCTACTCCTATTACTTCTATATCATCCGGCACCGTCCAGCCTTCGAGGTTTTTCGAAGGAATGACAGCCCGGGAAAAACCTAATTTCGCAGCTTCCTGTACCCGCTGTTCAATACGGGAGACTCGCCTTATTTCTCCGGTAAGTCCTACTTCACCTATGAGTATGTCTGTCGCTTTCGGAACCTGATCCCGGAAACTCGAAGCTATACTCACAGCTACACCGAGATCTATAGCGGGCTCATCAAGCTTCACCCCGCCGGCGACTTTCACGTAAGCATCATAATTCTGAAGAAGCAGACCAGCTCTCTTCTCCAGCACGGCCATAAGCAGAGGGACTCTGCTGTGGTCAAGACCTGTCGCCATACGTCTCGGATTACCGAAGGCAGTCGGAGAAATAAGCGCCTGAATTTCCACGAGCACTGGCCTTGTGCCTTCCATGGAAGCAACGACTGTAGAACCCGCCGTCCCTTTTGAGCGCTCTTCGAGGAATATCTCAGAAGGATTGAGCACTTCTTTCAGTCCGGACTCTTTCATTTCAAAAATACCCATTTCATGTGTTCCCCCAAAACGGTTCTTCACACTGCGAACAATACGGAATGTGTTATGCTGTTCCCCTTCAAAATAGAGGACAGCATCTACCATGTGCTCCAACAGGCGGGGGCCTGCGATCGATCCTTCTTTCGTTACGTGTCCAACGATGAAAATGGGGATACCTTTTGTTTTAGCGATTCTCATCAATTCACTGGTACACTCACGCACCTGGGAGACACTCCCGGGAGCCGAAGTGACTTCTTCTTTGTACACAGTCTGAATGGAGTCTACGACAAGAAACTTCGGCTGAACGTCCTCGATGTGAGAAACGATATGTTCCATATTGGTTTCTGCCAGAATATAAAGCTGATCCGACGTGACATTTAAACGATCGGCACGCAGCTTCGTCTGTTTGGTTGATTCTTCCCCAGAGATATAGAGGACAGGAAGGTTTTTGTCAGCTAATTGAGAGGATACCTGGAGTAATAGAGTTGACTTCCCAATACCCGGATCTCCCCCAATCAAAACCAGTGAGCCGCCTACGATCCCTCCACCAAGGACTCTGTTGAACTCAGGCATCGCCGTTTCTATACGCGATTCCTCTTTCAATTCCACCGAAGTGATCCGTTGCGGCTTGGATCTGTTCTCATTATCTACCTGAAACGTATGACGACTACTCTTTCCGGTAATCGCCGTCTCTTCAACGAATGTATTCCAACGTCCACAGGCCGTGCATTTCCCCATCCATTTCGGGGACTCGTTCCCGCACTCCTGACAGACGAATACCGTTTTTTTCTTTGCCACGATAAACCTCTCCTCATCATCTATTATATACGAAAACTACTTTCGATAAGTTTCATCACAATTTCAATTTTGTTAAAAATTCCTTACGATAAAAGAAAAGCGGAAGCTTCCGTTCAGAAATTCTGACACAAGCAGAACGGGCAGATGGAAGATGGGCTTCCTTTCTCTGATCCGGACTGCTTGTGACAAGGATTTCTGGAAGCTGAAGCTAGACTAGAAAAGCGGAACCATTCGTTTAGAAGCTCTAAGATAAGTGGACGCATCTGGCTTCGGGTGAAATTCCCCGAAACAGGGGTGGCCGCTTATCTTACGGGCTTCTGAATGGTGGAGCTAGACACAAGAAAAGCGGAGTTCTCTTGTTCAGAAGCCCTGAGCTAAGCAGGGCTTCTCTTTTCAGGTGATTTTTCCTGAAGACTCTGTTAAGGCCGGTTGTTGATTTTGGAACGAAGGGTGGAGACGCCTGCGGGAAAAGCATGAACGGAAAATCACCGGAATCGAACCTAGTGAGATTCCGGTAGTTGACGTCATGCCCGCGGCAAGATTCCACCCGTAGAGATAAATAATCAACTTAGAACACGGGCTTCTGGAGAACGAAGCTAGACTAGAAAAGCGGAGTTCTCCTAATTATGCTTTCCTATGTATAAGTATGAAGCAGAAATGAAAAAATCGGAAGGCATTCGCCTTCCGATTTCAAAATTATGCTTCCGCTTTTTCCGTGGAAACGACAAATTGATTATCTTCATCCAGATCAATCGTAACCTTCTGACCTTTGTGGATGGATTCTTTAAGCAATTCCTCGGACAACAGATCTTCCACGTTTTTCTGAAGAGAACGACGAAGTGGGCGGGCTCCATATTCCGGATCGAACCCTTCTTCGGCAATGTGGGAGATCGCTTTGTCTGTCAGAGTAAAGTCGATTTCCTGCTCGAGCAGACGAACTCTCAGCTGTTCTGCCATAAGCGTAACGATATCTTTCATGTGTTTCTTCTCCAGCGCATGGAAAACAATCGTTTCATCAATACGGTTCAGGAACTCAGGACGGAATGCTTTCTTCAGTTCTTCCGTCACTTTCGATTTCATATCTTTGTGATCCTGGGTTTTGTCTCCCATCGAGAAACCGACGTATTTATTATCTTTCAGCTCCTGGGCGCCGACGTTCGATGTCATAATCAATACGGTGTTACGGAAGTCGACGACCCGTCCCTTACCATCTGTAAGACGACCATCTTCAAGCACCTGAAGCAATACGTTGAATACATCAGGGTGTGCTTTTTCCACCTCGTCGAGCAGGACGACTGAATAAGGCTTCTGACGAACTTTTTCAGTCAGTTGACCGCCTTCTTCATAGCCGACGTACCCTGGAGGAGAACCTACAAGACGGGACGTACTGTGTTTTTCCATGTACTCGGACATGTCTACACGAATCATCGCATCTTCTTCACCGAACATACTCTCTGCGAGCGCACGGGCCAACTCTGTTTTCCCTACCCCTGTAGGACCAAGGAAGATGAAGGAACCGATTGGGCGTTTTGGATCTTTCAAACCGGCACGAGCCCGGCGTATTGCTTTAGATACGGAGTGTACCGCTTCATCCTGCCCGATTACACGACTGTGAAGCGTATCTTCGAGATTAAGGAGACGTTCGCTTTCTTCTGTCGTCATTTTCTTCACAGGGACTCCGGTCCATGTAGAAACGATAGAAGCGATGTCTTCCATAGTGACTTCTGCATCTTCCTGTCCCTGCTTCTCTTTCCACTCTTTCTTCGTCTCTTCCAATTCATCTCTTAATTTCTGTTCATTGTCACGAAGAGAAGCCGCTTTTTCAAATTCCTGACTCTGCACAGTGGCATCTTTTTCTTTGCGGACTTCTTCAAGCTTCTGCTCAAGCTCCTTCAAGTTCGGTGGAGCCGTATAGGAACGCAAGCGTACTTTAGAAGCAGCCTCATCAACCAGGTCGATCGCCTTATCCGGTAAAAATCTGTCCGTGATATAACGATCGGAAAAACGGACTGCCGCTTCAATAGCTTCATCCGTAATCGTAACGCGGTGGTGAGCTTCATAACGGTCTCTCAGTCCCTGGAGAATCTGAGTAGACTCTTCAGTAGTCGGTTCGTCTACCTGAATCGGCTGGAACCGGCGTTCAAGAGCAGCATCTTTTTCGATATATTTACGATACTCATCCATCGTAGTAGCACCGATACACTGCAGATCTCCACGGGCGAGAGAAGGTTTAAGAATGTTGGAAGCATCGATAGCGCCTTCTGCACCGCCGGCTCCGATCAAGGTATGCAATTCATCGATGAAAAGGATGATATTGCCGGCCTGACGAATTTCTTCCATCACTTTCTTCAAACGATCTTCGAATTCACCGCGATATTTCGTTCCGGCTACTACCGTCCCCATATCAAGCGTCATCACTCGTTTATCCCGCAGAATTTCAGGGATTTCATTATCGATGATCTGCTGCGCCAATCCTTCTGCAATTGCTGTTTTACCGACACCAGGCTCACCGACAAGCACCGGATTATTCTTTGTGCGTCGACTGAGGACTTGAATCACACGTTGAATCTCTTCGCTTCTCCCTATCACCGGGTCGATATTTCCTTCTTTCGCTACCGATGTCAAATCACGGGCCAGAGAGTCTAGTGTTGGTGTGTTCTGGCCGCCACCTTGCGTACCCGAGCTGGCCTGATTCCCTCCACGACGGCCTTGGTGTCCACCGGTGGATTCGTTATTGCCGAGCAGTTGCAATACCTGCTGACGGGCTTTGTTAAGGCTCACGCCAAGGTTATTGAGAACTCTCGCTGCTACACCCTCACCTTCGCGGATCAGTCCAAGCAGGATATGTTCCGTTCCTACATAAGAATGTCCCAATTTACGGGCTTCGTCCATAGAAAGTTCAATGACTTTCTTGGCACGAGGGGTATAATGAATCGTTTGAGAAACCTTCTCCCCTTTACCGATCAAATTCTCTACTTCTGTCTGAATTGTTTCCGCTTCAAGTCCAAGAGCAGTCAAAGCTTTAGCAGCAATGCCTTCCCCTTCTTTCACAAGTCCAAGCAGAATGTGTTCTGTACCAATATTGTTGTGGCCAAGACGAACTGCTTCTTCCTGCGCCAAAGCCAAGACTTTTTGTGCTCTTTCCGTAAATCTACCAAACATCATAATGTGTTACCTCCCTTATTAGTCTTCATCTTCAAGATTTATCCGTTCTCTTATCAGCGTTGCTCTTTTCATATCCCGTTCACCGGCTCCTAGAGCCTCCCCGGCATATTGCTGCAAGAACCCGGGCTGAGTAAGCACCATCAATTCATTCAAAATCGTGCGCGGGATATCCTTGATGAAACCGAGATCAATACCAAGACGCAAGTCCGAAAGACAGCTTGCTGCTTCCTTGGACGTAATCACTCTGCTATGTTTCAACAAACCGTAGGACCGGAAGATACGGTCTTCCAACTGAACCGGAGAACGGTTCAGCAACGTCTGTCTCGCTTTACGTTCCTGTTCGATAAGCTGACGAACGACACTATGCAAATCTTCTACGATATCCTCCTCGGATTTTCCTAGAGTAATCTGATTGGAAATTTGAAAAAGATTTCCTACAGCCTCACTACCTTCTCCATAAATACCGCGGATTACGAGTCCCAATTGATTGATGGCCGGAGTCATCCTGCTCATCTGTTGGGTGATCGCCAATGCAGGGAGATGCATCATCACAGATGCTCTCATTCCCGTGCCTACGTTTGTAGGACATGCCGTCAAATATCCGCGCTCTTCATCGAAGGCATAATCGATTTTCTCCTCCAGCCAATCGTCCAGCTGAGATGTCTGCTCCAGCGCTTTATCCAGTTGGAACCCCGGAAAATAAAGTTGGATACGGATGTGATCTTCTTCATTCACCATGATAGACACTTGTTCATTCTCACTGATAATCGTCGCAGCGCTCTCCGCATTTTCGACAAGGTGTGGGCTGATCAGGTGTTTTTCGACAAGCACTCTTTTCTCTATCGGTTCCAGGTCTTTCATTTTCACCATCTGAAACCTTTCATAATCACGGAAAGAAACATTTGTGAAATTATCTTCCATGAAAGACAGGACATCTTCAAGTGGGCCTTCTTCTGCTACAGTCGGAAACGGTTCTAAAGAGAAATTTCTTGCCAGCCTTATACGACTGCTGAGTACAATGTCACTATCAGGGCCTTCATGGCGCATCCATGGACTGATCGCTTCATTCATGAATTTTTCCAGAGACATCAGGAATCACCGCCTTTTCCCTGATTCAATTCTTCTTCCAACGTTTTGATCTGATCTCTTACTTTCGCTGCTTCTTCGAATTCTTCCTGCTTTATTAACTGGTGAAGACTCTCTTTGTACCTTTCAATATCTTTTCGTACATTGAGATTACCACCGGCACGTTTTGGAATCTTTCCGTGGTGTTTCGTGTTTCCACTGTGAACTCTTTTCAACACAGGGTTCAGGCGCTCGTTGAACGTTTCATAACAAGTGGCACAACCGAATTTTCCGGACCTCGTGAATTCCTGATAAGTAAGGCCGCACGTAGGGCATTGAAGATCCGCTTTTGGCTTTTTATTCTCTTTGAATAATTCTGAACTTTTACCGCCTTCCATGTGGAAGAGTCCGGACAACAAATCGTTCAATGAAAAACTTTCTTCTTCATAGTTCATGTACCCCTGTTCTTTCGCACACTGATCGCATAAATGGACTTCGTTTTTCTTTCCATTGATCACTTGGGTGAGATGAACGGTGGCAGGGCGTTCCTGACATCGTTGACATTGCATAGCAGGTCACTCCTTCCGTTACTTATATTTAAGGATGGACAACATGGCTGTCATAATCCTCGAACGTATTTCATCCCGAAACGGTAAAGGAAAAGCTAAAGTTTTTCGGTCGATGACACTTAAAATCAGTTCCGATTCCCGTGTCGTGATAATATCATTTTCAATCAGTCTCTCAATTACGTCCGTCGCTCTCGATTGAGAAACTTCCGGCTGTATAAGAAGTAGTATTTCATCAATCAGCTGGGAATGATCCAGATGCTGGATACGGCGAATACGTATATAACCCCCGCCGCCCCTTTTACTTTCAACTATATACCCTTTTTCCACAGTGAAACGTGTTTTAATCACATAATTGATTTGAGAAGGAACGCACTGAAATTGTTCAGCCAGGTCACTTCGTTTTATTTCAATGACCTGGTGCGGGTTATCTTTAAGTATGTTTTTCAAATACTCTTCGATGACGTCAGATATATTCCGCATGTCTCCCTCCTCCTCTTTTGACTTTGACTATCTTTGACTTTAATTTTATTATACTCAAAATTATTCATCATTCAACTATTTTGATTACACTTCTCCCGTTCCCTTATTAAGGTAAAAGTAAAACAGAATTTCTCCGGTGGTTCCCAGAAAAAATAGTGAACGTCAGGCAACATTATCTGATGAAAGTTTGCCGGATATAACCCTCCGCCCCGCGGATCAGTTGCAATCTGCTCATCTTGAAACTTTCTTTTTTGTATAGCGTCTGATGTTCACTGCTTAGTAGAAGGGCACACTGCCAAAGCCCTTGTGCTTTCAGTACGAAGAATAAACCTAACATGGACTAAAAAAACAGTGAATTCCTCTGTGCAGAGCTTCCGAAATGACCACGGCAAGCTTCCACCTGTATCAACAATGTATGATAAAAGAGCTTAAAAAAAAGCCTTTCCCAGGCTTTTTTAAAAATTATGAGAAACTGAAATCTCCCCGTCCAATTTCCCTAATTCCTCTAACAACGTGGCATCGTTAATCGTGTTGTTCTTCGCCAGCTGTAATATAATCCGGATCTCCTCTTCCTTTTTCACTTCCATTTTTTCTATCTCCACCTGTAGATTATCAAGTAATTCAAAAACTTCTTTTACATCCCCCTGGTTTTTCATCGTGATGTAATAAGCTCCTTTTCCTACATTCTTGAGATACTTCTCCTCTACATTATTCAAAACAATCAGACTTATGAGGACAAGCACAGTGGAAAGAACAGCCACATCATACATACCAGCTCCTACAACAAGCCCGATTCCCGCCACTGTCCAGATGGAAGCAGCAGTCGTTAATCCCCGTATCGTACTGCCATGCACAATGATCGTACCAGCGCCGAGAAAGCCGATGCCGCTTATAACATAAGACGGAATACGGGCAGGGTCAAAACGGATGTTATCATATTTCTGAATATATTCCTCGAATCCATACAAAGAAAGCAACATCATCAGACATGCTCCTACTCCTACAAGAATATGAGTTCTGAATCCGGCAGAATGTTTTTTTAATTCTCTCTCAAAACCTATAAGACCTGATAGAAAAAGAGCGATAACGAGACGGACCGTGAATTTATCAAAATCGTCATCTATCATGTTCAAAAAAAATTGTTTCACTTCTTCCATCCTGCTCTCCCTCCTTTTCGGGCTATGTAATTCACTCCTATATTGAATTATAAACGATGAAGTGCTCATTTTCATTTATACCTGTACAAAAAAAGCCCAGAGGGGGTGGCCTCTGGGCTCTCACAATGTGGCAGCGCCCTACTCTCGCGGGGGGTAACCCCGACTACCATCGGCGCGGAAGAGCTTAACTGCTGTGTTCGGCATGGGAACAGGTGTGACCTCTTCGCTATCGCCACCACATCGAATGAAGGGTGACCCTTCAAAACTGGATAAGAAACAGTCGACCAACTGTATAGAGAAGATCTCGATGGATTAGTATCCGTCTGCTGCACGTGTCGCCACGCTTCCACACCGGACCTATCAACCTCTTCGTCTCAGAGGCATC
>NZ_FTOC01000002.1 GCF_900156645.1 Salimicrobium flavidum
GATCTTCCTCTCTATCGATGTTTTGGTTTCGTCACCTTAAACATTAGAGGAAGATTCTGCTTTTTTCAATGTCAAGCACACTTGATTAGGGAGAGTCAGAAATATACATAAATTACATAAAAAGTGTTATCTTAGGGTTGTAAATTTTAAGGGGGTATTTTTGATGTTTAGAAGAGTTCTTTTTGTACTACTAACCTTTACTTTAGTATTTTCAGCTGCTGGTCCTTATGCTGTTGTTGCTAAAGAAAATAAGGGGGAACAACAAACACAAAAACTAATTAAAGAGACCGAAGACACCGTGGTTTATCAGTTAGTTATTGACGGGAAGACATACGAGTTTCACGAAAGTGTTAAGAGATTAAATGAGAAGAAAGAAAAGGTTAAAATTAAAAAGTATGAAGTCCTCGATAATAAAAAGAAATTGGTGGATACAAAAGTTCAATTTATCGAAGAGCAAGGGGAAGATTTGAAAATAACAGATGGCAATGAAACAGAAATTATTCAAACGGCACCAAGTACCAAAAATGCAGAGAATCAAATGGTTAGAGCTGCTTCTTATGTAACAAGTTCAGGGGGCTCTTACATAGCTGATGTAAGGTGGAAGCAGTATTCCGATGGTGATGCTGTGGCCATAATACCTACGGATAGTAAATTCACTAGAACGAAGAATTATCAATATAGAGATTTCAAAGCTGCTGCAAACAATGTTAGATCAGCAGAATATGATATCGCTACGTTAGGTATCACTGGTTTATTAGATGCTGTAGTAGCAGCAGTAAGAAATGGTGAGTTAATATCTTGGACTGCTGCAAAAAGAATCGCAGGGAAATTTGCTAAAGCTGTGCCAGGGGTTGGTACAATTTGGACTATAATATCTTATAGTCAGAAAGTGAATGCAGCCCACAGAGAATTTAGTCATATTTAAATTTAAGTAGTTGGAGCTATATAGTAGCTCCAACTACTTTGCTATTATAAAGGTAAGGAGTGATATGATGGGAGCTATACTTACTGGAGTGATTTTATTAATCACTTACTTCTTATTAATTTCTCTTATATATAAGATTCTTCAAAATAAAATAAATTTTAAAGTTGATGATAATTTAGTTAAAAAATTCCCGTTATGGATTTCAGTCTTTGTATTATCGTTGCTATTTTTGTGGCTGAGTAGGATTTTGAATGGTACTGGTGATTTGTTCTTTCAGTTTGCTACTTATCTTGTAGGGACCTTAATAATATTGGGCGTTGTTCTTTATCTCCTTGTTCGTCCAATTAACAGCAAAATATATCGTGCGATAACCAATCGATTGTAATTCAGTAAATTTTGTAAGCCTTAAAGGATGGATTGTCAACACAAAGCTAGCCCATTTCGTTAAGGTGTTTCCGGCGATAAGCTCTTGGGGTAAGGTAACCTAATCTAACTTTCTCGTGTGAATGCGGATGTTATTGTACCAGTCGACATAATCGAATAAGGCTAGGTTTGATTAGAGTAAGGTATTACTCCTCAATAAAAGGAGGAAATGAAAAATGTCTTATACAATGTTAAGTATAGTCTTTTTGTTTATAGCTTGTATCGGTATTTGGAGGCTATATAAAAACAACCGAGATAATGGTAAAAAAGTATTCTTTAAAAAATTAGGGTTCACCTTTTTAGCTTCTTACCTCTTAATAGCAGGGATTCTATTTATCGTTTTCCTGTAGGCTATTCGGGATTTTTTGTATGTTTCTCTATTTTTAGGTTCTCCCTAATCAAGTGTGCTTGATATTGAAAAAAGCAGAAGCTTCCTCTAATGTTTAAAATGAGTAAGCCGCAACATGATAAAGAGGAAGTTCTACTTGTAAAATCAGTTCACTACTGACATTCTGCACCTATACCTTGAAAGGCTGACTAATGCATTTCCTGACAATCATCTGTTTGAAATGGACCTGAACACGAATATATATGGTTTCATGGGCGGAAATCCAAGCATGTCCAAAGATACACTCTTTGTTTCTAGCATGATTGATACTCTCCTGAAGGCACAAAGGAGAGTGGCCCCCTTAAAGTTAGATTTTTACTCTAACTTCCGGAGTGCACCACCAATCAATTCAGGTTTTTTATATTTTTCTTTATAGAATCAGGCCATAGCCGGACGTTCCGGTTCTGCTGCTTTCAGACCTGCCTGATTAAGGAAGTTCCACGGCTGGTTAAAATGTGGCTGGAAGAAGAAGTCGACGAAGCCGAGTTCTTCCACGGTCATACCGCTCTGGATGCAGACACTCATCGTGTTAATCGACTGGGTGATGTCTGCTTTAGAGATGGCCTGGGCTCCAAGGATCCGGTGCGTGGCCGGGTCGAATGTCACTTTGAACGTTACGTTTTCTGCAGTAGGCATAAAGCCCGGGCGGTGTGTATCTTCAATTGTGACACTTTTCACATGAACGTCCATAAGAGAAGCGGATGTTTCTGTTAGTCCGGTGGAAGCCATGTTCAGGCCGAACAGGTGGAGGCCGGATGTGCCCTGGGTCCCGATATTACGAAGTAGTGGCGTTTCAATGTTACGCGCTACAAGCGTTCCCATGCGTACGGCATTGGTCGCGAGCGGAATATACATATGATCACCTGTCGGGTTATAACGTACCGCACAGCAATCGCCGGCTGCGAAGATGTTCGGATTGCTTGTCTGCATGTAGTCATCCACTTTGATTGCTCCGTTACCAAGCATATCCACTTTCCCTTCAAGCAGTGCAGTGTTCGGCCGGAAACCGACGCACATGATGACGAGATCGGTATCGAACGATTCTTTGTCTGTGTGGACACGGGTCGCTTTTCCTCCTTTTCCTTCAAAACGCGTGACCGTCTGATTCATCGCCAGAGTGATGCCGCGGGAGGTGAGTTCGTCCTCTACGGTTTTCGTGAATTCGGGGTCGAGGTATTTGTTCAGGATACGGTCCGCTCCGTCGATCAGCGTCACTTCTTTACCCGCCTGCGCGAATGCTTCTACCAGTTCGACACCGATATAGCCTGCTCCGACTACGGTGACGTGACGTACGGGTGCCGTTTGTTCAATGATTGTATTCGCCTGGTCATAGTTTTTGGCAAGAAGTACGTTGTCATAATCAATGCCCTCAATCGGCGGTGTGATCGGCCATGACCCTGTAGTAACGACGAGCTTGTCGTACGTATCCATCACTTCTTCACCTGTGACGAGGTTCAAAGCCTCTATTGTTTTCGTTTTGGTATCGATATTCGTTACATCATGCTTCATACGCATTGTTACTCCAAGGTTTGCAAGCTCTTCTGGAGATGTGTAGAAAAGGCCGGACGGATCTTCGACAACTCCGCCAACGTAAAGTGCCAGTCCACAGGAAAGGAAAGATACTGTGTCATTTCTTTCGTAAACTGTGATTTGAGCTTCCGGGTAAAGGTTCGCTATATTAGTAACCGCAGCCGTGCCTGCGTGTGTGCTTCCGATAACTGCAATTTTCATAATTGTTTCCTCCTGGTTATTGTGAATTACTTCACAATTTCTGATGTAATTTAAAGTATAATCACTTCTGGAGGAAAAAGCAATAACTTTGTTCAATATTTCACAAAAACATTATGCTCTTAGTACGTTCTTCTCTTTCGAACGTGGTAAAATAGGGAAAAAGGAGGCGCAAACGTATGGATGAAAGAACGAAGCAACTCTTTGAACAACTGGAAAAAGGATCAAAGCAGGAACAGATGGATGCCTTTGAGTCATTACTGGAGGAAATGGAGAAGAAAGTACCCTGGGCGTATGAAGTATGGGATGAGCTGGTCGCGCATCTTTACGATGAAGATGCTCATAGACGGTCGCGGGCGGCCCAGTTCCTTTCGTATCTCGCCAAAAGTGACCCGGAAGACCGGATTCTGCGTGATTTCGATAAAGTGTGGCGGGTGACGAAAGATGAGAAATTCGTTACGGCCCGGCACGCCCTGCAAGCGATATGGAGAGTCGGGATCGGCGGAGAGAAGCAGAAAAATCTCGTCACAGGTCATATGATCGAACGATTCTATACATGTGAAGAAGAGAAGAATTACACGCTTCTTCGGGAAGATATTCTGAAAGGGCTGCGTTCTTTATACGAGCATGAAGAAGATCCATATATCGAGGAGCAGGCGAAAGGTCTGATCGACAGTGTCGATGATGAAAAATACGCGAAGAAATACAGGAAAATATGGAAATAAAAAAAGCTCAAGGTCTGCATAGGCCTTGAGCTTCTTCTTATACACCACGTTTATTGCCCCACACAAGGGCATGAACCTGAGGCAAGACGCGCACCCGGTTCAGAGCGGAAGAGGCCATCACCTGATCGATCAGCCACTCGTATTTCAAAAGCAACGTCGACGCAAGGTCTGATGGAGAATCCTCCTCAAGGTCATCATTCCCGACCTGCAGGAAGAAAGCGAGGTTCGGATAACGCTTATGGACGTATTCCGCGTAGGCCAGGTCTTCTTTATCGAAAATGACGACTTTCAGACTGACGTTCCGCGATCTACCGGCTTTCCTTAATTTCCTGAGGATCAAATCGAGCGTCTCCCAGTTCGTGTTCATGTTCGAACTCGGGGGCTTCGGAGAAATGGTCAGGTCATCAATCGTGGTGAACCAGTCCTGCCAGCGGGAGCCTTGTGTTTCAAGTGCCACCTCGATGCCGAGCTCGTGAAGTGGGTCGATCAGTTCATCCAGACGAGCAAGAAGCGCCGGGTTTCCGCCTGAAATCGTGACGTGGTCGAAATGGTCGCCGCCTTCTTCCTGTAATCTTGTGATGATTTCATCCGCTTCGAGTTTTTCGATCTCTTCTTTCGCGCTGCCATCCCACGTGAAAGCAGAGTCGCACCAGGAACAGCTGTAGTCGCATCCTGCCGTTCGGACGAACATCGTTTTCCGTCCGACGACCATACCTTCTCCCTGGATGGTCGGGCCGAAGATTTCGAGTACCGGGAATTTAGCCATGTGTCATCCACTCCCGTCGTGCTTCGGCATAGCTTGTCGGTGTTTCGTAAAGGCGGACGAATTCCAAGCGGCAGCTGTTCGGATAGCCGGCCAGGGCCTCATCCATTTTTTCATAGCACCAGACGACCATGTTCTCGGCTGTCGTGTTCATGTCCGGCAGCGTATCGTTCAGGTAGCGGTGGTCGAGATGGACTTCAATCTGTTCTTTCCAGATCGTTTTGATGTCCCCGAAGTCGATGACGAGTCCGATGTCATCGGTGTAGCCGCTGATTCCGAAGACGGCTGTATATGTGTGGCCGTGCAAATTTTTGCACTTGCCGTCATAACAGTGCAGGTGATGGGCGGCATCGAAAGTGAATTCTTTGCTGACCATGACCCGCTTGCTGTGATAGTTCAGTTCGTGGCGTTTGATATGTTCATCGATTTTCTGCAAGTTTTCTACGATCGTGAATCCGTACATCAGGCATGCTCCTCCTGACGTTCAGCGAGGTAGGCATCGAGTCCGTTCTGACGGAGCCTGCAGGATGGACATTCGCCGCACCCATAGCCGCGAACGCCGTGGTAGCACGTCAATGTCCGGTCTCTTACATATTCGAAAGCGTCCAATTCGTCGGCGAGCTGCCACGTTTCTTTTTTATCCAGCCACATGAGCGGCGTATGAACGACGAACGTCTCGTCCATCGACAGGTTCAACGTTACGTTCATCGATTTGATGAATACATCGCGGCAGTCGGGATACCCGCTGAAATCTGTTTCGCATACGCCGGTGACGATATGACGGGCGCCGATCTGTTTTGCGAGAATCGAAGCGAACGATAGAAACAGGAGGTTCCGGCCCGGTACGAAGGTGGACGGCAGTTCTCCGTCTTCCCCGTCTTTCACTTCTATCGATTCGTCAGTGAGAGCATTCGGAGCCAGCTGACTGATCAGCGACATATCAAGGACGTGATGCTTCAGTCCGAGGTCGTCCGCGATTTCTCTCGCAACGTCGAGTTCTTCATTATGACGCTGGTTATAGTCGAAGGTTACAAGTTCAACCTCCTCGTAGTGTTTCAGTGCCCAAAAGGTGCATGTCGTGCTGTCCTGGCCGCCGCTGAATACGACGACCGCTTTTTCTCTTTGTTTCATGTGTCAACTTCCTTTCCAGATTGAATATGGAAAGTCTGTCCAACTAAAAAAAGCGACACCTAAGGCAAGGCGTCGCTCGTCCTTAGTTTTTTAGAGAGGGTTAGGCTAAGAACCTCTTTATACAGACTTATCCTCCTATCATAGCACAGATGCTAAGATTTAGCTCCCCCGTATTCTGGAAATCAGGATAGACTTTAATATGCTCTTCCCTTTTCGTTTATTTTTCTATACGAACGGAAAAATTTTTTCTTTTGTCCAGGGGTTTCTTTATTCGAAGCCGCTCCCTCCGGAAGAGCTGGAACTTTTCACGAAAAATCTTGAGGGGAATTATATCTAGAAAGCCGTTCTCGGGGACGGCTTTTTCATTTGTATGATGCATCACAAATTCTTTATGCTTGAAAAGGGAGATAAGTGGGTACATATCATGAGAATAGGGGGATTTTATGGAATACATAGATACGTTACTTAAACTTACGATCAGTCTGATGGCGATCATTATCGTGACCAGGCTTTTAGGAAAAAAAGAAATGTCTCAAGTCACACCGCTCGATTTCGTGTATACACTGATTCTCGGAGGAATCGTGGATAATTCGCTGTATTCTACAACGACTTCCTTATGGGAAGTGTTGTTCGCTTTAGCGGTATGGGGATTGTTGATTTTTATTGTTGAGAGGACGACACAGAAATTCGATACCTGGAGACACCTGATGAAAGGCGAACCGGCGATCATAATCAGTAACGGGAAACTGAATGGAAAAGCGATGAAACGGAACCTTCTTGAAGCCGAACAGGTCCGTACACTCCTGCGGATGCAAGGAATCTTTTCGATAGCCGAAGTGGAGTATGCGGTGCTTGAGAATAACGGCTCTTTCAGCGTTCTGGAAAAAGCCGGGTCCCTTCCTGTGTCGAAAGAGGACCAGAACATAAATTACGGTGAAAGTGAAATGTCCTATCTTCTCGTCGATGAGGCCAGCATCAATCATGGTACCCTGAAGAAAATAGGGAAGGATGCAGACTGGCTCAGAAACGGACTGGAAAAAGAGGGATATAACGTCTCAGATGTGTACTACGGCGAATGGAGCGAACAGGACGGTTTCGTGATCCAGTCTTATGCGGACTCCGAAAGTAGTGAATCCACGACATATCATTAATTGGTTTCCGTAGAAATAGAGTATAATGGAAATAACTACTGAAATAAGGAGGCGGTTCTATGGGGTGATGACGAATATACGATGTTCAAGCTGCGGTTTTGCAGAGGACTTCCGCTTTGGCATTGGCATGCGTCACAGTTCCCTGGAGAGGTGCCTGGGAGAATTTTCGTACTGGGAGCGTCAGGAGCTGGAGGCGATGATGGAAGAGAAGGAAGTGGCGGATTACCATTTCTGCTTTCAGCTTACACAGTGTCAGACGTGCCTTCACCTGAGGAGCCGTCCTTATATAGAGTTTTTGTTCACCGACGGGTCACGAGCACATAGTGAGTTACGCTGCACCGAGTGCAGAAGCGAAAATGTGCGTCTGATACCTGAGGAATGGCTGGACACGGCGCGCTGCCCGTTCTGCCGGGAGAAGGGACTTGAAAAGGAAAATATCGGAATGTGGGATTAACCAAAAAGAGTTCACCTCGTAAAAGAGAGGAACTCTTTTTTTGTGTTCTGTTTTTTGAAGTGGCCGGCGCTCTCTTTTTCATATGAGCACCTTATAAAATCAGTTATTCCTGTGCTCATCATCTCCACGGAATTCCGAACACCTTAAAACATGGCTCTGTTATCGTTTGTTGTTGATATTCGTCTCTTCAGGTGGAAGCTTGCCGCGGGCATGGCGGAAATTTCCCGAAGCTCCCTCTGGTCGTTCCGGGGGATATTCCTTCCATGCCAGTCCCGCAGGCGTCCCCACCTTCCGTTCCTATGATCAACAATAGGCTTGAACAGAGCTTGAAACATAAATAAATGCGACACTCAGGCCGGAAAATCCGTCGTGAGTGTCGCATTTGTTTTTGTTATATAAAGAATATACCGAGAATCAGAGCAACCGACAGACCGACCAGGCCGATCAGTGTTTCCATGACGGTCCATGTTTTCAACGTGTCTTTCACATCGAGGCCGAAGAACCGGTTCACAAGCCAGAATCCGGAATCGTTGACGTGGGAGAGGACGGTCGCACCTGCGGCGATCGAGATGACGATCAAACCGAGAGCCGGTCCTTCCAGTCCGGTGACATCAATGACCGGCGAAATAAGTCCGGCAGCTGTCACCATCGAAACGGTCGCTGACCCTTGAGCTACGCGCACGATAGCCGCGATCAGGAAGGCGAGAAGGATCGGAGGCAATGGAGACCCTGCCATCATTTCCCCGAGGACGTCGCCGACTCCTGATTGAATGAGCATTTCTTTGAAAACACCACCGGCACCTGTGACAAGAATGATGATACCGGCTGGTTCCAGCGCTTTCGTTGCGATATCCTGAACTTCCTGACGGGAATAGCCCCGGCGCGTACCGAGAAGCGTAAACGTTAGAAGTGTAGCAAAAGTCAAGGCTACAATCGGGTTACCGACGAACGTGGTAATCGCACGTACTGTACTGCCCTCCGGGAAAATGATGGTGGAGGCCGTGTTGACCAGAATCAACACGAGCGGTACAAGAATGATAGAAGTGATCATCCAGAAACTTGGCAGGTCCTTTTCATATTCTTTCTCTTCAAAATCCATGTAATCAGGGACTGCGACATCGATCCGTTTACCGATGTAGCGGCCGAACAGAGGCCCGGCGATGAGCATGGAAGGGATACCTGCAAGAATACCGAAGAAAATGACCCAGCCGAGGTCCGCGCCGATGAGATCCGCAACAGCGATCGGTCCCGGTGTCGGCGGTATGTAACTGTGAGTGACGGCAAGACCGGCGAGAAGCGGGATACCATAGTGGAGAAGGGATTTCCCGGTTTTTTTCGCCAGTCCGTAAACGATTGGTACAAGAATAATGAAACCTACGTCGAAGAAGACGGGGATTGCGACGAGGAACCCGGCGACGCCGAGTGCCCACTGGGAGTTATCTTCCCCGAATTTACTCAGTAACGATTGAGCGAGACGTTCGACTCCTCCGGAAACTTCGAGCATCTTACCGAACATGGCCCCGAGTCCGACGACGATGGCGACGAAGCCGAGTGTGCCTCCCATTCCGCTTTCAACGGTTTCAATGACTTCTCCGAGCGGCATGCCTGCGGCGATACCGACAAGAAGACTGACGATCATGAGTGATACGAACGCGTGCAGTTTGGTACGAATAACAAGAAATAATAGTCCGAAAATACCTGCGACCGCGATCAGAATTAGCATAGTTGATGACATGACTGGTTCCTCCTGTGTATGTAAGTGATTTCAATTTTTTCTGTATCGCTCATACTACATGAAAAAAATTTTCGTTGCAATCGTTTACAGAAAAATTTTTTTCTTTTTGTAAGCGATAGCAAAATTCTTTTCTTTCATCGTTCATTCGTATTATGATTAACTTACCAGTAATGAAGGGGAGAGAAGTCTATGGCGGCCAAAGAAAAGAAGCACTGTCTCATCCGGATCCGCTCGGAATATCCTCAATTCACCCAGACGGAACGGAAAGTGGCGGATTATATCATCGAGCATCCGGAAAGAATCGTGAAGGGAACGATCAATGAGGTGGCTGATGAGATTGGCATCGCCGTCTCCACCGTTTTCCGTTTCTGCAAAACGATGGGCTTTAAAGGGTATCAGGATATGAAAATCGAACTGGCTTCTGAGTTGGTCGGATCAGAGAAGGAAGAGCTCGAAAGCATTATTGAGACCGATGATGAAGCGAAGGTGACGGAAAAAGTGTTCCGTTCCAACATGCGGACTATTGAAGAGACGATGGAAGTACTTGATGCGGAGGAAGTAGCGAAAGCCGTGAAACTTTTCCGTGAAGCGGGGAAGATCGAATTTTTCGGCTGCGGCGGTTCGAATATCATCGCGCAGGATGCGTATCATAAAATGATTCGTACCGGCCTTCCGGTGTTCAGTCAGCTCGACACCCATATGCAGATGATGTCCGCCTCTCAGATGAAAAGTACGGATGTCGCTGTCCTCATTTCCCATTCCGGGACGACCAAAGATGTCCTCGATATGCTCCATATTTTGAAAAGCAATCACGTCCCGGTGATAGCGATCACTAATTTTGCGAAATCTCCGTTAAGAGAACGCTCGGACGTTGTTCTCTCCACGATTGCGGAAGAAGCGGATTATCGTCCGCAGAGTCTGTCATCCGCGATGTCCCAGATGAGTGTGATCGACGCCTTATACGTGAACCTTCTCGTTGCAGGAAAAGGAGATGGGACGTCCGCCTGGGAAAAAATAACGAGTGCCGTTACCGGGAAGAAAATGTAGAGGCAGAAGTTTTGAAATGAAAAGAAATGGCTGGCTATAATGAAGAAGTGTAATAACGAAGGACGAGGAGGAACGATTATGAATGCGAACGACGTGAAACAGTACCGTCAGCCTGATTATGATATTGATGACATGTTTATCGAACGTTGGTCTCCGCGGTCATTCCAGGAGAAAGAAGTGCCGCAGGAGGATCTCATGAGTGTATTTGAAGCGGCTCGTTGGGCCCCTTCCTCGATGAACATGCAACCGTGGCGTTTCATCGTTGCGAGAACGGAAGAAGACCGGGAACGGTTCCATTCTTTCGTGATGGACGGCAATTTGAAATGGTGTGAAAAAGCGCCGGTACTCGCGCTGATCATTTCCGACAAAGATGCTGCGACGCACGCTTTCGACAGTGGGGCAGCCTGGGGATTCCTTTCTCTGCAGGCACGTAAAAATGGTCTGATTACGCATGCCATGGGCGGTTTTTACAAAGACAAGGCTCGTGAAGTGCTGGAAATACCGGAGAGATACGATATCCAGGCACTGGTTGCTATCGGTTATCAGGGTGAAAAAGAAAAGCTCGAAGAAGAAATGCAGCAGCGGGAACAGCCATCTCCGCGTCGACCTGTCGAAGAGTCTTTGATGGAGGGCTCTTTTAAGGAATAATGCAAAGAACCACCGAATTTTCCAGGGGTTACCCGGAATTCGGTGGTTTTTTTATATAGGCTCTGTTATCGTGGTTAGTTGATTTTTATCTCTACGGGTGGAAGCTTGCCGCGGGCATGACGTAACCTTCCGGAATCTCCCTACGCTCGATTCCGGTGATTTTCCGTTCATGCTACTCCCGCAGGCGTCTCCACCCTTCGTTCTAAAATCAACGACAGGCTTCAACAGAGTCTTTATATAAGATGGACCAGTCGTCTTGTTTATGTTTGTGCTGCATTCATCAGGACTGT
Source organism: Salimicrobium flavidum (assembly GCF_900156645.1). Classification (GTDB taxonomy): domain Bacteria; phylum Bacillota; class Bacilli; order Bacillales; family Halobacillaceae; genus Salimicrobium; species Salimicrobium flavidum. Next base: position 11,409 of record NZ_FTOC01000002.1, read on the forward strand.
AAGGTGATGAACGTGACATATGTCTGAGTTACCATACGTTCAACGAAGGTTTTCGTTATGGAATGTCTCATAAATGATTTTTCTGCGACGTTCACCAGGGATTTCAGCGGTGAACGTAGTGAAGCGATCAGGGTTCGTGCTTATGCCAGAACTTCTAATCGGGGTGGCTCCGCTTTTCATGTCTAGCTTCATCACCCAGAAACCGTAGCCATAAGTAGCCATGTTTTTTGGGGGAAACACCCAAAAGAGAACACGTCTACTTATCGCTTAGGTTTCTAAGCAGGGTGATTCCGCTTTTCATGTCTAGCTACAGCTTCCAGAAATTCGTGTCATAAGTAGCTCGGATCAGAGAAAGGAAAGAGCACCTTTTGTCTGATCAATCTACTTATGCCAGTATTTCTAAACGGAAGCTTTCGCTTTTCTTTTTAAAACGAAGAGGTCCAGCCGGCGTCTGTAGTTACAACAGTGCCGTTGACGAAGCTTGCTTCATCGGAGGCGAGGAATACTGCCACCTTTGCAATTTCTTCCGGAGAACCTGTACGCGGGCTGAGTCCATGAGTCATCCCGGCACGTTTCATACCTGCTTCGCTTGCTCCCTGCATCGTCGAGCCGATATTCGTTTCGACGGCACCAGGAGCGATGGCGTTACAGCGAATCCCTTTATCAGCATACATAAATCCTGTGTTTTTCGTGAAACCGACGACGGCATGTTTCGATGCCGTATAGATAGCACCTGCGTGAGCTCCGTTCAGACCGCCGGTAGAAGCGGTATTGATAATGACACCGCTTTCTTTTTCGAGAAAAATCGGTAACGCTTTTCTCGTTGCGCGCATGACGCCTTTCGTATTGATATCAAACACCTTATCCCATTTCTCGTCTGTGATTTCTCCGGCCGGCTCCATGCCATCCATAATCCCTGCGTTGTTCACAAGAATATCAAGGGTGCCGTATTGTTTTACGGCCGTATCGACCATGTTGTCGATGTCTTCCTGACTAGTAACATTTACTGTCACAGCAGTAGCTGACCCGTCCTTATCCTTAATCTCTTTCACTACTTCCTGAAGACCATGTTCATTCATATCTGCGGCTACAACGTTCGCTCCTTCTTTGGCAAAAAGAATAGCCATCGCTCTGCCCATTCCTGAAGCAGCCCCTGTGACAATCGCTGTTTTGTCTTTCAGTTTCATAATCCGTCACTCCTTTTCATGTGTGCTGAAATGAAATTTTAGACAGGTGTCTATTAACCTGTATTTCAAGTATAATGGACCTATGAAACATCTACAATTCACAATAACGAACATAATGTTTATTAATGGATGATTCTTTGCTATTAAGAAAGAAAAAGAACAATATCATACAAAAATTACGGAGGTGTAAAGTTTTGGACCGGAGAATCAGGAGGACGAAAGCGGTGTTCAAAGATACGATCATAGACCTGATGCGCGAGTACAAATACAAGGATATTTCTGTAACGGATATCGTTAAAAATGCTGATTACAGCCGGGCTGCTTTCTATACACATTTCAAAGATAAGGAAGCTTTGCTTGAAGAACTGACCGAAGACGTGATCGAAGACCTGAAACAGGCGTATGAAGAACCTTATCATGAGGTGAAACCATTCCACGTTCATACGCTGAAGCCGGAGAACATCAAAATTTTTCATCATGTTTTTGCCCATAAAGATTTTTATTACGTCGTCATCCATTCCGAGGCGCTACCGGGGTTCCAAAAAATGATCACTTATCAGCTGAAGGAACTGTTGCTTTCCGATTTCAACCGGAGGACGGAAGAGCTGAAATTAGAAAAAGAGTTGCTGGCAGGGTACCAGGCCTATGCCATTTACGGCATGATTATGGAGTGGGTGGAAGGGGGATACAAATATTCCGCTGATTACATGGCGTCACAACTGCTACTGATTTTGCAGGAAAGGTTCTCCTGACGTTTATTTCCAACCATCCGTGGGAAAAACAAAAGAAGTTTACGCAGAGAGGAGAATCAATATGACAGCCAACGTAATAGGTTTTGCTCTATTAGTCATGGGTATATTTTTGCTTGTAGGAAAACTTATCAGAGTCAGTGTACCGTTGTTCCAGTCGCTGTTCCTTCCAAGTTCCATCCTTGGAGGGTTCGCAGCACTTATACTCGGGCCACAGGTCCTCGGGAATCTTATGGCGCCTTTGCTCGGAGACGATTCATTCTGGGCCACAGGACTTTTTACAGATAGTATCACAGAGGTGTGGGCCGCACTTCCTGGACTGATGATCAACGTCATCTTCGCTTCGTTATTCATCGGGAAGAAAACACCCTCGCTGAAAATGATATGGGAATATGGAGGTCCGCAGCTCTCCTTCGGCTGGATGGTCGGCTGGGGGCAATATGTCGTCGGATTGCTCATCGCACTGTTGATTCTTACCCCGTTTTTCGATATTCCTCCGATGGCCGGGGCACTTATTGAAATCGGCTTTGAAGGTGGCCACGGAACCGCTGCCGGAATGCAGAGTACATTCGAGGAACTCGGGTTCCCGGAGGCGTATGACCTTGCGGTAGGTTTGGCGACCATCGGTATTTTATCCGGAGTTATCATCGGTATTGTTCTCATTAATATCGCTGCGAGAAAAAAGCAGACAGCTCTCGATATGGATGAGGAAGCTTTCACCGTTCTACAGAAACTCGGAATCCGGGAGTTCGAAAACAGAGAAGCAGCCGGAAAAATGACGGTGCGCTCCGAGTCGATAGAACCTTTGTCTTTTCACGTAGCCATGATCAGTATCGCTATTATGATCGGCTATGGTATCCAACAGGGGCTTGTCGGTCTTGAAGCGATTACCTGGGGGCCGTGGACGGATACATACGTGATGACTTATGTTCCTTTGTTCCCGCTTGCCATGATCGGCGGCATTCTGTTGCAAATGTTTTTGGATCGATTCGACCGCTTCAATCTGGTAGACAGACAGATGGTGATGAGGGTCCAGGGACTCTCCCTTGATGTCCTCATCCTCACCGCGATTGCGACGATTTCGCTCGCCGTCATCGGCGAATATTTCATACCGTTCCTTCTTCTTGCAGTAGCGGGAATCGGTTGGAACGTAGTGGCTTTCCAGATGTTTGCGAAGAAAATGATTCCTACCTATTGGTTTGAGCGCGGGATCGGGGACTTCGGTCAGTCGATGGGTATTACGGCTACGGGTCTTCTTCTTATGAGAATCGTCGACCCGAACGTCGAAACGCCCGCTCTCGAAGCTTTCGGTTACAAGCAGTTGATCTATGAACCCTTCCTCGGCGGAGGTCTTGTCACGGCCCTTTCCGTACCGGTGATTTACGCGACAGGGCCGATCCCTTTCCTTATTTTTGCATCGGTGATGACTCTCATTGGATGGGCTGTCGGTATTTTCTACTTTGGAAAACAGAAAGCTGAGTCTTAAGAAAAGGCTACCCTGAAAATAAATATTCAGGCGGACGCTTTCCGCGGGCAATGCTTCAGCCTCCTCGTTTCCCTGCGGGGTCTTCAGCTATTGCTATTCCCGTCGGAGTCGCCGCCTTTCTCTATATCCACCCTATCAAACTCGAATCATAACAGAGCCCGAAAATTTTCATGTCTCATGGTGCAAATATCTTTGCATGAACGTCTCTGTTAAAGCCTGATGTTGATTTTAGAACGAAGGGTGGAGACGCCTGCGGGAGAAGCATGAACGGAAAATCACCGGAGTCGAACGTAGGGAGATTCCGGAAGTTTTCGTCATGCCCGCGGCAAGCTTCCACCCGTAGAGGTAAAAATCAATTAGGAACGATAACAGAGCCTAAAAAAAGCCTTTGCTGCCTATTAGGAGCAGCAAAGGTTTTTTGTATGGATAGCATCGCTTTTTTTACCAGCTACAGCTTCCAGAAATTCATGTCAGGGTCGTTCACTTACCTTAGAGCTTTTGAACGGGCTTTTCCACTTTTATGTCCAGCTACAGCTTCCAGAAATTCGTGTCATAAGTAGCCCGGATCAGGAAAGTGCGCCTTTTATCTGACCGATCTACTTATGCCAGCATTTCTCAACAGAAGCTTCCGCTTTTCTTCTACCTTTTGAATCTTTTCAGTATAAACGCTGTCTCTTCCACTTTGAGGATCACCAACAGCACAAAATAAACAGGAGCTGCGACTGTCATGGTGATAAGTAGAGCGGCGGAAAAACCGGTAAGAGGGGTCAGGTAGTTATAGAAAAAATGCGCTGCTGTTCCCATGAGGGCTGAAGCTGCAAGTATTTTCCCTGTAGATCGGAACGTCTGTTTCAATCGGAGGCGGCCGATTTTCTTTCTGAGAGATATCAATAGAAGCAACGTAGCGACAAATGCACTGATACTCGTGGCGAGAGCCAGACCTCCGAGACCGAGTGGCCCGACAAGGATGAAATTCAGAATGATGTTCAACACCATCGCCACCCCGGTATTGATCATCGGTGTTTTCGTATCCTGAAGGGAGTAGAATGCTTTTGAAAGAACAATCCGAAGACCGACCGCGGTCATTCCGAGAGAATAATAGAAATAGGCATCCGACGTCAACAGGACGGCCTGCTGATCGAAGGCGCCCCGGTCAAAAAGAAGACGTACAATCGGTTCAGCGAAAAGCATGGCTCCGATAGTAGCCGGAGCCACAAGCAGAATCACCCCGATGATGGATTGGTGGACGGAATTTTTCAGGCCGTCCATATCCCCTTTGGTCGCCATTTTTGTAATCAATGGATACATGACGGTAGTGATCGAAACGACGAAGACTCCGTGGATGATGCCATTCAAGGAGACAGCGTAATTGAGGGCTGCCACCCCGCCGACCTCGACGCCTGAGGCGAGTGAGCGGTCGACGATCTTGTTCACCTGCGTCGCGGAAGAACCGATAATGACCGGTACAGCGAGCGCCATCATATGGGTGAGGTCCGGGTCCTTGAAATCGAGGATCGGCTTGTACTTGAATTTTTTTCTGAACGCGAAACCAAGGAGGATGATAAGCTGCAGGAGAAGAGCGGCTACGTAGCCGAGCGGCAGAAGAGTCGTCCTGTCCATCACGTCACTCATGTAGATGGACAATATTACGACGATACTCATAGGAATCCCGATCAAGTTCGGTACCTGGAACATTTTTTGATAATTCAAGTAAGCACTCAGTATACGGATGACGATAGTGAGATAGATTCCGAAAATGCTGATTCTTGTGAAGGAAACAGCCAGGTCGAGCGTTTCACCTTCAAATCCGGCTGCGAACACGCGGACGAGCGGTTCAGTGAAAAAGAGACCTGCCAGGAGCAGTGGAATACAGACGACAAAGAGCGCGTTGATCAGATTATTCGTGAACGTTTTGGCTGCTTCAGGACTTTTTTTCTCTTCCAGACGACTGTAAATCGGTATGTACCCTGTCGAAATACCGGTGGCAATCACTCCGAACAACACGACAGGTACCGTTATGGCGATAATATAGGCATCGCTGACGGCTGAAGCTCCGAAGACGTAGGCGAGCGTCACGTCACGGAGGAAACCGAAGATTTTGGAAAGCACCGTAAGGACCATTAAAAGAAGGACTGTTTTTTTAACCATGCTTATTCTTCGTCATGAAAAAAGACGGTCTCCCGGTACCGCATCATTCTCGTATTCCATAAGGGGTTCACTTCTACGTATTCTTTTTTGACATTGTAGTGAAGGAACAGAGAAGGGAAATTGACGCTCGCACCGAGGCTCATTACCTGACTGCCACAAAAACGGGGGTTGATATCGGTCAGTTTATAGCCATTTCCGTCATGCATGAATTGGAGGTTCATAAAGCCACTACGTGCGAGCTTCTCACTGATTATGGTAGCTACTTCGATCAGCTCTTCATGCTTCACGACTAACCCATCGAGCACAATACCATTGGAGACCCCGTGTCTGAGTCTCGGTACTGCAACGATGACCTTACCCTCATGTATGAATACATCGACACTGTACTCGTCTCCTTCGAGATGATCCATGGCAATCCGTCTGTCACTATAGTGGAGGTCCATATAATCGCGGAATTGGATTACTTTATTTTTACCCTGTTTCATCGCTTCGAGATATTGAGGTCTGTCCATAAGGATGGCAAATCCGAGTGAGCCGTGTCCATTCACTTGTTTGACGACGATCGGAGCCCCTTCTGGGAAGTGCTTTTCCCTGATAGAGAGAAGCTCTTCATTTGATTGGAAACCGAAATATTTCGGAATGTAAGTAGTGCACCCTTCTTTTTCCAGATGTTTGTAAACCTGTTCTTTATCCTGAAGAATGGAATAATTTTCACTTGCAGGAAGAGCGACATAAGCGGGGAGGTCTTCTCTGAATTCTTTGTAGATGTCTATTTCTTCATGAAGGGAAGGGAAAATTGCGTCGATCTTTTCTTTATGTACAATTTCTTGGATTTTTTCTTTATAGGCTGCCGGATTACGGTGGGAAGGGATGCGGTAAGTCTTATCACAGAAATGGTTGCCTGTCGTCTGTGCGCGTCGGTCCGCCCCGACGATGAAGACGTCTTCAAGCGAGGTGAGTCCTTTCAAAATTCCCTGGGCTGTCGGCCCGCCAATTCCGGTGACCAGCACGTTTAATATTCTCATTGATGTTCTCCTTCTACTTCCTTTTTGATCTCTTTATATTATATAGGTTCATCTGAAGCAATACAAAAAATATCCGAAAATTATAGTGGGACGGAACCATTGAGGCAGAAGTGGAAAACGATTACAATATTCTGTAAGTTCACATAAGGAAGGGGAAAAATCAATTGAAAAAGATCGGTTTTGTCGGAACGGGAGTTATGGGGCAGCATATGATCAGGAATCTCATGAAACAGGGGTATGAAGTATCCGTCTTTACAAGGACGAAAGAGAAAGCGGAACCCTTGCTTGATGAAGGTGCGATTTGGAAAGGGAGTGTAGCAGAGGTGGCTAGAGTCTCGGAGGCTGTCATAACTATCGTCGGTTTTCCCAGCGACGTGGAAGAGGTGTATTTCGGAGCGGAAGGGATTATCGAAAATGCTTCTAAAGGTACATTTTTCATTGATATGACTACCTCCTCACCGGAATTGGCAGCGGAGATCGCCAGTAAAGCAAAAAGTAACGGTCAGGTCGCGTGGGACGCTCCTGTGTCGGGTAGTGATGTATTTGCTGAGGCCGGGAAGCTTGCGATTATGGTTGGCGGGGAGGAGGCATCTTTCCATCATGTGCGTCCTATTCTCGAAGCGATGGGGGAGAATGTTGTGCTCCAGGGCCCTGCCGGAGCAGGACAGCATACGAAAATGAGTAATCAGATTGCTATCGCCTCTACGATGATGGGGGTAGTTGAAGCGATTACATATGCGGAGAAGGCGGGACTCGACCCGGCGATCGTCATGGAAAGCATCGAACACGGAGCGGCGGGAAGCTTTTCCCTCTCGAAGCTCGGGAAGAAAATGATTGCGGAAGATTTTGCACCAGGGTTCTACGTAAAACATTTCATCAAGGATATGGATATCGCTATCGCTTCTGCGGACAGACTGGAACTATTCACCCCAGGGCTCCGGCTGGCTAAGGAACTTTTCGAAGGGCTGAAGGAAAACGGCGGGGAGAATGACGGGACCCAGGCGCTTTATAAATATTATAAATGGAAAACCGAAGGCCTTGTATAAAAGGGCTGGAATTGAAAAGGTTGCAGGGGCCGCGGTCGCTTTCCATGGGCACGGCTTCAGCTGAATGGATCAATCTATTCGCTTGTCCATTGGATCTTCAGATCGTGCTGTTCCCATAGGAGTCTCCGTGTTTTTCTTATGAATCATTCCATAAACGAAGTTATATAAAAATCCGAACAACATTGTTCGGGTTTTTATACGTAAAAGCCGTTTTTGTCCCAGGATCTTTGAAAATCAGGGTTAACTTTAATCAGTTATTATAAGACTCTTGAAAAATGGCCATCATGTAAGCATCATGATATTTTCCGTTGATGAAGTAATGTTCTTTCATATCGCCTTCAATCTGGAATCCGATTTTTTCATAAATGTGGACGGCCTTTTCATTTTCTTTTGCTACGACGAGGTGGACTTTATGGAGATTAAGCGTACGGAATGCGTAATCGACCATCATCTCCGTCACTTCTACCGCATGTCCGTTCCCCTGGTGGACAGGATCGATCATGATGCCGAATTCCGTGTTGCGATGAACCGGTTCAATATCGTACAGGCCAGTCAGTCCGATACTTTTTTCATCCTTGGAGATGACGAAACGACGGTGCCTGCCTGAATCTTTCATCTGTTCAAATCCGCTGGTGATCCGCTCTTTCGGAAAATGGGCTTCCATGAACCAATAGTCCATGATTTCTTTCTTGTTGTAAAGTTTGTGCATGAACGGGATGTCCTCTTTTTCAAGAGGGCGTAGCCAAATATGATCTTCCATATGTATCTCCTCCTCCTTCTATGGTAGCAGACCTCTTCACTTTTCGAAATATAGAGACGCTGGATCATAAGGAAAAGGGAGCAATTTAGCGTGAAAATGTTTCAAGAGAAGGGATATAAGGAAAGGTAAATTATCCACGATATGATAAGGAGTGAGAAGGAATGTTACGTACTATATTGATGATCATCGGCTTGATTGTAGTTATCAGCTTTATTATTTCCATGCTATAATATGATAATCATAATAAAGAGCTTGGGACAAAACTAAATAGTACAAAACAAAAACCGAACGATAGTGTTCGGTTTTTGTTTTGTACGCTGTTTATAAAAGGATAAATAGAACAACCCATCGCTTTCCGCGGGCACGGCTTCAAGCCGCACCATAATCAAGAAAATCGCTTGATCATGGGGATCTTCAGCACGTGCTGTTCCCGCAGGAGTCTCTGTGTTGTTCTTCATAAAAGGATGGGCATCGTCTCGAATGTTCGGTTATTGATTGCTGTTATTCGTTTTGTCCCAAACTCTTTTCATTTTCTCCAGATGTTTGACGGAGGGGGTGAGATTCACGAGAAAATAGGTTTCACGTAGTCTCCTCGCAGGAGCGCTCACGTTAAGGTAGCCGGCTCCGCCATTATGAAGCATACCTGCATTGGCAGCTTTCAACGTAAGGTATGTTACATCTAACCGCTGATCGACCGCGCTTTCCCACGTGAATCCTTCTGTGATGGTCTGAATCACACGTCCTCTCAGTTTCTCCCACTCCGTCTCGATTTCCTCGGGTTGAACGGGGAGGTATTGATTGCACCCGCCCTGTTTCCTGCTGATTCTTTTCATCGAATCGATCGAGGATCTGGTCACCCCGAGTCCAAGAGGGAGTTGGTACATCAGAAAATAAGGGCGGACCTCCTCCACGAATGAATCGGCATCTTCTGAAATCACCCATCTATCCGGAATGAATGCTTGTCGGAATTTGCAACGATACGTCGCGCTTCCGTTGATGCCCAGGTAATCCACTTTTTCTTTCAATTCGAGGCCTTCTGTGTCACAGGGGGTGAAAACCATGATCCTTCTGCCGTCGTACGTTTCGGCCACAGCTCCGAACCAGTGACCTCTTCCAAGGTTGGAGACAGAAGGAAGGGTGCCGGAAAGACTGTAGCCTCCGTCTGTACGCTCGGCTTTCAACAACAGTCGTTCCATATCTCCGTAAAATTTCATCGGATTGGAAAGTCCCGTACCGGCCAGGACCGTCCCATCTTCTAACGAAGGGAGTACCTCGCTCTGAAGGTATTCGTTAGACGTGTGTCTCAGGTACGTCATAGCTGCAAGATGACACCAAAGCGTGAAGCCGGTTGTCATACATACGGCAGAGACATCCTCGGTGAGTCGGAATTCCCGGAGAGAAACTTCGGCAGAGGATAACGAAGTCGACTGGAACCATCCGTATTCTCCTAATTTTTTTAAAAAGCTTTCGGGATAGTGATGATCGATGTCGATTTTGGAAACGATCGGCTTCAGCTCTTCCTGGATGAGAGTCTGCCACGTTTCTTCCTGATAGACTGCTGCTTCGTACCCCATACCTTCGATTCTCCCCTTTCTTCTTCCGTTATTTTTCTTTGGAAATTTCCGTGATGGAGTCCACCGGTGTTTTGACGGCTTCCCGCGCCCGCTGAACGGCGTCTTCGTCTGGGGCGTCATAGAAACAAAGGCATTTGGACATGTCTTCACAGACATATGTGCGTTCGAATGATACTTCCGGAACATCAGCGTAGTGGACGGAGTTTTTCTTCTTTCTCGCAAGATAGTCCTCCATCGATAAATCTTCCGGCAGGTTCCACTGGACAAGATAGTTGACGTTGCTGGCCTGTCGTTTCACTTCTTCGAGATCTTTACCGACGAGACGGACATGTTTGACGAGTTCCGGTTCGATTCCGTTTTGTTGCAATGTTCCCGTGAGGACTTCTTCGTCGTCACTTTCGAAAATGAGAAAGGCCCGGGAAAAGTCTTTGGAGACCTGCACTTCAATCAGGTTCCCTTCTTGTTTTTGAACAGCTTCCTGCAATTGATTCGTCTTAGCTTCCAAACCTTGTTCGGTTGATATACCTTCGAGAGGGGTTTCTACTAAAAATAGACTCATGAAAATACCTCCTATGTTTATAATGCCTATAAATTTAATTGGTTTTAGCTTTGAGGTTATCTTATTATACTAAGTTCAAAAAAACAACCTTATGATTGGGGTTATGTTACAATATTTCTAGCATTTACTTATGAAGGAAGGGTGTGTATCAATGAAGGAAAACTATAAATTGCCCTGCAATATCGCTCAGACCCTGAATATCGTCGGAGATCGCTGGACGTTGCTCATTCTTCATGAAATACTAACCGGCGCTTCTACGTTCAATGAAATCAAAAAAGGATTGAAGGGGATTTCCTCGAATCTTCTCTCGGACCGGTTGAAGTATTTGGAGACGAGTGAGCTTGTTTATGTGGAACTCTATTCAGAGCATCCTCCGAGATATAGCTATTCTCTGACTCAAAGCGGCCGTGAACTGGAGCCGGTTTTTCACTCCCTGCTGATTTGGGGCAGGAACAACCTGAAGAAATGCTATAAGAAATTGGTGCACGATGCGTGCAACCATGAAGTGGAACAGACTTTTTATTGCTCCCACTGTGAAACGAGTGTGGAAGAAGAAGATCTGGTTGTACTTCCGGTAGAGGAGCGGGAAGAACTCACTTCCTGACATATAGTCAAGAAGGAGTCGGAGACCCGGCTCCTTTTTGTTATGGCTACCCTGAAAATAAAAATTCAGGCGGACGCTTGCCGAGGGCATGGCGTAATCCTCTGGAACCTCCCTACGTTCGCTTCCGGTGATTCCCCCGTTCATGCTTTTCCCCATTGTCTCCCTACCCACGCCTCAAAGAGGTGGACTGCTTTGTCCAGGAGTAATCCGAGTATGCCGATGAATACAATGCCTGCTAGCACAAGATCGAGGTCGAGCGCGTTTCTGGAATCGATGATCAGATAGCCGAGACCGGACTGGGCCCCGACCATTTCTCCAGCGACAAGGAAAATCCATCCTGTACCTATTGCGATATGAAGACCATTCACAATCGTAGGAAAGGCTGCAGGCAGGATAACTTTATACATAAGCTGAGGCTGTTTGATTTCCAGGTTCTTCGCTACTTTCAGGTAAGTGTCATCGACCCGTTTCACCGCTGATACGGTGGTGAGCAGGACCGGAAAGAACGCAGCTATGAAGATGATGACGATCGCCGGCATGCTTCCGATTCCGAACCATAAAACGATGAACGGCGTCCAGGCGATTGGCGCGACCGGCCGAAGCACCTGCACGATCGGATCTATAATGGCCCAGACCCGCCCGGTACGGCCGAGAATCAACCCGAGTATCACGGCGGAAATGACGGCCAGAAGATATCCCGTAAAGAAGCGGAACAGGCTGATCTGGATGTGTTCGAAAATGACGCCGGTTTGAACGAGTTCGATGATGCCTGCGCCGACATTCAAAGGGGAAGGGAGGAGCGCTTCCGGGTAATCGCCGATCCAGATGACGAGTTGCCAGACGACGAGCACAATTGCTATAGCGGCCAGAATGTTGATGGTTTTATAAAGAATGCGCGAATTCATGACGTAGCCTCCTCGAGCAGGGTAGGATCGACGAATTCTTCATACGTGGGCGGGTCTTCGGATAAATCCATCTCCAGAAGACTTTCCGTCAGCATTTCATAGTCCTCTTTTCTGATTTTCAATTCGTCGTACGATATCCAACCGAGGGACAGCTGTAAAGCTTCATCCGTGACATTCAGGTATTCTTTGTGAATGTGTCGTGATTCTTCATCGCTGTGGCCGGCAGCTGCCCCGGATTCCGCATACCCTGCCACGAATTCCTGGGCCAGGGAAGGATGGTTCTCAATCAGTTCTTCACGAAGGACAAGAGCACAGCACAGAGAATTCGGCCACAATTCCTCTGATTGATAGAGGACTTTTCCGTGGTTCATGGATACGCCGATCGCTCCGAAAGGTTCCGCGACAATGTAGCTGGATATCTGTCCTGTAGCTAGAGCGGAAGGCATTTCGGGGGGAGGCATTTCTATCATGTTTACGTCATCGTAAGTCATATCGCCTTTTTCAAGCATTTCTTTCATCAAAATATTGTGAGAAGAAAGTGTGTGAGGTATAGCGACAGATGTCCCTTTGAGGTCCTGGACGTCATCGATCTCCGGAGAAACGACAGCTGCGTTTCCGTCTTTATGGCCGAGCGCCACCGCTTTCAGGTCGATTCCTTTTTCTTTCGCTTTCATCGCAAGCTCCACCAGCGCGGAAGCCCCGTCGATTCTTCCTGTATTCAGCGCGTCCATCAATTCGATCCAGGACCCGAATTTCACCAGTTCAATCTCCGTTCCGCCTACATACGTTCCGTCGAGTTCCTCTTCGAAATACAGAGGGGCGGCGTGAGTGATAGGGAGGTAACCTATTTTCAGCTTCGATTTATGCCCAGCCTGACTATGGGACCCACAGGCGGAAGTAATCAATAATGAAAGGATAATCAGTATCGTCGCTCCGCTTGATTTGTTCATGAAATATTTCTCCCTTCAGATGTTGAATTCCGGTTGATGAATCGGCTGGTTGAATTGGAATTCTTCGAAAATCTTTTTCCGGTAGTGTTGGAAATCGCTATGACTGCGGTCTCTCGGTTTTGAAGTCTGAATCGTCATTTCTTTGCTGATCATCCCGGGAGATGGTTTCATTACGAAAAGCCGGTCAGATAAATAGATGGCTTCGTCAATGTCGTGGGTGACGAGAACAATCGTCGTTCCTTCTTTCTCCTGCAGGCGCAAGAGCTCATTTTGCAAATAGTAGCGGTTGAATGTATCGAGAGCTGCGAAAGGCTCGTCCATGAGAATCAGTTCCGGTTTCATCGCCAGGGCTCTTGCGATCGCTACACGCTGTTTCATTCCACCGGAAAGTTCACTCGGGAATTGGTGGGTATTGTGTTCGAGTCCGACGAGTTTCAGGTATTCAAGGCTTCTGTTGCGGCGTTCTTCCGGCTGCAGATCCAGTGGTTCCAGACCGAGTTCCACATTTTTCAATACCGATCTCCAGGGGAACAGCCCATATTCCTGAAAAAGCATGACGCAGTGTCTTCCCGGTTTCTCCACTTTCTCTCCTTTGATCTTCACTTCTCCGGTGCTGGGGGTTTCAAACCCGCCGATGAGGTTAAGGATTGTACTCTTCCCACATCCGCTCTGACCGAGGATAGAAATGAATTCCCCTTTGTTGACCTGCATGGAAATATTTTTGAGTACAGGTGTTTCTTCCTTAGTGGCAGGAAAAGATTTATTTACGTTATGTAAATAAACGAGTGGCGACGTAGTATTACTGCTCATGCGCTTCTCTCCTTTAATATTCATAATGCTTATGAGTTTAGTTGGTTTTATTGTGTAAGCTATCTTAATATACCAGGTTCAAAAAATCAACCTGCAGTGGGAGAAAAATCAGATTTTTTCACCGAGCTTTATTGAAATCGGTCTCCTTTTTTAACATTTGGCTCTGTTAAAGCCTGTGGTTAATTTTTAACGCTCCAGGCGGACGCTTTCCACGGGCAATGCTTCAGCCTCCTCGTTTCCCTGCGGGGTCTTCAGCTACCCGAGTTCCCGTCGGAGTCGCCGCCTGTCTCTTCTCAACATGAACAAATATCAACACTCACCATTAATAGAGCCTGACATTTAGTATCTTCGTTGCTCTGCGGGGAGTCTCCGCTTCATTTCTTCCGTCGACGTTAATAGAAAATGTCATGAAAAAACCTTGCACCGTTAACCGGCGCAAGGTTATATCGTCTTTTTCAATTTGGGACATAAAGAATGAAAATAATTGCTGATTTCTTCCAGGTCGTCATGAGGAATAAGCGTCCCTTTATAATGCTGTGGTTCATTGATACCGGTCAGAAGAATGGTGTCTCCGGGCGAAGAGCGCTCGATACACGCCGCTATCGCTTCTTTCCGACTTTCGGCCGTCGTCACTTGGTGCGGTGATACATGTGAAGGGAGGGCTTCCTGCATAGCCTGCAGAACGTCGAGCGGCTCGGTGTACCCGACTTGCTCTGCTCCTAATACGATCTCATCGATGGCCGGACCGATTTTTTCACTCATTCGTTGAGCTTTATCAAGCCCTCGGAGCCCGATTCCGTTCACCATGGCGATGAGCTTCCCGTCCGCCAGATTTCTGGCGACATCAAGCGATTGTTCTAAAGCTATTGGTGTATGGGCGAAATCGAGGATGAAGCGTCTGTCGCACATCGTGACGAGTTGAAACCTGTTCCTGAGGGGCGGAAGTTTCGCAGTTTCTTCTGCAATGGCCTGCACGGGAACCCCTTTATGGTGAAGCAAGGCGAAGGCGCTCAAAATATTGTAAACGTTGTGTTCGCCGATGAAGGGGGTGTAGACTTCATACTTTCTTCCCTTAGCATACAACAGGAAATGGCTCCCGTTATCGTTATAAGTGATCTGTTCACCATAGAAGTCTGCTTCCGGGTTTTTCAGGCTGAAGGTGATCACCGGCTTTCCTTTATTGTGCAATTCTTCGAATGCAGGTTCATCGAGAGAGTAAATCAACGTATCGGCCGCGTTCGCAAGCTTCATTTTGGACTCCAGATAGTGCTCGATGGAACCGTGGTAATCGATATGGTCTCTACTGAAGTTCGTGAAGATTCCGGTATCCACGGGAAAGAAGTCTGTACGTTTCTGATCCAGAGCGATAGAGGTAGCCTCGAATACCATCGATTGATAGGATTCTTCGTGAAAACGACGGATGATACGGGCGAGCTCCGGTGCCTCCGGGGTCGTAGGAGTGGTTTTGTGATAATCGAGATGCTGCATGTCGTGGGTCATAACCCCTTCTGTGCCCACCGAACCTGTTTTGAAACCGAACCGGTTCAAAAGTGTGGAGACCATATAAGTGACGGTCGTTTTTCCGTTCGTACCCGTCACCCCGTAGAATTCCATATCATCATAAACATTTTGATAGACTGTATGGAGTAATATCGTAATTACTGAAGGCAATTCAGAGACGACGAGGAATGTAGTGTCAGGGAAGTCTTTCTGCTTATCGAGTAATGCCGGGTCAGTGGCGATGATGCAAATCGCCCCGTTATCTATCGCTTCTTCTACGAAATCCAGCCCGTCGCGTCTGCCGGATCTGCAGAAAAATACACCATTCTCGTTGGGTACCGCAGAATGGAGGCTGAACTGACGGATCGGCAGCGATAAGGGGCCGGATGAATCTATGTAATAGGATTGGAGTAGTTCTTTGAGGTTGATCATAAAGGATGCCCTTTCTGTCTTTTATTTAATAACTGTCAGTACCCCTTACTAGGACCTTTGAAACGGTAAAATTATGGTATATTGGGAAGTGGGAAGAAGAAGACGTTCACTGAAAGAAAGGAAAGGGTTACATGGGAATTTTTGTCGAAGTAGTGTTACCGGTCCTTGCTGTTTTTTTAGCAGGGTTCGTGATACAGAAAAGAGCTCGTCTGGATATCCGCTCCGTGTCGACGGTGGGGATGTATAT
Organism: Salimicrobium flavidum; assembly: GCF_900156645.1. Classification (GTDB taxonomy): domain Bacteria; phylum Bacillota; class Bacilli; order Bacillales; family Halobacillaceae; genus Salimicrobium; species Salimicrobium flavidum. Next base: position 27,391 of record NZ_FTOC01000002.1, read on the forward strand.
CATGCTCCCCTGTCTCGTGTTCGAAACGTTCTATAATGCTGAATTGAACCGAGATTACATAATGATGCTGGTATTTTCTCTACTATTATTATTCATCATTCTGATCATGAATAAAATTTACGCCTGGATGAAAGGGTACGGAGCTTCCACGGAAAGCGCGCTGATCCTGTCGACGGCTTTCATGAATTCAGGGAACTACGGATCGCCGATCATCCTGTTCGCTTTCGGGGAGCAGGGATTCATCTATGCGATTTCCCTGATGGTGATGCAGGCGATCATCATGAACTTCTTCGGTGTTTACTATGCGGCTAAAGGCACGGCCGGACTGAAAATGGCTTTTTTATCTGTGCTGAAAATGCCGCCGACCTATGCCGTTCTGATCGCTATGATTATGAAGTTTACCGGGATGTCAATCGGAGGGAACGTGATGGGTACGATAGAACTTGTTGCTGCTGCCACGGTACCTACAATCATGGTCGTACTTGGTATGCAGCTGGCTGAAATCAGTGTGAAGTCATTGGAATGGACCAAGATTTCTTACGCCGCCACTGTCCGGCTCGTCGCTTCACCGTTGATCGCGTTTATGCTTGTGCTTCTCTTACCTATGAGTAATCTGATGGCGAGTGTGCTGGTCGTGCAGGCTGCGATGCCGTCAGCGGCCACAACGACTATCTACGCCGTGCAGTTCGATTCACGCCCGGAACTCGTCTCCGGCATTACGCTTGTAACTACGCTGTTCAGTATCGTGACGATTCCGCTTTTGCTTATGGTATATATATGAGTTTCCCTCAGGTGAAAACAGGGAAATTTGCTCGTAGCACATACAGAAAAAATGGGGGAGCCGGTGATGGGAATGTCCATACACACTGATGACAAAGTAAGAGAAGAAATAAAGCCGTGGGTGCGGAGATTCGCAAGGACCGGCTATATGGCGAAGGGATTCGTATATATGGTGGTGGGGATTCTCTCCCTTATGGCCGCCTTAGGGGTCGGAGGGAAGGCTACCGGTACTTCAGGTATGTTCCGTTCCCTTGCGCTCGTGCCCCTTGGAAATATCCTCGTCTGGCTCACGGGTATCGGTCTGTTCATGTATATAGGATGGGCGCTCATCAAAGCATTTTACGATCCGAAGGGGGAAGGGAAAAACCCTAAAGGTCTTGTGAAAAGGTCCGGCTATCTTATTACCGCTATTATTTATACCACTTTGGCGACCCAGGCCATCAGAATAGCTGTGAGTGCCGTAGCCGGAGGTGGAGGCGGAAACTCCAATCAGACGATGTCCGCAAGACTATTGGAACAACCATTCGGTCCATGGATTCTCGGTGGTGTTGGCGCAGTGATCATCGGTTACGGGGTATACGAACTCGTCAACGGTCTGACGCGGCGCTTCATGAAGAAGTTTCTGCTTACACATATGGATGACCATGAAAAGAAAATCGCGAGAAATGCAGGTGCTGCCGGGCTGACGGCGAGAGGCATCGTCCTCGGACTCATCGGTTTCTTCTTTATCCGGACAGCGATCACTCACGATCCGAACCAGGCGAAGGGGTTGGACGGAGCCCTTTCGGAAATCGCAAGCCAGCCGCATGGCCGTTGGCTGTTAGGGATCGTCGCGTTAGGACTCGTTTTATATGGCATATATCAAATCACTCGTGGACGCTATGAACATATGCAATTCGGAAAGAAAGAGAGGGATCGGTCATGAGAAGAGCGATGTTGATCATCAACCCTTCTTCCGGACAGGAAAAAGGGCTTCAATTCGAAGAGGAAGCGGTAGTCGCACTCGAAAAACAGCATGATGAGGTGTTCGTCAAGTACACCGAAGGCGAAGGGGACGCGACCAGATTTGCGGAGGAGGCCTCGGAGCATCGTTACGATACGCTCGTTTCGATGGGAGGCGACGGGACGATCAACGAAAGCGTGAACGGTCTTGCGGAGAAAGACTACAAGCCGGCTTTCGGGTTTGTGCCACTCGGGACCGTCAATGATTTCGCCCGGGCTCTCGAGATACCTATGAATGAACAGAGAGCGATCAAAGTGCTCGAACAAGGGCATACGAAGCCTGTGGACATCGGAAAGATCGTCGGGGAACGCTATTTTATGAACGTATTGGCTGTCGGAGCCATTGCGGAAGCGACGTATAAGGTGACTCCGGAGCAGAAGTCCAGGTTAGGTCCACTCGCATATATGATTGAAGTTGCGCGTGCGATGAAGGATGAAACCCCTTTTGATTTATCGATCGATTTCGACGGAAAACAATGGGAAGGAAAAGCGTATCTGGTACTCGTAGCTCTGACGAATTCCGTGGGAGGGATCGAGTCTTTCGCTGAACACGCAGAGGTGAACGACGGAGCGTTCCACGTCTTCATCATGAAAGAGTTCTCTCTTCCTAAAGTGGCGAAGCTCATCCCCGATTTGTTCAGAGGGGAATTGAAGAGTAATGAGCAGGTGGAATATTTCACCGCTTCCGATATGGAAGTATCCACCTCTCTTGATCTCGTAGTGAATATAGACGGGGATGAAGGGATGCCTCTGCCTTTTGAAGCGAGTGTCCTCCATAATGAATTGAATGTCTATGTTCCTGAGAAGGAATAGGGAGAGGCTAAGGAAAAAAAGAATTAAAGCTGTCAAACCCCGTCTGCTATGTTAAAATAGTTCTTAAAATTCGGTAGAGAGAAGGATGGGGTTATGAGCGTAAATAAAAGAGAGGTTCAAGTTATGGATAATCTGGTTACAGCAGACGACATTCGCGAAGCTTCGAAAACAGTGCAGGAGGCGGCGATCCACTCCCCGTTACTTAAGGATGAAGTGCTATCCCGTCGCTATGATTGCAATGTGTATCTGAAGCGGGAAGATCTTCAGCCGGTACGATCGTTCAAAATCCGCGGCGCATACAATCTCATCAAAAATTTGAGTGAGACGGACCGGGAAAAAGGCGTGGTGTGTGCGAGTGCCGGCAACCATGCGCAAGGCGTCGCGATGTCCTGTCAGAAGCTTGGAATCAAAGGGAAGATCTTCATGCCGACGACGACACCGAGACAGAAAATTTCACAGGTCGCGTTCTTTGGAGGCATGTGGGTCGATATCGTCATTACCGGAGACTCTTTTGATGACTCCTATAAAGAAGCGCATAAAGTGTGTGAAGAGGAAGGAATGACGTTCGTTCATCCTTTTGACGACAAACGTACCATCGCGGGCCAGGGCACCGTAGGTAAAGAAATCATGGATGATATGGACGAGCCGATTTCCCACATTTTCATGAGTGTCGGTGGAGGCGGTCTCTCCTCCGGGGTCGGAACGTATGTGAAGGATCAGTCTCCGGATACGAAGATCATCGGAGTCGAACCTGCCGGAGCCGCTTCTATGAAAACTTCTCTTGAGAAAGGGGAAGTCGTGACGCTTGAAGCGATCAACAAATTTGTAGATGGCGCGTCGGTTGCCCGTGTCGGGGATATTACGTTCCGGATTGCTCAAAAAATCATGTCGGATGTCGTGAGTGTACCGGAAGGAAAAGTGTGTACAACGATTCTTAATCTGTACAACGAAAATGCGATCATCGCTGAACCCGCCGGAGCAATGCCGGTAGCTGCTCTCGACTTTTATCGTGAGGAGATCAAAGGGAAGAATATCGTCTGTGTCATCAGTGGAGGGAACAACGACATCTCCCGGATGCAGGAGATGAAAGAACGCTCCCTTATCTATGAAGGCTTGAAGCACTATTTCATCGTCAATTTCCCTCAGCGTGCCGGAGCGCTCCGGGAGTTCATGCTGAATGTTCTCGGGGAGACGGATGATATCACCCGGTTCGAGTATACGAAGAAGAACAACCGTGAGAAGGGGCCGGTGCTCGTAGGCATCGAACTGAAACAGTACGACGATTACTACGGGCTCGTTCATCGGATGGAAGAGAACGGCTTCACTTACACGGAATTGAATAAAGATCAGGAGCTCTTCAATTTACTGGTATGACGTTTCTGAAGAAAGAGCTTGGGACAAAATTAAATAGTACAAAACAAAAACCGAACGATAGTGTTCGGTTTTTGTTTTGTACGCTGTTTATAAAAGGATAAATAGAACAACACATCGCTTTCCGCGGGCACGGCTTCAAGCCGCCCCATAATCAAGAAAATCGCTTGATCATGGGGATCTTCAGCACGTGCTGTTCCCGCAGGAGTCTCTGTGTTGTTCTTCATAAAAGGATGGGCATCGTCTCGAATGTACGGTTATTGATTGCTGTTATTCGTTTTGTCCCAAACTCTTTTTGCTTTAATCTTTCATCTTTGAAATAATGAGGCAAGAGAGAGAAAAGAGACGATAGGTAGACGGAGGGTAAGAAATGATTGAAATAGAAGGAAAGAAGACGATTCTGAGAGAAGCCTCGGCGGAAGATATAGATGAAATTTATTATTGGAAGTTCGAAGAGGAAGAACAGGCTTCAAGAGATTGGAATGGCCCTTATATCCCTGAACCGCAGGCGACGAAAGAAGAATTCTATGAGAGTTGGGAACAGCTTTATTATATTATGGAAGGGGTCCCGAGTTCTCTCATCATAGAAGCGGAGAAAAAAGTCATCGGAACGGTCGGCGCCTACTGGATCGACCCGAATACGGATTGGCTGGAGACGGGGATCGTCATTTATGATAAACATTTCTGGAACGGGGGATACGGTACGGAAGCCTACCAGCACTGGATCGATTATCTGTTTGAAGCCACCGGTCTCCATCGCCTGGGTATGAGTACGTGGTCAGGGAACACGAGAATGATCCACGTCGGCGAAAAGACAGGAATGAAGGAAGAAGCCCGCGTCCGGGAAGCCCGGAAAGTGGACGGAGAATTTTTCGATGCTGTCAAAATGGGTATTATGCGAAGCGAATGGGAGAAGACGAGAGGAAAAAGCACATCATGATGCTTTTTCTTTTTTTTTGCTTTTTTAAATGTGTGAAAAAGGGTATATGATAATCAACGAAAAACAAGGTGGAGATATAGGTGAAAATCACTCTGCATTATTTATATAAAGTGCCGAAAGGGCCGAGCATTGCCTGCAGCACGGAAGAGATGGATATTGAAGAAGCTCTGAAGTTGGAAACGGATCTTCATAAAGTGGACCGGATCCGCCAGGTTACTTTTCGGGACCGGAATAACCAGGAACGGTTACGGAAAGAACTGAAGACTTATATCGAACAGGTCGAAACGGAACCGCATAACGTGAGGATCTATTTTGACGGAGGGTATGAAATGGACACGGAACGCGCCGGTCTCGGGTGCATCATTTACTATGATAAAAACGGCAGCACGTTCCGCATCAGAAAAAACGCTCTCGTCGATGAACTGGAGTCGAGCAACGAAGCGGAATACGCCGCTCTGCATCTTGCTATCCAGCAAGTGGAGATGCTCGGTGTGCGATATCTTCCGGCAGTCATACGGGGAGATTCGAGGCTGGTGATCAATCAGATGAGCGAAGAATGGGCTTGTTATGATGAGACGCTTCTTGCCTGGGCGGACCGTATCGATGCCAAACTCACTGTCTGCGGCCTCGAACCGAATTATGAGCACATCCCCCGCAAGGAAAACTGGGAAGCGGATCGACTGGCTACTCAGGCACTCGAAGGGATCATGGTCGAGAGTCATGTGATGATCGAATAAAGGTAAGAGAAGAGGGGAAGCATCCATGAAAATATTCGATTCTCATCTCCATATCATTGAACCCGGCTACCCTCTGATACCGAACGGGGGCTATCTGCCGAATTATTACACGTCCTGTGATTATAAGGCAGAGACCTCTTCGTTTGATGTAGCAGGGGGTGCTATAGTCTCGGGGTCTTTCCAGGGCACGGACCAGACGTATCTGACCCATGCACTTGAGCAACTGGGGGAGAACTTCGTCGGAGTGACACAGCTCCCGGAGGACATTACAGATGAGGAGATTCAGATCCTTCATCAACAAGGGGTACGGGCCGTACGGTTCAATCTTCATAGAGGTGGGAAAGAAGTGATGAAGCGTCTCGTTTCTACCGCGGATCGTGTGTTCACTCTGGTGGGATGGCACGTGGAGCTGTATATGGACGTTGCCGATCTGCCGGAGATCAGGTCGATACTTTTACAACTTCCGGCGTTTTCCATCGATCATCTGGGTCTGTCGCGGAGAGGGCTGTCTGAACTGATGGATTTGGTCGAGGAGGGAGTGAAGGTGAAAGCGACAGGGTTCGGAAGGGTGGATTTCGATATCATCCCGGTAATGAAAGAAATTCACCGTCGCAACCCGGAGGCTCTCCTTTTCGGTACGGATCTCCCCTCTACACGTGCGAAACGTCGATTCCGGCGGTCGGATATAACTATGATCACCGAACATTTCTCGCGAAGGGAAGCGGACAAAATTTTGTATCAGAATGCCAGGGAATGGTATAGTAAAAGGTAGGTAACGATAATATTCCGGATAGATTGGAAAGAAGGAAAAACATGAAGAAACAGACCATTGCCTTTCTCCTGGTTTTTGTGCTTGCCGGGCTTTCAGGTCTTCACGGTGTGGGCCACTCGGAAGGATTTGTGTTTAAAACTCCGGGGGAAATCTCTTCAGCGTCTGTTCAACAGGAAGAGGAGCTACCGATGGATGCCGGAGTTCCATCCTCTGTAATTATAGCAGCTTTCTTCCTTTTGATAGCTGCTTCGGGTTCTGCCCGATTAGTGAGCATCCGACGTGCGGTTCATCTTACTCCCGTCTTTTATGAAGGAGGGTATCTTTCTGTTTTCTATAAGCGTGCATAACTTATAGAAAGGGGAGGTGAACGGATATGTTGATGATGAGGATGCTGATGATTGCTATGTTCTCCATGACGGCGCTGAGCGTGTTTTTTTACCAAAGTGTAGAGATTTTCTCTGCTTTCATGGATTACTTCCAGAAAAAATAGAACTTTGCTGAGGTCTGTTTCTTACAGACAGAGGAGACCGTCTCCTGCCTGAAGGGTCGGGGCTCCCGCAACAAAAGAAGACACATGCAAAATAAAAGAAGCGGAGGTTCCTCGGACCTTCGCTTTTATTGAAATAACGAGGGGGGAGAGAAGATGGGGAGTAATGCAGAAATCTTTTTAAGTGCCTACAACCGTATCGATCAGCACTTGAATCGTTGGAAAGAAGGGGAAGAATATATACCCTTCGCTTCACTGGTGAATTATTTCAGTAAACGGAACGCCACCATCAAACGGTTCCAGAACGATCTTTTGGAGTTCGCCGAGCTTCGCAATGCGATTGTACATAATAGAGTCACCCCTACTTACGTCATTGCGGAACCTCATGAACAGACGGTGAATCATATTTTATATATAGAAATAGAGGTGACGAAACCGAAACTGGTGGTGCCGGTGTTCGAGAAGTTCGTCCAGACGTTTCACCTTGATGATTCCCTGTCCTCTCTGCTGGACATCGTGAAAGAGAAGGAATTTTCCCAGTTCCCGGTTTACGGCAAGGATGGATTCAAAGGATTGCTGACACCGCGGGGTATCACTCAATGGCTCGCCTTTCATATCGATAGGAATCATCTGGATCTGAATGGCACCACCATCGGTGAAGTGCTGGCCGTTGAAGTGAGGCGCGATCATTACAAGTTTATCAGTCGAAAAACGACCGTCCACCAGGCGATGGAAATGATGAAAGGGAACCCGGATAAGAACTTCCGGTTGGAAGCGATTTTGATTACGGAGCGGGGGCACCCTGATGAAAAGCTGCTCGGTATCATCACCCCTCACCATGTCATCGACGAATCCTGAAAAGGAGAGGAGCTAAGCAATGATTTATATACTGCGAATAACGTTGCAGGACGTGGAAAACAAAGTGGAACGTGTAATTCATATCGATGAAGAGGAAGATTTCGCTATGTTGCATGAAGCGATCAGGGAAAGTTTTGAGTGGAGCGACACTCATCTTCACCAGTTCATGATTGGAAGGAAGCGGATCATGCCCATTTTTGATCCCGACGAGTTCAAAGGGGAAAACGTAAAGGACGAAGAAGAAGCGCTTCTCCTTGATTATCTGCGTGTCGGCGAATCCATCGACTATATTTATGACCTCGGAGACTGGTGGGGTCATAAAATACTTGTGGAAGACAAGCGGGAGGGGCCTCTAACTGGTTCTTATTTGATCGAAGAAACGATAGGCGAAGCCCCTGATGAAGATAGCATGATTCTGGAAGAAGAGGATTCCCCGGTTTGGGAGTCGCTGATTACTCTGGCGAAGGAATTCAAACAGAAAAAACCCTGGAAAAAGTACACGGATGAACAGATCATCGTTCTGGAGATCCCCTGGATGAACCAACTTGTGTTCTGCTCTGTTCTCGGAGGTGGCGGTTACGAGTTCGGCCTGGCTGTCTATATCGGGGAAGACGGGCTCAATGTGCTGGAAGGAACGGTGGAAGGAACCATTGAGCCCGAGGACGTACCGTTCGTACAGCGGTCGATTTTGATTTCGTTTTCTGATCGGGACGAACTGGAACAGGAAGATTATCAGTTACTGAAAGACAATGGCTTCACTTTCCGCGGCAAAAAACAGTGGCCAATGTTCAGAAGTTTCCGCCCTGGATTTTTCCCGTGGTTCATTGATGAAGAGGAAGCGGAAATCGCAGCGTACGCGTTGGATAAAGTGCTCGACGTGAGAAGCCGGAACTTGCACATCCCTTCGTATGAAGAACCGCATTGGTATGCCAATCTTATTTCAGGAAATGAGTTCATAGATACGACCATCTCGCCGGAGGAATATCAGGACGGAGAAATGAGACCGATGATTCTTTCTGAGTTCGAGGAGAAAAGGATTCGGAAAGAGAAGAAGGTACTCGATATGCAACTCGTCATCGGTACGTTTACGTTCCATGAACCTGTGGAAGGGGGCGACACACGTCCATTTTATCCCGAAGTATTCGTAGCCGTTGATGAACAGGGCGAAGGGATTCTTTATAATGATACTTTTCCTCCTGACGATCTGGCTTTCCGGGCGCAATACGCGTTTCTGGAGACGATCAAACAGCTCGGAGGGGTGCCTGCAAGTGTGAAGCTTCAGGTCTCGGAGGCAACGTATGGGCTTCTCCCTCTGCTCGAGAAATTGGGGATTCCTTATGAGGAGGAAATTTCGATTCCTGTCATCAAGGAAGTGGAAGAATTCATGAAGCAAATGGATGTTTGATTGAAAATGAGGTAGATATTCGGTCGAGCTAAAGCAGTGCATCTTTAAAGGATGCGCTGTTTTTTTGTTGCGATGGTTCTCGTCGGGTTCAGAGCCGGATTCCGGTGCTGAACGCCACAATTTATATCGTTTTGAGGTGTTCGTGACCGGATTGTCCGTTTGAACGTGTCATAAATGAATATTATGCCGGGTTCATGGCTGAAATTCGTTCGTGACTCCGACAATGAGGACGTGGATTTGTTTTCCGATTTGAGAAAAAGCACCTGAAAAGAGTCCCCACTTAAGCCAGAGATTCTAACCGGGTGGCTCCGCTTTTCATTGTCCAGCTACGCCACCCAGAAGCACGTGTCTTAAGCGGTGATTTCTTTTTCAGGAAAAAGCACCTGAAAAGAGAACCCCCCACTTAAGCCAGAGCTTCTAACCGGGTGGCTCCGCTTTTCTTACTCCAGCTACAGCTCCCAGAAATTCGTGGCCTAACCAGTCCGGACCAGAAAAAAGAAAAACACTTTTTGTCTGACCGTTCTGGTTAGGCCAGTATTTCTGAACGGGAGCTTCCGCTTTTCTTACTCCCTGAGCATGCGGAGGCCGTTGAGTATGACAAGGATCGTGCTTCCTTCGTGTCCGATGACGGCGAAGGGGAGGTTCAGGCTCTGCATAAAGTTGGCGGCTATCAATATGAGTATCACCGACATCGAGAAGGTAAGGTTTTGGAAAACGATTCGTCGCAGTCGTGTCGACAGTCGGAAGGAAAGATTGATCTGCTCAAGATCGCTGTCGATCAGGACGATGTCAGAGGTTTCGATGGCTGCATCCGTCCCGGATCCCATCGCGATACCGACGTCTGCCTGAGCCATAGCCGGTGCGTCATTGACGCCGTCTCCGACCATGACCACCTTGTCGTATGTTTCTTTCAGCTTTTCGATTTCTTTCACTTTCTGTTCCGGCATGCATTCCGATACCCAGTCGGTCAGGCCTGCTTCACGACTGATAGAGGCGGCAGTCGCTTCGTTGTCTCCAGTGATCATGATCGTCCGGGTGCCACGTTTGTTGAGAGATTGGATCAGCTGTTTCGCTTCTTCTCTGATTTCATCTTTGACGGCGATAAGTCCTGCGGTACGACCGTCCTTTTCGAGAAACATGACGGTCTTTCCTTCAGACTGCCATTTTTTTCTTCCTTCCTCCAGTTCTTCCGGAATATTATTCATGAACCTTGCGTTACCGATGCGGAAGCGGTGGTTTTCCGTATATGCTTCAATTCCGAGCCCTGTTTTCGATTCTGATTCCACGATTGTTTGTGTCCCTGTCATCCCTTTCTCCATCCCATAAGCTACGATAGCGTTGGCGAGTGGATGACTCGACTGCTGTTCTACAGAAACGATGCTGTCCAGGATCTCGTTTCGTTCCTTTTCCTCCATTACATAAAAATCCGTAACGACAGGCTCCCCTTTTGTAATGGTACCCGTTTTATCAAAAGCTACGGCTTTCGCATGGGCAAGCACTTCTAAATAGGTACCGCCTTTCATCAGCACCCCTTTTCTCGCTCCGGTACTGAGACCAGCGAGCAGTGCCGGCATGATCGAAGCGACGACGGCACAGGGGGAAGCGACGACGAGCAGCACCATAGCCCGGTAGAAGACTGTTTCAAAAGAGAAATCGAACACCAGCGGACTGAGGAGCATGAGTGCTACGACAGAAAGCACTCCTATGACATAAGGGCCTTCGATTTTTTCGATGAGCTGCTGGGACGGAGGACGGTTCTCTTTCGCTTCTTCGACGAGTCTGATCATTTTCCGGAAGAGAGAATCTTCGTCCTTCCTCGTTACGGTCATAAGGATGGTACCGCTGCCGTTGATCGTTCCGTTGAATACCTCATCACCTTCCGTTTTTTCCACAGGGAGCGGTTCCCCGGTGATGGAGGCTTCGTCGATCGAGGTGTGGCCGCTGCTCACCGTTCCATCTGCCGGTACACGTTCCCCGTTCTTTACGAGGAGTTTCATGCCTTCTTCAAGAGCGGACACTGCTATCCGTTCCGTGGTACCGTCCTCTTTTTGCAGGATGGCTTCTTCAGGTGCGAGCGTGATCAGATGGGATAAGTCCTTTTCGCTTTTTTCGAGGGAATATGTCTCGAGAGCCCCGCTGATGGAAAAAATGAAAATAAGTACAGCCCCCTCACCCCAATGACCGATAACGGCCGCCCCGATCGCTGCGAGGATCATAAGTATTTCTACACTCAATGATCGGTCGTGAAGCAATTCCAGGAGACCTTCCTTCGCTTTGTAGTAACCTGCCGTGATATAGGAGAGAATATAAAAAATGATGGCGAGACTTACGCTTAGTTGCCACGTCGTAAGGGCGAGCAGCAGAAAGACTCCTCCCACGAGCGCAAAGATCGTTTCTCTCTGAAATATGAATTTCTTCATGGAAGCACCCACTTTTTTAAAATTGTTTTTAGATTATAATAATTATAATCTGTCACGGATAGTAAGTAAAGAGAAATCAACTGATGAATTATTTGTGAAATATTTCACAAATATATTGTAACATAGCTATGATCCGGGTTACGATGAATATAGAAAAAAAAGAGGGGGGACATCATGCTTTTATTGACCGCTTCAGCAGCTATCATATTTCCGTTTTTATTTCTAGTCATTCTCCGTATGCCGGCTAAAAAAGGAATGAGCTACAGTGCATTTCTCGTTGTCGTACTTGCCTATACGGTTTGGGGAATGGAGGAAAGAGTCATTGCGGCATCGGTGCTTGAAGGAGCACACAAAACGCTTACGATTCTGTTCATTCTTTTCGGGGCGATTGTATTATTGAATACCCTGCGCCGGACGGGGGCTGTCGACCGGATCAATCAGGGGTTCCGTAATATTTCCCCTGATATGAGAGTCCAGGCGATCATCGTTGCGTTTTTGTTCGGGTCCCTGCTTGAAGGCTCAGCAGGGTTCGGGACACCTGCGGCAGTTACAGGGCCGCTTCTGGTCGCTCTGGGATTCACGCCGCTCGCCGCTGCGACCCTGGCCTTAGTGGCAGACAGCACAGCAGTTCCTTTCGGTGCGGTAGGGACACCGATTCAGGTAGGCCTCGGGAACCTTCCGGAAGCGGGCACTGAGTTTTACAACGAAGTCGCCATCCGTGTTACACAAATCGATATGTTTGTAGGTTCATTCGTTCCTCTTGCTCTCGTTGTATTACTGACTTTGTTCTTCGGTAAAAAGAGGAATATAAAAGCTATAGTGGAAATTCTTCCTTGGGCCATTATGGTCGGGGTCGTATACACAGGTTCCGCTTTTCTATACGCTTCTCTGTTCGGGTTCGAGTTCGTCGCTATTCTGGCAGGTCTGACAGGGCTACTCATAGCATCAGTGACGGCGAAGAAAGGGTGGTTGCTTCCAAAGAGTGTCTGGATGGACGCCAAACAGGAGGGAACGGTAGAAACGAAGTCGGACATGTCTCTTATTTCCGCCTGGGCGCCGTATGTGCTCATCGTAGTACTGCTGCTTCTTACGAGAATCATCCCTTCCGTGAAAAATGCTGCTTTGACATGGGTCGATGCGACGTGGACGGATATTTTGGGCGTTGAAGGCATCACCTCTGCCTGGGAAGTCCTTTATTCCCCGGGAGCTGTACTCGTGCTGGCGACGGTCGTTTCTGTATTTTTGCAACGGAAGCCGTTCCGTCATTTTTTAGACGCTTCGCGGGAGTCTCTGCTCTCGATGAAAGATGCCGGACTTGCGCTTTTAGCCACGCTCGCACTCGTGCAGGTGTTCTCAAACTCTGGGATGAATGCTGCGGATCTCGTCAGCATGCCTCAGTATATCGCCGGAATACTTTCTGAAAACCTGGGCTTCATGTGGCTGATCGTCGCTCCGTTTCTCGGGGAAATCGGTTCTTTCATTACCGGGAGCGGTACGGTCTCGACACTCACCTTTTCTCCGGTCCAGTATAATATCGCCGAACAGGCAGGGCTCGATCTTCAGACAGTGCTCGCTCTGCAGCTCCTCGGATCGGCAGCGGGGAACATGATCTGCGTGCACAATGTGGTAGCCGCCGGTACCGTCGTCGGTCTTTCCGGGAAAGAAGGGGATATTATTCGTAAAACAGTAGCTCCGGCCGTCGTGTATGGTCTGATGGTAGGAGTAGTTGCTTTTTTATTGTTTTGAACACTAACGAATGTGAATCTTTCGTCCGATATAATAAATGAAAAATCAATTATAAAGGGGAAAAGTCATGAAAAGTATCCGGGGAAAGATTCTTGCTGGTTTCGGTGCACTCATTTTGCTTACGGTGATCCTCAGTGTGTTCAATTACGTACAGACGAAGGATTCGAATGAAAACACGACGCAGATCATGGATCATCAGCTGCCACTGCTGTTCGCTGATGAAAAACTCGCTTTTAATATGGCGCAGAGAATCGCGCTGATCAGAGGGTACGTTCTGTTTGAGGAGGAGGAATACCTGACAAGCTTTGATGAGTATACACAAAGCAGTATCGCTATTGAAGAAGAAGTGCTCAGCCTCAGTGACTCAGCCGAAGCAGCCGCTTTGATCGAAGAAAGTGTGGCGTGGGAAGAAATGGTGCAGACGGAAATCATCGAACCTTACCGGAACGGAAATACCGAAGAGGCGCTCGGGATTCTCCGCGAAGAAGCGACGCCGATGGGCCGGGATATTATGAGCGGTTTTGAAGAGATGGCTACCGAGCGGGAAGGATTGATACAGGAAGCAGGGAACGGAGTGGTGGACAATGGTCGTACTACTCTCGTGACGAGTGTCATCGTTTCTATCCTCGTGGTCATCATCGGAGCGGTTGTCGCAATGATATTGTCGCGCAGGATTTCGAAACCTCTCGTACAAGTGACCGAACGTATGAAGAGGATCGCTGCAGGGGATGTCAGCCGGGAGAAACTCGAGGTGAACTCGAAAGACGAAACCGGAGAACTGGCTCAGGCGACGAACGATATGCAGGAGTCGGTGAGAGAACTGATGGGCCGGGTCTCGGTCAGTTCCGAAAACCTCATTGCCCAGAGTGAAGAGCTGAACCAGTCCGCGAGCGAAGTGAAAGAAGGAAGTGAACAGATCGCTTCCACGATGCAGGAGCTCTCCTCCGGCTCGGAATCCCAGGCGACGCATGCTTCGAGCCTGTCGGAGCAGATGCAGGATTTCAGCGTGAAAGTGCATCAGGCGAACGAAGACGGGGAAGAAGTGGCTTCTATTTCGAAAGAGGTGCTCGAGCAATCGGAAGAAGGACGCGCCGTTATGCAGGATTCCGTAGAACAGATGAAGAAGATCGACCATCTCGTCAAAGATGCCGCCTCGAAAATGGAAGGTCTGGACAATCAGTCGAAAGAAATTTCGCAGCTCGTCCAGGTCATCGAGGACATCGCAGGACAGACGAACCTGCTTTCCTTGAATGCCGCCATCGAAGCTGCAAGAGCCGGCGAACACGGCAAAGGTTTTGCCGTCGTAGCTGAAGAAGTGCGGAAGCTTGCCGATCAGGTGACCCACTCTGTCGGAGACATTACGAAAATCGTAGAAGGTATCCAGAAAGAATCCGGCACTGTAGCCTCATCTCTTGAACAGGGATATGAAGAGGTGGAGAAGGGATCGAAACAGATATCGAAAACCGGGGAGACGTTTGACTCCATCAACGGTTCCGTGAAGAATATGGTGGAGAAAATAGATCGCATTTCATCTCGTCTCAAGGAAATTTCAGCATCGAGCGCGGATATGAACGGCTCTATCGAAGAGATCGCTTCCGTTTCCGAAGAATCAGCTGCGGGCATCCAGCAGGTGACCGCGTCCGCCGAACAATCGAATGGTTCCATGGAAGGCGTAGCCTCGAGTGCTGAAGAACTTGCGAAAGTTGCGGATGAACTTGCCGAAGAAGTGAAGAAATTCAAATTGTCCTGATTTTAAGAAACAGAATCTCTTTCCGGAGGTTCTGTTTCTTTACGGTTCTGAAAGGAAAGAGAGATGAATATGAAACTCTTTTTTGGGTATAAAGTATCAGTATATTGTAAAAAATGATAAAATGGTTTATAACGGTTTTATCTTGAGTGAGAGAAGTCTTTCACATGGAAGACTAAGCTCTACAACAAAGGGGAGAAGACAAGTGGGATGTCAAAACTGTATAGTAGGAGAACTGGTTGTTGAGGTGAAGGTGACGGGAGAAGAGAGCCTGGAAGCCATGCCTCGCCTGATGTCATTCATCCAGCGGAGGAGACGAAGAAGAACGGGGAGAATTACATACTTCGCATGAAAGAGAGGGACGCGGTGGACTTCGCTGATTTCAGCGGCGACCATCTCGATCGTTCCCTGATTTTTTATAAAGTTCCGGATAAAGAATGAAATCCGATCGAGGAGATCTATGCGTTGTCTGATTACAAATGGATTGATGAAGTGATCAAAAAGCGACTGGTCACTTGTCACTATCAACTGATTTTGACCGCGGACGGTGAAGTGTATGCATATGAAATGCTCGCGAGATTCTATAATGAGGACGGGGAAACGATATTTCCCGGTGAAATATTCGGTGCGGCTAAGGAGCGCGGGCGATTGTATGCGCTCGACCTTGTGTGCCGGATGACGGCAGTACGACACTCTGTGAATCTGAAAGGGAAACTTGCGTTTATCAACTTCATTCCGACATCGATTTATAACCCGGAATTTGGTCTTCGTTCTACAACTGCGTTGGCGGAGCAGCTTGAAGTGGACCCGAGACAGCTGGTGTTTGAAGTTGTAGAAACGGAACAGGTGGAAGATGTCGCACATCTGAAAACCATACTGGAGTACTATAGAAAGAAAGGATTCCAGTATGCGCTTGATGATGTCGGAGAAGGATTCAGCACGAAGGAAATGCTTAAGGACATCAAGCCGAATTACATGAAGCTCGATATGAAATACGTGCAAGGAGTCTCAGGAGATGAGGAAAAGAAACGCGTCGCGAAAAGATTTCTGGCCCAGGCGAAGCGGGACAGAGCCGTTCCTTTAGCGGAAGGAATCGAAGAACCGGAAGATTTCGAGTGGTTGAAGCGGGAAGGATATCAATTGTTTCAGGGCTACATGTTCGGAAAGCCTTCAGCTGAAATCATCGCGTAGGACGTGAGGGGGAATTTCGTGAATTTGTTTTTCCCTTAAGGAAACGAGGAATGAAGAGAGAAGGAGGGATGAACAATGGCAAATGAAATGACATTTCGTATAGAATCGAAAGGCTCTGGGATGAGATCGGACGTGGAAACACCTAATCACTCGATGGTCGTGGACGAGCCACCGAATATGGGTGGTCAGGATACTGGTCCCGATCCACTGACGATGATGCTCTCCGCGCTGGCCGGGTGTGAAAATGTTGTCGCAGCCATGGTGGCCAATGAAATCGATTTTGATCTCCAGGGAATCGATTTTGATATAAGCGGCACCATCGATCCGCGTGGCTTGCAGGGAGAAGAAGGGATGCGCCCTTACTTTCAGACGGTAACGATCAATGCGGAAGTGAAGACACCGGAGTCTCCGGATCGTATAGAAGAACTTCAGAGAATTACGGATCAGCGCTGCCCGGTTTATACAACGATGGAAGCGGCTGGAGTTGAACTGACCAGCAACTGGAAAAAAGCATAATTTATGAAGGGAACTCCGCTATAGAAGCGGGGTTTCTTTTTTTCGGCTCTGGTGTAGGCGATCGTTGATGATGTAACTGGAAGGTGGAGATACCTGCCTGGAACAGAACGAACATAAAAATCAACGATAAATGATGGCTAAGCCCTTAAGAAAGGATTTTATTAGGTGGTCGGAAGTGGAGGTGGAGCCCTGAACACCTCATTTCTCTATGTATGAAGTGCTCACGACCTTTATAAGTGTGTGAGCACCCCAATCATGTTTGTTTTACAGTGCTCGTGCTGAGCATATTCCTCTGAACGCATGAAAAAGGTCAGGAGTGTGCTGATAGAATACATAAAAAATAAGTTGAGGGTTTTCAAGAAAGGTCAGATATATTACTATTAACACATAAGCATATACTTATATAAAGGGACGGAGGAAAATATCATGAAAAAATTGGAGATATATGATCCTGCCATGTGCTGTTCCACAGGTGTCTGTGGACCGGGGGTGGACCCGGAGCTCGTACGTGTCGCTTCTGCGGTACATTCTTTGAAGAAGCATGGGTATGACGTAGTGCGCTTTAACCTTGCGGAGGACCCGGGCGCATTTACGGAAAATGAAACAGTGAACCGTCTGTTGCAGGAAGAAGGCGCAGACGTTTTGCCTGTCACCCTTCTTGACGGAGAAGTATTGAAAAAAGAAAAGCATCCATCCAATGAAGAATTGTCCGGGTGGTTCGGTATCGAGGCAGGGAGTCTCGAAGAACGACCGACACAAAAAGTCACGATCGAACTTTCAGACCTCACATAGAGAGGAAGGTATTTATGTTCCAGCCATTCGATCCATCTGTAAGCCGTACCCCGTTTTTGTTTTATACCGGCAAAGGAGGCGTCGGCAAGACGACGACAGCCACAGCCACAGCGATTCATCTCGCTGACGAAGGAAAAGAAGTGCTGCTCGTCAGCACAGATCCCGCTTCGAATTTGCAGGATGTGCTGCAACAGGAATTATCCAGCCGCCCCCGATCCGTAGAGACGGTTCCCCATCTGTATGCCTGTAATATCGACCCGGAACAGGCGGCTATGGAGTATAAGGAAAAGGTGCTCGGTCCCTACCGTAGTACGTTTCCGGAATCTGTCGTCTCCCAGATGGAAGAACAGCTCTCCGGCGCGTGTACCGTAGAGATAGCCGCTTTCGATGAGTTCACGGCTATTTTATCGGACCCCGAAATATATGAACAGTATGATCATGTCGTTTTTGATACAGCACCCACCGGACACACGCTCCGGCTGTTGCAGTTGCCGACGGCCTGGAGCGGATTTCTCGAAGAAAGTACGCACGGGGCTTCCTGTCTCGGTCCGCTATCCGGACTGTCGGAGAAAAAAGAGAAGTATGAGAAAGCACTGACCCTTTTAGCTGATGGAACATTCACTACTCTCTTCCTCGTAGCCCGTGCCGACCGTTTCTCATTGGAAGAGGCGGGTCGGTCTTCGGAGGAATTGAAGCATATCGGTATGAAAAACCAGCAACTGATCATCAACGGGGTATTCGGACAGTTCATCGCAGAGGATGCTACCTCCCGCGCAATCTATGAAAGACAGCAGCAGGCATTACAGAGCTTGCCGGATCCGCTGAAGCAGATGCCGGTCTATCAGTTGCCCTACGTCGCTTATGCACTGACGAGCATTACGGAATTCAGGTATCTGATGAAGCATTATACATTTTCTTCGAATAAAGACATTCCGGTAATCCGGAGCGAAGAAACGAATGAGGATATAGAAGCTGTGATCGACGGGGTGCGTTCGAACGGAACGAAAGTCCTGATGACGATGGGAAAGGGAGGCGTCGGTAAAACGACGGTCGCTTCGATGATAGCTATGGGCCTTGCCGGTAAGGGGGAAAAAGTTCACGTAACAACGACGGATCCCGCAGGACACCTCCTCGGTATGTTTGAGGACGGAGATCTGCCGGAGACGTTGAGTGTAGATGCAATCGATCCGAAAGAAGAAGTGGAATTGTACAAGGAAGAGATTCTTCAAAAAAACGCTCCTCATCTTGATGCAGACGGGTTAGCTTACCTGAAAGAGGATCTGGAATCTCCATGCACCGAAGAAATCGCCCTGTTTCAGGCATTCGCCAGTAAGGTGGATCACGCTTCCGAAGAGATAACGATTATTGATACAGCGCCGACCGGACACACCCTGCTGCTTCTTGATGCTTCCGAAGGATACCACAAAGAAGTGGACCGGTCTTCCGGAGAAGTACCTGAAAGTGTAAAAAGACTGATGCCCAGGCTCCGGAACCCGCAGGAAACGGAAATTCTCATCGTTACTCTGCCGGAGGCGACTCCGGTACTTGAAGCAGAACGACTTCAGGAGGATCTGCGGCGGGCCTCCATGGAACCTTCCTGGTGGATAGTGAATCAAAGTCTATCTGAAACCGGTACGAAAGACCCGTTGCTGCAAAAAAGAGCCGAAGCGGAATATCGCTGGATCGATGAAGTGGCCCGGCATCAAGCCGCACAGATGGCTGTCATCCCGTGGATGAAAGAGGAGCAATTACACAAAAGAAAAGGGGAAACGACACAATGAAAATCACTGATCAGGCAAAAGAAGTACTGACGACGGTATTGAAAGAGGAACAGAAAGAAGGGCTTCGCTTATTCTCCCAGGGAGAAGGATGCTGCGGTCCGCAACTTGGCCTTGCTCTTGGTGAAGCGGAGCCGGCGGATAAACTGGAAGAAAGCAATGGAATCGCGGTTGCAATCGACCCCGAAGTATCTTCAGAGGTTGAAGGTTTGACGCTTGACCGCGAGGATTCCGAAGAAGGCACGCGCCTCGTATTATTGGGAATGGATGAGTGCTGCTAGAAGCAGCGACCTAAATGAAAAAACCATGAGTTCAGGATGTTGAATCCTGGACTCATGGTTTTTTTCTTATACGAGCTTTTCGATATCGTCTTCCGCTTTCATCGGAGAAGCCTGGGGAGCGTAGCGTTCCACGATATTGCCTTCCTGGTCGACAAGAAACTTCGTGAAGTTCCACTTGATACTGCCTCCGAACATACCACCTGCTTCGTCCTTCAAATGCTTGAAGAGTTCGTGCGCGTCATTTCCGTTCACTTTGATTTTTTCGTGCATCGGGAAGGTCACGCCGTAGGAAAGGCGACATTCCTCAGCAGCTTCCTGAGCTGAACCGGGTTCCTGATTAGCGAACTGATTGCTCGGGAAGCCGAGCACGACGAGTCCTTTATCATTGTATTTCTTATAAATTTCTTCGAGCTCATCAAATTGTCCGCGGAGTCCGCACTTCGTAGCGGTGTTCACAATCAGCATGACCTTTCCTTTATAGGCGTCGAGTTTGTACTCTTCCCCGTCTTCTTTTGTGACTGTAATATCGTATATGTTCATTACATATCCTCCTTTTTCTTATATAGTATCGAAAAATAGCTCGTTTTGATAATAATTCGAATCACTTTAAATAAAGATATTTGAATTCAAGGTTTAATCAATGCTAGTATTAGGAACAAGGACTGAAGACTATACTTATAATTGGTGGTGAAAGAACATGGGATTATTTGATATGTTCAAAGGAGACAACGACTCTCCGGAAAAAGAAGAGCAAATAGAAAACGTAAAGCTGGCAATCGTTTATTACAGTTCGACAGGGACGAATTATGAGCTGGCCAAATGGGCAGAGGAAGCAGCCAAAGAAAATGGCGCAGACGTGAAACTCGTGCGGGCTCCGGAAATTGCACCAATGGAAGCGATTGAACAGAATCCGGCGTGGAAAGCACATTATGAGGCAACCAAAGATGAAGTGACCGAAGCTGAGGTCTCGGATCTTGAATGGGCAGATGCGATTCTGTTCAGTACACCGACCCGTTTCGGAAACGTACCGGCCCAGATGAAGCAGTACTTCGACATGGCCGGCGGACTATGGGCGGAAGGAAAACTGGTGAATAAAGTCGTAAGTGCTATGAGTTCTGCTCAAAACCCCCACGGCGGTCAGGAGCAGACGCTGAAAAGTCTGTATACGACGATGATGCACTGGGGAGCAATCATTGCGACTCCCGGCTATTCCGACCCCGCTACCTTCGCTGCCGGCGGAAATCCATACGGTACGAGTGTAACGGTGAGTGGAGAAGGTCAGATGCAGGAAGATGTGGAAGAGGCCGTTAAGCATCAGACCAGACGTACGATTGCAGTAGGGTCCTGGGTGAAGAACGGAAATAAATGACTGAAAACAAAAAGCCGGGTCGGTTTCTCACTACCGATTCGGCTTTTCGTTTTGTTAAGAGATTCAATGGTATTCCATATTAACGAAAGGATGAGGGGAGTCGAGATACCCTTTGATTTTTTTCACTTTCGTATTTTCCCCTTTTATCCAACTTTCAAAGTCGAAGAGGATCGGAAGCCGATCGGCACCGTGGGAAAGCCACGCCTGCTTTTTCTCGGGAACATAGGCGGCTGTATGGATCGTTCCTGCCCAGGCTCCGTATTTATAAGAAAACACCTGCTCATTAGTATTATTGAGAAGCTGATACGAATTATAAACCTCGTCCGGCAAAGCGTTCTCCATTGTCTGATAACGGTTGATAGAATCGTCCATCCGGTAACGATTCTCTTCGGTGAGTCGATGGAAATGGTTCGTACTGATATTCCCTTCTCTCACTTTCACGTCACGTGCGGAAGCTTCTACGACGACCGAGCGCCCCGTGGCATCGAGTAGGACATAACTGAAAGCACGTCGGTGAGGGATGTTTCTCAATAATTCAATGGCTTCTTCAATGGTCCGGGAATTTTCGAGAATCATTCTTCCGATCATATTACACAAAAACCCTGTACCGGACCCGATACGATTGATGAAGTTGTAGCCCATGGCGAGGCCATGCTCATTCATACCGTCTGTACGCCCCGTTATTTGCATGGACGGACCAACAGTGGCATAACCTTCATCTGTAGGCTGATAAAGCATGTATCGCCCTTCATAGGCTACAGGATCACTGTCGTAGTTCCGGACGAGGATATTTGGATTTGTATAGATAGAACACCCGCTTTTCCCGAATTCCAGATAGTAGCCGCCGAAGTTTTGCACTGCTTCTTCTATAGGGAGACCCAGGGCATCGGCGAGACCGTGAATTTCGTCCCAGATCCCCGGGGAAAATTTCATGAATATAGTTCTTATTTCATTGTAATCTATGATGAAATGACGGTTTCTTCTACCGGACCACTGCTTGTTCCGGTTAGGAAGAATCGGTGAATCTTTCAGCCAAATCCCCTGCTGGTACCCGAAGTCATAATGGGAGCCTCTGAACTGGAACACGTCACTGTATACCTGCTTCACGATAGCATTATCCCCTTTGGTCACTGATGTAGGATTAAGTGTAAAGAAGAGAAGATATTCCTGCAATTTATATGCTTCCAGCACGTATTACCCGGGAAATAACAAAAAATTCAGTTCTGTTAGCTTTTGTTCATATGTAGTCGGACAGCTTCCTATATGTGAATAGTTACTTGAACGTTGCGTGATTGTGAGGGGGGGGGGGGGGGAGCTTCCCTATTTCTTCCTGTTACTATTATTTTCTGCCCTTTCTTTGAAGCATGCACTGAACGACAATACTTATTCAACGCAGGAAAAAATCCCGTCTACCCTGCATATTCCGGGAAACGGGATTTTTCTGCGTTTATTTTTCCGTTACTGGTTCCACCGAAATTTGCCATTCGATGCCGAAGCGATCGATGACACTCCCATACGATGGGCTCCAGAACGTTTCCTGCAATTCCATAGTGATTTTGCCGCCTTCAGCCAGTTGTCCAAAAATTGCTTTCGCTTCTTCTTTGTCGTCAGTCGTAATGGTAATCGAAATGTTGTTGCCTTTCTGGAAAGGCATGCCAATACCCGGCGGGACATCTGAAATCATAAAAGAATGGCCGTTTTTCAAAGCTACTTCCGCATTCATGACCATGTCTTTTGCCTCTTCAGGGAGTTCGCGGAAGTTGACGTCATGCCCGCGGCAAGCTTCCACCCGTAGGGATAAAAATCAACAATAAACCATAACAGAGCTAATCGTAAAAGTAACATGAACAGAACAGAAAAATTCATAAGTAATTCACAATTAAACGACTAAGTACGTTTAACCCCCCACCATATAAAGGGAATAGTATAGTATAATATAAAGTGCACATAGTTCCAAATCATGAAGGAGGAGATGCATTATGACTAGAAAAATTCTAGTTGCATACGATGGAAGTGATTTGAGTAAGCACGCGGTCGATGAAGCAAAAAAACAGGTGATGGATTCCCGTGATGGTGAAATCCACATAATTACTGTTGTGAGCACTACCGGCCCCGTGACGAATGCGAAGATGGCTGAATCCGTAGGAAAAGAGCTAGCCGAACGATACGAGACTGAAGTGGCAGCTATTAAGAAAGAACTTGAAAAGGAAGACCCTATCACTGTTAAGACAAAAGTAATTGTTGGAGATGCAGAAGGGAATCCTGGGGAGAGAATCTGTGAATACGCAGAAGAAAATGATGTCGATATCATCGTCATCGGCAGCCGTGGGCTCGGCGGTGTCAAGAAGCTTCTTCTCGGTAGTGTCAGTAATAACGTTGTACAGAAGGCCTCGAAACCCGTACTCGTTATCAAATAAATATAGGTACTCTTGGATTTTTCCGTTCAAATACATTTTGATCTCCCTGCCATAATTTTGGAGGGAGATTATTTTTTTGTAGAGCAATAATCGGGAAATTGTGGTAGAGTAAATGTAATGAGCATTTAATACTACATAAATGGAAAGAGGGTCGTTATGCCTGCTTATACATATGCTTTATTACTCACGATTATTCTGGGTCTGCTTACGAATATCATTCGTTTCAAAGGTAAGGGCTGGTTCAATCGGTATATCGTAACTGCAGGCAGTGCAGTGACCATTGTATGTATCGACTTTCTTTATCCTCCTCTTGATATAGAGTGGTTTATACTTTTGTTTATCGGAATAGGAGTTATCGCGTTCCGCTTGTATGGGACTATTTTCACTAATGTTTTGGCTGTAGGTTATATGATGAGCCGTGACATTCCGTTCGAGTGGATAGAAATGACGGTTTATCCGCTGTTCGCTGTTTCACTTGCCTTCCTTATGAACTATATCGATAAGCTGCGGTGTCAGCGTCAACGCCGCCTCGACCTTTCCTTACACGCATTTAAACAGCTGAATATATTTCGTGAAGTCAGCTACAAGATTCAGCAGACGAGGACGGAGGACCAGGTATTGCAAATTATGCTGACTGCTGTGACGGCGGGGTATGGTTTCAGCTTTAACCGTGCGGCCGTGTTTCTTTTTTCCGAAGACGGGAACTATCTGAAAGGGGAGATGGCTACCGGGCCATTAACCCCGGAAGAAGGATTTAAGACGTGGCAAGTGATTGCGGAAAATAAGTATAAGCTGAATGATCTGTTCCGTATGAAGGAAACGGAAAACTCGCTCGATCACCCCCTGAATGAAAAAGTGAGACACCTTTCCCTGCGCCTGACCGGTAACACGATTGCCGAACAGGCTGTGCAGAAACGTCGTCCGATTATCTGCAGACGCATTATTGAAAACGATCCCATGATGAAAAGACTGAAAAGTACGTTACAAATGAAGGAGTTCGCGGTCATCCCTTTTTTTCATCAGCAGGGAGATATCGGGGTGATGTTCATCGATAACCCGGTGAGCAAAAAGCGGATCACCGAGGAGTGGGTGGATCAGATTCTCCCGCTGACACACCAGGCTTCTGTTGCACTGTACCAGTCCCAATTGTACAAGCGTATCGAAGAGATGGCTAAAAAAGACGGACTGACAGGTCTTTTCAATCAGTGGATCTTTCAGGAGGATATTGAACGATACCTTTTGACGAAGAAGCAGAGGCCGGTTTCTCTTATTCTATTAGATATCGATCATTTCAAAGTTTACAACGACACCAATGGCCACCTGCTTGGAAACGATGTGCTGATTCAACTGGCAGATATGCTCGGTAGTTCAGTGGGGACCTCCGGGGCTGCATATCGTTTCGGCGGGGAAGAATTTGCTCTGTTACTTTCGGAGACGTCTTTGGTCGATGCCAGGGAGATTGCTGAAAAAATCCGGGATTTGGTGGAAAAAACGGTCTTCCCCTCCGAATCAAGTCAGCCCGGCAAACGACTTACGATAAGTGTAGGTGTGTCCTCGACGGAAATCGATCGTTCGATGAAAGCGGCACAGTTTATCGAACTTGCGGATGAGGCTCTTTATGAAGCTAAGAATTCCGGGAAAAACAAAGTCGTGGCAACAGAGGAGTATGTATTATGAGTGGATTCAGTATCATCAGTCTGGGCTTCGCTTTTCTTTTGACGGTCCTCTTGACCGGACGGTATTTTTACTTTCAGGAAATCCGCTCTACGGCTCGCCGGAACATGAAAGAATTGGAAGTGGAGCTTGAGAAGATCGACTGTTCGTTTGAACAACTCGTTTATTTCATTACGCTCCCGAGTCACTTACCGATTACAGAAAATGCCGCCAAAGAAGATATTCATCTGAAGTATGATGTGGAACAGGGGATGTTCCCGAGACTGATCGGATTGAAAGTTTACATTGAAAACAGGAAAGATACATTGATGATCGCTTATCTCTCGATGGAACAATTCCGTATTCCCATGCTCGATCGCCTTTACGCGCGTGAGGAAATGACGAAGGAGACCTACAGGAAAATCGCTTCGGCAAAAATGATGTCATCCGGTACGCATAAGGAAATCATAGATGAAGTGTACCATCAGCTGAAAGTCGGTCAATTTGATATGGGAGGATGAACAATCATAATGCAAAGAATGAACCTTGGAACAAGTGAATTGAATGTACCACAGGTCGGACTTGGATGCATGCGCATGTCCGGCCTTTCCACGAAAGAAGCGAGAGCTATGATCGACAAGTCGCTCGACCTCGGTATCGACTTCTTCGATCACGCCGATATCTACGGAAAAGGGGAATCGGAGGAAGTATTCGCTAATGCCATAGAACCTTCATTACGTGAAAAAATGATTCTGCAGTCGAAGTGCGGGATCCGGGACGGATTTTTCGACTTTTCGAAAGAGCATATCATCTCTTCCGTCGAAGGTGGAACTGACGCGAGAAGAATGGTATGAATTGTACTGTGCTGCCGGAAACGATTTGCCTTAAATAACGACAAAGAACTCGGAATACAAAAGCCATCACACAAACAAACCCCGCACAATGCTTATATAAAGGCAGTGTACGGGGTTCTTTTTACATTCCTTATCCCGCCGGTACGGGTATCACCGGGGTGCAAACAGCATGCAACCTTTTTAGGAAGGTCCGCTCGATGCAATGGCGGCCGCACCTATTGCTGCATAGACGGCATTATTCGTAGCATGGACTGTATCGTTTACAGCTTTACCATAAGGGTTCTGCTTCGTCCATTGTTTTATCTGCTTTTTCTTCTCTTTGGCTTCTTCTTTCGGGAATACTTCTTTTACGATATCACATGCACCAATCAAGCTGAGAAGGACAAGTGTGCGATCATCAAGTGATTCCGGGGTTTTTAGCGCTTCCGTCAATCTTGTGCGGATCTCCTGTTCATACGAATAATCGCGGGAAGGATAGATGTTCCATTTGAACACACCAAGGAAGTCTTTTTGTTTTTCTTCCAGAATTCCCTGTTCGGCAAGACGGTGGGACATGCCTTTTCTGCGGTCTTTCATCCGATGACCGAATTTCTCTACCCACGTTCTGATTTTCCTATTCTTTTTGGAGTTTTTGATCTGCTCGAAGATATCATTTAAAAAAGGGTCCTCCACAGGGGTGCTATCTTTGACGACGAGCCTCTTGCCGTTCACTTCTACCCGTTCTTTAAGAGCGAGTTCGCTGATGAAGGCTCCGGCAAGGCCGAAATTCAGGGAAGAAGTGGCTCTTGATACGACTGATCCTTTTTTATTGTGTAACGCCAATAGCAATAATTCATCTGCAATGGTGAACATAACTATCACTCCTTATAATTATTTATACGAAAAAGAATTCAGAAAAGTTTCACTTGAGTTATTGACTTTCTTTTGAAAACGTTTTATTTTGTATGTAACGGGTTACATATTAGCAGTATAAAAACAGAAAAAATTTTCGGCTCATGTGTAACGGGTTACATATGAGTTGTATGTCTAGGGGTGAGAGATTATGGCCACTATAAAAGATGTAGCAAAGTTGGCTCAAGTATCCACGGCCACTGTTTCCAGAGTACTAAATGGTAATGGTTATGTCCACAGTGAAACCAAGCAACGGGTCGCAGTGGCGATTAAGGAGTTGAACTATCGACCAAATGACGTAGCCAGAAACCTTTTTAAAGGCAGATCAAAAACAATTGCCCTGTTTGTTCCTGATATTATGAACCCATACTTTCCTGAACTTGCGAGGGCTGTAGAGGATGTGGCACAAAAGGAAGAATACACCTTCATTCTCTGTAATACCGACGATGATTTAGAGAAAGAACGTAAGTATTTGGAAGCCCTGACACAAAAGTCACTTGATGGACTAGTAATTGTCTCGAGTACGATGATCAGTGAGTATATAAAGGAATTTAATATACCTGTAGTAGCTCTGGACAGAATTTTATATGAAGGAGTACCATCTGTAACAGTGAATAATTTTGAAGGGGCGCAAGAAGCAGTCAAATATCTTAAAGAAATAGGGTGTAAGAAAATCGCTCATTTAGCAGGTCCTCAAGACGTTAGAAATGCTGAGCAACGGAGAGGAGGTTATATGAGTGAAGTGGAACAAGAATCATGGTTCCAGTCTTCTCTGGTTGAAAGAGGCGGATACGGAATAGAGGAAGCTATGGCAAGTACAACCAGGTTGTTAAAAGCCCATCCGGATATAGATGGCTTATTTGCTGCTAACGATCTTATGGCAGTAGGGGCGATAAAGGCATGTGAAACTCTCGGGATAAATATTCCTGATCAACTATCCATTGTAGGGTTTGATGGCATCATGCTCGGCAAAACAACATCTCCCTCTCTGACGACAATGGCTCAACCTATATATGACATAGGCACAGCTGCTGTAGAAATGCTTATTCAACAAATAAGAGATCCGGATCTCCTGATAGATATGAAAGAATTTCAAGTAAAACTTGTAGAACGCGGGTCTACTATACGGAAGGAGGAAGTGACGTGAGAAAGCCGAAAGTTACAGTAGTCGGAAGTATAAACATGGACCTTGTCGTTTCTGCATCCCGAATGCCTGAAAAGGGAGAAACATTGATGGGGGATGACTTCCATACTTACCCAGGGGGGAAAGGTGCGAACCAGGCTGTAGCAGCTACTCGTGCAGGTGCAGATGTCACATTGATTGGTGCAGTTGGAGTGGACAGTTTTGGTCAGGAGCTGATGACTCATTTAGAAAAACAGAAGGTAAATATGTCACTGGTAACAAGAAAAAAAGATGTACCTACGGGGATTGCGACTATCATACTGGCTGAGAATGATAACAGAATTATCGTGACCCCCGGAGCTAATCATAGTCTCACTCCGGAAGATATAAAAAAACAGGAAGAGACGATAAGAAATTCCGACATTGTTTTATTTCAGCTGGAGACTCCTGTCGAAGTTGTAATAAAAGCAGCGGAATTAGCTCATCAGGCCGGGGTGAAAACAATATTGAATCCTGCACCATTCCAGCCAATCCCTGAAGAATTGTTTGAAACCATCAAATATTTCACTCCTAATGAAACAGAAGTGAAAGAGCTTACGTCGGGAGGGATGGATGGAAGGTTACAAAAGAAATTAATCGTCACCATGGGTGAGCAGGGGGTCAGCTACACACAAGATGAACAATCAAAACATGTAGCGGCATATAAAGTGAATGCAATCGATACGACCGGAGCGGGCGATACATTCAATGGTAGCTTGGCTGCAAAACTTGCTTCTGGAAGTGAATTGAATGAAGCTATAGATTTTGCCAATGCGTCGGCAGCTCTCTCCGTTGAAAAAGCCGGAGCCCAAAATGGAATGCCTGAAAAAGAAGAAGTTGAAAAGTATCTTCAGGGTGTTAGGGGCAATTTAAAATGAAAAAACACGGTATTTTGAATAGAGATATAAATGCAGCTCTTAGTAAATTAGGGCATACAGATACAATTGTGATTGCGGATTGTGGGCTTCCAATTCCGGAAAATGTAGAATGTGTAGATTTATCTTTATACATAGGCGTCCCTTCTTTCAATAGGGTGTTTTCCCTTCTTCTTGAAGAGATGGAGACTGAAAGAGTGACTCTTGCAGAAGAAATAAAAAATAATAACGAGGAAGTACATAAGGTTATCAGTGAGACCGGACTTCCGCTAACTTTTATTAAGCATAAGGAATTGAAGGAGAAGTTGACGGAAACAAAACTCGTAATTCGCACAGGAGAAGCGACACCTTTTGCTAATGCAATTTTACAATCAGGTGTAATTTTTTGAGAATGAGGTGACTGTATGAGCGATAAGCCTTTCGTTTCTATGGAAGGGATCGATAAATCTTTCTCTGGAAACCAAGTGTTAAAGGATGTTCGATTTTCCTTGATACCAGGAGAAGTTCATGCACTTATGGGAGAAAATGGAGCTGGTAAGTCGACTTTAATAAAAATTCTTACAGGTATTCACGGTAAAGATGCAGGAACAATTGAAGTGAAAGGGAAAGAACAGAATTTTTCCAGTCCGAAAGAAGCTGAAAAAGACGGCATTGTCGTTATTCACCAAGAATTGAACATTATCCCCTACTTGACAGTTACACAAAACATGTTCCTTGGTAAAGAATTGACATGGGGGAAAACCGGAATTTTGAGACAAAAAGAAATGTATGAACAAACAAAGCGGAACCTCGCGATGCTTGGGGTAGAAGATATAGACCCGAATGAGACAGCTGGTGATTTATCTGTGGGTAAGCAACAGATGATAGAGATTGCTCGGGCGTTATCTACTAAAGCTGAAATGATTGTTATGGATGAACCGACCGCGGCTCTGACGGATAAAGAAATTGAAAATCTTTTCAGTGTCATTCGTTCTCTTCAGAGTCAAAATGTTGCAGTGGTTTATATATCTCATCGTATGGAAGAGATATTTAATATTTGCGACAGAATCACTGTTTTACGGGATGGAGAATATGCGGGAATGAAAGTATTGAATGAAACATCATTTGATGAAATTGTGAAAATGATGGTCGGGAGAGAACTGGGCGATAGGTTTCCGGAAAGAAATCATCAACTGGGGGAAACGATTTTTGAAGTGAAAAACCTGGAACGGGAAGGGCATTTCAAGGATGTAAGTTTCGACGTGAAAGCAGGGGAAATTCTTGGTGTTGCGGGTCTGATGGGGGCAGGAAGAACGGAAATCATGGAGACTATATTCGGAGCTGCAAAACGTAAAGCCGGGGAAATACTTATCGATGGCACTCCAATCTCGATTAGAGATCCCTCTGATGCAATCAAAGCAGGGATAGGATTTATTACAGAGGATCGCAAAAATGAGGGGTTGGTATTACATTTATCAATAAGAGAGAATATAGCATTGACTAATTTAAAATCCGTTTCCGAAAAAGGGTGGATGTCGCATAAAAAAGAACAGCAGTTAGTTGAAAAATTGGTAGAGAAACTCCATGTTCGTACAACAGGAGCGGAACAGGATGTTCAATCATTAAGCGGAGGAAATCAGCAGAAAGTCGTAATTGCGAAATGGTTAGGTATCCAACCCAAAGTTCTTATTCTTGATGAACCGACTCGTGGTGTGGATATAGGTGCAAAAAAAGAGATTTATCACATTATTAATGAATTGACTGAAAAAGGCGTGGCGATTCTTATGGTTTCTTCAGAACTTCCTGAGATACTCGGTGTAAGTGACAGAATCATGGTTATTCATGAGGGCGAGCTTGCCAGCATACTCGACGGAAAAGAAGCGAATCAAGAAATGATAATGAAAGCGGCGACGGGGGGAGAATATCGTGCAGAAATTCATAACGAATAACCTTGCAAGACTCGGTCCTCTGTTAGGTTTGATATTAATAATGGTTGTACTTGGCTTTGCTAGTGACAACTTCTTTACCTTGGATAACATTTTGAATCTGTTAAGACAGATTTCTATAAATGCTTTGATAGCATTCGGAATGACGTTCGTTATTCTAACAGGAGGTATCGATCTTTCCGTGGGATCCATGCTTGCTTTTGGAAGCGCTTTAACCGCGGGTGTACTTGCGAGTGGTATGGATCCTATTCTCGGAGTACTGATAGGTCTTTTAGCCGGTCTGGCTATGGGAGCGTTTAATGGAGTAGTTATTACAAAAGGTAAGGTGGCTCCGTTTATAGCTACACTTGCAACAATGACTATATTTCGAGGCGCTACGCTGGTATATACAGATGGCCGACCTATTACAGGACTTTCAGAAAGCTTCGTATTTGAAATGATAGGGCAAGGTTATGTTTTTGGAGTTCCTTTTCCAGCTATTCTGATGGTTGCTGTGTTTTTCATACTATTTCTCATTTTGAATAAAACTGTATTTGGTAGAAAAGTATATGCCATAGGGGGGAATGAAGAAGCATCCATACTCTCCGGAATCAAGGCGGATAGAGCAAAAATATGGGTGTATGCTCTCACAGGCATGTTATCTGTTCTCGCAGGTATTATTCTTACCAGTCGTTTGAACTCAGCCCAACCTACAGCAGGATCAATGTATGAACTGGATGCTATTGCTGCTGTTGTGTTGGGTGGTACGAGTCTGGCAGGTGGTCGCGGAAGAATTACGGGTACATTGATTGGAGCCTTAATCATCGGGGTTCTTGATAATGGCCTAAACTTGATGAATGTATCATCTTTTTATCAGCAAATTGTGAAAGGTGGAGTGATTCTCCTTGCTGTGTTATTGGATAGGCGTTCAAAATAACGAGCTTATCACGGTTAATTAACCGTTAGATAAATAAATTATTAGGGAGGAATTAAAAATGAAAAAATGTTACCAGTTTATGGGGATTTTGTTGTTAGGAATTTTATTGGCTGCATGCTCGACAGAGTCACCAGGAAATTCTTCAGAGTCTACGGGAAGTAATGATAACGAGGAAGGAGCTGACAGTGTAAAGGTTGGGATGTCCATCTCCACCCTCAACAATCCATTCTTTGTTTCTTTGAGGGATGGAGCTGAAGCTGCTGCTGAAGATGCCGGGTATGAAATCACTACAGTAGATGCGCAGGATGACGCTGCCAAACAGGTAAATGATATTGAAGACATGTTGCAACAAAATATTGATGTGCTGTTGGTGAACCCGACAGATTCTGCAGCTGTTGTTTCGGCAATAGAATCAGCTAACAGTGAAGGAGTGCCGGTAGTGACTGTGGATCGCACAGCAGATGGAGGAGAAGTAGTCACTCATATCGCTTCCGATAACGTAGCGGGTGGGGAAATGGCTGCCGAATTTATTGCTGAACAAGTTGGAGAAGAAGCTAATCTCGTTGAACTCGAAGGCATCCCGGGAGCATCGGCTACTCGTGAACGGGGAAAAGGTTTTCATAACGGTTTAGAGGGTATGGATGGATTAGAAGTAGTAGCATCTCAATCGGCTAATTTCAATCGATCCGAAGGTCTTACAGTCATGGAAAACATTATACAGGGTAATGATTCTATTGATGCGGTTTTTGCTCACAATGATGAGATGGCCCTAGGGGCTGTGGAAGCTCTTGAATCGCAATCGATGCTTGAGGATGTAACTGTAGTCGGTTTTGATGCTACGGATGATGCGAGAACCGCGATATCTGAAGGAAGAATGGACGCTACAGTCGCTCAGCAACCTGATTTAATAGGGGAAGAAGCTATTTCTGCTGTGACCAGTATTATGAACGATGAAGAATTGGAAGAGTTTATTCCTGTCGAACTACAACTTGTCACAGAATAATTGAAACAAAAAAGAGAGTGCTCTCCTTAGGTGAAAAGGAGAGCACTCTCTTTATATTATTCCTGATTGTCGCGGTCTTTGCGGTATTTCTTTTCGCTCTGGGAATCGGTTCTCGTATTTCTTTTTTGTCTGTTTCCCTTTTCATCGATTTCGAGTTCTTCCACCGGGATATCATCTGTCAGTTCTTCTTCTTTGAATTTCTCCGCAAGGTCTGTACGTTCTTCTTCATTTATACGTTTCCGATTGTTGTCGACGTTGTGGTCTTTTTTCTTATTGCTCATCAGGTCACCACCTTTATCAAAAATCTATATTATTTTCTTTCCTTTTTCCAGGTGGTGTTAAACCTGTCGTCGGTTGCAAATAGTTGAGCGATTTCCACGATCGTGCCGCTCGCCTTTTCCATATTGTCGAGAGAGATGTACTCGTATTTCCCGTGATAATTCTCGCCGCCTGTAAAAATATTCGGTGTCGGAAGGCCCATGAATGATAGCTGAGAGCCGTCCGTTCCTCCGCGTACCGGACGAATCAGCGGCTCGATTCCTTTATTTTTCATGGCCTGCTCCGCAGCATCGACGATTTCAAAGACGGGCTCGATTTTTTCACGCATGTTGTAGTACTGGTCTTCCATATAGAGCAAAATCGCGGACTCGCCGTAAACTTTGCGTAGTTCTTCCACCGTTTTGATGATGTAGTCTTTCTTCTGTTCGAATTTCTTGTTGTCGTGATCACGGATGATATAGGATAACGTGGCGGTTTCTACGTCTCCTTCCATACCGACGAGGTGATAGAAACCCTGTTTATCCTCCGTGTATTCGGGTGCCTCAAAGGAAGGCAGGGAAGACATGAAGGTCATCGCCATTTTCGAGGCATGGATCATTTTGTCTTTGGCTGAACCCGGGTGCACGTTTCGTCCCTGGAACTGGATGGTGGCAGCAGCGGCGTTGAAGCTTTCGTACTCCAGCTCTCCGAGTTCACCGCCATCGATCGTGTAAGCGAAATCGGCTCCGAACCGCTCGACATCAAAATGATGAGGTCCCTTCCCGATCTCCTCGTCGGGAGTGAAAGCGACACGGATGTCTCCATGAGGGAGGGAGGGGTTCTCGATCAGATAGTGCATCGCCGTCATAATCTCCGCGATGCCAGCCTTGTTGTCGGCTCCGAGAAGCGTCGTTCCATCCGTCGTGATGAGTGTATGGCCTATGTACTTCAAAAGGGAAGGGAAGTCCTCGGGAGAGAGGGTCACGTTTTCATTAAGAGTCATAGCTTTTCCATCATAATCCTCCCACACTTGCGGGTTTACATTGGTTCCTGTGAAGTCCGTGGCCGTGTCTATGTGGGCGAGGAAGCCGATGACCGGCAATTCTTTGTCGGTGTTTGAAGGAAGGGTAGCCATGACATAGGCATTTTTGTCGATGGATACGTCACTCATACCGATTGCTTCCAGTTCCTCCACCAGTTTGTTGGCCAGGTCCCACTGTTTCTCTGTGGAAGGGGTCGCATCTGTCGTTTCGTCGGACTGTGTATCTATTTGGACGTAGCTCGTGAAGCGGTTTAATAGTTCCTGTTTCATGTCGGTTCTCTCCTTCGACTTCCTTATTTAAGTGTTTCGAGAAAATCTGAATAGATGGTGCGATAAGCTGAAAGTTCCGGCTCCTCCGCATCCGCGACTTTTCCTAAGATAGGGAGGCCGGTGGTGCGCTCGAGCATTTCCGGATTGTGACGCACACCGATGGATGGGAGTTCAGGGAAACGATTGAGGACGATTCCACGCAAATCGACGTTTTTGCTGTTTGCATAAGCGGCAGTCATCGTCGTCTGATTGAGTGTGCCGATTCCCGCATCCGCAATCAGCAGTCCAGGCAGATTCAGGTCGTTCATCAGTTCAGGAATGCCATATTGTTCATCGATAAGCGGGACGGCGATACCTCCGGAACCCTCTACGATGACGATATCATGCATTTTTTCGAGAAAAGCGTAGTCACGGAGAATCCTTTCCGGTTCGATCAGCCTGTCCTCAAGACTCGCGGCTAGATGAGGGGATACTTTCGCGTCGAACAGATATGTACAAAGCACGTCTCCAAGGTCCGGTTCATAAACGCTCCGGTACATATCAGCATCGGGAGACGTCCCTTCTTCCGTAGCTCCGCACTGCACGGGTTTGTAAGGGACAGCATCAACCCCTTTTTCTCTTAATGCTTTCACCAGGGAGGTGACGAAATGCGTTTTTCCTACGTTTGAATGGGTTCCTGTTACGAATATTCCTGGCATAGATCTCTTCCTTTCTGTCTGTTTTCATACTATCAGAAAAAAGGGATATCGGGAAAAAAGAAAACGACCCGTAAAAGGGCCGTTTCAAAGAAAATCATCCGTTGAAAATATTCTGGTTCAGTTCATGATCTTTGACATACGCTTCCGGCAGAAGGGTTTTTTCAAAGTCGAACTCCCGCAGGTCTTCGCCTTTATCGACAAGATTCGGCAGGTCGGGATTGGCAAGAGCGCCGGTACCGATGGCCACGAGATCAGCCTGTCCTTCTTTCAGGAGTTGGGCAGCTTTGACCGGATCTTTCAGTTGCCCGTTGGCGATTACGGTCAGCCCGCTGAAGATTTTCGCGGCTTCTGCCAATGTTTTCGTATCCTCCCCGAAGGAAGGATCGGCCGCATCGGCATCCGTCGTATGGATGAAATCGAGCGGTGCATTTCCTAGCGCTTCGAAAATCGTCCGTGCTTCTTCCTCACCGCCGGCCCATTTGTGTTCGCCGTCAGACACTTTCGCCTGGGAAATACGTATGCCTACCGGGTAGTCATCACCGACGGCAGCACGGACTTCTTCGATTACTTCGAGGACGAACTTCAATCGTTGTTCCGGTGATCCTCCGTATTCATCTGTACGCTTGTTGAAATAATCCGTCAAAAACTGATCGAGGAGATATCCGTTGGCTCCGTGCAGTTCCACGCCATCGAACCCTGCTTCTTTCGCGCGCAGAGCACTTCGTATGAATCCTTCTTTCACTTCCACGAAGTCATGATCATCCATCGCTCTTGGCACCGGGAAGGAACCGGATCCTCCGTAAAAGCCTAACTGTTCGCCTTTTGGCTGGACAGCGGAAGGAGCGATCGTCTCCTCCGTATAAATATTTCCCTGACTCTGGGCGCCGGCATGCATAAGCTGTGCGACGATAGCAGAGCCTTCCTCGTGAACTGCTTCGACGACCGGTTTCCATGAGTCGGCCTGGATATCACTGGCTAGGCCTGGTTGATTATTATACCCTTGGCTATAACTTTGATCAGGATAGATGCCTTCCGTGATAATCGTTCCGAATCCGCCTTTAGCGAAACGTGCGTAGTATTCTTTCATCGTATCATTCGCCCGTCCGTCTTCTTCCGCGCTGATTCTTGTCATCGGCGAAACGACGAAACGGTTCGCAAGCGTCTTGTTCAAAAATTCATATTCTCTGAATAGCATATTGCCCATTCACTCCTTAAGTGAAAAAAAGTAGTACAAGCATCACTCCATAGATATTTCCTTTTTTCTCGATTTCGAAACATGTAAAAACGAGAGAATGCTTCCTGTTATATCTTTCCACATTTATGATAATATGATAGTGGAATAAGTAATGGGGGTGCGAGTATCATCATTAATAAGAAATGGGTCCATGAACTATTGAAACCGCTTTTTTTAGTGGTCGGCATTTTCTTCATCAGTACTTCTTCATTGTTCGTTTCGCCGGAAGGCTTCCGGTGGCCAGACATCGACCGGATTGCAGCGACAGGGTTGGCCATGGCGAACCCGGAGCAATTGATTTACATAAACCTCACTTCGGGAGTGGAACGGGAACTTTTTCCGATTATCTGGAAGGCGTTCGGAAGTTCCATGAGCGTGCTTGGCCTAGCGCTCCTCCTTTCGTTTGTGGCAGCTTCTGTATGGACGTTCATGTTATGGATGGCTCCGTCGAAAGTGAGTAGAGGAGTACGGTCGGTCACCTCCCTCCTTTCAACGATTCCGGATGTGATGTATGTTCTTTCCGCGCAGCTGGTGATGGTATGGGTGTATACGACGTTCGACTGGCGGGCGATCGCTTTCACCGGAGCGGGAACGAATGAAGCGATTCTTTTACCGGCCGTGGTGCTTTCCATACTGCCGTCCATTTATTTCCTGCATTCGATGCTCGATTTCATCGATGAAGAGAGCAGGGAAGACTATTACAGCCTTGCTGTCAGCAAAGGGCTGCCTAAACCATACATATTATTAAGACATATAAGCAGAAACGTGATGGTGAAATTCGTTTATCAAGGGAAGTTCATTATCGGACTGACGGTGAGCAATCTGTTCATCGTGGAGTACTTGTTCAACAACTTCGGTATGACCTCTTTCCTCATTGAATATGTTCAGCCACCGGTGTTTTTCGTCACGGCTATGCTGTTTTTCATCCCGATATACGTCGCTTTGAAGCTGGTGGAAGTCCTCGTCTATGTGACTACGAAACAGGGGGTGGACATATGAAAAGAAGTGTGTGGCGTCAGCCGGGATTCCTGCTCGGGTCCTTTTTCCTTATACTTATGGTAACCGCCAGTTTCGTCCATGCTCTCGTGTTCGACAGTTATATTCCGCAGACCCCGTTTCTGAACCTGGAGGACGGCGTAGTAGGTCCGCCGTTTGCACCGTTTGAACATTCGATCTTAGGGACGGATGCGGACGGGGTCCATCTGTTCCATCAAATTCTTCAAGGAGCGAAATACACGATTCTCGGATCGTTGTCGATTGCAGGGATCAGCTTTCTGCTCGCGCTTCTAGTCGGCATCCCGCTCGGCTTCTACCGGAAAGGTGCAGCCAAATGGGTGGAACATACGATTTCCGTCCTTTATTTCGTTCCCGCTTCGATCATCGCGTATCAGCTTTTGAATCCTTTGATGCAGGAGCGAATGTCCGGGTTCGCCACAAGTCTTACCTATCGTCTCACTGCGGAAGTTCTTGTCATCGCTCTGCTTCTGACACCACCTGCGGCCGTCTTCATCGCTAATTTGACCGGAGAATTTTTGAAAAAGGATTACGTCGTCTCCAGTCAGTTGATAGGGGCCGGGAAGTGGCGTATCACCAGGACGCAACTCTTCCCATATCTGAAAAATCACATTCTCGGTCTGTTGAATCGCCAGGCGATACAGGCGATACTCGTCATGACCCATCTCGGTGTGTTCGAAGTTTATTTCGGAGGGACGGGAGTAGCGTTCGGGCTTGGGGGAGGGCCGCCACAGCCAGTTACGAACGAATGGGCCTCCCTCATCGGTATGAAGTATTACACGATACAGACCGGAGCGCCGTGGCTCGTCGGCGTGCCGCTTCTGTTTCTCTGTTTATTCCTGTTATCGGTCATAGGGATCACCGGAAGCTTGAAGAAAACGAGAAAAGAAGAAGTGCGTAAGAAAGAAGAAAACAACGAATTCAATCAGGAAGTCGATCATCCGTTTGAAAAAGTGAGCGGAGATCAATAGGAGAGGAGAATCACTATGTTGAAACGAATCGATCACATTCAGCTCGCAGCACCAGTCGACGGGGAGGACGAAGCCAGAGAATTTTTCGAAGGAGCCCTCGGTATGGAAGAAATCGAGAAACCTGAGGCTTTGAAGAAAAATGGAGGGGTCTGGTTTCGTTTTGGCAATCAGCAGCTTCATGTCGGTATCGAAGATCCTTTCACTCCCGCAAAGAAAGCACATCCAGCTTTTGAGGTGGATGGCCTAAAAGAAATGATGAAGGAACTGGAACGAAAAGGAGTGGAAGTCAAGCAGGATGATAAACTGCCGGGAGCGGAGCGCTGTTATATCCACGATCCTTTCGGTAACCGGATCGAACTGTTGGAGTGGAAGAATTGAATACTTCAGGAATTATGTTTACGCCTTCTTTCTGCTATAGTTGAAGCAGAGGAATGAACAAAAGAGATAGGGGAGTGGACCAAAGGTGGAGGAAGAAAAGAAACAGGAATGGTGGCTCGCCTATGAGATAACCCTTGTCACACTCGCCTTCATCTCGGTCCTGTTCATCTGGACTGATAACGCGGTATTGATGGTGATCGATCGCTTCGTCTGGCTCATTTTCTTCACTGATGTTCTCGTCAGATTCATTGCAGCGGATCGGAAATGGGAGTACATAAAGAGAAACCCCTTTGACATTATCGCCGCTATCCCGCTTGATGCGATTTTCCAGACAGCCCGTATCGTCCGTCTGTTCCGGGTTCTTCGTTTCTTCGCGATTGCCCGCAAGTATCTCGGGACCCTATATTCCATCATCAAAACCAATGGACTCGACCTTGTACTAAGCGTCGCCTTTATCCTTATCTTCGGAGCGGCTATAGTGGCTAAGGAATTTGAGCCGTCCATCACTTCGTATATGAACGGGGTATGGTGGTCGGTCGTGACGACAACGACCGTAGGATACGGGGATATTTCTCCGGAGACCGGCGTCGGACGTATAGTAGCAGTGATTCTGATGCTTGTTGGGATCGGACTCATCGGTATGATCACCAGCTCCATTACGACCTTTTTCCTGAAAGATGGAGAGAGAAAAGATGAGACGGTCAACTTCATCCAGAACCAGCTCGATCATTTCGATGATTTGAGCGATAAAGAAGTCAACCGTCTGATTGCGATGCTGGAGGAGATGAGGAAGGAGAAGGAAGAGCAGGAAGATGGGAGGGAAGATAGTGAGTTGGGAGATTAGTCACGGGCCAGTCAGCTTTCGTTCTTTACAGGAGGAAGATATCTGGTATCAGTTTACATGGTTTTTTTATAAGAGCAAGAAGACCCAGACATATAAGTTCGGTCTTTTGAAAGCATTGCTTGAGAATCTTTACAATACGGACTATCATCTTGAGTTGACGTATAATCAGATCGGTTATGCGTTTGTGAAAACGTATTGGAATCTGGTAGTTCGTCACGGATTGAAACAGGGGAATCAAAATTCAGGAGTAGCCGGCGCTATTGTGAAAGCACAGCAGGAAAAGCAAATCCCGGTCACTTTGAGCTTTGATCAGCTTCAGATGAATGATCAGATTTACGTTTTGGAAAAAGCTGGACCTGTAATGAAGAAATATGTGTTCGGTGCGCTCTACAGTGATTTTGAAGGAAAGCTGTATGGCTTTGATCGTCGTAAACATTCCGAGTATTTCCGTTTTCATCCGGAGGCTCATATTTTTTTACTTAAATATCAGCGCCTTATTACAGACCTTGTGAACTATCACCTGGCAAAGATGATCGAACAGTATAATCCGGTATCGAAAGATTTTCTGCTGGAGAAAGTAGAAAGTATAGCTCAAAGAGAATCGCTTTCTCCTTACAGAGAGATACTGCTTTCCAGGTTTGAAAACCAGTGTTTTTATTGTGGAAAAGCTTTGAATACGTCTAATGCCCAAACTCATGTTGATCACTTCATCCCATGGTCTCTCGTTCAATCGGATAATATTTGGAATCTCGTGTTGTCCTGTCGCACCTGTAACTTGAACAAGAGTGATAAAGTGCCGGAGAATTATTATCTTGATCAGCTCGTGGAACGAAACGAATATTTGAAAGTTGAAGAAGCACT
The DNA here is from genome assembly GCF_900156645.1 of Salimicrobium flavidum. Lineage (GTDB taxonomy): Bacteria > Bacillota > Bacilli > Bacillales > Halobacillaceae > Salimicrobium > Salimicrobium flavidum. The sequence continues at coordinate 67,662 of NZ_FTOC01000002.1, forward strand.
AATACATGAAGACAGAAGTCTATACAATTATCATTCAGAAAAACTGAAATTGTTATATCAATATTCGGAGCAGAACGGTTTTGAGGAAAGGTGGAGCCCCGGTCGATAGGGAAGATGAGATTCTGATTATTGGCATTCCATGAATGTTTGAAAGGGAATTGCAGCGGCAAAAGTCTTATAGAACACATTCTAAGGAGGCTAACCGTGAAAAAGCGTGTCATTTCACTGGCAGTTGCAGGTCTGGCTCTTGGAATCGGCGGCGGGAACGTGGCTGCCAACGACTATAAGGACGGAAGCGAAGAAACGTCTCACACTGTATCTCCTGGAACGACGTTGTACAGCATGGCCAATCTTCACACTGATGTAACGCTTAAGAATCTGTATGAATGGAACCCGGGTATTGAACCGAGAAATCTCCAACTTGGTCAGGAGGTTCGGGTAGCTCCTCCGGAGGAAAATATGCCGGAGCAGTATCATACTGTCAGTCCGGGAAGCACGTTCTACAGTATTGCGAATTTGCATGAAGGACTTACCGTAGAGGAGCTTTACGAGTTGAACCCTGATGTGGACCCGTACAATCTTCAGCTCGGTCAGGAAATTCGAGTCCGATAAAATAAATTCATTATAAAAGAGCTGCCGATTCCATTGAAATCGGCAGCTCTTATTAATGATTCTAAAAAGTAGACGGTTAAGTGTTATCTTTCCCATCCCCATTCCCGTTCCCATTTCCGTTTTCATCATCGATATGATCTGCAATCTTACGGTGCTTCTCGATATCTTTACGTTCCCGTGTTTCTCTGTAGTCACTTCTGATCGTCATCAGAAGTGAAACGGCGACCACAAAGAGTACAATCGAGAATGGTAAGGCCCCGATCAGCGAGGCAGTCTGAAGACCATTAAGTCCGGCACTGAGAATCAGTATGATAGCAAGGGAGGCGATCAGTGTACCCCAAATTGCCTTAATTACTACAGACGGGTCTCTGTCCCCCTGGGTCGTCATCATTCCGAGCACGAACGTAGCCGAGTCGGCAGAAGTGACAAGGAACGTGAACAACAGACAGATGGACAGTATCGAAAGAATTCCTCCGAGTGGCAGCTGTGCAAATAATGAGAAAAGAGCGGTCGCTTCATCTTGAGCCACGGCTCCCGCAATGTCTGTACCATTGAACAGATCGGAATGAATAGCGGTACCCCCGAAAATCCCGATCCAAATAATCCCGAGGAATGGTGGGGTCACCATAACGCCGAGTACGAATTCACGCACGGTACGGCCCTTGGAGATACGGGCTACGAACATACCGACAAACGGTGCCCAGGCGATAGTCCAGGCCCAGTAATAGACCGGCCAGTCCTGCACCCACGTACTCTCACTGTAGTGACCGAGGCGCAGACTTGCCTGTAAGAAGTTCTGCAGATAGTCCCCGATTCCAGTGGTGATTGTATTGAAAATAAAACCGGTCGGGCCGATGAACAACACTACGATCATAAGTAGGAGGGCGAGTCCAAGGTTGACGTTACTTAAGTATTTGATACCGCGGTCAAGTCCTGAGAAGGTCGACACCATGAAGAAGACGAACATGGCAAGTACAATCAATATCTGTGTCGTCTCCCCGGACGGAAGACCGAACGTAGCTCCAAGTCCGCTGTTGATCTGAAGAACGCTTAATCCGAGCGTTGTGGCAACCCCCATGACAGTGGCAATGACTGCAATACTGTCGATGGTCCGGCGCAACGGTTTCTTTCCGGTGTCACCGATGACAGGATTAAGGGTATCACTTATCAGGCTGCGTTCTTCCTGACGATAGATGAAGTAGGAAATGGCAAGTCCGACAAAGGTGAACGATGCCCATTGGTGGATGCCGTTGTTGAAAAAGGCGTTCCACATAGCGATACGAGCGGCTTCCGCTGTTCCTGCTTCTACTCCCGGTTCAAACGGAGGTGGTGTACCGAAGTGAGTCATCGGCTCAGCCACGCCCCAGAAGACGATACTTACCCCGAAACCGGCACTGAACAGCATGGCAATCCAGGTGAAAAAAGGGTATTTCGGACGGGTATCATCCCCGCCGAGGCGAATCGATCCGTATTTACTGAAGGCCAGGTAAAAGTTGAAGATGATCAGACAGAATACGAATACGAGGTAGAACCATCCGAAGGTGTCAGCGATGAACCCGTAAATCGTATCTGCCTGGGAAGCGAGCGTTTCTGGCGCTAATCCTCCCCATACAGCAAAGGCTAGAAGGATGAGAAAAGACGACCAGAAAGTGGTGTTCATGAACTTGAATTTCTTCTTTTTGTTGTCCACGGCGATGCCTCCTTGATATGTATGAAATAGTGGTATGGTGAATAGGTGTTCACCACATACTACAAGGTGCATACCCGCAATGTAAAGATGGTATGCCATTAAATGGTCACATTGTTTCAGAGTAGGTAATATGGGAAAATAGTAAGATGGAGTATTTTGAAGAAAGGAGATGTGTTCATTGAAAATAGTGGTTTTTGGAGGTACAGGAGCTACCGGGCTCCGTCTCGTAGATAAATTGTTGGGGCGAGGTCATGAAGTATATGCTTACGCAAGGAGCCCCGAAAAGCTGTATCCGATGGAACATGAACGTCTTGCAACTATTGAAGGAACACTCGACGAACGGGAGAAGATCAAAGAAACGGTGCGCGATGCGGATGCTGTCATCAGTCTCCTTGGCCCGAACGGTCGCGTGAAAAGACAGACCCTCAGTGAAGGGGTGATCAATATCGTAGAGACCATGGGAGAAGTCGGGACGAAACGATTCCTCGGAGTAGCTACGAGCAGTGTGGAGGACCCGAAAGACGAAAAAAGTTACCGTATCAACGCATTCGCTTCTGCCCTTCGTATCGGCCTGGCAAATAACCAGCGTGAAGTTGAGCGTATGGCTGCAGCTATTCGCAGTACCGATCTCGACTGGACGCTGGTACGTGTCGGCTATCTGAATGATAAAGGGGAAAAGCCGGTGAAAGTCGGTTATTATGGCAAGGAGGAAGTAGGTGTGAGAGTTTCCCGGGCGAGTCTCGCACAATTCATGGCTGATTTAGCTGAATCGGATGACTACGTGAAAGAATCTCCAGTCGTAAGTAATTAAAAACCTCTGTTAAAGCCTATTGTTGATGATAGGAACGGAAGGTGGAAACGCCTGTGGAACTAGCATGGAGGAAAATCACCTGTATCGATCAGAGGGAGATACGGGAAGTTTCCGCCATGTCCGCGGCAAACTTCTACCTGAAGAGAAGAATATCAACAACAAATGACAACAGAGCCAATTAAAAAGGAGTGATTTCTATGAAAAAGGTGTTGGTTGTCGGAGCGAATGGGCAAATCGGCAGACATGTAGTCCGTTTGCTTCAGGAAAGCGAGCATTTTGAAGCGAAAGCGATGATCCGTGACAAAACGCAAAGTCCCTATTTTGAAGAAATGGGGGCAGGTGTCGCAGTCGCTGACCTCGAAGATGAGATTGATGTACTGGCCGGTCTGATGGATGATGTGGACGCCGTTGTTTTCGCGGCGGGGTCCGGGCCTGATACCGGCAAAGACAAAACGATCATGATCGACCTGGACGGAGCGGTGAAGATGATGGAAGCCGCCAAACAAAAAGGTGTGAGCCGGTTTGCACTTATCAGTTCCTTTGATACAAGACGTGGTCACTGGGGCGGAGAAGGATTCCGACCTTACGCAGCGTGTAAGTTTTATGCGGACGAGTGGCTCCGTTCTTCAGGCCTGGAGTACACGATCATTCATCCGGGTCGACTGACGAATGAGGCAGGAACCGGTAAGGTGAATGCTGCTGTTGAGGTCACACGTGATGAAATACCCCGCGAAGACGTAGCCAAAGTCATTGTGGAAACGTTGAACAGCGACAGCCTGATTAATAAAGAGTTCCAGGTGACCAAAGGGGAGACCCCGATTCTCGATGCTCTGAAAACGATTTGAAGATAAAAAAATCCTGTACGGCTTTTATCAGTCGGACAGGATTTTTCTTTTTCTTATTTTTTGTTGTGACGATCCGAACGCGTCTCTGTAGTCGAGTTCTGATCATGGATTTCCGGGTTGAATGGTTCTTTTTTGTTGTCGTGGTTATGATCGTTATGGTGCTCATCATGGTCATTATTATGGTCATGATCGTGATGATCATCGTCATGATGAGAGTTCTGGACATGTTCCGGATACATCGATTTGTTTTCGGTGCGATTCGTGAGGAACGTGCGGTACACACTGTCTGCATGTTTTTCGGAAGCTTCAACAAGTACGATGATTTTCCCGTCTTTCAGGTGTCCTTCGTATTGTTTCGCCTGTTCTTTTGGCATGCCCATACCGACGAGGGCTCCGACGAGACCACCGCCACCGGCTCCGACTCCGGCGCCTGTCAGGGCGGAGGCGAGCGGACCTGCAGCAGCGATCTGACCGATTCCAGGAATCGCTAGAAGCCCAAGTCCGACGACGAGACCACTCACCCCACCGAGCACGCCACCGGAAGCGGCACCGATACCTGCGCCTTTTCCTGCATTTTCGCCACGTCCTCCTTTGTTGGAGGTAACGCCCGTGTCTGTTTCATCTTCGAGTACGTTGACTTTACTTTTATCCTGGGCGAAAACAGAAATGTCTTTCGCTTCATACCCCTGTTTCGTCAATCCGTGGATTGCTTGTTCTGCATCTCCGACGTGCGAAAAAACGCCGCCGATCAAATGATTAGCCAATTTGATTCCTCCTTAAATTGTTCCTTAGTGGTCGATACCCGAGAGAATAAGAAATATGCAATTTTTACCTTAAAACAGGAAAAACTGCCTAGTTGTAGAAGGAGAGTGAGTGGGACAAAAATAAGTGGTTTACAAAATATTCAGACTCGTTTATGATAACAGTCAAAGAACAAAAAACTGCATACCGTTTCATGCACTAGGGGAGCCTGAACAGGCTGAGAAGAACACAGTTCTGACCCTTTGAACCCGATCTGGATAATACCAGCGTGGGGAAGTGCAGTCTGAGTTACAACCAATACTCTTTTTGATGATACAGACTGCATCCCACGAACCGGGTGCAGTCTTTTTGTTTTTTATTATCAAAAGGAGGAATAATACATGAGTCAACAGTGTGGAAATTCAAGAATTGCAGGATGTTCGTTTTCGGTGCACCCGATGAGTGACGAGTTCGTCGAGCATATCAAGGGGAGTCTGAAGGAAACGGATACCTCGAATGTATGGATAGACACGGACGAAGTAACGACGACGGTGCGAGGGGAAATCGAGCATGTTTTTGATGTTACGAGAGCTGTCTATCTGCAAATCGCCCGTAGCGGAGTCCATGTCGCGTTCAATGCCACCTATTCGATCGGTTGTCCGGGTGACTCCGAGGGAGATCAGTATACCGGGGATATCGGTGATCCCGCCAATGGGCTACGTGACGTAAAACAGAATACGAATGCGAAATTTTCCCTTTATCCGATGGGGGGAGGAGATTATATGGATGTCATTTACCGGGAGATCGACCGGATGAAAGAAAAAGGGATCGAAGTCTCTGCCGCTCATTACGCGACGAAACTGTCAGGAGATGTGAATGCTATGTTCGAAGGCCTGGAGGACGTGTTCTGCGAAACGGAAAAAAGCGGTTCTTCCCATACAGTGATGACGGTGACGATGTCTGCGAACAGTCCATCCGAGAAAGGGAAACGTTCATGAAGAACTGGAAACTGAAAGAAATCGTCGTCATGTCCGTGCTGTCTGTCGTATTTGCAGTCGTATACCTCGCTTTTTTGCCGGTCGGAAAAGTGCTCGTCGGCTTCTTCGGCCCGATCGGCTATGATTTCATCTTCGGTATCTGGTTCATCGTGTCGATCATCGCCGCGTATATCATCCGTAAACCGGGAGCGGCATTTTTATCGGAGACGATTGCTGCGACGGTCGAGGTGCTGCTTGGAAATGCCGTGGGTCCGATGCTCATTATAAGCGGGATGATCCAGGGACTCGGTGCGGAATCGGCATTCGCCATCACCCGGTATCGCAGTTATACGCTCCCGACACTCATTTTTGCCGGTATGATGGCCGGAGTGTTCAGCTTCGCGTGGGGATACTTCCAGTCCGGATTCGCGGCCCTGGCCGGAGGATACGTCCTTCTCATGTTCATCACCCGGGTCCTCAGTGGAGCCCTGCTTGCAGGGGTGGCTGGAAAATTGCTGAGTGATGCTCTGGCGAAAACAGGCGTCCTCTCCGGGTTCGCTCTCGGCAAGGAAAAACGGAAGAAGCATGTCGCATGATTGATGTTAAGAATCTGACACTTGAATATGAAGAGATGGAGAATCCGGTACTTCGTAATGTTTCTTTTACGATCGATGAAAAAGAAAGTGTATTACTCCTCGGAGCGAGCGGCTCCGGGAAGAGTACGCTCAGCCGCTGTCTGACGGGTCTTTACCCGAGGGAACTGGACGGTTCGATGGAAGGAGAGGTCCGTGTCGCCGGGAAAAAAGTGGACGGAGCGTCGCCGGGGGCAATCAGCCGTCATGTCGGTATTGTGTTTCAGGACCCGGAGACGCAGTTCTGCATGCTTACTGCAGAAGACGAGGTGGCTTTCGGTCTTGAAAACCTCGGCACAGCTCCGGAATTGATGGAAGGAAAAGTGGATACCGCTCTAGAGGAAGTGGGGCTTCTTCCGAAAAAAGGCCGGACCATCACCTCCCTCTCCGGCGGAGAAAAACAGAAGCTGGCGCTTGCCTGTATCCTTGCGATGCGCCCGCCGGTCATTATCCTCGATGAACCGACTGCGAATCTGGATCCGGTAGCTACGGATGATTTCGTTGCCCTGCTCGAGAGGCTGAAACTGGAGAAGGACGTGACACTTTTTGTCATTGAACATGATCTGGATCCATGGTTATCGATCACGGATCGGGTGCTGATGCTGGATAGAGAGGGGCAACTGTTTTATGACGGCCCGCTCCGGGAAGGAATCGATCGCTACGCCCCGATACTGCATGAAGAGGGGATTGCCGTACCCCAGACGGTGAAGCTTGCGGTGGAGGAAGGGGCCGCCACGCCTCCGCTTCCGCTTACAGCTCGGGAATTAGCTGGTCGTCTGCCGGTTCTCCCGGAAGTCCGTGAAAAAGAAGATGGGGAAAGAGCTTTGCTGCAGACGGAAAAGGTGAACTTCAAATCGATTCTCCACGCCATTGATATAACGCTTCCTGAAGGTTCCTTCACCGCTGTCACCGGGCCGAACGGAAGTGGAAAGACGACCCTGTGCCGGGTGCTTGCAGGCATCGAGTCTCCGACTTCGGGGCGTATGCTGCATTCGTTTCCGAAAAAAGAGTGGTTCAAGCGGGTAGGGTACGTGTTCCAGAACCCGGAGCACCAGTTTCTCACCGACAGCGTGTGGGCGGAGGTCGCTTACAGCGGTGCCGATGAGGAAAGAGTGCGTCACCTGTTGGAGTGGTGCGGGTTATGGGAACGACGGAACCTTCACCCGTTTACGCTGAGCCAGGGAGAAAAACGGAGGCTGAGTGTTGCGACGATGCTCGTCGAGGATCAGGATCTTCTGTTTCTTGATGAACCGACGTTCGGCCAGGACGCGCGCTCCACCCGGCGCGTGATGGATTTACTTGATGAAAAACATCGCTCGGGGACGACGATTGTCATGATCACCCATGATATGGAGCTCGTGGAACAGTATGCGACCCGTGTGGTGGCGATGAAAGACGGAGAGATAGGGTTCGATGGGCGTGCGGATGAACTGTGGAAGAGAGATCTTGATGCATTTCAGCTGAAGCGTCCGCTCAAGGTACGATTAAAAGAAATGCAGGAGGGTGGCGTCCGTGTACCTCAATAACGTGAATCCGAGTGTGAAGGCGCTGACCATTCTCGCCCTCGTGCTGATTCTTGCTTTGTTGTTCGACCCTGTCACTCCGGTGCTGTTTACAATGTTCACAGTGCTCATCACTTTTTTATTCGGTCGCTTCCGGAAGAAGTATTATCTGTTTTATTTTCTCCCCTTTACCATATTTGCGTTCGGAATGTTTTGGACGACGATAGCTTTTGCGGACCCGCCCCAAAACCCGGCAGAGACGATCGTTCTCCTGGGGTGGGAAGTGCCGGAGGAGAATGTCCTCGTCGCTTTATCCCTCAGCTTCCGGGTGATGGCGTTCGCTACGCTGTCGCTGTTGTTCATGTTCACGACGAATATGGTGGAGTTCCTGCTCAGTCTGATGCAGCAGCTGCGACTGCCGCCGAAACTCGCCTACGGTATCATGGCGGGATACAGATTCCTGCCGATGCTGAAGACGGAGTTCGATCAGATCCGTGCCGCTCATCGCGTGCGCGGTGTGGGTACGGAAAGCAAATGGAAGCGGTCCCGTCGATTTGCTGTTCCGCTTTTGGCCGGGGCGATCCGGAAGGCGGAGCGTACGGCGCTGGCGATGGAATCGAAAGGATTCACCGGAAGCCGTGAGCGTACCTTTTACCGGAATCTGAAAGTCCGGGGGAAGGATTGGTTGTTTCCCGCCGGTATGGGTGCGGTACTTCTTTTTTTCATTATCTTCAGCGTACGGTTCGGCTACTTTTCCTGGTACCAGGGACAGCTGTAACTGCGGAATATCCGTTATCATAACGGGTGTTTCGCAGTTTTTTTGTCAGAAGTTTTTAAGGGGGAATCTATTCAGGATTTCGTATACAGGAGCTGGAGTCCCATCGCGATGAATACGACTCCCGTCGCTTTATTGAGAATCAATCCGCTTCTCCCTCCGCTGCGGAGCTTCGCCGTCGTTACGGAAGCAAGAAGTGCGGTGATGAAAAACCAGATGGTCCCGGTAGTTGTGAAGATCAGACCGAGGGTGAGGAAAGACAGGGAGGCAGTCATACCGGCGTCTGCCTGTACGAACTGTGGAAGGAACGCCAGGAAAAAGACAGCGACTTTCGGGTTCGTCACATTCGTGATCATCCCCTGGATGAAAATTTTCCGGTTCGACTGTTTCGGCAGTGTCTTCTCCTCTTCTTCTCGCTTTCGCTTCGTGAGAATCATCTGGAGACCGAGGTAACCAAGGTAAACAGCCCCGATGATTTTGACGATGGTAAACAGGAGAGAGGACTGCATAAGAATGACGGAAAGTCCGAGAGCTGCCAGAAGGGTATGGATGATTACGCCTGCAGAGATACCTAGAGCGGAATAAGCCCCTGCACCGAGCCCCTGGGAGGCACTTCGTGATACAATATACATGGTATCGGTTCCGGGAGTAAGGTTTAACAGGATAGCTGCGAGAATGAATGCTTCTACATTGACGAGTTCGATCATGGAAGACGCCTCCTTTCTCCGCTTATTATAAGTGACATCCTCTCGGTATTGAAATACCGAGCATCCAAAGTGAATACTCCCTTCGGGAGTGTACGGGAGAGGCTCACTCCAGTGGAGAACATGTCGTTAGACACGTCTTATGTTGTTCCATTTCTGACCCACCGTCATCATGACCTCTATACCTCGTGCCACGCGAGGCTCCTGGGTCGGATTCTACCGCCCAGGCACTTGGTCTATCGATGACAAATGATTGTCATCTACACCGCCAAGCTCGTGCTTGTTGCTATGTTGTTGGAAGCGTTCAAATCAGCGTGATTGGAGTGACCACACTTTTTGCAGTGGAAGGTGTCCATATGCCGGTTTCCTTTTTCGGCGTAACCACACAGGAAACACTCCTGGCTAGTCTGGTAGGGGTTGATATCCACCACCGGGATGTTGTAGTCTGCTGCTTTTTCGCGGATAAACTGTTTCAGCTGGTAAAATGCCCACGAGTGAATCGTTCTGTCTGCTCGCTTCAAGCTCTTGCACGTCTTACGGATATCGTCGAGCTGTTCCATTTTAATCATAGGATTATCAAATTGACGGGCGAAATCGACAATAGCTTTGGCTAGTTTACGGTTATAGTCTTTCATCCAACGACTTTCTTTTTTACCTACGTGTTCTAAAGCACGCTGTGCCTTTTTCTTGCCTAGTGAACGGCGCAGGGAACGAAAATGACGTCGCTTAAAACCGACTTCTTTGCCGGAAAAGAATTGTCGTATGCCACTCACCGGTTCTGAAAGAACCGCAAGGTGACGTAGCCCTAAGTCTACGCCTACCGGTGTATACGCTTCATAAGGTTTATGTGTTTTCTCTGCATCTAATTCAGAACTGACTTGAACGGGTACAGCTACGTACCAGTCCCGACCTTTGCGAAGTACCTCTATAGTGCCTCGGAATTCACGGTTTTGATAGGTGAAAAACGGAAAATACGTGTGCACATATTCCGTTTCCACGACAGGGAAGGTCTTCTTTCCTTCGTTAGTGGTGAATGCGATGTACCAACGTCCGTTTTTCTCAACCGTGTTCCAGTTTTGATTATTAATCTTAATCCCAAGCGAGCTTCTGAACGTCGGAACCGTTTTCGCCAATCCCTTTTTCACATCAGAAACAGCTTTTTTGGCTTTTCGGATTCCTTCGTTCTTGATAGCGGACTTCAAATCAAAAGGAACATTCTTGGAGGAGAGTTTTTCACCAGATTGAAGACGTTCCACGCAATGATTCACACAAGAAGCGAACGTTTGTTGTTCGCACACGAATTGTTTGTGCTTCTTCTTCGAAAGGGATTTCAATCTAACGAGAAACGTTTTCGTTGCCATGGTTGTTCACCTCCTTTCATCCATTCTATCAAACATGTGTTCGATATAACAAATAATAGCCTTTGCTTCTGCCAAATACCAAAACCTACAAAGACCCTTAGCATTCATCCCCTCATTGAAATAAGGGGCGTTCTGCCAAATTATCCGTAAAAAGAGATGGGAATGAAACATTCTTTCTATTTTTTCGTATGTAAGAAAAAGGTTTCACTATTAGGAAGGAGGCCCATTCATGTATACAATCGTTGGTGTTCTCCTGATCGTTGCTGTTTTATCGATCCCTTTTTTCCTGGCAAGGTTGATCGATCGGCTTACAGGAAAACACAGGCGGATGCACCGGAATAAAGAGAGGGCGAGTCAGCCTCGCGGTTCAGGAGCGGCTCAGGAAGCAAGGAACGATGCGCATCGTAAAACCCAGAATGACTTCCACAGTCCGGGAGGTCCGGGAGATTAAAGGAGAATAAGTGATGAATGAACAGGCGAAGCAATATTGGGAAGACTACTGGAAGGGCCAACCGAAGCCCGAGAAAGTATCAGCATGGGCGTTCGGAGTAGATGAGGGTGAACTGGCCGATCTCGTTATCAGAGGAATCAAAACGGCTACATGCTCGGCGTACGAGGAATATAAAGCAGAAAATGAACCTTTACCCGAAGAAGGTGAATACAGTATCATTCTTAATGCAGAGGAGATGCCGGTAGCGATCATACGTACGAACAAAGTTACGGTTATGCCGATGAATGAAGTGCCGGAACCCTTTGCCTTTAAAGAAGGAGAAGGAGATCGTTCCTATACATATTGGTGGAACGCTCATGAACGTTTTTTCCGCGTAGCTATGAAGGAAATAGGGAAGGAGTTCACAGAAGACATGACGGTCGTCTGTGAAGAATTCGAACTAATAGATGTGAGGGATGGATAATGGAAATACGACTGTTACGTCCGGATGATGCGAATATGTACTGGGATTTGAGGCTGGAAGCGCTCAGTAACAATCCGGAAGCGTTCGCTACGAGCTATGAAGAAGCGATGTCGAAAGAAGATCCGGTCCGGGAGGTCTCGAAACGTCTTGCGGACCCGGACAGTTTCACATTCGGAGCGATCTGGGATGATGAAATCGTCGGTATGATGACGCTTGTGACCCAGGAGACGAACAAGTTGAAACACGCCGCTCACCTCATCGGGGTGTACGTGTCTCCGGTGGTCCGGAACAAAGGCGTGGGAAGTCAGCTTCTCGAGAAAACGATAGAAAAGGCGAAGGAGGAGGGCTATATCGAAAAGATAAATTTGTCGGTAGTGACGAGCAACGAATCCGCCATCCGTCTTTATGAAAAGGCCGGGTTCTACACGTGGGGTGTGGAGGAGAAAGCGCTGAAAATGCATGGAGACTATTATGATGAGAAACATATGACATTGGACATTTCCGATGAGTAGGCCGGTGACGCTGTTCATTGTCATGAGCCTCGACGGTTTCATCACAGGAAGAGACGAATCGCTCGCCTGGCTGGATGCAATAGAAGGGGAAGGGGATAACGGCTTCTCTGAATTTTACGAAACGGTGGATACGGTCGTTATGGGCCGGAAAACATACGACTGGCTGCAGAGGCAGGAACTCGAAAGGTGGCCGTACGAAGAGAAGGAGACGTACGTCATCACCTCCTCTTTCCCACGTAAAACGGAAACCGTTACGTTCACCTCTGCGGATGTAATGGAAGAACTTAAGGAAGAAGAGGGGAAAACAATCTGGGTCGTCGGAGGAGGCAGACTTCTTCGAACCTATCTCGAGCGCGGGGACATAACGGATATCGTGATTACTATAGCGCCCGTGCTTCTCGGAGAAGGCGTGCCTCTGTTTTCTTCTGTGCCGGAAACTACTCTTGAACGGAAGCGAGTCCGGCAATTTGGACAATTTACAGAACTACATTTTGAGATCAAGAGTGGAGAAAGAGGGATTTGATGCAATCAGAACTGGATCATGCAGGCTTCGGGATGAGACTGATCGCCTTCCTTGTGGACGGCCTGATCACTACGATGATCGCTACGATGGTGTATTTTCTTGTTACGGGAGAACTTTCCGCCGAACTGACGAACAGCTATGCCTATATCGCTTTCGATGGCTTATACCTGACGATTCTCCCGGCTGTATGGGGCGGGTATACGCTGGCGAAGCGGATGGTCAGTATCCGGGTGAGAAAACTGGACGGGTCGGATGTGACGCTGTTTGACATGTTCGTCCGTGATTTTATCGGGAAAGTACTGCTCAGTGTAATTACGTTCGGTGTCTCCACGGTAGTCAGTCTTGTCATGGTTCTTGCAATGAAGCAGCGACGGGCTATCCATGATTACATGGCCGGCACTTACGTCTACTCCGACTGACGGATTCAGGAGGGAGAGACCAATTTCAGACCGACGACGGCGGCGATGATCAGAGAAAGGAAAAAGATCCGTTTGCCGTCTTTCGGTTCTCCGTATAACAGCATGCCGAAAATCGCTCCACCAGCCGCACCGATACCTGTCCATACCGCATAGGCCAGTCCCATCGGCAAGGTTTCCATCGAAAGGGCGAGAAACAGAAAGCTGGCTGAAAATCCTGTGATAAGAAGCAGGAGAGAAGTTAGCGTACGTTCGATATGGAATTTATTGATCATCAGTACTCCGAACATCTCACCGAGTCCGGCTATCATTAGATATGTCCAGGCCATTATTCTTCCTCCTCCGGTGTTACTACTTTCAACCCGATGACTCCTACAAGCAGTACTCCGATCAGCAGCAGTTTCTCCACGCTTGCCGCTTCCCCGAAGAAAATCATTCCCGCAAGCACAGTTCCCGCCGTTCCGATTCCTACAAAGACCGCATAAACCGTACCTGCCGGAAGTTTCTGACCGGCCATGATCAGATAGTAGAAGCTTATGATAATAGCGATAACGGTTCCTGCCCATTCCATTACGCTATCTGCATGTTTCAGTCCGATCACCCACCCGATTTCGAAAAAGGCGGCGATGATCACTTTCAGCCACTGGATATTCATCGTACATTCCTCCCAAGCTCCATCGTAGCATAATCTTTGACATTACGTCCGTCCGGGATTATCATACTCTTTATGACTAAACAGTCATAACCATGACTGCATAGTATTGAAAGGGATGGAATATATGACGGATGAAGGTACACCTCAGGTTCGAAAAGGACCAATGCTGGCGGTTATGCTGATTGCGGCGTTTTTCGCTATTTTGAACGAAACGCTTCTGGCGACAGCACTGCCAAGTATCATGGAAGAGTTCGGAATAACCGAGAATAAAGTGCAGTGGCTGACTACGGCTTTTCTTCTCACAAACGGAATAATGATTCCGATTTCCGCATTTTTGATTGAACGATTTTCGACGAGAAAGATATTTTTGACGGCGATTGCCGTATTCATTACCGGAACGACGATCGCTGCGTTTTCACACACGTTCCCGCTGTTACTTGTCGCGCGGGTCGTCCAGGCGATGGGTTCCGGGGTCATGCTTCCGCTCATGATGACGATCGTCCTCACCCTGTTTCCACCGGAAAAACGTGGTGCAGCTATGGGGGCGGCTGGTCTGGTGATAGCTTTTGGTCCGGCGATTGGGCCGACGCTTTCCGGCTGGATGCTTGAATACAACTCCTGGCGCGCTCTGTTTTATGTCGTCGTGCCGATTGCTGTGGCGACCTTCGTCTTCGGTATATTCGCGGTGAAAAACGTGACGAAACTGACGTATCCGAAAATCGATGTCGTATCGATTCTTCTTTCTTCCTTCGGGTTCGGCGGCCTGTTGTTCGGATTCAGCAGTGCCGGAGAAGACGGCTGGACGAGTCCCAAGGTACTCAGCTGCCTGATCGGAGGCGGCATCATCCTCACGTTGTTCATTTTGCGTCAGCTTAAAATGGAGGTGCCGATGCTTGAGTTCCGGGTCTTCCGTTTCCCGGTGTTCTCGATCTCGCTTGTTATTACGATGATCGTGTTGATGTCGATGATCGGGGCGGAAACGATTCTGCCATTATATATGCAGAATACGCTCGGGTACTCTGCGCTCGATTCAGGTCTGATGCTGTTGCCGGGAGCGATTGTCATGGGGATCATGTCTCCTTTGACCGGTGCTCTGTTCGACAAAGTCGGAGCGAAAGTGCTGGCTATCCCCGGTCTGCTGATCGTCAGCGTAACGACGCTCTTTTTCACGACCCTATCGATGGACACGTCGTTTATGTTTCTGACCATTGTCTATGCCATCCGCATGTTCGGATTGTCGCTTGCAATGATGCCGGTCATGACGAACGGGCTGAATCAGCTTCCGGAGAGCTGGAACGCACACGGATCGGCGATGGCCAACACGATGCAGCAGGTTTCCGCTTCGATCGGTACGGCTATCCTGATCACTGTGATGTCGAACGGTGCGAAGAACTTCGAGCCGGGGGAAAGCACTGCTCAGACGGCCATGGAAAATCCGGAACCGCAGCAATTTTTGGCTGAACAGGCGATGATCAACGGCTACAATCTCGCGTTCTGGGCAGCTACGACGCTGTCTTTTGCAGGAGTGATTCTTTCCCTGTTTATTAAGAAGCCTGAACCGAAAGCGGAAGAATCCGGACAGTCGCAGAGCGCTTAATATATAAATACCCACCAGATACACGAGTGACTACTTGTCCTTGTGCCTGGTGGGTATTTTCTTCCCTCGATTAATTTCCCGGAGGTAATTCCTCACTGAACGGTTTCACTATAGGGGGAGTAATGCTTGAATCAGAAACAATTATAATATGATGATCAGGATGCTGAAATTCTTCCCCGTTACTTTCTTCTGCGCTCGCTCCTGTCACAGAAGAACCGATAATGGATATACTCAGAACAATCCCCGCAAAAAATTTTCTCATGCTATGACCTCCCTAATATATGTGTCCAGAACTGTTATCTAACGCAATTTTATAAAAGCAAGAAGATTTCTTATAACTACCTTGATTCTCATAGTATGCTGCTAACAGTTTTGAATACTTAATAAGTTCTTGATATTTTCCTTCTTCCTTCAAGGTGGGTAAAAGGACTTCGTTAAACTGTTTCTCCCAAGTATATTGAGGCTCTTTGATGAAATATACAAGAAACCAGAACTCTTTCACTTGGATTTGTTTTTCACTTGAATTACTCACAATTTCCAAATAGTCATTTATGGTTACCATACACTTATCAATATAGCCCTCAATTAAATTTGTGTAAATTAAGAAATTAAGCGTATGTAAATAACTGTAACTTTCTTGTTTCTTAAATGCAAGTGCTTCTTGAAGATGATAAATAGCTGTACTTCTCTGTTTTTTGCAGAAAAAAGCATACCCAATATTGTGTTGAACAATTCCATTGAAACTATTCTCATCAATTTCTTTAGAAAGATATTCAGCTTTTTTGAACTGTGACAAAGATGAATCCATATCTCCCAACTTACTGTAGCAAATACCCAGGTGAATATGAAGCTTCAGACATTCTTTGACTCTGTAGTTGTCCTGGAAGATGTTAAGAGCTTCTTGAGCGAGTTTAAAACTCACTGTTTCCTGTTGATTCGCATATAATGCTAAAGCATATAAGAAATACAGGTCTGCTTTTTCCAATTCTCCAAGAATAGCTGGAGAGAAAACCTGGTATGCATTTTCAAAATAGATCTTTGCATTTTCAACATCAGAGACAGCCCAACAATAGTTGCCTTTATATTTATAATAATAAAACCTGTTTTTTTGGCTTAACGTATCATCGAATTTGTTTATGAACCGGAAAGACGGTTCTGTTGAATTCAACTCATTGCATATTATGGAGAATCTTATTTTCTTTATGTGGTACTCCACTTGTAATTTAGTATCAGAGAAAGGGAAAACTAATTCATTTATCTTTTCATGAATCACTTGGCTATTTTCAAAATCATTATGTAATAATGGAGTCTCCCATTCGGTCAATAAGTTTTCAAGCTCCTCATCCCTTGAGCGAATATCATAGTAGTCTACGCCTACCCTTTCAAACAATAAAGCTAAAGTAGTGTCGTCAGCTTTGGTTTGACCATTTTCAATTCTGGACAAGTATGATGAAGATACAATTGACTTAGCTGTTTCTTCTTGGCTCATTTGATTTTCTTCTCTATAACTTTTCAAAATTTTCCCTGGTTCCATTCGTTAACCACCTTGTACAAGAATGACGAAAACTATCATAAATTCTAGCTTTTTTGTGAAATAATGCGAAATACAATATTTACTAACTTGATGGTACCATAAACTTGAAGTTAATAATAAGAAGGGAGGAAAAATGAAAGGAGAAAGAGTTTAAGTGTTTATTCACCTGGATTATTCATCAATATTCCTAAAATCCACTCAAATTCTTTTATATCAAGGCTTCCTCTGTATTCTTCTTTCACTTTTTAGGTGAAAGAAGAGCAGGAGGACATTCTTTGGTGTGACCAGGACTTACTCGATTTTATCTATTCTCATGGACAATTCAGGTATTTACATTAAATCACAAAAATAGGAGGAAAAAAATGAATAAAATTATTAATGTTAGTCTTGTTTTATCTCTTCTTGCTTTTACATTATTAGGAGCTTTTTCAAATCCGACTTATGCCCAATCTGAGAATAATGATTTTGCAAATGAACTACAAAAGTTTAGTCAGAATGCTATTGAGCTAAATCAAACAAAAAGTGAAAAAATTTACGATGATGCCAAAAATAAAATTAAAGAACAGAATATGGTTATTCATGCTGACCTTCAAGAAGTTAAAAACTATAAAGTTTATAAGTTTAAAGATTCAAATCAAAAATTGGTAAACATAGTCATTGGTAGTGAAAGTGGAAAATTTCATACTTATAATGTTCTATTAAAAGATAATTCTGTTAAATATTATGATGAGATGATTTTAACAAAAGTAAATAATGAAACTGGGCATATAAAATCCTATGCTAATGGTAAATTAAACAAAGATAAAGAGTATGATGTTCCAAATGATAATGCTCAAATTTCTGATGGTTTTCAAACTTTGGGTATTGGTAGTTGGTGGGGAGCTTTTAACGATTGTATGAAAAATGATATGCAAGTACCAGGATGGGTGATCACTGGTATAAGTATAGCTTGTTCTGCGGTATGTATTGGTACAGCTGGCGCAGGATGTGTAGGGTGTGTTACTGCTGCAGCTAGCGGTTTTAGTTTTGATGTGGGTTACTGTGTTGGTTATGCAAATGATTATTTTTAAAGCTAGTTATAAAGAGTGTTCCATCAAAATAATAGACAATTATATATAAAGGTTCTCTGTCAAATGTGGTGGTGGGGTGATTACCTCACTACCTTCTTCATTTCCTGTTAGAGGATTTTCTTCTTCATTATCTCAAAGCTCCTGATTCCGTATGAGGCACGTTTCAATAATTTTATGGTGTAAGCGTAAAACGATCCTCCCTCTTTATATTAACGTATTCTTAGAATTCCTTCGTTTTTCTTCCGTTTTCTTTCGATTCCCAGAAGCGTATGGTGGTCTTATAATCCTTCATTTGAAAATAAAGGGTATATTTGGAACTTGAGCAGGACACCAATTAGACATCCATGGATAATTTCCATTAAATGGATGTGTATCGTATGATCGCACCTTGGATTTTCACATAACTCATGGCGGTGGGCCCTCCCACGTCTCTGCGTCTATGCGCGCAAATTCCTTCATTCGACCTGACCATGGTGGATGCCGGAAATAATCCTTTAGCGGGTCCAGGCCCTAACGGAAAAAATAACGACCGGCTTCTCCGTGCTTCTATTGTTCGAAAACGGTTCAACGAAATGGTTCTGTCTTCTTAAGCAGATTTCTGTAAGTCTGAAATACCGGAGATGTCCCGGATCATGCGTATTTCACTGAAGGCACACTCCTGTGTCCCTAAGATATAAAAGATTTTGACGAGTTAACGACTCAGAGCGACGAATAACTGCTTTTCGGTAAGGAGGATTGGCGGCCCGGTGACGATAGTGTTCACGAGGTTTCCGGAACGCTTCATTGTGAAGGGCGAGAGGGCGGGCGACTTGGAACAATAAACTCCGCAGTCGCTTTCTCCTGCGTTTCGTAATCGTCGTCTGGCCCTTGAACTTTCCAGATTGGTTCAACTTTAGATTGAGTCCCGCTAATTTATTGATTTAGCGTGGAGCTCTGTAGTTGGCCAGGTCGCCGACTTCCGCGAAGAAACCGGGAGGTCTCGGATACGGTATACATAGCGATTGTGAGGCGATGGGATATGGATTCACAGACCGGACACACAGCACTAGAAGACAAAGATTCTACGACAAAGAACATCTTCTGATTCTCCTGCGAGTGGCAGAGGATACGATGCTTCCCCTCACAGGGGACAACCATCTCTTTGAATTCGGAAAATACGTACGCCAACGCCTTTCCAGGTTTGTATTCCTTATACCCTGAAATCGAGTGTTGAGAACCTTTCCCCAACTTCGCGTAAGAACCACTTTGTCTAGCAGTTACATCAGGACCGTCTGCACCTGTCAGTATAGGTTTCGTCTCTTCTGAAGTTATGTCTACACTCTTTCGTTTTGATTCTTTTTCAAAGAGTACCTATAAGTGAATATTAGCACTATGTAAAGTTCACTTTACATTTAAGTTAGTTTTATATAAAATAAGGGAAAAGGAAGTGATTTAATGTGAAGAATAATTTAAAGAAGTTAAGAGAATCAAACAATATTTCTCAAGAAAAATTGGCTCAAGTCTTAAATGTATCTAGACAAACAATTATTTCAATTGAAAAAAACAAATATAAGGCTTCATTAACGTTAGCATTGAAAATAGCTAAAGAATTTAGTACACCCGTCGAGGAAATATTTTTATTAGAAAAAGAGGAGGAATAGTAATGAAAAAAATACCATCAAAAAAAATCTATCTCATTTTTGGAGTTCTCGCTTTATTTGTTGGAATCATTGATTTTTTAACCGGTGATTTCAAGAGTTATATTTTAATTTTGTCTTTATTTCCATTAACTTATTATTATATATACGAGGATTTAAAGCGAGAAGATGAACGTTTTACTTTTATAAAAAACAAGGCTGGGTTTTTCACACTCATATTTTCCTTGCTATTTTTATTTGTTTTATATCTTCTTCATCATATAAATATCTATAATTTCCAAGTGGAAGGGCTTATTTTTGTAATATTTGCGAGTATAGTTATATTTTTTAATGTTATGCTCATTATATTAAAAAATATAAAATAACCTGAATTCTTCATAATTATCTCGAAAAGCCAATCATTTGGCTTAAATTGAGTGATTTCTTTATTCGTTGGAAACATAAATGGTGATTTCACTTTTTGAAAGGTGCTGTTTTCGTTGGTGAGTCGAAAACCCCTGTTTTTAGACAGACGAATCCCCTGGTCTTCCTTTCATCTTTAATAACTGGATAAATGATTGGTTCATTCCAGCTTCAGCTACTGAGTCTGCTCCAATACTTTCCAAAAGAAGGTCGGATACACGAAACTGGAAGCCAGCTTGAAGTAGAGCGCCCGCCCGCCCGGACCTCACCAGTTTACTGGAGACTCTTACGATTCGTGTCCGGATTGTTGCGATTTGCGTTTTATCCTGTTCTTTCGAAAAACAAAGGTTCCGTAGCCAGTTTGTCAGGTTATAAACCAGGAGACTTATTATCATTTTTGCCTCATTCACCTGAAAGGTGAACTATATATGTTGAATATTTGATTTTGAATTCAAAGTCGTACACAAACACGCCTAATTCCTTACTCCATTCGTCTTGGGTGGATTGAAAAGGTTTTGCTTTTTGATTTGCTATACCTTCTTTACTAGTTCGAAATGTCATTGGAATGAATGTGACTTTAGCTTCGCTCCCTCTTTAAATTAACGTATTCTCTTTCAAAGAGTATCTTATGGCTTTTCAGGAGAAAGAAGGTATATTTTGCACTTGCATTTGCTTTATGAAATTATTGATCGTCTCATTTAAGTGGAGGTATCACTCTCCATAAAATTAAGAGTGTCTATTATTAAAAAGAGTATTATAAAGACGAGAGATAGAGTTAGAACGGTATTCAGTTTTAATGAGAAAAGAAGTCCCAAAAGAATAAATGTCAACAATTCAATAAACTGCGCATCGACAGACCTTTAAATATTATTCACTCGATATCGATGAACTTACCGGGATTCATGATGTTATTCGGATCGAGGGCTTTCTTGATCGTCTTCATCACACCAAGCGCGGCCCCGTGTTCCGCTTCGAGATATTTCTTCTTCCCGATGCCCACACCGTGCTCACCGGTACACGTGCCCCCGCGAGATAAAGCATGTTCGACGATGGCCTGATTGAAGTCGTCCGCTTTCTGCATTTCTTTCTCATCCGTTTTATCAATCATGATAAATGCGTGATAGTTGCCGTCTCCCACATGACCGACGATACCCCCGGGAAGATTGTTCTCTTCCAGCTGTTCCCTCCCGAAAATGATCGCTTCGGCCAGGGAGGAGATCGGTACACATACGTCCGTCACCATAAGCGAACGCCCCGGATAGTCATGAACGTACGCATAGGCGAGATTGTGCCGTCCTTCCCACAGCTTCATGCGGGCCTGGTTGTCTTTTTCGAAAATAACGTCGGTGCAATGATTGTCGAACAGAATTTCTTTTGTGAATTGAACGTCCTGCTTGAGTCCCGCTTCGTTGCCGTGGAATTCGAGGAAGAGGGTCGGGTTCTCTTCATAAGCTGTTTCCACCAGTCGGTTGACCTGACGGATGGAAGCTTCGTCCACGAGTTCCATCCGGGCGGCAGGCACCCCTGCCTGTACAATCGATGTGACGGCATCGACAGCATCGTTGATCGAAGGGAAAGTAGCCCGCGCGGCTGTTATGTTCTCAGGCACTCCGTAAAGACTCAGCGTAATTTCGGTGATACAGCCGAGCGTACCCTCCGATCCGGTGTAGAGGTCGGTCAGGTTGTACCCGGAAGAAGACTTGAGAGCGAGGCTCCCGGTCTTGATGATCTCCCCCTGTGGCGTGACGACTTCGAGACTCCGGATCTGGTCTTTCATTACGCCGTACTTCAATGAAGTGGTACCGCTGGCGTTCGTCGCTGTCATACCACCGATGGTCGCATCCGCTCCCGGGTCCACCGGAAAGAAGAGGCCGTATTTCTTCAGTGCATTATCGAGCATGGAGCGGGTGACCCCGGGCTGGACCCGCACGACGAGGTCATCTTCGCGTACCTCAATGATCTGTGTCATCTCGGAAAAATCGATGGAAATGCCGCCGGAAGAAGGGACGACGTGACCTTCGAGGCCGGACCCGAGACCGAAGGGAGTGACGGGTGTTTTCGTTCGATCCGCCAGGGCAAGAATACGACTGACCTCCTCCGACGAGCGCGGGAAAAGCACGACTTCCGGCAGGTGAGCTGCATGGTAGGATTCATCTTTGCTGTGGTGTTCGAGGATCGTGTCATTCGTACTTATCTGATCTTCCTCCAGGATTTCCGTTAATTGTGCAAGTACTTCCGAATCCATAAGAACCTCCTCCTTTTGGTAATGATTATACATAATTTTTTCGCCTTTTCCATAGATAGCAGCAATTTTTGAAACATTGTATCGGAAATTTAAAAATAAATTTGACATAATAATTCGGTCAATTTATAATTTAGGTAACGAAAAAAGGTGGGGGTTGGATGGAATATATCATTGGCATCGATGGAGGAGGATCCAAAACCGAAGTCGCTTTTTTTCAAAAAGACGATCTTCACGAGACTGCGAAACTGAGTTATGGTCCCGGGTCGAATCCGAGATCTGTGGGATATGAGAGAAGTGCTGAAAGAATTGCAGCAATCGTGGCGGATGGAATGAAGGAACATCAGATCATGCCTGGATCTGTGAGCGCAGTCGGCGCCGGCATAGCCGGAGCAGGGCGATTACAGGAACAGGAGGAACTAACGAGGCGGCTCAGGTCTCTTTTTTTAAAACTTGATATATCTGAAAATTCAAAAATCGGTGTGTTCTCGGACAGTGAAGCTGCGCTTCAGGGTGCTCTTCCGCCGGGGTCGTCCCGCGGGATGCTGATCATTTCAGGTACCGGGTCCAATGCCGTAGCTGTAGAGGAGGGAACTTTTTTCAAAAGCGGGGGCTGGGGCCACCTCTTCGGAGACGAAGGCAGCGGCTATGAAATAGGCCGGGAAGTGTTGCGGCGGGTCGCAAAGGAGCGGGACGGGCGGGCTGCTTCCAGCCTGCTTTCACAAATCGTACTGGAGGAGACCGGGGTGAGCCGTCCGGAAGAACTTATCGATTATTATTATCAGGCAGAAGATCAGAAGCGGGAGATCGCTGCCCTTGCCAAACCTGTCCTCCGGCACGAACATCTGCCTGAAGTACAGGAGATTTTGAAAGAAACCGTACATGAACTGGCACTACATATCCATAGCCTGCACAACAAAATGATGCATGAAGACAGAGACACGCCCGTTTTCACTGCAGGAGCAATCTTTGCACATTCATCGTTCGTTAAAGAAGAGTTCAAAACGTATATCGAGTCCAATCATCTCGGAAGGATCAGGAAGGCATATTCTTCTCCTTCCTCCGGGGCGGCGAAACTTACTGAAAGGAGAGGGGTCTGATGGGAGAAGATAAGCTGAAAACACTGATTACGGAGAGTCGTAACCCGCACAGTACAACACTCGACACGGAGTCTACGATGGGGATGCTCGAAATCATGAACCGGGAAGACAGTAAAGTTGCCGCTGCTGTAGAACAAGTGCTGCCCCAGGTAGCGACGACGATTGACGAAACGGTGAAACGAATGAAAGAGGGAGGGAGGCTGTTCTATGTCGGGGCCGGCACGAGCGGGCGGATCGGATATATAGATGCTTCCGAATGCCCGCCGACCTTCATGACCTCTCCGGAGCAGGTGCAGGCGATTATGGCAGGCGGAGGGGAAGCATTCCGTCAGGCGAAGGAGAATGCCGAAGATGATGAGGGAGCAGGATACGAAGATATTGCTGAGGTATCCCCTGATGACCGGGATGTCGTAATCGGAATTACGGCAAGCGGAAGGACTCCGTACCCGATAGGGGCTTTGAAGAGAGCGGGGGAAGCAGGAGCCTATACGGTAGCTCTTTCCTGTAACCCGGATGCCGTCATCAGTACTCATGCCGACTGCAGTATCGAGGTGATAGTAGGACCCGAAGTTCTGACAGGGTCTACGAGGTTGAAATCCGCCACTGCCCACAAGATGATCCTGAACATGATCAGCACATCCGTGATGGTACAGCTCGGTAAAGTGTATGAGAACCTGATGGTGGATGTGCATGCCAGCAATTATAAGTTGAGGAAACGGGCGGGAAGTATTTTGAAAGCGATTACAGAAGTGGGGGAGGAAGAAGCCTCCCGTCTGATCGAAAGCGCCAATTACGAAGTGAAGACAGCTATCATGATGAAAAAGGCCGACCTTTCCTATGACCGGGCGAAAGAAGTTCTCTCCGCCTATGAAGGGTATTTACGAAAGGCTGAAGAGTCGATGTTCCAATGATTTGAAAGCCACTTGAGGGCTTCAAATAAATCTTAATCTAAGGGGGACTTGTAGTGAAGAATAGGTGGAAGTACACAGTTGCTGCGTTACTGCTTCTCGTCTTTATGGTTGTTGCAGGTTGTACTCCGGGTTCCGGAGGAGATGACAGTGATTCTGAAGATACTGCGGACAACGGGGAAAATACAGAAGGAAGCGGAGACGGAGAAATTTCAGGTGAACTGGAAATCCAGTATTTCGTCGGAGGGTATGGAGACTCCTGGTGGAAAGAAGTCATCGGAGATTTCGAGGAAGAGTATCCGGACGTGACGATCACTGAACATGCCGGTCCCAATATCAACGAAGAAATGAGATCCCGCTGGGTATCGGAAGACCCGCCTGATGTCGTTTATATTGATGGCGCCGGTTCCAGTGAAACACAAATGGTCGAAGACGGTCAGCTGATGAATCTGACCAGCTTTCTGGATGAAATCGAACTGGAAGACGGAACGCCGCTGAAAGAAAGTTTCATTGTAGAACCTGCGATGTACGACGGAGAGGTCTACAGTCTTCCGCTCGTGTTCGATACGTGGGGCACATGGTACGACAGTGCCTGGTTTGAAGAGAAAGGCTGGGAAGCACCTGAGAACTTCCCGGATTTCATGGATACGATGGGAACGATCCAGGAAGAAGAGGGCATAGATCCATTCGTTACGACAGGACAGCATCCTTATTACTTCTTGAGAGGCATGATGTATCCGGCTTTTGGAGCCAAAGGCGGGGATGAATTGCTGACACAGACGATCCAGGGTCAAGAAGGGGCCTGGAGCAGTGATGAAGTCATGGAAGTCATCAAAAATATCGAGTCTATGCAACAGGAAGGCTACATCGATTCCGATTTCGGTGCGTTGAACCATACCCAATCACAAATGAATTTCCTCAATCATGATAATGCTTTCATCCCGGTAGGGTTCTGGTTGCCTAATGAAATGTCCGAAGACAAGCCGGAAGAGGTGGAATATGGTTTCATCCCTTCTCCGATGCAGGAAGAAGGGGAACCTTACGCGATTGTACCGGACCTTCGTCCATTAGCGATTGCCGAAGAAGCGGATAACCCTGAAGCAGCGAAGGCGTTCGTGGAGTTCGTTTATACGAAAGAGTACGCGACATCCTTCTCTGAGCATACAGGAGCGCTTATGAACCTGCAGGGTGTGGATCTTACGGAGTCCGAAGATGTTCCGGAATTTCTGATCGAAGCGAACGAAATGATCAACAATCCTGATAAAGTACAGATTTATCAGAAACCACACCCGATGAGTGCGGAGCTTGAGACACCGATTAGTAATTCACTCGTTTCACTCATGCTCGGGAATATAACTGCCGAACAATTCGTGGAAGAAGCGGAAGCGGCGGCCGAAGAGTATAGAAACTCTCAGGAATAAGGCCATACAGAGGTGTCTATCAACACCTCTGTATTTCATTTCCGTAAGGTTTCACTACTACAGGGTGATCAAAGGTGGGCAGGAGACGCCGGGGAGTAATCAGTGCTTCTGTGCACCTCTTATCATCTATACGTTCCTAATAAGTTTTTCAGAAATGAGGGGGAGAGTATGGTCCAGTCAAAAAAGCAGCGGTACTTATTCATGGCTTTCTGCCTTGTGCCGACGTTCCTGATGTTTGCAATATTCACCTTATATCCTCTGGTTAATGGCCTCTACTATTCTTTGTTTCAATGGTCAGGATCTTCTTCGGCAGCGGAATTCATCGGGCTTGAGAACTACAGGAAATTATTCAATGATGACATCATCCCTGCCACGATATGGCATGACTACTTTCTGGTCATTACAAAAATCATCGGTATCATGATTCTTTCCACATTTTTTGCCGTAGCCCTGACCCAGATGAGGATCAAAGAAGCCCCGTTTTACAGAATCGTGTTCTTTTTTCCGAATATCATGTCTGTCGTCGTTATCGGTATACTATGGATGTTCATTTATAACCCTAGTCTCGGTCTCGTAAACTCCGGGCTTGAATTTTTAGGTCTTGAGGGGTGGACGAGGTCCTGGCTCGGTAGCGAAAGATGGGCCCTTCCAAGCTTGGTGCTACCGTCCGTATGGGCTGGAATCGGCCTGTTTATGCTTATGCTCATGGGCGGGATTTCGAACATATCCAAGAGTTATTATGAAGCTGCTGAAATAGATGGAGCGAACGGATGGCAACAATTTTGGAAGATCACGCTGCCGCTTGTGTGGCCGCAGATGAAGATTTCCATTCTTTATATCATCATCACCACATTGAACGGTTCATTTATCATCGTTCAGGTTATGACCAAGGGTGGACCTAACAATGCGACGCACGTGATGGGTTCGTACCTGTATGAAGAAGCGTTTGTGAAATACAATTTCGGTTACGGAGCCACGATTGGCGTTATGATTCTGGTATTGTCTCTGATTACGGTGCTCATCATGCAGTACTTTATGAGACGGGAAAAAGTGGAATACTAAGAGGAGGAATGACGAGATGAAAAGAAAACAGGGGTTTTGGACAAAAATCGGCGTCAGGATTCCTCTCGTTTTATGGTCGCTGGCGGTTCTTTATCCGATTTTATGGATGATTCTCGGAGCTTTCAAATCGAACGCGGAGATTTATTCGAACCCGTGGGGGCTTCCTGACACGTTCAGTTTCGGGAATTTCTTTGATGCATGGTCCAATTATAATATTGATATCAGCGTGTTCAACAGTTTGATCGTTACAGGGGTGGGGGCGTTACTGACCCTCGTCATGGCGATTCCTACGGCTTATGCACTGGAGCGTCTGCGCTTCCGTGGTAACCGTTTATTATTCACGCTTTACATTTCAGCGATGATGATTCCTATGGTGCTCGGCTGGATCCCTTTGTTTTTCCTTTTGATGCAGTTGAATCTGCTCGATAATATTTTCGGTCTGGCCATCGTCTATGCTGTCAGTCAGCTTCCATTCAGCATTTTCGTTCTGACGAGCTTTATGGCTACGATACCGAAATCTTTGGAGGAAGCAGCGGCCATCGACGGCATGAGCCCGTACAAGATTTTATGGAAAATAATCACACCACTGTCGATGACGGGTATCATTACAGTTACGATCATGAATATGATACAGTTTTGGAACGAGTATTTTATGGCCCTTATCTTCCTGCAATCGGAAAATAATTATACGCTGGCGCTGGCCATCGACTATATCAGTAATGAAACCCAGTATACGAACTCCTGGGGGACACTGTTTGCGAGTCTTGTCATCGCTATCGTACCGGTGATTATCCTGTATGCTATTTTCCAACGCAGAATTGTGAAAGGGATGACAGAAGGAGCCATCAAAGGATAGGTGGAAAACGGTGAAAAAATCTCTGACCGGCGGCCTGGTGATGCTTTCAGAAATGAAAGACAGTCTTCCTCCGTCTGAAAAAAAGATAGCTGTATTTATTCTTGAACACCCGCATGAAGCGATTCACTGTACAGCGGCTCAACTGGGAGAACTGAGTCATACGAGTGGCGCGGCTGTAATGAGGTTGTGTAAATCTCTGGGGCTGAAAGGGCTTCAGGAGCTGAAACTCCGTATTTCCGGGGACCTGCAGAAAGACGTAAGTTCCTCTTACCGGGATATCCAGCCCGGTGAGGAAACGGACGCCATCGTAGATAAAGTGTCCATCAATAACATCCAGGCGATTCGGGAGACGACGGAGCTTGTTGATTTTGAGGGGCTTCAGGAAGCGGGGGAGGCTATTGTGAACGCAAAACGTCTTCATTTCTTCGGCGTCGGAGCTTCCGGAATCATCGCTCAGGATGCCCAGCAGAAATTCCTCCGTATGAACATCGCGACTTCGGCGTTCACGGATTTCCATAACGCGGTGATGAATATCGCGAACATCGAAGAAGGGGATGTATTAGTAGGCATCTCTTTTTCAGGGGAGACGAAAGAAACGGCTCTGGTGATGGAAGAAGCGAAGAAAAGAGGTGCGACGACCATCAGTATCACGAGGTACGGTCAGAATTCAGTGTCGTCTTTTGCGGATGTCCCTCTGTTTATTTCCGCTTCGCGGGAGATCCCCGCGCCTTTCCGGAGTGGAGCGACGTCTTCACGAATCGCCCAGTTACATATGATCGACCTCCTCTTCGTGAAGGTCGTCACGTCTCATTTCGATGAGGCCTCCGGATATTTCGAACAGATCCAGGAGATTATGAAACGACTTAAATGAGGTTTGAAAAATGGGTCTGTTATAGTTGTTGATTTTTATCTCTACGGGTGCAAGCATGACGCGGGCTACCCGAATCTCTCTGAAATCGATTCGGCTGATTTTCCGTTCATGCCAGTTCCGCAGGCGTCTCCACCCTTTGATATAAAACCAACTTACTAGAGCCTTTTAAAAAAGTCCTGAACATGTCTGTAATACAGATGTTCAGGACTTTTTTTCGAATTTTATGATTGAAGTGCTTCGGGTACAGGAGTGAATTTATAACCTAGATCACGGGCTACCGCTTCATAAGTCAAATGTCCTTTTGCCGTATTGATCCCTTCTTCAATCGAATGGCTTTCCTTGACGGCCTGGCTCACACCTTTGTTGGCGATTTCGACTGCATATGGCATTGTTACGTTCGTCAGGCCGATGGTTGCTGTCCGTGGCACAGCCCCCGGGATGTTGGCGACGGCATAATGGAGGACGCCATGCTTTTCATAAATAGGGTCATCGTGGGTCGTAATATGGTCGACCGTTTCAAAATTACCTCCCTGGTCGATAGCGACATCGACGATCACAGATCCTTCATTCATCGATTTCACCATGTCTTCGGTTACGATTTTCGGTGCTTTGGCCCCGGGGATGAGTACAGCGCCGATAACAAGGTCTGCATTCTTCACGACCTCTGAAATATTCATAGGATTCGACATCAGGGTCTGGATGTCTCCACCGAACTGATCATCGAGCTCCCGTAGCCTTTCCGAGTTGAGGTCGAGGATCGTCACATGAGCTCCGAGTCCGATGGCGATTTTTGCAGCATTCGTACCTACGACTCCGCCGCCGATGACGACGACATTTCCGCGGGAAACGCCCGGAATGCCTCCGAGAAGTACGCCTTTTCCACCGTAGGATTTCTCCAGGTACTGGGCTCCGATCTGAGTGGCCATCCGTCCTGCAACTTCACTCATAGGCGTGAGCAGGGGAAGTTTTCCGCGGGAGGTGACCGTTTCGTAAGCGATTGCTGTCACTTTGTTGTCGATCAGTGCCTGGGTGAGTTCAGGCTCCGCTGCCAGATGAAGATAGGTGAAGAGAATAAGGTCTTCTCTGAAGTATTTATATTCTGAAGGGAGCGGCTCTTTGACTTTCATGATCATCTCCGCCTGCTTCCATACTTGAGGGGCGTTATCGATCATCTCCGCTCCCGCTTCTCTGTATTCTTCATCCGTGAAGCTCGACCCGAGCCCCGCCTCATTTTCCACGAGGACAGTATGCCCGGATTTTCGCAGATGAACGACTCCTGCCGGTGTAATAGCTACACGATTTTCATTATTTTTTATTTCCTTGGGTACTCCGACAATCATAGGGACTAACCACCTTTCTTCCTTTTCCATATATCTTTAGTATACCCGATGTAAGCGCATAATCATTTAGAAAATGGAGAAAAAATCAGGTTGTTTGTTTGTGTGATTACACAAACGTCGTAGAAGTGCTCAAAAGAAAGCTGAAGCTGTCTTCAAATCATCAGGTCGATGAAAAGCTTTGTTTTCTGATTGGCATCGTTGAGATCCAGGCCGGTTATTTCTTTGATACGTTTCAGCCGGTAGAGCAGTGTGTTGGCATGGATATGCAGGTGGCCGGCTGCCTGATAGGTGTTGCTGTTGTGTCTAAGGAAAGTGCGGAGGGAGTCCAGCAGATTTGTGTTATGCATCCGGTCATACGCTTTGATGGATTCGATGGTTTCATTCCGGAAACTTTCCTTTTCGTACATGGCTGCGATTTCGTGAAGAAACTGGTACACACCGAGGTCCTGGAAGCTCTCCGCGTGCGCCAGGGCGTCTGGATACTGAGCTTTCAGCTCCAAAGTTTTCTGAGCCTGTCGGTAGCTGATATGAAGGTCTTTCGGATTTTGACACACTTTTCCGTACGCCGTGTTTACTGCACTGATGCCGGTGCGTTCCCTCAGTTTATGGGTGAAATCATGAAGAAGACCCTTAGAGACGGAGGCCGCATCGACGTTTTCATTCGTTTGTACAAGGAGCAAAAGGAAATTGTCATCAAACATGCGGCCTGCAATTCTTGTCTGCTGCAGCGTTTCCGTCAGGTAGGAAGCATGTCGTTCTATGGAAGGACTGATGCCTTCTGTGAATTCAAGGATCGTGACGCACAAATCCCCTTCCAGTGAGAGGTTGAGACGACGGGCTCTCTTCTCGATTTCTGTATCGTTGTCCAAAGCGCCGTGAAACAACTGCCACATGAATTCCTGCACGTCCTCTTCTTTTTTACGTCTTCTGTCCCGTTGCTTCAGTAGATGGCTGGAGGCAAGCGAAGAAGCTTCTTTCAGTTTATCAAGCTGTTGTTGACTGACTTCCACTCCGTCTGTCTGCGCCCATATAAATCCAAGGACCTCTTTGTTTTTCCATACCGATATAGCGATTCGGTTTCCGAGGCCGATAGTCGGAATCGGAGAAACAAAGACAGGGGAAGAACTTTCGAATAGCTCGGACATGACTTTTGCCTGCCACAGCCCGTTCACTACGTGCTCCGGCACTTTTCTACGCATAATCGTAGCTGTCCTCGCATCATCCACGTTCGTTTCGTGACTGCTGTAGGAAACGATACGATGGTTGGCATCCTCGATCGTGACCGGACATCCAAGTTCATCCGCTATATAATCAGCCAGACCTTCGGGTGAGTCCGGCATCTGTTCAAAGTGGTTGTACAGTGACATAACAATTACTCCTTCTGATCTGGTGAATTCATTTTACCACGCAACAGACAAGTTTTGTTAGTCGTTGACGGAAGAGGAAAATATAGTTCCCCTCGTTAATGTGCTGGTCTTTTGTGGGGGGCTCAATTATGATCTGGAGTGAGGACGAGCTTTCTCATGATGGTGGAAAAAAGAAATTCCTGATCCTCCACCCTAAGCCCGGCTTTTTGGATGTTCTGCATCGTTCTGCGGTTGATATTGGCTCCTATGACGTGAAGTCCGACAGGATTCAAAACATCCATCATTTTGCCGACCCACTCCGTCTCACTCCGCATATGTTCAAGCATCAGCACTTTTCCCTCAGGTTTAACGACCCGCCTTATCTCCTGGAGGCCGCGGACAGGGTCGGGGACGGAACAGAAGACACAGGTGGAGATGACGTAATCAAAAGAGTCATCGGGGAATTCGAGTTTCTCAGCATCCATTTCCTTCAAAGTGAAGGAACCGGGAAGAGAAGCAGCTTTCTCTTTGGCTTTTTCCAACATCTTTGTGCTGAAGTCGATGCCTGTAACTTCAGCAGAGGCCGGATAGTAAGGAAGGTTCGCCCCGGTTCCGATCCCTATTTCGAGTACAGTGCCGTTTAGATCTTTCAGCAAATCCTTCCTCCATTCGTCTTTGATCATATGATCCATCATGTCGAAAACGCCGGATACCCGATCATACCGTTTTTTGATCTTGTCCGTACTGTTCATCTGCATCTCCTCCTGCGGGTAGTTTATGTTGCTATGAATAAGTGTATCCCTTATAATGCATTCATATCAATGAATGTCAGACTTTTTAGAAAGAAGGTAGATTTTTAATGGAGAGAATTTTCAACTTTTCAGCCGGTCCGTCTATGCTCCCGCTTCCCGTTCTGGAACAGGCGCAGAAGGAACTGACGAATTACAAAGGTTCAGGGATGTCTGTGATGGAACTGAGCCACCGTTCCAAATTGTTCACGGATATCATCGAAGGAGCGGAGCAGGGACTTCGCGATTTGATGCAAATCCCTGATAACTATAAAGTCCTTTTCCTTCAGGGCGGAGCAAGTCAGCAGTTCGCGATGGTACCGATGAATCTGCTCGGGCCAGACAAAAAAGCGGATTATGTGAATACCGGTTCCTGGTCGAAGAAAGCGATGAAAGAAGCGGAGCGATTTGCCGATGTGAATGTGATTGCATCTTCTGCGGATAAGAATTTTACATACATCCCGGAAGTGAGCAAAGATATGATCGACCCGGAAGCCTCGTATGTTCATATTACCACGAATAACACGATCGAAGGTACAGCGTTTCGCCATATGCCGGACACCGGTGATGTACCGCTCGTAGCCGATATGTCCTCGAACATTCTGTCGGAAGAGATCGATGTATCGAAATTCGGAATCATCTACGCCGGTGCTCAGAAGAATATCGGACCGGCGGGGCTGACGGTAGTCATTATCCGCGAAGATCTGATCGGGCATGCGGGGGAAGACGTACCTGCGATGCTTAATTATAAAACGCACAGCGATGCAGGGTCACTTTATAATACGCCGCCGACTTTCGCGGTCTATATGGCGAAGCTCGTCTTCGAATACATTAAGGAAAGCGGTGGCCTTAAAGAAATGGAACGTGTGAATAGAGATAAGGCGGAACTTCTTTATCTAACGATCGAAGAATCCGGGCTGTTCACATCTCCGGTTGAAAAGAAAAGCCGTTCTCTCATGAATATACCGTTCGTCAGCCCTTCTGAAGAGACGGATGCCGCGTTTCTTGAAGGTGCGAAACAACGTGGGCTTGAGACGTTGAAGGGACACCGTTCTGTGGGTGGTATGCGCGCAAGTATTTATAATGCGATGCCGAAAGAAGGCGTTCAAACGCTCGTGGATTTCATGAACGAATTTGAAAAGAATCATAAGTGAAGAAAGGGAAGAACCGCAGAAATTGCGGTTCTTTTTTTCTTGACCTCTGTCAGTTTAAGGGGTAAACTGACATTTAGTTTAACCCATATACTGACGAGGTGAGAAATGATGAAGGAAGAACTGATTCGACAGGTATACGAATCTGTCTATGATATTTATTTGCACGGATCGGAGCAGGTGGCCCGCTCCCTGAGAGACGATGAAGAACTTAAACATTTTTCCAGAGAACAGACGCAATTGATCAAGGTCATTGATGGTCACCCGGATACGACGCTGAAAGATATCGCCCAAATTCTAGGTGTGCACAAAACCGGGGTCTCCAACAAGGTGAAAAAATTGGCCGAAGGAGGATATCTCGAGTATAGGGAGGGACCCGACCATAAGAGTAAGTACGTAGAGGTAACGGAAAAAGGTCATGAAGTCGTGGCTCGCATAGAAACGGTCAACGTCTCCCACTGGCGGGATCTTTTCGCAGATGTGTTCACAGAGAGGGAGATGGAAGCATTCCATGAAAAATTACAGCGCATACGGAAGCGCTTTGAGGAAGAAGAGGATAAACGATGAAGCAGGAATGGAAGCAACTATTAACAAAACCGAAAATGTTGGTCGTTCTTTTTATCATCCAGTGTATTCCGATTATTTACACGTCGGTGTTCGTAGGGTCTATGTGGGATCCTTACGGCAACACGGAAGAATTGCCGGTAGCGGTAGTTAATGAAGATGAACCTGCCACGTTCGAAGGGGAAGAGGTATCGGTAGGAGCTGATACAGTCCAAAATTTGCGGGAGAACGACAAGTTCGACTGGCACTTCGTCTCAGAGGACAAAGCCCAGTCCGGTCTGAAAAACGGGGATTATTTCCTCGTGGTCACCATTCCGGCTTCATTTTCTTCTAATGCTGTGACGGTTTTTGAGGAAGAGCCGGTGGAGCCGCAGATTACTTATGAGACCAACCCCGGATATAGTATGACCGGAGAAATCATCGCCGGACGCGGGAGTGACCAGGTGACAGAAGAAGTGTCCGAGGAATTGCAGGGCTCCTATACCGAGGCATGGACAGCAGTGATTACAGATATGAGAGAAGGATACGCTCAAAACGAGGAAAAGCTCGCATCTATGGAGGAGCAGCTGACCCAGCTCGAAGAGGCGAGTGCCGGACTTGCAGCCAGTCTACAGGGCACGGTTCCTTCTGCAGGTGCTGAAGCCGGAGAACTGAATGCAGCGATTACAGAACTGGAAGAAGGCATCCATCAATTGAAAGAAGCGCAAGGGACAGCACTCGAAGAAGCAGGCTCGCTGAATATGGGGGAAGGGAACACCTCCCAGTTCCTAAATCCGGTTTCCATCAATGAAGAAGCGATGACGGAAGTCGATAATTACGGTTCCGGATTCACTCCTTACATTTTGAGTATCAGTCTATTCATCGGGGCTATCGCTTTTCATGTATTTTACCGGACGAATGATACCCTTCGTTACGGGAGGAAAGGATGGACAGGAAAACTGAGTGTTGTACTGTTTCAGGCAGTCATGCAGGCAGTTATCGCCGCTTTTGTACTCGATGTCTTCATGCATGTGGAAGTCGGAAATACATGGATGTTCTATGGTATGACGGTCATCACCTCCCTAGTGTTCATGATGGGGGTAACGCTTCTCGTATCGTCCCTTGGTAATATCGGACGTTTCCTTGCTGTATTGTTTCTCGTATTCCAGATCGGTACAAGTGCCGGAACGTTCCCTATTGAATTATCGAATTCTCTATTCCAGGCCTTGCACGAGTTTTCTCCGATGACGTATAGTATCAAAGGGATGAGGGAAGCTATGTTCGATTTCACCGGTAGTATCGCTCCGGGAGAGATTTTCCTCATTCTCGGAAGTCTGTTTTTTGTATTGATGATTCTTTGGGGAGCAGTGTTCCGGCTGTTTCACAAACATCCCTCTCTCTATGAAAAAATACAAAATGCAGTTTGACGATCAAATCACTCGTTCACTCCTTATTATGCGTGGTAAGGTGTGATGGAGGAGGAATGCACAATGACAGAATGGGATCAACGATTCAATGAAAAAGAATTCATCTATGGGAAAGATGTTAATGAATTCATAAGAGATCATTATGATTACATCGAAGAAGGTGGGCATATCGGTTGTTTCGCAGAAGGTGAAGGTCGAAACGCCGTTTTCCTTGCTAAGGAAGGCCACCCGGTAACTGCTTATGAACAGTCTGAGGTCGGTATCGATAAAATGAATCGGCTGGCTGAGGAACAGGAAGTCTATGTAGAAGGGGTCCAGATGGATCTCACAAAAGACCCGGTCGGTGAAGAAGTATATGACGGAGCGGTTATGGTTTTCGGGCACGTTCCGAAAGAAGACCAGCAGTATCTGATGGATAATATCCGTGCCTCAGTGAAACCGGGAGGCGCAATCCTGTTGGAAGTGTATTCGGAGGATCAGCTTGCTTATAAGACAGGAGGACCCCCGGATACGGAAGCGATGTATCGTCCTGAGGATATGTTGCAGTGGTTCCGTGAAGATAAAATTCTCCACTTCTATTACGGGGAAGCAGAACGTGTGGAAGGAAGCAGACACACTGGCCTCGGCCATGTTATACAACTGATTGCAGTGAAAGCGTCCGCCTGATTCAGGGCGGACTTTTTTTATGCTTTTTAAGTTTTTGGCTCTCTTAAAGCCGGGTTTTGATTTTCTTCTCTGTGGGTGGAAGCTTGCGCGGGCATGACGCGGGCTTCCCGAATCTCTCTAGGATCGATTCGGCTGATTTTCCGTTCATGCCATTCTAGGCAGGCGTCTCCACTCTTCGTTCGAAAATCAACAATAAACGCTAACATAGCCAAGTTTTTAGTTTCATTTATAAGACGGGTAGAGTGAAAAAAGTTATAGGTAATCATTCTTATAAAAACGTTTATTTTTTGCGGCGGGGGGTATAAAGGTATATACATTTATCTCATACTTCAGGGGGCTCTTATCATGATTCAATCAAAAAACAGGACGATGATTCTTTTTTCAGCTACAGGAGTCGTATTAACTTTATTTATCCACGTACTTCATCGTGTAATGCCTATGAATTGGGGCGAAGCAGGGTATGAAACGTACCTTCCTTATCTTTATCTGCTTACTTCAGTACCCATCGTTTTGTTAGGGGTAGGGGTGTGGTTGTATCGCAGGAATCGTGAGCACCCGGCTTTGCCCTGGCTGATGAGTGTGTTATTCACTTTTATCAGCCTTGCCATGATTGTGAACGGAGAAGGTATGGTGGTGTATCATTTCTCCATATTTCTTGTTGTTGCTTTGATCTCTTTTTATGATCGTATTGAAATCATTTCGATAATGACTGGTATTTTTGCCTTTGTTCATATAGGAGCCATGTTTCTTGGGACGGATCTTCTGTATGGAAATGCTTCGTATACATGGTTCATGTTCGGGTTACATGCGTTTTATCTTGTATTGACAAGTGTGGGGACAGCTTACCAGATTACAGTGAAGAACAAACATGTCAAAGAACTTGAGAAAGAGAACAAGCGCCAGGAAGAAGAACTGGAAGATATGTTCCAACAGATGAAAGAGGTTGCCGGTATGATAACGTCTACAGCTTCTGGAATCGATCGCGCTTCTTTATCCAGTGAAGAAGCTTATAATCACGTAGATCTCCTTTTGGAAAAGAGAAATAAAAACGCGGAGCATCAGATGGAAAAAGCTGACCTGAATGCCGGACATCTTGCAGAAATAAAGACGGCCATCGAGGAAATAACTCTAAGTATGAAAGCAGTCGCAAACTCAGCCGATGTAATGGACCACACCACTTCTAAAGCGAAAGATTCGCTGCGTGAGGTTACGGAAGCTATGAAAGAGACAGACGGAAGTATGGAAGATATGAGAGAAATAGTACATCAGTTGAATATGCACTCCAAAGAAATTGGTAGCATAACGG
The DNA here is from genome assembly GCF_900156645.1 of Salimicrobium flavidum. Lineage (GTDB taxonomy): Bacteria > Bacillota > Bacilli > Bacillales > Halobacillaceae > Salimicrobium > Salimicrobium flavidum. The sequence continues at coordinate 104,599 of NZ_FTOC01000002.1, forward strand.
AAGAAATCTCCTCGATCAGTGAAAGTACCAATCTCTTAGCTTTGAATGCATCGATCGAGGCCGCACGTGCCGGTGAACACGGGAAAGGCTTCAGTGTTGTTGCTCAGGAAGTAAGAAAGCTTTCTGTCCAGTCGGAAGCAGCGACAAAACGGATTCTTGGAATTGTGAAGGCGATAGAGTCAAACGTCAGTGCTACGGACGAAAGTTCGGCGCGCGCTCTGCAACAAGTTTCGAACAGCAGAGACAGGTTGGATTCAGTAGCCGAGTCATTTGAAGAACTCTCGGCTCGGTCTATGGATGTCAAGGAACGCACCAATGGAGTCAGTGTATCGTGTCAGCAGCTGTTAGTAACTGCAGGAGTTCTCACGGATACCTTTGATGAGCTGTTTTTGTTCACAAAAGAAGCGATAAACCAGAACAAAAAAGTGATGGAGGCTTCCGGAAAACAGTTCACATATCTTAGAGATATGAGGGGGCGGATGGATTCCCTGACAAACTTGACAAGCCGTCTTGAGAAGGCGATGAATGAAAATGAAAAAAGGGACGAGACGATTTATCCAGCAAAAACCCGTCATACCGCCTAAACACGGATGACAGGTTTTTAAGGGGTTCAAGTATGAAATTTCATGCTTTTCACATTTCCCGGGAAATAGTATATGTTTTATAACCACCACTCAAGTTAATGGCACGGAAACCGTTATTATTAAGGATTCGGGTAGCAAGATAACCTCTCAGACCTACCTGACAGTGGACGTGGATCGGTTTGTTCTTCGGCAATTCTTCGAGACGTCCTCGCAATTCGCCTAGCGGTATATTCTGTGCCCCTTTGATATTACCTGCTTCGTATTCTTCCGCTTCCCGGACATCGATCAGAGTGCCTCCTTCGCGGACGATTTCATCAATTTCATGAAAATGGACGACTTCCGCTGCCCCTTCGATGATATTCATAGCGGCATAACCGGCGACGTTAACCGGGTCTTTCGCTGATGAATAGGGAGGTGCGTAAGAAAGCTCCAAATCCGGGAGGTCTTCTACTGTGAGTTTACCTTTGATTGCTGTGGCGATAACGTCGATCCGTTTTTCTACACCGTTCCTACCGACTGCCTGAGCGCCGAAGATGTTTCCGTTTTCCGGGTCGAATATCAGCTTCATTGCAATAGGGGAACCCCCAGGGTAGTACGTAGCGTTTGAAGCCGGATGGACGTGCACTGCTTCATAAGTCACACCGAGTCGTCGGAGGGTTTTTTCATTATTGCCTGTAGCGGCTACAGTAAGGCCAAACACTCGTGCTACAGAAGTACCAAGCGTGCCTGTGTATGCGACGTTCTTTCCATTGATATGATCGGCGACGAGACGTCCCTGACGGTTTGCCGGCCAGGCGAGAGGTACCATGACAGGTGTTTGCTGAATATAGTCTTTCACTTCTACTGCATCTCCGAGGGCATAAATGGCATCATCACTTGTTTTGAGAGACTTGTCGACAACGATTCCACCCCGTTCGCCGAGCTCAAGACCGGATTCACGTGCCAATTCGCTTTCCGGGCGTACACCGATAGCCATAATGGTTATATCGCTGACGAGTTCTTTGCCGCTATCCAATTGGACTTTTTTCCCGCGGTCAAGGAAAGCCTCCACTCCATCCTGGAAAATCAATTCCACTCTTTTGTCCCTCAGTTCCTGATGCAGATACCCGGCCATCTCTTTGTCGACGGGCCCCATCACCTGATCAGATAATTCCACCAGCTTTACTTTGATACCTCGCTCGGCAAGGTTCTCGGCCATTTCGATTCCTATGAATCCTCCTCCGATAACGACGGCGTGGTGGGGTTTCTGTTCATCAACCCAAGTCTTGATCTGGTCTGTATCGGGGATGTTGCGCAGTGTGAAGACGTTTTCCGCTTCTTCGAGTCCGTCAAACGGGGGAACAATCGGACGCGCTCCGGGAGAAAGTATTGCGTAATCATAGGCTTCTTCGTAGGTTTCACCTGTATCGACCTTAGTGACAGTTATCGTTTTCTCTTCCCGATTGATGGATGTCGCTTCACTAAGATTACGGATGTCGAGGTTGAATTTCTTGCTCATTCCTTCGACGGTCTGCACGAGAAGGGCATCCCTGTTAGTGATGACCCCTCCGATGTAATAGGGGAGTCCACAGTTCGCAAAGGAAATATATTCCCCTTTTTCGAGTACTATAATTTCGTCCTCTTCATTCAGACGACGCAACCTGGCAGCGGCAGTGGCACCACCGGCGACTCCTCCGACAATTACGATTTTTTTCCCCATAAATTTCACTCCTTATTCTGTTAAATGTGAATTTATTCACAATTTGGTTTATAACTTTATTATAATAGGTGATCTTCACAAAAACAATATACCTAATGGGGTATATTGTGACGGTGTAGTGACAAAAGAACGAGGGAGATTTGAAGGAAAAAAGAACCACCCACTTCCGGGGAGAAGTGGATGGCTTGAATCTGCTGGTGATTTGACATTAGTGCTGATCGGGGAAATCAGCCTGAATTACAGGTTTGTCTGAAATTTCATACGTGGTCTCTTTCGCATTTACCATACTTGCTGGACCCAAAACTAGCAGCAGGGTTACACCAATAGCTAATAGCTTTTTGGACACGTATATCATCACCTCTTTTACATATGATTATAGTACGGTATAGTGATAATAGGAAATCGTGTTCAGGGGAGTAATAGAGCTTCCGTATCTTCCTACGTCCACGTAGTGGGTAATTCTTTATTTTTTAATGAAATTATGCATTTTTGCATAAGAAGGAAGAGGGATTCTTTATGTATGAACATACGGGGGAAAAAATTCGTCAGTTACGCAAACAGGTGGGGATGTCCCAGATATTTTTGGCGAAAGACGTGTGTTCCCAGTCAGAAATCAGTCGGGTTGAGCGAGGGCTTAATGAACCTTCTTATCAGATGCTGTGGACGATTTCAAAAAAATTCGGTGTAGATATCAATTATTTTCTTGATGAGGCGTCCATGGACCGGGAAGATTATTTCCGGGAGGTCAAGGAGCTCCTCGAGAAAGCCAGACGGGACCGTGACTACAAGTTCATCGAGGAAATCGTCGATCAGGAAGCGGGCAATCCTCTTCTGCAAAAAGGGAATCGGAAGAGATATTTGAAATGGCATAAGGGCATGGTCGTATATCATTTATACAATAAGGCGGATGAAGCCGTGACTCTTTTTCTTCAATGTCTGTCGAATAGTGATCTCGATTTATTGATCACCGAGCTTGATATGAACGTGTTGAATAGCGTAGGTATCATCAAAAGAAATGAAGGAGAACTGAACGAAGCGGTGTATTATTTTGAAAAGGCGCTTCAGGTTCTTGATCGGATGGCTTCTCTCCGTAAAGAGAGGATCGTAAGAAAAATATATTACAATTTATCTAAAGTGCATACGGATCTCGAGGAACATGAACAGTCGATCGATTATTGCGAAAAAGGCCGGATACTATGTATACATGAAGAAGATATGTTTCTGTTTGCTGAGTTCCATTACCAGCTCGGCAGGAATCATTTACTTCTCGGGAATGAAGAGGAAGGATTGGATTATTGGGAGAAAGCGAAGAACGTCATCGAACTGCAGCAGAAGACGAGCTTATTGAAGTTTATAGAAAAAGAGTTGGAGACGTATCGGTTGAAAGGGATAGTTGAATAATATGCATATGTTCATAAAATTGTGTATGTTGGAGTGTAAGAAAGAGAAAGACACTTTTCACACTACCTAAATGGTCTCTGTTCATTATAATGGCAGTTTTGAGATACAGCTCGGAGGGGCTATACTGAGGATAAGAAATAGAGGTCTTTTCTTCACACCCCACTCTCCCTTTGAATAGGATAGAACAGGTCGCTTCCCTAAGTCGGAGGCGACCTGTTTATATTTCTTCTGAGCCTCGTATGTGGCTTCACTTTTGTTCAGTCCCTGACTAAGATATAATATAAGAAACAGAACGAGATCAGGGAGGTTTTCCTATGGCAGAGGAAAAAAAGAACCAATTCAATATATTAAGTGGTGACTCTACAGGCGGGGACGGTAGCTATGGTGTCGGAATGATCAATCTTGATAATATTTCGCCCGTCATCGTCGATCCACAGGAGAATAAAGCTTATATCGAGATGGAAGCCCTTCACGCACGGAGTAAGATTGAGAAGAAAGTCCGCTTCAAGCCGGATAAAGAACCGCTGGTGGAACCGAATCTTTACTGGATTGTCTGGGTAGCCACTCAGGTAGGTCAGGAAGGCCCATACATTTATGGTATCGGTGCCTGTGAATTGCAGGTCTCCACGGAAGACCGGAGAATCAAGCCTGGCTACAAGTCTATGCCTGAACACGTCAATAACCTGGATAAATCATTGAAAGGCAAAGTTCTTGTCGAGCATATGGACGACAAATCGAAGAAAATTCTCATGGATTATTTGAAGGAAGAGCATAGTGAGCTCTGGGAAAATACACGAGATGAAGTAATTGATGCATTAAAATAGGTGCCCCCTTCTACGGGAGCACCTTTTTTTTATGCCTGATTGAAAAACTGTTTGGCCTTTTCAAGGTAGGGTTCATCGTCCTCAATCAGATCCTCTTCATAATAGATAGCCTCTACCGGACAGACTGCTTCACAAGCTCCGCAGTCGATGCAGATCTCCGGGTCGATATAAAACATGTCTTTTCCTTCTTCTATACAATCAACCGGACAGACGTCTACGCATTCTCCGGATTTTTCCTGTTCACATGGTGATGTGATGACAAAAGCCATGAAATCCCTCCTTTTACTATCGGAACCCCGTCGTGGTCTTCAGCGATTACAACAGGCATATTAAAGAGAATTGTTCTCTTTATAGTTTAGATTTCTAAGCGCGGTGATTCCGCTTTTTTAATTTTAACATATTCATGAGGTTCGTTTCTCTGTTTTGTTGATTACGTTTGTACCGACAAGGTCACCGGTTACGTTCAGTGCAGTAGCACCCATGCCGACGAAGACGTCGACAGCGGTAAGGAGGGCGACTGCCTCCATTGGCAGACCTACCTGGGAGAAGACGGTGGCTATCATAATGATACCTGCACCTGGTACCCCGGCTGTTCCTACAGAAGCAAGTGTTCCGACGATGACCACCTGCAGCACTCCTGTAAAACTTAGCGGATCTCCGATAACATTAGCCGCAAAAACGGCGGATACGGCAATACGTATGGCAGCCCCGTCCATATTGATTGTGGCACCTAAGGGAAGGCTGAACCCATAAAGACTTCTGTTCAGCTTCAGCTGATTTGCAGCATTAAGCGTCACCGGCAGTGTCCCGGAAGAACTTTGAGTGACGAAAGCAGTCACCATCGGCGTGCGTGCTTCTTTGAAAAACCCGCCGAGATTCGTTTTTGTAATCAATAAAATACCGATATAAATCACTAACTGGACTAGAAGTGCGATGTAGAGAACGCCGATGAACCCACCTAGCTCCTGAAGTGTATTCACACCCTCCTGCCCGACGATGCCGGCGAGAATAGCTGCGATACCAACAGGTACATACTGTAAAATACCTTTCATGACCGTCAGTGTAAGTTCGTTCAGTGTATCGATGATGTCATAGAGCTTTTCCGCCTTCTCGCTGAACTTCTCCGTGCTGCGCATGTAGGCGATTCCTATACCGAATGCGAAAGCGGTGAAAATGATGCCGAGCAGGTTCATTTCAGCAAAAGCCGTTACAATATTGTTCGGAACGATGTTGAGAAGAACTTGCGTTACACCCGGGTTATCCGGGACCTCAAAGGACTCATCCCCGCTCAAGGAAAGGCCGGTACCCGGGTCGAACAGACTGGCGACGGAAGTTCCGACGATGATTGCGAGAGCGGAAGTCGCCAGGTAATAGATGAATACTTTCCCGCCCATTCGTCCCAGGTTTCCGATGGAGGTCTGGTTCACCCCTACAATCAGTGTGAACAGGATTAAAGGAACGATGATGAACTGAAGCAGACGAAGGAGAAGATCTCCGAAGGGTGCAAGCACGCTTGCCTGTTCTCCGAGTATCAACCCGAGCACAATTCCTATGATCAGAGCGACAGTGATTTTTTTGATGAGTGATGTATGAATATATGAATGCCAGAGTTTTTTCACAATAATCCTCCTAATATTTAATGCTGATTCGTTTACTTTGAATTACAATAGCGGAAAAGTGTCTTAATGTCAAAACAGATGGATTTGTTTGATTTTTCGGGAAAAGTGGTATTTTTGTATTACAAGCTACTGCCTGGAAGGAGGGTGAAGTATGAATGTAACTCAGGTAATACTCCTTTTGTTGATAGGATACATAGTTTTTACTATCGATAAGAAAAAGAAGAACGTACCCATTCCGGTCGTTCTGCTCATTATTGGTATCGGGTTATCTTTTCTTCCCTATTTTTCATCGATCGAAGTGACGGAGAAAATAATTTATGACATATTTTTGCCGGGGATTTTATTTGTTTCCGCTTATGAATTTTCGACGAAAGCGCTGAGAAGGCACGGACCGGTATTAGCTGCTTTGAGTACAGTGGGGATGGTCGTTATGGCTCTTGTGTTGGGTATCGTCGTTTACGCGGCAGGAGGGTTGTTTGTAAATATCTCTCTGCTCGGAGCAATGCTGGTAGCGGCTATATTGACCCCGACTGATCCGGTATCGGCAATATCTGTACTCGAAGAAGCAGCGGATGAACACATCGCCGAAGTGGTCGACGGGGAGTCTATGATCAATGATGGCACGAGTGTTGTGTTGTTCACGGTGCTGGTCGGTATATACACCGGGGAGGAGTCATTTCAATTTTTCGGCTTTCTCGGTGAGTTTCTGTACGTTTCCCTAGGTGGTGTAGCTGTAGGACTTTTGTTTGGTTGGATCTGCTCGAAAGCTGTACACATCACTCATCATCGGGATTATCAGGTGATGCTCAGCATCATTATCGCCTACGGGGCTTTCCATGCGGCGGAACACATCGGTGTTTCGGGAGTGTTAGCAACGGTAGCAGCAGGACTCATGCTCAGTTATGAATTCGAGCATACGAATAAAGAAGACCACTACAGAGAGGCATTATCCGGATTTTGGAATGTGGTAGAACCGTCGTTGCTTTCTCTCGTATTTCTACTGATCGGTATCGCGGCTACAACTACTCTTGCTTCTGCTCACTGGTTGCTTGTCACCATTATTCTCTTTGCATCCATTGGTATCCGTTTCCTGATAGTTTCAGGAGTGTTGGGAATCTTTCATAAGCACCGGGAACTGGAGAGGAAAAAGCAGGCGTTTCTCGTTTCCTGGGCAGGTATACGTGGGACGATGTCTGTCTTTCTGATTTTGAGTTTACACGCGCTGAGTCCTGAAGGTAGCGAAATGCTCTTATCCATCAGTTTTCCGGTCGTGGTTCTTTCTCTTATCATCCAGAGTCTTGGAGTGTACCCGTTATCCAAATGGCTGGGTGATGGATAAGTTACCTGAACGAAAAAGGGAGTGTCCAGATGATAAGATCGGACACTCCCTTTTTGTCGTTTTGTGAAAATAATTACACATTCTGAGCCTGGGCGGAAGCTACGGCTTTTCTTTTTCCTTTAATAAAGAAGGCGAGGATGAAGCCTACGAGAGAAATTGCGGCTGCTACGACAAAAGAAGTGTTCACCCCTTCGACCATACCGGCAGCGCCCTCTCCCGGAATCGCTCCGCTCGACATGACGGAGACAAGTAGCCCCGTGCCGACTGCTCCCGCAATCTGCCGCATCGTATTGTTCATCGCTGTTCCGTGAGGCATAAGACGGTCCGGCAGCTGATTGAGTCCAGCTGTAGTAACAGGCATCATTACCATAGCAATGCCGAACATCCGAACAGCGTTGACAATAGTCAGGTAGGAGAATGTGGTTTCCACAGTTAAGAACGTGAACATGAAATTGGTGATAGTAAGGAGACCGAGCCCCGGTATCACAAGCCATCTGGCTCCGAATTTATCGAAGAGACGGCCATTGATAGGGTTCATGATACCCATCAGGACTGCCCCGGGCAAAAGCATGAGCCCTGATTCGAGTGCCGTGAATCCGAGCATGTTCTGCATAAGCATCGGAAGAATCACCGCTCCACCGATCATCGACATGAATACCACCATACCGAGAGCGGTCGTAAGTGTGAAGACGCTGTATTTGAAAATACGGAACTCCAATATAGGCTGTTCGAGTCTCATCTGTCTCTTAATGAACAACGTCAGTGTAATCGCACCAATGATGATCGGTACATAGACTTGAGGCATAAACCAGCCGCCAACATTCCCTGCCGTACTGAAACCGTATAAGAGACCTCCGAAACCGAGCGTCGACAACGCGATAGAAGGCGCGTCGATTTTCGGGAAGGTTTGTTTTGTTACGTTTTTCAATATGAAATAAGCGACGATGATATCGATGATTGCAATCGGAAGTACTACGTAAAACACACTTCTCCAAGGAAATTGACCGACAAGGTAACCCGACAGTGTCGGTCCTATAGCCGGTGCGAAAGCGATGACCAGTCCGAACATACCCATTGCGGAACCGCGCTTTTCAATCGGAAAAACGAGAAAAAGAATCGTCTGCATCAGTGGCATGATGATCCCAGCTCCACCGGCCTGGAGTATCCGTCCGGCCATGAGGAAAGAAAAGTTCGGAGCTACTGCGCAAATAATCGTGCCGAGCGCGAAGGTTCCCATGGCCGTCAGGAACAATCCCCGGGTCGTGAATCGCTCGATCAAAAAAGCGGTAATCGGAATCATGATCCCGTTCACGAGCATAAAGACCGACTGTAACCACTGAGCTGTATTGGCACTGATCCCGAGATCGTTCATGATCGGAGGAATAGCTGTCGATAAAAGAGTCTGATTTAATATAGCAACGAAGGCCCCGGAGATGAGCACAATCATCAGCGGGACTTTATTAATGTCTGGGCGTCCTTCTCCATCCGCCATAATATTGCCTTCTTTCTTCCTAATTTATTAATTCGCAATGTGAACAAGAAATAATTATAGCAGAGGTGCAGTTAGAAGTTAAGAGATTTGCATAGTTCAAGCAGAATACTCTGCACAAAGTATAAAAAGGACTATAATGACTAGAATAGGGAGGGATGAATAATGGGGAAATTAGATGGGAAAGTTGCGATTATTACCGGGGGAGCCTCCGGTATCGGAAAAGAAATGGTCGATATTTTCAGGAATGAAGGAGCCGATGTCATAGCGGCAGATTTGGATGAAGAAGGTTTGAAGCTGGTCGGACAGTGGACAAATGTGGAAGGGATTCGACTCGATATATCGTCTGATGCGGATTGGCAAGAAGCAGCTCGAAAAATAAATGATCAGTATGGACGGATCGATATTCTCATCAACAATGCCGGTATTACGAGTGAAAAGTCTGCGGAGGAGACGACTGTGGAAGATTGGGAACTGATGATGCGAATCAACAGTTACGGGCCTTTCGCAGGTATCAAACATATAGCTCCTTACATGGTGGAACAAGGCAAAGGTGCGATTGTAAACATATCGAGTTACACAGCACAGATCGGTCTCGGGTTCAACAGTTACTCTGCTTCTAAAGGGGCGGTACGTACGATTTCCAAATCCGCGAGTACGACTTATGGCAAACAGGGGATACGGGTTAACGCTGTATTTCCGGGGGTCATCGAAACACCGATGACGAAGAAACTGAAAGAGTCAGGGGGTATGCTTGAACAGCTTGAACAGGCGACACCTCTTGGAAGACTCGGCAGGCCGGAAGATGTTGCGAATGCAGTGCTTTTCCTCGCTTCCGATGATGCGGATTATATTACTGGAGCCGAGCTCGTTATTGATGGAGGCTTCTCTGCTCAGTGATGCCTCGCGCTGCCCTTTAAAAGGGGCAGCTTTTTCTGTAATATATAAAGAAGTTGAAGAACGGGGAGGGTTAGGAATGTCGATGCAGATTCTGATTATGGGGTTGTTGAAAGATGAGCCGCGCCACCCTTATGAAATGAAGCGTGTCATGAAGAAACAAAACTGGGACAGGCTTTTTTCCATAACGGATGGAAACCTTTATCATAATATCCGTAAAGCCGAAGAGCGAGGAAATATCAGGGGAAGCAAAAAGGAGCAGATCGAGCAGCGGCCGAGCCGGACGGTGTATGAGCTCACCGTGCAGGGGGAAGAAGTTTTAGCAGAGATGATCACGGAGGTTTTTCGTCAGCAGCGGATGGATGTAAGTCTCGTATATCCGGCTCTTCTTTTCGTTCATTATTCCAATCGGGAACTGGTAGAAGAAGCGGTCCGAACATGGGCGCGGAATCTTGAAGACATCGAAGAATCGTCGCAACAGTATGAACCACCCGCGAGCTACATCGTGAAGCACTTTGAAGAAAGGAAAAAAGTGGACAGAAGATGGTTGCTTGAAATTGCTGACTGGCTGGATTCGGTTAACGATTGAGGAATGATGCCGATAGTAGAAAAAAAGCATGAGCGGGGGAAGCATATGTTACAGCTATTCGGCAGAAGAAAATCAGAAACAGCTAACGAATCGAAGGAAGAAACGGTGCTTGGGAGAATAGAGGTCGAGGAAGGTTCCGATCTTGAGAAACAATTGAAGATGATACATATGACCGAGGAGGACCTCGGGGTCTTGAATTCCTTGGAACCGGTTTTCGAGGAGCATGTGCAGGGAGTCGTCGATCAGTTTTATGCGAATTTGGAGAAGGAACCATCCCTGATTGATATCATTAACGAACACAGTTCCACAGAGCGTCTGAAAAAGACACTGATCCGCCACATCCAGGAAATGTTCAATGGCGTCATAGACGGAGAGTTCATCGAGAAACGTCGGAGAATCGCTGAAATGCACGTACACATAGGACTGTTGCCTAAATGGTACATGGCAGCTTTTCAGGATATGCAATTATCGATGTTCTCAGCGCTTGATCAGGCGGAATTGTCTTATGAATACTATCACAAAGGAATTCTGGCAATTACGAAAATGTTGAGCCTGGAACAGCAGATCGTCCTGGATCTATTCGAAGAAGGGAATGCGCGGAAAAGACGTGAGGCGATCGAAGAGCAACGTGAAAGATCATCCCGGGTGGAGACGACAGCGGAGGAGCTTGCTTCCGTTACACAGGAGGCCAGTGGCTCTACGGAAGAGTTGAAGAATCAGAGCGAGGAGATTCTCAAAGAGGCGAAAGAAGGGGCTGGCATAAGCGAACAGGTTACCGAGCAGTCCATGAAGAGTAAAGAGGAACTTGATGAGCATCAGAAACAGATGAAGGAAATCAAAGAAAGCATCAGGCATATTTCGGTGGAAACAGAAGAACTGAAGGGGTTTGCGGATAAGATCGGTAAAATTGTCACCATCGTTTCAGGTATTGCCGAACAGACGAATCTCCTGTCGCTGAATGCTTCGATTGAGGCGGCGAGGGCCGGGGAATATGGAGCCGGTTTTTCCGTCGTGGCGAATGAAGTGCGTAAACTCGCCGAACAGACCCAGTCCTCTGTTTCTGAAGTTTCCCAGCTGATCGAGTCCACGAACGGACAGGTGCATAGCGTTTCCGGACGTGTGACGGAAATAGATGCAATGATCGGGGACGGTGTGGAGAAGATTGATGAAATCAATGAGTTCATGCTGGATATTGTAGATGCGATGGGTAAGAATTACCGGTCGAGTACGAATATGGAGACCAATCTGAAAGAGTTCACAGCGATCATAGATGAAATCAATAAAGCGGTCTCCCAGGTGGCTGCCTCTTCTCACGGATTGTATGAAATGACGGAGGATATGAAAAATAGATGAGGAAGACAAAAAAGAAGGCGTAGACTCCAGTTTGAAAGGGAGCTTCCGCCTTCTTTTTCATCTTTGTGCTGCTAATTACTCAGGTCTTCTGAACGGAAACTTCCGCTTTTCGTTGTCCAGTTACGACATCCAAAAGCACGTGCCCTAAGTAGCCCGGATCAGAAAAAGGAAGAACACTTTTGCCTGACCGGTCTACTTAGGTCAGAGCTTCTGAGCGGGATGTCTTCACTTTTCGTTGTCCAGCTTCATCACCCAGAAACCGGAGCTATAAGTAGCCATGTCTTTTTGGGAAAAGCACCCAAAAGAGAACAAGTCTACTTATGACTTAGGTTTCTAAACGGGGTGATTCCGCTTTTCGTTGTCCAGCTGCAGTTTCCAGAAGTCCGTAATATAAGCGGCTATCTCTGTTTCGGGAAAAAGCACCCGAAGCCAGGGATCTCCACTTATCTTAGGTCTTCTGAACGGAAACTTCCGCTTTTCGTTTTTCCAAGTGTTTGCTGAAGAGTCGCATGATCAGAAGATGGGTGAAGGCCTGGCTGTATTTGTATGCGAACCATGGGAGGGACGGCATATATTCATGAATAGCCACAATCAACTCATCTTTGTGTGGGATTTTCCTGAACTCAAGGCGCCCCCGGGTATTCTTTTTAGAGTCTGTAAGCAAGCCTCCCGTAATATAATAAAGCGCCCGGTCAGTCGTACTTCTGTCTTTAGAATAGGAAAGTTCCAGCAATGGCTTTGAACTGAACGATATACCGATGCGGCAACGGTAGTTTTCATCGACGGTTGTCCGCACCCAAGGATTCAACAGCGACTCGAGCCATTCCACATAATACAATGCTGTACTGTCTGCCGTCTCTCCTTGAGGCAGAGTGACTCTCTGTACAGAGCGAACATCCTGTTTGAAGGAAGGGAGTTGAGGAAGTTTCAGGCGTACTCCCTCCTGCCTTTCACTTTCAAGCGCATGTTTCGCAGATTCTTCAAATGAAATCTTCCCGTTACTTATCCCTTCCACGTAGTTCTCTTTTTGGACAATCATCGGGTGTTTGAGGCTCTCGATAAGGGGATAGACGATTTCTTTGGAAGCCCCTGTCACCATACTTACCCATAATCTTGATAGTTTCACGGTGATGAATGGTACAGGAATAGCTCTAGGATTTTTACCTAAAATACCAGCCGTTTTCATCATCATATCCCAGTAGGTCATGACTTCCGGACCACCGACGTCGATGGAACGGTTCGAAATGCTTTCATTCCGCATGCCTTCGTCAAGAGCATGAAGGACATCCGGGAGAGCGATCGGCTGGGTCTCCATACGTGTCCACTTAGGTAGAATCATGAAAGGTAGACGTTTCACCAATTTCGCTAAAATCGGGAAAGACGACCCCTTGGGTCCTACAATCAGGCCGGCTCTTATAGCTGTGACAGGTGTCCCGTAGGCACGAAGAACATTCTCCACTTCGAAACGGCTGCGCAAATGACGGGAGAGAGGTTCGTTATCATTTGGGATGATCCCTGTGAGATATACGATTCGTTTTATGTTCTGTTTCTTAGCTGCCTGCGCAAAGTTATCCGCGAGTATGACGTCCATATCTTCGAATGAGCCCTGGGTGAGCTTGGCGGAAGGCATCATGGAGTGCACCAGGTAAACGGCTATATCCGCCCCTTCTAATGCTTTCTCGGCATCCACCATGGAGTACAAATCACAGGAACGCCATGTGACATGTTCACTGTCTCCATACTTATCCCCGTTCCTTGATAGAGCGATGACATCAGCACTCTCTTCTATTTTCTTAAGCAGGTTCTTTCCGATATATCCACTTGCCCCTGTAAGGGCGACGACCGGTCGTTTATTCATCGTTTCACTCTCCTTTTCCTTCTTCTTTCCCTTATGAAAAGAAGTGAAACTGAAGTTAGATCCACCCTTTTTCCTGACAGCGATGGATCGCTTCAATTCGATTGGTGACCTCAAGCTTATCAAGAATGATTGAAATATAGTTACGCACCGTGGCAGGAGTGATGAACAACTCAAGAGCGATTGTTTTTGTATTTTTCCCCTCGGCCATCAGGCTGACGACTTGCTGTTCTCTTTCTGTCAGGGGACTTTGAGCTGTGAAGGCGATATCAATCAGTTCAGGGTCATAAACTTTCGCACCTTCATGTATCTTACGGATGGAAGAGGCCAAATCTTCACTCGGGCTGTCTTTTAATAGATAACCGTGCACTTGGGCATTCTGGGCCTTTTGAAAATAGCCGGAGCGGGCGAAAGTCGTAAGTATGATCACTTTGGAAGGATGGTCCTTCAATTCCATCGCAGCCTCCAGGCCGTCTTTTTTCGGCATTTCGATATCGAGCATACATATATCGGGTTCTAATTCATAAGCGAGGCGCAATAATTCTTCTCCATCTCCTGCTTGACCGACGACTTCAATGCCTTCTTCAAGATCGAGAAGTGTGGCAAGGGCGCCGAGTAGCATTCGCTGGTCTTCTGCAATAATCAGCCGAATCATAAGGAGTCCTCCTTTTGTTTAATGACAGTCGGTACATGGAAAGAAAGGCTGGTTTGGTTATTTTGGTTGACTTCAAGGCTGCCATTGACGAATTCCAGGCGTTCTTTCATACCTTTCATACCGCTTCCGCGGGAAAAATTGTTAGTCTGGAAGCCCTTGCCGTCATCGGTTACCGTAAGAGAAGTGTATTCCTGATATTGGGTGAGCGATACGCGACAAGTAGAGGCTTCGCTGTGCCTGATGACGTTAGTGATCGCTTCTTTCAGGCACATACTTAGAACGTGCTCGATCAGAGGCGGAAGAGACAGTTCACCTGGATCCCCTTCCTGCTCGAATCTCATACCTGCAGTTTCTATCATCTGATGGGCTCGTACCCACTCATCTTCGAGAGAGGCGACTCTCATGTCAGACACCATTTCCCTTACTTCTTTAAGAGCAGCACGGGCTGTATCATGGATATCATCTACTTCACTTTTGGCCTGGGATGGTTTATCTTCGATCAGTTTGCCCGCCAGTTCGCTTTTCAGACCGATCATAGATAGTTTTTGCCCAAGGGTATCATGAAGATCCCGGGCGATACGTTCCCTTTCTTCTGTGACCATCAGCTGGGATATGCGTTTGTTGGCATCTTCGAGTGCGTCTTTCAATACTTCCTGGTTCCTGCGGTATCGGACGGTGAAAGGAAGCAGTACGACACCGATCAGAGCAATAGTGACGAACGGTAGGTAAGGGAAAAGAGATTCCATCCGCATGATGAATGTCAGTATGGTCGCTATAAAAGTAGTTGTAAGGTGAACGGTATAAAGAGCGATGAATCCTCCTGTGTGACGTACGGTTCCGATGAAATAAGCGAGGAACAAAGCAAAGTAGACGTACCCGAAGAGAAACGTCATCACGAGACTGATAACTATTTCCACACTGACGAAAATATAAATCATCCGGCTATCGGAGGAATAAGACCAGCGGTAGCAAAGGAAAAAAATGAAAGTCATCAGAATTCCGAAAATGATCTCGTACATGGAAGAAGACCTGAAAATGAAGAAAAAAGGAAGGACGCAAAAAATGATCCAAATATAAGCGCCGAGTCCTGTTTGTTTAGGTAAGATGTCGTACCAGTTCTGCATAAATGTCGCTCCTTTTCATCAAGCATATCATATAGAAAAGAGGCCGTCCCATGGGAAGTAGGGACGACCTCTTTTCTTTTGATGTCAGGCGGAAGTTTGCTCATTTCTTTTCAGCCTCGGTTTGATGTCTTTGAACGATACGAACGTTTTGTTCGCCGTGTCGTAAAGGCGGAAACGCGCGGATTTAAGACTTGTCAGGAACGTGATCGTCGTTGCATGTTTCAGAGGCGGATTTGATTCGTGTGCCTCTTCAAGTTTGTAGTTCGGAACTCTTGGCTGAAGGTGATGGACATGGTGGAAACCGATATTTCCGGAAATCCACTGCATTACCTTAGGAAGCTTGTAATAGGAACTTCCGTCGACCGCTGCCTTGACGAAGTCCCATTCGGATTCATCTTCGAAATAGGAATCTTCGAACTGGTGTTGGACGTAGAACAACCAGATTCCGAGCATGCCGGATACATATAGTATAGGCAGTTGAACGAGAAGGAAAGCTTCCCAGCCTAAAGTAGCGATGATGGTTCCGTAAATCAGTATCGCAGATCCATTGGTAAGGTAAGTGTTCAAGCGTTCTTTTCTCTTAGCTCCTTTACGGTTGAACCGATTGGAGACGAGAAACAGGTAAATCGGTCCGAATCCGAACATGACGATCGGGTGACGATATAAGCGATAGATGAATCGTTCCCCTTTGGAGGCTTGCATATATTCTTCCACGGTCATGACCCAGATGTCACCTGTTCCGCGTTTGTCGAGATTCCCGCTGGTTGCGTGGTGAATGGAATGGCTACGTTTCCATTTATCGAAAGGGAACAGAGTAAGGATTCCACTGATAATCCCGATGGTACGATTCGCTTTCTGGCTCGGCAGAAAAGACGAGTGGGTGCAATCGTGAAAGATGATGAAAATACGAACGACGAAAGCTCCGGCGAGGAGAGCGATCGGAACCGCGAGCCATACGGAGATTTCAAGCGAAACGTATGCAAGAATCCAGAGTGCGAGAAAAGGAAGCATTGTATTGACGAGTTGTTTGATGCCGGCCTTCGTATCTGGTTTGGCGAAGGCTGCGACGTCTTTTTTTAGTTGTTTTTGCTTTTCTTTTTCCATGATCGTTCCTCCTGTATCTTAATGTTACTATAATCATAACCGAAATTAGTAGCAGGTATAAGACACAATTATCAGTACTTGTTCGTGATAAATATCACGGGTGGATAATTGTGTTCAGAACGACTTATTTAGTATAAAATGAAAGTTAGCCTGTATAAAAAGGAAGGTTCACGTATGGAAGAACATGAAGACTATATAACACGGATTCAAATCGAAGATAAAGAAATCGTCCTTATCGGTACGGCACATGTCTCTAAAGCGAGCGCCGTGCAGGTCAAAGATGTCATTGAAAGAGAAGAACCGGATAGCGTATGCGTAGAGCTCGACGAACAACGGTATCAATCCATCATGGAAGGCAACCAGTGGAGGAATATGGATATTTTTCAGGTCATCAAAGAGAAGAAATCGACGCTTCTTCTTATGAACCTGGCGATCTCTTCTTTCCAGAAACGTATGGCGGAACAGTTCGGAATCCAGGCTGGTCAGGAAATGCTGCAGGGAATCGATTCAGCGAAAGAAGCTGGAGCTGAACTCGTCCTCGCCGATCGGAACATCCAGCTTACGTTCGCCCGTATCTGGGGAAATCTCGGTTTCAAAGGCAAGGCGAAATTGATGTTATCCCTGTTTGCCGGTATATTTTCGAAAGAAACGATTACAGAAGCAGAACTCGAGAAGATGAAGGAACAGGATATGCTCGATGCGATGCTTGAAGATTTCACGGAGAATTTCCCGAGATTGAAGACCCCTCTCATCGATGAAAGGGATCAGTATCTCGCTGAAAAAATCCGCACCGCGCCGGGTAAAAAGATAGTTGCGGTGCTTGGAGCGGCCCACGTGCCGGGGATTTCGAAAGAAGTTCATCATGAGCATGATCTCGAAGCGTTGAAGGAACGACCGAAAAAATCCCCATGGCCGAAAATCATCGGCTGGGCGATCCCTATTTTCATCATCGCTCTCATCGCCTATACATTTACTGTGAATGCCGAAGCTGGCGCCCAACAGACACTCAGCTGGGTTCTATGGAATGGAATCGTTTCAGCTATCGGGGCCACAGCCGCATGGGCACATCCACTCGCAATCGTCACTGCTTTTATAGCGGCGCCGATCACTTCCCTCAACCCCATGATTGCGGCCGGGTGGTTCGCGGGATTTGTCCAGGCTTATATCAAGCGTCCGAACGTCGCTGACTTTGAATCGCTGCCGGATGATGTAACGTCTGTAAAAGGATTTTGGAACAACAAAGCGACGAGAGTGCTTCTCGTCATCGCTTTGACGAATATCGGAAGTTCGCTCGGAACGTTCATCGGTGGAGCGGATGTCATCCGACTATTTTTAGAAAACTTATAATTCATGCCCTGTGCTCTCCGGAGGACGGGGCAATGTTTTAGGAGGAATTGCAGATGGTTGATAAATCGGATATTTACATAAAGGACCTGCTCGAATTTCTGAGGATTCCTACAGTCTCAACAGACAGTGCTTATAAAGAGGGGATTGTAAAGGGAGCCGGGTGGCTGGCCGAAGAATTGAAGAAAAGCGGAATGGAAAATGTGGAGATTATGGAAACAGCGGGCAATCCGGTCGTATATGCCGACTGGTTGCATCAGCCTGGGAAACCGACGTTTCTTATCTACGGTCACTACGACGTGCAGCCACCGGACCCTTTGGGATTGTGGACGACCTCCCCGTTCGAGCCGGAAATACGCGATGATAAAGTATATGCCCGCGGTGCTACGGATGATAAAGGGCAACTGCTTATTCATGTAAAAGCTGTAGCTTCTCTGATGGAAGAATACGGAGAACTTCCGGTGAACGTGAAATTCTGTTTGGAAGGGGAAGAAGAGATAGCCAGCCCGAATCTTGTGCCATTTGTTAAGAAGCATAAAGAGAAGCTTTCCTGCGACGCTGTTCTCGTTTCCGATACACCTATGATGGATAAAGAGACGCCCGCGATCGTGACCGGGCTTAGAGGGGCGCTCGCATTTGAGATGAATGTGATTACCGCTTCTTCCGACTTGCATTCCGGCGCATATGGAGGGGCAGTACCGAACGCGGTTCATCACCTCGTCAAATTGCTGGACTCGCTTCATGATGACGAAGGGAAAATAACGGTAGATGGATTTTATGAAGGAGTACCGGAAGTGACGAATGCGTTACGGGAAGAGATGGCTCGTCTGCCGTTCTCCGAAGAGGAAACGAAGAGGGAACTTGGACTTAGTTCCCTATATGGAGAGAAAGGATACACACCGCTTGAACAGATAGGTATACGCCCTACGATGGAATTCAATGGGATAAAGGGTGGATATCAGGGAGAAGGTATGAAAACGATCATCCCGAAAGAAGCTTCTGCTAAAATCAGTTGCCGACTCGTCGGGGAACAGCATCCGTCTTACGTTTTTGAAAGGATCAGAGAACATGTTGCTGCATTCACCCCTGAAGGTGCTACGGTTACCCTCGATAAACTGATCGAGGCGAAGGCAGTAACGATGGATCCGGATAATGAATATATCCAAAAAGCGGCTCGTGCTTATGAAAACTTTTATGAAAATGAAACCCTGTTTCCAAAAGAAGGAGGATCGATTCCTATCATCGAAGTGTTCCGAGGTGAATTGGACTCCGAACCGGTGCTCATGGGATTCGGTCTTCAGTCGGAGAACATGCACGCCCCTGATGAACATTTTAATCTATCCAATTTCCGACGGGGGATAAAGACCGTCAAAAACTACTTCGAGTCCTTCTGAATGAAAAAGTAGAGGACAAAACTGAATAGAACGAGCCTGGGACAAAAACTGCTTTTACGTTTAAAAATCCGAACAACGTTGTTCGGATTTTTATATACCTTCGTATATGGAATGATTCATAAGAAAAACACGTCGCTTTCCATGGGCAAGGCTTCAGCTGAATGGATCAAGCGAATAGCTTGATCCATTGGATCTTAAGCTCGTGCTGTTCCCCTAGGAGTCTCCGTGTTTTTCTTATGAATATTCGTTTTCAGCATTTCTACCATACATTCTGTCCCAGGCTCGTATACTGTTTGCGGAGGATTCTCTACATTATCCTTCCTACAATGATGAGTCTCGTCTCGAATCTTCCGGTGTTGATTGCTGTTGTTCGTTCTCTTACAAATTCTTTTTGTGTATATCTTCAGAGTCCGCTGCCCCTGGCTGTTTTTCTTTCCAATAGGTTTATAAAGTATTAGAAAAGGAAAAGTAAAGAGTGTGCGATTGCTCTGAATAAATATAAATTCACTCATCCGTTTGACACCGCTTACACATTCCGATATAGTGTAAGCAACAAGTTAAAACGTGTGGTGGAGAATTGGAGATTCACATGAGTAGGCGCATTGAGACCAGTGTGCCTTGTCATGTGAATCTTTTTTCGTTTCCACTTACAAATAATGTGAAAAGGAGTAATGAAGATGCATGAATTTTTAGCTGAGCTTATCGGTACGATGATTCTGATTATATTCGGAGGAGGAGTTGTAGGCGGGGTCGTATTAAAAGACTCCAAAGCGGAAGGTGCCGGCTGGGTACTGATTACTCTTGCCTGGGGACTCGGGGTGACGATGGCAGTTTATGCCGTGGGTAGTGTTTCCGGTGCTCATATCAACCCTGCAGTGACACTAGGGTTTGCTTCGGTCGGTGAATTCCCGTGGTCGAAAGTGCCGATGTACATTTCTGCCCAGGTAATCGGAGCTTTTATAGGTGGTATCCTCGTTTTCCTGAACTATCTGCCACACTGGCGGGTAACCGAGGACAAGGGAGCGAAATTGGCGGTCTTCTCGACAGATCCTGCTATCCGAAGCCCTTTTTCGAACCTTGTCAGTGAGATACTCGGTACGTTTGTACTGGTGATGGGGATATTATTCATAGGGGCCAACAGTTTTACGGAAGGACTTAACCCGGCGATCGTCGGGCTGCTGATTGTTGCAATCGGCATGAGTCTCGGTGGAACGACGGGCTATGCGATCAACCCGGCCCGGGACCTTGGACCGCGTATCGCCCATGCCCTGTTGCCGATACCAGGCAAAGGCGGTTCTGACTGGAAATACTCCTGGGTGCCGATTGTCGGACCGGCTCTTGGAGGGATGTACGGAGCGCTTTTCTACAAAGCATTGTTTCTAAATAATTACAACATACCTTTTTGGATCGGTACGGTAGTGATTTTAGCTATCCTGTTCCTGGCGGCAAAGTCGGAATTAAGCAAAAACCCGACACCGGCGGACGATCTTGAAGAGAAAATCAGCTAGTACGTTTACTTTATGAATAACATAAATGAGGAGGAGATTAATTATGACAGAGAAGTACATTTTATCCCTGGATCAGGGAACGACGAGTTCAAGAGCGATTTTATTCAACCATAAGGGGGAGATTGTTGAAACGGGGCAGAAAGAGTTTGAACAGTTTTTCCAGAAGCCGGGCTGGGTAGAGCATGATGCGAACGAAATCTGGACTTCGATTCTTGCCTGCATTTCAGAAGTATTGAGGAAATCGGACGTAGATCCGAGTCAGATTGAAGGTATCGGTATCACGAACCAGCGTGAAACGACGGTGGTCTGGGATAAAAACACAGGGAAACCCGTCTACAAAGCCATTGTATGGCAGTCCCGCCAGACGGAGGGGATCTGTAAGGAGTTACGGGAAAAAGGCTTAAATGACACGTTCCGCGACAAGACAGGGCTTTTGCTTGATCCATATTTCTCCGGAACGAAAGTAAAATGGATCCTTGATAACGTAGAAGGTGCGAGAGAAAAAGCTGATAACGGTGATTTACTGTTCGGCACCATGGATACGTGGATCGTGCATAAACTGTCCGGAGGCAAGGCTCATATCACCGACTACTCCAATGCCTCCCGTACACTCATGTTCAATATTTATGACTTGAAATGGGATGAAGAGCTTTTGGATATTCTAGGAGTTCCTGAAAGCATGCTTCCGGAAGTGAAAGATTCTTCTGAGGTATATGCCAATACGGTCGATTATCATTTCTTCGGGGAAGAAGTTCCGATTGCAGGAATCGCCGGAGACCAGCAGGCAGCGCTGTTCGGTCAGGCTTGTTTCGATGAAGGGATGGCGAAAAACACGTATGGAACAGGTTGTTTCATGCTGATGAATACCGGTGAAGAAGGAGTGAAGTCCGATAACGGTCTTTTGACCACTCTGGCATGGGGAATCGATGGAAAAGTGGAATATGCACTTGAAGGAAGTATTTTCGTCGCCGGTTCCGCTATCCAATGGCTTCGTGACGGACTTAAGGTGATTGAAGATTCACCTTCGAGTGAGAAGTTCGCAACCAATGTCGATTCTACGGAAGGTGTTTATATGGTACCTGCTTTCGTAGGTCTCGGAACGCCTTACTGGGACAGTGATGCGCGTGGCTCTATACTGGGTCTCACTCGTGGTACGAAGAAGGATCATATCATCCGCGCTACGCTGGAATCTCTGGCTTACCAGACAAAAGATGTGCTGGATGCGATGGTGGCTGATTCCGGTATAGAAGTTAAAAAATTACGTGTGGACGGAGGGGCTGTGAAGAATGATTTTCTTATGCAGTTCCAAAGCGATATCATCGACGCCCCTGTAGAACGTCCGGTCGTCCAGGAAACTACAGCTCTCGGCGCTGCTTATCTTGCAGGTCTGGCTGTCGGCTTCTGGGACAGTAAAGAAGACATTAGAAAACAATGGAACGTAGAAAAGACATTCGATCCTGATATGGAAGAAAAGGATCGTGAGGAGCTTTATAACGGATGGAAAAAAGCCGTTGCGGCTACGAGAGAATTTAAATAAACATGAGTCATAAAAACCGTCACAGTGATTTTCACTGTGGCGGTTTTTATACAATAGTATCTCCTGACTCTCCAGCTTCCGCTTTTCTAACTTACTGTTTAGAGTTATAATAGTGGCTGAAGAAATATGGTTCCAGAGAGGAAGTTGGCATGTGAGGTGGGAAGAAAGATTTGATTGGCAGCTGTTTTTTTCGATCCTGGCTTTTATTGCTGTCAGTTGCATCGCTTTATATAGTGCCCAGCAAAGTGAACAATATAACGAGCCCTTCGTCATGAAGCAGCTGGTCTTCTACGGACTCGGATTTTTCGTCATCGGTTTCATGATGTATTTCGACCCTGATCTTTATCAGAAAGCCAGCATTTATTTGTATATATTCGGACTACTGCTCCTGGTGGCCTTGATCCTTGCCCCATCTTCTATTGCACCTGTTGTCAAAGGACAGAAAAGTTGGTTTGTGCTTCCGGGATTATCGATTCAACCATCCGAATTCATGAAGATCTTCACGATTATGATGCTTGCCAGTAGTATATCGAAACATAATGAAAGATTCCGTGGCCCGGTTCTTAAGTCAGATTTTCTACTGATAGGGAAAATTGTCGGGATTACCGCTCTTCCGCTCCTTTTAGTTATGCAACAGCCCGATTTAGGTACCTCTCTCGTTTTCATTGCGATCATGGTCGGTATGATTCTCATCTCCGGGGTGCGATGGCGTGTCATCATTCCTTTATATACAGGGATAGCAGCTCTTGCTACGACAGTTATTATCCTTGCGCTTCAGGCGCCGCAGATTCTTGAAAAATACCTCGGCGTAAAAGAGTACCATTTCGGTCGTATCTATTCCTGGCTCCAGCCGCTTAAATACGAAGACTCTTCCGGTTATCAGCTTGTGAAGGCGATGCGGGCGATAGGCTCCGGTCAATTGTTCGGAAAGGGGACAGGGGGGCGCGAGGTGTATATGCCTGAGAGTCAGACGGACTTCATTTTCAGTATCATCGGGGAAGAATACGGGTTTATCGGAACTTGTGTGGTTCTGCTATTGTTCTTCCTGTTGATTTATCGTCTGACCGTCATTGCCCAGCGTGCTAATTCTCATTTCAGCTCTTACGTTCTCGTAGGAATCATCGTTATGATCACCTTCCATGTTTTTCAAAATATCGGCATGTCGATTCAACTGTTGCCGATCACAGGTATCCCGCTTCCGTTCGTCAGTTACGGAGGAAGTTCATTGCTTGCAACGCTTATGGCGATGGGATTCGCTTTTGCTGTGACGTTTCATCATCGTACGTATATGTTTGGAGAAAAGTAAGTCGCCTGCTGAGCCAGGCGACTTTTTTTACGGCAAATTTGAAGTGTGAAGAGACAGAAATAAAGTCTTGGATAGGTGGAGTTGGAAACAATTATCGAGCATATAAATCAGGAATTGGAGCTTCAATTGTGTAATAGAAGGTTTGCTAAATGAAATATAACAAGTACAATAGTAGCAAGACACTAGGAGGGAATGAATTGGAGAATTCTATTATACTTGAACAATTTTATGATATTAAATTAATTATTCTTTCTATCCTTGTAGCTATTTTCGGTTCATACATAACGTTATTTATGAATCGCCGCATTGCTTTGATGAAAGGGTATAGTCGGGTGATGATCGCTTTCACTTCTTTGGTGATGGGGATGACGGTCTGGGCTATGCATTTCATAGGGATGTCGTCTTTCAGTTTAAAAGTGATCATCACCTATAATTGGTTACTGACAATTTTGTCGATTGTGCCGGCACTGTTCGCTTCCTTTGTAGCTTTTACAACCCTATATGTAATTGTCTCCCGGTGGTGGGCTACCTTGTTTTCGAGTATAGTAATAGGTCTTGGAATTTCGGGGATGCATTATGCAGGAATGGCTGCGATTACATCTGAAGGATTTATGGTATATGATACTGGTCTTGTCATTCTTTCGATTTTGTTTGCGATTGGAGTAGCCTTTCTGGGACTGTATTTATTGAGGCAGATGAAGAATGTGCATAAAACAGTAGCATTGATGCAACCTGCTATTATCATAGGTGTCGGTGTTTCCGGCATGCATTACCTTGGGATGTTAGCTATGGAATTTCATCTTCCGGAAGAAAACCTGGTCGCTCTTCAAAGTGCACCTGTAGTTTCTTTCGATATTCTAGGTATTATACTCGCAGCTATAGTGTGTACTAGTCTTTTCCTCATATTCGGTTACATCCAATCCCGACATGTCGCTATACGTAAAGTGGCTTATCAGGATGTACTTACCGGTCTGCCGAATCGTCATTGGGTGCATCAATTCATGGGGAAAGAAACGGAACATCTTCATCGGCATGGAGGCGTCCTATATTTATTGATTGATATTGATCAGTTTCAGTGGATCAATGAAACTTTTGGATATCGGCAGGGAGATGAACTACTTAGGGAATTCGCTGATTATTTGTCGGAGAACAAAAAGAGCGGGGATATCGTTATACGTTATGCGGGGAACCAATTCCTGTGTATGACACCTATTGAAGAAGGCATGGAAGTGAACGAAGAAGTGCTTCGTTATCATGATACTTTGAAACGCCCTTTCTCTATCGGGGGAACATCAATCCATGTTTTCACCACTATAGGAGCAACAATCTCCGGAGATAAAGAAGACATACCATTTATCTTTGGGAATCTTGAGCAGGCACTGCAATACGGAAAAAATCAAGGTAAGAATCGGTATGTCGTATATGATTCTTCGTTGCATTCCAACCGCAGGGAACGGGAAATCGAAGAATATATTAAACAGGATGTAGCTGACGGAATGAAAGGTTTTTCTCTTGTAATCCAACCCAAATTCCAGCTGCCGGAAGTATCTATCGCCGGAGCAGAAGTGCTTGTACGATGGTACAATGAAGAACTTGGGCATGTACCGCCAGGGGAGTTTATTCCGGTGACGGAGCGGAATGGCACTATTCAGCATATTACGATGTGGGTATTGAAAGAAGCGCTGTGTTATATGAAGCAGTGGAAGTTAAGAGGCTTCGACATTTCGAGTCTTTCCATCAACTTATCCACGGTTCATTTTCAGATTGAAGATGCCAATGACATGCTCTTTCAAGCTTTCGAAGATATGAATGTGGATCCCGCTTCCGGATGGTTGGAAGTCGAAGTTACAGAAACAGCAGTCATGAACAATCTGGAGAGAGCGACAGTGTTACTGGAAGAATTGCGTCAAAAAGGAATTCGTATTGCGTTGGATGATTTCGGGTCGGGCCTCTCATCATTCATGTATTTGAAAAAAATGCCGATTCATACTTTGAAATTGGACAAGTCATTGATGGATGGCGTTCCTTATAATGAAAAAGATAACATATTATTAGAAGTACTTTTGGATATGGCAGAAAGACTTAACCTGGAAATGGTCACAGAAGGAATAGAAGACACTGTGCAACATAAGCATCTTATTTCAAGAAAGCTGATCGTCCAAGGATATTATTATGCTCGCCCCCTTCCCGTCAAAGATTTTGAAAATATGCATCTCCTTAAAAAGAAGGATGCTTGAAATCAGGAGATCTTTCTTACTTGAAGAATTTAATAGTAGGCTCTGTTATCGTTTGTTGTAGCTTCAGGTGGAAGCTTGCCTCGGGCATGCCGGAAACTTCCCGTATCTCCTTCTGGTCGATACGAGTGATTTCCTTCTATGCCAGTCCCGCAGGCGTCTCCACCTTACGTTTCTATCATCAACAATAGTCTTTAACAGAGCGTAATAGTAAATATAAATAGGGCTTGGCCGTTCACAGTACTGTGAACGGCCAAGCCCTATTCTTTCAATATATTACTTCTTGTCGTTGATATCAGTGATAGTCGTTTCTTCAGTTTCGTTCGTTTCATTATCACTGGATAGCTCCTCTTTTGCTTCCTGAGCTTTATCTCCGACAGATTGGAGTTCTTCTCCTGCATCTTTGGCAGTCTCGATCATTTCTTTGGACTCGTGTTGGATATCCTGAGCGCTCTCTTTGATTTGAGAACCCTGCTCGTCAAGGATTTCCTGGATTTTTTGGACTGCTTCCTTAGTAATGGAAGCGGCACTTTGAATCCGGCCGAGCCAGTCATCTTTAACGCCTTGAGGATCTTCTTTCACACGTGTAGCATAATCGGAAACTTTATGTTTGGCATTCGAGGAACCGGACTTCAGGCGTCTACGTTCTTCGGAATCTGCAGCCAGTACGACGACCGCTCCTACAAGAGCTCCGGAAACCATAGCGAGTGGAAGTTTGTTTCCTTTTCTCGTTCTGCTTTGATTGTTTTCATAATTTTGTACCATTGTTTATCCCTCTTTCTGTAATAGGTTATTTTGATAACGTGCGGATTGAACAGCTTCCTGTTTCAGCTGAAGCTTATCGGCTTCGATGGAATGGTATATGTGAGAGCCTGTGTTATACCGTTCCTGTCGTTTCCGTTCTTTTTTCAGGCGTCGATGCGATTCCTGTTTCTGAAACCGTGTGTCCCGGTAAAGAAAATATCCGCCAAGTGCGCCAAGAACAAAACCGAGTCCTGAGACTCCCGTATTGATCGTGTTATTCTGTGGCATGGTTCTTCTCCGGGAGGTTTTCTTTCAGGGCTTTTCTCTTTTGTACAAGGTAGTAGGAGAGGGCCAGCGCGCCATAGAGACCATTCCATCCCTGTTCTCCGACTTTGTCTTCGCCTTCGGTCGTATTCTTCTTCAATGCATGGGTAACATCTACGAGAGAGGAAGAAAGCTGACGGGAAGACTCACCGACATCTCCGACGATATAAAACAGTGGACTCAACGCCCGAAGTTTTTCGTTAACATCTGCTAATGCCACATTACTGTTTTTAAGAATATCAGTAGTCTCATTCATGACATTATCAAGCTGAGAGGGCAACTCGTCTACAGTGCGGTCGACTCCTTTCAGAACATCAGCAAGATTGTTCAAAGTTCTCACTAAAAAGATAGCGATAATCGCAAATGCAATAGCAATAATCAATACACCGATTCCTAAATAATCCATAATCGATCCCCTTTCTTATTTCGTTTGCTGTTTCGGACGGATCCGGCGGTACTTGGAGTACAACTCGATAACCGCATCTCCCCATTTCATAGCCTGGGCGACTTGCTCCGAGCTTCGATCGGAAGCATTTGAAACATGACGGGTAAGATTGTCAATCGAGTGATTTACGTTCCCTACCGAAGAACTGACGCTATGTAGAGATTCGAAAAGCGGGTCGATTGATTCGCTTTTGTGTTGGACGTCGTCAGCCAACGCGTTCGTTTTTCTTACGAGGTCTTCGGTCTGATTCGTCATGCCCTCGATTTGTTTCTCCACCGTATCGAGCGTGCTGGAAACATTGTGTAGAATTTCAGTAGCTGCATTCATCGTCTTAACCAGGAAAATCACAATCAATCCAAAAGATAAAGCAATAATAAATAAACTTATGGAAACAAGTGACAATGGTTCCACCTCCTTCGTCTTCTCTCTTCATGATACCACTAAATTCATCATTTGAAACTCATTGAAAAGGATGTTTTTCCAAAAAATTCGATTAATGAAGCCTCTCTTCGGGAATAGAAGGGCAGTAACTGTGACAAAGGGAGGTAGTGCAGGGTGTTCAAAAAAATCAGAGATTACGGAAAGGAATTTATAGGAGAGTTCCAAAAGGATGACGTGCCGGTACTTGCAGCATCACAGGCATACTATTATTTGCTGGCGATTTTCCCGATGCTCATACTTATTCTGTCTTTATTGCCTTATTTCTCAATTGATAGTGAGCGCGTCATGGCATTCATTTCGAATAATGTGCCAGGGAACACAGGGGAGATTTTCAGGGAAAATATAGTGAGTGTTGTGGAGGAGCCGAGCGGCGGGCTTCTGACCATTGGTATTCTGGGTACGATATGGTCCGCTTCGAATGGTGTCAATGCTTTCATCAAAGCATCTAATATTGCTTATAATGTAGAAGAGACCCGCTCCTTTATCAAAGTGAGACTGATTTCGATCGGGCTGACTTTCGGAATGATAGTCGCTATCCTTGTAGCAATCATGCTGCCGGTGTTCGGTGATGTGATCATAAGCTTTACACAGAATCTTCTTCGATTGCCTGATTCGACCGTCATCATATTCCAGATTTTAAGATGGGTAGTAGCAATTATTGTTATGACCGGGGTGCTGATGGCTCTTTACCACATCGCTCCGAATACGAAAATTCCGTTTAAGAGTATCATCCCAGGAGCGCTGACTACTGCTTTATTATGGCAGATCATTTCGTTGCTATTTTCATTTTATATCAATAATTTCGGGAATTACTCGGCCACCTATGGAAGTCTTGGGGGGATCATCATACTGATGCTTTGGTTCTTCCTTACCGGTCTGATTCTTATGGTCGGAGCCGAAATCAACGTGATGATCAGTAAACACAAACAGTCGAAATAGTCAGATAAAGACCGGTTTCCACCGGTCTTTTTTTATGGAAATGCGCTCATGACAACGACTTTAATCGGTTGAAATATTTAGAGTAAACGATAGTATACGACAGGAATCGATTGGTTTTTGAAGAATAGTATTTTTTCTATTTACTTTAGGGGGATATTTGATACTATATAGATATAAATGGTATCAAACTCTATTTGTAAAGGAGGAAGAGACGATGGTCACATCTCTTTTCATAATTTTATTCACTGTAGTTTCGACGTTTGTAGTTTTGGTCGCTGGTAATGAGCTAATGACCCGTGCTAAGAATGGCACGAACAAACATCGTCTTCCTCAGGAACCGATTCAACAACCGGCTTTCGAAGCAGGGCATCGATAACTCTGTTTTCGATAAAAGGGAGAGGATCCCTTAGCGATGAGGAACGGTTCGAGAAAACGATAAACTGAAACTGGATATATCCAGTAGTATCGTATAAAGGGGCCCTTTCCGGCATAAGTCGGGAAGGGTCTTTTACGTTCCCGAAAACCTTGTTGGTCTTGTTTCACCTGTTCCGGAAATGGGTACTCTCCTAACAGAATAAGACAGAGGATGGGGAGGCAATAGCAATGAGAGAACATGTCGATTATCTTGTGGAATGGTTAGAGAAAAGAGTCAAGGATGCAGGTGCCAAGGGGGCAGTCGTCGGGGTCAGCGGAGGTCTGGATTCAGCTGTAGTCGCGAACCTTATAAAACGCGCTTTTCCGAACGACTCTCTTGGTGTGATCATGCCGGTCGGACAGCAGGTCGAGGACCAGGTGGAAGCTGTCGATACAGTTGAGAAAGCTGACCTTTTCTACATCGGAATCAACCTGACGGACGCTTATCAAAAGCTTTTCAAAGATATTAAAGAGAGTATAGAAACCCACGGAGAATGGGTGGAAGACAATGAACTGCTTGGCGGGGCTAACCTCAAAGCCCGTCTGAGAATGAATGCGTTGTATGCGATGGCTGCGAACTATAATTACCTGGTAGTCGGAACCGGCAACGCTCCGGAAACATATACCGGTTACTTCACGAAGTTCGGAGACGGCGCTGCTGATTTGGAACCGCTCGCTCATCTGACGAAAGAGCAGGTGCGTGAGATGGCCAGATTCCTTGAAGTCCCGGAAGCGGTCATCGAACGTCCGCCTAGCGCGGAGTTGTGGGAAGGTCAGACGGATGAAGGTGAACTCGGTGTTTCCTACGATACGATTGACGCCTATTTACGCGGGGAATCGATTGATGAGAAGGATAAACAAATCATCGAGGAGCTTCATGAGAAGAGTAAGCACAAACGGCAAATGCCTGCTGTTCCTCAGGAATTTCCGAAAGGGGAGTAGTATCTATGAGTAACAAAACGGCACTTCTGCTCATCGATTTCATAAATAGTATGGATTTTGATGGCGGAGAGAATCTGTTGGAAAATACGAAAGAAATCGTTCCTAATGTCAAAGCGCTGAAACAGGAAGCGAAAGAAAAAGGCGTGCCCGTCATCTATGTGAATGACAACTTCGGTCTCTGGCAGGATCATGTGGATGATCTGATCGAGGATGTCAAAAAGGGCAGGGGACGACCGGTTATAGAAGAATTGGAGCCTTCGAAAGATGAGTATTTCATATTGAAGCCGAAGCACTCCGGTTTTTATGGCACGCAGCTCGATATTCTCCTGGAGCAGCTCGACGTCGATCAATTGATTATGACAGGTATTGCCGGAGACATATGCGTGCTGTTCACAGCGAATGCTGCATATATGCGCGGATATGATTTGTGGGTACCTGAGGACACGGCTGCCTCTGAATATAAAGAAGACAATGATAATGCGTTGAAAATCGTCCGACGTTCTCTTCAGGCGGACATTTCATCTACGAAAGATTACAGTATAGACGATTTCATGCAAAAGAATAAAGGATGACTTTCAGTGACCGGGCTTCCATTTGAAGGGAAGCCCGGTTATTTTTATGAGTCGAGCACACTCTTCAGTACGACGGCATGGTTATATTCTTTTTCTTTCGCGCCGTATAAAAGGACCACTCGACCTTCGTCGCTTTTCCTGCGGAGATGTTCCAGATAATCTCTGCAATCTTCACTTTGCAGTTCTTCTTTATAGAGACGACTGAACTCTTCGAACTTACTCTGATCATGGTTGAACCATTTTCTCAATGAGGAGGAAGGTGCCAGCGTTTTCGCCCATTCGTCCACATCGGCGTCCTCTTTGGAAACCCCCCGCGGCCACACCCGATCTACGAGGACCCGGTGCCCTCCGATCTTTGTTTCTTCTTCATAAATCCGTTTCAAAACTATCGGCATGGAATCTCTCCTTTTCCTTTGGTTTTGGCACTAATTGTTATTGATGTCCGTGGCTCTTAGGAAACGAGGAGGCTGAAGCATTGCTCCTGGATAAGCGTCCGCCTTAATATTTATTTTCAGGGTGGCCTTTTCAATAGAGGGGAGCTTCCCCGGACATGTTAGGGGTATTCCCTGATTCCGGAATAATACACGGAGGTATAGAATATAGACAGGAGGGGAAGCCGATGACACGTACATCCATTCATGATTTTTATGAGAAGTTACTGGAAGAAGCATCCTTTGACTTACATGAGCGATATAGTCAGTTATTGGCGGGGCTTCAGTGGAAAGTGGATGAAGAAGATGCTTCGCTTATCTCTTATATCATTGAAGATATGCGAGAGCGTTCTTCCTGCTACTCTCCTGTGACCCTCAGAGAATGGGGAGTGTTCCGCGCCTGGAAGACATATGCGAAACAACTGGGCAAACAACAAGGGGTCCAGTTCGAATTCGAGGAGGCTTCATTCCATGAATGGAACGAGGGAGATGCTGTCATATTCCGGCTGCTCCAGCAGATGATCCAGTTTATCATCAGTGAAGAAGGACCGGAGTTCATAAGGGTTTCCGTTGAAGCGGATACTTTGCTATTATTTTATGAAAAGGAAGAAATGACAAGGAAGGAAAAGAATTTCTCGAAAGAATTCGCCGATTCTGCTCGTGTCAGTGTCTCGGTACGTAAGGAAGGGACTACTAAGATCTGGGTGTTGAAAGGGAAGGGGGAGAATTAATGATATCGATACTGATAGTGGATGATCATGCTGTAGTGCGTTCGGGTTTACGTATGCTTCTTGAGGCGCAGGAAGATCTTGAAGTGGCCGGGGAAGCCTCCGAAGGCAATGAGGCCTATGCCAAGACGGAGGAGTATAGGCCGAATCTCGTGCTGATGGATTTATCGATGCCTCATGGAAAAGATGGATTGTCGGCTACTTCTGAAATCAAAAAACAATTTCCCGATACGTATATACTCGTTTTGACGATGCACGATGATGAAGAATATCTATTCAGGGCGATTCAACTGGGGGCCTCTGGGTGTATATTGAAAAATGCTCCGCATGACGAGCTGATCAAAGCGATTCATCAGGTGGCCAAAGGCGATGCTTACCTTTATCCTTCCGCTACGAAACGACTGATGGAGGAGTATATGTCAAAAATAGAAGAGGGGAAAGAGGGAGGCCGTTTCTCCTTACTTTCCGACAGAGAGAAAGAAGTACTAGCTCTTGTAGCCAAAGGATACTCCAATAAGGAAATCGGTGAAAAGCTGGTCATCAGTGTGAAGACGGTAGAAGCCCATAAAGCGAACGTCATGGAGAAATTGCAGTTGAAGACAAGACCTGAACTCGTGGAGTATGCCTGGAAAAAAGGGTTGTTCGGCTATTCGATATAAGGAGCGATGAACGATGGAAGGGTTACTTAAGGAAATCAAATCGGACCTCCAGGCAGACGTTGTCGCAGTAGCGGAATGGAAGAAGAAAGAAGCATCGATCCAGTGGGGGTATGCAACCGGGATGAATAATAAAAGATACCGGCATATGCATATCCTTTATGGTCTCGGCATCGTCGGGAAGGTGATGCAGTCTGGGACTCCTATGTATTATCTTACAAAGGAGGAAACCGGTAAGGATCCTCTAGTGAATGCAGAATCTCTGGAATCGCTTTTACTGATTCCGATCCCTTCCGGTTCAAGCCTTTCGAGCGTGTTACTGATCGGGTACCGGGTCCGGGTGGATCTTCCACAGGAGGCGGCATGGAAAAAATGGCAAGAACGAGTGACAGAAGCATTGAAAGGAGAGTAGTTTACATGAGCAGATCGACAACTTCCTTCACATCCAAACAAGAAGGACTTTTTTTATTCGATAAACAGGGTGCAATCTTGTTCGCCAATGAAAAAGCTCAGAATATGACAGGATCTCTCGCTTCCATTACTGGCGTGGAGGATATTTTTCTGGATTTCAACTGGAAGGATATGGAAAGTTGCGAAAAAGATGTTCTGCTTGATAAATACATATCTCCGTTGGAAGGGGATGCCTTTCCTGTGCTTGTAGTCGTATATGAGAAACATGACATGTACCTTGTGACCATTACAAACATCCAGGAAAGGGCGAAGCTGGCGCCGGATTTCTATGAACCGTTGAAAGAACTCCTCGACATTAAATATGCCCTCGACGAGTCTTCGATTGTAGCAGTAACCGACCAGCGTGGACGGATCCAGTATGTGAACAGGAAATTTTGTGAAATATCGAAGTATGAAGCGGAGGAGTTGATCGGGGAAGATCACCGTATCCTGAACTCAGGCTATCATTCCCGGACGTTCTTCAAGCATTTGTGGAAGACGATAGGCACCGGCCGTGTGTGGCGGGGGGAGATCTGCAACAAAGCGAAAGACGGGGATTTTTACTGGGTGGAGACGACCATCGTACCTTTTCTGAAAGAGAACGGGAAACCTTATCAGTATTTGGCGATCAGGAATGAAGTGACGGCAAAAAAACGTGTGGAACAGGAATTGAAAGAAATGACAACCAGAATTCTTAACGTGCAGGAAGAGGAAAAGCGTCGCTTATCACGGGAATTGCATGATGGAATCGGGCAGGATCTTTACAGTTTACTGATCGGTCTCCAGCGGTTACAACAGGAAAGGGAGACTCCTCTCCTTGGTGAGATGGAAGAGGGAGTGAGTGAAATTATCCAAAAGGTCAGGGATATGTCCTGGGAACTCAGGCCTTCTACGCTGGACGAACTCGGGCTGATTCCCGCCATACGGTCTTTCTTGAACAGATACCGGGAAGCCTATGGAATACATTCCACCCTGGAATCGACACTTAGGACAAGACTGGATACGGAAGTGGAAACTGCCATTTATCGAATCATTCAGGAGTCGATGACGAATGTAAGGAAGTACGCGGACGTGGATCACGTTGATGTAGAGGTGGAGGAGAATCTCGATTATATTTTCGTAGCTGTCCGTGATGAAGGGGCAGGCTTCGATAAGCAGAAAGCAGAGAAAGGTGTAGGGACCTTCAGCATGCAGGAACGGGCCAGATCTGCTGGTGGAGAGCTGACCATCTATTCGAAACCGGAAGAAGGCACGATGGTCACGGTCACATTTCCAAAAACACCCTGAAAAATGATGAAACATACGTTATACGTTCAGAGCTGATGAATTCAGCTCTGTTTTTTTGTTGAGAAAAAGGGATACAGCAACTTTTTAAGGGGATTGAATAGGGAAGATGGGGGGATTCCCTGATAACGTCATAGACCGTTTATTCATATAATTAAGGTAGAAAGGGAGGATACGGTTATGAAAAAAGATCCGTCTTTGAAAGGAACGCTGATCAGTGTATTTGTTGTCGGAATAATCATCGTGGCTATGTGGGCAGGAGTATACGCTCTCTACATAGGCCGTTTATAAAAAGGGGGAAAAGATATGCATCTACATAAATATGAAAAGATTTGGCTTACCTTCGGTTTTGCTGCACTTATCATTTTTCTATCAGTTGTCGGAGTGAGCGCTTTCCACCAGGGGCATACCCCGTCAGGTGGGCTGCAGAAAGTTGATCCGGAGAACCTGGAGGCTACACCTCCCTTCGATGATCCCGGTGTGCATGAAAAAGAAGACGGGAGTTATGAAGTGGTCGTCATTGCAGAGGCTTTCGGCTATACACCTTCTGAAATTCAGGTGCAGGCCGGTGCAGAAGTGACATTTAAAGTGACGAGCAAAGATGTGACACACAGTTTTTCAATCGTAGATACGAACGTAAACATGATGGTCGTTCCCGGTCAGGTGAACGAAAAGACACATACATTCGAAGAACCTGGAACTTACCTTATCGTATGTAATGAATATTGTGGAGGCGGACATCACTTCATGAGTACGGAAATCGAGGTGGTGGAATAATGATGGCAGTATCGATTCCGAAACCGGAACGTAAATTAGCGCTGACGAATTTAGGGATAGCTTATATCGCTTTTATCATTGGTACTCTATGCGGACTGCTGCAGGTATTCATCCGTAATGACGCCTTGCAGCTGCCGGCATGGCTCGATTATTATCAGATATTGACGGCTCACGGTGTGTTGCTGGCCTTGATATTCACTACATTCTTCATTTTCGGATTTTTCCAGTCCGGAATGAGTAAAACACTTGGGGCGTTTGGTCCGAAGGTTATTCTATGGAACTGGATCGGTCTTATTATCACTACAGCTGGAACCGTTATGGATACAGTCATGATCGTGATCGGAGAGGCATCTGTGCTGTATACGTTCTACGCGCCTATGATGGCTAACGGATTCTTTTATGTAGGTTTGGCTTTATTTGTAGTCGGCACATGGGTGCAGAGCCTGGCGCTTGTCGGTCATTATCGTAAGTGGCGTAAGGCTCACAAAGGAGAAAGGAGTCCGTTGTTCGCTTTTATGACGGTGGCTACCATTGTACTCTGGATTATCGCCTGTCTAGGTGTCGTTGCGACGGTGTTATTCCAGTTCATTCCGTGGGCATTCGGATGGAAGGATAGTATCAATGTAGAACTGAGCCGCTCCCTGTTCTGGTATTTCGGTCATCCGCTCGTATACTTCTGGCTGTTGCCGGCTTATATCGCATGGTATGTCATTGTTCCGAAACTGATCGGGGGGAAAGTCTTCAGTGATTCCCTGGCGAGATTGGCTTTTATCCTGTTCATTCTGTTTTCCATTCCTGTAGGCTTTCACCACCAGCTGACAGAGCCGGGAATCGCAAGCTTCTGGAAGTTTCTTCAGACCGTTCTCACCTTTATGGTGATTGTGCCTTCTCTGATGACGGCGTTCTCCATGTTTGCTGTATTTGAAATACGAGGCCGTGAGCTCGGAGGGAAAGGACTGTTCGGATGGTTCACCAAGCTTCCCTGGAAAGATGTCAGGTTCACTTCGATTTTCGTAGCTATGTTGTTCTTCATTCCTGGAGGTGCGGGCGGTATCATCAATGCAAGCTTCCAGATGAATGAAGTGATCCACAATACGTTATGGGTGGTCGGGCATTTCCATATCACCGTGGGGACCCCTGTGGCGATGACATTTTTCGGTGTAACGTTCTGGCTGGTGCCGTACCTGACGAAACGTGTGTTCACGAAGGCGTTGCAGCGGCTGGCGTTCATCCAGATCATCACCTGGTCTATAGGAATGGTTCTCATGAGTACAGCCCAGCACGTGCTCGGATTGTTCGGCGCCCCGCGTCGTACAGCGTATACGGGGTATCAGCATGAAGACGCGTTAGCCTGGTTCGAAGGGATTATTTCCAATCATGTAACGATGGCAGTCGGAGGTTCGATCCTCTTCCTGTCAGCTTCTCTGCTCGTTTTCATCGTCATTCAACTCACCTGGTTCGCACCGGAAGCTGATGAGTCGAATCAGGAGGTCTTCCCGATCGCGACGAGTGATTCTACAGAAACACCGAAAATACTTGAGAACTGGAAAGTCTGGATCGGTGTCGCTTTTGTTCTGATTGCGATTGCTTACACAGTGCCGATGATGGATATGATCCAACATGCACCACCGGGATCGAAAGGATTCCAGACATGGTAGGAAAGGAGAGAGGGGTATGTCGTTTGCCTTCGCTTTTACAATATCGATGGTCATCATGCTGACAGTCGTCATGGGAATGATAGTAGAATTGATGGAGGAGGGGTGAAGACTCTTCCATCACGTACTTTTATCGTATTGTTTACCGTAATGTTTGCGTGCATGTGCTTCATGGACAAGTCGGATGGTCGGACGAACCATGAACTGGATACTTCCAAGAACGAAGAGAGTGACTCCCCAGGTTTTCATCGGTTCTGAAAAGTAAAAAAGGATACTTCCGATAAAAAACCATAGACCGGAAGTGAAGTCATTGACAGTGTAAAGGACTTTATAAAAGTTGCTGTAAAACTGGGAATGGTTCTTCATTTTATTCTCGACGTACTCTTCCCGGCTCTGATGTTGGATGGAAGTATGATCTTCACTCATAAATGTTTCCCTCCTTTGAAGTCGCATCGACAGAATGATATAGGTGAATAATAGAAGTTGAACCAAGAGATAGGGCAGGGCCGCTATCTCCGTGTTTCAGCTTCTCGGTATGTGGCGTGCTCCGATGGTTTGGAGCACGCCTGTTTCATTTCCTAAGCTTCCGGTTGGATCATTCCCCGCGGGAAGTGAAGAAAGGAAGATCGGTATGTCCCAATTCTCTTACGTAAATGAAAAGTTGTCCTTTGTGGTGAATTTCGTGCTCGAGGGCTGATTGCAAAATAGCTTCAGCCGAAAGTT
Source organism: Salimicrobium flavidum (assembly GCF_900156645.1). GTDB lineage: Bacteria > Bacillota > Bacilli > Bacillales > Halobacillaceae > Salimicrobium > Salimicrobium flavidum. The sequence goes on from NZ_FTOC01000002.1 coordinate 141,979, forward strand.
CTCTTCCCAGAATGTTCGTCGCATCAATCGTTTTATCGAAATCTTCTTCTGACAGGGAAGTGAGAAGTTTTTCCGTTTCCTGAGTGTAAGTGGAAGCTTTTGATTTAAGATCCTTATCGTCATTTTCGTCAAACAGCTTCGCTGGGGACTGGTCTGCGGCGAGACGGACGAACGTATAAGACGATTCAACGATATGATTGGCAAGCTTTCCGACTTCCATCGAGGTTTTCGTAGGTTTATAGTCTTCTTTCCCTTCATCGATCAGTGAAATCAAATCGTTCGTCACTTTTCGATGAGAACGGAATTTTGATAGAAAATCATTTTTTTATTACTCAATTCGATTCCTCCTAATAGCAGTTTCTCTATCTTTTTTCCTGTTTTCATAGTTTTGTAAACCCTTCATTCATTTCGAAGCGTTTTCAATTGTGACGATTTCCTTAAAATAGCAGGTTTCGATACACTTCTGAAAGGAAATGAGTTAAAATAGTTATGTGCGAAACTTAACGGAGGTTTTACAATGCTGACAAAAATAAAACAAACTTTACTGAATAATAAAAAGAAAATGGGTACGTATGCTGGGGTGATTGCCCTTTTTTGGCTGAAGATGTATATCATCCAGCGATTCGTGTTCAATTTGCCTGTGGAAAACACAAATGAAGCTTTCATACTCGCGTTCAATCCGCTCAGCAGCATTCTGCTGATTTTCGGACTTGGATTGCTCATTGCAGGAAGGAAAGGACTTCTTATTTCATATATTCTCGGCTCGGCGCTTTTGTATGTGAACGTATTGTTCTACCGGGAATACAATGATTTCATTACGCTTCCTATGATTGAACAGGTAGCGAACCTCGCCGGAATGGGAGGAAGTATTCAGGAAATTCTATCTGTAGGAGATATCTTTCTATTCGTGGATGTCCTTATTGCCGCTTTTCTCCTTTTCTATCTAAGAGTCGATCGATTCGTTTCTTTCATGCCGAAACGTTTGGAAGGTGCTGCTCTTGCTATAGTGGCTATCCCGATGTTCATGATCAATCTGGCATGGGCAGAGACCGAACGTACGGATCTTCTCGAGCGTACGTTCGACAGAAACATGCTCGTTCAGTATATCGGTCTTCTGAATTATCATGCGTATGATATAACTTTGCAGGGACGTACGGAAATGAAGCGTACCTTCGCTGATAGTAACGAACTTGTTCCAGTAATCAACTATGTGAACGAACAGAATAAAGAGGACAGCGACAAGCTTGAAGGGGTCGCAGAAGGCAAGAACGTCATCATTCTCTCGCTTGAAAGTACGCAGACGTTCACAGTGGATAACACATTGCACGGAGAAGAAATCACGCCTTACTTCAACCAGATGAAAGAGGAAGGCATTTATTTCAACAATTTCTATCATCAGGTGAAACAGGGGCGTACCTCGGATTCCGAGTTTCTGCTCGATAACTCGATGTACGGGCTGAACAGAGGTGCAGTATTCTTTACCCATTCGGATAATGAATATGAAGCTACCCCTGAAATCCTTAGTGAAAACGGCTATTTCACGGCTAACATGCATGCCAATGACAAAACTTTCTGGAACCGGAACGGGATGTATGATTCCCTCGGTTATGATGAGTATTATTCGAAAGAGGATTATGATGTAACAGAAGAGAAGTCCCACGGATGGGGCTATCTCGACGAGTACTTCTTCCAGGATTCTCTCAACAAGATGAAGGATATGGAAGAGCCGTTCTATACGAAGATGATTACACTCACGAACCACTATCCGTTCACACTCCCTGAAGAGCTTCAGACACTTGAGGCAGGGGAGACCTCCAGTACGACGTTGAATCGTTACTTCCAGACGATGCGTTATCAGGATGAAGCTTTGAGACAGTTCGTAGAGGAATTCAAACAATCAGAGCTTTATGATGATACGGTATTGCTCGTCTATGGGGATCATTTCGGAATTTCAGAAAACCACCAGGAAGCCATGGGAGAGTATCTCGGGAAAGAAGTCGGTGCTTTTGAACAATTCCAGCTTCAGCGTGTGCCGTTCCTGATTTACGGAAAAGACATCCCTTCGATGAAGAGCGATACAGTCGGCGGTCAAGTGGATCTGCGTCCGACAATCATGAATCTTCTCGGACTTGAAGAAGAAGACGATAACCCTATTCAGTTCGGTTCAGACTTATTGAATGAGAAACGTGACGATTTTGTCGTCGATCGTGACGGAAACTTCGCGAATGCTGAATATGTTGGTATTGAAGGCGTTTGTTACGACCGGGAAACCGGGGAAGAAGTGGAAGTTGAAGGAGCTTGTGAAGAAGGATTTGATAAAGCTCAGGAAGAGCTTAATATGTCCGATTCAGTCATTTATGGAGATCTGCTCCGCTATTTGGATGAGAGCCAGCTGGTAGAAGAGAACAATGAAACATCAGCTGAATAATAATAAAAAATCCCTGTGGAACATTCCAAGTTCCACAGGGATTTTTCTATCAGTTTGAATTTCAAATCTTCCGAACGGTGTGTACTGTTTTCCTTTTTCCGGTTATGACATCCAGAAATCCGTGTCCTAAGCAGTGACTTCTTTTTCAGGGGATCCTTTCAGAAAAGCTCCGTTGATCCCTGTTGTTGATTTTGAGCATGAGGTGGCTCCACTTCGCTATTTATATCCCGAATATGTCCATCCAGATTTTGATAGCTGTACCGAGTATGAGTATAGCTAGCATCCCCTGCAACAGTTTCGTATTCATGTTCTTACCGGTTTTCGCACCAAGAGGCGCAGCTATCAGACTTGCCACAATCATGATGCCGGCAGCAAGGTAATCCACCTGTCCTGTCGAAATTTTTCCGATTGTGGAGCCTATGGACGAAATGAGGGTGATCGCCAGGGAAGAGGCAATGGTCATTTTCGTTGGGATCTTCATGACGGTAAGCATGATCGGGACGAGCAGAAAGGCCCCGGCAGCCCCAACGATTCCTGCTCCGATTCCGACGATGAATGCCAGAGATGATGCGAGAGGTTTATTGAAAGTGACCTCACTGAAATTCTGATCATCCAGCCCTTTTTTAGGAATGAACATCATTACTGCCGCAATCAGCGCAAGAACACCGTATACGAAGTTAATTCCATCTTCTGGCATGAAACGGGAGCCGAATCCACCTATGAAACTTCCGATGAGTACAGCGACACCCATGTATATAATCAGTTCTTTATGAAGATAGTTTCCTTTTCTATATGCCCATACTCCTCCGATCGTGGCGAAGAACACCTGAACAGCACTGATTCCGGATACTTCATGTGCTGTAAAAGCAGTGAAACCTACGAGAGAAGGTATATATAAGAGCATAGGGTATTTGATGATGGATCCACCGATTCCAAGCATGCCTGAGACGTATGAACCTGCAAAACCGATGAGGAAGACGGTGATCATTAATCCGATTTCCATGCATGAGCCTCCTTTACAAATGGAAGAGGGAACCCTATGCAAGGTTCCCTCCGGTTGTCAGATTGGAGAGTTACTCTCCTTTTTTGATCCAGAATTTAAGAACTTCAGAACTTTCGTCTGTTTCGATGAGCTCATGGCCGGAAGACTTCGTCCAGGCTGCAAGGTCACTTTTCGCACCTTGGTCTGTAGCCTGTACTTCAAGTACTTCTCCTACTTCGATGTCTTTGATCGCTTTCTTCGTTTTCACGATTGGCATAGGGCAAGCTAGTCCTGTTGCGTCTAATGTTTTTGCTGTGTTCATGGTAAACATCCTCCTTGAATTTGAATAAATATTATTTATAAAGGGTTAGGGCCTTCCGTTATGACGTCTTAGCGGACGGCACAACGGTTCGGACCAATTTCCATTTCGCGTTTCTTCTCGCCGTCCGGAGAAATCTGTCCCATATTCGTTTCGCGGATTTCCTGATAAGCGTTCGGTTGTGGTGGCAGATTTTCCGTAACGGTTCTTCTGAATTCATCTTCGTTTTCGATATTCAGACCATGGTTCTGTTCGTAAAGGACCGATAGCTTTTCCTGAACAGAGCCGTCATCATTCAGTTCATCCAGAATCATATAGTGAGCCGGAAGAACGATGAGGTTTTCGGATAGTTTCTGATATCTCTCGTAAAGAGTGGTGCGGAGATCTCCGACCCAGTCGTCCGCTTTTCCTGCAAGGTCCGGGCGACCGATGGAATCGATGAACAGAATATCACCTGTCATCAGATACTGTTCGTCGACTACGAAGGACGTGGAACCGATCGTGTGACCAGGAGAATAAAGTGCCTGGATATCGATGTTCGTGTCGCCGACTTTGATCGTGTTGCCATCTTCAAGTGGCTGATACTCGAAAGTTACGCCTGTCGCATCTTTCGGTGGAAGCCAGTAGGATCCGCCTGTCTCTTCTGCAAGGGCACGGCCTCCTGAGATATGGTCTGCGTGAAGGTGAGTATCCATCGTATGATTGATGGTAACACCCTTCTCGTTGGCGAAGTCGGTATAGATGCTTGTCATACGGTTGGCATCAATTACAGCAGCTTCACCGCCGGAGAGGACCATATAAGAGAGGCAACCTTTCCCGAGACGTACGAACTGATACAGTTCTCCGCCATTTTTCAGATCACTGATTTTTACAGGTGCAAGATGTTCACTCCATGCTTTCATACCGCCTTCAAGGTAAGAAACGTCGAGACCTTCCTCAGCAAGCATTTCCCCGACCATGACGGAAGATCCTTCTTTGGCACATACGACAAGGATTTCTTTATCTTTTGGAAGATCGTCCAGGATCTCTTCGACGCCGTCGATCAGGTCGAAGTAAGGGACGTTTTTGTATTCGAAGTTTTCTCCTTCTATTTTCCAGTCTTCAAAGGCATCGTCGTTACGAACGTCCAGAATGAAAAGATTCTCTTTGTTTACTACTTTTTTCGCAAGTTCGGATGCTTTCATTGCGTGTAATGACATTTTATAACCCCCTGAGGTATTATATCGAATAAATTTTTTATGCTTTTTCAGTGTCTCCGTTCCAGTCACTCATACCTGGAATAACGTTGTATACTTTGTCATATCCATTCTCCGCCAGTTTTTGGGCAGCCATGTCGCTGCGGTTCCCTGTGCGGCATACGACATACACTTCTTTGGAAGCATCGATTTCGTTCATACGTTCGTCAAGTTCCCCGAGAGGTACGGATACCGCTCCTGGAATATGCCCGAAAGCGTACTCCGCTGATTCTCGTACATCCACAACCACTGCATCGTCGCTGAGAGATTCAAGGTCTTTGTTGCCGACGGTGTGAGGATGGGATTTTTCGGCCTTTTCTTCATCCGCTTTCCGTACATAGTGATACAGAACTCCGTCCGTTTCGTTCGTTCCAAGGTACTGATGGCCGGATTTTTCCGCCCAGGCTTTCAGATCTGTCGTAGAGCCCTGATCGGTAGCTTGTATTTCGAGCACCTGACCGGCTTCTAAGTCTTTCATCGATTTCTTCGTTTTCACGATAGGCATCGGGCAGGCTAGCCCTTTTGCGTCCAGTTGCATATCCGTTTGGATCGTCATCATGAATTCCTCCTTATTATTCGGTCTTTCCGTCGTAACTCATCATGCCGCCTTCCATATTAGTAACGTCATATCCTTGGTTCTCAAGGAAACGTGTGGCCTGGGAGCTTCTCCCTCCGGAGCGGCATACCATTACGTAAGAATTGTTTTTATCCAGTTCATTCATGCGATATTCAAGAACGCCGAGAGGAATGTGAATGGCGCCAGGAATTTTCCCTTCGGCCACTTCCTCTGCTTCGCGTACATCTACAATGTTCAAATCGGTATATTGTGTTTCTACTTCATTTGCCTGAATAGTTTTCATTGTTGATTCCTCCTGAAAATTAGATGAATAGGTTGATTGCTCCGTCTTCGCCTTCACCGATATAAGCAGCGACGCCGCCGTATTCGATGTCATCGATGAGCTCTTCTTTTCTCAGACCTAAGAGGTCCATCGTCATCGTGCAGGCGATCAGGTTGATGTCCTGTTCCTGAGCCATATCAATCAAATCTTCAACGGGCATAGCATTGTGTTTTTTCATAACATCTTTGATCATCTTCTGACCGAAGCCGCCGAAGTTCATCTTGGAGATGCCCATGCGCTTCGCCCCACGAGGCATCATACGGCCGAACATTTTTTCTAAGGTGGATTTGTTATCGACGAGCATTTTGTCGTCTTTACGGAGGGCGTTCAGCCCCCAGAACGTGTGGAAAATGGTTACATCGTGATCATAGGCTGCCGCTCCGTTTGCGATGATGTAAGCGGCCATCGCTTTGTCGTAGTCACCGCTGAATAGGATAATGTTCGTCTTTTTTGTTTCTGACATGATTAGTTCCTCCTTATACCTATAGGGGTATTTATTCATTTAAAAATTTTTATCTGCTTTTGACGAGCAGTTGAACTGCTTCGTTGATAGCTTGTTCCTGATCTTCCTGATTCTGTTCTTCCCTTACGCATTCAACAAGGTTGGAGCTTACCAGGACACCGATCGAACGGTCGATGGCACTCCGGGAGGCGGACAGCTGGGTGATGACGTCTTTGCAGTCTTTGCCTTCTTCCATCATCCTGAGAACCCCGCGAAGCTGACCTTCCAGGCGTTTGATTCTGTTGATCTCTTTGCTGCTGTATTCCATTTCATTTCCCTCCCTTTGCGTAACTAAATTTCATTTTATACCCATGTGGGTATTTTGTCAACGAAAATTTTTTCGCAGTTCTTTCTTGTTTGAAAAATCAACTGTGTTAGATTGTATACTCGTGCAGGTATAATGTCAATGGCTGAGTCTATCGTTTTTTTGCCTCTTTCCGTCAGGCACATCCAACATAATATACCCATGCAGGTATTTTGTCAACACGATAGAAATAAAAAAGGAAAAGCCCCCGGTGTGGAGGCTTTATGCTGCGTTGTCTATGCACACTTTCAATCGCTCTTCGATATCCGCAGCGATGTTTTTGATTTCCTTGTCATCCAGCATTTCCATGAGAGCAGTCGGTTTCGGCATACCGATTTTCGTCTGCCCCTGATCGTTATAGACGACCATCTTACATGGAAGGAAGTAACCGGCAAGCAAATCTTTTTCGAGAATGTTCTTCGCTTCTTTCGGGTTGCACACTTCCAGGATGCGGTAGTCTGTATCGAAGTCGAGACCTTTGCCGTGGAGGGTTTCTTTTACGTCAAAATTCCATAGTACTCCGAACTGGGCATCCTGCAGGCTTGCTTCCAGACTTTCCACTGCCTGTTCGAGACTTTTGTCGGTTTTTACCGTATAGTGAAACATGAAACATCTCTCCTTATTGTGTATTTTCTCAAATACATGTACCCTTGCAGGTATAGAACTAAACACGTAGTGTTCATTCATTATTCACAAAAGGTTAATTGGAATATGATATAAAGGAGGGGGAGATTATGTTTGTACCTCCATATATAGTGATACGTCTCGCTGCTTTGCTTTTGAGTATAACTGTCTTCTGGACGATGCGTGAAGGAAGTACAGCGAAGCGGGGTATCATTTCAAAAGGGGTCTCCCTGCTTACGACTTTCTTCGTCGTATTCATCGGAGCCAAGCTCGTTACGACATTCCCGATGGTTTTAGAGTACCCGGTGGCTGTACTCAGCTACCCGAGCGGTACCCTGGAGTTCTACATAGGGGTGGGGGCAATGGTGATCCATGCTTTTCGGCTCGCTGTTACAAAAGATGAATTTCACGAAATGGCTGTACTTCTTTCAGGAGCGTTTTTCTTCTACTATATTATAAGTATAATAACGATGGACGATCGCCCTTTGGCGGAAATAGTGGTCTGGTTTTTGATTTATATAGGAACTTTTTTATGGAAGAAATACTGGTCGGCCGTGCTCGAGGCAGGGATGCTCGCAGCAGGTCTCCTCAGTCTGGACGGTGCAGTGCTTGACTGGATGGGAATACCGGTGGATGCCGGATTTTATGTCATTGCCGCTGCAGGAATATTCATTATAGATAGGAGGGTATACAGATGGAGGCGGATGTAACATTTTGGCTGGCGTTTGGCGCCGGCGTGCTATCTTTTCTGTCACCGTGTACGTTGCCGATTTTTCCGGCATATCTCTCATACATCACAGGGATGAGTGTAAAAGATATTCAGGATAAACAAAATCCACAAATAAGGAAGAAAGTGCTGCTTCACTCTGTATTTTTCCTTATTGGAGTGGCTTCGATATTTTTAAGTCTCGGATTCGGGGCGTCTTTGGCAGGACAATGGATGCAGGGGGTGCTCACCGGGGATTCCGGAGTCTTCCTCCAACGAATCGCAGGAGTTTTTATTATAGTTATGGGATTATTTGTAGCCGGGTGGATTAATTTTTCCTGGCTGATGAGGGAAAAACGTTTTTCGGTCAAGCCTAAAAAAGCCCTCGGGTATACCGGTTCGATTTTTACAGGGGTAGGTTTCGCAGCCGGTTGGACCCCGTGTATCGGGCCGATTTTCGGTTCGATTCTCGTATTGGCTGCCAGCAACCCGACACAGGGTATGGTCTACAGCGTCTTTTACGTACTCGGGTTCGCCGTACCGTTCCTTATATTCTCCTTCTTCGTAGGGTCTGCGAGGACGGTCGTGCGGTACAGCCAGATTTTCATGAAAGTCGGAGGCGGTATGATGGTCGTGATGGGTGTGCTGCTGTACACGGGTCAGCTGACGAAGATATCTAATATGCTGCTCCGGATGGTCCAGGATACGTGGTTTTCTAATCTCGGAACGATTATTGTCGGAGGGATATTCTGATGAAGAAATGGATCGTAGTTGTTGTAGTGGTGGGCCTGTTCGGCTGGGCCCTATATGATTTATTGTATGAGCCGGGAGAGGCCGTCGAAGATTCAGGGGATACTGTTATGACAGCAAACGGGCAGGGGGAGCAGGAAGATGCCACCAGCTTTCAAAAAGGGGAGGAGGCTCCCGATTTCACGCTCGAAACTTTGAGTGGGAAGGAAGTGAGCCTGTCCGATTACCGCGGTACTCCAGTCATCATCAATTTCTGGGCGACGTGGTGTCCTCCTTGCAGGGCGGAGATGCCGGATATGGAAGAGATGTATCAGTCGACCGAAGACCTTGAGATTCTCGCAGTGAATCTGACCGAAACCGAGTCGACGCGGAACGCCGTCAGTCAGTTTGTCGGAGAGTTCGGTCTTTCGTTTCCGATTCTTCTCGATCAGAATTCGGATGTTATGGGGCAATATGAAGTAGGGCCGGTACCGACCTCTATCTTCGTGGATAGAGAGGGTAAAGTACAGTCTGTCATCCTCGGCGCTATGAATAAAGATCTGATGGAACAGAGACTTCAGGAAATGGATTAAGGTTTAAAATTTTTTGGAAAAGGATATACCCCTAATGGTAGGTAAATTATGAACGGGAGGGAATTATGTATGTTACTGAAACATTTCTATGATAATTATTTAGCACAAGCCTCTTATCTTGTCGGGTGCCAGGCTACCGGAGAAGCGGTAGTTGTCGACCCGGCCCGTGAAATCGAGCCTTATATCGAAGCGGCTAATCAGAATGGACTCAGGATAACAGGTGCTTTAGAGACGCATATCCACGCTGACTTCGTCTCCGGAGGACGGGAAATGGCCGAACGTCTCGGAGCTACGCTTTATGTATCGGATGAAGGGGACAGCGACTGGAAATATGAGAATATCGATCACTTGCCTCATCAGCTTCTGAAAGACGGAGATGAAGTGAAGGTAGGGAACGTGAAGATCGGTGTTATTCATACGCCCGGGCATACCCCGGAAAGCCTGTCCTTCACTTTGAAAGATGGAGGCACGGACAACGCCATGGGTGTGTTCACCGGCGATTTCCTATTCGTCGGGGATGTCGGCCGTCCCGATCTTCTTGAAAAAGCTGCCGGTGCTGAAGGAACAGCGGAAAAAGGTGGCTATCAGATGTTCGAATCGCTGCAGAAATTCAGCGAACTTCCGGACTTTCTCCAAATCTGGCCAGGACACGGGGCAGGAAGCGCGTGCGGAAAATCACTCGGTTCTGTGCCACAGTCCACTCTCGGTTATGAAAAACAGGAAAACTGGGTGTTCCAGCATGACAATGCAGAGGAATTCGTGAAGGAACTGACCGATGGTCAACCGGCTCCGCCTGTCTACTTTGCGGAAATGAAAAAAGTGAACAAAGTCGGACCTGGCATCGTACGTGAACTGAATGATCCGAAACGTATCGACAATCCGAAAGAACTTGAAGAAGCGCTGGATAAAGGTGTTCAGGTCTTGGATACACGTGATTCTGCCCGTTTTGCGAAAAGTCATGTGAAAGGAACGTATAATATTCCATTCAACAAGTCCTTCGCCAACTGGGCCGGATGGATCGTCGACTACGACCGGGACCTTTACATTCTGACGGAAGATACGGAACATCAGCAAGTGCTTGCAGCCCTTCGTTCCATCGGTATCGATAAGGTCACCCATTATATGGAGGCTTCCCAGGCAGTCACGATGAGTAGTCGTACGGAACACTACCACAACTATACTCCTGAAGACTCCGTGACCATGATTGAAAAAGGGGAAGCGAAAGTCCTTGATGTACGCTCGGAAGAAGAATATGAGGAAGCGCATATTGAAGGAGCTGCCCATATCTATCTGGGAGAGCTTCCGAATAGAATCGAAGAAGTGCCTGGAGGTCGTCCGCTGATCGTTCAGTGCGGATCCGGAGCACGCTCGGCTATCGCTACCAGTATTCTTCAGGCGCATGGAATCACTGATGTCCGAAATATGGACGGCGGGTTCAGTCAGTGGAAGAACCAGGTGAATAAACTTATTGAAGCGTAAGATCCTCAGCAAAATGCCCTCTCCGCGGGGGCATTTTTTTCATGGAAATTCACCGGGGAGCGGTTTTCCTGGTGGACGGGAAAGGTCGTCTATATTAGAATATAGGTCGTAGAGAGGACGTGATGAAGAATGGAACAAAATATAAAATTGATAGCTTTGGATATGGACGGCACGCTTTTGAGAAACGAATTCGAGATTTCCGATGAGAACAGAAGGGCAGTCCAACGTGCGAAAGATGCCGGTATCCATGTGGTTGTGAGTACAGGCCGGCCGATAGTGAAGTGTCGTGAAGTCATAGAAACTCTCGGAGAGTCCGAATATGTCATTACCGTTAATGGAGGAGAGATCTATGATGGACGATTCAACCTTGTGAAGCGGCAGGTGCTTGCCATGGAGGAAGTGAAACGTCTATGGGAAATCCAGAAAGAACATGACATCCGTCTCTGGACATCCACGGTGGAAGGGGCCTTTGATTCGGATTATACTTTTGAAAAACCTCTCGATGAGTACGAATGGCTGAAAATCGGATTTGAAGTTCCGGATGAAGAGATCCGTGAAGTCATTCTGAAAGAAGTGATGGACAATCCGGCTCTTGAGGTGACGAATTCAAGTCCTGTAAATATCGAAATCAACCCTGCCGGCGTCAGTAAAGCAGCCGCGCTTCACAAAGTGAACAGTTTTCTCGGCTTTTCTATCAAGGAAGTGATGGCAGTAGGGGACAGTCTCAATGATCTGGCAATGATCAAAGAAGCCGGAGTCGGAGTCGCTATGGGAAATGCCCAGGATGAAGTGAAGCAGGAAGCGGATCTCATTACGGAATCGAATCTGGAGCACGGCGTAGCCAGTGTCATCAATCGTATTGTGGATGCGAAAGCGGGAGTCTAGCACTTCCGCTTTTTTTCGTGGAAGCAGGAATAATCGATCTCTTGTCGAAAATAATAGATATACAGATCATTTTCTGAATTTTTCGATAAGGAGTGGGGATATGGGACCGACATTGAAATCCGTTTTTGAACAGACGACAGCCAAATTTCCGGAAAAAGAAGGGATCGTAGATGAACGGATAGGAATAAGATGGACCTATAGACAGTGGGAGGAAGAAGTACACCGGTACGCTCATACATTGCAGGAGAATGGCGTTTCTAAAGGAGATGTAGTATCGACGGTCCTTTTTAATACGTCGGAGTTTCTTACGACGTTATTTGCATGTTCGAAACTCGGAGCAGTCTTCAATCCGATCAATTTCCGCCTGACGAAGAAAGAGATTTCCTTCATTCTGAAAGACGCGGAACCGAAAGTCGTCCTGTTCGAGCAAGCGACTTCGGAACAGGTGGGACCGGTCCAATCAGAGATGCCCGGTACGGAATTCTGGTCTATTGATGGCGGAGGAGAGAGTGCGAAGAATCTGTACGATGAACTTTCGGGCAAGACTGAAAGAATAGATACCCGTCTTGATGAAGAGGATACGTATGCGATTATGTATACATCAGGAACTACAGGCAACCCTAAAGGTGTGCTTCATACGCACCGGGATATGGTCGATCAGGCTATGGCCATTGCGCTGACTATGCGTCTCACACCGGCGGATAATGGTCTTTCGATAGGTCCGATGTTTCACTGTGCCGAATTGCATTGTGCGATCTTCCCGAGGATTCTTGTAGGAGCCGGAAATGTAGTCCTCCACCATTATGATCCGAAAGAAACTCTCCGTCTGATCAAAGAAGAAGGGATAACGACTATGTTCGGTGCACCGACGATGTGGCACATGCTGATTCAGCAGGAATTCAAGAACGATGATATAAAAACACTTCGGCAGGGCCTTTATGGCGGAGCACCGATGCCTCCTTCCCTGACGAAAGAATTATATGATGTGCTAGGAATCGGTCTTGTCCAGGCTTACGGGATGACAGAGATGGGGCCTGCGATTACGGTACAGATGGAAGATGATCAAATAAGGAAAGCTGGTTCCGCCGGCAAGCCTCTCGTGAATCAGGAAGTAAGAATCATTCGCGCTGAGGGGGAAGAAAGCGGACATCCGGATGACGTTTGTGAAGCCGGTGAACTGGGAGAAATCATCGTCCGGGGTCCGAGTATGATGAAAGGATACTACAAACGTCCGGAAGCCACGGAGAAAGTCATCCGGGACGGCTGGTACTACTCAGGCGATATCGGAATGATGGATGAGGAAGGCTTCCTTTGGGTGCGGGACCGGGTGAAGGATATGATCATTTCAGGTGGAGAAAATATCTACTCCCGCGAGGTGGAGGATGCGCTGAACGACCATCCGGCCGTCGAGGATGCTGCAGTTGTCGGGGAACCTGACGTCAAATGGGGAGAACAGGTGGTGGCCTTCATTGTGAAAAAAGAACAGGTTACGGGGGAGGAAATTGATGAATTCCTTTTATCCGGTAACAGTCTCTCCAGGTATAAGCGTCCGAGACGTTATGAATTCGTCGAGGAACTGCCGAGAAATGCCAGTGGAAAACTTCAGAAATTCAAATTGAGGGAAGAAGCCTCGAACATAAAATGAAGGCTACCCTGAATATTTATTTTCAGGGTAGCCAAACTGAAAAAGATAAAGCAAGAAGGGGAAATCTGTTGCAGAAGAGAGTGTAATGCTCTTTATGCAGCAGATTTTCAATTTTCTGAACGGTATAAGCATAATGATATAATCTGTAGTTTTTTTTCATTATAATTAAAAGAAAGGTATTATGTACGAGTTAGATACCGAAAGTGGGTGTTCCATGAATAAAAAACGATGGATTATTAGTATAATTGCGGTCGTTCTATTAGCAGGCGGCTGGTTTTTGTATCAGGCTTTAACAGCAAAGGAATATGAAGAGGTACTCGCCACGGAACAAGCAGAATTACAGGGAGACTTGGAAGGTATGGAGCAGGCTACGTTTGCTGGAGGGTGTTTCTGGTGCATGGAGCCGCCATTTGAATCCAAGCCCGGCGTCATCAGTGTGATTTCCGGGTACACGGGGGGCGAAGAAAAGAACCCTACGTATGAAGAAGTTTCAGGTAAGGAGACGGGGCATCAGGAAGCAGTCCAAATCACGTATGATCCGGAAAAGATCAGTTACGAAGACCTTCTGCAGATTTTCTGGCGTCAAATAGATCCAACAGACGATGAGGGACAGTTCGTGGATCGAGGAGAGCCGTATGTATCGGCTGTATTTTATCATGATGAGGCACAGCGGCAGGCGGCAGAATCTTCATTGAATGAATTGGAAGCATCCGGAAGGTTCGATAGTGAAATCGTGACTTCTATTGAAGAATTCGACACCTTTTACAAAGCGGAAAAATACCACCAGGACTACTATAAGAAAAATCCGGGAAGATATGATTATTATAGAGATAACTCCGGACGCGATGAATTCCTGGAGGACGTGTGGGGAGAGGACAAAGAGTATGAGATAAGCAAAGCTTCCCCGTTCGCTGTAGAGGATAAAGAAGCGGCGGTGTCTGAATTGAACAGCATGCAGTATAAAGTGACGCAGGAAGATGGCACGGAACCCGCTTATGACAATAGCTATCATGACAACACCGAAGAGGGGATATATGTAGATATCGTCTCAGGAGAACCGTTGTTCAGCTCCCGTGATCAATATGATTCCGGTACGGGCTGGCCTAGTTTCACGAAACCTTTGGAACTGGCCAATATAACGTATGAAGAAGATACCGGTATTTTCGGAACGAGCGTGGAAGTACGCAGTAAGCATGCGGACTCCCATTTAGGTCATGTGTTCCAGGATGGACCTGAGCCGACCGGACTCAGATACTGCATGAATTCAGCGGCTATGGAGTTCATTCCTGCCGATGAATTAGAAGGCACAGAATATGAAGAATATGCAGATGAATTCAAATAACAGGAAAGCCGATTTTCTGCTTGATCGATAGGGCCAGAATTCGAAACAGACACTCCCATACTTCCTTTGAAGGGAAGAGGGGGTGTTTTTCTTTACAGGGTGCTTCCTGTTTTCTTTTTGTTATAATGGAGAAATAATTAAGAAGGAGGAGTTCGATATGCGTTTAGGAATTATCGGTACGAATTTCATAACGGACAGGTTGCTTGCTGCGGCGGAACATCTGGAGGACGTAGTGCCCCAGGCCGTTTATTCAAGAACACAAGAGAAGGCGGACGAATTTGCTGAAAAGCATGGCCTGCCCTCCACTTATACAGATCTTGAAGCGTTCGCCGCCAGTGATGAGATCGATGCGGTCTACATAGCGAGCCCTAATGCCCTGCACCACAAACAGGCGCTTCTCTGTATGAGGAACGGCAAGGATGTATTGTGTGAGAAACCGATCGCCTCGAACTACCGGGAAGCGGAAGAGATGTTCCGTACGGCTGAAGAAGAGGGTGTCGTTCTTATGGAAGCGATCAAGTCGGTATTAATGCCTGGTTTTGCACAAATAAAATCCGAGATCCATAAAATCGGTAAAGTCCGTCGTTATGTCGGAAATTATTGTAAGTTCTCCTCCCGTTACGAAGCATATCGAAAAGGCGAGGTCATGAATGCGTTTAAGAGAGAGTTGTCGAACGGGGCACTGATGGACCTCGGGGTTTACGGTATTTATCCGATGGTGGATTTGTTCGGTGCTCCTACTGACATAAAAGCCACGGGTGTACTGTTGGATACCGGTGTAGACGGGGAGGGCACAGCGATTTTCAATTACGATGAGATGGAAGCTGTCGTCTCGTTTTCCAAAATCCATAATTCCTATGCCCCTTCTGAAATCCAGGGGGAGGAGGGATCGATTATCATTCCGGATATCTCCACTCCAGAAGGGATGACGATCAAATATAGAGACGGTACAGAAGAAGCCTTGCAGCCTACTCTTTCAGAAACCTCCATGTTAGGGGAATTGACGGAGTTCAGCTACATTTTATCCGTTAAGGATTCCCAGTCTCAATCCTTCGTATCTTCCCCGGAGAATTCACTGGAGACCTCCCGGATCATGGAGGAAGTGAGGAGACAGATCGGAGTCGTTTTCCCTGCTGATGAATGATAGAAATGAGTGAGTGACTTGAGGCTATTACTGCAATACGTATCAACTTATAAACGGGCGGCTCTGTTTGCGATTGCGCTGATGCTTGTGGAACTGACAGTCGAGCTCTTCCAGCCGCTCATCATGGGGAAGATAATCGATGAGGGCATTCTTCAGGAAGATTATCGCACCGTCATCACCTGGGGGATCATACTGGTGCTTCTTTCGTTCACTGCTTTTGGTGCGGGCATCGTCAATTCGTTCTTCGCTGCCAAGGCGAGCCAGGGGACGGGCCATGACCTCCGCAGGGATATATTCGGGAAAGTACAGAAGTTCACCGGGAAAAATTTCGATCAGTATTCCACCCCTGACCTGGTTACGAGAGTAACGACGGATATCGTTCAAATCCAGAACTTTCTCTTCCTGTTTACGAGAATCGGTTTGAGAGCTCCTCTATTCATCATATTCGCTCTGGTTATGGCGTTTACGGTGAACAGGGACATGGCGCTTATCCTTTTGATTTCTACTCCAGTGCTGGTTCTTTTTATGTTGCTGGTCAGTATCAGAGGCGTGAAGCTCTTCCGCTTTGTGCAGAATAAGCTCGACGGAGTGAACCGCATTATAAGGGAGAATCTTACGGCCATTCGACTGATCAAGGGGTTCAATCGTACATCCCACGAGGAGAAAAGGTTCCATGGCATCAATGCCTCTCTCCGCCATACGAACAAACAGGCGCTGTGGTTGATGGAATTTGCCATGCCTGCGCTTATGCTGATGATGAATGCGGTCATCCTCCTTATTTTGTGGTTCGGCGCCGGAGAGCTTCCGATGGGAGGGGTGGAGCCGGGCGAATTGGTCGCCATCGTCAATTACGCGACGCGGATGATGGTGAACTTTTCGATGTTCACCTTTTTGATCATGGTTTTTTCGAGGGGCCAGGCTTCCTCGAGCCGTATTGCTCAGGTGTTGCAGGAAGAGACCCCCGCATACCTTGATGACAAAGGCAAACCTGGATTCGATCTTGAAGGCGGCATAGAGTTTCGTCACGTATCCGCCCGGCGCGGAGAGGAGTTGGTGTTGAAAGATATCTCTTTCCACGGCTATTCAGGGGAGACGATCGGCATCCTCGGGGAAACAGGTTCCGGGAAATCGACGCTGCTCCACCTCATTCCGCGTCTGCTTGATAAGGAAAAAGGGGACATCCTTTTAGACGGAAAGGAACTTGAAGAAGCGGATGTTCATCATGTGCGCCGACAGATCAGTCTTGTACCACAGGAAGTGCACTTATTTTCCGGCACCATCCGTGAAAATATCCGTTTCGGTAACCCGGAAGCTACAGATGAAGAGGTGCAAGAAGCCGCCATAAAAGCCCGCATCCACGAGTTTATACATACGTTACCGGAGAAATACGAAACGAAGATCGGCCAAAAAGGCGTCAATTTTTCCGGTGGCCAGAAGCAACGGATGTCCATCGCCCGGGCTCTTGTTCGCGACCCTGCGATTCTAATCCTCGATGACAGTACGAGCGCGCTGGATGCAAAAACGGAAGAGGAGCTTCTTACTGTTCTCCGTGAAGAGAAACGGACGGTTATGATAACCGCGCAGAAAATCAGTTCCCTTCGTCAGGCCGACCGGATTCTCGTCATGCAGGAAGGGGAGCTTCTCGCTGAAGGGGCTCATGAACAACTGCTGGTGGAGAACGACTATTACCGTAGTGTATATGAGTCGCAAAGAGAGGAGGGGGACTGATGGCAGACAGGAAACATGCGCAATCCGCAGCGTTCACCGGTCGTCCGAAAGTGGATGATATGAAATCGACACTCCGGCGCATCTGGTCCTATATGATGCAGGAAAAAGGGAAGTTCTATTTTGTGCTCCTGGCGATTTTCATCAGTTCTTCTTTATCCCTCGCTGGTCCTTATCTGCTCGGGGTGGTGATCGATACCATCATACAAAATCCTGAAAGAAGCAGGGTGATGATGCTCCTCATATATCTTGGAGTTATCTATCTTTTTCAATCGGTATTCATGTGGGTGCAGAGTTATTCGATGATTCAACTGTCCCAGAATACGGTGTACCGGATGCGGGAACATCTGTTCAATCATCTTCAGCATTTGCCGATGGCGTTTTTCCAGAAATATCAGCAGGGGGAATTGATGAGCCGCCTCACCAACGATATGGAGAATGTGAGTCGTACACTGAACTCTGCAGTTATCCAGTTCGTGACGAGTGTTCTTACAATCGCCGGGACGCTCATCATAATGCTCGTGCTGAGTCCAATGCTTACGTTGCTGACGGTGACTGTCGTTCCAGTGATGTACTACGGGATGAAATGGATCACGAAGCGGACCGGCACTTATTTTAAGAACCAGCAGAAAAATCTCGGAGAGGTGAACGGATACGCAGAGGAGATGTTTTCCGGACAGCCGATCGTAGCGATGTTTTCGAAGGAAGCAGACGTAGAGAAGGAATTTGCGGAGAAGAACGAGGCG
The DNA here is from genome assembly GCF_900156645.1 of Salimicrobium flavidum. Classification (GTDB taxonomy): domain Bacteria; phylum Bacillota; class Bacilli; order Bacillales; family Halobacillaceae; genus Salimicrobium; species Salimicrobium flavidum. The sequence goes on from NZ_FTOC01000002.1 coordinate 160,266, forward strand.
CTTTATGAATCAGGGTACTGGGCTCAGGTGTATACCGGGTTTATTCCGAAACTGATGAATATGCTGAATAGTCTCAGTTTCGCTATTATTGTCGGTGGGGGTGCTGTACTTGCTTTGAACGGGTTTGTAACGGTCGGTCTGATCGTCACTTTCACAACGTATTCGAGACAGTTCACCCGCCCCCTCAACGATCTCGCCAATCAATTCAACATGATTCTTTCAGCAGTAGCGGGGGCGGAAAGAGTGCTCAGTATCATTGATGAAGAAGCGGAAACGACGGATGAGAAAGAAGCAGTCGAAGTAGAAAATATTAACGGGGACGTTGCGTTTGAACACGTTCATTTTTATTATGATCAGGAAGAAAAAGCGCTCGAAGACGTATCGTTTCACGTGAAACCGGGGAGCACCGTGGCTTTGGTAGGCCCGACTGGTGCGGGGAAAACTACTGTCGTTTCTCTACTGTCGAGGTTCTATGACGCGACAGAAGGCCGTGTTCGGATCGACGGGAAAGATATACGTTCGTTGAAGCGCTCCGCATTGAGGGAGCATATGGGTCTTGTTCTCCAGGATGCCGTCATGTTTCATGCGAGTATTCGGGAAAACATACGTTACGGGCGTCTTGATGCGACGGATGACGAAGTGGAACAGGCAGCGATAGCCGCGCGGGCTGATGTATTCATAAGCAAATTTCGGTACGGGTATGACACGATGCTGGACTCCGATGGGAAGGGCATAAGCCAGGGGCAGCGTCAGCTTCTCTCGATCGCCCGTGCCATATTGAAGAATCCTTCCCTTTTCATTCTCGATGAAGCGACGAGCAGTATAGATACAGTGACGGAAATCAAGATCAATGAAGCGCTCCAGACGTTGATGAAAGACCGAACCAGTTTCGTCATCGCCCACCGGCTGAATACGATCCGCAATGCTGACCTGATTCTGGTGATGGAGCACGGAAGAATCGTGGAACAGGGCAGTCACAACGAGCTGGTCTCCTTAGGTGGGAGGTATGCGGATCTTGTCAGTAAGCAGGCTGCACATTAAGAAGATTTCGAAATTTTTCGTTTCGTTTTTCTTTCAATATGATACGATTAGAAAGGAAAACTTCAGAAATAAGCATTTTTTCTGAAAAAAGGGGTCGAGATGAAGTGGAACAACAACAGGAAACATTTGACGTAATCGGGGTCGGCATCGGCCCGTTCAATTTGAGTCTCGCTGCGCTCCTGGATACTCAGGATGTGAAAGCGGCATTTTTTGAACAAAAATCGGAATTCGCCTGGCATCCGGGAATGTTGATCGAGGGAACGAAACTTCAGGTGCCTTTCCTTGCGGATCTTGTTACGATGGCGGACCCTACGAATCCTCACAGTTTTTTGAATTATATCAGTCAGCAGGGGCGGATGTATCAGTTTTATATATTGCAGCGTCTCGATATCCCGAGAAGGGAATACAACGATTACTGTAACTGGGCATCGAAGCGGATTGAGAGTTGCCGTTTCGGTGAAAAAGTTACAGGTATCCACCGGTTGGAGGATGGTAGTCACCGGGTGGACGTGCGGGAAGAAGCGACCGGAAGCGAAAAGTCCTTTTTCACAAAGCATGTGGTACTCGGTACCGGGAGCACCCCAGCGCTCCCGAAGGCACTACAGGGTATGCCGGAAGAAGACGTGTTCCACACGGCGGACTTCGAGATTCAGCGTCATACATGCCGGGATGCGAACCGGGTGACGGTCGTCGGCTCCGGGCAGAGCGCGGCGGAAGCTTTCCGTGAACTTCTTAAAGAACAGCGCACCTGCGGATTCAGCCTGGACTGGATCACACGGTCGCCGGGATTCGCCTCTATGGAAGAGTCGAAGTTGAATCTGGAACATTTTTCTCCGGATTATATCGATTATTACTACCCTCTTTCGCAGGAAAAAAAGGATGAGATTTTCGCTTCTCAAGGGTTGTATTACAAAGGAATCAGCGAACACACGATCAACGAAATATATAACATGATGTATGAATATACGGTGGGCGGTGAAGAGCTCGATGTCAGGCTTCTTCCGCTTACGAAAGTGACCGGTATCGAGCAGAAGGACGGGGAATATGAATTGACGTGTCATCATTATCAGAAAGAGGACACGTATTCAAAACGGACGGATAAAGTGATTGTGGCCACCGGTTACCAGCCGAACGTACCGGAGTTCGTCCATGATTTATCCGATATCATCGAATTTGATGAATACGGTCGTTTCAAGGTGACGAAAGATTACCGTCTTGTGGAAAAAGGAGAAAATCCTTACGACATATTTGCCAACAGTGGAATTACGCACACCCACGGTGTCGGCTCCACCAATCTCGGTTTGGCCGTCTTCCGTAGTAAAGTGATTGTCAATCAGTTGCTCGGAGAAGAAGTGTATACGGTACAGGACTCGTACGTTTTCCAGTCCTTTGAATAACCATCCGCCTGTGTGCGGGTGGTTTTTTTGTTGTGGTTTTCATACCTTGGCGGGAGGGTATGCCCGCTTTCATCGTTGTGTTCGAAATTCTCGCTGAATGTATGACCACGATGAAAATTCTTTTATATTGCGTTCGTACGTACCTGACTGTAGAAGAACCCGACGATTCATCTTTTTATGGTATTCGCTGGAAGATATCAGCAATGGATGCAACGAAATGGTTCTCCTTTTTTCGTTAGTCCAGTCTTGACAAATATCTTATTTGATAAGATAATAGCATAAATATTCATCGAATATAATAATTATGCACATAGATGGGGTGGTTATATGAAAGGTGTCATTCAGCTTGAAGACGGACAGTTTTTCGAAGGACATGCATCCGGTGAATGGGCGTCTCCGGTCGAGGGAGAGGTTGTTTTCTATACGGGAATGACCGGTTATCAGGAAGTCCTCACAGACCCTTCCTACCGTGGTCAGATCGTCGTTTTTACGTATCCTTTGATAGGTAATTACGGCGTTTCCGATAGCGGTAGTGAAAGCGAAAAACCGCAAGTGAAAGGGGCGATCATGTGGCAATGTTCAGATGAGGACAGTCACTACCAGGCGGATCAGTCTCTGGCTGCTTACATGGAAGAAATGGATATTCCATACTTAACGAATATCGATACGAGAGAGATTACGAAAGCGATTCGTACGAAAGGGACGTGTCGGGCGAGTATAGCGAATACGCCTTCCGCCCCTGCACCCTTAGAGGCTGCGGGGCAGGTTTTTGAAGTGAGCAAGGAAACAATAGAAGTTCACGGTGATGGAGGTACTCATCTCGTACTTATAGATTTCGGATGGAAGCAGTCGATTCTGGATAAATTGCTCGCCGGCGGAGCGAAAGTGACGACCGTTCCTTTCCGGAGTATTGCTGACATTCACGGAATGAAGCCGGATGGGATTGTTCTTTCGAACGGACCCGGGGATCCGAAAGATGTCACAGGTCACTTGGGAGAACTCAAAGCACTTCTCGACGAGTATCCGGCTTTCGGTATCTGTTATGGCCACCAGGTGATATCTCTCGCCTACGGAGCGGATACGGAAAAACTTCCTTTTGGTCATCGGGGGGCCAATCATCCGGTGAAAGATTTGAAGGACGGTCATGTATTCATAACGTCTCAGAATCACAACTACGTAGTGACCGGGGAGAGTCTCGAGGACACTCCGCTCGAAGCTCGTTTGGTCCATGTGAATGATGGATCTGTAGAAGGTGTGGTGCACAAAGAGAAACCGATTTTCAGCGCTCAGTTCCACCCGGAAGCGAATCCGGGACCTGAAGATGCTGAATGGATGATAGATGAATTTTTCACAATGGTGCAGAAGGTAGGGGTGACGACATATGTCTGAAAAAGTACTCGTGATCGGCTCTGGACCGATTATCATAGGGCAGGCGGCTGAATTCGACTACTCCGGGACTCAAGGATGCCTGGCACTGAAAGAGGAAGGGTACGAAGTCGTGCTTGTCAACAACAACCCGGCGACGATCATGACCGATCCTGAGATTGCGGATAGCGTTTACTGTGAGCCGCTCACAATCGAAAGTATCGAAACGATCATCCAGCAGGAGAAGCCGGACTCTCTGCTTGCGGGTCTCGGCGGACAGACGGCGTTGAATCTGGCAGTGGAGCTGCAGGGAGCAGGGATTCTGGATAAATATGATATGAAAGTGCTCGGAACATCCATCGACTCTATTCAAAAAGGAGAGGACCGGGAGCAGTTCCGTCAGGTGATGAATGATACGGATCAGCCTGTGGTGGAAAGTCAGGTCATTACAACACTTGATGCTGCCCGGTCTTTCGCGGCTCATATCGGTTTTCCTGTCATCAGTCGCCCTGCGTATACCCTCGGTGGGCGCGGAGGCGGTGTCGCCTACAATGAAGACGATCTCGAAATACTGATGAAGGATGGACTGAAAGCGAGCCCCATCTCCCAGGTTATTTTGGAAAAAAGTATAGCAGGGTTCAAGGAAATCGAATATGAAGTGATGCGGGACAAAGACGGCATATGTATCTCGGTCTGTAATATGGAAAACATCGATCCGGTCGGGGTTCATACGGGGGATTCGATTGTCACAGCCCCTTCGCAGACGCTGACGGATAAAGAATATCAGATGCTCCGGACCTCGGCTCTTACGATCGTCGACAGTCTGGAAGTAATCGGTGGCTGTAACGTACAATTCGCTCTCGATCCGAACAGCCGGCAATACTATGTCATCGAAGTCAATCCTCGGGTCAGCCGCTCCTCGGCTCTCGCTTCGAAAGCGACGGGCTATCCGATTGCCAAAATGGCTGCAAAGCTAGCTCTCGGATATCGGCTGGATGAACTGATGAACCCTCTTACAGGTTACACGTACGCAAGCTTCGAACCCACGCTTGATTACGTCGTCGTCAAATTCCCGCGCTGGCCTTTTGATAAGTTCAAAGACGCCAATCGTACACTCGGGACGAAAATGAAAGCTACAGGAGAAGTCATGGCGATTGAACGTACACTTGAAGCGGCCTTCCAGAAAGCGATCGACTCATTGGACCAGACGTTGCCGACCTTCGCGGCGATTAATGATGCCTGGGAGCATATCGAAGCTCCGACCGATGCAAGATTTTTTGCGATTCTTGACTTGCTGCGTCAGGGAACCTCGATGGAAAAGATTTTTGATGCGACCGGAATCGATCCGTTTTTCCTTCATACCTTCAGTCGTATGATCGACTGGGAGAAACGTCTAGCTGGTGATACTTCGGTGGTAACAGTGAAGCAGGCGAAACTCTATGGAGTCTCGGATACGAAACTTGCCGAAGTGACCGGGATCCCGGTGGAAGAGTGGGCGTCGTTCAGAGCTACTCACGATATAACCCCTTCTTATAAAATCGTCGATACGTGTGCCGGGGAATTCGAAGCCGAAACGAATTATGTCTACAGCACGTACGCAGGGGTCACGGAAATAGAACCTCTGAAAGCGGAGAAGAAAGCGTTGATCATCGGTGCGGGGCCGATTCGTATCGGTCAGGGCGTAGAGTTCGACTACAGCGCGGTCAAAGCTATCGAAAGTCTTCAGAAACAAGGATATACGACGGTGATGATTAATAATAACCCGGAAACCGTCAGCACTGACTATGAAACGGCCGACCGGCTATATTTCGAACCCTTGAAACTCGAGAATATTCTCGATATCGCTGCCTTTGAACAAGTGGATATCGTTTTCACCTCTTTTGGCGGTCAGACGGCCCTGAACGTGACGGAATCTATCGAAAACCACGGCTACAAAGTCGCCGGTGTACCTGCTTCCGTAATCGAGAAGCTTGAAGATCGTGAAGCTTTCTATGATCTGTTGCAGAGCATCGATGTTCCTCATATCCCGGGGGAAATGTGCCATTCTGCGCAAGAAGCGAGACAGGCCGCCGATTCATATCAGTACCCGCTTCTCTGTCGTCCTTCTTACGTCATCGGAGGTCAGGGGATGGTAGTGATCCATTCGAAAGGAGAACTCGAAGCGGCTCTAGAGGAAACGGAAGCGAAGCACTATCCGCTTGTGATGGATCAGTTCATCACCGGGGAAGAAATCGAAGTGGAACTTGTCAGCAATGGTGAAGAGGTCTTCATCCCCGGCCTCATGGCTCACATCGAAGAGGCGGGCGTCCATTCCGGAGACAGTATGGCTGTATTCCCGGCTGAAGTGGATGAAGGCATCAGTGGACAGATAGAAAAGTACGCGGAAAAGATTGCGACTCATGTAAATTACAAAGGAATCATGAACATCCAATTTCTTGTGAGCGGGGAGGAGGTCTTTGTACTGGAAGTGAACCCTCGTTCAAGCCGTACAGTTCCGATTGTCAGCAAGACAGCTGCTGTACCATTGATCGACTGGGCCGTGCAGGCGATGATCGATGAAACGATGACCTTTCCGGCAGCGAAGCCGCACATACCTTATATTGCGGTGAAGTTTCCCGTGTTCTCCTCCCATACCCTGGCGGAACTCGATCACAAGCTTGGCGCGAATATGATGTCGACAGGAGAAGGGATGTATCTCGGGAAAACGAAAGAACAGGCGCTGGCGAAAGTGTTTGAGCATCTCCCTTATCCGGATGATCCGGCGAGTTTTGATGAGGAGAAGGATGAGGATTTCGACACGTGGCTAACCTCGAAATCCGCCACCGTCTATCATAACGAGGCGGAAACGGAAGAAGCGAAACGAAAGCGCATCGAGGCTTTGAAAGCGGGGATCACCATTTTCAGTAACAAAGCCACCTATCAGGCGTATAAAGATAGCATGGAGCATCGTAATAAAGAAAGGATTGCCCTTGTGCAACCTGTGAAAGACGGGGTGAAAGTATGAGTGTGGAAATAGAACCGAGACAGGGAAAGATTTCTTTCCAGGGGAGACACTTGCTGACCTGGAAAGATTACAAAAGAGAAGAGATTGTTCATCTGCTGGAGAGAGCAGTGGAATTGAAACAGAAGCCCTATTCAGAAGCATTGGCACAGAAAACCCTGGCGATGATATTCGAAAAATCATCCACCCGTACGCGCGTCTCTTTTGAAGTAGGGATGACGCAGCTCGGTGGGACGGCTATCAACCTGAACAGCCGGGACATGCAGCTCGGACGCGGAGAGACGATTGCTGACACAGCCCAGGTGCTGTCGAGATATGTGGACGGAATCATGATCCGGACAGATTCTCATCAGAAACTACAGGAACTGGCTGCGAACGGAAACGTACCTGTCATCAGTGGACTGTGCGACATTTATCATCCATGCCAGGCACTCGCGGACATGCTTACCATCTATGAGCAGAAAGAAAAACTTTCCGGCGTGAAGCTTGTTTATACAGGAGATGGCAACAACGTCGCCCATTCCCTCATGATAATCGGCGCGATTCTCGGACTAGAAGTCGTAGTCGCTTCCCCTCCGGGCTATGAACCGCTGGGATTCGTGACGGAAAATGCCCGGGAGCTTGCGGAGACGAACGGTGGGAGTGTAACTATTACAGCTGATGTGGAAAAAGCCGCAGAAGACGCCGATGTGCTGTACGCTGACGTCTGGACGAGCATGGGCCAGGAAGCGGAAGAAGCAGAAAGGAAAAAAGCTCTTTTCCCTTATCAGGTAAATCAGAACCTCGTGGATATAGCGAAACCGGACGTGAGTGTGCTTCATTGTCTGCCGGCTCACCGGGAAGAGGAGATTACCGCGGAAGTGATCGATGGTCCGAATTCTGTCGTTTTCGATCAGGCCGAAAATCGTCTGCACGTCCAAAAAGCGATTATGGAAGCCTTGCTTTAAGCTCTGTTATCGTTCCTTGTGGATATTCATAACTGCGGGTGGAAGCTTGCCGCGGGCATGGCGGAAACTTCCCGTTTCTCCCTCTGGTCGATACGGGTGATTTTCCTTCCATGCTCGTTCCGCAGGCGTCCCCACCTTCCGTTCCTATCATCAACAATAGGCTTTAATAGAGCTATTCTTTTATGAAAAGCATATAAAAAAAGCATCAGACAAAACGAATAACAATGATCAATAACCGAACATTCGAGACGATGCCCATTATTTTGTAAAGAACAACACAGAGAATCCGGCGGGTAAAGCATGTGCTGAAAACTCCATGACCAGGCGATCTGCTTGATCATGGTGGCTTGAGGCCGTGCCCGCGGAAAGCGATGTGTTGTTTTTTTAGTTTTGTCCTGGTGTAGGAACGAATTGTTTTTTTGGTATTCACTTATCTGTCATATTTGATATAATGTAACTGTGTTTTTTGAAAGCGAATTCAAAGAGGAGGGGACATGTTGAAAAAAACCGGATGGTTAAGTATCGGCGCACTTGTTCTCGGGGTGGTTCTCCCCGGCACAGGAGTGGCGGCTCAAGAAGATGGGGATGAAGTGGACTTACGGATTATGGAGACGACGGATATCCACAGTAACGTCATGAACTTCGATTACTTCAGTGGAACGACTGATGATACAGTCGGTCTTGTAAAAGTCGCAAGTTTGATTGAAGATGCTCAGGCAGAGCAGGAGAACAATGTACTTATTGATAACGGAGACCTGATTCAAGGGAACCCACTGGCCGATCATATTCATAACAACGGTGTTCTTGATGAAGAAGGAAACATACACCCGGTTTATAAAGCCATGAATCTTCTGGATTATGACGCGGGGAACTATGGGAACCATGAGTTCAACTATGGACTCGATTACTTAAGCCAGGCGACGGAAGGGTCGGACTTCCCTTATGTGAACGCCAACGTCTATAAAGCGGATGACGATGACGATCCGACCAATAACGAAAATTATTTCGACCCTTATGTTCTCGTTGATAAAGAAGTGACGGACGAAGACGGAGATACTCATACGATCCAAGTGGGGATTATCGGATTCACGCCTCCACAGATCATGCAGTGGGATAAGGATAAGCTTGAAGGGAAAGTCGAGACCCGTGACCTGAAGGAAACAGCTGAAAAATTCATTCCTCAGATGAAAGAAGACGGGGCCGATGTCATCGTAGGGGTTCCGCATTCAGGACTCGGTAATACTGAAGACTACATCAAAGGTGCGGAAAACCAGACGTATCAGCTTACGACCGTCGACGGTTTTGATGCGCTTCTTTTCGGACACTCGCATCAGGCATTTCCTAGTGATGACTATGCAGGGCTCGATGGAACAGCCGGTGTCGATCTTGAAAAGGGAACAATCAATGGAGTCGCTGTCGCTCAGGCCGGCTTTTGGGGGTCGCACCTCGGTGTGGTAGACCTGTCGCTTGAATATAAGGACGGGGAATGGGCAGTGACGGATCAGCAATCTGAAACCCGTGCCATTTATGATTCGGAGAACGGAGAGTCTCTCGCAGAGAACCATGAAGGCGTCGAGGATGCTGTTGAAGAAGATCATGAAGCGACACAGGATTACGTGCAAACACCGGTCGGAGAAACGGAAGTACCGCTTTACAGCTATTTCTCCCAGGTACTCGATGATCCGACCGTACAGATTGTAAACGACGCACAGAAACAATATGTAGAAAAGTATGTACAGGGAACGGCGAATGACGATCTTCCTGTACTATCTGCTGCTGCTCCGTTCAAAGCCGGTCGTGACGGAGTGAGTGACTTCACGGATATCGAAGCGGGAGGATTGAATATCAGTGATACCACTTCCCTGTATAAATACCCGAACACGGTACGCGCCGTGAAGATAGACGGGGCTCAGGTCATCGAATGGCTGGAGTGGAGCGCAGGACAGTTCAATCAGATCGACCCGGATGAAGAAGGTCCTCAACAGCTCGTAAAAGCGAATACGAGTACGGAACCAGGGTTTCCAAGCTATAACTTCGATGTGATCGACGGTATCACCTATGAAATTGATGTTACAGAACCGGCACGTTATGACAATGACGGAGAACAAATCAATGATAGCCATCGTATCAAAAATGTGCAATACGAAGGAGAAGCGATCGATCCGGATCAGGAGTTTCTGGTAGCGACGAACAATTACCGCGCCAATATGAAATTCGCTAATCCGGACGGAGACAATATCGTCATAGAATCTCCGGATGAGAACAGACAGGTGCTGGTCGACTATATCCAAAGCAACGACAGCATTAACCCTCAGGCGGATCAGAACTGGTCGTTCGCTCCCGTGGAAGGCGATCCGACGCTGACATTCACTTCTGCTCCGGGAGGACAGAAATACGCGGAAAACATTGAAGAAATCACTTACCAGGAAACGAGAGCGGATGGTTTTGCGACGTATCAGTTCGATATGCCGGAACAACAAGCTTCGGAATCGTTCGAAGATGTGCCGGAGGATCACCATTTCGCCCCTTACATTTACCCGCTGACAGACCTCGGGGTGATTGAAGGGTATAGCAAGTCGGAATTCCGTCCGGATGAAGAAGTATCCCGTGCCCAATTCGCTGCATTTATAGCACGTGCGCTCGACCTTGAAGCGGATGGAGAACTTCCATTTACGGACGTAAGTGATCGTTTCAGTAAAGAGATTACTGCAGTGCACGAAGCGGGGATAGCGAATGGATATTCAGAAACATCCTTCAAACCGGAAAGAAATATTACGAGAGAACAGATGACGACGATGTTGATGAGAGCATATAATGTTTACCACGATGAGGATTATGAAGCGGAGGGCGATCATGTTTTCAAAGATGAAAATCATATCCGTGGAGAATTCGACCCGTATATCAATGCTGCTTATGAACTCGAACTGATCGAAGGTCAAAAAGGTAATATGTTCCGTCCGAAAGACGATGCGAACCGTGAGGAAGCTGCCAAAGTCATTTACCAGATGATTCAGTGACTTTTCGGATATTCTGAAAAATAACGTGAACGAAAAAGCCTGGGGCATATACCCGGGCTTTTTTCTATCAATTGGAAAGTATGTGAGTCTATTAGGCAATTCGACTCTTGTCGGAAGTTTCAGAATATGGGATTCTATAGGTAAAGCAGGAGGGCGGTCGGGATGCAAAAATACTGGGCGAGTGCATTGTTTTTATTGCTTTTGGGAGTGTTGAACCCTGCTCAGGCAGAATCGGAAGTGTGGCCGGAAAAGCAGGTGCCGGTCGACAAACCATGGACGATTGAATTCAGTACAAGCATGGACGAGGAAATGCTGGAGAGTAACAGCTACATTGGTATCAGGAAGGAAGACGGGACATTTCATCCTGTGGAACGTTTTATCTCGGAGGCCACCCTCCGGATAGAACCGAAAACGTTTTATGAGAGTGGCGAAATGTATGAACTGGTGATCTCTCCTCAACTGCAGTCGGAAACGAGTCAGGTCATCAGTACCGGCGTCGTTCAAACATTCACTGCCGCGGATGGAATCTCCGAATTTGAGCAGAGAGTGGTTGAGCTTACAAATGTGGAACGGGAAAAGTACGGACTCGCCCCACTGGAGCTGAACGAAGAGCTGAGCCGCGTAGCTGAAGAAAAGTCTCGCGATATGGAGGAGAATCGTTACTTTGCGCATCAGTCCCCGACGTATGGGTCACCGTTTACTATGATGAATGACTTCGGGTTTGATTACCGATTCGCCGGAGAGAACATCGCCGCCGGGCAGGTCACCCCGGAGGAAGTCGTGAATGCCTGGATGAACAGTGAAGGACATAGGGAAAATATATTAACTGCAGCTTATGAAGAGATCGGTATCGGCTATGTGGATAGTGATGGTGCATACGTAACGTATTGGACCCAGATGTTCTATACAGCGAAGTAGTCACACAGACGATGAAAAGGGCACAGCCGAACTGCTGCCTCCTCTTTTGAGGGAGCGGGAAGGCGTTGTCCTGTTCTTTTTCGTGAGGAAAGGAGTGCGTCTAAATGTACATAAAAGAATTGACGGAAAAAGATGGGCTGGATCAGGTGCGAATGATCAAAGAAGGAGAACTCTCCAAGGAAGAAGTGTTGAACCACTACAAAGCTGTGCAAAGATGGAAGAATCCTGCGTTGAACGCTATTGTGCATGAAGTGGAACATGCCGATTATAACGATGCCGGTTTCTTTTCAGGTCTGCCTTTTCTAATCAAAGATCTGAATGCGGTCAAAGGGGCTCCTTTGACATATGGCTCAAAAGTGATGGAGGGTTTCATCGCACCTGTGGACGAAGAAATCGTACGCCGGTACAAACAGGCAGGCCTTCGTATCACAGGAAAAACGAATACTCCGGAATTCGGCTTCACTCCAGCTACGGAGTCTCAGTTTCTTGGAGAGACTTTGAATCCGTGGGATAGAGAACGCTCGCCTGGTGGGTCCAGTGGTGGGGCGGCAGTTGCCGTCGCGACGGGCATGGCTCCGTTCGCACATGGAAGTGACGGAGGCGGTTCGATCCGGATTCCAGCATCGAATACCGGAACTTTCGGGTTCAAACCGACGCGGGGTCGCTCCCCTTTGACGATGTATCTGAACAGTCTGTCTGTTCATCATGCGGTTACGACTTCCGTTCGTGACAGTGCTGCATTGCTGGATGCGATCGAAGGCCCGGTGCCGGGGACAGGGTACGGCTTCCCCTCTAAATCCAGCCCGTTTCTTGAGAAATCCGCTGAAAATCCGGGAAAGCTCAGAATCGCTTACGCTCCGCGTGTGAACGGAACGATCGCTATAGAAGATGACGTTCAGCAAGTCGTTCGTGATGCAGCCGAAAAATGTGAGGCACTCGGACATGACGTGGAGGAAGTGTATCCCGAGTTCGACCATGACGGGATGATGGAAGCCTATATCTATTTATGGGTGATCGGTGGAGCATTGAGCGTGGACAAAGCTGCCGCCGCTAATGAAAAAACAGCCCAGGCTCCTGACATAGAAACGATGCTCTATACCCTGAAGGAAAAAGCCGCAGGGTACAGCGCTCTTGACTACGAACGAGCACGCGAGAAGGTATTTCTGGAAACGCAGAAGCTCGATCGTTTTTTTGAGACGTATGATATTCTTCTCCACCCGGTCAACCACACGAAGTCTCTCCCGCTCGGTTGTTATAATGGGGAGGAGAAGACCATCGATGAAATATTGGCTGTATCCGAAATATACGCATACCTTACGCCGATCGCAAATATGACCGGTCAGCCGGCGATGAGTGTACCGACGTACTGGACGGAAGGGAATTTGCCTATCGGCTCCCATTTCACAGCACGATACGGCAGGGACAACGTGCTTTTTCAACTCGCTCGACAGCTGGAAAAGGCATACCCGTGGCGACAAAAATATAGAGAAATACGTATGTAAAAGCACTGTAGCTCGCTACGGTGCTTTTTCTTGTCTTTTTCATATAACTGTTATATTATATATATAACAAGAAAAAGGGAGGTGAAGGAGATGATCATTCATATCAATCTGGAATCGAAATACCCTATTTACACTCAAGTAAGAAACCAGATTATCGAAGGCATCGCTCTCGGAGAGCTCAAATCCGGAGAACGCTTGCCTTCGGTCCGGGGTATGGCCTCTGATCTCGGAATCAATCTCCACACCGTGAACAAAGGATATAAACAACTTGAAAAAGAGGGGTTTCTTCAGATCCATAGGCAAAGAGGTGTCATCGTCGCTCCGGAAGAACATAGAAAAGCGGACGATTTCTACCGGGAAGATTCGGGTCACCAGGTGAAAATGGTAGTAGCGGAAGCCATTTGCCGTGGAGTTTCGGAAGAGGAAGTGACTCGATTGATCAAGGAGACATACCAAACGTTCGAAAAAGGAGGGGACACCGATGGAAACAGCAGTCATTAGTATGGTCTTGATCCCTGTTTACGTATCCCTTATTTTCATCCCTTATTGGACACGCAGAACAGAGAGTTTCGGAGTCTCGATTCCGGAACGTGTATATAAAGATGAACGGTTGTTGAACATGAGAAAAGCATATGCGATAAGGACGGGGATTCTGAGTATTCTGCACTGGGTGTTCGTCGTTTTTCTCATGGGGAGGATGGAAGTATCCGAGGAGGCGTGGAGTATCTGGTTCACCGTACTGCTTTTCGGCTTTCTGATCGTGGCGTTTTTCTTATACTATATGTTCCACAGACGGATGAAGGAACTGAAAACACAAGAAAATTGGATGAAGGATACCCAGACAGTAACAGCGGATCTTTCCTTCCGAGATCGCAAACTTACGTATTCCTCGTGGTGGTTTCTTGTCCCTTTCCTCATATCAGCAGCGACGGTTCTATTCACCATCCGGATGTATTCTTCCATGCCTGCGGAGCTGCCGATGCAATATGGGTTGGACAGAGAGGTGACGCAGTGGGCGGAGAAATCCTACCGTTCGGCCCTTATGCTACCTATTGTACAGTTATATATGACGGGCATTTTCTTCTTCGTCCATATGGTGATTGGCCGGGCGAAACAGCAGACGAGTGCTGAAAATCCGGAGAAATCTCTTCAGCAGCAAGTAATCTTTCGCCGGCGTTGGTCGCTATTCACGATCGTATCTTCCGTAATTCTCACTCTTGTCTTCGTAGTTCCTCAAGTGTCATTCGTGTATGATCTGCCTGTGACTTTCATGATGATCGTTCCTTTCCTAGCGGCCCTCATCATCGTTGTCGGCGCTATCGTCCTCAGCGCAACCACAGGTCAGGGAGGAAGTCGTGTTACCAACGTCTCCGGAAAAAATGAAGAAATCCTCGACAGGGACGACGATCAGTACTGGAAGCTCGGCCAGATTTATTTTAACCCGAACGATCCTTCCATTTTTCTTGAAAAACGCTTCGGTGTCGGATGGACGGTAAACTTTGCGAGGCCTATGTCCTGGGTGTTTTTACTGGGTATCATCGGAATAGCGATTTTACTTCCTGTACTGTTGGGATAAACGAACTCTCAAAAATAGCCGGAAAGGTATCCCTTTTCGGCTATTTCGTGTACCATTTATACAATTTTTTCGGTCTGCCTATTTTTTGGTGGCTGATCACCTGCTTTACCTGCCCCTCTTCAAGCAGATGCATCAGGTAGCGATAGACAGTAGGATAAGCGAGTCCGATATTTTTGGAAATGATATCTACAGATACCGGCTCCTCCTCTTTCTTCAAATGGTCGGCGATGATTTGAAGAGTGTTCTTACTGATGCCTTTGGCTGTATAGACTTCTTCACTTTCTTCATGAGCCGAACGCATATTTGCAAGCTGCACGTGCAGTTGGACGCGTGAAATCAGGTCAGGTGCTTTGACCGGTTTCAGAGCGAAATCTGTAGCCCCTTCTTCGAGAAAACGGTCTGCCACTTCCTGACGTTCATCTACAGTGAGAACAAGGATAGGGATTTGCTGGTTTTGTTTGCGGATTTCCTTCACTGTCTGAAGACCATCCATTTCAGGCATATGATAATCAACGAGGATCACATCGAATTCTCCGTGCCGGAACTTCTCCACACCCTCCCGACCGTTGATTGCTGTGTCCGATTCCCAGCCGGCGTGGTTGCAGAATTCGGTAAGCATATAACGCAAAGATTCATCATTATCAATAATCAGTATGTTCATAGCGTGTTCTCTCCTTCGGGAAATGTATCCAGAATGTCGTGCCGCTTCCTGGCTCACTTTCGATATCGAGGGAGGCCCCGTGCTCTTCGATTACGTTTTTCACAAAAGACAGGCCGACGCCGGGGTGGTCTTTCGTGCTGAAACCGGCAGTCCAGATTTTTTGGATATCTCTATTGCTGATA
Organism: Salimicrobium flavidum; assembly: GCF_900156645.1. Classification (GTDB taxonomy): domain Bacteria; phylum Bacillota; class Bacilli; order Bacillales; family Halobacillaceae; genus Salimicrobium; species Salimicrobium flavidum. Next base: position 175,873 of record NZ_FTOC01000002.1, read on the forward strand.
CCGGGACCATTGTCTTCAATCCCGATCCATATACCAGAATCTGCTTCCGTTCGTATGAGCACTTGGGCATCCTCCTGACCTTCTACCGCATCTCCGGCGTTATCGATCAGATTGACGATAGCCCGGGTCATGCGTATTTTATTAATATAAATTTCAATATCACTTGGAGCCTGGAGATCGAATTGATAAATGGTAGAGGATTCCGATAACTTATTCTGTCGTACGTATTCAATCAGCGTGTGTAAGGAACACCAATTTTTCTTTTCATCATATAGAATTTCGGAGACCATGTCACTCGTTGCGCGTATAGAATCAGATATTTTTTCTGTATACGTCTTTATATCAGGGTCTTTCGTTTTCATCTGGATAAGTGAATTCAATCCCTCCATCAGGGATAAGGGAGTTTTAAGGTCATGGACGAGATGTAAAGCTTCCCGGCCGCTTCTCGCTTCTACCATCTGAAGGCGGGCGGATTCCAGGTCTTTGCGCATTTTCCACTTCTGTTCGACGACTGTTAAATAGACGGCAAACACGAGGGCGTGTACAATGAAAACAGCCGAAAACAGCAGACTGTAGATGGAAAGGGTCTGATCGAATCCGATGGTGACTGCCGTATTTTTGACGAAGGAGGAAACTTCCCCTCCGCCGAAACCGAATGGAGTCAAAGCAGGGACCGTATCCAGCCACTGATACCCGAACAGCAACTGGGTAAAGACGAAGGACATGAACAATGGACGCATGTTCTGTCTTCCGAAAAGTTGCAGGAACACAATAGACAACAGTAAAAGAATGGCGGGTCCGCCGAAATGATAATTCATGGAGTGATAGGTGTTGATCAACAGGTAGACCATGGGGATGATGATGATCGGGACCGCTATTTTCAAGACCGGTTTATTATATTTTCTCCCAAGAGCATCACCAAGCAGGAGTGCTCCAAGGTAATGTGGAAGTGCTCGTAATGTGTTAAGAAAAACAAGGACGAGTGCTGTCAGCATGAGCGTACTTCCGTCCGGTTCATTCTCGAGTTGCTCGAGCATCCTTTCCAGTCCTACATGTTCAAGGTCGAACCACAGCGGGAAAAAGATGCCTATAATAATGAGTGATATGGGAATCCAGAAACGTTTTTTCATGCACAGGCTCCTTTCCCTGTAAGGGTACTTAAACTTGCAGCGTCCAGAAATTCATGTCACAAGCAGCACCGATCAGAGAAAGAAAAGGACGCCTTTCGTCTGCCCGGTCTGCTTATACCAGTATTTCTAAACGGACGCTTACGCTTTTCTTTTAATTATAACTTTGATGGAGAGGGGTTGCCATATGATATTAATTATTGATAATTATGATTCTTTCACTTTCAATCTGTATCAGGCTTTCCGCGAGCTGGAGGAGGAAGTGTCGGTAATTCGTAATGATAAAATAACAGCTAAGGATATCGCTGAACTCGCACCTTCACTTATCGTAATTTCTCCTGGGCCCGGGACCCCTAAGGCGGCGGGGGTCTGTCTTGATGTAGTGGAAATGTGGAAAGGAGTCATACCGATATTCGGTGTCTGCCTGGGGCAAGAGGTGATTGTGGAAGCTCTCGGAGGAAGAGTGGAACGGTCGCCGCGACCAATGCATGGGAAGCAGTCCATAATTAAAACGGACCAACGTACTGTTTTCTCGACACTACCTCCTGAGTTTTCGGTCACACGTTATCATTCACTCTGCACCCCTGCCCGGCATCTGTCTCAGGAATTCGAAGTGAGCGCAATAAGTGAAGATGGTGTCGTCATGGGAGTGCGTCACATAAAAGATCCGTTGGAGGCCGTGCAATTCCACCCGGAAGCTATTTTGACGGAACATGGAAAAGAAGTGCTTCGTCAGTCTTACATACAGGCGCTGAACTGGAAAGGTGGGAAAGTTTATGCATCTCCATTTTCGTTTTGAAGGGAAATCACTGGTATTCCGCGATCCGGAAGCTATCATTGAAGCCGATACGATAAAAGAAGTGAACAACGCTTTCACTGAGATCGAACGATGGTTAGACTCGGGGTATTACCTCGCGGGTTATGTAGCATATGAAGCCGCTCCGGCTTTTGACCCGGCATTTCAGGTCCGTGATCCGAGGGGGCCGCTTCTATGGTTCGGTGTGTTTCGGCACCCTGAGCATGATGCAGATAAGAACACGGGGCGTTACGAGATTTCCGAATGGGAGCTTGATGCAGGGTACCAAACCTACCGGGATGGTATAGGAAAAATCAAAGAAGCCATCGGAAGAGGTGATACCTACCAGGTCAACTATACAGCCAGATGGAAAGCGGATTTTAAAGGAGACCCCTATGCGTTCTTCGAAAAACTGGCCCGTGGTCAGCAAGGGCAGTACAGCGCCTATCTGGAAACCGGAACAAGTGCTATTTTGTCGGCTTCTCCCGAGCTTTTTTTCAAAAAAGAAAAGTCATTACTTACCACACGTCCGATGAAAGGAACAGCTGCGAGAGGGAGAACATTTGAAGAAGATGAAAGGAACAAGGCGGAGCTTTTCTCCTCGGAAAAAGAACGGGCAGAGAATGTTATGATTGTGGATTTATTAAGAAATGATATCGGTCGAGTTGCTGAAAAAGTACGTGTCCCTCATCTTTTTTCTATTGAAACGTATCCCACTGTTCATCAGTTGACTTCGACTGTGGAGGGAGATATAGATGTAAATACTTCATTGTGGGAGTTATTCAGAGCCTTGTTCCCATGCGGATCAATCACCGGTGCTCCTAAAGTGAAGACGATGGAATACATTAAATCGCTCGAAGAAACACCGAGGGATGTATACTGCGGAGCCATCGGATATATCACGCCGGAAAGGGATATGGTATTCAATGTTCCGATCAGAACGGTGAAAATTGAAGACGGGGAAGCTGTGTATGGTTCTGGGGGAGGTATTACCTGGGATTCCGGCTCTTATTCGGAATACGAGGAAATGAAAATTAAAGCGAAACTGCTGGATACAGAGTGGCCGGTCTTTCATCTTCTGGAGACGATGAAAGCGGAAAATGGAAGTATCCCGCAATTAGACAGACATATGAAGCGACTTGAACAATCAGCCGCTTACTTTTCCTATCCTTTTGATGAAACGAAGATCCACTGTGAGCTTAAGCGTGTGACTGGAGGTTCTGAAATAGAGAAGGTACGCCTTCTTCTTTCGGAAGAAGGGGAGGTCCATGCAGAAGCTGAAGCATATGAGGATATTGAAAAAACATACCGGGCTTTTCTTGCTGCTACCCCGATAGATAAAAAAGATCTCTTCTATTATCATAAGACGACGAATCGCGCCATTTATGATAGGCGAGCAAAAGAAGGAGCGGACACGGTCCTGCTATGGAACGAAAATCGGGAACTTACGGAGTTCACTTTTGCGAATCTGGTCGTGAAAAAAGCCGGAAACTACTTTACTCCTCCGGTAGAAAGCGGCTTGCTCGCAGGGGTGAAAAGACAGGAACTGGTAGAGAAGGGGTCAGTACAGGAACAGACGCTTTATGTGGATGAGCTTCCTCAATTCGAAGAGATATGGATGGTGAACGGTCTGCGTGGATGGATAAGAGTCGAAATATTGGAAGAGAACGATGAAAATTGAAAAAAGCCGGGGGGATCCCGGCTTTTTGTAAGGTTGAATAGTAAGGTTCGTTTTGAGTGGGAGTGGGTTTAGAACGGACTTTTCCGCATTTCTTTGTCTAGTTTCACCATCCAGAAATTCATGTCATAAGTAGCCTGGATCAGAGAAAGGGAAGAGCGCCTTTCATCTGACCGGTCTACTTATGCCAGTATTTCTAAGCGGGATGGCTACACTTTCCGCGTATTCAATTCGTCGTTTTCTTCTTTAGTGAAGGCGCGGGAACGAGTCAGGAAGCGTTTGCCTTCGACCCCTTCGAGAGAAAACATACCTCCGCGTCCTTCTACGACATCGATGATCAGCTGGGTGTGCTTCCAGTATTCAAACTGTTTTTTGTGAATATAGAACGGAACACCTGCGATTTCACCGATTTTAAGATCCTGGGCTCCAACCATAAGGTCGCCTTCCGGATAACACATTGGAGAGCTTCCGTCACAGCAGCCGCCGGATTGATGGAACATGAGGTTTCCATGTTTCTCTTTCAGGCTGTCAATAAGCGCGATTGCTTCTTCTGTAGCTGTAACTCGTTCAGCCATTGATATTCATCCTTTCTAAGCGGAGGTTTTCCGCTTTTGATGTCTAGCTTTAAAGTTGAAAACTCTGTAACATAAGTGGTCCGCTCTGTTGCGGGAAAAGTCCTGCGAAGACGGAAGCGACCACTTATGTAAGTAATTCTCACCGTAGCTGTCCATTTGTTATCGAGCTTCAACATCCCAAAATCCGTGTCCCGATTAGCCCGGGTCAGAGAAAAAGGGGTGCTTTTTCTTCTAAAAGAATCCTAGTTTCTGAGGGCTGTAGCTGACCAGCATATTTTTGGTCTGTTGATAATGACCGAGCATCATCTTGTGGTTCTCGCGCCCGATACCGGACATCTTGTAGCCGCCGAATGCAGCGTGAGCCGGATAGGCGTGGAAACAGTTCGTCCATACACGACCTGCCTGTATGCCGCGTCCAAAACGGTAGGCTGTATTGACATTTCGTGTCCAGATTCCTGCGCCAAGTCCGTAAAGGGTATCGTTGGCGATTTCCATCGCTTCCTCTTCATCTTTGAACGTCGTAACGGAAAGAACCGGACCGAAGATTTCTTCCTGGAAGATACGCATATCGTTCGTTCCTTTGAATACCGTCGGTGTTACATAATATCCTTCGGAAAGATCTCCATCGAGCTTTTTCTGTTCTCCTCCCGTCAACAGTTCAGCTCCTTCATCTTTACCGATTTCAAGATAAGAGAGGACCTTTTCGAGCTGTTCCGATGAAGCTTGAGCACCCATGGCCACATTAGGGTCAAGCGGGTTGCCCATTTTAATTGCTTCTACACGTTTGATTGCTCTTTCGATGAACTCATCATAGATGGATTCATGTACAAGTGCACGCGATGGACACGTACATACTTCACCCTGGTTAAGCGCGAACATGACGAAGCCTTCGATCGCTTTATCTAGGAAATCATCATCTTCCTGCATAATGTCAGGGAAGAATATGTTCGGTGATTTACCGCCAAGTTCGAGGGTGACGGGGATTATGTTTTGGGATGCATACTGCATAATCATTCTGCCAGTCGTCGTTTCTCCTGTGAAGGCGACTTTCTGGATATCAGGGTGCTGGGCAAGAGGTTTACCTGTTTCCAGACCGAAGCCGTTCACGATATTCAGTACGCCTCCTGGAAGCAGATCCTCAATCATTTCCAGGAAATAGAGGATGGAAACAGGTGTCTGTTCTGCAGGTTTCAGTACGACACAGTTTCCGGCAGCAAGTGCAGGAGCCAGTTTCCAGGTGGCCATAAGTATAGGGAAGTTCCAGGGAATGATCTGTCCTACGACGCCGAGAGGTTCATTGAAGTGGTAAGCGACTGTGTCTTCGTCGATTTGTCCAATCGATCCTTCCTGAGCACGAATCGCTCCTGCGAAGTAGCGGAAATGGTCGATAGCGAGTGGGATATCTGCGTTGAGAGTTTCGCGGACAGCTTTTCCATTTTCCCATGTTTCTGCGATAGCTAGATTTTCAAGGTTCTCTTCAATACGATCTGCAATTTTATTTAGAATATTCGCTCTCTCAGCAGCAGAAGTGGCTCCCCAGGAAGCTTTTGCCTTATGTCCTGCTTCGACAGCTTTATTTATGTCTTCTTCTGTGGACCTGGCCACTCTGGTGAAGTTTTTGCCGGTGACTGGAGAAACGTTGTCAAAATACTGACCCTTTTCAGGGGCCGTCCATTTTCCTCCAATATAGTTTTCGTATTGCTCTTTGAATTGGACAGGTGATCCTTCGGTGTTCGGGTTTTGGTATACCATGCAATCAATCCTCCTGTGTACTATTTGAAAACGGTTACATGTAAAATTTAGCATGAAGATGAAATGTTGTCAATTATCTGACAAGTTCGTGTGTGATGCTTTTCTGATATAATGTCAGAAGATTGAAAGGAGTGGGAGTGATGACGAAAAAAGTATTGCTCGTCGATGGCATGGCTCTATTATTTCGTGCTTTTTATGCTACGGCTATGAGCAATTATTATATGATCAATTCAAAAGGGGTACCGACCAATGCGGTGTATGGGATGGTTAAGCATCTCTTCACGGCAGTGAGAGAATATGAACCGACACACGTGGTGGCGTGCTGGGATATGGGAAGCAAAACATTCAGAAATGATCTTCTCGAAAGTTACAAAGCTAATCGAAGTGCCCCTCCGGAAGAAATGGTTCCGCAATTCGATCTTGCTAAAGAAGTGACGGAAGCGCTCAACATACCAAACGTTGGCATGGCAGGGTATGAAGCGGACGATTGTATTGGAACACTCAGCCACCATTACCGTGAAGAAGCCGAAGTACTTATCCTTACCGGAGACCAGGACATGCTTCAGCTACTGGAACCGAATGTGTCTGTTGTTCTGTTGAAGAAAGGGTATGGAAACTATGCCGAATATACAGTAGAACGCTTGCATGAAGAAAAAGGAATAACACCGAAGCAGCTTATTGATTTGAAAGCCTTCATGGGAGATAGCAGTGACAATTATGCCGGCGTGAAAGGCATTGGAGAGAAGACTGCGTTGAAGTTACTTCATCAGTATGAGTCCATCGAAGGGATTCTTGAAAACATAGAGCATCTGACAAAAGGTCAAAGAGGCAAAATCGAATCGGATTTGGATATGCTTCATTTGTCGAGGGATATTGCTGAAATTCGTTGTAATGCAGAAGTGTACCATTCTTTGGAGAGGGCAGTGTTTGACGTGAATGAAGAGCGTATGGCGGAAAAATTCAATGAGCTGGAATTCAGGAACTGGAGAAAGAACCTGTTGTGACTTCTTTTGCCTGAACTGAAAAAAACCTCCGAACTCTTTCATGTGAATTCGGAGGTTTTGTATTGTTTTTATAGCTTTCGCTTTTTCATGTCTAGCTACACCATTCAGAAGCACGTAAAATAAGCGGCTACTCCTGTTTCGGGAAAATCATCCGAATCCAAGAGCATCCGCTTATTTTTAAGCTTCTAAACGAATGGTTCCGCTTTTCATGTCCAGCTGCAGCTCCCAGAAATTCGTGTCACAAGTAGCTCGGATCAGAGAAAGGGAAGTACAACTTTCGTCTGACCAATCTACTTATGCCAGTATTTCTAAGCGGTCGCTTTCGCTTTTCTTGTCTAGCTTCGCCCCCGGAAGTCCGTGTCCTAAGCAGTGATTTCTTTTTCAGGAAAAAACACCTGAAAAGAGAAACCCCTGCTTACGCCAGAACTTCTAAGCAGGGAGGCTCCGCTTTTCTTCATTACCTCAATGTTTTCAGGGCTTCTTCGATTTGAGTGTCGCCGCTGATCACTTCGAACGTCTTATGGAAAGCGTTCGGTTCCTGAAGTGCGGCGATGATTGTTTTCGCTACATCCGCACGCGGGATTTCGCCGAATTCGACCGTGTCGCCGACTTGGATTTTAGAAGTAGATTCTCCGTGGGTAAGACCACCGGGACGTACGATCGTATAATCAAGCTCGGTACTTTGCAGATATTCATCCGCTTTTCCTTTTGCCTCCATATAATGACGCATATTTTCGTCTACACGACTCGGATCTCCGGCTGCAATGGAGCTGAGCATGACGAATTTCGTCATACCGAATTCTTCGGTGTGTTTGACGAGATTGATTGCGCCTTCCTGATCGACAGCTACCGTCTGGTCAGGGCCTGTACTTGAACCTGATCCTGCTGCGAAGATGACAGCGTCCATGCCTTTTACCGCATGACCTACATCTTTCGTGACATCTGCGAGGACAGGAATGCCCCCGAGTGATTCGATGGTTGCTTTCTGCTCTTCTTTACGGACCATTCCATAAGGTTCGTGTCCGTCTTCTTTTAGATATTGTACGAGCAAACGTCCTGTATGGCCGTTTGCACCAGCTACTAGTACTTTCATAAATAAATCAAAGCTCCTTTCCGTAAGTTGCTTACTTATCTTACATATCCGGTTGGATGAAGGTTTAAACATTTCCATCTGAAAAACATAACTCTTGAAAGTTACAGGAGGCACAAATCCTTAAGTTTTGCTGCATAGGAAAAGAGGCGAGGGGTTTCGGGGCATTTTCCTCAGTATCCTCCATGTATTGCTCCATTTCCTGCAGACTCCGTTCGAAAATGTTCTGTACCTGAGAAAGATCTTGTTCGGAAAGCTGGTATTCCTGTGTCTCTCCGTCGAGGAGGTATTCGTTCCGGATGACGATATCATCAAGAGATTCGACCGGAAAGGTATGTTTCACATAAAGAGCGTAAAGAGCAAGCTGATTCCTGTCTTCATCCGCCTGTTTTCCTGTTTTCCAGTCGACGATGATCCATTTCCCCGTGTCGAAGTGATAATACAGAAGGTCCATGACCACCCATACTTTCACGCCGTCGATACGCAGGTAACGGAATTTTTCGGATTCGATGAAATCGGTTTTATCCATGTTCAGCATATCCCGGAACGTCGGGCTCGCGAAGAAGTTCTTCAATACGGTGTCGAGACGAAACTTTATTTTATCGATTTTCTCTTCGGGTACCGTGTCTCCGTAATAGACTTCATGCAGCATTGTATAATCTTTCGGTCTGCGCCACCAGGCGAATTCTCTTTTGTAAGAGTCCCGGTAGGCCAGGTTTAGTCCGTGCCGGATGAAATCTTTCATCTTTTCCTCATCCGGGAGTTCTGCCGTCTTCCGGTAGTGATCGACGGCTTTTTCGATTGCATCGTGAACCATGCTTCCAAAGTGCATCTCAAGATTGGTTATTTTTTTGAGCCTGTACGTCTGTTGCGGTAAACTGTCTATATCACTGAGCCACCCGTTGTGGGAAGTATAGTAATGATAAGCATATTTACGGGCGCAGGTCATTAGTGTTTTATGTCTGGCGATGGACCAGGATAATTCAGGGTATTTGGCCATTAGGAATCCTCCTATTACTTTATTATAGTAAAAATGAGAGAAAGGTGGAACGATAATGATACCACGCGCATTGAGTATTGCGGGATCTGCAAGTCAGGGAAGTGCCGGTATTCAGGCGGATCTTAAAACATTCGAAGAGTTGGATGTCTACGGGATAAGTGCTGTGACCGCCCTGGTCGCCAATAACGAAGTGACAGAGAAGGGCGTATTCACTCAATCTACAGAAGCTGTCGAGGCCCAAGTACGTTCTTCAATGGAACATGTCGGTGCAGATGCATTGAAAACAGGGATGCTGTTTACGGATTCGATTATTAAAGTGACGGCGGAATTGCTGAATCAATACAGTAATATTCCTTATGTACTCGATCCGGTTATGATCGGAAAGATGGGAACACAGCTATTGAAGGACGAGGCCATTGAAAGTATGAAAAACGAATTGATTCCACTGGCGACGATAATCACCCCGAATTTGCAGGAGACGGGTAAGCTTCTTGATGAAAAAGCGCCGGAAACTTTAGAGGAGATGGAAAACGCCGTAAAGAAGTTATATGAACTTGGGGCAGATAACGTGCTTATCAAAGGAGGGGCACTGAAGGACTATCCGGCTGTGGATCTGCTTTTTGATGGTGAAATGATGACGGAGTATCGTTCTGAGCGGATCGACACGATTCATACAAGTGGAGCCGGTTGTACGTATTCGGCTGCGATTACAGCCGGACTTGCCAAAGGGATGGATCTTGAGAACGCAGTGGGAGAGGCGAAACGGTTTGTTACAGCAGCGATTCGTCACGCTCTTTCCTTTGATAGAGGAATCGGCTCGACAAATCACGCAGCTGCACGTCTTTTTGGCGAAAAATAGCAGAGATTTGAACTGGAATCTTCGAATGGATGCCTATGTTTAATAGAAGAAAAATAAGGAGACTTCTGTGGGAACAGCACGAGCTGAAGATCCAATGGAAAGTGGATTGCTTGATCCATTTAGCTGAGGCCGTGCCCGCGGAAAGTGATGGGTTGTTCTATTTATCCTTTTATAAACAGCGTACAAAACAAAAACCGAACACTATCGTTCGGTTTTTGTTTTGTACTATTTAGTTTTGTCCCAAGCTCCTTTAAATATAGTGAGTGTTCTAAACGGAATGGCTCTGCTTTTCTTTTCTAGCTGCATCACCCAGAAGCTCATGTCATAAGCAGAAATCTTATTTTCGGGCAAGGTCACCCAAAAAGTAAGCTTCCTGCTTATGCCAGCGCTTCTAAACGGGGTGATTCCGCTTTTCTTGTCCAGCTGCGCCATTCAGAAACCAATAATATAAGCGGCCACCCCTGTTTCGGGTAAGGTCGCCCGAAGCCAGGAGCGTCCGCTTATCTTAGAGTTTCTAAACGGAATGGCTCTGCTTTTCTTTTTCCATACGTGTATATTTGTCGATTTGGGTGCCGAGTTCCGGGTCCCAGCGGTTTTCTGGGTGTTCTTTGCACTCTGTAGTGCAGGCTGCGTGATACTCTCTCTCACAGTCTTCACAACAAACGAACTGACGGTTACAGCCAGGGTTGGAGCAGTTGATCATCCGGTCTTCTTTTTTACCGCAGTGTTCACATTCCGCTACGACCACTTCTTCTTTCTGGTTGACCGGGACGGAAATGCGTTCATCGAAAACATACATCTTTCCATCGAACAATTCTCCCTGGACTTCCGGGTCTTTGCTGTAGGTCGTAATGCCGCCTTCGAGCTGATAGACGTCTTCCACGCCGTTTTTCTTGAGAATACCGGTCAGCTTCTCACAGCGGATCCCGCCGGTACAATACGTGATGACTTTCTTATCTTTCCATTCGTCCGCTTTCTCGGCCACCCATTCCGGGAATTCACGGGAGAAGTTCACTTCCGGGCGGATGGCGTTGCGGAAATGACCGATTCGATATTCATATTCATTACGTCCATCAATCACGATTGTATCTTCATCCTCAAGCATTTCACGGAATTCTTTCGGCTTCAGGTGCTGTCCACCGAACGTTTTCGGATCGATGTCGTCTTCTTCAAGGTCCCATTTGACCAGCTCCGGTTTTACGCGGCAGTGCATTTTTTTGAAGGCATGTCCTTCGTGTTCGTCAATTTTGAAATGGATATCTGCAAAACGCTCATCGGAGCGGACATATTCCATGTACTCCTCGACCTGTTCCACAGTTCCGGAAACCGTGCCATTGATACCTTCCGGCGCTACAATGATGCGGCCGCGAAGTCCAAGGTCCTTACAGAACTGAAGATGATCAGCGCAGTACTCTTCATAATCAGGTAAATCAACATATTTGTAGTAAAGAAGAACTCGGTAATCTGAGCTCATGATGATTCCTCCTATTTTCTATTTTATATAAGTGAAAATCCGTATAATCATAATTGTCCATCATTCATCATATGCGATTTTCACTTTTAATTCAAATAGAAAATTTGTGAACTTCCATCATGTTACGACTGCACCGAGAGAGGATTTGAAATGCTCGAGTGCCCACTCATGGCCTTGAGGGTTGAAAGTGGCCACTGCGTTTTGATAGACGGTGATCGGGTAACCTAGGTTGTAAGCATCTATAGCGGAATGGAGCACACATATGTCTGTACAGACACCTATGATATGCACTTCTTCAATTTTCCTTTCCCGTAAGAGAAGGTCGAGCCCTGTGCCCGCAAAGGCGCTGTATCTCGTTTTGTCCAGGTAATGGACGAAGGATTCGTGCCGGTATTGTTCATAAACGGTTTTCACTTCTCCATACAGTTCTCTTCCCTCTGTCCCTATTATATTGTGAGGTGGGAACAATTCTGTTTCCGGATGCCAGGGGTCGTCCTTGTAGTGCCCATCTATCAGAAAGAAAACGTCCTCCTTGTTTTCGACAAAGTCACGTATGTGTCCGGCTATGTTCTTTTCGATTACTTGCCCGGGTTCCCCGCAAGTCAAAGCTCCATCATCCCGTACGAAATCATTTGTGTAATCTACAACAAGCAATGCCTTTTTCATCATAATCATCCTCTCTTTATTTACATGTGTATATACACATGATAGCAGACTTTTTCTTTATTTCAAAAATGTAAGGGTTGTCATTCTTGTATATACAAATTATAATATAGACTATAAGATGTATATACAAGAAAAGGGTTTTGGTTGTAAGCGGTTGAATTTTGCTTATAGGAATATATAGAGGAGGGGAAGATATGGACTATCGTAAAGAAGCGGAGCAGATATTAGAAGCTCTCGGCGGTAAAGAAAACGTGAACGCGGCGACCCACTGTGTCACACGTCTACGTCTGGCGCTGAACGATGAAGGTATTGTGGATCAGGAGCGTCTGGACAATCTTGATGCGGTGAAGGGCTCGTTTTCTGCGAACAATCAGTTTCAGGTCGTTATCGGTCAAGGAACAGTGGATAAAGTCTATAAGGAATTCGTTGAACTGGCTGGAATCGAAGAAGCTTCCAAAGAGGAAGTGAAGGAAAAGACAGAAGAGAAAATGAATCCGCTTCAGCGCGGAGTGAAGACGCTGGCAGATATTTTTATACCGATACTTCCTGCAATCATTACAGCGGGTCTTCTACTCGGTCTGAATAACCTGCTTACAGGGCCGGGGATATTCTTCGATGATCAGTCGGTCATTGATGTGTATCCGCAGTGGTCGGGTCTTGCCAATATGATCATCGTAATCGCGAACACGGCCTTCGTGTTCTTACCGGCTCTGATCGGCTGGTCGGCGTCCAAACGGTTCGGAGGGACACCGCTCCTTGGTATGCTGATCGGGCTGGTGCTCGTCAATCCGGAGTTATTGAGTGCTTATGGCTACGGTCAGGCTGTGGAAGAGGGAACAGTTCCGGTATGGAATCTGTTCGGACTTGAAGTCGATAAGATCGGTTACCAGGGGCAGGTCCTGCCGGTGCTGGTAGCTGCTTGGGTACTTACGAAAATTGAATTGTTCCTGCGTAAACGGATACCGGAAAGCATCCAATTACTTATTGTGGCACCGGTTTCTCTCCTTGTGACAGGGTTCCTTACATTCATTCTGATCGGTCCGGTCACGTTCGCTGTCGGTAACGGCATCAGTGACGGTTTCGTAGCTTTATTTGATGTAGCAGCATGGTTCGGTGGTCTTGTGTACGGTGGTCTTTACGGGGCGCTCGTTATCACGGGGATGCACCATACGTTCCTTGCAGTCGATATTCAGCTCGTTGGAAGTACAGGAAGTACGTTCCTTTGGCCGATGCTCGCTTTATCCAACATCGCTCAAGGTTCCGCGGCTTTCGCAATTTTCCTTGCTACGAAAGATGAGAAATTGAAAGGGTTGAGTGGTTCTTCCGGGTTATCCGCATGGCTCGGTATTACAGAACCGGCATTGTTCGGGGTGAACTTACGGTTCAAGTATCCGTTCGTCATATCCCTTATATCTTCCGGTATTGCCGGGATGTATATCGCTTCTCAAGGCGTGCTCGCCACATCGATCGGTGTCGGCGGAGTGCCGGGAATCTTCTCCATCATGAATCAGTACTGGGGAGATTTCCTGATCGGAATGGCGATTGTCATCGTTCTTCCTCTTACAGCAACCTATCTCTATGCCAAACGAAAACGTGATGTATAACTAAGTCAGCCGTGTGGGTTCTTCCTAGCACGGCTGCTTGATTAGGAAAAGAAAAAGGAGGCGTTTACATGACGACAGCACCTTGGTGGCAAAAAGCGGTGGTTTATCAGATTTATCCAAAAAGCTTCAATGACACGACAGGAAGCGGGACCGGAGATATCCAGGGAATCATAGAAAAACTTGATTACATCAGTGATCTCGGCGTAGACGTCATCTGGCTGACGCCGGTTTATAAATCGCCGCAGAATGATAATGGATATGACATCAGTGATTATTTTGATATTCATGAAGAATACGGAACGATGGAGGACTTCGATCGTCTTCTTGAAGAAGCACACGCACGTGGATTGAAAGTGATTATGGATATCGTCGTGAATCATACTTCGACCGAGCACAAATGGTTCCAGGAGTCCATGAAGTCGAAAGACAATCCGTATCGGGATTATTATATTTGGAAAGATCCTGTAGACGGAGAAGGGCCGACGAACTGGCAGTCGAAGTTCGGAGGGAATGCGTGGAAATACGATGAAGATACAGGCCAGTACTATCTGCATCTGTTCGACGTGACCCAGGCGGATTTGAATTGGGAGAATGAAGATGTACGAAAAGATGTTTATGAGATGATGAAGCATTGGGCGGAAAAAGGGATCGACGGTTTCCGGCTGGATGTCATCAATCTCGTTTCAAAAGACCAGCGTTTTCCGAACGACGATACGGGAGATGGTCGTAAGTTTTACACAGACGGGCCTCGCGTTCATGAATTCATGCATGAAATGAATCGGAACGTTTTCGCGCCTTATGATTTGATGACCGTCGGGGAAATGTCTTCGACGACGATCGATCACTGCGTGAAATACACTCGTCCCGAGCGTCAGGAGTTGAGCATGACCTTCAGCTTCCACCATCTGAAAGTCGACTATCCGAACGGGGAGAAATGGACAAAAGCCCCTTTTGACCTGCAGGAACTGAAGCGTATTTTGAGCGAATGGCAGAAAGGCATGCACGAAGGAGGGGGATGGAACGCCCTGTTCTGGTGCAACCATGATCAGCCGCGTGTCGTTTCACGCTTCGGGGATGATTTCAAATATCGGGTCACTTCTGCAAAAATGCTTGCCACGACGATGCACATGATGAAAGGGACGCCTTATATTTACCAGGGCGAAGAAATAGGGATGCCGAACCCTGGTTTTGATTCCATCGAGGAGTACAGAGATGTAGAATCTCTCAACAGTTATGAAATGATGAAAGAGGCCGGTAAATCGGAAGAAGAAATCATCGGAATCTTGAAACAGAAATCCCGGGATAATAGCCGGACGCCTATGCAGTGGAACAGTGAGCTGAACGCCGGATTTACGACGGGGACGCCGTGGATCGACGTTCCGGATAACTATAAAACCATCAATGTGGAAAATGAGTTGCGAGCGGAGGATTCCGTTTTTCAGTTTTATCAGAAACTGATTCGTCTAAGAAAACAACATGAGATCATCACTTACGGAGATTATGAACTGTTGCTTGAAGAGGACGACTCTCTCTTCGCTTTCAAAAGGGAAACGGAGGAAGAACGTCTGATTATCCTTAGTAACTTTTACGGGAAGAAAACAGAAGTACAGTTGCCGGAACATCTCGTCGAAAGAGCGGACGTGTTGATTTCTAACCACGAGGATGCGCCGTCCCTTGCTACTGATATGGTGCTCAGGCCGTACGAATCTGTCGTTTATCATATGAACAAATACTGATATACTAGTGAATGGTGAAAAATATGCAGAACAAATTTCTTACGATTTATAATGAACTCGTCCGGCGGATCCAGCGGGGGGAATACTATGCTGGGGAAGTGCTCCCGTCGGAACATGAACTGAAAGAGGCGTATGACACGTCACGGGAGACGATCCGCAAGGCGTTGAATCTGTTGGTCCAGAATGGGTATATCCATAAGGTCCGTGGAAAGGGATCGGTCGTACTCGATCATAGCAAATTCGAATTTCCGGTATCCGGGCTTACCAGCTTCAAAGAGCTTTCCGAACAGTTCGGAGGGGATATCCGTACGACGGTGGAGCAACTTTTCCTTTCAGTGCCTGGGGAGGAGCTTCAAAAAGCACTTGGTTGCGAAGATGATATCCGGGTATGGAATGTGATCAGGAGCCGTGAAATCAACGGAGAGCGGATCATACTCGACAAAGATTACCTTCGTCAGGACTACATCAAGGGATTGACGAAGGAAATTGCGGAACAATCGATCTATGAGTACATCGAAGAAGAACTAGGTCTCGAGATAAGTTTCGCGAAAAAGCAGATTGTTGTAGAACGGACTACAGAAGAGGATGAACGATACCTGGATCTGCAAGAGCATAATCAGGTCGTCGTGATCCGGAGTTACGTTTATCTTTCGGATGCTACCTTGTTCCAGTACACAGAATCCAGGCACAGACCGGATAAATTCCAATTCGTCGACTTCGCAAGGCGCGTGAAATAAATCCTGCAGTTTTTGAACTGCAGGATTACTTTTTGCGTGCTACACTGGGAAAAGAAGAGGTGAGATGAATGTTTACAATTGGAGTTACAGAAAAATTAGCTGCATCCCTTCCGATGAAAAGGGAGGAATTCGATAAAAGGGAACTGCCTGAGATTTACCGTTGGCAGATGAACCACTTCACGTTCGGGGACAGAGACGGTCTTATTCTGATGAATGATCGGACAGCGCTGACTCTGATACTTTTCGGCCTGGAAGAACAACAGTACGAAAACATCGACAACGTTCTTCGCGGTTCATTGAAACAATTGCTGCAGATGCTTGATGTGAAAGAGGAATATAAAAAAGATCTGCTCGATCATTCGAAAAAAGTAATCCTCACAAAAACGGATAATCGCCGCACTCTCGGCAGAATGAAGGAATCTCTGAAATTCCTCGAAGCGTTTACGGAAGATAAATCCTACGATGAGATTGATGCCGTAGAAATGAATCGATGGATGAACGAAGAGATGATATTCTCGACACTTGAGAATACTTATCCAGTAAAAGAATTGAATCATTATTATGAGAAGGAGCACGCATAAGTTGCGTGTTCTTTTTGATAGGAAATCAGTGAACGGATAAGAGACTCTTCCTTTTTTGGGGGCAGGCCACCCGAACCGGGGTCCGCCCACTTATCTTAAAACTTCTGAACAGGGTGGCTACGCTTTTCATGTCTAGCTGCAGCTCCCAGAAATTCGTGTCATAAGCAGTCCGGATCAGAAAAAAGAAAAGGCGCTTTTTTCCTGACCGATCTGCTTATGCCAGTATTTCTAAACGGGAGCTTCCGCTTTTCATTAATCAAATGAATAATTTTCCTATTAATCGGGTAAAGGTAGAGGAGGAAATATAAACATAGGAGACTTTATTTAATGAGGAGGGTCTTGGGTGAGTTATAATGTTACACAAAAATTAATCAAAGATCATTTAGTGGAAGGTGAAATGAAACCTGGGGCTGAAATAGGTCTGACTATCGATCAGACACTGACTCAGGATGCAACAGGTACAATGGTGATGCTTGAATTGGAAGCTATGGGGATAGACCGTGCTAAAACGGAAGCTTCCGCTCAGTATGTGGACCACAACCTGATCCAAGAGGATAGTAAGAACCCGGATGATCACCTGTTTCTTGAAAGTGCGGCAAAAAAATTCGGATTATACTATAGTCGTCCCGGTAACGGAGTAAGTCACCCTGTACACATGCAGCGTCTGGCACGTCCAGGGAAAACTCTTCTCGGTTCGGACAGTCATACGTGTGCCAACGGCTGTATGGGAATGCTTGCTATCGGTGCCGGTGGTATCGACGTTGCGATGGCAATAGCAGGAGAGCCGTTCCACGTCAAAATGCCGAAGGTCTGGGGCGTGAAAGTTACAGGAGAGCTGCCGGAATGGGTCAGCGCTAAGGATGCTATCTTGGAAATGCTTCGCCGCCACGGCGTAAAAGGCGGCGTGAACCATGTATTTGAATACTATGGTCCCGGACTTGAAAACCTGACCGCGATGGATCGTCACGTTATCGCAAACATGGGTGCAGAACTCGGTGCTACCGGTACGGTCTTTCCGTCCGACGAAGAAACGAAGCGTTACATGACAGAAGAAGGACGCGGAGATGAATGGATCGAATTGAAACCGGATGAAGGGGCGGAATATGACCGTCATGATGAAATCAACTTATCCGAGCTCGTTCCTATGATCGCGAAACCGTCCAGTCCCGGGAACGTCGTACCTGTCAGCGAAGTGGAAGGCGAATCTATTTATCAGTCTTATATCGGTTCTTCAGCGAACCCTGGTTTCCGCGATTTTGCGATAGCCTCAAAAATCGTGGAGGGGCGTCATATTGCTGAGGGTATTTCCCTTGATTTGAACCCTACATCCCGTCAGATGCTGATTGATTTGTCGAAACATGGTCATATCGCAAACTTCCTTCAAGCCGGCGCACGTCTTCACCAGGCTGGCTGTAATGGATGTATCGGTATGGGTCAGGCGCCGGCAACAGGTCGGAATAGTTTGCGTACCACACCTAGAAACTTCCCGGGACGTTCTGGTACGAAAGAAGACAGCGTATTCCTATGTAGCCCGGAAACAGCGGCTGTATCTGCATTATTCGGTAAAATCACCGACCCGAGAAATGCAGGGTTCGACTATCCGAAAGTGGAAATGCCGGAAGAACCGACGGTAGATGCGCAATTGCTGGATCTCCCTGTCTCTGAAGAAGAAGCGAAAAATTATGAACTTGTGAAAGGTCCTAATATCGCTTCTATTCCGAAGATGGATGAACTTCCGAACGATATGGAACTTCCTGTGCTTCTTAAGATGGGTAATGATATTTCCACGGATGAGATACTTGCAGGTGGTGCACGGGTGCTTCCATACCGCAGTAACCTTCCGGAGATAAGTAAGTTCACGTTTGAAATCGTGGATGAAACGTACTATGACAGAGCTATGGATTCCCGGGATGATGGAGGCCATGCAGTAGTCGGAGGAACGAACTATGGCCAAGGGTCCAGTCGTGAACACGCAGCCCTTGCTCCGCGCTTCCTCGGTATGAAAGTCGCTATCGTACAGGACTTTGCCCGTATCCACTGGCAGAACCTTGCCAACTTCGGTGTCCTCCCACTCACTTTTGTCAATGAAAGCGACTGGGATGAAATCAGTCAGGGTGATACGCTTATTTTCACCGGCCTTCGTGATAAAATACATGAAGGAAACCAGCTGGAAGTCGAAGTGAAAGGCAAAGATAAGAAAATAAAAGTGGAACATGCGCTATCCGAACGTCAGATTGAAATTATGGAAACTGGTGGTCTGATCAACTGGGTGAAAGATCGCCTGAATCAATAATATAGTGCTTTTCATTAGAAAAACCGCCGGAAATCCGGCGGTTTTTCTATTTAACTAATATTTTGTAGAACTGTTTCACTTATCTGGACTTTTTCAAGATTCGATAAGCTTGAATCCGATATGAACAAGCGCTTGTTCAATGCTGGATACTGTTTTCACATCCAATTTCTGCAAAGCGTCCGTGCCTGTTTCCTGCATGGCTATGGAAGGGGTTATACCTGTCATGATAGGCTCAATCCCCATTACTTTAAGAGCCTGGATGATTTCGACGACTACATAAGGGAATTCATTATTGATGACGACGAGACCTGACATTTCAATGACAAAATAGTCGATAGAGTTCTGAGAGGCGTAATTTAGTACATCCGCTGTCAGTTTTGCTGCACGATCCTCATCAACGATTCCTTGTAATGTCAAAACGGATACTCCCTCAGTGATCGGAAGAATCGGAACGTTGAGCAGAGCCATGTTGAACTGGGTATGGTCGAGTTCAATCAAGTAAGAAAGTACATTTGCTATGGACTGTAGGAATTCCACGTCTTCTTCTGAGAAGTTCTTTTCCTCTTGGTCCAACACGCAAAGGGTACCGAATACTTCTCCTTTATCATCACGGAGTGTGACGCCGAGGAAGCCTTTCATCTTCAAATCGTTCGCAATTTCTAGTTCTCTTGTAAGCTCATCCTTCTCGAGATTCGATGAGTTCAGCGTATTGTTTTCACCGGAAATGACCACCCGGCATACCGCACCGCTATATTCGACCTCTAACCCTTCAGGTACCAGCTCTTCTTTGTTGTTGATGGAGCTGAGGACGGTCATAGCATGAGAATCACGTTTCGCGACGTAAGCGGTCTGTACACCCAGGTGAGTCGTAATCAGGTCGAATACTTTTTCCGAAGCTTTTTTCAAGGATTGAAATGTTTCTGATGATGGCTGTTTTTTCATAGAAAAAAATTGGTTCCTTCCTTTTATAAATGAAATACGTAGTCTTCAGTTTACTCCTTCTTTATGGCCTTAATCAAATGTCTGAACCATACGGCGAAAAGAAGCACTATAGTACTCAGGACAACACCTGCAAATAGAGGATGGTCACTGAAATTCTTTGCTGCAACGCCAAATAACGACCAGAGAAATACTAGGGGCACCACTTTGTCCTTCTCTATTTTAAGAAAATAGATTCCTGACAACAGAACCAGAAAAATAGCCGTATAGGCTATGGTCCACTGTAGAGAATCGCTGACTTCGATGCTCGCTACGAGCCAATACTGCATGTTGGTGAGTGAAGCGACGATGATCCATCCAAGATACAACGAGATAGGGAAGGTGTATGTCCAATTCGGGTTTGCCGTCTTCTGAGCTCTGTATAATACATAGATCGAGACGAAGTGGAGCAAAATCACTACGAGTGATAACCCGTCCAGAAGATAATGCCAAACGACAATCCATGTAATATTGAACAAACAGGTGAGTAGGAAAAGGAAAAAGAGAGAAGTGTTTCCCTCCTCCTTTTTGAGCGTGAACCTGATCAGCCAGTACAGCAAAGACAGGTAAATGACGCTCCAGATACTGAAAGTGAAGCCGGCGGGAGTGAAAAAGACATCGTATTCATTCGATACTTCCCCGGTAGTGTAGCCATTCAGAGGAAGAATATTCGCCAATGCGTTCACAAGAATCATCAGAGTGAAGGCTGCATACATTATAAGTAACCGTTGTTTCGTCAAAAAAACACCTTCTTTCTGTAATCGGTGTACCCGTTACGGAAAGAAGGTAGTCTTAAAGGTGAAAAAATCATTTCCAGTGACTGCTATGAATCGGTTTCAGGTTCGCTTCGATTTCTTCGCGGCGTTCTTCGAGAAACGGCGGCAGCGCCAGGGATTCTCCAAGTCTCTCCATAGGTTCATCAGTGTCAAAGCCCGGGCCGTCCGTAGCCAATTCAATGAGGATATGATTCGGTTCACGGAAATAAAGCGATTGGAAATAGTGACGATCCACAAGTCCTGAGTTGATGAGTCCCGCATTTTGCACACGGTCCACCCATTTCTCCAATTCTTCTCTGTCATGGACACGAAAGGCGGCGTGATGAACGCTACCTTTTCCCGGGCGTTCTCTTGGAAGAGAAGCATCTACGACTACGTGAATTTCTCCTCCTGTTCCGCCTTCTCCAGTGGAAAATCGATGGATGTCGTCTTCGTGATCCACGTTTGTGAATCCCAATATATCTGTAAGCACCTGTTCTGTAGGTTCCAGTTGAGGAACGGTGAAATAAACAGGTCCGAGACCCTGGACTGCAAAACTTTCAGGGATGTCACTCGTTTTCCAACGGATGCCGGGAGCGATTCCTGAATTGTTTTCGTCCGAGACAAGTGCCAGACGCTGGCCTTCAGGGTCGCGGAAGAAAAGCATGCGACGTCCGAAACGTTCGATGATCGGCTCTATTTCAAGTTCTTCTGCCTCCAGTCGCTCTTTCCAGAATGATAGAGCTTCATCGTCCGGTACGCGAAGTGTAGTGGTAGAGATGCTGTTTGTTCCCTCGTAGGTATTCCCGAGCATCGGTATTTCGAAGAATGTGAAATCTGTACCTGCGGAGCCCTTTGCATCGGCATAAAACAGGTGATACATCGACGGATCGTCCTGGTTGACGGTTTTTTTGACGAGACGCATCCCCATTACTTCTGTATAAAAATCATAGTTATCCTGTGCGTATTTTGTAATGGCTGATACGTGGTGAATGCCCTTGATATCCACGAAATCGCCTCCTTTATCTTGAATTCAAGATAATTATATAAGAAAAAAAGAAAAAAGTCAAAGCATCTCCTCTTCAAACGAAAAGTGTGATATATTTCCAAACAGACAGAAGAAACGGAGGAAGAAGTATGGCCTGGGACATAATGAACATGATTGCAGTCATGGCTTTTGCGTTCAGTGGAGCGATAGTAGCTATGAGTGAACGATATGATATTTTTGGAACGTATATGCTGGGAATCGCTACGGCTTTCGCAGGGGGGATCATACGTAACATCGCCCTTGATGTGCCGGTCGTCCATGTGTGGGAGCAGGGGGTATTTTTTTATGTAGCAGTAGCTACGATCACCATCGCTTACTTCTTTCCGAAAAGCTGGGTGATGTTTATGGATAAATGGAATGTGTATACGGATGCCGTCGGGCTGTCGGCATTTGCGGTGGGGGGAGCAATGTTTGCAATAGACCAGGGCTTTCCGCTCGGGGGAGTTATGTTCGCCTCCCTGTTGACCGGTGTCGGGGGAGGAATGACTCGTGATGTGCTCGCTCAACGCCGCCCCATGGTACTGCATCAGGAAATATATGCAGTGTGGGCGATGGCCGCCGGATTTGTGGCGGGTATGGGCTGGGTGGACCTTGGCAGTGTCGTGCAGATGTACAGCCTTTTTGCAGCGGTGCTCTGTCTTCGTCTTCTTTCTTTCCATATGGGATGGCATCTGCGTTTCCGGGATTTTTACCGGATGTGACAAAGAAAAGTGGAAGATTCCAGTAGAAAAGGGGCTGGAACAGAACATATAGCAGATGTGCAAAAACGAATATTCGAAGAAAAACACGGAGACTCCTATGGGAACAGCACGAGCTGAAGATCCATTCAGCTGAAGACGGGCCCATGGAAAGCGACGTGTTTTTTCTTATGTATCATTTCATAAAAGAAGGTATACAAAAATCCGAACAATATTGTTCGGATTTTTAACGTAAAAACAGTTTTTGTCCCAGACTCTTCGTATTTTTCGGTCAGAACCGGAACAAATCTCCGGAAAGATATCTTTCTCCGGTGTCAGGTGCGATGACCACGATGACGTCCTCGGGTTCCATACGCTTGGCTACTTCAATAGCGGCCCAACAGCTTGCACCGCAGGAGGTCCCGAGAAGCAATCCTTCTTCTCTGGCAAGTCTCCTTGTAATATCGTAGGCATCTTCATCCGTTATCTGAAGAATCTCATCGTACACGTCCTGATTCAGTATGTCCGGAATGAAACCCGGGCTGGTCCCGACCAGTTTGTGTTTGCCTGGTTTTCCACCTGAGAGGACTGGGGAGCCGGCCGGTTCAGCAACGTGGATACTAACGTCCGGATAAAACTTTTTGAGTTCTTCCCCGGTTCCTGTAATTGTGCCTCCGGTCCCTGCGGTGGAAACGAAGGCGGACAAAGGTTTACCCAGCTCTTCCATCGCTTCCTTGATTTCTATAGCAGTTGTGTGCCGATGGGCATCCGGGTTGGCGAAATTTTCGAATTGCATCGGCATGAAGCTGTTTTCGATTTCTTCGGTAAGCTCCTTTGCTTTAGCAATGGCACCCGGCATTTTTTCCTCTCCCGGGGTGAGGTAAATCTCTGCCCCGTAAGCTTTCAGAAGGTTGATGCGTTCCTGGGTCATCGTGTCCGGCATCACCAGAAGGGCTTTGTAGCCACGGGCTGCTGCATTCATCGCAAGGCCGATGCCGGTGTTACCGCTTGTCGGTTCAATGATTGTAGCGCCTGGTTTCAGGCGGCCATCTTCTTCAGCCTGTTTCATCATCTCGAAGGCGGCACGGTCTTTGACACTTCCGCTCGGGTTGAATCGTTCGAGTTTCATATAAATGGTGGCCCCATTCTCCGGTGCCAGCCGGTTCAGTTTCACGAGAGGAGTATTACCGATAAGGTCGGCGATATTGTTTACTACATCCATGTGTTCACATCCTTTACTGGGAGTCGATATTGAATTCCATATCGTTATTCGCGACTACCTGTTGGGCCAGTTGGAAACTGTCTTTGGGTACAGCTATTTTAAAGGCGATTTGATCAGAATTCAAATTAAAACGGTCCGCTGCTAACTGGAAATTACTTTCTGTTTCCATTTGGGTCAGGGCTACGTAAATGTTTTCTTCGTCCGGGTTTACTCGCACCCATTCAGGAAGCTCGTAGTTTTTCTCTACGAACTCAAGTACTTTGTTGCTCGGCAACGGAAGTTTTCCAAGAGAGATATCCTGCTGTTCCAATATGAGATCGCCGTTTTCCTGTACCACCGGTTCCAATTTCACGGTGATAGGGATGACCTGATCGAACGCCCGGACGTTTCCGCGCAGTTCTACGTATTCCTCCAGGGAGATGGAATAGTTGAATATGGTTTCGGACGACATTTCATTCAAATATTCGTTCGTCAGTTGCTCCAGGTTGTCTTTTGTCGATATAATAGTGAACTCGGCATCCGTGTTCGTGCGTTCTCTATCGACGTTCACGAGAGTATAATCAGTCGGAAGAAAAATAAGAGCCAAAAGCCAGAGGACAATACCAAGATTGATGAGCACGAGGCCAAAAAAAGCGCTGCGCCATTTGTTTTCCATAATGATGTCTTTTAAACGTTTCACTCTACACTCCACCTATACTACTGTTGTTCAATGTCTTCTCTGATATATTCTAACACGCGTTCTGCCATTCGTTTATACCCGACTTCGTTAGGGTGGAAATTATCCTCCCATAGAATATCCTCTTCCGCGGTTTCGAAAATGTCACGGATAGGGATGAATTCTGTATTATTGAATTCCGAGAGAACTTCTTTGCTGATCCGATTCCAGTCACTCACGATCTGGTTCAGTTCGGGGATATGATTAAAATACTTGTCGAAAGGATTGTATACTCCGAGCAAGTGGATCTCGGCATCGGGGTTCAGTTCTTTCGTTTTTATGAAAATCTCGCGCAAGTTTTGTTCATACTCGTTTTGGGCTTCGACAAACTGTTGGTAGTCGAGGGAAGCCACGTTATCCTTTATGATTTTCATGACGTCGTTTGCTCCGATGGTGATAAGGACAATATCGGCCTGGCGGATAGACTCTTGTATTTCTTCTTTTTCCATCCGTTCAAGCAGCTGTTCTGTACGATTTCCTCTTTTACCGAAATTATCGATCTGCACTGTTTCTGCAGTGGTATCACTGTTTTGATTGAGAGAGTCTTCGAGAATACCTACATATCCTCCGTTATCCGTATTATCCCCGACTCCTTGTGTAAGAGAATCCCCCATCGCTGTAATGTGCAAGTCGTTTTGTACGAAGATATTCCTTGCATTTTCCAGAACACTTGAGAATGCTTCTCTTATGTCTTCGCTCAAATCCGTCGTTTCTTCCTGTTCTTCTTCCTGGGTGCTGTTATCTTCCTCTGAAGATGCGGGGTCTTCGGTGGATTCTTCCACCGGGGTTGTGGTGGGGTCTTGTGCCTCCTGATCGTTATCTGAGAGCCAGAAGTAGCCGGAAAGACTTACCAGCAGCACAAATATACTGACCATTATCCATTTTTTCATCATATATAGTCACCTGAGTAATTATTTTTCTTTTGGCTCTGTTAAAGACGGTTGTTGATTTCAGAACAAAGGGTGGAGACGCTTGCGGGAAGCTTCTACCCGTAAAAATGAAAATCAATTAGGAACGATAACAGAGTCTCTTTTAAGTTGAATTTCGTCTGCCCGTTCTGCTTATGCCAGTAGTTCTAAACGGGGTGGCTCCGCTTTCCTTTGGTCCAGTTCCAGCCCCCAGAAACCTAAGTCATAAGTAGCCATGTCTTTTTGGGGAAAACACCCAAAAGAGGACATGGCTACTTATGACTTAGGTTTCTAAAAAGGGGGCTTCCACTTTCCTTTTTTATTATACCACTTTTCGGGGGGTGTATAATATACATACGACAGTCTGAAAGGGAAAAAGGTGATGAATGATGACATCGATGAAAATTTCTGTCCGGGAACTGGCGGAGTATGCACATAGAAAAGGAGATATTGATGAGAGGTTCCGTTCTTCTAAAGCGCTGACAGAAGGGACGGCCATCCATCAGGCCATTCAGAAGGAATATAAAGAAACAGAAGAAAAAGAAGTGTATCTTGAATATATATATGACACAAAGCAGATGAGCTTTCACATCCATGGACGCTGTGATGGTATTTTGCAGGAGGAAGACGGACCGGTCATTGATGAAATAAAATCTACCTCTCTCGAATTGGAAGAGTTGGAGGAAGACCGATTTCCGGTCCATTGGGGGCAAGCATATGGCTATGCTTTCCTTTACTGCAGACGTGAAGAGTTGGCTGGTGTAAATGTCCAATTGACTTATGTACAGAAGACGACGAAAAAGAAGGCACGGTTCCGCCGCTACCTCTCTGTACAAGAGCTGGAGGCAGCCGTTCAATATATGGTGGAGGCGTATACCCCATACGCCTCGGTGCTTCTTCGTATGCACGAACAGAAGCAGAAAACGATTCCCGAACTGCGCTTCCCTTTCCCTTCGTACCGGGAAGGACAGCGTACGTTTGCAGGGAGTGTCTACCGTGCAGCGACGGAGGGGAGAGCGTTGTTCGCCCAGGCGCCCACGGGTATCGGCAAAACGATCTCGTCTTTGTTTCCCGGCGTGAAAGCGATGCAGAGCGGAGAATTCGATCAGCTTTATTATGCCACGGCTAAAACGACGACAAGGGAAACGGCGGAAGAAGCGATCCGTCTCATGCAGGGGGAAGGGTTGTCGCTCACTTCGGTGACCCTCACTGCGAAGGATAAAATCTGTTTTCAGGAAGAGACGATCTGTCAGCCGGAATACTGTTCGTTTGCCGACGGTTACTACGATCGCATCAACGGGGCACTCGTCGATATTTTGACGAGGGAGTCGCTGTTAACCCGTGAAGTCATCGAAGACTACGCCAGGAAACATCATATATGTCCGTTTGAATTTTCGCTTGATCTGACGTACGCCGCCGACATCGTCGTCGGTGACTATAATTATGTATATGATCCGAGGGTCGCACTGAAACGACTGTCCCGGGACCGCACTAAAAAGATGGGTCTGCTGGTCGATGAGGCGCATAACCTGGTGGAGAGAGCGAGGGATATGTATTCCGCATCACTTCTTTCCACTGATTTCGAAGCTATCCCGTCCCTGGTAACGTCTGAGAAGATAGGGGCGCTATCCACCTCGATCGCTTCGGATATAAACGCTCTTTTTTCCGGAAACGAAGAAGAGTTCTCGATGGAAGATATCCCGGGTGTGATGGAAGAGCGAATCGAAGCATTTGTGGAAGAGACCGAATCGTATTTACGCGATCTTCTTCCGGAAGAACAGGAAGAAGCGGTCATGAACGCTTATTTCGGGAGCCAGCATTTTCTCAATATGGTTGAACAGAAAGATGAAAACTTCGTCTATATCGGTAAAATGAAAGAGGAACTGAAGCTGTATTGTCTCAACCCGCGAATGGTGGTCCGAAGAGTTACGGAAGCATATCGGTTCTCCGTTTATTTTTCAGCCACCCTGTCTCCGTTCGCCTATTACAAAGAAATGCTCGGGGGAACGCCGGAGGATTATATTCTGCGGTTGCCTTCCCCTTTCAAAAAAGAACAGATCCGGACAGTTTTCACGCCGTTATCCACCCGCTTCAAAGACCGGGAACGTACGGCGAAGGAAGTGAGTGAAAGCTTGAAACGACAGGTGGAAGCCCACCCCGGAAACCATCTCTTTTTCTTTCCTTCCTACCATTACCTGGATCTCATTCATTCCTATACCAAAGAGTGGGAGGCTCAGGTGGTCGTTCAGGAGCGGAATATGGACGAGGAGAGGAAAACGGAGTTCCTTTCCCAGTTCACGGAAGATAGTGAAATCATCGGGTTCGCCGTGCTTGGAGGAGTGTTTTCAGAAGGAGTGGATCTGAAAGGCGACAGGCTTCGCGGTGTGGCTATTGTCGGTGTTGCTCTCCCACCAAGGAATATCGAAAAAGAACTGATCCAGAAATATTTCCAGAGTCAGGGGAAGAACGGCTACAATTACGCTTATGTGTATCCGGGTATGAACAAAGTTCTCCAGGCCGGGGGAAGACTTATTCGTTCCGAAGAAGATTACGGTGTGATCCAGTTCGTGGACGACCGGTTTCTGACTCCGGTCTACCAGCAGCTATTACCTGAAGAATGGCAACCTGAATGAGTCAACCTATTCATTTTATAGGTTGACACAAAGGGTGTTGTTTATTATTGTTAACTTAAAAGAATTGGAGGGTTAACACATGCGTACATATGATATTACGGTCGGGGCGATGTTCGTGGCTCTGATGGCAATCGGAGCGAATATTACAGCTATTGCACCGTTTCTGTCGGTGATGGGAGTGCCACTTACTCTGCAGACATTCGTGGCTATTCTTGCGGGGCTTATTCTGGGGAAAAAACGTGGTGCTTTCGCGATGTTCGTATACATGGTGGTCGGCTTGATCGGGGTTCCTGTTTTCGCAGGTTTCGCCGGAGGAATGGGCAGCTTCATCGATCCGACATTCGGATTCATTCTATCCTTTATGGGAATCGCCTTTGTTTCCGGGGCTTTTACAGAGAAACGGAAAAAGTTTTCGAATTATGTGATAGCCGCTTTTGCAGGGCTTGTAGTCAATTATTCCATTGGTGTTACGTGGTTTTATATGGCTTTATCTCTGTGGGTAGGAGAGGGAGCTGGCATCAGCTATCTGGCTGCTTGGGCAAGCATGGTCCCGTTTTTGGTGAAGGATGGAGGTCTTGCATTTGTAGCCGCTGTCACAGCAACCCGTCTCGAAGAATCTTATCTACAGAATACAAGATGGAGACAGCAGAAAAAACAGGCATCCTCGACGTGAGGGTGCCTGTTTCATTAGGGAAGGAAAAGGGTACTTATCAACTATTCTTTATTAGTTCGGAAACATACCTCTCCAGTAGAAGTCGACAATCGCCTGTGCCGTCTCCTCGGTGGTCGGAAAGAGGGGGAGGTTCTCCTGGTCACGATAGTTTCCGACACGGAGAAGCGTGACATATGTCTGGACAGCGAATTTCAAAGGGACATCCGGTACTTCCCCAGTTTCCATAGCTCGGGTGAACGCTTTTTCAAGCGTCGTATTCATCGCTTCTTCCGCTTCCTGAGTCGCTTTGAGCTGGTTGTCGGAGAGCGAGGTTTTCGTTTCACGGAGAATGCTCTCCAGGTCTATGTGAAAGGTGGCTTTCAAATGAGCGTCCGTGATGCGTAAGAGTTTCTCATACAAGGTGCCTTCCTCTTCCAGCATTTTTTCCATCTGTACACTGATGTTTTCCATCATTTTCTCCATCGTTTTTGTGAATAGATCCGCTTTCGTTTCATAATAGTAGTAAACGGTGGCTTTGGTGACACCGGCCTGGTGGGCGACGTCATCAATGGAAACTCGCTGGTAACCGAATTCCATGAATAGTGTTGCCGCAGATTGCAAAATGGCTTCATAAGTCGGTTGCTTCTGTTCGGAAGTCCTGGGACGACCCGGTGCCTTCCTTTGTCCCTTATCCATAACGCCCCACCTTTCCTGATACACGATGTTTTCCTGATTATACCATGAAACAAATAACTAGATAATTAACTTACCAGTATATATAATTATAATTAAAGATGTACTTATAAAAAAGGCTCTGTTAAGCCTGTTGTTGATTGTAGGAACGAAGGGTGGGGAGTTTACGTTCATGCTCGCGGCAAGCTTCCACCCGTAGAACGAAAATCAACGATGAACGATAACAGAGCCATGTAAAAAACAGGTGAAGGGATGAGGAGTGTATTGAAAAATTGGGGAAAGATAGTAGCAGCTTCTAAAACGAGATGGATTACTTTACTTATATGGATAGCCCTGGTGGCTATCGTCTCTGTCGTATGGCCGCAGGTGAACGACGAGACGACCGGAGGAAGCCAGCTGCTTCCGGAGGATACGATGTCGGTGGAAGCATCGAACATTGCGGAGGAACAATTTCCGAATGATGCCGGTGTACCTCTTCTTCTCGTCTGGCACAGAGATGGAGGGCTTGAAGAAGAAGATCTGCAAAATATAAATGAACTCTATCAGAATCTGGAAGAAGAACCTCTCGAGTATCAATCCATGATACCGCCGTTCGCCGAGTTGCCGCCACAGGCACTGCTGGAATCCGCTTCGGAAAATGAAGAAGCATTGACGACACCGATTTTTTTCAGTACAGATGCGACGACGGATGATCTACAGCCCATCCTTTCTACCTTGCAGGAGCGTATTACAGAAATAACCGGAGAGAATTATTTTGACACGGATTTATCCGAAGACGGAATGCACGTCCGGTACACGGGTGCTGTCGGAATCCAAATCGACTCCACGGAGCTTTTCAGTACCGCTGACGTAACGCTTCTGATTGCTACCGTGCTTCTCGTCCTGACCCTTCTTGTAATATTGTATCGTTCCCCGATTCTGGCGGTCGTCCCTCTGATCGGTGTCGGTTTCGCCTATGGAATCATCAGTCCACTGCTCGGATTCATGGCAGACCAGGGATGGATTGTGGTCGACAGTCAGGCGGTTTCGATTATGACTGTTCTCCTCTTCGGGGCAGGGACGGACTACTGTCTGTTTCTGATTACACGCTACCGTGATGAACTTCTTATGGAACCGAACAAATACGCAGCACTGACAAAAGCGATCTCCCACTCCGGGGGTGCTATTATAGTCAGTGCACTGACTACGGCTGCGGGTCTGTTCACTCTCGTGATAGCCCAGTATGCTTCATATGACCGCTTTGCCGTACCGTTCAGTGTCGCAATAATCATTATGGCTATTGCCGTCTTGACCTTACTTCCGGCAATTCTTGCTCTCCTTGGCAGAGTGGCATTCTTCCCGTTCATTCCTCGTACGGAAGGGATGATCAAGGAAATCGAAGAGAAGAAAGGCAAAAAAGTACGCCGTCCGAGAACGAGAAGCTGGTTCAGCGGATGGGTAGGAAAGCTGACAGTGCAGAAACCCTGGACGATTATCATCGTTACTGTCGTTGTTCTCGGGGTGCTGGCGCTGTTTGTCCCGCGGATCAACTATACGTATGGAGTATTCGATTCGTTCCCGGATGATATGCCGTCCCGGGAAGGGTTTTCCATCATCGGGGAGCACTATCCGGACGGGGAAGTCGCTCCGATGCAGGTGCTCATCCGTACAGATGAAGATGTGTCCCTTCAGGAGGATATTGCATCTCTTGAAAACGTCGAATCGGCGGGAGAGCCTGAGGTAGGTGAGGAGAATGCTGAGTATCAGCAGTACAGCGTCACGCTGTCCATCGATCCTTACTCGGAGGAAGCTGTCGCTTTCGTACCCGAGTTGAAAAATGAAGTGGAAGGATGGCTCTTGGAAGCCGGAGTGGAATCTCCTGAAAATCAGGTATGGATCAACGGGGAAACGGCCGGCCTCTATGATACCGAGCAGGTGACGAGCAATGACCAGAATCTTGTCATTCCGGTTGTCCTCCTCATCATAGCCCTGATTCTCGTCACCTATCTGAAATCGATTGTGGCGATGGGCTATCTGCTGCTGACCGTCGGACTATCATACCTGTCGGCTCTTGGACTCGGCTGGATCATCATTCATTATATTATGGGAGAGCCTGCCATGCAGGGGTTGATCCCGCTCTATTCCTTTGTGTTCCTGGTAGCACTTGGGAATGATTACAACATCTTTATGATTTCGAGTATTTGGAAAAACAGAGAACGTATGAACCTGGATGATGCGATCAGTGACGGGGTCAGCAGTACAAGCGGTGTCATTACCTCCGCCGGTCTGATCCTCGCCGGTACATTCGCTGTTCTGGCTGTGCTACCGCTTCAGGTGCTCGTTCAGTTCGGTACGGTCACGGCTATCGGTGTCCTGATCGATACGTTCGTCGTCCGGCCGTTCCTGGTTCCGGCAATCACCAAAGTTCTCGGCAGGTACGCTTTCTGGCCGGCCGGCAAAGAAAAATCGCAAAAACGGTAATAGAACCAAATTCAAAAAAAGCTGTCCCGACCATTCGCATGGAATGGAGGGACAGCTTTTTTAGTCTTCCGAGATGTACTTGCCATGTTTGAAAGCGATCACGAGGAAGACAGCGAAAGCGATCAGTAGAATCGTGCCTCCTACGATGAAGAAGACGGTATTGAACGTTTCGAGTCCCGGAATCGGGTTCGTATAGTACAGCCACATCCCGAGGGTGAGTCCGAACACACCAATGAAGGACCCCCATACATGAACAAGTGCGAGCTTTGATTCTTTCGGGATAGGGAAGACCTTATAAAACATCGCGAAGGCGAATAGAGAAAGCCATCCGACGACGAGAATATGGGCGTGGATAGCCGAAAGTTCCAGCCCTCCGCCTCCGGCCATATGAGAGCCGATGAAGGCCCCGATAAAGGCATAAACGGCTGAAGTTTTTACGAGAAAACGTGTGCGATCCATAATTCCACTCCTTCCTGCCCATTCATTATACAGAATAGCGGGGAAAGAAAAATAGCAAAAGCGACATTGTTGAAAAATTCTCATTAAGTTGGCAAGTTATCTTTCGTCCGATACGATAGGGAGAGGAGGGATGACAATGAAACGAAGATTGGACGTATTTTGTGAAAAATTGCAAGAGGAGAATGTAGACGCAGCATTTATCAATGCGAAGGAGAACTTTTTTTACCTGACAGGTTTTTTGACAGACCCGCATGAGCGCCTTCTCGGCCTGCTCGTTTTTTCGGATGGCAAAGAGGTGGCCGTACTTCCTGCGATGGAGAAAGCACAGCTTGAAGAAGCCGGGTTCGAAGGAGAAATCATAGCTTATCAGGATCATGAAGACCCTTGGGAGAGCCTGAGAAAATTCGCTTCTTCTGTACATACTATCGGTGTCGAAGAAGAGCATCTGTCTCACGGACGTGCGAAGCAACTGTTCATGGCTCTCGGAGTATCGGAAGTCCAGGACGTAACGGAGATGCTGGACCGTCAGCGCGCAGTGAAAGATGAACAGGAAATCAGTATTATGCGGGAGGCTGCGGCACTGGCTGATGAAGGCGTTGAAGCTGGAGTAGCCGCACTATCAGAAGGTGTTACAGAAATGGAAGTGCTGGCGACGATCGAGTTCGAAATGAAAAAGCGCGGCGTTCGTGAAATGTCCTTTTCCACCATGGTTCTGTTCGGGGAAAAGGCCGGGCATCCTCACGGGAACCCGGGAGATCGCCGCCTGAAAAAAGGGGACCTCGTTCTGTTCGATCTCGGAGTCGTCTGGAAAGGGTATACTTCGGATATCACGAGGACCGTGGCCTTCGGTGAGCCGGATGAACAGCAGCGGGAAATCTATGAAACGGTGAAACGCGCCGAAGCGGCCTCGCTTGAGCTGAGCAGGCCCGGGAGAAGGATTGGTGATTTGGATCAGGCGGCTAGAAATATCATTACAGAAGCGGGGTACGGTGACTACTTCCCGCACCGCATCGGGCACGGTCTCGGAATCAATGTCCATGAGTTTCCTTCGATGAGTCATCTGAATGACGATACGCTGCAACCGGGGATGACCTTTACGATTGAACCGGGTATCTATAACCCTGCTATCGGTGGTGTGCGTATCGAGGATGATGTGTTGATCACAGAAGACGGGTATGAAACGCTGACGAAAACGACAAAAGAATTAAGGATTATTGAATGAGTTGTTTTTGGTACAGGCTTTTAGGAGCCTGTACTTTTTTTTGTGGAGATTTATGAGGTGTTCGGGCGCGGGAATGTGGCGTGAGCACCTCATATCATTTCGAATTGCGGTGTTCGCAGGGTGTGGGGAGAGCCGAGTTCAGTATAAATAGTAGTTATAACGTGCTCAGACGAGATCGAGCCTGTTGAGCGCCGCATACATGCATCAAATGCCCTTGGCCTCCTCCGTCCGGGGACGAGGAGGCGTAAGCTGGAGCAGAGGCCAGGCATTTATGAAGTGTTCGGACACGGGAATGTGGCGTGAGCACCTCATATCATTTCGAATTGCGGCGTTCGCAGGGTGTGGGGAGAGCCGAGTTCAGTATAAATAGTAGTTATAACGTGCTTAGACGAGATTGTGCCTGCTGAGCGCCGCATACATGCATCAAATGCCCTTGGCCTCCTCCGTCCGGGGACGAGGAGGCGTAAGCTGGAGCAGAGGCCAGGCATTTATGAAGTGTTCGGGCGCGGGGATGTGGCGTGAGCACCTCATATCATTTCGAATTGCGGCGTTCGCAGGGTGTGGGGAGAGCCGAGTTCAGTATAAATAGTAGTTATAACGTGCTTAGACGAGATTGTGCCTGCTGAGCGCCGCATACATGCATCAAATGCCCTTGGCCTCCTCCGTCCGGGGACGAGAAGGCGTAAGCTGGAGTGCTTCTAAGCGGGACGACTCCGCTTTTCGTGTCCAGCTCCATCCCCCAGAAACCTAAGCTATAAGTAGCCATGTCTTTTTGGGAAAAAGTCCCCCAAAAGAGAACACGTCTACTTATAGCTTAGGTTTCTAAGCAGGGGGATTACGCTTTTCATATTTCTACGTCTCTGGGCTTATATAAAGATATGTCTCCAGCTCATTACCGTGAAGCTCACCTCTCTGTAATATAGAAGATGAAGGAGGAGATGAAATGAAACAATTTTTACTTTTCGTCGGGGCTTTGGCCGCTGTCGCGATTATCCTGGCAAGTCTCGGACCGCTGATTATGCTCGCTATTGGTGTGTGGCTGCTGTATCTCGTGTTCAAACAGTTCATGAAAACAGAATCTACGGGAGGGAAAATCGGCTGGCTCGTGGTCGGACTGATCGTGCTGGCTATAGTGACACCGAACTTACCTGCATTGCTTGGGGTGGCTGCTCTTTACGGGTTGTACCTGATTTATAAGAATTGGAAAAAGGAAGAACCGGAACTCTCCGATGACCCATTTACGAATTTTGAAAAACAGTGGAAACAATTACAATAAGGAGGAATCACTGATGACAAATGTATTTACAAGAATGAAGGACTCTTTTGTCGCGGATATGCATGACGTGATGGACAAAAAAGAAGAAAAGAACCCGATGGCTCTCTTGAACCAGTACCTGAGAGAAAGTGAGAAGGAAACCGAGAACGTGCGTAAGCTTATTGAGCGTCAGTACAAGTTGAAGGAAGAGTTCGTGAAAGAGTATGAAGAGGCTCGTGCGATGGCGGATAAACGGGACCACCAGGCGACAGTAGCTGAAAACGCCGGAGAAAGCGAGATGCAGGACTTCGCTCTGATGGAGAAAGAAGCCTATACCAATCGGGCAGAACGTCTGCTACAATCAAAACAGGACTCCGATCAGCAATTGCAGGAGCTAGAACGTAACTATGAAGAAATGAAACACAAATTGAAAGATATGCATGTAAAACGAATGGAGCTGATGGGCCGCGAAAATATAGCCAAAGCCCACCACCGGATCGATCGCGTCGCGGAGGAGGCTGCCGAAAAGCCGTACAGCCGCTTCTCTGAACTCGATCATCATATGGAACGGCTCGAACAGCAGATCAATCGTTCCTATCAGCGCTCCACATTCGATAGTAAAATCCAGCAGCTGGAAAAGGAAAAAGAGTAATAACAAAGTCTTCTCTCCTGTGCGTATCTCGTACGGGAGAGTGATATGTATGGAGGAGGGGTCATGATGTTTGAGAAAATAGGGACAGATACGATCAACAAATTATTGCTTGTTCTAGCCGTGTTTTTGGCTGCCGAAATCATTTTTTTCGACGGCGATAACCTGTTTTCTCTTTTATTCAGTGGACTCCTCGTTTATTTCGGTCACCGGTCTTATGGACGGACATTCGGGAAAGTATTGTTCTGGGTGGGCCTTGTTTCTTTGATTATGGCCATTTTGAGCATGGCGATTGTCCGCTTTCTTCTGTTTATTCTCCTCGTGCTTTTTCTCTACAACTATTTCCATTCCAGCAAGCAACCGGACCCGCCCGTCTTTCCGGAACAAATGGCATCTCCTTCTCCTGAACCTGTGCTCGAACAGAAAGCGTGGGGGGATCAGTCGACACCTGAAGCTTATGCATGGAATGATATAAACATCCATGGGGGCATCGGAGATAGAACGATTGATTTGAGCCGGACCGTATTGCCGGAAAAAGCATTGATTTCCATACGGCACCTGGTGGGGACCATCACCATCTACGTTCCCTACGAAACGGAAGTGGTCGTGCATCACAGTTCCCTCATCGGACGGGCTTCTATTTTTGATTTTCATAGCAACAACCTGTGGAATCAGACGATCCATTACCAGACCGAGCAGTACGGAACAAAAACGCCAGGAGTCAGGATCGTAACCTCTATCCTTTCGGGGGACATTGAGGTGAAGCGTATATGAAGAAGTTCATCCTGTTTTACACCTTACTGTTTCTATTGTTTTCCCTCCTGCTCACCGGCATCATTTTTTTCGTTTTCCCGCCCGAAGAGTGGTCGCTCCTTTATAGGAGAGACGTTCTGGACGTACCGTTCTTCCTCGTCCCTATCATTACTGCATTGACACTCGGTATCGGTGCCGGAGTAGCTCAGGGCCTTCAGGGAAAGCAGAAAAGGAAATCTCTATATCGACAGCTCGATTATCTGGCTCAGGGAACGCCTGTGGACCACCGACTTTCAGAAAGTCTCGGAGAAGAATTCACCTCACGTCTATCTGCGATTGAGGAAAAGATGGAGAGGCAGACAGAACTCTCCCGGAAACAGGCATCAGAACGTGCCGAGGAGAGGGAGAAAAGTTTACAGGAAGTCGTCGCTCAGGAAAGGAGCCGCCTTGCCCGGGAACTGCACGATTCTGTCAGTCAGCAGTTATTCGCAGCTTCGATGATGATGTCTGCGATCAATGAACAGGAAGAAGGGAATCGCCAGCTGCAAATGGTGGAAAAAATGATACACCAGTCCCAACTTGAAATGAGAGCACTTCTGCTTCACTTGCGTCCGGTACCTCTGAAAGGGAAGACACTTAAAGAAGGCACGGAGGAACTCCTGGAGGAATTGACTCAAAAAGTTCCGCTCCAGGTTGAAAAACAGCTCGAAGAAGTTCCGCTTGAAAAAGGGGAGGAAGATCAGTTGTTCCGGATCATCCAGGAGGCAGTCTCGAATACGCTGAGACATGCGGAAGCGGAGAATTTGACCGTCCAGCTACTTTTGAGGGACGAATTCATCCTTTTAAGGATTTTGGACGACGGAAAAGGGTTTGATGTCGATAAAGCCTCCTCCAACTCTTATGGTCTGGTGAATATGAATGAACGGGCGTTAGAAATCGGCGGTATCCTGAAAATTGTCAGTGTGAAGGAAGATGGTACGAGAATCGAAGTCAAATTGCCATATAAGGAAAGAGGGGAAACGAAATGATTCGAGTTCTGTTCGTGGATGATCATGAGATGGTAAGGATCGGAGTCTCCGCCTATTTATCCGCTCAACCGGATATCGAAGTGGTTGCAGAAGCAGCTGACGGGAAAGAAGGGGTAGAGAAAGCATTCGAATGGAAACCGGATATTATTCTGATGGATCTCGTCATGGAGGAAATGGATGGTATCGAAGCGACCGAGCGCATCATTTCGGAGTGGCCGGAAGCGAAGATCATCATCGTTACGAGCTTCATCGATGATGAAAAAGTTTATCCCGCTCTAGAAGCGGGGGCGGTAAGTTATCTGTTGAAAACATCCAAAGCTGATGAGATCGCGGAGGCGATCAGAGCCACTCATGGAGGACAGTCGATTCTTGAACCGGAAGTGACCGGGAAACTGATGAACAAAATGAGAAATGAACCGCTGCATGAACAGCTCACCGCCCGTGAAAAAGAGATACTTATGCTGATGGCAGAGGGCCGGACGAATCAGGAAATCGCCGAACAACTGTTTATCGCTTTGAAGACGGTGAAAGTCCATGTCAGTAATATTCTCGGGAAACTCGAAGTCCACGACCGGACACAAGCGGTAGTCTATGCTTTCAAGCATCATTTAATCAAATGATGCAATTTTGGTATACTGATAACGGTACATAATTCAAATAGGGGTGATCGAAGATGAAATGGACGAATCAAATAGCGAGTCAGTTGAACTGGTCCGGTGATATTTCAAATAAAGAAGTGAAACAGCAGGTAGCATTTCAAGTGGCTGAAAAAGTGAAAGACGGCGATGTGATCGGCATCGGTTCCGGGTCGACATCCTTCCTTGCTCTGCAGGCGATCGTCGAACGTGTAAAAGAAGAAGGGCTTGATGTGAAAGGCATTCCGACTTCCAAAGAAGCGGAAATCAATTGTTCTGTTCTCGGATTGCCGACAACGACGCTCATTGATTCGCGCCCGGATTGGGGATTCGACGGAGCGGATGAAGTAGACGATGAACAACGTCTCATCAAAGGTCGTGGAGGAGCGATGCTGAGAGAAAAATTGGTCATGGCAAGCGCTGATAAAACATATATTCTTGTAGACCAGAGTAAAATAGTCACCCGCCTCGGTGAAAAATTCGCTGTTCCGGTGGAAGTGGACAGCAGAGCGATCCATCTCGTTGAAAGCACATTGGAAACTTATACTTCCGTTGAACGTATTGAGATGCGTATGGCGGACAAGAAAGACGGTCCTGTCATTACAGAAGGGGGACACGTCATTCTGGATGTAACGTTCCATGACATAGCCCCGGGCGCCGAGACTTCTCTCAAAGGTATCCCGGGTGTAGTGGAAACCGGGATTTTCGCCGGTTATCCTATTGAAGTGCTCAAGGTATAATTCCATAAATTACCCTTTACAGTTGTGTTACAATAGTTTTTGACTGTGTAATACTTTGAGATATAGAGGGGAAAAATGAGACTACTTATATCAGGATTTTTCATATTGTTGAGCGGTTGTTCGTTTATGACTAACGCCGGAGACGGAAAAGACATGAAGACAGTGAGTAAGGAAAACTATGAAGATTATAATGCGAACGTAGAGACAAAAATAGAAACGTTCGATGATTTGTATATTGTCATGCATTACCCGGAGACACCTAATGATCAGATCGATCAGACATTGCTTGATTACGTGAATGAGCAGCGTTCGGATTTCAAGAAGGAAAGTTATGGACGCGTCCAGGGAGAAGGGGTTTCTGCCGTGCAGGAACTCCATATCGGCTACGATGTCATCCATGAAGACCCGGAGACGTATGTCGTGAAATTCAAAGAAACCGTAACCTGGGGAGAAGGGCGTGAAAAGTCGGACGAGACGATTTTCCATTTTGGTAAATCGAATGGGAAGCGGCTTTCCCTGCAGCATTTTCTCGAAGGCGAGCAGGAGCGGAATGAATTGCAGAATCTTGTAGAGAATGATTTGAATTATAAAATCATAGAACAGGATCTGGAGAATTTCATCTATGAAGGGGATACGCTGACGTTTTTTATCGGGGGTGAATCAGTCAAGGTAGAGAAAGAGGAGCACCCTGGCTGGTTTACGGATAGATTCAGGACGAAGTATGCAGAAGATCCTGAACCTCCGGAGAACTATAAGCAAAGAGACAAGTCGATCGAAGTCCCGGTGACGAAAGAAATGGCCGAAGACTACCCTGTCGTAGTTATGGGAGGGCCTCATCCGGAAAGAACGGAAGAACTGCTTCGAATTCTTGAAAAAAATGATGCAAAGGCTATGTTTTACATGATCGGTAAGAGGGCGGAGCGCTATCCGGAAGTAGTGAAAGAGGTCGAAGAAGCGGGGCACGTCGTCGTAGCTCATACCTGGAATCACCGCATGCCGAAGCGCCTTTCTGTGGAGGAAAAGGAAAAATATCGTGAACGTTCTGTGGAGCTGATCAGTTCTATTACGGATCAGGAAGAAGTGTTCGTTTCCACAGGCGATGTGAATCCCGGTCAGGCGCTCGAAAATCGGGAGAACTGGAAGGATGAGCCCAAAGCCTGGGTCATGAAGCAGATGCAGAAGTCTGTAGATTCGCGTGGGCAGCTTATCATCAGTGAGCTTAATGTAAAATCACCGAAGTTGCTCGAGGAAATATTGCCACGTATGGGTAATACGCCTGGAGAAGCTGCAGCAAGAGAATAATTTCCGAAAAAAAGCTGTCATCCTCATTTCACAAACGAGGGTGACAGCTTTTTGTCTGTTTAGGCCGAGGTTTCTGAACGGATGACTACATACTTAGGTTTATCCGGTTCCGTCACCCAGAAACTCATGTCCTAAGCAGTGATTTCTTTTTCAGGAGAGGGCACCTGAAAAGAGAAACCCTTGCTTAGGCCAAGGTTTCTAAGCGGGGTGACTACACACTTAGGTGATACTTGATATAGTTGCCCCATTTGTCGAATTCGACGAGGAAGCCGTCATGGCCGAATTCAGTTTCCACGTGATAGTGGGTGGAATGGTGGGGAAGAAGGCTGAATTCTTCCATGAGTTCTTTAGGATAGACGAGATCTTTTTCGAAACTGATCGTATAAATATCCGCTTTGTACTGTTCAGCGGCCTCTTCAAGAGTACCTCTCCCTCTCGTAATGTCATGATGATTCATCGCTTCGAGGAGGTACAGATAACTGTTTGCATCGAACCGTTTCTTAATCTTTTTCCCCTGGTAGTCGAGGTAGGATTGGATGTGATAATTCTCTTCATTTTGGCCCCGGTTGAATCGCTGCTGAAAAAGAGAACTGCTTCTATAAGTCACCATTCCTGTCATTCTGGCGATTTCGAAACCATTCAGTTCTTCGTTCGACTCATAATCTCCCCCATTCCAGGAAGGATCACGTTTGATGGCTTCCGCACCGATATGGTTGAAGGCAATGCCGTAATCACTTAGGAAAGGGGTGGAGGCAAGCATGAAGAGGTTATCCATCATCTCCGGATACAACAGTCCCCATTCATATACCTGCATCCCCCCGAGGGATCCTCCAAGTACAGCATGAATGTGACTGATTCCGAGAGCATCAAGGGCCTGTTTTTGGGCACGGACCATATCCCTGATGGTGACGGTAGGGAAGTCGAGACGGTAGCTCTCCCCTGTTTCCGGGTTTACACTTGCGGGACCAGTAGATCCATGACATCCGCCAAGAACGTTGAACGTAATCGTCTGGTATTCCTCTTCCGGAATCAAACCCTCTGTCCCGAACAGACCATTCCACCATCCCGGTTCTTCTTCCGTACCTACTGTGAATTGATTTCCGGTGAGGGCATGGCAAATAAGGAGAAGAGGAGCTCCGGTATTCCCAAAGTGTTCGTAGGCGAGGGTGACCTCGGGGAGCGTTTCTCCTGATTCAAATGTAAAGGCACCTATAGATATCTCTTCGTAGCTGGTTTCGCAGCGTTGTATACGATTAACGGACATGCTTTTTCCCTCCATACGTTTATCTTTTCGTCGTCCTGCTAGAACATGAACTCTGTATCTGACGGGTGAGGGAGGAAATCAGGTATTTCTGCTCTTTTGGGGAAAGCCGGAGCCGAATCGACCTGAAAGAAAAGAGGTGCATTTATCCTGTAGGGGCATGTTGCACAAGAAAAACCCCCTTCTTATCGATAAGAAGAGGGCTGATTATGTATCATACGCCTCCTCTTATCTCTCAGATCGTAAAAGATCTGTAGGAGTTAGCACCTTTTCAAACCGATGTTTGAAGGTTGCCGGGCTTCACAGGGCCTATTCCCTCAGCCGCTCTTGATAAGAGTTGAACGAACTATTCAATTTAATCTTAAACCAAATTATAACCATCGTATCGATCACTGTCAAACAATTTTCTGACAATTCTTCGTATGTTTGAAGCACAAGGACACGGGGAAGATAGTGATGTAGACAATGATTAGAATAGGAGTGGATTAATTATGGTAAAAGAATATAATGTAATGCAAAACCCCCAGGGAGGCGGCTGGATTGTAAAAATCGAAGACGTCGCTCCGACAGAAGAATTTGAAGATCGTGATTCCGCTGTCGCGAAAGCCGAAGAAATCGCTAAGAAAAACTCTCCAAGTAAAGTACGTATTCATGATCAGGAGAGAAACGTGGAAGAAGAAAGAAGTTTTTAAGTTCATAAATTTCAGAAGCTGAAGGTGCGTCCTTCAGCTTTTTTTAATGCACAAACAAATGGAGCTGTTCATTATTTTCAGAATTCGTATTGTAAAGTGTTTGTAATCGTGCTAAGATACAGACAATGAATCTATGCAAACGCATTCACGGTATATTTTTCGAAATTAGTAAGGTTCCCTTGCGAATGAGGGAATTAATTATTAAAAGTTTTTGCAAACGAATGCACAGACTTTTTGCTGGTTTCATTTTATTTTTTTGCTGGATGTGTAAGCGGATTCAAACTTAAACACTATTGAAGGAGTGTATGGGATGAAAAAGAAGAAGTTTTATTCGGGTATTGCTACAGCGTTGTTGGCTTCGAGTGTTCTTGCAGGGTGTTCTTTCGGTTCCGATGATGCATCGGGCGGAGACAGCGGCGAAGGTGAAGGTGGAAGCAGCGATGCGGTCACGGTAGATGTCTTCCAGTTCAAAGTTGAATTCAAAGATCAATTCGAAGAACTTGTCTCGATGTATGAAGAAGAAAACCCGGACGTCAATATTAACGTGAAAACGGTTGGTGGCGGTAACGATTACGGCGCTTCCCTTAAAACATCATTCTCTTCAGGAGAAGAGCCTGATATATTCAACGTCGGTGGTCCAACGGATGTTGAAGAATATAAAGAATACTTAGCAGATGTATCTGACACAGATGCGGCGAATGCGGCACTGGATGGAACATTGAACGGAGTTACTCAGGATGATCAGGTACTTGGTCTTCCGTTCAACCAGGAAGGGTATGGCCTTCTTTACAACAAAAAAGTATTTGAAGAGGCTGGAATCGATGCTTCTTCGATCAAAACGATGGAAGATTTGAAAGGCGCAGTAGAAACACTGAATTCCCAGAAAGAAGAACTTGGAATTGAAGCACCTTTCGCTTTTCCAGGGAAAGAACAATGGGTGATGGGTAACCACCTGGCAAACGCTTATCTCGCAGATGAATTCAATCATGATGTCATGGAAGCGTACAATGCAGATACAGTCGAATTCGCTATGGGGGATCAGATGAAGGAATTCACTGATTTGCAGAGCGAGAATTCCGTTCAACCAGTACTTAGTCTCGATTACTCCCAACAGGTGGAAGAACACTTCTCCCTCGGGAACGTGGCGATGATTCAACAGGGGAACTGGGTATACAACACGATTGAATCCATGGATCCTGAATTTGCTGAAGAAAACGTAGGACTTCTTCCGATTCCGGTGGAAGGATATGAAGGAAGCATTCCGGTCGGCGTTCCGAACTACTGGGTCGTTAACAAGCAGTCTGAAGACGAAGTAGTACAAGCTTCCAAAGACTTCCTTGATTGGATGTACACTTCTGAGACTGGTAAGAAATTCGTTACAGAAGAATTCAAATTCATCCCGGCTTACGAAGGATATGAAGATCAGGAAATTGCAGATCCTATTTCCAAGGAAATCTATAAGTATGCAAACGAAGGTAACACACTTGGTTGGGTCTTCCTCGGAGCGCCTACAGCCTGGACAGAAGATGCTTTAGGTGTAGCGATGCAGGAATACCTCGCTGGTGATATAACGTGGGAAGAAGTGGAACAACAAGCGACACAAGCCTGGGAACAAGCTAGGCAGTAAGAAAAGCGGAGTCATCCCGCTTAGAAGTTCTGACGTAAGCAGGGGTATCTCTTTTCAGTTGCTTTTTCCTGAAAAAGAAATCACTGCTTAGGGCACGGACTTCTGGGTGGCGAAACTGGACAAGAAAAGTGGAGACTTCCGTTTAGAAATACTGGATTAAGTAGACCGATCAGAGGAAAGGTGAATTTTCCTTTCGCTGATTGGGACTACTTAAGACACGAATTTCTGGAAGTTGTAACTGGACAAGAAAAGTGAAAGCGCCTGTTCATCCCCTAAAGTATAAGTCGGGGGCCGGGATGAGGTGTTTTCTCCTCATCCCGGCCC
Organism: Salimicrobium flavidum; assembly: GCF_900156645.1. Taxonomy (GTDB): domain Bacteria; phylum Bacillota; class Bacilli; order Bacillales; family Halobacillaceae; genus Salimicrobium; species Salimicrobium flavidum. Next base: position 219,533 of record NZ_FTOC01000002.1, read on the forward strand.
CCGACTTATATCTTCGAGGGGATAGGCGCTGAAACTGGACAAAGAAAAGTGGAAAATCTTACTGTAAGCTTCCGCACGTAGGGACGAAAATTAACAGTGAACTATAACAGAGTCACAATTAAAAGAACCGGCAAAGAGCGCTGATAAAGGCGCTCTTGTTGGTTAATAGGACGACAGGAGAGCTTTACACAGCTTGGGAGGAGATTATCTATGAAAAACAGGAGTTTGTCATTCTGGCTCTTTTTGACCCCCGTAATCCTCGGACTTGGTATCGTCGTCGTCATTCCTTTCATCTACGGGCTTTTCTATTCCTTCACGGATTGGAACGGAATCACGGCGAACAATTTTCTAGGGTTTGAAAACTACATACGATTGTTCCAGGAAGATGAGTTCATGAACTCGATCTGGTTCACGATCAAATTCGCAGTCGTCACCGTGCTGCTTTTGAATGTGTTCGGTCTCGGTCTTGCGCTGCTCGTCACGAGGAACATGAAATCGAACAATCTGATGCGTACCATCTTCTTCATGCCGAACCTCATCGGCGGCCTGATCCTCGGGTTCATCTGGCAGTTCATCTTCATCTCCGTCTTCGGTGATGTAGCCGGCCTTACCGGTATCGAAGGGTTGAGCGGCTGGCTGTCGACGACAGGAACCGGGTTCTGGGGTCTCGTCATTCTGACCGCCTGGCAGATGGCCGGGTACATCATGATCATCTACATCGCGTATCTGGAGAACGTACCGAAAGAACTGATCGAAGCATCGAAGATCGACGGCGCGAGTGCGCTGCAGCGGTTCAAAAACGTGATCTTCCCGCTCGTGGCTCCGGCGTTCACCGTCAGCATGTTCCTGACGCTGTCGATGTCCTTCAAAATCTATGACCAGAACTTATCCCTGACCGCCGGGGGACCGTTCAACTCCACACAGATGGTGGCGATGGAGATCGTCCGTACCGCCTTCAGTGACCGGGAAATGGCGTATGCGCAAGCGAAAGCGGTCATCTTCTTCCTGATCGTCGCGGTCATCGCTCTGACGCAGGTGTATTACAACAAGAAACGTGAGGTGGATGTCTGATGAAGAAGAACAACGAGAAGCGAAACACACGTCTGCTTGAAGTCTTCGGCCTGCTTCTGGCCCTGCTCTGGCTGTCTCCGTTCTACCTGATGGTCGTCAACGCCTTCAAAACGAAACGGGGTATCTTCGAAGGGGTGCTCGGGATTCCGGAAGAATTCACCTTCGAAAACTTCGTCAAAGCGTTCATCGAACTGGAATTTCTGAAATCCCTGTTCAACTCGGTGCTGATCACCGGACTCAGTATCCTGATCATCATTCTGTTTTCGTCGATGGCAGGATATGCGCTGGCGAGAAACAAGAGTAAGTTGTCGGGAGCGATGTTCTTCGTCTTCGTGGCGGCGATGCTGATTCCGTTCCAATCTGTTATGATTCCCTTAGTGGCCATTTTCGGCCAGGTCGATATGCTGAATGCCGCAGGACTCATTTTCATGTACCTCGGATTCGGGTGCAGCCTGTCCATCTTCCTGTATCACGGTGCGATGACGGGGATTTCCCACTCGCTCGATGAAGCGGCGATCATCGACGGCGCGAACCGGTTCCAGACGTTCTGGTACATCATCTTCCCGCTCTTGAAGCCGATTTCCGTGACGGTCGCGATATTGAATACGATCTGGATCTGGAACGATTACCTGCTTCCATCGCTCGTGCTGAGCGAAGCGAATGCGACGATCCCTCTGAAAATGTTCTATTTCTTCGGACAGTACACGAAACAGTGGCACCTGGCGCTGGCCGGCCTGACGATCGCGATCATCCCGGTCATCATCGGATACTTCTTCGCACAGAAGCAGATCATCGATGGGGTCTCCGAAGGTGCAGTGAAATAGAAAGGAGCAGGATCAATGTCTGTGACGATTAAGGATGTAGCGAAGGAGGCGAATGTAGCCCCTTCCACGGTATCACGGGTGATTGCGGACAGCCCGCGTATCAGCCCTGCAACGAAGAAAAAGGTACGGAAAGTGATGGACGAGATGGGTTATTATATGAACTATAATGCCCGCGTCCTCGTGAGACAGTCTACCCAGACGATCGGTGTAGTCATGAAACATTCCAGTTCGCATTCTTTCGATAACCCATTCTTCTCGGAACTCTTAAGTGGTATAAGTAAGGCTTGCCAGGAGAATGACTACAGCCTGAATCTGACGACCGGAGAGTCGGAAGAAGCTATTTTCCAGGACGTTGTGAAAATGGTCCAGGGGAAAAGGGTAGATGCGATCGTTGTCCTGTATTCCAAGGAGGATGATAAAGTCGTACCGTATCTGATGCAACAGGACTTTCCGTTCGTGATGATCGGGAAGCCGCTTCTGGACGCATCAAACGTTATGTATGTCGACAACGATAACGTCCAGGCTTCTAATGAAGCTACCGACTATCTGATTCAACTCGGTCACGAACGGATCGCGATTGTCGGCGGGGAAGCGGATTTTGAAGTGACGAAAGCCAGGGTGGAAGGATACGAAAAGGCTCTGACTACCCATGGGTGCAGACAAAGTGAAGAATATATCAAGTATAGACGGGATGGAAGCTATGACGGGACGGTTATCGTGAAAGAGCTGCTGGAACTTCCCGAGCCACCGACAGCTCTCGTTGTCATGGATGACTTTCATGCGCTTTCCATTATTACGGCACTCGGGGAAGCCGGGCTCTCCGTACCGGAAGACATGAGTGTGATCAGTTTCAACAATACGATCGTTTCCAGGCTGTCGAGTCCTGCGCTGACGACGGTCGATACGAACGCCGATCAACTTGGGTACTACTCGGCTGAGACACTTATCGATAAGTTGAGGAAACCTGAAATGATGAACAAAAGTCTGGTTATTCCGACGAATATTGTGGAAAGAGAATCATGTATGGAAAGAAAAAAAATTTAGCTGGAGATGCAATCGTTTTCGCTTGACGTTGCACAGAAGGGGGAAGAATTATGAATATATTGGTATGGAACGAATACCGTCACGAAAAAGAGAATCCGGTGGTTTCGGACGTTTACCCGGAAGGCATCCACGGAGCCCTGGCTGATTTCCTGAAAAAAGATGGTCACACGGTAACGACAGCGACCCTTGATGAAGAAGAACATGGTCTCACCGAAGAGGCGCTCGACAATGCGGACGTTCTAGTATGGTGGGGGCATAAGGCTCACGATGAAGTGGAGGAGGACATTGCTGAAAGAGTGAAGCAGCGTGTGTTGGATGGAATGGGACTTGTGGTTCTGCACTCCGCCCACTTTTCGAAAATCTTCAAAAAACTGATGGGGACAGGCTGTGACCTGAAATGGAGGGAAGCGGATGATAAGGAACGCATCTGGAACATAGATCCGACCCATCCGATTGCACAAGGGATAAGCCAATACTTTGATATCGAAAAAGAAGAAATGTACGGGGAACACTTCGACATCCCGGCCCCGGATGAATTGATTTTTCTCAGCTGGTTCGAAGGCGGGGAAGTATTCCGTAGCGGTGCTACCTTCAAACGTGGCAACGGAAAGATTTTCTACTTCCGCCCTGGTCATGAGACGTATCCGACCTATTACCATGAAGATGTGCAGAAAGTGATCCAGAACGGCGTCCGCTGGGCGCAGAATACAAATGGACCGAAGCACCAGTATGGCAACGCGAAGCCTCTGGAACATATTTCCGAGAAGTAGTGATACCTGAAAGGGGAGAAGGAATAATGACTTTAAAAACAGCGATTATCGGCTGCGGCAGTATTGCCCAGAACCGTCATCTGGTTGAATACCGGAACAATGAAGAGACGGAAATCACAGCAGTCTGCGATATTGCGGAAGATCGCGCAGCCATTGCCGGCCAGATTTATGGTGCGAAGACGTATACGGATTATGAAGAGTTATTGAATAAAGAGGAAGTGGATCTTGTAAGTGTCTGTCTTCCGAACTACTTGCATGCACCTGTTTCCATTGCCGCTTTAGAAGCCGGGGCGAATGTTTTATGTGAAAAACCGATGGCGACAAGCTCGGAGGAAGCAAAGCGAATGATCGAAGCAGCGGAAAAAAGCGGAAAGAAACTGATGATTGCGCATAACCAGCGTTTTGTGAAATCCCACCAAAAGGCCAGAGAAATCATTCAATCTGGAGAGTTAGGCAAGATTTACAGTTTTCGCACGACGTTCGGTCACGGCGGACCGGAAGGCTGGAGTGCCGACGGAGCGGACAGCTGGTTTTTCAAAAAGGATGAGGCGTTCATAGGAGCGATGGGAGACCTAGGTGTTCATAAAGCGGACCTGATCCGCTATATGCTTGGGGAAGAATTCACTGATGTCGCCGGTTTCGTAGAGAATAATGCGAAAGAAAACATTACGGTCGATGATAACGCAGTCTGTATGCTTCGTTCCGACTCAGGGATTCTCGGCACCCTCACAGCGAGCTGGGCGTATAACACCGCAGAGGACAATTCCACTGTCATCTACGCAGAAAAAGGGATGCTCCGTATCGAAGACGACCCGGACTATTCACTCGTAGCGACTTTCACTAACGGGGACGTCGTGAATTATCAGCTCGGCAACATTCAATCCAATGAAGAAGGCGGACAAACGAATACAGGTGTCATCGATCATTTCGTTGAAAGCGTCATGAATGATACTACACCGTTAATCGACGGTCATGAGGGGAAAAAATCTCTGGAAATTATTCTCGGAGCTCTTGAATCCGGTCAGACCCGTAAAATCCAGTCATTAAAGTAGGGGTACTATGAATAAATGGAAAATAGGAGTGATCGGAACGGGTGGAATAGCGACAGAACGTCATATCCCCGCCCTTCAATCTCTCCATCAAAAAGCTGAACTTTCAGCTGTACAGGATGTAAACAAGAGCCGCGCAGCAGAAGTCGCGGAGACGTTCGGCGCTGCCCATGTATGTGATACTCCGGCAGAACTATTCGATCTGGTCGACGCTGTCATTATTTGCACGCCGAACAAATTTCATGCGGAATTGAGTATCGAAGCGTTGAACAGAGGGGTTCATGTCCTTTGTGAGAAGCCGATGGCGATGAACCGCTACGAAGCGGAAGCGATGAAAACGGCGGCTGAAAACAACAACAGAATTTTAGCGATTGCATATCATTATCGGCACACTCAAGAAGGTATCATGGCGAAGCGGGTCACAGAAGCTGGAGAACTCGGGAAGCCGCTTGTAGCCAGAGTCCAGGCGATGCGTCGCAGGAAAGTCCCGGGGTGGGGCGTGTTTACGAACAAGGAACTCCAGGGCGGGGGAAGCCTGATCGATTTCGGTTGTCATCTGTTGGACTTGTCGCTCTGGCTCCTTGGCAACCCGGAACCGGTGGAAGTAAGCGCCGAAACCTATAATGATTTGAGCAGAACACCCGGTCAGGTCAATGACTGGGGGGCGTTTGATCACGAGACGTTCGAAGTCGATGATCACGTTACAAGTTACATAAGATTCAAAAATGGACTTTCGCTTCAGTTCGAATGTTCCTGGTCAGCGAATATCAAGGAAGATCATACGTCAGTTAGTCTTTCCGGGGTGGACGGGGGCTTAAGTGTGTATCCGTTTGAAATGTACCAGACGAAGTATGGAGCTGTCTGGAATGCTTCCCCGGTATTGAAGGAAGAAGAGCCATCGGTAGTAGCCACAAGACAGATGGACAATTTCCTGGCGAGCTGCAGCGGGGAAGAGGAACTGATTGTAGAAGCGTCCGAAGCTTTGCGAGTAACGGAAATCATCGATGCCATGTATGAAAGCAGCGATACAGGCAGAGCGGTTACACTGAAAAAAGAAGAGGAGGAATCGTGATGAAATTAGGTGTATTTACAGTATTGTTCTCTGACCTTTCGTTTGAAGAGATGCTCGATAAAGCGAAAGCATCAGGGTTGAAGGCAGTGGAAATCGGCACGGGCGGCTATCCCGGAGATGCTCACTGTAACGTAGACGAACTGCTCAGGAGTGAAGAAAAACGGAAAGCATATCTTGCAGAAGTGGAAAAACGGGGCCTGGAAATCAGTGCTCTGAGCTGTCATGGAAACCCTCTTTCCCCGGATGAGGCATTTGCAGCGAATTCCCATGAAATCTTCGTAAAAACAGTGAACCTGGCGGGGCTTTTGGGGGTTCCTGTAGTCAATACGTTCTCCGGGACACCGGGAGGATCCGAGACGGACAAAACTCCGAACTGGCCGGTAACACCGTGGCCGGAGGAATACTCCGAGATTCTGAATTGGCAGTGGGAACAGAAGCTTGTTCCGTACTGGAAAGAACAGGCTGCACTTGCTGAAGAGCACGGGGTTAAAATAGGTCTTGAACTTCATGCCGGTTTCCTTGTCCATACTCCTCACACGATGCTGAAACTGCGTGAAGCCACCTCTCCGGCCATTGGAGCGAACCTGGATCCGAGTCATTTATGGTGGCAGGGCATCGATCCGGTCGCAGCTATCAAAATTCTCGGTCGGGAAGATGCAATCCATCATTTCCATGCAAAAGATACGTATATAGATCAGGAAAACGTGAATATGTATGGTCTCACCGATATGCAGCCGTACGGGGAAGTACGTACTCGCGGATGGAGCTTCCGTTCCGTAGGGTATGGACACAGTGTGCAGGAATGGTCTAATATTATCAGCGCACTGCGGACGTTCGGATATGATCATGCGGTAAGCATCGAACATGAGGACCCGATCATGTCTATCGAAGAAGGCTTCCAGCGTGCGGTGAACAATCTCAACGATGTTATTATCGAAGAACCACCGGCAGACATGTGGTGGGCATAAAGAAAAGCGGAAGCTCCCCGCTTAGAAGTCCTGGCGTAAGCAGGTTGGTCAGAAATGACTATGGTCCGTACAAAAGTGTTAAAGGTCTGCATAAACATCCGTGAGGTCCGCACGAAGAAGCGAAAGGTCCTCAGAAAAGAGTGGAAGGTCCGCAACGAAGCATAAAGGGGAGAAAAAAATGGGAAAACGAGCAGGAGTTATGGACGGCATGTACGCTGTCAGTGAGTGGATAGCGAAATTTTCATTAACGAATCTGGCGTGGTTCGGCATGAACCTCCCTATCGTTCTTCTAGCGCTGAGTCTGCTGGATGCAGGCAACAGCGGGGAAGTGATGGTGCTGCTTGTACCGATAATTCTCCTGACTCCGTTCGTTTTCTTCCCGGCTACGACCGCTCTTTTTGCGAAGGCCCGGGAGTGGGTCAGAAGAGATTTCATGGGGGAGACAAAATCATACTGGCGCTATTATAAGGAAAATTATCGGCAGAGTGCTTATGGCGGTCTGGTATTCACCTTGCTATGGACTATCGTAGCGCTCGATATTTATTACTTTTTGGAGACGAATACGCTCATGGTAGGTATTTTTCTTGTTACGGCGATTGTACTGTATGTTTTCACTGTGAATTTCTTTTCGACGATTGTGCACGTAGCTTTACCATTCCGGAAGCTGATGAAGCGTTCTTTTGTCATTACGCTCGGCAGTCCGCTCCTATTCGGTACAATTGCTGTCACAAGCGGTTTTCTTCTCATGATCAGTGTGTACATGTTTCCGGTCATCATCCCTGTTTTCACCGGATCGCTCGTAGCGTTCCTGAGCTTTTCCGCATATTTCCGCTTTATATTGGCAGTCAAAAATGAGGAAGAATGAATCAGTCCGACACACGGGCTGATTTTTTTAAGCATTATATGTGCTATTAAAGGCTTCCCTGGGATAACATAGAAGAATATCGATTTTTACGAAATGTCAGGAGGAGAAGAATGGCAGACTTTGAAGTGATTATTGTCGGGGCGAGAGTGGCGGGGGCGAGTCTCGCGATCAGACTCGGCCAAATGGGACGGAGCGTACTGGTCTTGGAAAAAGCGTCTTTCCCGAGCGATACGCTTTCGACCCATCAACTGTCCCACCAGCATTATCTGGAGGCACTCGGGGTGAAAGAGAAAGTGAAAGAACTCGGTTTACGGGAAATCACAAGAATGCGTACATATATAGGGAGAAGTTTTACGGATGGAGAAAGGGAAGGGACGACAGTGATTCCGGGGCGTGCTTCGTTCGATGCCCTTTTAATGGAAAAAGCAACTTCCTATGAGTGCGTCAGTTTTCAGGAAGAAGCCCAGGTTCGACGTCTCGTTTATGAAGGGGATGCGGTCACAGGGGTAGAGACAGTAGATAAAAAAGGAAAGTTATCTGTGTACACAGCGGGGCTCGTCGTAGGTGCGGATGGACGTCATTCCACTGTCGCTAAAGAAGCCAACGCCAGGATGTATGACTACGAGCCTGCGGAACGGCCGGTTTTTTACGGATATTATAAAGGGATGACCCCCTTGCCTGAGCCGACAGTCGAGATTTTTCTCGATGAAGGACGGATCGGTTTCGTCTTTCCGATGCAGGAGGGGTTGGATTGCCTGGGTCTCGAGATCCATTCGCATGAATTCAAATCATTTGCGAAAAATCCGCAGGAATCATTTGAGAAGGTTTTCAGACAGATGTATGGGATGGAAGCCCGCATGGAAGGCGCTGTTCTCGAAGGGAAAGTGGTAGGGACGCCCGGGGTTCCGAATTTCTTCCGTCAGCCTTACGGAAAGGGATGGGCACTGATTGGCGACGCCGCTCACGCCAAAGACCCGAGTACAGGGCTCGGGATGAACGATGCGATTTGGCAGGCGCTCCTTCTCGCAGAAGTGATTCAGAAGACGACACATGGCGCCTCGTTCGAGGAAGAAATGGAAGCCTATCATAAAGAACGCGATGAAGTTCTGAAGCCTTCCTATGATTTCACTCTCGACTATATTCGTTCTTTAAGGTCCTGGACAGAGGATGAGCTGGAAGCCTTTCGGAAATGGGCCTCGAATCCACTTCTCGTAAAAAAACAGGTGCCTGTTTTCGCGGATATGTTCAGGGAGCGGAAAGAGCAAGAAACAGACGGGTAACCGTTTTTCCTGTTCCCTTCCATGGAAAAAACCCTGCAGAGAAGTCGATCTTTTCTCAGCAGGGTGATTTGATGATGGTAGATCAAAATGTGGCTCCTCATGTTTCTCTTTATTCACGTATCTCGATATAGGGGTGTTTTTCATCGTCGAGCCAGGTCATGATCGTTTCCAGATCCGTTTCGGACATACCGATACATCCGAGGGTCGGGCTCCCTGGTCCCCGCCATACGTGAAGGAAGATGGCGCTTCCTGCTCCCGGAACGATAGGGGTCTTGTTGTAATTGATAGCGACTGCGTGTTTATACAAGTCGATATTGAGACGTTCAAAAGAGCTCCAACGTGCATATGGATTGCCGTCGTACTCCACCCACTGGTTATACTGGGAGGAAGAAGTGTCGTCGATCCAGTAATCATTGGAATCTACCGGACGATAGGGGTAGGTCATTCCGGACGGTACGTTCCCCCAACCGAACCCGGTGCCGAGGGAGTAAGTGCCGACCGGCGTTTTCGGGTCCCCTTCCCATGTTTGTCCTGCACCGTCTTTTCCGAGGACTGCACTCATGGTATTGGTTGCTTTCCTCCATGAACCATCCCTCTTTTCGTAAGCGGTCAGCGTAGCCTGGAAACCGGAAGTTTCCTCAACGACGATTTTTTGTTTCGGTGGTGTGATAGTGGAATCGGACCGGAACGATTCATTCATACCCCGGGCTACAAAAGCTGCGAATTCTGCCCGTGTCACCGTCTTATCCGGTTTGAATTCGGCGTTGCCGAAGCCCTGGCTGATGCGGTGAGAGGCAAGGGCCTGTATCTCTTCAAAATAAGCATCATTTTCAGGAACATCTATGAATAGCTGTTCCTTTTCGGGTTGGGACAAATCGAAAGCGTGAGAAATGATCGAAGCCATTTCTTCGCGTGTCAGCCCTCCAGTCGGATCAAGCTTCTGTTTGTCCGGATACCATCCTTCATCGACAACGGCTGCGATAGCAGGGTACGTCCAATGATTTGGAGAGACGTCTGTGAACGAAGGGGCGGGACGATCCGCGGTCTCCAGGTTGAATGCTCTCTGGATGATGACGAAAGCCTGCTCTCTCGTGACGTCATTGCCGGAGCGGTACGTTCCGTCGAGATATCCTTCGATAGCACCTCTTTCGGCTATGTATTCAATTTCTTCATATCCCCAGTAGGAAGAGGGGACGTCTTTGAAACTGCCGGCCTGGACGATAGAGGGGAGCGTGAAAAACAAACTAACGAGCGCGAGTAACGGGATAGTTCTCTTCAACACGAGTGACCAACTCCTTGAATTGGGAATTTTCTTTCAGGATGGCAAGCATCCCTCTTATAATAGCTGTCCGCGGCGAAGAGGAGTCCAATTCTTCCTTCAGGATAGCCAGGGTCTCTTTCTCCTCATCGGAAGCGGTGGTTTCCTGTTCTTCGATCATCTCCTGAATTGTAGGGCTTCTCTCGGCTAAGAAATCCGCAGGGATCAACTCCGACATGAATGATTTCGTAAGGACAGGGCTGTCTTCATTTTTAAGAAATCCGTCCACGAGATAATCGACGCGCTTCAGCAGAGCTTCTGCAAGATCACGGTAATCGATATGCGCTCCTTCCACGAGGATCAGTTCAAGGTACGCTTTGTACATCCCTTCAATCAATATACTCGTTTCAAAAGAGATTTCCTTCGCTTTTTCTCCGTATATGGCAATGATGTGATTCTGATAGAACTGATAAGATTCATAACGCATGCGCATTGTGAACGTCTCGATATCTTCGTTGAATGGAATGGTCTGCTCCCGGATCTGCATGATGATGAACTCACGGTGTGAAGCGATTTCCTCAAACATGACGGTGAGTTGCTCGACAAATTTCCGGCGCGGGTCCGGTTCATCGGCACACGCATCGATTTTCGATTTCATCTGGTTGTAATAATAATCGAATAGCGCGAAAAGCAATTCGTCCTTGGAAGAAAAGTGCAGGTAGAAGGCTCCTTTGGAGATGCCTGCATTTTTCGCTATTTCCTGCACAGAGGTTGAACTGAACCCTTTTTTCGCAAACAGTTTGATTGCGGACTGCATGATGGATATTGATTTTTCGTCCATAGTAAAATCTCCTTGGTATCACTGATATCTTCCATTATAACATGGGAGCCAGGGACTTCGGAGAGAGTATTTTTCTTATATCGGTACTAACCGGAAGTCCTTGCTATGACAGTATTTCTGAGCGGGGTTGCTAAACTTTTCTTTGTCCAGTTTCTTCCACCCAACAGTCTGTGACATATGAAGTGGCTTCTTTTTCAGGAAGAAGCTGTTAAAGCTGGTTGTTGTTTTTAGAACGAAGGGTTGAGACGCCTGCGGAGTAGCATGGACGGAAAATCACCGGAATCGAACGTAGGGAGATTCCGGAAGTTGACGCGCCATGCCCGCGGCAAGCTTCCACCCGTAGAGATAAAAATCAACTAGGAACGATAACAGAGTTAAAAGGAAAAAGCGCCTTTTGTCTGACCAAACTGCTTAGATATGTGTTTCTGAACAGGGAGCTTATGCTTTTCGTGGCCCGATTTTTTTGAAGCGTTCCCGGGTGTATAAAAACAGTCCGGCCCAGATGAAAGAGAAAGCGACGATATGTACCGATGTGAAGGGCTCCTCATAAAGGAAAACACCGATGAGAAGCATGAGCGTCGGTGCTATATACTGAAGAAACCCGACCATAGATAGGGGAATGCGCTTCGTCCCACTCGTGAATAAGAGAAGTGGAATGGCTGTCACTGCTCCTGTGCTGAAGACGAGCAGAGTATTCAGGGAGATCCATGAAATATCTTCCGGAAACCCTGATGCCGGGATCAGATAGATGAGTGCTAATGGTGTCACGATTATTGTTTCCACAGTCAGTCCGAAAATCGCCGGGATAGCCGCCAGTTTTTTTAGCAGACCGTAAATCGCGAAACTGGTGGCGAGCGCAAAGGAGACCCAGGGAAACGCTCCTACGTTTATCGTCATGTAGGCCACTCCGATACCTGCAAGCAGGAAGGAGATCCACTGGGCTTTTGTGAATGTCTCCTTCATTACGATCATACTGAGAAGAATACTGATGAGCGGGTTGATGTAATAGCCGAGACTCGCCTGAACTACATGATCACTGTTCACCGCCCATATGAAAAGAAACCAGTTCATACTGATAGCAAAAGCGGCTAGAGTGATGCCAGCCAATGCTTTTTTATTTCTCCATAATTCCAGGAGACTCGTGAGAAAATCTTGTTGTTTTCGAAGTAAAAGGATGATTAAAAACATGAATACCAAAGCCCAAACAATCCGGTGGGCCAGAATTTCGAAAGGAGCTATATGTTCAAGCGTTTTCCAGTACATCGGTAAAATACCCCAAAGTATGTAAGCGGCTATGGTAATAAGAATTCCTTTTTTTTCCTCTTCCATTCGGCATCCTCCCTCCTTGACAGTAATAGCTGTATTGCGATGAAATTTCTTGAATAGCCCTATCTTCCACCCACTATTGTAGCGAAGCAAATTATAGAATGGAAGATTATTGTTTTTCCGGTAATAGGTTTATTGGTACAATAAAAGTGATGTTCGAATTTCAATTTTCGAAGTGCATAGCAATGCAGGAAGAAGGAAAAGTATGAAACAGCCTTTATGGACGAAAAGTTTTTTGAACGTATGTCTTAGTAATTTTTTCGTATTTCTCGTCTTTTACATATTATTCGTCACGATGCCGATTTTCGCTATAGATGAACTTCAGGTACGCGAGAGTGATGCGGGACTGGTCATTACCGTTTTCTTACTTTCCGCGATTTTCATACGACCACTATCGGGACATTGGGTGGACGCTGTCGGACGGATGCCTATGCTTATTACGGCGCTTGCTATCTTTTTTATAAGCAGCGGCTTCTACTTTTTTGTGGAATCGTTCGGATGGCTTCTTGGAATCCGTTTTCTTCAGGGCATCGGTTTCGGTATGGGAACGACGGTGATGGGGGCTCTCGCCTCCGACGTAATTCCGGACGCCCGAAAAGGGGAAGGGATGGGGTATTTCGCCATGTCGATGAATCTGGCTATGGTGGCCGGTCCATTCCTCGGATTGACGATCAGCCAATCCTTTACGTATACGACTCTTTTTCTCATATGTGCTGCGGTCGCCGGTCTCGCATTTGTGAGCGGGGTTTTCATACGGGTGCCGAAACCGGAGGACAAACACACGCCTGAGAGCCTGATGCCGAAAATGAACGGTTTGCTCGAAAAAGCGGCGCTCCCGATAGCATTTACAGGGGCTTTCATTGCTTTAGCATATTCCAGTGTGCTATCGTTTGTATCGGTTCACGCGAAAAATATAGGTCTTGAAGAAGCTTCGAGTTACTTTTTCGTCGTTTATGCTGTCGTGCTGCTCATTTCCCGGCCGTTCACCGGTCGCTGGTTTGACCGTTACGGGGAGAACGTGATTGTGATTCCGGCGATTTTCGTTTTCAGCATCGGTATGTTTCTGCTGGGCTGGGCACAAACAGCATTTGTCCTGCTTGCAGCTGGAGGGTTGATCGGACTTGGCTACGGGACGTTGGTGCCGAGCATGCAGACGATTGCCCTGCAAAAGGTTCCGAAACGGGCAGGGGCGGCTACTGCCACATTTTTCACTATTTTCGATATAGGGATCGGTCTCGGTTCATTCTTCGTGGGCATCGCGGCGGAAACGATAGGTTTCCGCAGTCTTTACATGAACAGTTCTGTCTTCATCCTGCTCATCGTCGGTATCTACATCCTGTTTCACGGGCGCTTTCAGCGCGGGAAGCATAAATGGGCATCCGACTATCGCGAGGTTTAATACCTCCGAGCAGGGGAACATAAGGAAAAGAAATGATATAGAAGGGATGGGCGACTATATGTTTAAAAAATTGTTTGGAAAAGAAGATAAAAACGTTTCAATTGTATCTCCGTTGAACGGGAAGGTTGTAGCTTTGGATGATGTGCCGGACCCGGTCTTCAGTCAACGCATGATGGGTGATGGACTCGCAGTGGATCCGACAGATGGCAAAGTGGTTAGTCCGGTAGATGGAGAGATTGTACAGGTTTTTCCTACTAACCATGCGGTAGGCATCAAAACGGACAACGGTCTTGAGGTCCTTGTTCACATCGGTCTGGAAACGGTATCGATGGAAGGGGAAGGATTTGAAGGACACGTGAAACAGGGAGATAAAGTGAAGACGGGCGACCCTCTCGTCACGTTTGATAAAGATCTTGTCGCAGAAAAAGCGAAAGCGGTAATTACACCTGTCGTCATTACTAATTATGATGATGCTGTCAGTTCTTTCGAAGCTCATTACACAGAAGATGCTACTGCCGGGGAAACGGCGATTGCGACTGTTACAGTGAAGTGATGAATAGGAGATGAAAAAGTCCGGGAGAATTTTCTTTCCGGGCTTTTTTAAAAAGGTAAGAAAAAACAGGCCTCTCGTACGTGGGGATTGGTTCAATAGTGGAAGAAGGAGTGGAGTTACAATGGAAGAGAAAAAACAGATCGAAGCGATTACAGAAGAAGTACATAAACAGAAGGAGACCGTGGAAGCGGACCCTCATCGCCAGGCCTACCATCTGATGGCTCCTGTCGGTTTGATCAATGACCCGAACGGTCTGATTAAATGGGACGGGAAGTACCATATGTTTTTCCAGTGGAGCCCTTATCAAGCTGGTCACGGTATGAAAGTATGGGGCCATTATCACACGAAGGATTTCGTTCATTATACACTCGAAAAACCGGCCCTGGTCCCTTCTGAGTGGTATGACAAAGATGGATGTTTCTCCGGCAGTGCTGTCGAGAAAGATGGAGTACTACATCTGTTTTACACCGGCCATACGGAAAAGGAGGGGGAGATCGATCAGGAGTATCAGGCTCTCGCGGTTTCAGAAGATGGTCGTCAGTTTGAAAAGAAGGGGATGCTGCTTGAATCGCCTGAAGGCATCACCGCTCATTTTCGCGATCCGAAAGTATGGTGGCACGAGGACTTGTGGTATATGGTTGTCGGTGCCCAGACTGAAGATAAGAAAGGGGCCGTGTTACTGTATTCCTCTAAAGACCTGAGTGAGTGGGAATACGTAAAACGACTTGCTGTAGCGGGTGATAAGGAAGGCTACATGTGGGAATGTCCGGATTTTTTCACACTCGATGGTCAGGAAATCCTGCTTTTCAGTCCTCAGGGAATGGAACCGGAAGATATTCATTTTCAAAATGTTTATCAGACCGGCTATCTTACCGGTAGTGCAGAAGGAGACGTATGGAAACGTGGAGAATTCCAGGAACTCGACCGTGGCTTTGAATTTTACGCCCCGCAAACCTTTGAAGCTGAGGGACGTCGCCTGATGATCGGGTGGATGGGCGTGCCTGATCAGTATGAAGAGGCACATCCGACTGTCGACAATCAGTGGATCCACAGCTGGACCATCCCGAGAGAACTTTCGTGGAACGGCAAAAAAATCATTCAGACTCCTATCAGAGAGGCGAAACAATGGAGAACAAGTGAATCCCCCGTAGAAAAGAAGGAAATGATTGAAAATGATCAGCAGGAAATTGAAGATATCAGTGGCCGCGTCGCAGAACTTTCCATCGATTTTGAAGAAATAGGAGAGATGTGGGCCATGGAACTATATCACGAAGCCTCCTTTTCCTATAAAAAAGCCGATAATCTGCTGACGCTCACCCGTCCGGATCCGGAAGACGCAGAAAAAACCCAGTTCCGTCACGTACAGTTGGAATCACCGCTTCGCTCTCTGCAGGTATTTCTCGATCATTCCTCGCTCGAAATTTTCGTCAACGAGGGAGAGGAAGTCTTCACGGCCCGTATCTTTGCGGACGCCGCTCTGACAGACATAGCATTCACCTCACTCGGGCGTTCCGAGTTCACCGTGAAGAAGTGGGAACTTGCCGCTATTGATATCGAGTCTACCCTTTAGGGGAGGCTCTCCTTAGGCTTTAAATAGTAATGGTAAATCAGTAAATTATGGTAAAATAGGGAACAAATGATGAAAGATGAGGTGGCATCAAATGACGCACGATAAAAAGTTCAAATCCTCCGAACGCCGGGAAGCTATTCTGAAACAATTGCGGGAGTCAGCATCTCCGCTCACCGGAAAATCTCTCGCAGAGGAGATGAAAGTGACGAGACAAGTGATTGTGGCAGACGTCTCCCTGTTAAAAGCGGGAGGAGAACCGATTATAGCCACCAGTCAGGGTTACCTGTATATGAAGGAAGAGAAACGCAGATTTTCGTATCGCAGGACGATCGTGTGCTGTCACAATCGTTCGGAAACGAAAGAGGAACTTGAGATTCTCGTCGATCACGGCGTCTATGTTCAGAATGTTGTGATTGAACACCCGGTTTACGGTGATTTGAAAGCGGAACTCCATCTCGGAAATCGCCGGGACGTGGAGCGATTCATGGAGCAGGTCAACTCTTCGAACGCCACGTATCTCCTGGAATTGACCGATGGCGTTCATACCCATGAGATAGCCGCCGACCGTGAAGAGGCTATCGAGGAAGCAGTCCGGGAACTGGCAGAAGCAGGTATTCTTATGGAATGAGAAGCAGCAAAGACTCTTCCTCGTTCTTTTGAGGAACCAGGAGATGCCGCTAGAGAAGTTGTTTCAGGTGGAGTGGGTCTCTGGGTTTTTCTTTGTAATTTCCCGAAAATCATGTGATATAGTAAGTAAGAAAGACTCCTGAAAAGAGGAAGTGGCAGACGTGGAATTCATCCCCTACATCATAACGACGATTATTATATTGAACGTTCTGCTGGGATTTACAATCATTTTCCTGGAGCGTAGAGATGCCAGTGCGACCTGGGCCTGGCTGATGGTACTCATGTTCGTGCCGGTGGCCGGGTTCGTGTTGTACCTGGTATTTGGACGTCGCTTAAGTAAAAAAGAGATATTCACCTGGGACAAAAAAGCACGTCTCGGTTTGCTTTCGGCTGTGCAGGATCAGTTGCGTTCCATTGAAAACGGGGAACTGGAATTGAAGCATCCGGAACTCGGTCCTTATGAAGATCAAATCTACATGCACCTGAAGAACAATGATGCTGTGCTCACGCAGGATAATTATTTGGAGCTTTTTACGGATGGTGAGAAGAAATTTCATGCTCTCATCCAGGACATCGAAAACGCTGAAGATCACGTTCATCTTCTTTACTATATATTGCGTCACGACCAGCTTGGCAAGAGGCTAGCGGAAGTATTGCAGAGGAAAGCGGAAGAAGGCGTGTCTGTAAAGCTTTTGTATGATGATATGGGTTCAAGGTTACTGAGTCGTTCTTATGTGAAGAAGTTGAAACGTTCAGGGGTGGAAGTGGAGTCGTTCTTCCCTCCTCTCATACCCAAACTCAATATGAAAATCAATTACAGGAACCACAGGAAGCTGGCGATCATAGATGGAAAGATCGGTTATATCGGCGGCTTCAATATTGGTGATGAATACCTCGGCAAGGACAAAAAATTCGGATACTGGAGAGATACACATTTGCGTGTCGTCGGAAGTGCCGTGCATAACTTACAGACGAGGTTCATCCTGGACTGGAACCAGGCTTCTAAACGCGACATTCTCTATGACGAAAGTTTCTACCCGGAGTTCGAAGAGGACCCGGGAGATTCGGCGATGCAAATCGTCTCAAGCGGTCCGGATTCTGAATGGGAGCAGATCAAGCATGGGTACATCAAGGCTATTTTGTCTGCGAAGGAATACGTCTACATACAGACCCCGTATTTCATTCCGGATGACAGTCTGCTCGATGCAGTGAGGATCGCTTCGTTGTCCGGAGTGGACGTCAGAGTAATGATTCCGAACAAACCGGATCACCCTTTCGTCTATTGGGCTACGTATTCGAACGTGGGAGATCTTCTGTTTGCGGGAGCGAATGTGTACATTTACCAGGACGGATTTCTTCATGCCAAAACGATAGTAGCTGATGGAGTGGTATCTTCGGTCGGTACAGCGAATATCGATGTCCGGAGTTTCCGGCTGAATTTTGAGGTGAATGCATTTATCTATGATACAAAACTCGGGCTGAAACTGACGGAGAATTTTCTGGAAGACAGTATGAAAGCGACGGAACTCACCTATCGTATGTACCAGCAGCGTTCGATGTGGATCCGTTTCAAAGAAGCGATTGCTCGTCTTCTGTCTCCGATTTTATAAGAAAAGAAAGGAAGCACCTCTCCGTGCGGGAGAAGTGCTTCCTTCTTTACGTTATTATTTTGGATTTCGGCACATCCCCGGTATGAGGAAAATATCTATGACCAGCCAGATCCAAAGCAGAGCAAGAGGGAACCAGCCGATAAGAATACCAGCGGTCGCCCAGCCACTAGCACCGAGAATCAGTTGTATGATGCCTGAACCAGTGCGTCCTGTATAAAAACGATGAATGCCCAGCTGTCCAAGGAATAACCATAGGAGATAGGCAAGAATGACACTTCTTTGTTGCATATAGAAACTCCTTTCTTACTTTTCTTTACCGTTGGTTTCTTCCCGTTTTGGATCAGGAAAAAACAAACGGAGCACCGAATGGTACTCCGTTTGTCAAGAGGGGTTCAGGTTGCCGCAATAATGCGGTCTTAGGAAATTCTTTTATCATATCCCGTCGTCTCTTCGGAATATATGGAGGGCAGAGGGGTGCCCTTCACCGTTTTTGAATGGTGACGTGGAGGGAATTCCGCCTCCACGCATATATTTTCTGTTTTATTATTAGCTTCTAAACGGGTGCTTACACTTTTCTTTGTCCAGCTACAACTTCCAGAAGCCCGTGTTATAAGCAGTAATCTCTTCTCCGGGAAAATCCCCCGAAGAGAGAGCTTCCTGCTTATCCCAGAGCTTCTAACCGGAAGTTTCCACTTTTCTTTGTCCAGTTCCGACGCCTAGAAGTCCGTAATATAAGCGGCCAACCCTGTTTCGGGGTAGGTCGCCCGAAGCCAGGCCTGTCCACTTATCTTAGAACTTCTGAACAGGCGTCACCACTTTTCTTTATTGCTCACTGAGTGTGAGTGTTACTTCCTGTTTCTGTCCATCTCTGTAAACGGTAAGTGTTGCTTCTTCCCCTGCTTTTGCATCTTCGTAAAGATACTGACGCAGTTCAAGGGTTGAACTTATGGCATTTCCATCAATTGCTGTAATTATATCATTCTGCTTCAGTCCGGCCGCTGCTGCAGGAGTGTCCGGAGCTGTTTTGCCGACAACGACGCCGCCTTCTACGGATTCAGGAAGGTTCAATTCTCCCTGAACGACGCGTTCCGGTATTTTGGAAAGATCATAAAGGGATACGCCGATATACGGACGCTCCACCTCACCTGTGGATTCCAGTTCAGCTGTAATAGATTTTACGGTTTCTGCCGGGATGGCGAATCCGAGACCTTCCACTTCAGCTTTTGCGATTTTCATCGAGTTGATCCCGATTACTTTTCCGTTTTCGTTGATGAGTGCACCACCGCTGTTACCAGGGTTGATGGCTGCATCCGTCTGCATTACTGTCGTCTGCCAATCCGGCTGGGAGTCCCCGTTCAGATCGACAGGGATGTTTCGGTCAAGACCGCTGACTATACCTTTCGTCACGGAACCTGAAAACTTCATGCCGAGAGGGTTACCTATTGCGATGGCAGTCTGGCCAACCTCTACTTCGCTACTGTCCGCAAAATCGGCAACCTTCTCGACGTTTTCAGCATCTATTTGTAAAACGGCAAGGTCTGTAAGGGGGTCACTGCCCTGGAGAGTGGCATCCTTGGTCGTGCCGTCACTTAACGTGACTTCCAGTTCAGAGGCGTTTTCGATGACGTGATGATTGGTTACCACATACGCCTGATTCCCATCTTTTTTATAAATGACCCCGGACCCTGTACCGGCATTTTCACTTCCGCGTGCTGTTTCCCTGATGGAACTGACACCTACGACCGCTTCCTGAGCTGCTTGTATGGAATCGATCGTATTTTCCTCTGTACCTTCCACCGTTAGTGGATTGGCCTGTGCTTTTTCCGGGTTCGTCTCTATATTTATTTTTATCCCCTGCGATTGAAACAGGGCAGTTACGATGAATACGGCTACGATGGCTCCGAATACGCCGAATGCGAATCCGTTTCTTCTTGTTCCTTGTGCATTGTCTTTTTGACGGTTGAATAGTTTCATAGTTCGATGATCGCTCCTTTCTGGTACAATGTGAATACATCAATCTAATGACTTTACATGACCTATTATAAGAAAGACGTGTGGGAAACATTTGGACTATTTACGGCATAATTATGTAAATGTAGGAGGAATTCTAATGGATGCTTTTATAGGACTTGTAGAGGACGACGATAATATCCGGGACATCGTGAAGAGTTACCTGGAAAAGGATGGGTATCAGGTTCGTGACGTCGCTACGGCGGAAGAGGCGTGGGATATATTCAACGAGGCGGTCAAACCGGATCTGTGGGTGCTTGATATTATGCTTCCGGGTATGGACGGATATGAATTCTGCAAAAAGATCCGTGATCATTCGGAAGTGCCGATCATTATCATTTCAGCGAAAGATGAAGAAGTAGACAAGATTCTTGGGCTTGAACTCGGGGGCGATGATTATTTGACGAAGCCTTTCAGCCCGCGTGAACTGGTGGCGAGAGTAAAGCGTCACGTAAAGCGATGGAAACAGATGAAGACGGAGGAAGGAAACGGGGAGGAAATCGTTACGTCCGGAGCGCTTGAGCTGAACGTAACGGAACGTCTCGCTTTTTATGAAGGCGAAGAAGTGGAAACGACCCAGAAGGAGTTCGAAATGCTTTGGGTACTGGCGGAACATGAAAATAAAGCTTTCTCTCGCGAAGTGCTGCTTCAGTCCGTGTGGGGCAATGATTATTTCGGTAGCGATCGTGCGGTGGATGATCTGATGAAACGTCTCCGGAAAAAGTTCCCGAATCTCGACCTTGAGACGGTATGGGGATATGGGTATCGTTTGAGGGCGCAGGACGAATGAAACTGCTACATCAGCTGAACGCAGCATTCACCGGACTGATTCTCGTCGTAATGACGGTTACGGCGATTGTACTGTATTCATTGATTATGGATATTTTCATTATGGATGAAAAACGGCAGCTTGAAATGCGTGCAGAGCTTCTCGTAGATATTTTGAACGATCCGGATCGACTGCTTCAATCTCCGGAAGTATCGAATTTGATACAGGATCAGAATTATCCGTTGCTTCTGTTCGATCGTTCCACTGAAGAACTATTATTCTATACGCTTCCACGGGGAGCGGCGAACGATTGGGTCGATCGTTATGAAGAAGAGCTCGCCGGAAGCGATACGTGGGACAGCGGGTACGGGCAGTACGTCATTTCGGATCACGAATTGAGAGGGGACCAGGTGCTGGTCATGGCTACTCCCATCGGCGATCTCGCCGGTATACAGATGAACTTCGTCTGGCGTATGGTACTCGTGTTCATTATGGGACTGCTTTTGGCGGCAGCAATCAGTTATCTTTTCACACGAAAACTGGTCACTCCGCTGGATCATTTGAAAAAGGAAGTCCAGAAAATCGAAAAACGTCAGTTCCAGGATGTGCGTCCTGTGAAGGCGACGGGTGAAATAAAAGAAGTGGAGCAGAGTGTCAGGCAGATGGCCGGGGAACTCGAGAGATATATCCGGTCTCAGCAGCAATTTTTCCAAAATGCTTCCCACGAACTCAAAACCCCGCTCATGTCGATTCAAGGATACGCGGAAGGGATAAGGGACGGCGTATTCGAAGGCGAAAAAAGGGACAGAGGTCTCACGGTTATGGTAGAAGAGATTGACCGTTTGAAAAAAATCGTCAATGAAATGATTTTGCTGGCCAAGCTCGACAGCAATGAAGATATCTATAACCCGGAGCGCATCAAAGTAAGTGAGTGGACCGGACGTGCTGCTGATCGTCTTCTCCCTCTTGCCGAGGAAGAAGGAATCAAGGTTGAGGTCAGTGTACAGGAAGATGGGTATATTAATGCCGACCCGGAACGTTTCCTCCAATCCCTCATGAATATCGGTAGAAACGGGGTCCGTCACGCAAGTTCCCATCTCTATATTACAGTAGAGAGAAACGGAGAGTTTCTCATACGGATCATGGATGACGGGGACGGGATAGATGAAGATGTCATGCCTCACCTGTTTGAACGTTTCCAGAAAGGAAAGGCTGGGGAAACAGGTCTGGGGCTCGCTATTTCCCGGGCAATAATCGAAAAAAGTGGAGGAAGCATTTCTGCTTATAATGGAGAGGGCACGGGGGCTGTGTTTGAAATCAGACTCCCCGTCGAGGAATAAAATATACAATAAGCGTGCTATAATAAAGACAAGACCATAGTATGGAAAGGAATGATACGATATGGATGCAAAACGATGCATGGATTCTTTCGCAGTTAAAAATTCTCATGTCTTACCCCCGGACACCAACAGTCACGGTACCTTGTTCGGAGGGAAATTGATGGCTTACATTGATGATATCGCCGCTATTTCGGCTGTCCGTCACTGCCGGCAACCGGTAGTGACCGCTTCGATAGACTCGGTCGACTTTCTTCACCCTGTATTCGAAGGCCATGCGATTTGTCTGGAAGCTTTTGTAACCTGGACGCATAATACGTCTATGGAAGTGTTTGTTAAAGCCATTACTGAGGATTTGCTTAGTGGAGATCGAAAAGTATGTACGACGGCTTTCGTTTCTATGGTCGCCGTAGATGAAAACAATCGACCTACCCCGATCCCGACGGTATATCCGGAATCGGATCAGGAAAAGCGTCTCCATACGGGGGCATCCGCGCGTCATGAGCAGCGGAAAGAAAGACGTAAGGAATCGAAAGAACTAGCTGAAATGTATGGAACAGGACTACCTTGGTAAAAAGAAAAGCGGAAACTTCCGTTTAGAAGCACTGGCACAAGCAGACCGGTCAGACAAAAAGTGTTCTTTCTTTTTTCTGATCCTGGCTGCTTGTGACATGAGCTTCTGGAAGTTGTAGCTGGACCAAGAAAAGCGGAAACTTCCGTTTAGAAGCACTGGCACAAGCAGCCGGACCAGATATTTCTCTCGGGTTATTCGTATCTTCAAACAAAAAAACAGCGCGCAATCCTACGTATGTTCTCCTCATAGGGTCGCGCGCTGTTTTATTTTGAGCTCTGTTCAAGCCTATTGTTGATTATAGGAACGGAAGGTGGGGACGCCTGCGGGACTGGCATGGAAGGAAAATCCCCCGGAACGACCAGAAGGAGTTTCGGGAAGTTTCCGCCATGTCCGCGGCAAGCTTCCACCTGAAGAGACGAATATCAACAACAAATGATAACAGAGACGTTCATGCAAAGATATTTGCACCAGGATACATGAAAATTTTCGGGCTCTGTTATGATTCAAGCTTAATAAGGTGGATATAGATAAAGGCGGCGACTCCGACGGGAACTCGGGTAGCTGAAGCGTTGCCTCTGGATAAGCGTCCGCGTAATTATTTATTTTTAGGGCAGCCTTATTTTAAGAAGTCAGAACCTATTTCAAATAAGTTCCTATTTAGACTGTTTGAAAATGGTTTTGCTTTTGTTCCTCTGATTGAGGAGAAGTACATAGAGAGTCCCAGTCGTGGGCAGCGCCGTCACGCATAGTTACGATACGGTCCGCAACAGCCTTTGCATCCTCTCTATCGTGAGTAACAAAAACAGTAGTGGTTTCCGTTTGTTTAAGAATGTCATGCAGCTCATTACGGATGGTGATCTGGAGATCTGCATCGAGACTACTGAAAGGCTCATCAAGGAGAAGGAGGGAAGGAGCGGGAGCTAAAGCTCTTGCCAAAGCAATCCGCTGCTGCTGGCCTCCGCTCAGTTCATGTGGATATCTGTTTTTGTAGTCTTCCATCCGAACAAGACTGAGCATCTCTTTAGAACGATTCCGGCTTTGTTTCTTCGACCAGGAACCGAGACCGAATTCTATATTTTTTTGGATCGTCATGTGCGGAAACAACGCGTAATCCTGAAAGACCATACCAATATTTCTTTTTTCAGGGGGAAGGAAGTGGCGGTCGTCGAAGAACGTCTGTTCGTTCACAGAAATACTACCTTTACTGGGAGCTTCAAGGCCACTCAGGAGACGAAGAACCGTACTTTTACCACTCCCGCTCGAACCGAGAATCGCTATGATTTCTCCTTTGCTGATATCCAGGGACAACTGATCGATTACAGGCGTTTTCTTATAGCTGAAGCAGAGATTTTCTACGGAAACAAACATATCAGGTTCTCTCCTTTTTCAGAACGTAATAGAAGACATAAATAGCGAGTGCGCTAAGGATGACAATGAGCAGGGAAGGAAGGGCCGCTTCCTGTATTTGTTCATCACTGGCATATTGATAGGCCTTTGTAGATAAAGTGTCGAAATTGAAAGGGCGTAAAATGAGTGTCAGTGGAAGTTCTTTCAATATTTCAATGAATGAGAGAATGAAGCCACTGATTACAGCTCCTTTCACCATGGGCAGATCCACTTTGAAAAAGGTCACTTTGGAGCCTTTTCCGAGCAGGCGGGAAGCGTCATGATAATTTTTGTTCGTTTTTTCGAATTCAGCTTCGACTGCGTTGAATCCGATGGCTAGAAAACGGATCGCATAAGCCATAATCAGAATAAGAAGGCTTGTGCTAAGAAATAGAGTGGATTCTGCCTGAAAATAGTCATAGACAGCAGCGAGAAGATTGTCTATGTAAATGAAGACAGAGCTTATTCCAACAGCGATGACCGCTCCAGGTATAGAATAACCGAGAATCGTCATTTTCGAAAGCGCTTTGGCTGGGAGCGACTTGTTCATTCTGGTGAAGTTCGCAATGATCAGAGCACCGATCATGATCATTGCAGCTCCTGACGTGGCGGCTATGAGTGAATTGAGGACGAGAGACCAGAACTCAGCATCGATCACCTTATCGTACGTAAGGATCATCCAACTGAAGAGTTGAGCGACCGGTATAAGGAAGCCGAGAGAGAATACAATGAAACAGTAAGTGAATACGCTCCATTTCTTAACGCCTGTCAATGGCTTGGACTGTAACGGGTGAACGCGTGAAGTGGTATGACTGTACTGTTTTCTTCCGCGAAGCAGTCGCTCTCCGATCAGGAGCAGGGCTATGATGAACATGACGGTGGCGGACAATTTAATAGCCGATGCCAAGTCGTTCATCCCGAACCATGTCTGGAAAATAGCGGTCGTAAATGTAGGAACGCCGAAATACTGCACGACTCCGTAGTCATTAAGCACTTCCAGTAACACGAGGCTGGTCCCTCCGATAATCACACCCCGGGAAATAGGGAGTACTACCTGGATGTAGATATCTTTCCCGCTTTTCCCGAGAATACGGGCATTCTCAATCAAAGATGCCGACTGTGTCTCGAGATAGGTCTGGGTCATCGTGTAGACATAAGGAAACAGGAACAACGTGAAAATGGAAGTGGCTCCCGGAAGATTCAGGATATCGATGGTGATGTCCCAGCCGAATGTATCTCTGAATAGCTGAGGGATCGCCCCTGTGTAATTGAACATACCGTGATAGGTGTAGCCTGCGATATAAGGGGGGATAGCCAGCGGCAGTATAAGTCCCCATTTGAAGAAACGCTTTCCGGGAAAGCTGTAAGCCGTGACCAGCCATGCGAGACTGGTTCCGATAAGAATGGTTGCGCTACCGGTGAAAAATAACAGCAGACCCGTGTTTTTAAGCAGATCCGGTAACAGATACTGTCGGACGTGGGCCCACTGATCGGCCGTCTCTGTGAAAAATTGCAGAAGAATGACAAGGTTCGGTGCGAGCACTGTCAACACAATTCCAACGGTCAAAAGACTCCATATATTGATGTATCGTGATTTGAATAAGGAAAAGTTCAATGAAACCCCACGCTTTCAGATAGCAGAAAATGTCGTACCTTGTAAAGGATACGACATTTTCATCATTACTTCCAGCCCGCTTCGTTCATGATTTCGATGGCACGCTGGTTGTGTTCACCCAGTTTCTCAAGAGGAAGGTCCTGCTCTTTGAATTCTCCCCATTCCTGAAGGGTTTCTGCAGCTTCCACGTCAGGATTCACAGGATATTCGTAATTGGCTTCCGCAAACTGGGACTGTACTTCTTCTGTAGTCAGATACTCGATGAACTTTTTGGCGTTTTCAGAATTACTGCTGCTTTGTGTCATTCCGATACCGCTGATGTTCACATGGGCCCCGTCAGATTCCTGGTTCGGGAAAATGATACCGAGCTGTTCAGCTACGTCCACTTCTTCCTCATCTTCAGAATTCAGCATTTTCCCGAGGTAATATGTGTTCATGACTGCGACGTCGCCTTCTCCGGCAACGATGGCTTTCGCCTGATCACGATCTCCGCCCTGCGGCTCCCGGGCCATGTTATCGACAATACCTTCTGCCCATTCTTTCGCTTTTTCCTCGCCTTCAAGAGCGATCATCGAAGCGAGAAGGGACTGGTTATAAATATTCGAGGACGAGCGGATAAGTACTTTGTCCTGCCATTCTTCGTTTGTAAGGTCTGCGTATGTCTGGATAGAGGATGGATCCACCCGGTCTTTATGATAGGCGATGACCCGTGCACGCTTTGTAAGGCCAACCCATTGCTTATCAGAATCTATGAATTTCTCAGGAACATTTTCCTGAACCGTTTCACTTTCGACCGACTGTAAGAGGTCCTGGGATTTGGCACGATCCAGGCGTCCGGCGTCTGCTGTAATTAGAAGATCAGCCTCAGAAGCCTGCCCTTCACGGTCCAGACGGGCAATCAATTCATCATCTTTTCCTTCGATGACATTGACTTCGATTCCCGTCTCTTCAGTGAACTGATCGTACAGTTCCTGGTCTGTTTCGTAATGGCGTCCGGTGTATAGGTTGACTTCGCCACCGCTTTCTTCCGATGCGGATGTGTTCTCTGTTTCTTCTCCGCCTGACTCCTCTGAACTGCTTCCGCAGGCAGCGAGAAGAAGGAATAGAGCGAAGAATATGGAGGATGCTAGAAGTTTCTTCATGAAGATTCCACCTTTTTTTCAATTTTTTAAATGAAAATGATTATCATTTGCAGAATCAATTCTATAACATTTTGAACAATAGTCAATACTTTATCAAAAAAAAAACAGAAAGCTTTTAGATCTCTGTCTTGACGTTTTGTTTGAATTTGGCTCTGTTGAAGCCGGGGGATAACAGCATAGTCTTGAAATTATAGAAATGCCGTAGTTCGTGCTTCTTCCACCTGTTCTTCGATCGACTGGATGAAATCTTCCCCTTCTGTCTGGTCGAGAAGACCGGAATCCATCGGTAGCAGCACATCCGATTCCGAACTTTGACTTTCCCTTCCTAACCGGACGACAAAGCCTTCATCCGATTCTTCGAAAGTCGTTTCTTTGACGGTAGCGGGCTCCTGTCATTCTATTTCTTCCACCGTGTCCACTTTATCGATATGGTATGCTTGGTCATTCTCGCTATAGTCTGAGGTTAATAACAAGGCTGCACCAAGACCTATAGTAATAATCAGTGTGTGTATATATCTTTTCATGAATTGGCTTCTCCTTTTCGATGACTTGCCCATTATTGTAGTGGGTGGGGAAGAAATGTCAATCAAAACATAATAGGTAGTTGATTTTTCTGCAGTTCTTGGTAAAGTGATGAAAGGAGTATTATGTGCCAGTCTACTATTCAAGGAGGAAGAAGCATGGGTTTACTCGAAAGTATTATAGGTCAATTCAACAATATATTGTGGGGGTACGTCCTTATTATAGTACTCCTCGGGCTTGGGCTATGGTTTTCCATCAAGCTTAATTTCGCCCAGTTCCGTCTCATTCCCGAGATGTTCCGCGTTCTATTTGATAAACGCTCGATCACGGCGAAAGGAAAGAAAGGAACTTCAGCCTTTCAGGCGTTCGCTATCAGTACGGCATCAAGGGTAGGAACGGGTAACCTTGCCGGGGTAGCCGCAGCTGTTGCGACAGGCGGACCGGGAGCCGTGTTCTGGATGTGGCTTGTTGCTGTGCTCGGAGGAGCCTCGAGTTTCATCGAAAGTACACTCGCTCAGATTTTCAAAACACCTGAGAAGAATCAGTACCGGGGCGGTCCGGCTTATTATATGGAAAAAGGCCTGAACAACCGTACACTCGGAATTGTATTTGCGGTTACGATTACGTTTACATATGGCCTCGTTTTCAGTTCTGTGCAGTCGAATACGATAGCGTCCGCTTTTGAACGTTCCTTCAATCTTGATGGATGGGTACTCGGTCTAATTTTGACCGTCATCGTTGCTTCCATTATTTTCGGTGGATTAAGCCGTGTCGCTCAGGTGACGCAATATATCGTCCCTATCATGGCATTTTTCTATATCGCTCTAGCTTTATATGTTCTCTTTCTTAATATCGGCCAGGTGCCGGACATGTTCGGGCTTATTTTCTCCAGTGCTTTCGGATTCCGTGAATTTGCGGGAGGTACCGTCGGTGGTATGATTATGATCGGTGTGCAGCGTGGCCTGTTCTCGAACGAGGCCGGGATGGGTAGTGCGCCGAACGCTGCGGCTACTTCCGAGGTCACTCACCCCGTGAAGCAGGGACTGATCCAGACACTCGGAGTGTTCATCGATACGTTGATCATCTGTAGTGCCACAGCTACGATCATTCTTTTCTCCGGAGAATACGCAAACCCGGGAGGAGCAGAAGGGATCCAGCTTACTCAGATGGCTTTTGAAAATGAAATCGGACAGTGGGCATCCATCTTCATTGCTGTCGCTATCTTTCTGTTCGCTTTCAGTTCCATCGTCGGTAACTACTATTACGGAGAGACGAATATAGAATTCATTCATACCAGTAAGAAATGGATGCTAATCTATCGTTTCGGTGTTCTCGCAATGGTTATGTTCGGTGCTGTCGCTGAATTCGGTCTCGTCTGGTCGATGGCGGATATGACGATGGGAATCATGGCTCTCATCAACCTGTATGCTATCTTCCTGTTATCGAAGATCGCCTATGCAGCGCTGAAGGATTATATGATTCAGCGCAAACGTGGCGAAGATCCTGTGTTCTATCAGGATCACCTGCCAGGTGTAAAAGGGATGGAATATTGGAAACGCACCGATGCAGTCGGTGATGACAAGAAAGATTATGAAGAGTATGGGTCCTGAGTGACTCACAGTAATTCTGAGAGGGTTCTGATCATCCGGTGAAGGGTGTTTCAGAACCCTTTTTGTTTGGCTACCCTGAAAATAAATATTCAGGCGGACGCTTATCCAGAGGCAATGCTTCAGCTACCCGAGTTCCCGTCGGAGTCGCCGCCTTTATCTATATCCACCTTATTAAGCTTGAATCATAACAGAGCCCGAAAATTTTCATGTATCCTGGTGCAAATATCTTTGCATGAACGTCTCTGTTAAAGTCTGCTGTTGATTTAAGAACGAAGGGTGGAGACGCCTGCAGGAAGAGCATGAACGGAAAATCACCGGAATCGAACGTAGGGAGATCCCGGGAGTTTTCGTCATGCCCGCGGCAAGTTCCCACCCGTAGAATTAAAAATCAACAATGAACGAAACAAAGCCTTTTGTTTAAGGGAAAACAGGAGATGTGGCGTCCTTTTTCGTTTTTGTCGGTCCCTGTGCTAAAATGACAGGAGAGGTCTGAACGAAAAGGATGGATGATAGTGAGTATATTGATTGCAGAAAACCTTGCTAAAGGTTACGGAGATAAAACGCTCTTTGATGAGTTGTCGTTTACAGTAGAAGCTAAAGAACGGATCGGCCTGATCGGAGTGAATGGGACCGGTAAGTCCTCCTTGATGAAAATTCTGGCCGGCATCGAATCGACGGATGATGGCAATATCCAGCATGCCAAGGATTTTCACGTAGAGTATTTATCCCAGTCCCCTGAACTTGATGACGATAACACGGTCTTTGAACAGATTTACTACGGAGATTCAGAGGTCATGCGAGTGTTGCGCAGGTATGAGAAAGCTCTGCAGCAGACGATGAAAACCCCTGAAGATGAACGGGTGCAGGAAGAACTGATGAAGGCCCAGGAACAGATGGAAGACGCAGGCGCGTGGGAAGCGAGCACCGAAGCGAAGAAAGTGCTCTCCCGTCTCGGTATTGAAGAGTATGACCAGAAAGTGGAAGAACTCTCCGGCGGTCAGAGGAAGCGTGTCGCTATTGCTAAGGCACTCCTTCAGCCAGCGGATCTTTTACTTCTCGACGAACCGACGAACCACCTGGACAATGAAACGATCGAGTGGCTTGAGGAATACCTGAGCCAGTACAAGGGAGCTTTGATGCTCGTTACGCACGACCGGTATTTCCTGAACCGGGTGACGAATAAGATATTCGAACTTGAAAGAGGCCAGTTATACGAGTATACAGGGAACTACGAAGTCTTCCTCGAGAAGAAAGCGGAACGGGAAGAACTCGAAAAGCGTAGAGAAGCGAAACACCAGAATGTTCTGAAACAGGAACTCGAATGGCTGAAGCGTGGTGTGAAGGCCCGCGGCACGAAACAGAAGGCGAGAAAGCAGCGCGTGGAAGCGATGAAGGAGAAGACGTTTGAGACGGATAAGGAAGAAGCGGACATCGCTACTGCTTCGACCCGTCTCGGCAAACAGGTGATGGAACTTGAAGACGTCGGTCATGAATTTGACGGCGATTATTTGTTCCGACATATAGATGATCTCATCGTTCCCGGGGAGCGGATCGGCATCATCGGCCCGAACGGAACCGGCAAAACCACCCTCCTCGATATTATGGCTAAGCGCAGGGAACCTTCGGAGGGGCATGTCTCCATAGGGTCTACCGTGAAGATCGGGTACTACAAACAGGATTACGAAGAGCTGGATGCAAGCCAGACAGTCATCGGTTATATCAAGGAAACGGCGGAAGTCATTTCCACGAAAGACAAACAGCAGGTGACCGCTGAGCAGATGCTTGAACGATTCCTGTTCTCGCGTTCCCATCAGTGGACCTATATCGGAAGGTTATCCGGGGGAGAACGCCGTCGTCTCTATTTGTTGAAAGTACTCATGGAGGAGCCGAACGTCCTGTTCCTCGATGAGCCGACCAACGACCTGGACACCGAGACACTCAGTGTACTGGAGGATTATATTGATAAATTCCCTGGTGTCGTCATTACCGTCAGCCACGACCGCTATTTCCTGGACAGGATTGCGGATCGTCTGATTGCTATCGAGAATTCCGGGGATGTGGAGAAATTCCAGGGAGCTTACAGCGAGTACCTGGAGAAGAAAAAAGAAGAAAAGAAAAAGGCAGCGGCTCCTGCCGCGAAGAAAGAACAGCGCACAGAAAGGAAAAAGAAGCTCTCTTATCAGGAGCAGCAGGAATGGAAGACGATCGAAGATGATATCACTGATCTCGAAAGCCGCATAGAAGCGATTCAAAAAGAAATAACTGAAACAGGAAGTAATTTCGACAAGGCGGAAGAACTTCATAAAGAACAGCAGGAGAAAGAAGAGGAACTTGAGCGGAAGATGGAAAGATGGGAAGAACTGTCTGAACTGATGGAACAAACGGAGGGCCCTTAAGGGGGCTCTCTTTTGTATTGACGGGATAATTATGGAATAATGGTAATCGGAAAAAAACTTGAAAGGTGATGACACAGATGGAACAACAGATGCTTGAAAAATATGCTGATCTCGCTCTAAGAACCGGAGTCAATCTGCAAAAAAACCAGAAACTGGTCATTAACTCCACGGTGGAAAGAGCTGATTTCACGCGTATCGTCGTTAAAAAAGCGTTCGATCTCGGAGCGAAAGATGTACATATCATCTGGGCGGACGATGAGATTACGCGTCTACGCTATGAACATGCAGATACGGAAACGTTGAAAGAAGTGCCTGAGTGGCAGCAGGACATGTATAAGTCTTTCGGAGAAGAAGGGATGGCGCTTCTTTCGGTACGTGCCACAGACCCTGATCTCCTTCAGGGAATAGACGCGAAAAAGATAGCCGCTGCTCAGAAAGCGCGGAGTGAAGCGATGGCGGAATTCCGGAACTATACGATGAACGACCGAATCCAGTGGTCGATTGTGAGCGTTCCAATCACCTCCTGGGCCCAGAAGATCTTCCCTGAGGAAGATGCTGAGACGGCTCAGGAAAAACTGTGGGAGCAGATCTTCTCCATCGTACGTGTAGACCAAAATGACCCGGTAAAGGCGTGGGATGAGCATAATGACATGCTTGAAAATGCCCGTCAGTTCCTCAACAGAAAGCAGTACAAAGAACTGCTGTATCAGGGGCCGGGGACGAATTTAGCTGTAGCGCTTCCGGAAGGTCATATTTGGAAAGGGGGGGCCAGTGAGACGACAAAAGGGGTTCCTTTCAATCCGAATATGCCGACAGAAGAAGTATTCACGGCGCCTCATAAATATGGAGTTGATGGCATTGTGTCCAGCACAAAGCCGCTCAACTACGGCGGGAACGTGATCGATAACTTCACCCTCACCTTCAAAGATGGAGAGGTCGTCGATTTCTCCGCAGAACAGGGAGAAGAAACGCTCGAGCAGCTTCTTGATACGGACGAAGGGGCATCTCATCTCGGAGAGCTCGCCCTTGTTCCTCATGAATCTCCGATTTCCCAGTCCGGTTTAATATTCTACAACACGCTCTATGATGAAAATGCATCCTGTCACCTGGCGTTCGGAAAAGCTTATCCGAATAATGTGAAAGGTGGTTCTGAGATGAATGAAGAAGAACTCGACCAGAGTGGGGTGAATCACAGTCTCGTCCACGTCGACTTCATGATGGGCTCGTCAGAACTGGATATCGATGGAGTACTTGAAGACGGTACAGAAGAACCTGTCATGAGAAACGGAAGCTGGGCGCTTGATTTCAACAAAGATTGAAACACCCGGCTGCCGGGTATAGTATTTACAAATGAAACACACAAAGGAGTGATTACTATGCCAGGACCGGAACATGAACTTGCCGGATTTCAACCGAATCCGAACGAATTCGATAAATGCAATAATTGCGGCACCATGCTTAAAACAAAGGAAGAAAAAGAAGTGAAACTCTGTAAAGACTGCCAGGAACGTCATAAAGATCTCGAAACCGACTATGACGATGTGGAGTAGGAAGAAAAGTGAAAACTTCCGGTTAGAAGCTCTGAGATAAGTAGAAACCTCTCTCTACGGTGTTTTTTCCGGAGAAGAGGTGACTGCTTATAACACGGGCTTCTGGAAGTTGCAACTGGACAAGAAAAGTGAAAACTTCCGGTTAGAAGCTCTAAGATAAGCGTCCGCCTGAATATTTATTTTCAGGGTAGCCAAATCAAAAAAAGTTCCAGGCGCATAGGGCCTGGAACTTTTTTTGATTTTATCTATTACGCGATAAGGCGTATTTTTCCCTGCGTGACGGAGCAGGTTTGAAAAACTGAAGCAGTCCTCCGAGGAGACCTCCTGTCAGAGCAGGAACGGTCCAGGCAAGACCTACTGACATGAATGGCATAGCTTCCACGATATACGTAAGAGGAGCGATGCTGATATCAAGAGCCTGAAGACCATCATAAAGACTCACGATAGCGGTGAACGCCACTGCTCCCCTGTACACATAACTGGCATGACGGAAGGATCCTCCGATAAAAGCAAGGAAAACCAGTACAATCGCGATTGGATACAGGAACGTCAGAACCGGTACGGAATACGTTACAATCTGATTCAGTCCAAGGTTTGTCACTCCGAAACTCAGAATAGTGATAAAGGTGATTACCTGAAAATAAGTGATTCCAGGGACACGTTTAGAAAAATACTGTCCACATGCAACAGTCAGACCGACGCATGTCGTAAAGCAGGCCAGCGTGACGACCACCCCGAGGATGATGGTGCCAGTGGCTCCGAACATTGTTTCTGCAGCTTGAGCGAGAAGCATACTTCCGCTTGCGTACTCACCGAGGGGGGCCATTTTCACACCGATCCACCCGATAGCCGCATAGGCGAGACCGAGACCTGAAGCAGTTACAGCACCGGCTTTCATTGTCTGTTTCGTAACTTCTTTTTGACTTTCTGTACCACGCTGCTTCAGAGAAGAAATGACAATGATTCCAAAAGCGAGTCCTGCAATCGCGTCCATGGTCAGATACCCTTCAATGAAACCACTGAAAAAAGGGGTTCCGCTGTACTTTTCGTTCGGAGCTCCGATCTCTTGAGAAGGAAGAAACAGACTCCCTCCGACCAGAGCTGCTATGGATACGAAAAGAAGCGGCGTTAGCCACTGACCGACAATATCGACAAGTTTTTTTGGATTACGACTTATAAAGAAGACCACAAGGAAAAAGACGACAGAAAAAATGAGAAGCGTTGTCGAATTTATACCTCCTGTCCATGGAGCGGTTCCCATTTCATAAGCGACATTAGCTGCTCTTGGAATACCGAAAAATGGACCGACCGCTAAATAGATGAGAGAAATGAATGCTATTGCGAAGGTGGGGTGAACCCTTCCGGATAGCTCCATCACTCCTCCTTTTGATAAAGAGACGGCGGTGACAGCTATTATAGGGAGGCCGACCCCTGTAATGATGAAACCGAGAATGGCCGGAAGGTAATTACCTCCGGCCTCCAGTCCGAGAGAGGCGGGGTAAATGAGATTCCCTGCTCCGAAAAACATGGCGAACAACATAAAACCGACAGCAACGATGTTTGAATTCCTCATAAGGATGCGCCTCCAATGTATAAAGATGTTCCGGGGCAATCGGGCCTTGCATGGAACATTCTGTGGTGATGAATAATGATAATTTTTCGAAAATAAAATCAAACCGTCGTACATACTATCAATGTCGAAAAACTATGTCAATTCTTTTTTACTGAGGGCAAGCGGACCTGGTTTGGAAGAGAACGTTCATTTGAAAATCAGGTATACCCCCTCCTGAACAAAAAGGTTCGTAAACCAGGTGAAACCGTTCGGGGAACCTTGTAGCAGACTGGATTTTATTCCTTGTCTATTTAGTTTACACAGGCGATGGTAGCATATAGAATAAGGCTATACTTATGGAGAAAGCACCCTCTCTGAACAAGGAGATTACTTATATGCTCATCGATTCTTTGCTTTTACAAATTACACTCATCGGTCTGCTTGGTGTTGGTTCCCAGTGGGTCGCGTGGCGGTTCCGGCTCCCGGCTATCGTCGTGATGTCGATTGTCGGCCTGATGGCTGGCCCTTTGTTCGGTCTGATGAATCCTGCGGAAAGTTTCGGAGATTTATATTCCCCTGTCATCAGTCTGGCGGTAGCGGTCATCCTTTTTGAGGGAAGTCTGAACCTCGACGTTAAAGAAGTGAGAGGTCTCGGGAAACCGGTGTTTCGAATCGTGACCCTCGGTGCCTTCCTGGCCTGGATCCTCGGGTCTTTGGCTGCTCATTATATAGCCGGACTCAGTATAGCTGTGGCTTTCGTCATAGGAGGTCTGTTTATCGTCACAGGTCCGACAGTGATCCTGCCCTTGCTCCGCCAGGCGAAATTGAAGCCGAGGCCTGCGAAGATATTGAAGTGGGAAGGGATCATCGTCGATCCTATCGGAGCCCTGTTGGCCGTATTCACGTTTGAAATCATCGTTTTTCTTATGGGGAGTCCGGTGGATCCTTCGGCTTTGATCACATTCTTCCTTGCAGCAGCGTTTGCAGTTGTCATCGGCTATGGTCTTGGTAAAGGGGTCGGGTACATGTTCGAGAACGGATACGTACCGGAATTTCTGAAATCCCCGTTCGTATTTGCCGCTGTCATCGTCTGCTTCACTGCTGCAGATGAAATAACGCATGAAACGGGGCTTTTATCTGTTACAGCTATGGGGATGACGCTTGCGAATATGCGTATTTCTTCCATAGATGATATGAGGCACTTTAAAGAGAATATGTCCCTCTTGTTGATTTCCGCAATTTTCGTCATGCTCACAGCTTCTATGACCAGAGAAGCACTGGTGGAAATTTTCCAGCCCGGAATCATCGCTTTCGTATTGATCATGCTGTTTGTTGTACGTCCTCTTTCCATATTCATCTCTACGTTAGGGACGGATCTCAATAGATCCGAGAAACTTCTGGTGGGCTGGATCGCTCCGCGAGGCATCGTCGCTCTTACTGTTGCGAGTTATTTCGCCGAAGTGCTGGCCGAAGAAGGGTTTGAAGATGCGAATATTCTTATCTCGCTTACTTTTGCTCTGGTGTTCACCACAGTTGTGGCTCACGGATTTTCTATGGGATGGTTATCCAAGAAGCTCAACCTCTCCCAGGAAGGGCCACCGGGTGTGATGATTGTAGGCGGGAACCCGTTCACAACGAAATTGGCAGCAACACTTAAAAGTTTGGATGTACCAGTGGTTGTAGTAGATTCTTCCTGGAGGAAACTCACGAAACCGCGATCGGAAGGTGTGAAAACATTCCACGGGGAAGTGCTCAGTGAGCAGACGGATTACTCTCTGGATATGACTCCTTACGAGTATATGGTCGCAGCAACCGAGCTTGATTCTTATAACGCTCTTGTATGTACGACATTCGTGCCGGAATTCGGAAGGAACAATACATTCCAGTTGAACCTTAGTGATCAACGGGGAGATAATATTGAAGGGCTCGACCATACGATTGGTGGGCGTATTCTTTTCAGGAAAGATATTACATGGGATCCCTTGAATGATATGGTTGAAAATGGTTATGTTCTGAGAAAAACGACTCTCACTGAAAAGTATAAATATAGAGATTATATCGATAACCTTGATGAACAGGCGATTAAGCTGTTCGTTAAGAAGAAGGCGACAGGTATGATTTACTTTTTCACAGAATACAGCCAGTTGGCTCCTGAGAAAGGGGATATAGTAGTATCTCTGACGCCTCCGAGTAAAGAGTTCGAAAAAATCCAGGAAAAACTCGAAACGAAGCGAAAAAATAAGCAGTAGGGGCCCCTACTGCTTTATTTATAGCGTAATTCCTTTTTCAGATCGGATAGTTCATTCTCGATACGACTGAGGTGCGCTTCAGCACGATCGACGTTCCCCCCATTTGCTTCGAGTTTGTCCAAGTCTCCCTGCACCTGGATATAGTCGGATTTGAGTTCAGCGATCCGTTCTTCGATTTCATGTTTAAACATATGTGATTACCCCCTCGGCTCATTTTGTGTTATAATGTATTATATAAAAAACGGAAGAAGGATGCAAAAAGGTGACTTTTGGCACATCCTTCTTCTTTTTTAAAACTAAATATTTTGAATTATGAAAAAAGTACAGGAAAAGTTACTATTCCCTCTATTATGTTTGTGATATTTCTTATATAATAAAGGAAATACTGGGATAGAGGAATGAGAGTCCGGTATTTACTGACTAAGCAGGTTTGTGGGATTCTTAAGCCTTATGTACAATGGAGTATGTCCGATTTACCTGCGTACAAAATGAGGAGGTATAGCATAACTTGAAATTGCTTCGAGCTTTAGACAAAGGAATCTTAAAACTGGAAGAATTCATCCTGAGTTACGCAATCATTTTGATTGCACTCATGGTAATCAGTAAGCCGATCACCCGGACACTGCTCGGTTATACGTTGCCTTTTGCGGATGAGGTCAGTCAGATATCCGTTACCATTGCCACTTTCATGGGTATCAGCTATGCCGCTCGAAAAGGGAGACATATCAGCATGTCCGCTTTTTATGATATGGCTCCGTTCAAGGTAAGGAAGGTTTTGGCCATATTCATTCCATTTTTAACTGCTATCATTCTATTTGTGTTAGCATATTACTCCACTTTATATGTTCTCGATATCAAGGATTCGGGACGTGTCACTTCAGCCCTGCAAATGCCTATGTATATCCTTTACATGTTCATTCCGATCGGCTTTTTCCTCGGTGGGATCCAATTCATACGAAACATGTGGATTAACATCCGAGACAAGGATAATGTTTACCTGGGAACGGATGCCAAGGATTACAATGACTTGGAGAATAAGGAAGTTGAAAAAACAGGGCATCTGTAGCAATTATTCCAAAGAAGAAAGGATAACAATATGCTGGCGACAATGTTAACAATTATGGTCATCCTGTTATTGCTGAACTTCCCGATGTTAG
Source organism: Salimicrobium flavidum (assembly GCF_900156645.1). Lineage (GTDB taxonomy): Bacteria > Bacillota > Bacilli > Bacillales > Halobacillaceae > Salimicrobium > Salimicrobium flavidum. Next base: position 257,529 of record NZ_FTOC01000002.1, read on the forward strand.
TTCCTCTGATGGTTGCACCGTTAATTGTCCTTTTTATCTATTTTCCGAATTTAGATCCGATGATTATGATGCAGCAGTTCTCCACAGGAATAGAAGCCTATGTCCTGCTGGCTGTGCCGCTTTTCATATTCGCAGCAGATATTATGACGACTGGTAAAACATCGAACAGGCTACTCGATTTCATCGGAGCCTTTATCGGTCATGTGCGCGGAGGGTATGCAGTCACCACCGCAGCTGCCTGTACGCTGTTCGGAGCGATTTCCGGATCTACACAGGCTACAGTTGTCGCGATTGGTACTCCGATGCGTGAACGGTTGTTGAAAATAGGGTATAAAGACCCTACGGCGATGGCACTGATCATCAACTCCAGTGACGTAGCCCTTTTGATACCGCCTAGTATCGGGATGATCATGTATGGCCTGGTATCCGGTACCTCAGTAGGCGACCTGTTTATTGCAGGTATCATCCCTGGTGTTATCGTGTTTTTGGCTTTCACCATTTACAGTGTCATCTACGCAATTGTAAAAGACATACCGCTTGCGAACAAAGCAACGTGGAAAGAACGCTGGAATTATACGAAAAGAGCTATCCTTCCAATCGGATTTCCGGTCATCGTAATCGGAGGTATTTACACCGGTTTGTTCAGTCCTACGGAAGCAGCTGGTGTATCCGTATTATATGCGTTCATTTTGGAAGTACTTATTTTTAGAGCCATTCATATTAAGCAATTGCCGAGTATTGCGAGATCGACCGGTATCGTAACTTCTGCCGTGTTTGTTCTTGTAGCCGGAGGGCAGGCTTTCACATGGGTCATCTCTTTCGCGAGAATTCCTCAGACGATTACAAATGCAGTGCTGGGGCCTGATCCTACCGCAATATTCGTTCTGGTTATGGTGTCTGTGTTTTTCTTTGTCGGGTGTATGTTTGTAGACCCGATTGTAGTAATTCTCGTACTGACACCAATTTTCTACCCTGCAGCGATGAATGCAGGAATCGACCCGGTCCACCTCGGTGTGGTTATAACGTTCCAGGCAGCTCTTGGTTCTGCTACGCCACCGTTTGGAGTGGACATATTCACCGCCAGTGCGGTCTTCAATAAACCGTATCTGGAAGTCATCAAGGGTACGCCCCCGTACATTGTCATGATGGTGGCGATCGCAATATTATTGATTTATTTTGAAGAGTTGTCACTCATGCTTCTATAAGCATGTGAAGGTATATCTTAAAAAAATTAGGGAGGTTTTCACCATTTTTAACAAAAAAAGTTTACTAACTGGTGTAATGGCATTGTCACTATCAGGATTTCTTGCTGCCTGCGGAGGCGGCGGTGACGAAGGCGGTTCCGGAGACGGCGGGGATTCAGCCGGCGGAAGCTCTGAAACATGGAGAATGGTAACCGAGGAAGTCGATGGTCAGGTGCAGTTCGAATATGCACAGGAGTTCGCCGACCGTATTAATGAAAAGACGGACGGAAGAATTACGATTGAACCGTATGAGTTCGGTGGTCTTGGTAACGAAACGGACCAGGTGGAACAGTTGGAAACAGGAGCTGTCGAAATGGCAGTTATGTCTCCCGGTTTCACAGGGAATATGGTTAAAGAAGGTCAGCTATTCGCCCTTCATTTCCTTTTCCCGGATGACGTAGCAAAGACTCAGGAAGTCTTGAATAACAGTGAAGCACTGAACACCGATCTTCGTGAGAAATATGAAGAACACGGTATTTCTCCGCTATCTTTCTGGACAGAAGGTGCGATGCAGTGGACGTCCAATACGCCGATTGAAGAACCTGCTGATTTTGAAGGTCTGAAAATGCGTACGCAGACGTCTCCTCTGATTCTTGAATCTTATAAAGCCTATGGTGCCGACCCGCAGTCTATGAGTTGGGGTGAGCTGTACACCGCTTTGGACCGTGGTACGGTAGAAGGTCAGGAGAACCCGATCTTCTTTATCGGAGATGCGTCCTTCCACGAAGTTCAGGATTACATGACGATCTCTAACCATAACAACTATGTAGCGATGACTACAGTGAACTCTGACTGGTATGAAGGTCTGGATGAAGAAACGCAGTCCACGATCGATGAAACAGTACAGGAAATGCAGGAATGGGTATTTGAAGAGCAGAAGTCTCAAAACGAAGAATGGTTACAGACCATTAAAGAAGATGAAGAAAATGCGACAGAAATCATTGAGCTTACAGAAGAACAGCGTGAAGCGTTCAGAAGTGAAGCTATGGGTGTCCGTGATTTCTATAGAAATGAAGTTTCTACAGTAGACGGAGCGATCCTTGATAAACTGGAGCAGGAAATCAGTGATATCTCCGGAGAAGATACTGGAGAAAGCTCTGAAGATGGTTCCTCTGAGGGGGATTCCGGTTCTGAAGAATAATGCATCATACAAAAAGTCGTTCTCCACGGAGAACGACTTTTTTACTTTTAGCTCTGTTATCGTTCCTCGTTGATTTTCGTTCTACGGGTGGAAGCTTGCCGCGGGCTTCCGGAATCTCCCTCCGGTCATTTCCGGTGATTTTCCGTTCATGCCTTGCCGCAGGCGTCCCCACCCTTCGTTCCTAAAATCAACAACAGGCTTTAACAGAGCGTTACTTTTAGTAAGTTTGGAAAATCTTAAGAACTTCTGGATTAAGGCTTCCACTTTATCTATTCCAGCTGCAAAGCCCAGAAGTCCATAATATAAGCGGCCAGCCCTGTTTCGGGAAAGAACACCCAAAGCCAGGACCGTCCGCTTATATCAGAACTTCTAAACGTGCTTTTCCACATTATCTTTCTTCCATTCTTCATAGAAATGTTTGATGGTAGCTTTGATTACGGCATAGGCAGGGATGGCGAATAATAATCCGAGCAATCCGGCAAGGCTTCCTGCCGCGAGTATGACTGTAATGATAGTAAGTGGGTGAATGTGCAAGGCTTTCCCCATGATATTAGGAGAAATCAGATTCCCTTCGATCTGTTGAGCGATGATTGTAATGATAGCCACCCAGAGAACCATGATCGGATCCTGGAACAACGCGACGAACAGGGCAGGGATGACGGCAAGAAAAGGTCCGATAAAAGGGATGACGTTCATCAGCATCGCAAACAGGGACAGGGTCAATGAATATTGAAGACCGATAGCCAGGTAGCCAATGAGCAAAAGCACTCCTACTGCCACACTTACTGTAAGTTGACCAAGGATGAAAGTGTACAATGTATGGTCTACAGAGCGTGCCCACCGTTCGAAACTATCCGCGAATTTCACGCTTTTTTCCTTCATGTACCCAGTGAGGAAAGGAAGAAGCCTCTCTCCATCTTTCAGCATGAAGAAAAGAAAGAAAGGCACGAGCACAAGAGAGAAAAGAAAAGCGACAATATTTGTAAGTACATTGATTACAGCGCTGGACGCATTCTGTACATAAGATTGCAGGTTGTCCGTAAAGTTTTGGATGGCACTGGTGACGTTATCAGGGATGATCTTCTGATTTTGCTGCCAGTAGTTGACCCACTCTTCGATCATTCTTGCCATCTCGGGTATATTATTTATCAATCTCGTGTACTGTTGCTGGGCAATCGGAGCAATGAACTGAACGATGAAATAACCGAGAGCAATGAAACCGATAAATACGAGAAGAATCGCAGGGACTTTCGGTACTTTGTTACGCACAAGCCATTCGACCACTGGTCTGCAAATATAATAGAGGACGCCTCCTCCGACAAGTGGAATTGCGATGGCGCTTATGTACGTCAGGATCGGCTGGAAGAAAAACTGGATTTCATGTAATAAAAAGATCAACAGAGAGATGGCAATAGCAGCCACAATCAGTTGAAACCATTTCTTGTTTATCATACGTACCCCGCCTTTTCATGAATATGTGTAATGTGTCCGTTTATTTGGAGACTGGCTCCAAAAATCTCAGTTAGAAATGAAAATCCTGGCAAGCAGGGTTTCCTGGTGAAATCTTTATCATTTAACTGTTTTCTGCTTTTTTAAAGGAACTGTGTCTATATTTTACTGGAAATCGTCACGGAAAGAAATGTTTATGTGAAACTTTATTTTCATCCACGGTATTCCGTATATCGTTTTACTGCATTGACTAAATAGAAAAAGGTGCTATGATAAACAATAGAAGGGAAGTAGCTGTTCAATAAAGTCGTCATCACGAGAGAAATCTCCGGCTTTATTGGCAACGACCGTTGTTTGCGAGACCTTTGCCTGTCAGGGCAGAGGTCTCTTTTTTGTGGGCTCTGACCGTGCAGGAACTGTAGGGAAAAGGGGACCTGTATTAAATGGAAGCACAATTATTGATCGAATATGGATGGGTGCTGATTGTACTCATAGGACTTGAAGGCATACTGGCTGCTGATAATGCACTGGTTTTGGCGATCATGGTGAAACACCTGCCGCCGAAGAAACGTAAGAAAGCTCTTTTTTACGGACTTGTCGGAGCTTTTGCGCTTCGTTTCGCTTCTCTGTTCGTTATCGCTTTTCTCGTGGATGTATGGCAGGTCCAGGCGCTGGGTGCGGCTTACCTTCTATTCATTGCCGGTAAACATTTGTACGATAAATGGAAATCGCGCGGGCAGGATGATGAAATGGAAGAAGAAATTACGTATGATGAACACTCGAAAGGAAAGGGTTTCTGGGTTACGGTCGTTAAAGTCGAATTCGCTGACCTGGCATTCGCCGTCGACTCTATTCTTGCAGCGGTAGCTTTGGCCGTCACCCTTCCTGCTACGGATTTGCCGACGGTTGGCAGTCTGGACGGAGGGCAGTTCGCTGTAATCCTTGCAGGTGGTATGATCGGTATCATCATCATGCGTTTTGCGGCGAATATATTTGTGAATATACTCCATGAGCGTCCGGGCCTGGAAATCGCAGCCTTTGTGATTGTAGGCTGGGTTGGTGTAAAATTAGTGGTATCAACACTTGCACATCCTAATATCCAGATACTTGATGAGCATTTCGCTCATTCGACGATCTGGAAAGTTTCGTTTTATACCGTGCTCATAGGTATTGCTGTAGCCGGATGGTTTTTATCCGGCAAAAAAGAAAAAAGCACAGCGTAAAAGGAGTGGACACAGATGGGACAAGCCCTTCAGGGAAAAGAAGAACAGTTTTCTTATATCAAAAACCGTGTTTCCATGTTGAATGATGTCGTCCAATCGGTAGAGACACCAGTCGATCAGGAAGAGCTGGAGCAGGTGGAACATATGATTCAAAGTCTTAATCGGAAAGTGATCAGATTTCAGGAAGACCGGGAGGAGGAAGCTTAATGGCATTACAACATTTTTATCTGAAAGCCGAATGGCCGGGCGGACGTAATTCCGTCGGTTCGATTCAGGCAGACAAACTGCACACGGAGATTTCAATTCCAAAAGAAATGGACGGACCGGACATTGGAACGAATCCGGATGAAATGCTTCTCGGTGCAGCTGCTACCTGTTATATCATTACGTTGGCAGCGATGATGGAGCGGGCGGAACTCGACGTGAAAGAAATGGATATGGATTCAGAGGGCGTTGTCGATGTATCGAACGGTGTCTTTACGTATCAGCAGATTATCCATCGTCCCAGAGTCGTGTTGGAGAATACGGCAACGGATGACGATTTTGACAAGCTTCAGCAGCTCACGAATAGGGCGGAAGCGGTATGCATGATTTCGCGTGCTATTGAAGGTAACGTAACGCTCACATTAGAGCCTGACCTTGCAATTGGAAAATAAAAGCATCACGCCAGGGGATATCTATTCCGGGGCGTGATGCTTCTTTTCTGGAACGTTCACAGTAGTGTTGTGAACTTGAAGGGAGCACAAAAAGTATTTGCAGTCTGTTCAGACGTTCCTGGCGTGGTTGAACGTCGTAGTAATAAAAGAAATGCGACATTCAGTCATGAAAATCTGACATGAATGTCGCACAAAAAGACTTCACTTTCTGCTTGGTCCAGTGCTTCTAAGCGGAAGTTTCCACTTTCTTTATATAAACGCGGGCTTCATACGGGCGTAAGGTGTGCAGGGCGAGTATGTCGCTGTAATTATGAAGGACAGCTTCTTTGGTACTGACAAGGGAGTCCGTATGCAAGGTCGCCGTTTTATCCGTCAGGTTGGCTACAACTATGGCCTGATCATCATCCAGCGTTCTCGTATAGGCATAGATGGAAGGGTTGCTTTCATCCAGCAGATTGTATTCGCCGTACGTAAACAAATCATACTTTTTCTTGAGACGGATCAGTTGACGGTAATAACTCAGTATAGAGGTTTCATCGTTCCACTGTTCGGCTACGTTGATTTTTTTATGATTCTGGTTGATTTTCATCCAGGGCTCTCCGGTTGTGAAACCCGCTTTTGTATCGCCGTTCCATTGCATAGGTGTGCGGCTGTTGTCGCGGGAAGTCATCCACAGATTCTCTAAAATCTCCCTTTCGGACCATCCTTCTTCTTTTTTCACGTCATAAAAGTTTTTGGCAGCGACATCATCATAGTCCTCGATCGAAGGCAGTTCTATGTTCGTCATTCCGATTTCCTGACCTTGATAAATGAAGGGAGTCCCTTGCATCAAAAAGTACATAGTGGCCAGGGAAGTGGCACTTTCTTTCCAGTAGTGCCGATCATTGCCCCATGTCGAAACAGCTCGTGCTTTGTCGTGGTTTTCAATGAACAGTGCATTCCAACCGTAGCCTTCGAGCCCTTTTTGCCATTTGGTAAGTGCCTGTTTCAGCGCGGGTACATCAAGCTTCTGTTCGGCTCCCTGGTCCCATAGATCGAGATGTTCAAATTGAAAGATCATGTCCATCTTACCTTCTTCTCCCACCCAGAGATGAGCCTCATCCGCGCTGACACCATTCGCTTCTCCGACAGAGAGCGCCTCATATTTCCCGTACGTTTCATCCTTGAACTCCTGGAGGAAATCGTGGATACCTTCCTGGTTCATGTGCATATCGAAACTTGCTACGTACCGTTCATTTTCCGGGTTCGGCATATCCGGAAGATCCGGGCGTTTCTTGATATGGCTTATAGCATCGATTCGGAAACCGTCGATTCCTTTGTCGAGCCACCAGTTGACGGTATCGTATAGCTCCCGGCGTACCTCTTCATTTTCCCAATTCAGATCAGGTTGACGTTCGGAGAAGATATGAAGATAGTATTGTCCGGTCGTTTCATCATATTTCCAGGCGGGGCCGTCGAAAATACTTTCCCAATTGTTCGGTTCTCCGCCGTTTTTTCCGTCACGCCATATATACCAGTCCCGTTTCGGGTTATCTCTCGAGGATTTCGATTCCAGAAACCAGGGGTGTTCGTCACTCGTATGATTGAGTACGAGGTCGATGATCAGTTTCATGTCACGTCTGTGGACTTCATCGAGCAACCTGTCGAAGTCAGCCATAGTACCGAAGTCTTCCAGAATATCTTTGTAATCCGAAATATCGTAGCCGTTGTCATCAAGTGGGGATTTGTACATCGGGCAGATCCAGATGAAATCGATCCCGAGTTCTTTCAAATAATCGAGTCGGCTGATCATTCCCTCGAGATCTCCGATGCCGTCTCCGTTCGAATCCTGAAAGCTGCGAGGATATACCTGATATCCCACGGCTTCTTTCCACCATGTACGTTCCATAACCATCAATCCTCCCTGCATTCTATGCTCCCGTTTTCTTTCCATCCCAAAGTAATTGAATCATTTATTATGAAATCATTTATGCAATCGTTTTCGCAAGCTACGATTAGCATACAGAAAACAGCGGGATATTGCAACCGTTTTCCTTGAAAGCAGAAGGGAAAGCAAAAGGATTGCAGATTCTGGTGCTTTCCTATATAGTAATAGGTAATTCAATATAGTATCTTTCGGGGTCAGGTGAAATTCCTAGCCGGCGGTATTGGACATGAGTCCTCAGCCCGCGACGGGGAAGTGCGTATTCCCCCTGATTTGGTGAAATTCCAAAGCCGACAGTTAAAGTCTGGATGGGAGAAAGATGATTTAATCCTGGTACACGTGTACCTTTTTTTAAGTATCTTTATGCCCTGAAGGACAACTGTTCTTCAGGGCTTTTATATTTGTATAAAGACAGACGTGGAGGAACAATGATGAACAGAGATCAGTATTATATGGAACTGGCAGTGGAAATGGCACAGAAAACGATGGGTCAGACGGAACCGAACCCGGCCGTAGCCGCTGTAGTAGTGAAAAATAATCAGATAGTCGGAACCGGACTCCATGTAAAAGCGGGAGAGCCTCATGCGGAAGTGCATGCGCTGAACATGGCGGGTAGTCATAGCGAAGGTGCGGAAATCTACGTGACCTTAGAGCCGTGCAGTCACCATGGCCGAACGCCTCCTTGTGCGGATGCGATTGCGGAAGCAGGTATCAAACGTGCAGTGATCGCCTCGTTTGATCCGAACCCGAAAGTCGCCGGTAAAGGAACGAAAAGAATGAGGGAGGCCGGGGTCGAAGTGGTGACCGACGTGTGCAGAGAAGAAGCCGACGCCATCAACCGGTCTTTTTTCCATTTCATTTCGAAAAAGAAGCCGTACGTCCGTTTGAAATCGGCGATGAGTCTGGACGGAAAAATAGCTACATCCACCGGCGAAAGCCAGTGGATCACAGGAGAATATGCGAGGAAAGACGGTCACTGGTATCGCCACCGTTCGGGAGCGATTCTCGTCGGTATCAACACTGTCTTGACGGATGATCCGATGCTGACGGCGCGTCTCGAAGAAGGTGGGAGTCATCCGGTACGTATCGTCCTTGACAATCACCTGCGTATGCCGAATGAAGCTAAACTTCTTCATGATGACACTTCACCAGTGTGGATTATAGTAGGAAGTACCGTTACGGATAAACAACTCCATGATTTCGAGGTACCTCCACACGTGGAGATTTTACGACAGGAAAAGGAAACAGTGGACATCGACACACTGCTTTTGACAATCGCGGAAAGAAATATAGCCTCTCTTCTCGTTGAAGGAGGAGGTACGGTGGCAGACAGCTTTGTCCGTTCGAGAAACGTTGATGAAGTGATCACGTATATAGCTCCGAAACTGATCGGAGGAAGGAAAGCACTTACCCCGGTCTCCGGCACCGGGATTGAACATCTGCATGATGCGATGACCTTTGCTGTCGTGCATCAAAGCAACGTAGGGGAAGATATCAAAATCGTTTCAAGGAAAGAAGGCGAGTGAGATGTTTACAGGGATCATTGAGGAAATAGGAACGATCAAGTCGATAGAAAAGAAAGAAGAAACGATGGATGTGACGATCGAAGCTTCGGTCATTTTAAGCGACGTTCAGGAAGGGGACAGTATCTCCATCAATGGCGTTTGTCTCACGGTGACGACGTTCACAGAGAATACCGCTTCTTTTGACGTCATGCCGGAAACGTTCCGTGCTACGAACTTCAAGGACCTTACAGAAGGAAGCAGAGTGAATCTGGAAAGGGCACTGGCTGCGGGCGGTCGTTTTGGAGGTCATATCGTCTCCGGCCATATCGACGGTGTCGGACGAATCGTGAGCAAAACGCCGGAAGCGAATGCGGTCTATTACGAGATTGAACTCCCGGAGGAGCTGACGCAGTATTTTATTCACAAAGGTTCGATTGCAGTCGACGGTACGAGTCTTACCGTGTTCGGGGTGAAAGGGAATACCGTCCTCATCTCCCTCATTCCTCATACGATGGAGCATACCGTGCTTGGAAATAAGGAAGCTGGGGACGATGTGAATATCGAATGTGACATGATCGGGAAGTATATCGCCCATTTCATGAAGAACCGGGAGACTGAGGAAGGAATCAGTGCCAGTTTTCTGAAAGAGAACGGGTACGTCTAAAGAATTAGCTCTGTTAAAGCCTATTGTTGATGATAGGAACGGAAGGTGGAGACGCCTGCGGAATGAGCATGGAATGAAAATCACCCGGAACGACCAGAGGGAGCTTCGGGAAGTTTCCACCATGCCCGCGGCAAGCTTCCACCTGAAGAGACGAATATCAACAACAAACGATAACAGAGCCAAAGAATTAGGGGGGATATTATGTTCGATTCGATAGAACGAGCGATTGAACGGTTGAAAAAAGGAGAAATGGTGATCGTCTGTGACGATGAGGATAGGGAAAATGAAGGGGATCTAGTGGGGGTCGCCGAATATGCGACGACGGAAATGATCAATTTCATGATTACACACGGACGTGGACTTGTCTGTGCGCCGGTCACGGATGAAGTGGCGGAGAACCTTGAATTGATGCCGATGGTCGGAGAGAACACGGATCCGAACAAAACAGCGTTCACTGTGAGTATCGACCACCGGGATACGACGACAGGGATATCTGCAGATGAACGGGCGCTCACGATCCGTGAAATGCTGAATGAAAAAGCGACGGCTTCTGATTTCAACCGTCCGGGGCACATCTTTCCGCTTATCGGAAAAAAAGGTGGCGTACTGCGCCGGGCCGGTCATACGGAAGCATCCATCGACCTTGCCGAGCTTGCGGGGGCGAAACCGGCCGGGGTCATCTGTGAAATCATCAAAGATGACGGTACGATGGCCCGTGTGCCGGATCTTAAGAAAATGTCGGAGGAATTCGATATTCCGATGATCACGATCGCCGATTTGATTCAGTACCGTTACAATCATGAAGCCCATGTGAAGCGCGAAGTGGAAATCAATCTTCCGACGGAATACGGAGATTTCCGGGCAATCGGCTTCACGAACGACATCGACTATAAGGACCATATCGCTCTGGTGAAAGGTGATATCGACCCGGATGAACCGACACTGGTTCGCGTCCATTCGGAATGTCTCACAGGGGATGTGTTCGGGTCGTGGCGCTGTGACTGTGGTCCTCAGCTCCACAATGCCCTCCGTCAGATTGACGAAAACGGCAGCGGGGTATTGGTGTATATGCGACAGGAAGGCCGGGGCATCGGTCTGATGAATAAGCTTTACGCCTATAAACTTCAGGAAGAAGGCTATGATACCGTCGAAGCCAATGAAAAACTAGGGTTCGCGCCGGATCTGCGTGATTACGGCGTAGGTGCTCAGATTTTGAAGGACCTCGGCATTACGAAACTGAAGCTGTTGACGAACAACCCGAAAAAAATCTCCGGCCTTGGCGGATATGGGCTGGAAGTTACGGACCGGGTGGCGATTGAAATGCCGTCCCGGGAAGAGAACGCGCGTTACATGGAAACGAAACGATCCAAAATGGGTCACTTATTTCACTTATAAAGGAGAGCTTAAAAACTTATGGTAAATAGACTTGAAGGCAACCTCGTAGGAACAGATCTTAAAATCGGAATCGTGACCGGGCGATTCAATGAATTCATTACGGAACGACTTTATGAAGGAGCGGTGGGCGCTTTGAAACAGCACGGCGTCGATGAAGCGAATATCGATGCAGCGTGGGTCCCGGGGGCTTTCGAAATACCACTGGCTGCGGATCGTATGGCGGCTTCCGGCAAGTACGATGCGGTCGTCACTCTTGGTGCAGTCATACGCGGTTCGACCCCCCATTTCGATTACGTTTGCGGAGAAGCGGCTAAAGGCGTGTCCCAGGCATCTGTGAAGAACAGCCTGCCGGTCATTTTCGGAGTGATAACCACTGATACGATTGAACAGGCGATTGAGCGTGCCGGGACAAAGGCCGGTAACAAAGGCGCAGAAGCCGCTGTTGCTGCTGTTGAAATGGCGAACCTGATGAAGCAGGTGTAAGGATGACTACTTCCATCGTATGGATCCGTAACGATTTGCGTCTCGGGGATAATATTGCCCTGAAAGAAGCAGTGAATCATCTTCGCGAGGAGGATGAGTTGCTTCTTCTTTTCCACATCCACCCGGAGCTGGTCCGCGATTTTGATCTGCAGCAGGATTATTTTTTTCAGACGGTGAAGGTTTTCAACGAAACATCCGGTCCGCTTCACTTCATTTACGGGGAAGAAGAGGAAGCGTTCCATTCGCTGTTTGAAGTTGTGACGGATGCCGGTGATATTTATTTCAACAAGGCGGAAACCGGATTCGGTAAAAAACGTGATGAGCGTGTCCTCGCTTTGCTTGAGGACAAAGGGATCCGCGTTCATACGTACATAGACCACCCTCTGCACGGAGCGGAAGAAGTGACGAAGAAAGATGGAGGTCTTTACCAGGTCTTCTCTCCGTATTTCAAACAGTGGCAGAAGCTTCCGAAGCCCGGTATGCAGCAGGTGGACCGGGATAAGCTTTCCCGTCATCTCACCGATCGGACAGAGGAATTTTCTTCGGGAGGCGAAAAGTACAACCAGCTGACCAAAAAACCGCTCCGCGACTGGCAGGAAGTCGGGGAAGAGGCGGCACTGCAGAGACTCGCCGCTTTTCTCGATGAACCTGTCTACTATTATGATGAAGACCGGGATATTCCATCAAAGGACGGGACGAGTCTGATGAGCCGGTATTTACGGACGGGAGCGATTTCTCCGCGCACCGTCTATCACAGAGTCATGCAGGATACGGACGGACGGAAACGGCAGGACGGAGTGGAAAGCTTTATCCGTGAGCTTGCTTTCCGCGATTTTTATCATATGGTTTACTACAATCATCCGGAAGCTGGAGACCAGGAACTGACGGAGAAATTCCGGGGGATCCCGTGGAATGAAGATGAAGAGATTTTTGAAAGGTGGAAGCGTGGTGAGACGGGCTTTCCGTTCATCGATGCCGCAATGAAACAGCTGAATGAAACCGGATGGATGCACAACCGGGCCAGGATGGCGGTCGCTTCGTTCCTGACGAAAGATCTGCTGATCGACTGGAGAAAAGGGGAGCGGTACTTCCATCAGAAACTCGCCGATTACGAAGCGGCTTCGAATATCGGGGGGTGGCAGTGGGCCGCTTCGACAGGTACGGACGCCGTCCCTTATTTCCGGGTCTTCAATCCCGTCCGGCAGTCGGAGCGATTCGACCCGCATGGGGAGTACATTAAAGCATGGATTCCGGCCCTGGCGGACGTGCCGAAGACATACATCCATGAGCCGCATAAGATGCCCGGGGAAGAACAGAAGAAAGCGGGCTGTATCATCGGCGAAGACTACCCTGAACCGATGGTGGATCATAAACGGATGCGCGAACGTGCGATAGAAGTGTATAAACAGAGGAAAGACTGACCTTCCGGGGTCGGTCTTTTTTGTTTGTGGTCGTTTTGAGGGGTTCAGAAGACTTGGCCTCCGACGAGCACGGTAATCCCAGAAGTTATGAGGTGCTCGGGGGAACGAAACATCGCGAGCGCCTCATAACTTTTTTTATAAGGTGTTCAGGCGCAGAAAGGGACAATGAACCCGGGATAAAAATAAGCCTCAGTACTTTTGAATGACCTTTTATCAATTTTGAAAATTGGTATAGACAACTATATACCTTGATGGTACAATCCATATAAAGCGTTTTCAAAAAAGAAAGGAGTTTTTATTGTGTTAGCATTTTTGCAACGGATCGGAAAATCACTCATGTTTCCGATTGCGACCCTTCCTGCTGCTGCGCTTCTTCTGCGCCTCGGTATGGATGATATGCTTGATATCGCATTTATTGAAGCAGCGGGGGCAAGTATTCTGGAAAACCTGCCACTCATTTTCGGTATAGGAATTGCGATGGGCTTCGCCAAAGACGGAGGCGGCGGCGCCGCTTTATCAGGGGCCATAGGTGTCCTCGTCTTACAAGCCGGGGTGGAGGCCATCAACGAAGACATACAGATGGGAGTATTCGCCGGAATCATCGCCGGTATCTCTGCCGGTATGCTTTATAACCGGTTTTATGATATCAAACTTCCGGAGTATTTATCTTTCTTCGGAGGGAAACGATTCGTACCGATCATTACTTCCGCTGCCATGGTCGTACTTTCTTTCGTCATGGGCTATCTGTGGGTATATCCTCAATATGCGCTTGATGCAACTGCACAGTGGATTCTCTCTTCCGGAGAACTCGGAGTCGGTGCTTATGGATTTCTGAACCGCCTCTTGATTCCGGTCGGACTGCACCATGTGATGAATACCCTTATATGGTTCGATTTCGGAAGCTTTACGACAGCTGCCGGAGAAACCGTAAACGGAGAAATCAACCGCTTCCTTCAGGGAGACCCGGACGCCGGTTATTTCCTTGCCGGATTCTTCCCGATCATGATGTTCGGTTTACCGGCTGCGTGCCTCGCGATGTATGCGGCTGCAAAGAAAGAGAAAAAAGCTGCCGTCGGCGGGATGCTAGGAAGTATCGCTCTCACTTCCTTCCTTACAGGAGTGACGGAACCGATCGAATTTTCTTTCATGTTCCTGGCTCCGGTACTGTACGTCGTACACGCAGCGCTTACCGGGATGTCGATGGTATTAGCATATATGCTTGATGTGCGTCATGGTTTCGGCTTCTCGGCGGGACTGATCGATTATCTGCTGAACTTCAATATTGCCGAGAATCCGCTCATGCTTCTGGTGCTCGGTCTGGTGATGGCGACTCTCTATTTCGTTATCTTCTACCTGTTGATTACAAAACTGGACCTGAAAACACCTGGGCGTGAGGATGATGACGAAGAAGAAGAGGGAACATCGTACGCAGGGACCTCGGACTACGATGAAAAAGCGTCTGCTTACATTGAAGCTCTAGGCGGAGAGGATAATATCCATACCCTGGATTATTGTACGACAAGACTTAGACTGACGATGGAAGACCGGGAAAAAGTGGATGGAAAAAGACTGAAACGAGAAGGCTCCAAAGGTGTCATCAACATCGGCACAAGCAACCTGCACGTGGTGGTAGGCACCAGCGTTGAATTTCTGGCTGAAGCGATGAAGAAACAGATGAAAAATAAATAAAGGAGGAATGGGGATGAGCATCGAGTATCAGAACGTCCGGATTGTTCAGGAAGACCGCACCATCGAACGGGGGAGTATTCTTTTCGATGAAGGGAAAATAATAGATGTGGCAGATGCCCCTTTTCATCAGGGGGGCACGATCATAGACGGTCATGGACTTACGCTTTTTCCGGGCTTTATAGACGTACACATCCACGGAGCGAACGGCCACGACGTGATGGATGCGACGCCGGAAGCACTCCAGGGGATAGCGGACATCCTTCCTGAAGAAGGGACGACTTCTTTTCTTGCGACCACGATGACCCAGTCCTCTGAAGCTATTGAAAATGCAGTGAGCAACGTTGGCACATTCGATCAGAGAGGTGCCACAGGTGCTGAATTACTGGGGATCCATCTGGAGGGCCCCTTCATTTCCAGAAAAAAAGCGGGAGCGCAACCACTCGATTACATCAGGGAGCCTTCCATCAGCCGCTTCGAATCTTTCCGGAACAAGAGTCGCGATAAGATACGTCTCGTCACGCTCGCACCTGAGGAGGAAGGCGCAGATGAATTGATCCACCATTTGAACAGTCACGGCATCATCGCTTCGATGGGGCACACCAGTGCAACGTTTGAGCAGGCGGAAAAGGCTGTAGAGGAAGGCGTGCGTCACGTGACCCATCTGTACAATCAGATGAGCGGGTTTCATCACAGAGACCCGGGTGTTACAGGTGCGGCTTTTACGGATTCACGTCTCATGGTGGAGATGATCGTCGATTATGTCCATTCGAAAAAAGAAGCTGTGCAGGTAGCATACCGTCAGCTGACCGATAAACGGACGCTGCTCATCACTGATGCAATGCGTGCCAAGTGTCTGCCGGAAGGGACCTACGACCTCGGTGGCCAGGACGTTACGGTGAAGGACCAGCAAGCCGTACTCGAAGATGGAACGCTTGCTGGAAGTATTCTCACTTTGGCAAAAGCGGCCCGGCTTATGAAACAGAATCTTGCTTTGACCGACCAGGAACTTCTATCCATCACTTCTTTGAATGCTGCGCGTGAGCTCGGGGTGGATGACCGGAAAGGAAGCATCGAAAAGGGTAAGGATGCCGACTTCGTGCTGGTCGATGATGATTTCAACGTCCAAGCGACTTGGTGCCGGGGAGTAGTCGCTTACGAAGGGAAGGAATAGAAAATGAAAATCAAGGTTGTGAAAGATTACGAAGAAATGAGCCGGGAAGCTGCGTTATTCATTGAAAAAAATGTAAGGGAGAACCCGCAACTGACGCTCGGACTCGCTACCGGTGGCACACCACTCGGTACGTACCGTTTTCTTGCACAGGGTCATAGAGAGCGGAAGATGGACTATTCCCGGGTGACGACGTTCAATCTGGATGAATATGTCGGCCTTCCGAAAAATCATGAGCACAGTTATCATTCCTTTATGCAAAAACATCTTTTTTCTTTGGTGCCGTTTGGGAGAACCTATATTCCTAATGGAGAAGCAGCCGATCTTGAGGAGGAATGCATCGCTTACGAAAGACTTATTGAAAAGGAAGGACCTCCGGATATTCAGCTGCTTGGTATCGGCAGCAACGGTCATATCGGTTTCAATGAACCGGGGGCATCATTCGAGGGGGAGACGCACGTAGAGACATTGGCTGAAACGACCCGCAAGGCCAACGCCAGATTTTTCCCTTCTCCGGAGGACGTACCGAAAGAAGCGATCACTATGGGAATCGGTTCCATTTTGAAAAGCAGAAAAATCTTGCTGCTCGCTTCCGGATTGCGGAAAAACGAGGCGATCCGACGTCTTCTTAAGGGAGAAATGGATGAATCCTTCCCGGCCTCTGCTCTTTATCACCACGAGAATGTTACACTGATAGTGGACGAAGAAGCTTACGGGAAGGGTGTAGAGGACATTGCTGAATAAAGAATCCCCCATGCCGATGTATTACCAGATCGAAGAAGATATCAGACGAAAAATAGATCAAGGAATTTTTATGCGCGGGGCGCCGATCCCCTCTGAACGGGAATTATCCGAAACTTACGGCGTAAGTCGGATGACGGTACGCCAAGCGGTTTCGAATATGGTGCGGAATCGTCTTCTCTACCGGGAGAAGGGGCGTGGAACATTCGTAGCTGAACAGAAATTCGAGCAGCCTCTACAGGGAGTGACCAGTTTCAGTGAAGATATGAAACGGCGAGGGCTCTCCTCCCACAATGAACTCCTCACTTTCGAAACAAGGATGCCCGATGAGACGACGAGAGAGCTTTTGGATCTGAATGAGGAAGAGGTATATCACCTGAAGCGGATCCGCTATGCTGATGATGAACCGATGGCTATCGAAGAAACCTTCATTCCCGTACGATTGTTTCCGGAACTTGATGCGCGGAGACTCGAAGAACTATCCTTCTATGAATATATCGAAACAGAAACAGAGCAGTCGATCGGAAGGGCCAGACAGACGATCGAAGCGGGGATAGCCGGAACGGAAGAAGCGGAACCGCTTGCTATCCAGGAAGGGGATGCGATTCTTCAGATTGAGCGTGTCGGTTACTTGAGCACAGGCTCCCCGTTTGAACGCAACATATCCATCTATCGCAGCGACCGGTATAAATTCATCAGCGATATGTACAGACAGCACTAATAATCCTTTTGCGCTTTTTATCAGTAAAGTGTTGAAATTTTGTCGAAATGTTGCGATAATTATTTCAATCCACAAATTGTTATACAATTTGCGTGTCGAAAAATATGAATTCTCTTTTAGATAATCAGGTGCAGAAGGAGTGATTCCGTTGAGGATTATGACTCAGGTATGGATGGATGACAAACATCGTGTCGGGATTATGGAGAGGGAGGACGGGACCCTCGGTAATACGTACCACCCTATTGAAATCACGGATAAAGAAAAGCGCGAATTCTCTATAATCGAAAACAAATGGTTCACTACGTACAACGGGGCTCGACAATTCTTCCGGCATGAAACGAATGATTTCATCGTGCAGGGACGAATGAAAAAAGTCGATGTAACCATTAAAATCGAAACGTTCGTACTCACTGAATAAGAAGCGACCCGACACCTCCATGCTAAGCGTGGAGGTGTTTTCAGAAGAGACGGAACCGAGGGGTATAGGTCAAAAGATAGAGGAATCCTGACAGATGCCCGAAAACCAAATTTCTGATAGTATAGAAAAGTGGAAACACCCCGCTTGGAAACTCAGGGTATAAGAAGCCTGTGCTTCATTTCGGAGTGTTTTCCCGAAATAGCCCCGGTTTCCGGGTGTTGGAACTAGCCTAAGAAAAGTGGCACCACTCTGATCGGAACCCCTTATTATAAGCTATAAGCGCTTTTTTATGTAAGCGCTAACCGGAACGGACAAAACATATGAGAAAAGAATGTAAAGGATGCGGTAGCTATGAAAATATGGATGCGGAAACTGTTCGTCTCTCTCGTGGCGATTATGACTCTCGGTCTTTATGTTCCTCCGACACAGATCAACCCGGAAGCTTCGGAGAAGGAACAGATTTCCGGAGAGATGGAAACGGTAAGGGAAGAGAATGAACCGTTCCTTCCACCCGTGACGCTGGAGCATCTTACGGAAAGGGCGAAAGAACAGACAATGAATAAGCTCGGTCCGAGGATCGGCGCCAAAGTGGAAGAAGAGGTCATCGAAGAGATCTTCCCTGAAATGGAAGCGGTCATCGAGTCGTTCGTGGAAGACAAGGACGTACCTATGTATGAAATCACCGAAGATCCTTCTGCAGGATACGGAGAGCGGATTTTCAATCTGATTCATAGCCATACAGGAGAAGAGCTGGCACGTTTTCACGTGCGCCGTGATTTGAGGCCCGGAGAAGGATATTGGTTTAACTTTCACTATCACGTGAAAGAAGACGGGTATGAGACTCATTACCCGTTAGGTGAAATTTTCTGGGATAAAAACACACCACCGAAGTGGATGTCTTAGGAGGAAAATAATGAATACATTTCAGGAACAGCTGGAACGCTATGCGGACGTAGCGCTGCAAAAAGGAATCAACATACAGGAAGGACAGGGGGTCATCATCAATGCCCCGATTGAAGCTTCCGATTTTGTTCACGTACTTACAGCAAAAGCATATGGTCGTGGGGCGAAAGACGTGTATGTCCAGTGGGGAGACAATGTCCTCACTTACATGAAGATGAAACATGCTGCGGACGAGGTTTTGGAAAACTTCCCACGCTGGCGGGCTCAAGGTCTCGAGGAAATGGCGAAGGATGGATATTCTGTCGTCAACGTATATGGCCCGGACCCGGATCTCTTGAAAGATGTGGATTCGGAGCGTGTGGCGAAAGCCAACAAAGCGAGCGCCGAAGCGCTTACGACGTATCGGGATTACATTATGGAAGACAAGATCACCTGGACGATCGTCGCCTTCCCTCATCCGGACTGGGCGAAGAAATTGTTCCCGGGAGATCCGGTGGAATTGGCTCAGGACAAACTGTGGGAACAGATTTTCCACATTACCCGTATCGACAGGGAAGACCCGCTCAAAGCTTGGGATGAGCACAATGAAAGGTTGCGCCAGGCCCGGGAACTTCTCAATGAAAAACAATTCAAGAAACTTCACTATAAAGCACCGGGCACGGATTTGACGATTGAACTTGTAGATAACCATATTTGGGCCGGCGGTTCGGCTGAATCGACGGATGGTGTGACGTTCAACCCGAATATGCCTACAGAAGAAGTATTCACGATGCCTCACAAGTATGGAGTGAATGGCAAGGTGCAAAGTACCATGCCGCTCAACTATGACGGGAATCTGATCGAAAACTTCTCCCTTACTTTCGAAGAAGGAAAAGTCGTCGACTATCAGGCGGAATCCGGGGAGGAATCATTGAGGTATCTGCTTGAAACGGATGAAGGAGCGAAACGCCTCGGGGAAGTAGCACTCGTGCCGATCGAATCCCCGATTTCCCAGTCGGGACACGTTTTCTATAATACCCTTTTCGACGAGAACGCTTCCTGCCATATTGCGCTTGGTAAAGCTTATCCGACAAACGTGAAAGATGGTTCTTCGATGAGTGAAGAGGAACGCGACAAGCACGGCGTCAACGACAGTCTCGTGCATGAGGATTTCATGATCGGTTCTGCTGAACTGGATATTGATGGAGAAAGACAGGATGGTACGTTTGACCCTGTGTTCCGTAAAGGGACATGGGCCGGAGATTTCAAGAAATAATTGAAAAACCTGCAGGGAGTTGATGACACTCCCTGCAGGTTTTTTTCATTGGTAGACTAAGCGCTTGGTTCCGTTTTCCGTTTTCGGGGCAGTTTGGTTTCTATAAGTGGGCCGGCGATCGTCATTATGAACTTCGAGGAAAGTATATAGACGATACCGACCGCAATAGCGAAGACTCCTACTATATCCAGCCAGTGTGTGTAGGTGAACAGATCGATTTTACGGAAAAACTGGATGAAGAAACCGTGCAACAAGTAAACGTAAAGAGTGCGCTGACCGAGCTTTGTAAAGGAAAAATGCCGGCTCGGGACCCAGGATAATACTGCAACCGTCATAACAGCAGCGAGTATATATACACCGAGGCGCAACCAACCCCCGGCCTCCGGAATACCTAGCGTAGCATAAGACTTGGACCCGAGCAGCCACCCCGAACTGAATTCCGGAAACAGGGCGATACAGGTGGCCACAATTCCCATAATTCCTAGAGAGGCCAGGCGGACGGATGGTTTTTGCCATTTTTTCACCTGTTCTTTCGTCAGCCAGTAGCCTGCGAGGAAGAAAGGGAAGAAGACGAACGTCCGGGAAAGGCTATACGTATGGCCGATTTCACTGAAATAACCGATGATCAGTCCGAGCTCGAGAGAAATGAGTATCCCGAGAACCGGCGGTATTCTTTTGAAACCGATCAACAGGATGTGCCAGCAGAACAGGCTTACGAGAAACCACAGGGACCAGTGAGGGTGAAAGAACCCGTTGAACCAGCCACTGTCTCCGAGCGCATAGTAATAGCCGCTGTATACAGCCTGGAACAGGAGGTAGGGAAGCAGCAGCTTTTTGACCATTTGCATAATATAGTTCTTATCTTTTGAACCCTTCGCAAAAAATCCTGCCAACAAAATGAACGCAGGCATATGAAAGGTGTAAATGAAGGTATAGAGACTGTACATAAAGGCAGAGTCTTCCGTCATCGGCTGCATCGCATGACCGAAGACGACGAGTACAATCAGAAATAATTTCGCATTATCAAAAAAAGCATCACGCTTCATTCGTTTACCCTCGCCTTCTTTCTCCATGAAATCTTATCTATTCATACATTGTACTACCTTTATACCCTTTATTGTAGATATTCAAAATAATGTTAGCGGAACGTAAATAAAATGTAACAGGCCTTAGGCGCTTTTATGAGGTGCTCGGGTGAGGGGAAGACGTCTTGAGCACGGTATACTATCCTGTTATGGGGTGCTCGCGCCTTGAAGAGGTATTCTGAACGACGGAATAGGAAAAGAAATGAGGTGCTCACGCCTAAGATTCAGCACTGAACCCCTTATAACTTACCACCCTCCGTTTCTACTGATGCCTCCTTGAATCCCGCAATAGAAAAAATGAGATCCTTAAGCGACAACCGCATTCTGAGCACCTCACTAACTTCATCCAAAAATAAAAAAGCGGAGACGACTGAAGGAGTCGTCTCCGTAAGCTGTTCAATAACTTTTAGCACCAAGGTATCTCTGTTTCCAGTAATTCATATCCATGGAGCTGACCGTAACCCCGGAAGAGGAGCCGGCATGAAGGAACATACCATCGCCAAGGTAAATCCCGGCGTGAGAAGGGCCTTTTTTGTACGTTTCGAAAAATACAAGATCTCCGACCGAAGGAGAAGACACGGGCGTACCTACCTTATGTATCGAAGCGACTGTTCTCGGGATGGAAACCCCGTGCTTAGCGAAAGCGTATTTCAGGAAACCACTGCAGTCGAACCCTTGACCTGGAGTGTTCCCGCCCCATACGTAAGGGGTTCCCATGTACAATTTTGCAGTTGAAATGATAGCACGGGCCGGGAAGGAACTTTCTGCTTCTTTATGGTTTTCCTTAACTTTCTCGAGAAGAAGCGTTTCGCCGGCTCGTATGATCGTATCTTTCATATTATTCATTTCCCGGAGTTTAGGAACCGGTACTTTGAATTTCTGACTGATGGTCCAAAGACTCTCCCCGGGTTGAACCAAGTAGGAGGTGACAGTGACCTTCTTTTCTTCAGGAGAAGAGGGGGGGGTTTTCGTTACTTTTTGTCACCTGGAGGGACTGACCGACATAAATGATGTCCGATTCGAGATCGTTCCATTCTTTCAAGCTTGTCACCCGCATTCCAAGGGAAGAGGCGATTTTCGAAAGATTATCTCCGCGACGCACAATATATGTATGAGAAGGGCCGGGGGAGGGAGAAGCGACGGGCGGCTTTTCCTGTGCCACGCTTCCGGTTCCGGCCAGCTTCAGTTTCTGTCCGATGTGAATCGTGTCGGAGGTAAGGTTGTTCCACGTTTTCAACTTTTGAACGGTAGTGCCTTGGTTCCGTGCAATTTTCGACAAATAATCGCCCGCTTGTACTTCATAAACAGATGAAGAGGGAGGAGGGGAAGAAGGTGGCTTCACTTCTTCCGCTATCCGAAGTTTCTGTCCCGGATGGATGGTCGTGGTGGAAAGTTCATTCAGAGCCATGAGACGATCCACAGAGACTCCGTTCGAAGAAGCGATCTTCCAAAGGGAGTCTCCTGACTCGACTTCTACAGTGTCGGCTTCTACGACAGTAGCGCCGAAACCGGTTATCCCCATCATTACAAAGGCAGAAACTATTTTCTTTTTCATACAAGAGACCTCTCTTCAATTGGTTTTAAAAGATCAAATGAGCAACTAAAGCAATGATAGGCAAGCTGATGATGGTACGTTGCAGGAAGATGATGAATAGATCTGTGATACCTACAGGGACTTTCGACCCGAGCAGGACTCCACCGACTTCCGACATATAAATCAGCTGTGTAACGGACAGGGCAGCGATGACGAAACGGGTCATTTCACTTTCGATGGAAGCTCCGATGATCGCCGGCAGGAACATATCCGCAAAGCCGATCAGAATCGTTTCGGAAGCAGCCTGAGCCGATGGAATCTGCAACAGCTCAAGAATCGGAATGAATGGAGCACCGAGCCACGTGAATAGCGGCGTGAACTCCGCCAGCACCAGGGCTATCGTACCGAGAGCGATGACGATCGGAGCGACCCCCATCCACATATCGAGAACGTTTTGAGCTCCGTTTTTGAAAAATCCTGTAAGACCGGGAGACTTGCTCCCCTGTTTAACGGCCTGTTTGTAACCGTGGGTGAAGACGGTCTCCCCTTCCGGTACCTGGTCACCATTATCCCGCACCTCTTCTGTTACGAAGGTATCCGACTTTTTCGAAAGCGGAGGAATCCGGGGCATGATAAGAGCAGCGATGACCCCGGCAAGGACGATGGTCCCGTACAATGGCACGAACATATGGCCGAGACCGAGTTCCTCGATGACGACTATGGTGAACGTGATCGACACGACAGAAAACGTCGTCCCGATGACGGCGGCTTCACGTTTCGTATAGTACCCTTCTTCATACTGCTTACTCGTTAATAGAACACCGATGGTTCCATCCCCGAGCCAGGAAGCGAGGGAATCGATCGACGAACGTCCGGGAAGGGTGAAAAGCGGACGCATGATTTTCATTAATACTATCCCAAAGAGTTCCAAAAGACCATAGTTCAAAAGTAACGGCAGGAAAAGACCTGCAAACAGAAAGACTGTGAACAGAACGTGCAATAGGGAATCCAGCAGTAATCCACCGGTCACATCAGAGGTGATGGCCTCCGGGCCGATCTGGAAATAAATCATAAGAGCGAAAATCATTCCGAGGACGCGAATAATCGTCCAGAATGGGGTTACATCCAGAAGAGAAGTGAAAAAAGGAGACGAACTCACAATCCTTCGTCCTCCGGCTTTCACCCATAAGGTGAGTACAGCTGTCAGCGTGATGATGAACGTCATGATAAGTGACAGATAGGGTTTGAGTGCTTCTTCGAGCCAGCCGGCAAAGATAGCGACGAGGATGGTCATCGAATCTCCGGATGGAATCGGGATCATGAATAATAGAATACCGAGTATGGATGGTATGATGAAACGTAAATGCGCAGATAGTGGATGGTTCTGGTTGTTCATGTTGATCATCCCTCATTTCCGAGTATAATTATACATCAAGATAAATTTTAATACATGCAAGTTCGATTACCAAGCATTATCGTCCTCCCTTATGTTATTCGATGAAGAAGATAGGGAATCCTTCTACAAAATCAGATTTTTCGTAAAAAGGAGGAAGATTCGTGAAGTACGTAGAAAGACCAGCTGTTTATATAGACAAAGACATAGATATAAGTGATGAACGAGTGAATCGATTGAAAGAAGAAGTGGAAATCACCGGTAATATTTACGCCGAAGAAAGGTTATCCGCTTCTTTCCTTGAATATGCGGGGGAAGAAGAATGGGATCACTTCTGGACGAAAGTATTCACCCTGCGCCGGATGCGCGAGGTGATGGGAAAGGGCTCGAAACGGGAGTTGTTCGATTTTCAATCCGATCATAAATACCTGCTGATGGCCTATTCCCCCTCCATTCAAAAACAGTTGGGACGGCTGCTCGCCCGTGGGAGGGAAGTTCCTTTTTATGAACTGAAGGAAGAGTACAGTCAGCTTCTTACGAAAGCGTTGGAAACTCCCCCGACGAGAGAACGTCACATCAATGCCTGTCAGCATATCGCGGGCCATGTGAAACGTCAGTTATCCCAGGAAGAGAAAACGTTGCTCGAGAATCGGCTGGAACAGTATGGGAGCGGGGAGATTTCCCTGCACGTCGTAAGGCGGACGTTGAAAGAATGGGCCGATAAGTATGAAGACAGTTATATTCAGTCCCAGGCTTATCTGAAGCCTCACCCTTTCGTCGAAGTGTAAGGACGGAGGACACGATCGACGGCGCTTCCGTAGGATTCACCGAAAATATTCAGGTGAACGAGCAGATAGAATAACTGATACAAAGGCTTCACTTCTTCATAGTAGTCAGGCAGAGGGAAATGCTCCTGATACGCTTCATAGAAATTCCGGGGATAGCCACCGAAAAGTTCCGTAAACGACAGATCCATTAGCCTGTCTCCGTAAAAGACGGATGGGTCTATCAGATAAGGTGTGTCACCCGGTCCGGCGATCCAGTTCCCGCCCCACAGGTCTCCGTGTAAAAGCGAGCTCCCGCGATTTTCAGGGATCCATTTATCCAGATTATCCAGAAGGTGGAAGGCGCGTTTCCTCCTGTCCCCCTGAAGCTTTCCGTCCGCTTCGGCTCTTCGCAGCTGCGGGAGGAGACGCTCGTCCCGGTAATAGTCCACCCAGGATGGTCCCATGCTGTTTTTCTGGAGGATCTCCCCGACGAATGTAGGCTGATCGAACCCATAGCTCTCTCCTCCCTGGGAGTGCATACGGGCGAGTCTTTCCCCGAGACGGCTCGTCGTAAGAGAGGAGGGGGTTCCGGCTGGAATATGTTCCAGGATAAGCCAGGCGTCCCCCTGTTCGTTTTCATCATAATGGTAAACGGCGGGGACGTGGATGGTCTCCGTCTCCCTGATGAGCTCAAGGCCTCTGGCTTCCGCCTGAAAGAAATAGGGGGGGGGCGTCCCTGTTTCTTTTAGCGAAATATTCCTGCTCTTCGGTTTTGACGTAATAGGCTTCATTGATGTCCCCGCCACTTACGGATTTTTGTTCTGATATCGGTGTGTGGTCCCCGAGCCGGGGAAGGATATCTTCTAAAGAGCTCATGGTTATCCTCTCCTTCTTAATGGATCAGTCTCGGAGGCGGCTGCGTTTCGATCGTTTTATTGTAAGCGAAGATGGTATGCCATTCATAAAAGCCGATGCGCTTATACAGGCTTTCCGCCGCTCTGTTGGCCTCCCGTACGGAAATGGTGATATAGGAAAAGCTTTCGTCCCGGAAACCTGTCGATAAAGCATAATCAAGCAGAGCGCTTCCGACACCTTCTCCCTGATCCCCGGACGCGACGTTCACAAAGCAGATTTCCCCTTCTTCTCCCGGTAGAATGGTCTCCATATAAATATATCCGGTAAGGACGCCTTCATCAAAGTAGCCGAGCAGGTGATGGCCATCCTCACGGGAAAGTTCCATCATTTGCGCTGTCGTGTAGTAAGCCCCGTCCGGATGGAGAGAATCGAGTTCGGCTTTTCGATCATCATCGAGTGGCCGGATCGGTTCATCTGAAAAGGACGGTGTGAAGGAGGATTTATCAAGACGAAGCGTCTTTTCGATATTATATAATTCGAATTCATAGTTCTCGGCGAATGCCAGCAGTTCTATATTGACATCAAAACAGGCGAGTTTCGCCGCATCGAAATACATCTCAAGCGTCAGGGAGGCTTTTTGCCAAAGTCTTTCGAAAATCAACGTTTCCTGCTTCGTCGCAAACGGCCCGAGGAGCCGGCAGACCTTCTGTTCAAAAAACGGAAGGATCCCTAGGAACCCGACGATTTCATCATCATCCCAGGCGACGAAGGCGAAGGGGTCATTGAGCTGAGTGAGCCCCCAAATCTGTTCGAATATTTCTTTCGGATCGGAAGCGAGCCAGGCGACGAAATGCTTATCATCATCGTTCATCCGGTGCAGCCATTCCGATACCGGGCGTAAATCTTTTACTTCCAGTTCTTTTATCATCAAGGGAATCCCGTCCTCTCTATGTACAAGTATACCTCTATCATGTCAAAAATGAAGAGAAATGAAAAGCGGAGGGGACCTATATTGGAAGTTCTGGAACGTCGCCTTGAACCGACTCCTACGTTCAATAGGGAAGTAGGGAAGGAAGAAATTGGTGATGAACCCCCCTGGAAACGAAAAAAAGCCAACCGCAGAGGGCTGGCTTTTTTTATCAGTTCCGTTTTCCTTTGTTTTTCCTGTTTTCTTTGTATTCGATTTCGTATTCGAAGTCCACGTATTCCGTGCTGTCCTGAGGTGCAGCGTAATGAGTCGTCATGTACGTTTTACCTGGACGGAACACCTTCTGCAGTTCTAATGCATCTTCATCTGTGATATTGAAAGGGTCGACGTGCACGACCTGGTATTTACCATTCTTCTTCTCTTTGAAGAAGGACACGCCGTAGTTCACGTAGTTCTCATCCAGTTCTGCCTGAGAGGTGAAGTCTTCCGTACTTTCCCCGCTGTAGGAAACACCGGCTTCCGGAATTTCGATGTTATCGAGATACCAGCCTTCTTCCATGTGTCCCCAGTCGGTAAGGTAACGGAAGGAGACGAGAACTTCTTCCCCTGCATATTCGGATAGATCGAACGTTTCGTTACGGAAGGAATCCGTCATCCCCGTAAAACCGGGCACGTTGTCTTTGATTTTCGGATAGCCGTTTTCCACGACACTGTCTGTCGTATTTTCATTGGAAAGGGAGGTCCACGTGTCGCCGCCATCCGTAGATACCTGTACGACTCCGAAATCCCAGTTCTCTTCAATCTGAAGGTAATGATCGAAAGACAGAGTCGCCTCGTCAAGACCAGTGAGGTCCGCCTCGAAAATCATGGCGTTGTCCATCTCATCGCCTTTGGTACTGTAGAATACATTGTTGTTCTCATTTAAAGGATCCTCCGTCGATTTCCACTGGAACGGCAGGAAGTCCACACCATTAAAGTCGAAGGATTCCACATTTTCACCCGGCTCGAAATCGAACTCTTTGAAATCTGTACCCCAGGCAGGAACGCCTTCTTTTTCGAAGTCTTTAGCGGATTCGAAGTTCACCGTTTTTCCTCGGGTCCCGTCTTCGGTCTCGATATCTCGGAGGTCGATGTTTTCGAACCCATATTTACCTCCTTTGAATTTGTTGTCATCCATGACGAGTGCGGACGTGAAGTCTCTGTACACTTCGTCGAAGGATTTATCGATACCGAATTCGTCATAAGCCTGTTCGAAGCTTTCGATGCTGTTGAGTTCGCTTGTCGCTACGGAGCGGATCAGTTCCTGGCCGAATTGCTCATAGTTATACAGAGTGAATAACTGGACGAGTCCGTAGTCGGCGATCGTCTCCGGTCCTGTCTCGGCATTCACGTGCTCATCCCAGGCTGTCAGGGAGTTTTCGGGATGATCGAGAAGGAAGTTGATGGAACCTGTACTCATGCCGTATCCTCCCAGATACTCGGAGAAAGTGGACATCCCTTCGTTGACCCAGGATGTTTCATCGCTGTCATAATCGGCATGGATCAGGTGCTGGAGTTCATGGATCGTCGTAGAGAAGAACGTTTCCTCCAGCCGCTCGTCCCAGTCCCGGGAGTCGATCGTGATAATGTTACGGTCCGTATACTGTTCAATCGTCTGCCAGAAGAATCCGGCGACGAAGAACGGGTAGTCCGGGTCGTTGTAGTTGTCGTCTTTGATATTGTTGATCAGGATGGTGATCTTTTCGTCGTCTTCAGTTTCGTAATATCCTTCCGGTACAGCACCGATATCCTCAAGCAGCGCATTTGTACCATCGAGTGAATCCTGCTTGCCGAAGAAGTCGGTCGCTTTCGGGTAAATGTTCGTGTCGAATTCTTCCGCGAGTTTATCGACCTGCGCCTGAGTGATCGTGTGTGCTTCACGCTCATCTCCTTCCGGGAAAGACAAATCGTTTGCAACCCATACTTCTGCATGTTCTCCTACACTGCGCAGGGTGAATTCCTTGAAGCTGAGGTCACGGTCGAGAAATTGTTTGGAGCCCCCGTCGTATGTAAAGTGAGAATCTCCTTCGCTGTCCCCGCTGCTCTCTTCTTCATTGAAATTGGTATTCTTCGCATTTTCTTTGATCGTTTCGATCGCTTTCTGTCGAAAACCTTCCTGTTCCGATTTTTTCTGAAGCATTCCGTCGATGTCGATCTTGTCGCTGTAACGTTCTTTGTTCCAGTCGGCGTAATCTTCGGTTGATGATGTTTCGGCACTTGCTGTCGGAGCAGCGAGTACCAGTGATAGTGCCCCGGCGGTCAGCCAGGTGGATAGTTTCCTCATTTCTTTAACCCCCTGTTACGATTTTTAGTACAACGCCCATTATGAAGAAAATTCTTAAAATTTTCAAAATTGTTCAAATAGTTAAAAAGTAACAGCTGAGTGAACAGCTATTCAATAAGTGAACAGAATCCTTCTAAGGATATATATGGGAGTTATTTACATATAGTTCATTATAATCACCAAAAGTAAAAAAAAAGTAATAACTGATCTAAATGTATCAATTTGAACTTTTTTTTGGGTTGAACGTACAGGAAATAGGGTAGAAGTTAAAATACATATAGATGAGAGATGAGGGGGGAAGGCGTTGAATTCGAAGAAATACATAGGAATATACCGGATGTACATCATCATCTGGATGTCTATAAAGTTTTTATGGAAGATCTTCTGGTTCCAGAAATTGAATCGTATCTGGGATCAGGACACGGAAAGAAAGTGGGAAGAACTCCTTAAAAAAATGGCGACGGAATATAGGCAGCGCGCTGTTTATCTGGGGGGACTGCTTATTAAGTTCGGGCAGTTCCTGAGCTCACGAGGGGACCTTCTTCCTGCTTCTTTTATACGTGAGCTGGAAGGGCTCGTCGATCGTGTACAACCCGTCCCCTTCTCCTTTTCGAAGGAAATCATCGAAGAGGACTGGCAGGAGTCGCTTGAAAAGCGAATCGCTTCGATCGATGAAGATCCTGTCGCTTCCGCGTCCATCGGAGAAGTTTACAAAGCCTACCTTCATGACGGAACACCGGTCGCTGTAAAGGTGCAGCGGTACCGGGTGAGGGAAATATTCCAGACGGACTTCAAGGCGATGAGGGTCGTTTTCTGGATGCTGAACCGTTTCACCATCTTCGGGAAAAAGGCAGATTTACCTGCGCTCTACAAGGAAGTCGTGGCTGTGATGAGTAATGAACTCGATTTTACGATGGAACTCGAGAACGGTAATTATTTCCGGAAGCGGTTCGAAGACCACTCCAACGTCTACATCCCTGAATATTTTACGGATTTATCCACCGGCCGCGTACTTGTGATGGAATGGGTGGAAGGAACGCGGGTCACCGATATTTCATTCATCAAACGGCATAACCTGGACCGGGAGAGACTTGCCCGTACGATATTCGATCTGTGTGTAGAACAGTTCGTCAATGCCGGAATGTTTCATGCGGACCCTCATGCGGGAAATATAATGATTAAACAAGATGGTACTGTAGTCATTCTGGACTTCGGCATGGTCGGAAAAGTGAAACGGGAAGACGTCGAACATATCCGTGCTATCATCGAAGGGTTTATCATAGACGACTATGACCGGATCATCGCTTCCCTGAGAGATATGGACTTCCTTCTCGAAGGTGCCGATACGGAAGCGATGAAGAAGATGATGCGGCGTATGCTCACCATGTATCTGAGCGAAGATATGAGTAACCTGGATGCTACGGTGATGAACGAAATTCTCGAAGATATGCAGGATTTCGTGAAAGATCAGCCGATTCAACTTCCGGCCGATTACGCATTCCTCGGCAGGGCGGCCTCTATGATTCTCGGAGTGCTGATGGTCGTTCACCCGAAGATGGACATCGTCGCCTGGGGCAAACCGGTGATCAATGAGTGGATGACCGGTAATCAGTCCAAATTCGGTTTCTACAAAAACATCGCCAAAGAAACCGGACAGCCTCTTCTTTCCCTGCCACGAGCCCTTGTCGAGTATCTCGAAGATGGGGACAAGGAACGGGAGTGGCAAAGGACGAAGCAGCAGCAGTCATTATGGCATCATTATTATTTCTTTTACGCTGCGATGACATTTTTCATCGGAATCATGACTCTTTTCGCGTCTTTCCTCATGCCGGCGTCGTGGCAGGCTGTGCCGGTATGGGTTTTCTATCTGGTAGCCGGCTTCAGTTTCGCCGGAACGCTTCTATTTTCCCTGAAGCATGCTAAAATGATTAAAAACATTACGTAGGAGGAGTTGAAGAATGATGGACAACTGGATGAAACGTGGTTTTTATTTAGGTATCGGAGCTGCTATCAGCGGCAAGGAACGGTTTGAGAAAATGGTTCAGGACATGGTCGATAAAGGTGAAATGACGCCGAAGGAAGCGAAATCGGTAATGGATGAATGGGTGAAAAAAGGCGAGTCCGCGGACAGGGACTGGAGCAACCAGACACGCGGAATGATGAAAAATCGTGTGAAAGAGCTCGGTTTCGTTCCGGAAGAGGACTACCGGGAACTTGAAGCCAGGGTTGCGCAGCTTGAAAAATTACACAGAGAACAGAACGAATAAGCAATCGAAAAAGAGCCCGGGACAAAAACTGCTTTTACGTATAAAAATCCGAACAAAGTTGTTCGGATTTTTATATACCTTCGTTTATGGGATGATTCATAAGAAAAACACGGAGACTCCTATGGGAACAGCACGAGCTGAAGCCGTGCCCATGGAAAGCGACGTGTTTTCCTTTGAATATTCGTTTTAGCATTTCTACCATACATTCTGTCCCAGACTTTTTTGTAGGAAATGATTTTCAATCAGGAAGGGAAAAGTCAGCTTGCCTGTTCTTTTGAATCGTCTTCTTCCTGATTCTCATCCTCTTGTTCTTTTTCATATGCTGATTCGTCCGTTTCGTCTTCCTGAGAATCAGCATCCGTATCCTCGAGCTGGAATTGTGCGACGAGACTGTTCAGTCTGCCCGACATGGCGGAGAGCTCTCCGGACCTGCGATTCACTTCTTCTATCGAATGATGGGACTGTTCTACGGAAGCGGTGGTCTCTTCTACACCGGCAGCCGCTTCTTCAGAGGAGGACGCGACACTTTCAATCGATTGGTTCATATCGGACGTACTCTCTTCGATACTTTCGAGGTTGGTGGAAATGACGTCGATCCCGGAGGCTATGTTTTTGATCGATGCTTGAATTTCTTCGAATGTGGCTCCAGTTTCCTCCATTTGTGTCGTTCCTTCTTCCACCTGTGTGTATCCGCTTGCAAGAGAGTCCGAGACTTCTCTCGATTCTGTCTGAATACCGTCCACCATACCGGTGATTTCACCGACGGAATTCGATACCTGCTCCGCCAGCTTACGCACTTCTTCAGCGACAACAGCGAAACCTTTTCCGTGTTCTCCGGCCCGGGCTGCTTCAATAGCTGCGTTCAATGCCAGGAGGTTTGTCTGATCCGCGATGTCCCGGATCACCTGGACGAGCTTCGATATTTCTCCGGACTGTTTATCCAGGCGATGGACGCGTTCGACGGCCTGGTGCATGACCGTATGGATATCCCTCATCTGTTTAACGGATTCGTCCATCAGTTCTTTGCCGTGGTTGGAGTTTTCGAGGACTACTTTTGCATCGTCCGAGACTTTGGAACTTTCTTCATTCGCTCCTTCGACTTTCTGAGAGAGGACAGTCATCATTTCAGAAAGGTTCGAGGCATCGGAGGCCTGCTGTTCTGAACTTGAAGACAACTCCTGCATCGTGGAGGCGATCTGTTCCGAGCCTTCTTTCACTTCGCCGGAGGACTGCTTCAGTTCTCTACTTTGTTCTTCGACCTGGTGCGAGAGCGTTGAGATTTCAGTGATCAGACGTTCCAGGTTCCCTTTCATCGTATTGATGGATGTACCGAGGTGACCGATTTCATCGTTGCCGTCGTAATCGAAGTTATCATGATACAGTTCCCCCTCGGAAATTTGGTCGGCCTTTTGTACGAGAGCATTCATGTTTCTTCTCACCTTACGTGATACGAGGAGCATCGTCACCGCTCCGGCTATCAGAGCGAGGAGACCCGCTGTTATAAGGGTGAGGAGCGTTAGTTGAATCGCGTTGTCAGCGGCGGAATTGGCGTTATCCATTTCGCTTTCGGCAGCAGTTTGCAGCGTTTCGAGTTCCTCGATCAGGTCGCCTCGAAGGGTCTGGATACGTGCCCGGGAGGCTTCGACAGCATCTTCATTACTGAGGTTGCCGACAATTTTGTTCAGAAACAGATCGTTCAGCTGGGAATCTATGTCCTGGACCGTGTTCATCGTTTCTTCATATTCCGTCCCTTCATAATAACCGGCGTACTCTTCCTGGAGCTGGTTGAAAGATTGGCGGCGCTCCTCGAATTCCTGGACATACGACTGGAGCGGGTTTTCTATGTAATCAGCGACCCGTATGTCTTTGGAACGGGTGAGAGAAGCCATGTCCGACACGTCTACTGCCGTCGTGCCTGTTTCACTGACACGTGTTACGTCTTCCCCGGCAGCCTGGAGCTGAAGGAATACGAGGACGATGGCTACGGCGAACAAAGCGATAGCGACGGTGAAGCCGGCACCATATTTCTTTCCGATACTCAAGTTTTTCCACATGTGCTCTTTTCCTCCTTCGAATCTTTAGAATTACATATAAATCCTACATAAGTCTTAGTATCGGCATACTTTTTTGAAAATTAATCCTCAGGGAGGAAGAAGTAGTTGAAATTGTCTGAAACATGTCGTAACAAGGGGAAATCTATGGTATGATGAGGCATATTTACTGTGGAGGAGGTTGGTTATGGCTCGTGAACAATGGGGAACGAAACTGGGATTCATGCTTGCAGCGATGGGATCGGCTGTAGGTCTTGGGAATATATGGCGCTTTTCCTTTGTCGCCGGTGAAAATGGCGGAGGCGCTTTTTTGCTATTATATCTCGTATTTGTATTTTTGATCGGAATTCCGCTTCTTTTGACGGAAGTGAGTATCGGCCGGAAAGCGAAAAGTGACGTAATCGGGTCTTATAAGACGCTGGCTCCGAGGACGCCTTGGTTCATGACCGGGTTCTTCGGCGTTTGCAGCGCATTTTTGATATTGAGTTTCTATGCTGTAGTAGCGGGGTGGGCCCTCTACTATTTCGTCAATTACGTGACCGGGAACTTTTTCCAGGCACCTGCAGAAGGCGGGTTTGAAGGTGCGTTCGGCGGCTTCATTTCACAAGGTTGGCAGCCGCTCTTCTGGTCTGCGTTATTCATGACGCTCACAATCATCATCGTGTTCAGCGGCGTGAAAAAAGGGATTGAAATGGCGAATAAAATATTTATGCCGTTGCTGGCTCTGCTTTTGATTATTCTTGCAGGCTTCAGTCTTTCGCTTGACGGGGCGATGGAAGGCCTTGCCTTTTTGTTTCAGCCGGACTGGTCTGCTTTGACGCAGCCATCCATCTATATTCAGGCACTGGGACAGGCATTTTTCTCACTCAGTCTTGGTATGGGCGCACTTCTTACATACGGAAGTTACCTTTCGGACGACAAACGATTGCCAAGTGCCGCGGTAGGCATCGGGCTGATGGATACGTTTTTTGCGGTCATCTCCGGACTGGTCATCTTTCCGGCAGTTTTCGCATTCAGTATCGATCCGACGTCCGGACCGCCGCTTGTGTTCATCACCTTGCCGTCCATTTTTGAACAGATGCCGCTCGGAGGAATAGCGGGGCTTCTCTTTTTCTTCGCGCTTTCGCTGGCGGCTTTATCCTCGGCTATTTCTATTCTGGAAGTTCCGACGGCTTACTTCATGCGTCTGTTCAACTGGACAAGGAAGAAATCGAGTGTGATTGTCGGCTCGATCATGTTCTTTCTTGGGATTTTCGTCTCCTTAGGGTTCGGAATCTGGGCGGATGTCACACCAATCGCTGACTTTAACATTCTTGATTCGATGGACTATATAGCTTCGAACATCTTCCTGCCGCTCGGCGGGTTATCGATGGCACTGTTCGTGGGCTGGTATTTCGCTAAGCCGACAGCCCTGAAAGCTGTAGACCTCAAGGATGATGTGTTCGGCAACGTGTGGTACGCGCTTGTGAAGTACCTGGTGCCAATCATGATCATCGTCATTTTCATCAGTAGTATCCAATAAACTAGAAGCCCTTTCCTGAAAAATGGAGAGGGCTTCTTTGCGGGAACCTTTTCGTACACTATCTTTATATTTTCTCGATTTTTTGTCATAGGTATCCGGAGGGGAATCATGATAAACTGTCAGAGGGAAAGGAAGTGTGACAAATGACAGTTTCCAATCAGCAACTATTGCAACGCATGAATAAAGAAGTAGAAGAAGCGCTGGCGAGTCACGGAGATTCCGCCCGTGTGAGGGAACATGTCCGTGCCGTGCAGCTTTTGTGCGACCTCGTTCTCGAGGAGGAAAAGACTTCTGCGCGGGAGGAAGCCTTTCAGCCTTCAGACAACAACTCGAAACCGACGGCCGCTGAAGTCCGTAAGATGATGGGCGAAGAACCGTCGAAGTCGAAGAGTACACAAAAAGATTCGTCAGATGAGGACGCTAACGGATCTTCCATTTTTGATTTTTGATAAGGAGGACCTATAATGAAATTATTTCTGATATTGGGTGCTATCAACGGTTTTCTGGCCGTTGCACTCGGGGCGTTCGGAGCACATGGACTGGAAAGCAGACTTTCGGAGAAAAGTATCGGTCAGTGGGAAAAAGCGGTGAACTACCAGATGTTCCATACGATGGCACTTTTCATAACGGCGCTGTTGCTGGGGAAAGGGGCGTCCGGAATGTTCACAGGAGCCGGCTGGCTGTTTTTCGCAGGCATCCTTCTGTTTTCCGGAAGCCTTTATGTCTATGCTTTGACCGGGGTGAAGACGCTCGCTATGATTACACCTTTTGGTGGTGTCGCTTTCCTCATCGGCTGGGTACTGCTCGGCTATGGAGCTTTGAAAGTGTTGTGACGATTAATAGAAAATGGATGAAGGAGCAGCTGGACGGGAGAATCCGTTTAGCTGTTTTTTTCTGCACGTTTATGGATATGAAAAACCCCGGACTGCTCTGTGCAGACCGGGGACACCACTTTATATTCCGAAGAACGTTTCGGCTTTTTCATTCGTAAGCAGATTCCCGACGTAAAAGGAACCGAAATCCCCGTACCGGGAAGTGACTTCATCGAAACGCATTTCATAGACGAGCTTCTTGAACTGAAGCGCGTCGTGAGCGAACAGCGTCACGCCCCATTCCCAGTCATCGAGACCGATGGAGCCGCTGATGAACTGGCGGATTTTTCCGGCGTACTGACGTCCGGTCATCCCGTGTTCGTACATGAGCTTGGCGCGCTCATCCTTTTCAAGCACGTACCAGTTGTCGTTGCCCTCGCGGCGTTTGTCCATAGGATAGAAGCAGACATGCTCCCATTTCGGAAGTTTCGGCTTGAGGCGGCCTTCGATTTCCGGGTCTTCCGGGTTCTGCTCGCCACCCATGTAATTGGAGAGTTCGATGACAGAAACGTAGGAATACGCTGGAGTCATGAATTCCGCGAGTTTTGATTTATTGAAAGCCGTTTCGACGTCATTGAGTTCGTCCACGGTCGGACGCAGAATCATCATCATGAGATCCGCTTTCTGACCGACGATCGTATACACAGCGTGGCTTCCTTCACGGTCGTCTTCTTTCGCTTCCCATGTTTCCATCAACGCCTGAAACTCATTGATGGCCTGCTGACGCTCTTCGGTGCTGGCATACTTCCATGATGTCCAATCCATGGTACGGAAATCATGAAGTGCGTACCAGCCATCCATTGTCACTACCGGTTCTGGCATAATCGAATCGCTCCTTTTTACATAAATAGTCCTTAATTTATCCTTCTTCAATATAACATACCTGTTTTCTATGGGCATGTGAAGTATGTTCGAACCGGTTATTTTTCCGATTTTTGTCACATATGCTAAAGGAAGATAGGGAATAAGAAAATTGGAACCGTTTGCTTCCTTAAAGTCGTTGTTTATTGCTTTTCTTTTTGCAAGGGAGGTTTTATCATATGGTACAGAGTTCTAAACAGGAGGGATACACATGAGTGATCTTTTTGATACATTGAAAGGCAAAATTGAAGGGCAGAATAAGCGTATCGTTTTTCCGGAAGCGCTGGATGAGAGAATTCTCACAGCCGCCAGTAAGCTCGGAGCGGAAGGGTACGTTCAGCCTGTATTAGTCGGAAACGAGGAAGAAGTGAAACAGAAAGCGGAGTCGTTCGGTGTGGATGTCAGTAATGCGACCATCGCGGATCCGGAGAATTATGAAAAGCTTGAGACAATGGTCGAGAGTTTCGTGGAACGCCGGAAAGGCAAAGCGACGGAAGAGGACGCGCGTGAGATTCTGAAGAACGGCAACTATTTCGGTACGATGCTCGTCTATATGAATGAAGCGGACGGTCTTGTGAGTGGAGCGGCCCATTCCACGGCAGATACGGTACGTCCGGCTCTTCAGATCATCAAGACGAAAGAAGGCATCAAGAAGACCTCCGGTGTATTCGTCATGGTCCGTGACGAAGAGAAATATGTGTTCGCCGACTGCGCGATCAACATTTCTCCGGATAGTCAGGATCTAGCGGAAATCGCGATGGCCAGCTCAGAAACGGCGGCACTTTTCGATATCGATCCTCGTGTCGCTATGCTGAGCTTCTCCACGAAAGGTTCAGCGAAGTCGCCTGAGACGGAAAAAGTCGAGCAGGCGCTCGAAATCGTCAAAGCAAAGAATAGCGATCTCCTCATCGATGGAGAGTTCCAGTTCGATGCAGCATTCGTTCCGTCCGTCGCTGAAAAGAAAGCTCCCGGTTCTCCGCTGGAAGGGAAAGCGAACACGTTCATCTTCCCGAGTCTCGAAGCAGGGAATATCGGATACAAAATCGCTCAGCGTCTCGGCAATTTCGATGCGGTCGGACCCGTTCTCCAGGGGCTCAACCAGCCGGTGAACGATCTTTCCCGCGGCTGTAGCCCGGACGATGTGTACAAACTCGCCATCATTACGGCAGCCCAGTCCGTAGAATAATAAAAAAAGTGTGATGTCAGCCTCTACTCAGCTGATATCACACTTTTTTTATTTGGTCTGTTAAAGCCGGTAGTTGATTCCACCCGTAGAGAAAGAAATAACAATGAACGATAACAGAGCTTTTTTGTTACGGAGACGGTTTTTACGATAAACCGGAATAATTTACGACAAACAGCAATTTTTTACGATAAATACTACCTTAACTTCACATTTTTTCGTTTCGTTTGATCATCTGTTTCGTCCGTTTGTCGAGCCATTCTTCTTCCTGTTCCGTAAGTGGATAAGCGAGAAGCTCATCGCTGTATTCATGTAGTTTATTTTTGATGCGGTCCGTGATCTTCTGTATCGTCAGCGATTCCTCGAGCAGTTCATTCAGAGAAGCCATTACCGAAGGTTCGATGTCGGGGTAAGTGAATTTCGTTTCTTCACCTCTTTTGGCGATATCGTAAAACTCACGGATCAGCTGCGCCTGTTCTTCGCCGCTCCCGGTCACATCCAGGTAGACCTGTACAGCGAATCCTCCCTTGACCCGGCGCTGGGAAATACCTGCGAATTTCTTGCCTCCGATACTCAAGTCATAGTCTCCGGGACAGTAGGACTGCGTGATTTCATAGACGTCGATGTCAGTGTCGATGATCGAACGGATGAAATCGACCATGACATCATAGCCGCCGTGGATACTGACGTCTTTCGTTTCTTTATAAATGAGGGAAAGATTGAGCACGCCCTCATCAAGGACTACAGCCAGGCCTCCGGAATTACGGACGACGGTGTTGTATCCCTTTTTCTCCAAAAAATCGATCCCTTCCTGAATGTAGGGAAGCCGTGAATCGGGGATGCCGAGAACCACGGTTTTCGGATGAACCCACAAACGTGCTGTCGCCGGGCTGAGTCCGGCTCCGACAGAGGTTGCCAGCGTATCGTCATAAGCGAAAGATGGCAAAGCGGATGTGTAGACGTCCGGGTCGCTGTGGTCGACGATCCGGTACGAGGGCTGATGCAATATCGATAGCGTCATGGATGGGTCTCCTTTTTCATGTAAACTGCCATCATTATAGCAAAAATTTTTTCTCTCTGCCGGATGGAGAGGAGGAGCGGACTCCACGTGCCTCCCCTGTTGTCAAGACGTTTTTTTCCATGCGGAAAGAGGATATACTGAACAAAAAGGGAATGGAGCAGACCAATGACTTATCGCGATGAAAAACTGGAAGAAGAAAAGGTGTTCAAAGATCCGGTCCACCGTTACATCCATGTGCGGGACCGTGTTATATGGGATCTGATCGGTACGCGTGAGTTCCAGAGACTGCGCCGCGTGAAGCAGCTTGGAACGACGTATCTGACATTCCATGGAGCGGAGCACAGCCGCTTCAGTCATTCTCTCGGCGTGTATGAAATCATCAGAAGGATCTTAGAGAATTTCCATGACCGGGACAATTGGAATGAAGAAGAGCGATTGTTGTGCTTGTGTGCGGCTCTATTGCATGACCTCGGGCATGGACCGTTTTCCCACTCGTTCGAAAAAGTGTTCAAGCTCGACCACGAGGATTATACGCAGGCGATTCTGCTCGGGGACACAGAAGTGAACCGGGTCCTGTCTCAAGTGGAACCAGGCTTCCCGAAGAAGGTGGCGGATGTCATCAATAAAACGTACTCCGATAAACTCGTCATCAGCCTGATTTCCAGTCAGATTGATGCCGATCGTATGGATTACCTGCAGCGCGATGCGTATTTCACCGGCGTCAGCTACGGGCATTTCGATATGGAGCGGATACTCCGGGTGATGCGGCCGATGGAGGACCAGGTCGTCATCAAAGAAAGTGGCATGCATGCCGTCGAAGACTACATAATGAGCCGTTATCAGATGTACTGGCAGATTTATTTCCATCCGGTGACCCGCAGTGCGGAAGTGATTTTGTCCAAAATCCTCCACCGGGCGAAGGAGTTGTATGAAGACGGTTATAAGTTCGAGCTCAAACCGTTGCATTTTCTCTCCTTTTTCGAAGAAGCTCCATCGCTCGAGGAATACCTGGGGCTGGATGAAAATGTCGTCATGTACTATTTTCAGATGTGGATGAGGGAGAAGGACCCTGTGTTGAGCGATTTATGCGAACGGTTCGTCAACCGGCGTCTGTTCAAATATATCGAATTCAACCCGAACCTGCAGATGAAAGAATGGCGGGAACTTTATGATTTATTTGAGGAAGCGGACATAAATCCGCGTTATTACCTGGAAGTCGATTCAAGCTCCGATCTCCCCTATGATTTTTATCGTCCGGGAGAAGAAGGGGAAAGACTGCCGATTCATCTGCTGCAGCCGAACGGGGCACTGAAGGAGCTCTCCCGTCTTTCTGAGATCGTCGAATCGATTTCCGGAAAGAAGCGTACGGATCATAAACTGTATTTTCCGGCTGATGAATTGGAACGGATGCCTGAAGATAGTGAAACGAAGCGGCGGATTCTGGGTATATTGTATGGCAAGGAGGAACAGTGATGTTAGAGAACCACGCAAAGCTGATGCATTTTTTCGATAGCTGTGATGAAGTGGTGGGACGGAAGCGTCTCCAGAAAATGGTGTACATTATGAAAAAGTGTGGAATCCGTTTTGAAGAACGGTATGAATTTCATTTTTACGGCCCTTATTCAGAGGAGCTTACCCTGCGGATCGAAGAAATGTGCAACCTCGGATTTCTTTCGGAAGCGATGGAAGAAAAGAAGAACTACTACCAGTATCGCTATCAACTGACAGAAGCGGGGGCGGATTTTCTATCCCATGCGGAGATCGACCGTCCGGTGCTCGACAACTATATCGATGCGATGAATGGAAAAAGCTCCCGGTTTCTTGAGCTGGTCTCGACGATGCTTTTTTTCGAGCACCTGCCGAAGGAGGAGATCGAGGAGAAAGTCTATACCGTGAAAAGCAAGCAGAATTACAAGCAGGAGGAAGTAGAGGAAGCTTGGACGTTTATTGAAGAGATGCGCTATGTTTCCTGAAAATTCCTTGTGCACAACAGACAGATATGTGGTATGATGAGAACAAACGTTCGTGTTCGGAGGGATGGAAATGAATCAGGAACCGAAAGATCGCGGGTCCGTTAAATGGACTTCACTTATGTTGCCGGAGCACGTCGACATGCTTCGGAATCTCTGGAAAGAGGATGAACGGGTCGAACAGGGCTGGATGGAAGAACAACAGGCGGCGAGTATCGATTTTGTGCTGAAGCACGCAATGAACGAAAAACTGCCGGTACGGGTCGAAGTCGGTACCGGGAGTGACCTGGAGATGTATGAAGTGATGCTCCTCGGTCTTCATAAACAGAACCAGTTCATTGAATGCCGTGATGTTCACAGTGGCGAATCGTTTATGCTTGCCTGGGCGGATATTACAGATGTGACGATGTAGCGTCACAAAATGTTCACTTTTTAAGGAGCTGCCCGTCTTGAAAAAATACGTGGGTGGTAATATATTTAAAATAGCATGGACAAATGCTTTTACTAGGACAGGAAGAGGACCGGCTGGCGGATCAGTCGGTCTTTTTTCTATGGTATGGGGGCTTTCGATAGCTGATGGCTGATTCAAAGAAGCCGCAGACAACCCCTTCTGTACCAGGCATCTGGTGTTTTTTTCGATCAGGTAGGAAGCCCGGATTGTAAACATTTTGGTCTGAGGAAAAACTCATGCTAGAATAGGTGAAGTGTAAATTGTGATCCAAGCAGTCCCATCAAAGAAAGATAAGAACGTCTTTCTTGTGATAGTCCTGCTTAGCTCAGAACTACTGATCGGAAGCTTCTACTTTTTATGATCCAGTTGCAGCTTCCAGAAGCCCGTGATCCAAGCAGTCCCATCAAAGAAAGGGAAGAACATCTTTCTGGTGATTGTTCTGCTTAGCTCAGACCTTCTGACCGGAAGCTTCCACTTTTAATGTAAAGGAGATTTTATGAATAAAAAATTATTGTGGATTCCCGCTACGTATGCGATTGTCATGGGAATTATTCTCGTTGCGACCTTGGGGTATTCGTTTACTCCGGTTCCTTACGAGCATTCGATCGAAGACAATACGTGGACGGTGACATATAAAGGGGAAACGTGGGAAGTCAGTGCCCAGGAGCACGTAAATGAAGCGCTGCCTGCTTCTCTTGCAAACAATCGCGAGCAGGCGCAGTGGACGAGGGATATCGTCGTTATCGGTGCCCTGTTGCCTTTCGTGCTTTTCGCTTTTCATAAAGAATATAGACCCTTCCGGAATAAAGTGCCTTACAAAGCTTATGTAGGTATTACGGCGGGGGTTCTTGTTCTTTACGGTGTATTCAGTATCAGCACGCATATGGGCATCCATGCGGAATTGAAAGAGACGATCGACTATTTACGGGGAGTATCTTGAGTTTTCCCCGGACTCTTTTTATAATGGATTAGTTATAGTTGGAACGAAAAGGAGCGAGTGCGGCATGACGAATATAGCTGTTACGTTGGAAACACATATCCGGGACGGTGCGGAATCCGAGCGGATGTCGTTGACGGAAAAAGGACGTTTTTTCAGAAAAGGGGATATGGACGTCGTGACGTTCAGAGAACACCCGGAAGATAGAGATCCTGTCGATACGATGGTGACGATCAAACCTGGTCATGTAAGTATCAAACGCTCCGGAGGCGTGGAGATGCGCCAGCTGTTTGAGCCGCAGGCAGAAACGCAGAATGCGTATGTGCACGAATATGGAAAGCTGTTCATGACGACGTGGACGGAAAATCTGGAGTATCAGGCTCCGGGAGAGAACGAAAGCGGAGAATTGTTCATTGAATATCAGCTGACGGTCAATGACGATGTGACGCAGAAACATCAACTGAAATTAACGCTGGAGGAGGACTCGGAATGAACATTGCAGAGAAGACGGAAGCGAAAATCAAAGAGGAAATCGTACGTGCGGTGAAATCGGCGGGTCTGGCTTCTGAAGAGGAAATCCCCGGGGTGGTCTTAGAACAGCCGAAGGACAAACAGCACGGCGACTATGCGACGAACATGGCTATGCAACTGGCCCGGGTAGCAAAGAAGAACCCTCGCCAAATTGCGGAGGATATCATCGAACACTTTGATAAATCCAAGGCTTCCATCGAAGAAATGGAAATCGCCGGTCCCGGTTTCATAAATTTCCGGATGGATAATACGTATCTCGCAGAACTCGTGTCTTCTATCCTTGAAGAGAAAGAGGGATATGGAAAGCGCGAAGGGAAGCGTGGAGAACGTATTCAGGTGGAGTTCGTGTCCGCCAATCCGACAGGTACTCTTCACCTTGGTCACGCCCGTGGAGCGGCGATCGGAGACGCGTTGTGTAATATCATGGACGCTGCCGGGTATGATGTGGAAAGGGAATACTACATCAACGACGCCGGAAGCCAGATCACCAAGCTTGCTTATTCGGTCGAAGCCCGCTACATGCAGGCGCTCGGCAAAGAATGGGCTATGCCGGAAGACGGGTACCAGGGTCCGGATATCGTCGAACTCGGAAAGCAATTGGCCGAGGAGGAAGCCGACAAATGGGCAGAGGCCTCTGAACAGGAGCGTCATCGTCACTTCCGTCAGTCCGGCCTTCGCTATGCTCTTTCCAAAATCGAGAAGGATCTCAGTGATTTCCGCGTCCCGTTCGATGAGTGGTTTTCGGAAACGTCCCTTTACGAAGAAAACAGTATCGAAGCGGCGATCGAAGTACTGAAAGAAAAGGATCTTGTATATGAAGAAGAAGGGGCGACATGGTTCAAAACGACGGAGTACGGAGATGACAAAGACCGCGTTCTTGTGAAGAACGATGGAACGTACACGTACTTAGCGCCTGATATCGCGTATCATAAAAATAAGCTGGACCGTGGATTTGATACACTGATCAATATTTGGGGAGCCGATCACCATGGCTATATTCCACGTATGACGGCGGCTATCCAGGCCCTTGGCTATGGCAAAGATACACTTGAAGTGGAAATCATCCAGATGGTGAACCTTTTCCAAAATGGAGAAAAAGTGAAGATGAGTAAACGTACCGGCAAAGCTGTCACATTGCGTGAACTGATGGACGAAGTCGGCGTGGACGCTATGCGTTATTTCTTCGCGATGCGTTCTAGTGATTCTCATCTCGATTTTGATATCGATCTGGCTCGTTCCGAATCGAACGAAAACCCGGTCTATTATATCCAGTACGCCCACGCGCGGATTACGACGATGCTGCAGCAGGCTAAGGAAAAAGGTCTTTATTCGGATGAGTTCGACGGGTCGCTGCTTACGGCGGAGAAAGAAATCGATCTGCTGAAGCGTCTCGGCGAATTCCCGCAAATCGTAGAAGACGCAGCTGTGAACCGCACACCGCACCGTGTCACACAGTATGCTTTCGATCTTGCATCCAATCTGCACAGCTTCTACAATGCTGAGAAAGTACTTGATGCTGAGCATCCGGCACGTACGGCTTCCAGGATCAAATTGATGGAAGCAGTGAAGCAGACGCTCCGGAACGCCCTCGCCCTTGTAGGCGTAGAAGCCCCGGAGAAAATGTAGGAAGAAAAGCGGAATTACCCTGTTTAGAAGCGTTGGCATAAGCAGGGAGCTTACTTTTTGGGTGACCTTTCCCGAAAAT
Organism: Salimicrobium flavidum; assembly: GCF_900156645.1. GTDB lineage: Bacteria > Bacillota > Bacilli > Bacillales > Halobacillaceae > Salimicrobium > Salimicrobium flavidum. The sequence goes on from NZ_FTOC01000002.1 coordinate 301,785, forward strand.
AAGATTTCTGCTTATGACATGAGCTTCTGGGTAATGCAGCTGGATCAAGAAAAGTGAAGTCGCCCGTTCAGAAATACTGGCATAAGTAGAACGGTCAGATGAAAGGTGGTCTTTCTTTTTTCTGATCCGGGCTACTTATGACACGAATTTCTGGGTGACGTAACTAGACAAGAAAAGCGGAATTACCCCGTTTAGAAACACTCTCTGACAAGAAAAGCCTTATTTCATCACATTAATAGCGATGAAATAAGGCTTTTTTATTGTTTATTGAGATAAACCTGACCTTTTTTGAGACAAACCGTGAAAAAATTGAGATAAACCTGATTTTTTTGAGATAACCCATGAAAAAATTGAGATAAATCCACGTCTCGCCTCGCCTCTACAGTTACAGAACTCCTCTGAACGGTCTGGCCAACTGGATTTTCACTTTCGTACCGAAGGAAGGTGAAGCCGCTTCTTGTTTATCGAAATAAATGGAACTTTCGATGTCTTTGAAGTATTCATTACGCAAGTGCTGGACAAAAGCTTGATCAAAGATCGAAATATTGACCTCTTTGTTCAGGAACATGCTCCGTCTGTCGAAATTCGCAGTACCGATATCGGCTGCTTCCTGGTCCACCATGATGATTTTGGCGTGATAAAATCCGGCGTTATAATGATGCGCATGCGCTCCATTGAGGACGAGTTCCTGAAGATACGGTAGCCCCGCTTCTTTAACGAGAGCGTGATCACGCTTCAAAGGAAGCAGGATATGAAGCTTCACTCCCCGGTCGAGCGCGTCCAAAAGTTCTCGCTGGATTTTTTTCGAGGGAATGAAGTAAGGACTTCCGATCAGAATCTCTCTCTTCGCCCTTTTGATCATCGTAAGGAACGTATTCTCAGCACCGATCCCATCAAAAGCGACAATCTGAAAAGGATACTCTCCTCCTTCGCGATAAGAGACGGAAGGAAGAACCTCTCCGGTCGTATATGCCCAGTCGTCAAGAATGATGCGATGCAGATCACGGACGATGGAGCCCGTCAGGCGAAGGTGATAATCCCGCCAGTCGCTGAATTCCGAACTCTTACCGATATATTCCCTGCCTACATTGAAGCCGCCCACGTAGCCGATCGCCCCGTCTATGACTACCATCTTGCGGTGATTTCTCCGGTTCAGTGTATAGAAGAAAGAAGGGAATCTGGGGGTTTCCGCAAAGGAAACAGAGACTCCGGCTTTTTTCAGAGATCTGTATTCCCGTCGTAAAGGAGCGCTGACCATGCGATCGACAATCAGATGAACTTTTATCCCCTCTTCCGCCTTCATTTTCAGAAGGGAGAGAAATTTGAGGCTCACCTTATCCCGGCGGATCAGATAATAATAGACGTCAATCTGATCCTGGGCCTGAGAGACCTCCTCAAACAAATCTTCGAAAAGCGGAGAACCGTTTTTATAGAAACGGTAGTCTCCTTTCGTCGCTTCGAATGGCAGGGTCCTGTGATTCTTGCGATGCTCCCTTTTTCCTAACTGAACATCTAGCACGACCCATAAAATAAATGCAATGATGACTTTGATAACCCGCAACTCCACACCTCCAAAACTACCTTACCCGATTGTAACCGAAAAATGCTATCTACACATCCATCATAATCCACAAAGCCGGGAAGAAAAAAGCGAAAGTTGTTGACTGAATGCTCATTCATATTTATAGTATAGGTAACTGCAATATGAAAAGGGTTTCAAAACTCAAACAGAAAAAGAGGGGGAGAAGGAATGGATCCTTTACTGCTGGTCAACTGGCTGTTGTTCCTTGGAGTGACGATTTACGCTTTGTATTTGTTCGCGCGGGTCGTCCAGACAAGGATTGCGTATATCCGGATGGGGAAAAAATATGAATTCGACGGGAAGATCAAACGTCGTCTTCAGAAGATAGGAATCTATGTCTTCGGTCAGAAAAAATTATTGAAAGACAAAAAATCCGGAGCGATTCACGTGATGATGTTTTACGGGTTTATACTCGTCCAGTTCGGGGCGATCGATTTTATCTGGAAAGGACTTGCGCCTGATTCACACCTGCCGCTCGGGCCGTTGTATCCAGGTTTTACATTTTTCCAGGAGCTTGTAACGCTGACGATTCTCGTAGCGGTCGTGTGGGCATTCTACCGTCGCTACATAGAAAAACTCGTCCGCCTGAAGCGTGGCTTCAAAGCGGGGCTCGTCCTTATTTTCATCGGGACGTTGATGGTGACGGTCCTTGGCGGAAACGCGATGAACATCATCTGGCATGGCCATGAGCCTACTGTCTGGGAGCCGGTAGCGAGTTCGATCGCTTTCGCCTTTGGCTGGCTTCCTGAAACAGGCGCAGCAGCTGTATTTTTCGTCATGTGGTGGATCCACCTGATCGCGCTGCTGTCCTTTCTCGTGTATGTACCACAGTCGAAGCACGCACACCTTATCGCTGCACCAGTCAACGTCTTCCTCAGCCGTGAGGACGCACCAGGCAAATTGAAACCTATCGATTTCGATATGGATGAGGAGACGGACGAGGAAGAAGTGTCCTTCGGTGTAGGAAAAGTGGAAGAATTCGATCAGAAACAGATGGTCGACCTGTATGCCTGTGTGGAATGCGGACGCTGTACCGATGTCTGCCCGGCTTCAGGCTCAGGGAAGATGCTGTCACCGATGGACCTGCTCGTGAAGATCCGTGATCACCTCACGGAAAAAGGGGCTGCCGTAACCGGACGCGAAGCATGGGTGCCATCCTATGCATTTTCCGGTACGGAAGGAAACATGCTCGCTTCGATGGCCAACGGTGAACAGAATGACGCCGTTGATCGTGTGAACGAAACGAACCTGATCGGCGACGTCATCACGGAGGAAGAACTTTGGGCGTGTACCACATGCCGGAACTGTGAAGATGCCTGCCCGGTCATGAACGAACACGTCGATAAGATCATCGACCTGCGCCGCTATCTCGTTATGACCGAAGGGAAGATGGACCCGGATGGTCAGCGCGCGCTGACGAATATCGAACGCCAGGGGAACCCTTGGGGACTCTCGAAGAAAGAACGCGAAAACTGGCGTGACCTTGACGAGGAAGCGTACATCCCTACAGTGAAAGAGCTTCAGAAAGAAGGCGAAGATTTCGAATACCTCTTCTGGGTAAGTTCGATGGGGTCGTACGACAACCGCAGTCAAAAAATCGCAATGGCTTTCGCCAAGCTTATGAACGAAGCTGGTATCAAGTTCGCAATTCTCGGAAACAAAGAACAGAACTCCGGAGACACGGCCCGCCGCATGGGTAACGAGTTCCTGTTCCAGGAGCTTGCCGAGAAGAATATCAAAGAGTTCGAAAAATACGATGTGAAGAAGATCATTACGATCGATCCGCACGCCTTCAACATTTTCAAGAATGAATATCCGGACTTCGGATTCGAAGCGGAAATCTATCACCACACGGAAATGCTGGCGAAATGGCTCGAGGAAGGCAGGCTGAAACCGGAAACTCCGGTGAATGAAAAAATTACGTATCATGACAGCTGCTACCTCGGACGCTATAACGAAGTGTATCAGCCGCCGCGTGAAGTACTGGAGATGATTCCGGGTGTCGAAGTCGTCGAAATGAAACGGAACCGCTCCAACGGCATGTGCTGCGGCGCCGGTGGCGGGATGATGTGGATGGAAGAGAAATCCGGAAACCGCGTCAACGAGGCCCGTACCGAACAGGCACTGGAAGTAGAACCGACGATGATCTCGAGTGGCTGTCCGTTCTGCCTGACGATGCTGTCTGACGGGACGAAAGCGAAAGAAGTCGAAGAAACCGTAAGCACGATGGATATCGCGGAAATCCTCGCGAAATCTATCTTTGATAAAGAAAAAGCGGAAGCATCCGCTTAGAAACTTCTCCTGTGAGAAAACGTGAGACGTTCATGGTAGAAAATCGGCTTGAACGTAGGGAAAAATGATTTTCCCCTACATTCAGCACCATTTGAAAGCCGTGAACGTCTCATAACTTTTTAAAATGCGACGTTCAGCCGGGGACAACCGCCATGAACGTCGCAAAAACAAAATGAACTCAAAAAAAATGAGGAAAACAGTGGAAAGTGTACAGAAAGTTTTGTACACTTTCCTTATGGAAGAAAATTGAGCGAGCGTTCGATAGACATTTTTTGAAAGCGTTATCACACTAAAGGAGGAAACAGGTATGACGAAAACAGTGATCGTCGAAGGTGCACGTACCGCGTTTGGAAAATTAGGAGGAAGCCTCTCATCTTTATCCGCTTCCGAACTCGGAGGAAAAGTGATCGCAGAAGCCATGCAGCGCGCCGGGGTAGAAGGCAAAGATATCGGTGAAGTGATTATGGGAACGGTTCTGCAGGGAGGCCAGGGTCAACTGCCGTCACGTCAGGCCGCCCGGAATGCAGGCATTCCCTGGCACGTGAAGACGGAAACGGTCAATAAAGTGTGTGCGTCCGGCATGCGTAGTGTGACGATGGCCGATCAGTTCATCCGTCTCGGGGAAGAGGAACTCATTGTTGCAGGCGGAATGGAAAGTATGAGCAGCGCTCCATATTTCATGCCGAAAGCGAGATTCGGTTTCCGCATGGGAGACGGTGCTGTAAAAGATATGATGATTCACGACGGTCTGACCTGTTCCTTTGAAGGAGTGCATATGGGCTCTTACGGAAATCGTACAGCGAACAACCACGACATCTCGAGAGAAGCCCAGGACGAATGGGCGGCACGCAGTCATCATCTCGCCGGCAAAGCGATTGAATCCGGAGTATTGAAAGAGGAGATCGTCCCCGTCGATGTACCTCAACGTAAAGGGGATCCGATTTCTGTTGATACAGACGAAGCTCCGCGCCTGGATACGACGGTGGAGCGTCTCCAGAAATTGAAGCCCGCTTTCGATTCGGACGGCACGATTACAGCCGGTAATGCGCCGGGTGTCAACGACGGTGCCTGTGCCGTGGTATTGATGAGCGATGAAAAAGCGAAACAGGCCAACCTAAAACCGCTCGCGACGATTCTTGCTCACGATGAAGTGGCCGTGGAAGCTCAGGATTTCCCGGAAACGCCGGGACTCGTCATCAACAAACTGCTCGAAAAGTCAGGGAAAACGCTCGATGATATCGACCTTTTCGAAGTGAATGAAGCGTTTGCTGCCGTATCACTCGCCAGTGGGAAGATCGCCGGGCTCGACACGGAAAAAGTGAACGTAAACGGCGGAGCGGTCGCCCTCGGTCACCCGATCGGTGCGAGTGGAGCGAGAATCATCCTGACGCTCGCTTATGAACTTCGTCGTCGCGGCGGCGGACTCGGCATCGCAGCGATCTGCTCCGGCGGAGGCCAGGGCGATGCAGTCTTAATCGAAGTGGAGGGAGCGTAACCATGAAATACATTTTCGTCCTCGGTGCCGGTCAGATGGGCGCCGGAATCGCCCAAGTATTCGCAACGCACAACTTTTCCGTGAAACTGTTTGATGTAAATGAAGAAGCGCTGAAAAAAGGAATCGAAGGTATATATAAACGCCTGGATCGTTCCGTTGAAAAAGAACGGATGAGCCAGGAAGAAGCGGAGCAGGCGAAAGCGCATCTGGAAACCGCTTCGACGATGGAAGACGCCGCAGAATGCGATTTTGCGATTGAAGCTGTCGTCGAAAGTATGGATATCAAAGAAAAAGTGTTCCGTCAGCTCGATGACATCATGCCGGAGCACGCTATTCTTGCGACGAACACTTCTTCGCTTCCGATCACAGATATCGCAGCCGCCACGAACCGACCGTCCCAGGTGATCGGGATGCATTTCATGAACCCGGTTCCGGTCATGAAATTGGTGGAAGTCATCCGGGCGATCCAGACGAGTGACGATACGTATGAACGGGTCGAACAGCTGGCACAGCAGCTCGTGAAAACGCCGGTCGAAGTGAACGATTATCCCGGCTTCGTATCCAATCGGGTACTGATGCCGATGATCAACGAAGCGGTTTTCACCGTTTATGAAGGCGTGGCCTCGAAGGAAGATGTGGACACGGTCATGAAACTCGGCATGAATCATCCGATGGGACCGCTTGAACTGGCGGATTTCATCGGTCTCGACACATGTCTGTCGATTATGGAAATTCTTTACGACGGCTTCGGCGATTCGAAATATCGTCCGTGTCCGTTACTTAAGAAATATGTGGCTGCCGGCTGGCTCGGGAAGAAATCCGGACGCGGCTTCTACGTTTATGAATAGGGGAGAAACCAATGGCTTTTACAGATGAACAGCAGATGATGAGGAAAATGGTGCGTGACTTCGCGGAGAAAGAAGTAGCTCCTGCGGTGGAACGGATGGAAGCGGAAGATCGCTTTCCGATAGAAGTCGTAGAAAAAATGGCCGAACTCGGGCTGATGGGAATTCCGATTCCTGAAAAATACGGCGGCTCGGAGATGGATTTCACTTCCTACATTCTTGCAATTAACGAATTGTCGAAAGTGAGCGCAACAGTCGGAGTCATCCTTTCGGTTCATACCTCAGTCGGTACGAACCCGATCGTTCATTTCGGTACAGAACAGCAGAAGGAGAAATATTTGCCGAAGCTTGCAAGTGGAGAATACCTCGGAGCCTTCGCCCTGACGGAACCAGGAGCAGGATCGGATGCAGCCAGTCTGAAGACGAAAGCGGTCAAGGACGGGGATGCTTATATCCTGAACGGCTCCAAAGCGTTCATCACCAATGCGGAGGCAGCGGATACGTTCATCGTTTTTGCGCGTACGAACCAGGAGGCAGGAAGTAAAGGTATCAGTGCTTTTATCGTAGAAAAAGGTATGCCCGGTTTTTCCGTGGGCGCGGTCGAGAGGAAGATGGGCATGCACGGCTCCAGTACATGCACGATCAATTTCGATCAGTGCCGGGTACCTGAAGAGAACCTTCTCGGTGAAGAAGGGAAAGGGTTCGAAGTGGCCATGAACAACCTGAACACCGGACGGATCGGGATTGCAGCACAGGCACTCGGTATCGCGGAAGCGGCCTTAGAGCACGCTGTCGGCTACGCGAAGGAACGGGAACAGTTCGGAAAACCGATCGCCAAGCACCAGGGTCTTTCCTTCAAATTGGCGGATATGGCGACGGAAGTCGAAGCGGCGAGGCTGCTCGTCTACGAAGCCGCCCGTCTCCAGCAGGAAGGGAAGCCGTGTGGCAAAGAAGTATCGATGGCGAAGCTTTACGCTTCCCGCGCCGCTGTGAATACGAGCATTGAAGCGGTGCAGGTGTACGGAGGATACGGGTACACGGAAGACTACCCGGTGGAGCGTTTTTTCCGGGACGCTAAAGTTTGTGAGATCTATGAAGGTACGAGTGAAATCCAGCGCATCGTCATCGGCAATCATTTGATGAAATAGGAAAGGGGAAAAGACATGAATTTTCAATTGACGGAAGAACAGCAGATGCTTAAAAAAATGGTCCGTGATTTTGCGGAAAAAGAAGTGGAACCGACAGCGGCGGAACGTGATGAAGAAGAGAGGTTCGACCGCGGTATTTTCGATCAGATGACTGAACTCGGGCTCACAGGCATTCCGTGGCCTGAAGAATATGGCGGAATCGGATCGGATTTCGTCAGCTACGCGATCGCTGTAGAGGAGCTCTCGCGTGTATGTGCCTCGACAGGGGTTACGTTGTCTGCTCATATCTCGCTTGCGAGCTGGCCGATCTACACATTCGGAAGCGAAGCGCAGAAGAAAAATTTCCTGACGCGACTCGCCACAGGGGAAGCGCTCGGAGCCTATGCGTTATCCGAACCGGGAGCCGGCAGTGACGTGTCCTCGATGCGTACGCAGGCGAAAAAAGATGGAGACGACTATATCTTGAACGGCAACAAAGTATGGATCACAAACGGCGGAGTCGCTGATATCTATATCGTGTTCGCCAAAACCGATCCCGACGCCGGACACAAGGGCGTAAGTGCCTTCATCGTCGAGAAAGAGATGGAAGGATTCTCCCAGGGCAAAAAAGAGAAAAAATTGGGCATACGCTCGTCCCCGACGACCGAACTCATTTTTGAAAATTGCCGCGTCCCGAAAGAAAATCTTCTCGGCGAAGAAGGAGAAGGGTTCAAAATCGCTATGCAGACACTTGATGGTGGCCGTAACGGGATAGCCGCTCAGGCGGTCGGTATCGCACAGGGAGCTCTTGATAAATCTATCGCTTATGCGAAAGAACGGGAACAGTTCGGTAAACCGATCGCGAAGCACCAGGGTCTCTCTTTCAAACTCGCGGACATGGCTACTGATGTAGAAGCGGCACGACTACTTACGTATCAGGCTGCTTTTCTCGAATCGGAAGGAAAGCCTTACGCGAAGGCCTCCGCAATGGCGAAGCTCTTCGCCGGAGATGCGGCGATGGATGTGACAACCGAAGCGGTCCAGGTGTATGGTGGATATGGATATACGAAAGATTACCCGGTGGAGCGTTACATGCGTGATGCGAAAATCACCCAGATCTATGAAGGAACGAACGAAATCCAGCGCCTCGTCATCGGCCGGATGATTACTAGTTAGACGAAAAAAAGTGGAAGATTCCGTTTAGAAATACTGTCATAAGCAGATCGGTCAGACGAAAGGTGTTCTTTCCTTTCTCTGATCCGGGCTGCTTATGACACGAATTTCTGGAATCTGCAACTGGACAAAAAAAAGCGGAGACACCCGTTCAGAATCTCTAATATAAGTGGCGGGCCTGGCTTCGGGTGTTCTTTCCCAAAGCAGGGATGGCCGCTTATATTAGGGGATTCTGGGTGATGAAACTGTACAAAGAAAAGTGGAAACGCCCCTTTAGAGTTTTATCTCAAAAAACGAGCGGGTTATCTCAATTTTTCAGGATTTATCTCAAAAAGTAAGAAGTTTATCTCAACTTTTTTGAAGTTATCTCAATTAATCGGCCATTTATCTCAAAAAACACTAACCACTTCTTACGCAGCACCCCATTTATCGTAAAAAATTTCAGTTTGTCGTAAATTATTTTGATTTATCGTAAAAAAGATACCAGTTATCGCAAAAAATCCATGTTTATCGTAAAAAACACTGCATTTATCGTAAATTCACAGCAGAATCAACTCTACAGAAAGGAGGATTCGATGCACCCGCTCGCAGAACGGATTCATAACGGAGACCGACGCGCCCTCGCAAGAGCCATCACTCTCGCGGAAAGGGAGGACGAAGAAAAACTCACATTGATGAGTGACATATTTTCGATAAAAAAACAGGCCCACTATATCGGCATTACCGGCTCCCCCGGCTCAGGCAAGAGTACGCTCATCAACGAGCTGCTTCATCTCCTGCGGGAGCAGGACTTGAGTGTAGCGGTCATTGCCATCGATCCGACCAGTCCGTTCAGCGGCGGTTCGATTCTCGGTGACAGGACGAGGATGCAGAAGCATTTCATCGATCCTTCGATTTTCATCAGAAGCATGGCGACCCGCGGAAGTCTCGGGGGCTTGGCCAGGGCTACGAAAGACGCGATACGCATGTGTGATGCCGCCGGATTCGACGTCGTCATCGTGGAAACGGTCGGAGTGGGTCAGTCGGAGCTGGATGTGATGAAAGTCGTGGATACGACCGGACTGGTCCTTACACCGAACAGCGGAGACATTCTGCAGATATTCAAAGCGGGCATCATGGAAATCGCCGACGTGTTCGTCATCAACAAGGCGGACCTCCCGGATGTGGAGAAGCTGAAGATCACACTCGAAGACTACATGATGATCGCGGATCCTGAGGGCTGGTACCCGCCGATCGTCAAAACCGTCGCGACGAAAAGAACCGGTCTCTCCGAAATGTGGGAAGAAATGAAACGGCACCGCAGTTATCTGGAGGAGACCACTTCCGGCCAGGAGAAAAAGCGGATGCAGCGGGAGATGGAAGTATATGAACTGATCCGGGAAGAGATATGGCGCGATGTGAAGCGTTGGATCGAAACCGGAGAGCGCACGGAAAGTTTGCAGAAAGACGGATATGATCCGTACGCACTTGCCGCACAATGGTTTGATGAATGGAAGCAGGAAAGGAAGAGTGGCGATGGAGAGTAAACAGGTTCCGTCCTCGATTAAAAATAGAGCACTCGTAGAAAAAAGGCGCGAGGAAATGATCCGTGGCGCCGTCACCCTTTTCCGTGAAAAGGGATTCCATAAAACGACGACGAGAGAAATCGCCAAAGCGAGCGGTTTCAGCATCGGTACGCTGTATGAGTACATCCGCACGAAGGAAGATGTCCTTTTTCTCGTCTGTGATTCCATTTATGAACAGGTGAATGAGCGGATGAAACAGGTCGTAGATGCCTCCATACCCGGCGAGACATCTCTGGAGGAAGCAGTGCGCGCCTATTTCCATCTGATGGATGATCTGCAGGAAGAGGTCATCGTCCTTTACCAGGAAGTGAAAGCACTGCCGAAAGAAGCGAAAAGCTATATTCTCGAAAAAGAGCAGGAAATGGTGGTCATGCTCGAGGAAGTGCTCTCGCACAGTCTTCCGGGAGCACCCCCGGGAAGAATTTCGATCATCGCGAACAATGTATTCGTCGAGGGACAGATGTGGGGGTTCCGGAGATGGATCCTGCAGCGGTCGTTCTCTCTCGAGGAATACATCGATCATCAGGTAAGTCTGTTGCTTGAAGGAGTTTCGACGCACAGATAAATCAAGAAGGAGGAATACAGTATGGATGTATATAAACCGGAAAATGCGGTTCGTTTTGTAACCGCTTCCAGTCTGTTCGATGGTCACGACGCTTCGATCAACATTATGCGACGTATTTTGCAGGCGACAGGGGCTGAAGTCATTCACCTCGGTCACAACCGCTCTGTAGAGGATGTGGTCAACGCCGCGATTCAGGAAGATGCGCAGGGAATCGCTATATCCTCTTACCAGGGGGGACACATGGAATATTTCAAATACATGATCGATCTTTTGAATGAAAAAGGTGCCTCTCACGTACGTATATTCGGCGGTGGTGGCGGTGTGATCCTGCCACGCGAGATCAAAGAACTGCACGAGTACGGCGTCACTCGTATCTTTTCCCCGGAATACGGCCGTGAACATGGACTGCAGGGCATGATCAACAATATGGTCGAAGAAGCGGATTTCCTCCCTCCTGTGAAAGAAGAGATGGACCTGACGGACGGGAACCCGCTCACAATCGCACGTATGATCACTCAGGCGGAGAATAAAGAGGAAGAAGAACTTGAAACTCTTCGCACGCATTGGCAAACGGAGAAGGAAGTGCCTGTACTCGGGATCACCGGGACCGGCGGCGCAGGGAAAAGTTCCCTGACGGATGAGCTGATCCGTCGTTTTCTGAATGAAGTGCCGGACAAAAGAATCGCCATTTTATCCGTCGACCCGACGAAAAAGAAAACAGGTGGAGCACTTCTCGGCGACAGGATCCGCATGAACGCCATCTTCCATCCGAACGTCTACATGAGGTCACTCGCGACAAGGGAAGCTCATACAGAAATCGCTTCAGCGGTGAAGGATGCCATCCAGATATTGAAAAAAGCGGAATACGACTTCATCATCGTGGAAACGAGCGGGATCGGTCAGGGGGATGCGGAGATTACGGAAATCACTGATCTTTCCATGTACGTGATGACTGCGGAGTTCGGCGCACCGTCCCAGCTTGAAAAAATCGATATGATCGATTTCGCCGATTTCATCGTCATCAACAAGTTCGAACAGAAAGGATCGGAAGACGCTCTGAAACAGGTGCGTAAGCAGTACCAGCGCAGTCACATGCTGTTCCACGGCGATCATGAATCCTTCCCTGTCTACGGAACCATCGCCAGTCAGTTCAACGACCCCGGCACGAACACGCTATTCGCGGCGATTCTTGATGAAATCAATGAACGGTACGAGTGGGACCGCGAAACGTCTCTCGAGCGTGTTTCCAAAGTGGAAAAACAGAATGTCATCATCCCGAATGATCGCCAGCAATACCTCCGTGATATCGCAAAAGAAGTCAGGGGCTATCACGAATTCGCCGAAGAACAGGCGGAAAAGGCGCGTCAGTGGTACCACCTGGAAGGTACAGAAGCGATTATCGGGGAGAATGAATCCATCACCGAAGCGAAACAGAAAGCGATACGTGGCCTGGACCGGGACGTGAAAGAAAAACTCGACGACTGGGATGACCTTCACGAGCGCTACCAGGGCGATACGTTCACGTTCAAAGTCCGGGACCAGGAGATTACGATGGATCTGACGACAGAGAGTCTGTCAGGGACGAAAGTGCCGAAAGTGGCCTTGCCGAAGTACATGGACTGGGGCGACCGGGTTCAATGGCTTCAAAGAGAGAACGTACCCGGGGCTTTCCCGTTCACAGCAGGCGTCTTTCCTTTCAAACGGAAAGGGGAGGACCCGACCCGTCAATTCGCAGGCGAGGGGACGCCGGAAAAAACGAATCGCCGTTTCCATTACTTATCAGAAGACGGAGAAGCGAAACGTCTCAGTACCGCCTTCGACTCGGTGACGCTTTACGGCGAAGACCCGGATGAGCGCCCGGACATTTACGGGAAAGTCGGAGAAAGCGGCGTGAACATCTGTACACTCGAAGATATGAAGAAACTGTACGACGGGTTCGACCTCGTCGACCCGAAGACGTCCGTATCGATGACCATCAACGGACCGGCTCCGATCATACTCGCTATGTATTTCAATACGGCGATCGATAAGGAACTGCAGAAATTCGAGGAGAACGAAGGCAGAAAACCGACAACAGACGAAGCGAAACGGATCAAAGAAGAGACGGTCAACGTCGTACGCGGTACCGTACAGGCCGACATTCTGAAAGAGGATCAGGGACAGAATACGTGTATTTTCTCCACGGAATTCGCACTCAGAATGATGGGGGATATCCAGCAGTATTTCATCGATCATGAGGTGCGCAACTATTATTCCGTATCGATTTCCGGCTATCATATCGCGGAAGCCGGGGCGAACCCGATCACCCAGCTCGCTTTCACGCTTGCGAACGGATTCACGTATGTCGAGTATTACTTGAGCCGCGGCATGGATATCGATAAATTCGCACCGAACCTGTCCTTCTTTTTCTCCAACGGTCTCGATGCTGAATACACGGTGCTCGGCCGCGTCGCCCGCCGCATCTGGGCGATCGTTATGAAAAATAAATACGGAGCGAATGAGCGCAGTCAGAAACTGAAGTACCACATTCAGACGTCTGGCCGCTCCCTCCACGCCCAGGAAATCGACTTCAACGATATCCGGACGACGCTACAGGCGCTGATTGCGCTACAGGATAACTGTAACTCGCTTCACACGAATTCCTATGACGAAGCGATCACGACACCGACCGAGGAATCGGTCCGCCGCGCAATGGCGATCCAGATGATCATCAGCAAGGAATTCGGACTTACGAAAAACGAAAACTCTCTGCAGGGCTCCTACGTGATCGGAGAGCTGACCGATCTCGTCGAGGAAGCCGTCCTGCAGGAATTCGAACGCATGAACGACCGTGGCGGTGTCCTCGGAGCCATGGAACGTCAGTATCAGCGCGGGAAAATCCAGGAAGAGTCTCTCTATTATGAAAGCAAGAAGCATTCCGGAGAACTACCAATCGTAGGAGTGAACACGTTCCTTCACCCGAACCCGCAGTCGGAAGAAGATATCGACTCGATGGAACTCGCCCGTGCCTCAACAGAAGAAAAAGAGCACCAGATTACGGAGCTCCGCAACTTCCAGAAAACACATGAACAAGAAGCGGGAGAAGCCCTCGACAGACTGAAAGAAACAGCGACTTCAGGAGGGAATATTTTCGAAGAACTGATGGAAACCGTGCGTGTCGCAAGTCTTGGTCAGATTACACACGCGTTGTATCAGGTAGGGGGACAATATCGAAGGAATATGTAGGAAGAAAAGTGAAGCTACCCCGCTTAGAAACCCGAGCATAAGGAGACCGGTCAGACGAAAGGCGGAATTTCCTTTCTCTGATCCTGGCTTCTTATGGCTCCGGTCTCTCGGTAGCAAAATTAGCCAATAAAAGTAGAAGCGTTATGATAAGTGATCAGGTCTTGATTCGGAATAGATTCCGCTCTTCAGACCTGGTCGCTTTTTTTTTGCGTTTCCGGAGATATTGGAATGCTTTTATGCGGCGTTCACAGATAGAAGCCCCACCCGAGTCCGGCATAACCTCCTGTTATGAGGTGCTCACGCACAGGCTAAGCATCCGAACGGCGCAATAGGAAAAGAAAAGAGGTGCTCAGGCCCGAGTGACCTCGCTGAACACCTCATAAATCAGCCGGAAGCCAGATCGAATAAACGCCTCCCCGTCCGTGGACGAGGGAGGCCAGGACATTGGAATGCTTTTATGCGGCGTTCACAGATAGAAGCCCCACCCGAGTCCGGCATAACCTCCTGTTATGAGGTGCTCACGCACAGGCTAAGCATCCGAACGGCGCAATAGGAAAAGAAAAGAGGTGCTCAGGCCCGAGTGAGCTCTCTGAGCACCTAATACATCAGCCGGAAGCCAGATCGAATAAACGCCTCCCCGTCCGTGGACGAGGGAGGCCAGGACATTGGAATGCTTTTATGCGGCGTTCACAGATAGAAGCCCCACCCGAGTCCGGCATAACCTCCTGTTATGAGGTGCTCACGCTCAGGCCAAGCACCCGAACGCCGCAATAGGAAAAGAAAAGAGGTGCTCAGGCCCCAGTGAGCTCTCTGAGCACCTAATACATCAGCCGGAAGCCAGATCGAATAAACGCCTCCCCGTCCGTGGACGAGGGAGGCCAGGACATTGGAATGCTTTTATGCGGCGTTCACAGATAGAAGCCCCACCCGAGTCCGGCATAACCTCCTGTTATGAGGTGCTCACGCTCAGGCCAAGCACCTGAACGCCGCAATAGGAAAAGAAAAGAGGTGCTCAGGCCGAAGTGACCTCTCTGAGCACCACACAAACACTTGGCGCCCATTTTTCACAAAAAAAAGACACTCTTCCAATCGAAGAAAGTGTCTTTCAAAAAAGAAAAATCAGTGCCCGCCGCCTGCGCTGTCATCATCATGAGCCTGGTTGATGGTGACGACGTAAGGACTTTTCTGACCATACTGTTCGTAGGTGATTTCATAATTCTGATCTGTTTCGATGAGCATCCACTCACTCGGATTCTCCACCTTGATGTCTGTACCATCTGCGACGATGTAGTAGTCACTCTCTTTTTGGTACTTTTCAGAAACTGTCGCTTCCGACACATGTTCTTCGTGGATCATCCCGTAGTTCATATAAAGCCAGGTCGGAACGATGATTACAATGAGGGCGATTATCACCCAGGTGACCGGGTGCAGTTCTTTGACGCGGTGCATCTTCATTTTATGTTTCAATTCTCTCTCTCCTTCGTCACGGATCTGATTACATTGTACGAAAAATAGAGAGGGAATTCCAAAAAAATCTCTGTTATTGATTTTTCCGGCTGTTCTTTCTATAATGAAGGGTATGGTTACAATGAGATTCGTATGTGATTGCATAAACAAGTGCAGGTGACAGTTCCGTTCCTTGAGTGTAAGCTTCATGGATCGGGGAGACGAAGACGGATCAAGAAAAAAGGAGTGCTGACGTTGAGTTTAAAAGATTTGACCCAACAACAAATAGAAGAAACTTCGATGCTGGAAATGGCTTATGTCGTATTGGAAGACCAGCAGCAGACGTATGATTTCAACGATTTGTTCCATCAGATTGCAGACTTGAAAAAATATTCGAAAACCCGCAAACAGGAAGCGATCGCTCAGTTCTATACGGATATGAACCTTGACGGACGTTTCACCACAACGGGAACGAACCAATGGGGACTCCGTAAATGGTACCCGATCGAACAGATGGAAGAAGACATCGCGAACCTTCCAAAAGTACGCAAGAAGAAAAAGAAGAAGAAAAAGAAACCTTCCAAGCTTCTTGAAGATGAGCTCGGTCTCTCCGAGGAAGACGGAGATGAAGAGGGCGAAGGTACGGAAGAACTCGATTTGACTGATGAGGACCTCGACCTCGAGGACGACGACGATTTCGAAGGCGACTATGATGAGGACGACCTCGATGACGAAGAAGAGGAAATGGTCAGTGAAGACACCAGCTTCATCGGTGAAGATGATGATAATGACAACAAGGACGACAAAGCGTAAGGAAGGCAGGTAATTACTTCCTGTTCTTGACTTTACCGGTCAACCTTTTTATAATTCTATTTGGGCTCTTAAAAAAGAACGACCTTTCAGAAGCTCCCCAATTTCGATTGGGGAGTTTTTCTTTTTTTACAGGGAAGAATGTAGATAAGTATACTGGAAGCTTTCACATCTGCCCGGCGAGCAGTAACAGGACTTCCTTTATAAAAAGGGCGGAGATATCCCCGCTCTTTCTCTGTTTGGACATAGGTGAGGAAAAGGTAAGGCAAATAAATCAGAAAAGAGGGATGAAAGTGACAAAGTACATTTTTGTTACCGGCGGTGTAGTATCTTCATTAGGAAAAGGAATAACGGCGGCCTCACTCGGCCGACTTTTGAAAAATCGGGGATTGAGCGTGACGATTCAGAAATTCGACCCATATTTGAACGTAGACCCGGGCACGATGAGTCCGTATCAACACGGCGAAGTATTCGTGACCGATGACGGGGCGGAGACGGATCTGGATCTCGGTCACTATGAACGTTTCATCGATATCAATCTTAATAAATTTTCGAACGTCACTACCGGAAAAGTCTATTCGAACGTCATCAAAAAGGAACGCCGCGGAGATTACCTGGGCGGAACAGTCCAGGTCATTCCACATATCACCAATGAAATCAAAGAACGTGTCTATCGTGCCGGACACGAAACGAACGCCGATGTCATCATTACGGAAATCGGTGGAACGGTGGGGGATATCGAATCTCTTCCTTTCCTCGAAGCGATCCGTCAGATCAAGAGTGACATCGGCCGGGAAAACGTGATGTACCTGCATTGTACGCTCGTCCCTTATATCCGCGCGGCCGGAGAACTGAAAACGAAACCGACTCAGCATAGTGTGAAAGAACTCCGCTCCCTCGGCATCCAGCCGGATGTGATCGTGCTCCGTTCGGAGATGGAGATTTCAGAAGATATGAAAGAGAAGATTTCTCTGTTCTGCGACTTGAAAAAGGAAGCGGTCATCGAAATGATCGATGCCGAAACGTTGTATGACGTGCCGCTTACGCTACAGGAACAGAAACTCGATCAGCTGACGTGTGATCACTTCGGTCTGGACTGCCAGCCGGCGGATATGACCGAGTGGAATGAACTCGTCGAGCGGGTCAAACATCTCGAAGGCAAGCGTACCATTGCACTCGTCGGGAAATATGTCGAACTGCCGGATGCTTACATTTCTGTCGTGGAAGCATTGAAACATGCCGGTTATCATCACGATGCCGACGTGGAAGTGAGATGGGTCAATGCAGAAAAAGTGACTGCCGACAATATCGGAGAGCTTATCGGTGATGCAGACGGTATCCTCGTTCCCGGAGGCTTCGGTCATCGTGGTATCGAAGGTAAAATCGAAGCGATCCGCCATGCCCGCGTGAACAAAATCCCGTTCCTCGGCATCTGTCTCGGTATGCAGCTCGCTACGGTGGAATTCGCCCGTAACGTGCTCGGTTATAAAAACGCCCACTCCGCGGAAATCGACCCATCCACAGAAGACCCGATCATCGATCTTCTGCCGGAACAGAAAGATGTGGAAGACCTCGGCGGTACGCTTCGCCTGGGTATCTATCCTTCCCGTCTGAAGGAAGGGACGAAAGCGATGGAGGCGTATCAGGATGAAGTGATTTATGAACGTCACCGTCACCGCTTCGAGTTCAACAATCATTACCGTGATGAAATGGAAGAGGAAGGATTCCATTTCTCCGGCACGAGCCCGGACGGTCGTCTCGTCGAAATCATTGAAGTCGAGGACCATCCATGGTTTGTAGCCAGTCAGTTCCACCCGGAATTCAAATCACGCCCGACCCGTCCGCAGGAACTGTTCACCGGATTCATCGGCGCCACCTTTAAATAAAAGCTACCCTGAAAATGAATGATTTTCACGTGTGATGGTGCGAACCAATTAGCATGAGCGTCTCTACTAAAGCCAGGTGTTGATTGTCTTCTCTGTGGGTGGAAGCTTGCCGCGGGCATGACGTCAACTACCGGAATCTCCTTACGTTCGATTCCGGTGATTTTCCGTTCATGCTATTCCCGCAGGCGTCTTCACCCTTCGTTCAAAAATCAACAATAAACGCTAATATAGCTTAAATGGAAAAATGGAGTCTCCCGTTCAAAAACCTAAGTCATAAGCAGCCTTGTCTTGTTTTGGATGCTCTTATACAAAAAAGCGAGACTGCTTATGACCCCTGGTTTCTGGGGGGCGCAATTGGCCAAGAAAAATGTAGTCTCCCCGGTCGGGAACTGCACAGTAGAACACGCATCTGTTCCATTACCGATTTAAACTGGAACTGTTGAAGACATCGCCTTTTGAGAAAGGGCGGTGTCTTTTTCTATCCGTGAAAATATTTTTATCATGTAAGCGTGAACATGGAAATGACAGTATTGCACCTTTATAATGGGACTGGTATTCTTATAATTGTAAACAAAAGTGAACGCGTGTGATATCAGAGGTCGCTCTGCCGTCATGCTTGTTATAGTTATGAGGAGGAACCTTTCATGCCATTAGTTTCTATGAAAGAGATGCTGGAAACAGCAAAGAAAGAGCGTTACGGCGTAGGGCAGTTCAATTTGAACAACCTGGAATACGCACAGGCGATTCTCCAGGCCGCAGAAGCGGAGAAATCTCCGGTCATTCTGGGAGTCTCTGAAGGTGCTGGGCGTTACATAGGCGGTTTCAACGTAGTAGTTGATATGGTGAAGGCACTTATGACATCGTATGGTACAACGGTACCGGTGGCGATTCATCTGGATCACGGTTCGAGCTTTGAGAAGTGTGCCGAAGCGATTCATGCCGGTTTCACATCGGTGATGATCGATGCTTCCCACGACCCGCTCGAAGAAAATATCGCAACGACGAAAAAAGTGGTTGAACTTGCTCATATCCACGGAGTATCCGTGGAAGCTGAACTTGGCCGCGTCGGTGGTCAGGAAGACGATCTCATTGTAGAGGATGCGGAAGCCGCCTATGCGATCCCTTCCGAATGCAAACAGCTCGTCGATGAAACGGATGTTGATGTGTTCGCTCCCGCTCTCGGGTCTGTACACGGACCTTATAAGGGAGAGCCGAACCTTGGTTTTGACCGTATGGAAGAGATCATGGGACTCGTTGATAAGCCGCTCGTTCTTCATGGTGGTACAGGCATCCCGTCTGCGGATGTCAAAAAGGCTATCTCTTTCGGTACAGCGAAAATCAATGTGAACACAGAAAACCAGATCGCCCAGGGGGAAGCGGTACGTAAAGTATTGGCAGAGCAGCCGGAACAGTATGATCCTCGTAAATACCTTGGACCGGGACGCGACGCGATCAAAGAGACCGTCATCGGGAAAATGCGTGAATTCGGTTCTTCCAACCGGGCATAAGCGCAACTGCAGTCTTTTCTTTAGGGGAATAGTGAAGCCGTTACACTCGTAACGGTTTCCTTTCTATATATTTTGAAAACGCAACCATAACTTTGAAGGAGGAGAAATATTTATGAAATTTTTCATCGATACTGCGAACATTGACGAAGTAAGAGAAGCGAACGAACTCGGGTTACTCTCAGGTGTTACGACGAATCCTTCCCTCGTAGCGAAAGAAGGTGTATCTTTCCACGATCGTCTGCGTGAAATCACAGCGGAAGTCGACGGTTCCGTCAGTGCGGAAGTCGTTTCTGAAGAGGTGGAGGGCATGATGAAAGAAGCGAAAGAGCTTGCTGCCATCGCTCCGAACATCACGGTGAAAGTACCGATGACGATGGAAGGGCTGAAAGCGGTGAAGCAGCTCGCTGATCTGAACGTGAAGACGAACGTGACACTCGTATTTTCTGTCAATCAGGCTCTTCTGGCAGCCCGTGCCGGTGCTTCCTACGTTTCTCCGTTCCTCGGACGTCTGGATGATATCGGTCATAACGGTATGGAACTGATTGCCCAGATCGCGGAAGTGTTCGACCGTCATGGTATCGATACAGAAATCATCGCGGCATCCGTGCGTCATCCGATGCACGTCCATGAAGCGGCTCTGAACGGAGCACATATTTCTACGATCCCTTTCAAAGTTCTGGGTCAGCTTGTGAAGCATCCGCTCACCGATCAGGGAATCGAGAAATTCCTCAATGATTGGAACAATGCACAGAGCAAATGATTTTCCGGATAGAACTTTTTTTCACACCAACCAACACAAGAATGTGTAAAGTGAGGAGTCAGGCATGCATAAACTAATGGTAGAAGGAGGGAGGCAACTGCGGGGGACGTTACGGGTCAGCGGTGCGAAAAACAGCGCTGTGGCCCTGCTTCCGGCAGCGATTCTGGCGGAATCCCCGGTAACGATCGAAGGCCTTCCGGATATTTCAGACGTAGGAACTTTGTCGGAACTGCTCAGGGAAATCGGAGGAGAAGTATCACAGGAAGACAGGACGATCCACATCGACCCTTCTGAAATGATTTCGATGCCACTTCCGAACGGTCGGGTGAAGAAACTGAGGGCCTCCTATTATTTCATGGGAGCGATGCTCGGCCGCTTCAACAAAGCGGTGATCGGTCTTCCCGGGGGATGTCAGCTCGGCCCGAGACCTATCGATCAGCATATCAAAGGTTTCGAAGCACTCGGCGCCGAAGTGACCAATGAACAGGGAGCGATTTATCTTCGTGCTGAAAAACTGAAAGGCGCCCGCATTTACCTGGATATGGTCAGTGTCGGAGCGACGATCAACATCATGCTTGCCGCGGTTCGCGCCGAGGGCAAGACCGTGATCGAGAATGCGGCCAAAGAACCTGAAATCATTGACGTCGCAACGTTGCTCACGAGCATGGGTGCGAACATCAAAGGTGCCGGGACCGATGTGATCCGTATCGAAGGGGTGGAACGTCTCACCGGCTGCCTGCATACGATCATCCCGGACCGTATCGAAGCCGGAACCTATGCGATTCTTGCAGCAGCCCAGGGCGAAGAAGTCATTCTGGATAACGTCATCCCGCAACACCTCGAATCGCTGCTGGCGAAACTGAGGGAGATGGGTGTCATGATAGAGATGAAGGATGATCAGCTCTACATACGCCCGCCTGAAAGGATGAAGAGTGTCGATATCAAAACGCTCGTGCACCCCGGTTTTCCGACCGACCTGCAGCAACCGTTCACTTCATTGCTGACGAATGCTTCGGGGAACTCTGTCGTCACCGATACGATTTATCCGTCCCGCTTCAAGCATGTGGACGAACTGACTCGGATGAATGCGAGAATCAGGGGAGAAGGCGGTTCGGTTATCGTACACGGTCCGTCTCCTCTGTACGGCGCAAGTGTGAAAGCTTCCGACCTTCGTGCCGGAGCCGCGCTTGTCATCGCCGGGCTGATGGCCGAGGGGACGACGGAAATTTCCGGTGTGGAGCACATCGAACGCGGATATGAAAATATTGTGGAGAAACTCAATAATCTGGGTGCCAACATCTGGTACGAAGAAATGTCCGAGATCGAAAAAGAACAGTTCCAGAACTCATAATATAACTCAGGGGGCCTTTCTCCCTGAGTTTTTACGATTATGGACACCGGCAATTTTTCCGAGAAGTAGCCTTATCCTCCTATTGCAGTCTGAATGTGTTAAGATGTAGAATGAGTACGTTCAATGAAAAATACCTGCCTCGGTAAGCTTCAGAAATATTACTTCTGTTACCTTCTCAATCTATCTTCTGCTTCATGAGCTTTCGAGACATTAACGATGAATCCAAAATTTAATTAAAGTGGTGATTTTGTGGTTGAAGTGAATCTATCCAACCTGGAAACGATGAAACTGAAAGACTTGTATGACAAAGCTCGGGAATATAAAGTCTCCTACTATTCCAAATTGACGAAACGGGAGCTCATATTCGCCATTCTGAAAGCACAAGCGGAAAAGGATGGCTTTTTGTTCATGGATGGAATTCTTGAAATCATTCCGTCCGAAGGGTTCGGCTTCCTGCGCCCGATCAACTATTCTCCGAGTGCGGAGGACATTTATATCTCCGCTTCCCAGATCCGACGTTTCGATTTGAGGAATGGGGATAAAGTATCAGGGAAGGTCCGCCCGCCGAAAGAGAATGAGCGGTATTACGGCCTATTGCACGTGGATGCGGTGAACGGAGAAGAGCCGGATTCAGCGAAGCAGCGGGTTCACTTCCCGGCACTGACTCCGCTCTACCCGGATCGTCACATGAACCTGGAAACAGCTCAGAACCAACTGGCGACAAGGATCATGGACGTGATGGCACCGGTCGGTTATGGTCAGCGTGGCTTGATCGTCGCCCCGCCGAAAGCCGGAAAAACGATGCTTTTGAAACAGATCGCCAATAGTATCTCTAAAAACCATCCCGACGCGAAACTGATCATTCTTCTCGTCGATGAACGTCCGGAAGAAGTGACGGATCTTGAACGCTCGGTGGCAGGAGACGTCGACGTCGTATCTTCCACCTTCGATGAAGTCCCGGAGAATCATATCAAAGTCTCCGAACTCGTATTGGAGCGCTCGATGCGACTTGTGGAACATAAGCGTGACGTAATCGTACTCATGGACAGCATTACGCGTCTGGCACGGGCTTACAACCTGGTCATCCCGCCGAGTGGTCGTACGCTTTCCGGTGGTATCGACCCGGCCTCTTTCCACCGTCCGAAACGATTCTTCGGTGCCGCGCGTAACATCGAAGAAGGAGGGAGCCTTACGATTCTGGCTACAGCCCTCGTCGATACAGGCTCGAAAATGGATGATGTCATTTATGAAGAGTTCAAAGGTACCGGCAATATGGAACTTCATCTCGACCGCAGCCTTGCCGAGCGTCGCATCTTCCCGTCCATCGATCTGAAGCGTTCCGGCACGAGAAAAGAAGAACTTCTTCTCTCCAAGGAACAGCTCGACAAAATGTGGGCGATCCGTCAGGCGATGGCGAACTCCCAGGGCTTTTACGAAAACTTCCTGCGCCGCATGAAAAAGTCGAAGGACAATCAGGAATTCTTCGATATCATGGACAAAGAGATGCAACAGCCCTCCCAGAATCGGGGGTAAAGAACGGTTGCATTCCCCATAGGGAACTGCTATAATTTCTCTATGTGAGTTTCATTCATGGTGTGGACGTACACCTGAAACGGCTCTTACAATAACTCTGGGCTGAAAAAGGGTTCAGGGCAAAAAGGAGTGGAAGAAAATGAAAAAAGATCTTCATCCCGAATACCAAAAAGTTGTATTCCTCGACACAAGTTCTGACTACAAGTTCCTTACAGGATCTACTCAGACTTCCGATGAGACGATCGAATGGGAAGACGGTAATACGTACCCATTGATCCGCGTAGAGATCAGCTCTGCATCTCACCCGTTCTACACTGGTAAACAGAAAGCGGACAAAGCTGGTGGCCGTGTAGACCGTTTCAAGAAAAAATACAACCTTTCCTGATCGATTTGGAAAGTTTACAGAGAACAGGCACATGTCGCTTAGGCATATGCCTGTTTTTTATATGAATGGATTTATGAGGCGCTCGGCGTTCCTGACGTCTTGTGAGTCCGGTAAAAGGATCGGTTATGCGGAACTCGGGAGGATCTTCGCCACGTGAGTACCGCAATACGGAAAGAAATGAGGTGCTCGGGCCGGAACACAGCCCCTGAGCACCTCATAAACGCACCTCTCCGCCCCGGCTGACGCCTCCCCTCTAGCGGGCGGAGACCCATCAATCGAATGTTTTATGCGGCGCTCGGCGTTCCTGATGTGGCGTGAGTTCGGTATAAATTTCGATTATAAGGAACTCGGGAGGAGCTTCGCTGCGTGAGTACCGCAATACGGAAAGAAATGAGGTGCTCAAGGTCTGAATCGCACCCTCGAGTACCACATAAAAAGAATTACAGACAGTGCATCCCAAGAAGCTGCGATTTTGTGTATAATGGGGGAAGCGTTTAGAAAAAGGGGAGTCGAACATGGCACAACTGTATTTCAAATACGGAGCGATGAACAGTGGGAAATCGATCGAAATCATCAAGGTCGCCCACAACTATGAGGAACAGAACAAGCCCGTCCTCATCTTTACACCGGGGCTCGATGACCGGGATGAAATCGGGTATGTCTCCTCACGGATCGGCCTGCGTCGCAAAGCGCATCCGATTTTTGAAGAAACGGACCTGTATGAAACAGTCAGACAGTTAGACGATCAGCCGTACTGTGTCCTCGTGGACGAGGCGCAATTTCTCGATAAAGAACATGTCCTGCAACTGACGAGGATTGTCGACCGGCTGAATATACCGGTGATGGGCTTCGGCCTGAAGAACGATTTCCAGAACGAACTGTTCGAAGGCAGCAAATATTTTCTTCTCTATGCCGATAAAATCGAAGAGATGAAAACGATCTGCTGGTTTTGTGAGAAAAAAGCGGTGATGAACCTGCGAGTCAACGAAGCGGGCGAACCGGTCTACTCCGGAGAGCAGATTCTGATCGGAGGGAATGACGCTTATTACCCCGTCTGTCGTAAATGTCACAACAACCCTCCCCTTTGAACAGAGATTGAGCCTCAGGGTGTGGAGTTGTATCGGAAAAAGGACTATAATATAATGACAGACGGTAAAGAAAAAAGAGGTGAATAATATGCTCGAACGGTTACAGACATTAGAAGACCGCTATGATAAATTGAACGAACTGTTGAGTGACCCTGACGTCATCAGCGATACGAAAAAGCTTCGGGAATATTCGAAGGAACAGTCGGACCTTTCGGAGACGGTTCAGGCTTACCAGGAATATAAGAATGTCAACGAACAGATCGACGAGACGAAAATGATGCTTGAAGATGAATCGGACGATGAGATGAAGGAAATGGCGAAGGACGAACTGGATGAATTGACCACCCGTAAAGAAGAACTCGAGGAAAGCCTCCGCGTGCTTATGCTTCCGAAAGACCCGAATGACAGCAAAAACGTTATTCTGGAAATCCGCGGAGCAGCCGGAGGAGACGAAGCAGCGCTGTTCGCCGGCGATCTGTACCGTATGTACACCCGCTATGCGGAAGCCAAGGGCTGGAAAACGGAAGTCATCGACTCGACGATGAGCGAGGTCGGCGGCTACAAGGAGATTACGATCATGATCAAAGGCGAAGGCGCCTACTCCAGCTTCAAATACGAAAGCGGAGCGCACCGCGTGCAGCGTGTTCCGGAGACGGAATCCGGCGGACGGATCCACACGTCGACAGCTACTGTCGTATGTCTTCCGGAAGCGGAAGATGTCGAAGTCGATATCCATGAAAAAGATATCCGTACCGACACCTTCGCCTCAAGCGGCCCCGGCGGTCAAAGTGTCAACACGACCATGTCCGCTGTGCGTCTGACCCACGAACCGACCGGGATTTCCGCCTCCTGTCAGGACGGGAAATCACAGATCAAGAACAAAGAAAAAGCGATGCAGATCCTCCGTGCCCGTATTTACGATAAATATGAGCGCGAGGCGCAGGAAGAATACGACGAAAGCCGTAAATCTGCGGTGGGAACCGGCGACCGCTCCGAGCGGATCCGTACGTATAACTTCCCGCAGACACGCGTGACGGACCACCGCATCGGTCTGACGTTGCAGAAGCTCGATCAGGTCCTTCAGGGGCATCTGGATCAGATCGTAGAACCGCTTCTCATGGAAGAACAGGCACAAAAGCTTGAGCAGATCGGTGAATGACATGAGTGATATGACGATAAGAGAAGCTCTTCAGTGGGCTTCTTCTTTTTTACAGGAACATAACCGTGAAAGCCGCGTCGGCATATTGCTTCTCGAGTACTACACCGGACTCGAGGGGGCGCGCCTTTATATGGAAGAGCCCCGTAACCTTTCCGGTAAAGAGAAGGATCGCTTCGTGAAAGCAGTGAGGACCCACGCCGAAACGGGAGAGCCGTACCAGCATATCATCGGGTCGGCTCCCTTTTACGGCAGGACTTTCCGCGTCAGCCCGGATGTGCTCATTCCCCGGCAGGAAACCGAAGAACTGATGGATTTCATAAGAACGCATGCACGCCCGGGAGAGACCATCGCTGACATCGGGACAGGGAGCGGTGTGCTCGCAGTCACGCTTGCACTCGAGACAGAAGCGGAGGTTGTCGCCACCGATATTTCCCCGGAAGCACTGAGTGTGGCCCGTGAAAATGCCTGGAACCTCGGAGCGCGTGTGCATTTCTATGAAGGGAGTTTCCTCACCCCACTTGAAGAAAAAGAGATCGATATTCTTGTCTCCAATCCTCCTTATATCGCCTGGGAAGAAAAAAAGGATCTCGATGCCACGGTGCGGGATTATGATCCGGAACTCGCTCTTTTTGCCGATAATGACGGACTCTCGGCCTATGAAACGATATGCCGGGAACTGAAAGGATGGAGACGGAAACCACGGCTCGTCGCTTTTGAAATCGGCTATACACAAGGAGCGGCAGTATCCCGTCTGTTCGAAGAAGCGCTGCCTGGCTATGAGGTGGAAGTGATCAAAGATTTGAGCGGAAAAGATCGGATCGTTAAAGCTGTGTATAAGTGACGGACTCTCTGTCCATCTGATGGGAAAACCATCGGAGGCGGAGAATTTTTTTACTACGGCTCTGTTATCGTTTGTTGTTGATATTCGTCTCTTCAGGTGGAAGCTTGCCGTGGGCATGGCGGAAACTTCCCCCATCTCCCTCTGGTCGATACGGGTGATTTTCCTTCCATGCTAGTTCCGCAGGCGTCTCCACCCTTCGTTTTGAAATCAACAACCGGTTTTAACAGAGACGTTCATGCCAAGTAATATGTATGAAAATTCCTGGCCGTTGTTAATGATTCGCGTGGCCAGGGTGGATGTAGGGAATCGAGGAGGCTGAAGCGTTGCCTCTGGATAAGCGTCCGCCTTAATAGTTATTTTCAGGGTAGCCTTACCACAAAGAGTGGAATGAACAACAGAAGGTGTGGATAAAAGCGTGTCCCATATACAAATTTGGGGATAAAAAACGCGGGAGAAGGCGTGAAACGGGGATTCATGCACAGGTTTCGTAAGTTAACCACAGGAAACTGTGCATAAGTGGATTATTTGTACACATAACCTGTGTATAATGGGGATAAGTGAGAAAGAAAGCGATTATATTTCGATTTTTATATACAAATGAAACCGTATTCTGTGGATAACCCTGTGGAAAGGGTTTTAATACTGTCCACTTCTTAAACTTGCCTCGAGCCGATCCATTGTACATAATAGATAGTAGAGAATTGAATGGCAAAGGAGAAGCGTAATGGAGACAAAGCTATGGAAGACGGGGGAAGGGATGAAAGAAGCGGCGGCGGCTCTGAAAAAGGGAGAAGCGGTCGCTTTTCCGACAGAAACGGTATATGGCCTTGGTGCGGATGCGACCAGGGAAACAGCGGTGCAGAAAATATTCGAAGCGAAAGGACGGCCGGCAGACAATCCATTGATCGTCCACATCGGAGACCGGAGCCAGCTGGGTTCGGTAGCTTCACATTGGACGGAGACCGCCGAGAAATGTATGGATGCTTTTTGGCCGGGTCCGCTTACGATCATCGTTCCTTCAAATAATCAGGCAGCATCGAACGTGACGGCAGGCCTTGGAACGATCGGAGTGCGTATGCCGGACCATCCGGTGGCACTCGACCTTCTCCGTGAAGTCGGATTGCCGGTTGCGGCACCGAGTGCGAACAGCTCAGGCAAACCTTCTCCGACGACAGCCCAGCATGTGTATCAGGATTTACACGGGAAAATTGCGGGAATCGTTGATGGAGGGCGTACCGGAGTCGGCGTCGAGTCTACAGTCGTGGACTGTACGTCTGATATTCCAGTCATTCTTCGTCCGGGGGGCGTGACGAAAGAAGATCTTGAACAAGTATTCCGGGAGGTGCGGGTCGATCCTGCTCTTCTGGACACAGAAGAACAGCCGAAATCCCCGGGTATGAAATATCGTCACTACGCCCCTGAAGTTCCACTCTGGCTTGTGGAAGGGGATGACCAGAAATTTGCCGCTCTTTTGGATGAGTATAAACGACAGGGGGAAAAAGTCGGCGTGATTGCAAGCAGAGAACTCGCCGAGAACCTCGACCATTCCCCGCTCATCGAATGCGGCTCGCGTCATGATCTCACCGAGGTGGCCGGAGAGCTGTACGGAGCGCTGCGAGCGTTCAATCGGTCGGAGGTCAGCCTTATTCTATGTGAATCGTTCGAAGAAACGGAAGTCGGAGCAGCCGTCATGAATCGTCTACGAAAAGCGGCTGATTTTACGGTTTCCTGAAGAATAGACGTATGGATGATTTTTTACGGGGAGTGAGAAAGTATGAATATATTATTCGTTTGTACGGGAAATACATGCCGAAGCCCTATGGCGGAAGCGATTTTGAAAGATAAAAACGAAGGGTTCGACGTTCAGTCCGCAGGTGTTTTCGCGGGAGAAGGCCACCCTCTTTCCGCTCAGGCACGGGAAGTGATGGAAGAAGAGGACGTGGAGACGGACCACCATTCCCAACCGGTAACTCCGGAGCTGCTTGAATGGGCAGACCTCATTTTGACGATGACCGAGAGGCACAAGCAGGCGCTTGCCATGCAACAGTCCGGCTATGAAGAGAAACTTTTTACGCTGAAGGAATACGTGCTCATTTCCGACGAGAAATGGGAGCGATTGAAATCTCTGTACAGCCGTGTGGAAGAAAAGCGAAACTGCCTCAGTCAGGAACATGAGGGCGATATCGGAGATAAATGGCGGGAAGAGGCCCGCGAAGAATTGGAGGAAATCGAGGAGATCGAGGCTTCTCTCCCGGACGTGAATATCATGGATCCGTTCGGAGCGGATATAGACATCTATCGAAAAACTTACCGGGAGTTACTGGAATATATTGAGCTTTTGATCGGAAAAACCGACGAAAAACGGTAGTCAGCATAGGGTGAACGGTGAATTCCACTGCTGAAGAGAGCAGAATCCGAACATTGCCGAAAATGAGAAATAGTAATACAATAGGAGAAAGTTTTAAAGAGGAGCCGTCGCTTCTCTTTTTCAGAAGGTGAATATAGGAGTTTCAGGAGAGAGGAGGGACCCGTTATGAATATTCAACACGATGCATCCACCGTTCTGCGACAGCTCTCGGACACAGGGTTTATGACCGGTGGCACATTGGTGATCGGCTGTTCCACCAGTGAAGTCCATGGGGAGCGGATCGGGACCTCCGGAAGCGAAGAAATAGCGAAGGACCTGTACGGTGAATTCCGTACATTCGCCGAAAAAACGGGGATGTCGCTCGCTTTTCAGTGCTGTGAGCATTTGAACCGCTCGCTCGTCGTGGAAAGGGAGACGGCTGAACGCTATCGCGGGCGTATTGTGGCTGCAGTGCCGGTCCGGGAAGCCGGGGGTTCAATGGCGGCGCATGCGTATCGGCAGATGAACGATCCGGTTCTGGTGGAAACCATAGAGGCGGACGCAGGGATCGATATCGGAGAGACGCTGATCGGCATGCACCTGAAACACGTAGCCGTTCCGCTTCGTCTCGAGCAGAAATGGATCGGACAAGCGCGAGTCACAGCAGCCCGGACAAGACCGCCGCTGATCGGCGGACCGCGAGCCAAGTATAACTAAGGTGAAAAAGGCAATCAGAAAGGGGAATACGAACCGATGAAACAATTGAAATCGCAAGACCCGGAACTGTTCGCATCCATCCAGAAGGAGCACCATCGTCAGGATTACAATATTGAACTTATCGCATCCGAAAACTTCACTTCAGAAGCGGTGATGGAAGCGATGGGATCTGTCATGACCAATAAATATGCAGAAGGGTACCCGGGCAAACGCTATTACGGCGGGTGTGAATTCGTCGACGTCGCGGAAAATCTGGCGCGTGAGCGTGCGAAGGAGATTTTCGGCGCTGATCATGCCAACGTCCAGTCCCATTCCGGTTCCCAGGCGAACATGGCTGTGTACTTCACAGTATTAGAGCCCGGCGATACCGTGCTCGGAATGAACCTGAACCACGGGGGCCACCTGACCCACGGCAGTCCCGTGAACTTCAGCGGCTCTCTTTACAATTTCGAAGAATACGGGGTGGACGAAGAGTCCGAACTGATCGACTTCGACGCTGTGCTCGCCAAGGCCAAAGAAGTGCAGCCGAAACTGATCGTCGCCGGTGCAAGCGCCTATCCGCGCGACATCGATTTCGGGAAGTTCCGTGAAATCGCGGACGAAGTAGGAGCGTACCTGCTCGTCGATATGGCTCACGTGGCCGGACTCGTAGCGACAGGACACCACTCCGATCCGGTCCCTCATGCCCATTTCATAACGACGACGACGCACAAAACGCTACGCGGTCCGCGTGGCGGGATGATTCTGTGTAAGGAAGAGTTCGCGAAGAAAATCGACAAAAACGTATTCCCCGGCATGCAGGGTGGCCCGCTTATGCACGTCATCGCTGCGAAAGCCGTAGCATTCAAAGAGATTCTTGACAGCTCGTTCAGCGACTACTCCGGTCAAATCGTAAAAAATGCGAAGAAACTTGGCGAGTCGCTGCAGGAAAATGGGGTCCGTCTCGTTTCCGACGGTACAGAGAACCACCTTCTGCTTCTCGACCTTCGCAACAAAGGCCTGACTGGTAAAGTTGCAGAGAAAGCATTGGACGAAGTCGGTATTACCACGAACAAGAATACGATTCCGTTCGATCCGGAGAGCCCGTTTGTAACGAGTGGTATCCGTATCGGAACAGCAGCCGTGACGACACGCGGCTTCAAAGAAGAGGAGATGAAGGAAGTCGGAGAACTCATCGCCTTCACTCTTGATCACCATGAAAATGAAGAGAAGTTGGCAGAAGCGAAAGAGCGCGTCCGTGCCCTCACATCCCGCTTCCCGCTTTATCCGTCACTCGAAAGTGCCCAGCAGTAAATAAGGAAAGCCGCTCTATGTCAGGGCGGCTTTTTCTATAATTTACGATAAGTCGCCCATTTTTTACGATAAACCGGAATAAATTACGATAAACTGAATTTTTTTACGATAAAAGTACCGACGCGTCAGATCGGATCGCTTTTTTGAGATGAATATCTGAACCTTCATTACCCCTCTTCATTCCTCATTGCAAACAAGTCGATTATTCAGTACAATTAGACAGATATGAATAATGAAAAATACGAAGGAGTGTGCTTCGATGAGCAACGTTTACGTACTGGACCACCCGCTGATCCAACACAAATTGACCTACATACGAAAAAAGGAGACCGGGACGAAAGATTTCCGCGAACTGGTGGATGAAGTCGCGACGCTGATGGCATTCGAAATTACCCGCGACCTGCCGCTTGAGGACGTTTCCGTCGATACACCTGTCGTCGATAATGCAACAGCGCAAGTACTCTCAGGGAAGAAAATGGGACTTGTTCCGATTCTGCGTGCCGGGCTCGGTATGGTGGACGGGATGGTCGACCTGATCCCTGCTGCAAAAATCGGTCACGTCGGACTTTACCGGGACCCGGAGACGTTGAAACCGGTGGAATACTACGTGAAGCTTCCGAGTGATATCGAAGACCGCGAGCTGATTGTCCTCGATCCGATGCTAGCCACCGGCGGTTCGGCAATCGAAGCGATCAATTCCCTGAAAAGCCGGGGCGCGAAACAGATTCGCCTGATGTGTCTCGTTGCTGCTCCTGAAGGCGTGGAACTCATGCAGGAAGCACATCCGGATGTAGATATCTATTTAGCGGCACTTGATGAGAAACTGAACGATAAAGGATACATCGTTCCAGGTCTTGGAGATGCTGGCGACCGTCTATACGGAACAAAATAAGGAGGTCCTTATGTCAAAGCCAATCAAAGTAATGACGATTTTCGGAACGAGACCGGAAGCGATCAAAATGGCTCCTCTTGTGCTGGAGTTGAAAAAGCGTCCGGAGCAGTTCGAACCGATTGTAGCAGTCACTGCCCAGCACCGCGAAATGCTCGACCAGGTGCTGTCGATTTTCGACATTAAGCCTGACTATGACCTGAATATCATGAAAAAGCAGCAGACCCTGGCTCAGGTGACGACACGCGCGCTTGAAGGGCTGGATGAAGTGATGAAAGAGACGAAGCCGGATATCGTGCTTGTGCACGGAGATACGACGACGACGTTCGCCGCTTCTCTCGCCGGACTTTACAATCAGATTCCTGTCGGGCACGTGGAAGCGGGACTCAGAACGTGGAATAAGTACTCCCCGTTCCCGGAAGAGATGAACCGCCAGCTCACCGGCGTCATGGCCGATCTTCATTTTGCTCCGACAAATAGATCCCAGGACAACCTTCTTGCTGAAAACAAGCCGGAGGAGAATATTTTCGTTACCGGAAATACGGCGATTGACGCGTTGAAGACGACGGTCGATGACACGTACACGAGCGAGGTTCTTGATGCTCTTGACGGAAAACGGCTTGTCCTTATGACGGCACACCGCCGGGAGAACCTCGGTAATAATATGAAGCAGATGTTCCGTGCCATCAAGCGTATGGTGGAGAGTCATGACGATGTCGAAGTTGTGTACCCGGTGCATCTCAACCCTGTCGTTCAGGAAACGGCGGATGAGATTCTCGGAAACGACGACCGGATCAAGCTGATTTCGCCGCTTGATGTCATCGATTTCCACAACTTCGCTTCACGGGCGCACTTGATTCTCACAGATTCCGGTGGCGTCCAGGAAGAAGCGCCGTCTCTCGGTGTCCCCGTTCTTGTCCTCCGCGACACGACGGAACGCCCGGAAGGGATTGATGCGGGTACGTTGAAACTCGCCGGCACCGAGGAGGATCATATTTTCGACCTTGCTCATGAGCTTCTGTCGGATGACGAGGCCTATAAAGCGATGTCGAAAGCATCGAATCCTTATGGTGATGGAGAAGCGTCCGCCCGTATAGCCGAAGCGATCCGTTATTTCTTCGGCCAGCGTACGGACAGGCCCGCTCCGTTCGAAATCGAATAAGCTTGGATAAACAGGCATCGGACTTTTATAGGTCCGGTGCCCTTTTTTGGTAAAAAATTCGAGTTATGCAGGGTTCTCAGGACGGTTCACAGTGTGAGCACCTGATTTCTTTATGCATTGCGGCGTTCATGAGTCGGATCACCGGCTGAGTTCGGAATAACCTACAGTTATACCGCGCTCAGAAGAAATTGGGAGTGCCGAACGCCGCATAAAAGCATTCAAATGCTCTTGGCCTCCCCCGCACGCGGGGAGGCGTAAGCAGAAGCGGGTACGGGAGATTTATGAGGTGCTCACGACCTGGCTTTTGTGGTGAGCACCTCATTTCTTTATGTATTGCGGCGTTCACGGGTCGGATCGCTGCCTGAGTTCGGGATAACCTAAAGTTATACCGCGCTCACGAGGAAGTAGGGGTGCCGAACGCCGCATAAAAGCATTCGAATGCCCTTGGCCTCCCCCGCACGCGGGGAGGCGTAAGCAGAAGCGGGGAGAGGAGATTTATGAGGTGCTCACGACCTGGCTTTTGTGGTGAGCACCTCATTTCTTTGAGTATTGCGGCGTTCACGGGTCGGATCACCGGCTGAGTTCGGGATAATCTACATTTATACCGCGCTCGCAAAAGATTAGGAGCGCCGAACGCCGCATAAAGCAAACTCCTGCTTACGCCAGAACTTCTAAGCGGGGTGGCTCCGCTTTCCTTGTCCAGTTCCACCATTCAGAAGCCCATAATATAAGCGGCCATCCCTGTTTTGGAGGAGAACACCCAAAGCCAGGGCCGTCCACTTATATTAGAGCTTCTAAACGAATGGCTACACTTTCCTAGTCCAGTTCCAGCTTCCAGAAATTCGTGTCATAAGCAGCTCGGATCAGAGAAAGGAAAGAACACCTTTCGTCTGACCAATCTGCTTATGCCAGCATTTCTAAACGGAAGCTTCCACTTTTTCTAATACAAACGATTGCACACCCGTGAACAGAAGGTGAAAGAAATGTGGCAAAAATGTGAAAAAATCGTTATCGAACGTTTGTACTTTTACGAAGCAACTCATTGACATGACTGGACTGCTATTGTAATCTTACATAGTGTGGAATGATAAGGTTTTCAAAAAAACAAGCGCTTTCACACGACAGAAACGGGTGAAAAATGTATGAGGCATTCCCACGGTTCGTTCCGGACAATCGGACTCGTCAGTGCCATATCCTCACAATTGGCAGGCGGCATCCTTGTCGGCATCTTCGCTGGCAAATGGATGGACGAGCAATTCTCGACTGATCCGCTTTTTATGATCATCGGGCTTTTGACCGGACTCGGAGCAGGTACATATGGAACGATTCATTTAGCCGGAAAGTATACGGGGGACGATTAACTTGAAAGATTATGATGTTATGGTGACCCGTCAACGCAAATGGATGTTCTACCTTCTCGCACTACTGGTTCTCGCTTGGGGGATCACTCCTTGGAAAGCGTTTTTTCTCGGGACTCTTCTCGGAGGTGTGCTCAGCTTCTATAATTTGTGGCTGATGCAGCGTAAGATGAAGCAACTTGGAGAAGTCGTGGCCGATAACCGTACGATGAAAGGGATCGGCACGTTCACGAGACTTGCGAGCGGCGCATTAGCAGTCGTCATCGCCCTTCAGTTCGAAGAATATTTCCATTTGATTGGCGTAGTATCGGGCCTGATGACAGCCACGGTTGTCATTTTTATAGATGCCTTCATTAATTCTAGCAAGGATAGTACGATGGAAGAGAGGTGAAGAGATTGGATCACGAAGCACCAATGTGGAATGAAGCGTTTGGCATACCATGGTTAAGTTTCAACTTGTCGAACGTCCTCATGATGTTTATCGCATCTCTTGTTGTCTTTATCTTTTGCGTTGCGGCGACGAGACAGTTGCAGCGGCGTCCAAAAGGCATGCAGAATGCGATCGAGTGGACCGTCGATTTTATTAAAAATATCATCGGCTCCAATATGGACTGGCGCACAGGAAAAATGTTCCTGCCGCTCGGGTTGACGTTATTCCTCTACATATTTGTTTCAAACATGCTGGGGGTTGTCGTTACCGGGATCGTCGGAGACACCATATGGTGGAAATCACCGACGGCGGATCCTCTGGTAACAATGACGTTAGCCGTCATGGTCGTAGTACTGACCCACTATTACGGGGTCAAACTGCGCGGGTCAAAAGAATACGCAAAGGATTATGTTCGTCCATTGCCGTTCCTCTTGCCCTTCAACATCATTGAAGAATTTTCGAACACCCTGACGCTTGGTCTTCGTCTTTACGGAAACATTTACGCAGGGGAAATTTTGATCAGCCTGCTTCTTGGGCTGGCCACAAGCAGTTTCTTAGGTTTCATCGGAGCAACACTGCCGATGGTCGCCTGGCTCGGTTTCAGTACATTTATCGGGTTCATCCAGGCATTCATTTTCGTTATGTTGACGATGGTCTACATGTCTCACAAAGTGAGCGAAGATCATTAACATATTTTTAGAAAGTAACTAACTATTTATACACTATTTGAGGAGGATTTACATTATGGGTCTTTTAGCAGCAGCTATCGCAGTAGGACTGGCAGCACTTGGTGCCGGTATTGGTAACGGTTTGATCGTAAGTCGTACAGTAGAGGGAATCGCGCGTCAACCTGAACTTCGTGGTGCCCTTCAGACAACAATGTTCATTGGTGTCGCTCTAGTTGAGGCGATTCCGATCATCGGTGTTGTTATCGCGTTTATCGTAATCGGTGGCTAATAGCCGTCGCTTGGAACGGGCGGAGTCTACCTTCGCCTTTCTTGTATCTAATTAATTGACGAATCGATATACTTCTGGCAGGAGCGCTTGTACCTGAGGCCTTACAAGCCGACGGTTTTTCCGTTTCGGCCGGGTACTTGCGCTTATCTTTATGTACTTACGGTAAGGAAAGGAAAGGAGTGAAAGCTGTGTACGGGTTGACTGATAATCTGATCATTCAGGCAAGTGGATTTGCATTAGGCGATGCGCTCGCCCAATTGTTCTTCTTCCTTATTCTGCTGGTACTTCTACGCAAATTTGCGTGGGGACCGCTCATGAATATGATGAAAGAACGGGAAGATTACATTTCCAGTGAAATAGAATCAGCGGAGAAAAGCCGTGAAGAAGCAGCACGCCTTCAACGCGAAGCCTCCGAAGAGCTGAAACAGACGCGTCAGGATGCACAAAAGATCATCGAAGACGCACGCCAGACCGCAACAAAGCAGGAAAAAGAAATCGTCGCCTCCGCAAGAAAAGAAGGCGATCGTATGAAAGAAGCTGCGCGTCAGGAAATCGAGCAGGAGAAAGAAAAAGCTGTACAGCAGCTTAAGGATCAAGTCTCTTCCATGTCCGTCATGATTGCATCGAAAGTCATTGAAAAAGAACTTTCCGAACAGGATCAGAAAGAACTGATCGATCAATACGTGAATGACACAGGAGAAGAGCAATGAGTCAGGAAGTCGTAGCAAAGAGATATGCAGATGCACTCTTCGACATCGGACAGGAAAAGTCGAAACTTGATACGTTTCAGGAAGAAATGAAAACACTTAGGAAAGTTACGCTGGAGAACCGTTCCCTCGAGAGCGTTCTCGGACATCCACGTATTCCGGCTGATCGTAAAAAGGAACTGGTGACGAGTAGCTTCAAAGGATTCTCGGAAGAAGTCCTTCACACGCTTCACCTCCTTATCGATCGTCACCGTACAGATATCATC
The DNA here is from genome assembly GCF_900156645.1 of Salimicrobium flavidum. Taxonomy (GTDB): domain Bacteria; phylum Bacillota; class Bacilli; order Bacillales; family Halobacillaceae; genus Salimicrobium; species Salimicrobium flavidum. The sequence goes on from NZ_FTOC01000002.1 coordinate 338,547, forward strand.
GTACCGCTTGCGGATCGTTTCCTTGAAAAGGTACACATCCATCAGGGAGTACAGGAAGCGACCGTCTATTCGGTACGTGAACTGACGGAAGATGAGAAACAGCGTTTGTCCCGCACGTTTGCCCCGAAAGTAGGCAAGGATTCCCTTATCATCGATAACCGCGTGGATCCTGATCTTCTCGGTGGGGTACGCATACGTATCGGAAACCGTATATTCGACGGATCCGTCCGTGGCAAACTCGATCAAATGGAACGTGAACTACTTTCAGCGAACAATAGAGGATAGGGGTGAAATCGCATGAGCATCAATGCTGAAGAAATCAGTACGCTGATTAAACAACAGATTGAAAATTACGAAGCAGACATGGAAGTCACCGATGTCGGTACTGTCATCGAGGTCGGAGACGGTATCGCCCGCGCTCATGGCCTTGATAATGTCATGGCCGGTGAACTTGTCGAATTCCAGAACGGTGTCATGGGATTGGCGCAGAACTTGGAAGAAAGCAACGTCGGTCTCGTCATTCTAGGACCGTTTACAGAAATCAAAGAAGGCGATGAAGTACGTCGTACCGGACGCATCATGCAGGTACCGGTAGGAGATGAACTTCTCGGCCGCGTCGTGAACCCGCTCGGTCAGCCGGTGGACGGACTCGGTAACATCGAAACGACGAAAACCCGTCCAATCGAATCTCCGGCGCCTGGAGTCATGGATCGTAAATCGGTTGATGAACCGCTTCAGACCGGGGTCAAAGCGATCGATGCTCTTGTACCGATCGGCCGTGGTCAGCGTGAGTTGATCATCGGAGACCGTCAGACAGGTAAAACGTCCGTAGCGCTCGATACGATTCTGAACCAGCACGACCAGGATATGATCTGTATCTATGTCGCCATCGGCCAGAAAGAATCGACCGTCCGCGGAACAGTGGAAACACTACGTCGTCACGGAGCGCTTGATTACACAATCGTCGTAACAGCGAGTGCCTCCCAGCCGGCACCACTTCTTTACCTTGCACCTTATGCCGGTGTATCCATGGGTGAAGAATTCATGCATAACGGCAAACACGTACTCGTCGTTTACGATGACCTTTCCAAACAGGCATCCGCTTACCGTGAACTTTCCTTGCTACTTCGCCGCCCGCCGGGTCGTGAAGCATTCCCGGGGGACGTATTCTACCTGCACTCCCGTCTACTTGAGCGTGCAGCGAAGCTGAATGATGACAAAGGCGGAGGATCGCTTACGGCGCTTCCATTCGTTGAGACACAGGCCGGAGATATTTCCGCCTATATTCCGACGAACGTCATCTCGATCACCGACGGTCAGATTTTCCTTCAATCCGATCTGTTCTTCTCCGGTGTACGACCGGCGATCAACCCGGGACTTTCCGTATCACGTGTCGGTGGTTCCGCACAGATCAAAGCGATGAAGAAGGTAGCCGGTACGCTTCGTCTCGACCTTGCATCCTTCCGTGAACTAGAGGCTTTCGCCCAGTTCGGTTCGGATCTGGATAAAGCGACGCAGGCGAAACTGAACCGTGGTGCGAGAACCGTCGAAGTACTTAAACAGGGACTTCACCAGCCGATCGCCGTCGAAAAACAGGTGATGATCATCTATGCCCTTACAAAAGGATACATCGATGACATCCCGACTGAAGAAGTAACCCGTTTCGAGCGCGAGTTCCACAACTGGCTCGACAACAACCGCAAAGACCTCATCAATCAGATCCGTGACACAGGCAAACTTGCTGATGACGGTGATATGAGTGAAGCGGTCGAAGCATTCAAAAAGACATTCGTCGTTTCTGAATAAATGGTAAGTATTACAAAACCTCTGTTCCTATGAAAAAAGGAAGGTTCTCCTCTCCAGGACGTCCCGTACCAGGTATCAGCGCGCCACGGGTGTCCCCCGGAGGAGAAGGTTTTCTTCTTCAGAGGCCGGAGAGTTTTCAGAAAGGGTGGTGAATCAGCTTGGCATCCCTTAGAGAGATCAAAGGCCGTATTAATTCTACGAAAAAAACGAAGCAGATCACGAAAGCGATGCAGATGGTCTCCGCTTCCAAATTGAACCGTGCGGAAGAGAATGCGAAAGCATTCGTTCCGTATAGCGAAAAAATCCAGGAAGTCGTTGCCAGTATCGCTCAAGGTGGAGGAGATGCGTCTCACCCGATGCTTGAAGAACGGGAAGTGAAGCGTACCGGGTACGTCGTCATCACTTCGGACCGGGGTCTTGCAGGGGCGTACAACGCCAGCATCCTGCGAAAAGCCTATCAGGACATCCGGAATAACCATACCTCCGCCGATGAATATAAGATCATAGCGATCGGCCGTATCGGACGGGACTTTTTCCGGAAACGGAATATGGCCGTGGATAAAGAGATCACCGGCATCGCCGATCAGCCTGATTTTGAAGACATCAAAGAGCTGGCGAGCGAAACGGTCCAGCTTTATACAGATGAAGAGATCGATGAACTCCATATCTACTACAATCACTATGTCAGTGCCATCACACAGGAAGTGCAGAAGACGAAAGTACTTCCGCTCAACGATATTTCCGCTGAGCAGGCGACGAAATCTTCTTCGGCTTCCTACGAATATGAACCGAACCAGGAAGAAATTCTGGCGGTGCTCCTGCCGCAATACGCGGAGAGCCTTATTTACGGATCGCTGATAGATAGTAAAGCAAGCGAACACGCTGCCCGCATGACAGCGATGAAGAGTGCGACCGACAACGCCGACGACCTTATCGACGACTTGTCGCTTACGTACAACCGCGCTCGTCAGGCAGCGATCACCCAGGAAATCACCGAAATCGTCGGTGGTGCATCCGCCCTCGAATAGTAATGAGTGAGGGAGAAGTTAAGTTAGGAGGGGAAGGATAATGAGTGTTGGACGCATAACACAGGTTATGGGACCGGTTGTAGACGTCGCTTTCGACGATGGCCAACTCCCTGAGATCAACAATGCTCTCGTTGTAGAACGGGAAGACAAAGAAGATTTGACATTTGAAGTGGCACTTCACCTCGGCGACAACTCCGTTCGTACCATTTCCATGGTATCGACAGACGGAGTTCAGCGTGGACTCGAAGTGAAAGATACAGGCGGAGCCATTACCGCACCGGTAGGGGACGAAACGCTTGGTCGTGTTTTCGACGTACTCGGTAAAAATATCGACCTGGACGAGCCGCTTTCTAAAGACGTTCGTCGGGATCCGATTCACAGATTGGCACCTACATTCGATCATCTGGCTACCGAAACGGAAATTCTTGAAACAGGAATCAAAGTCGTCGACCTGCTTGCCCCTTATGTAAAAGGTGGTAAGATCGGTCTCTTCGGTGGTGCCGGTGTAGGAAAAACGGTACTGATCCAGGAACTTATCAACAACATCGCCCAGGAGCACGGAGGTATTTCCGTATTCGCTGGTGTCGGTGAGCGTACCCGTGAAGGGAACGACCTTTACTACGAAATGAAAGACTCCGGCGTTATCGCGAAAACCGCAATGGTGTTCGGTCAGATGAACGAACCACCAGGAGCCCGTATGCGTGTCGCGCTTACAGGACTTACGATGGCCGAGTATTTCCGTGATGAACAGGGACAGGACGTACTTCTGTTCATCGACAACATTTTCCGTTTCACCCAAGGTGGTCTGGAAGTATCCGCACTGCTCGGACGTATGCCATCCGCCGTCGGTTATCAGCCGACCCTGGCTACAGAGATGGGTCAGTTGCAGGAGCGTATCACCTCCACGGACAAAGGTTCCGTAACATCGATCCAGGCGATTTACGTCCCTGCCGATGACTACACGGACCCGGCTCCGGCTACGACGTTCGCACACCTTGATGCGACGACGAACCTGGAGCGTAAATTGTCCGAGCAGGGTATTTATCCTGCCGTGGATCCTCTGGCATCCACATCCCGCGCTCTCGACCCTGAAATCGTAGGAGATGAGCACTACAACGTAGCGCGTGAAGTGCAGCAGACACTTCAGCGGTACAATGAACTGCAGGACATCATCGCGATTCTCGGTATGGACGAGCTTTCGGACGAGGACAAGCTGACGGTCGCGCGTGCGCGCCGTATCCAGTTCTTCCTGTCCCAGAACTTCCACGTCGCTGAGCAGTTCACCGGTCAGAAAGGTTCTTATGTTCCGGTATCCGAAGCGGTGAAAGGCTTCAAAGAGATCCTTGCCGGCAAACACGACGATATTCCGGAAGACGCATTCCGTCTTGTCGGCCGTATTGAAGACGTTGTCGAAAAAGCGAAAAACATGGAGTAAGTACATGAGGAATAACAGGTACCCTGGAGGTGCTTGTTATTCCATTGCCTAAGGAGGTAGATCCATGAGCACACTAACGGTGAGTGTTGTAACTCCTGACGGCCCGGTATTGGAAGAAGAGTTCAATATGGTCAGCGCCAAGGCGGAGAGCGGGGAACTCGGTATTTTGCCCGGCCACATTCCGATGGTAGCCCCACTCACGATCAGTGCCGTGCGTCTCAAAGGGGACGGAGCTTCCCAGAGGGTCGCTGTAAGCGGTGGATTTCTGGAAGTGCGTCCGGACAAAGTGACGATCTTAGCGCAGTCTGCGGAGCGCCCATCGGACATCGATGTGGAACGTGCCCGTAAAGCGAAAGAGCGTGCCGAACGCCGCCTGAAAGACAAGCAGTCCGATATTGATTTTCAACGGGCAGAACTGGCACTTAAACGAGCCATCAACCGTCTGGATGTATATAACAACAACTTTTAAAAAAACTGCTTTCTCTTCGGAGAGCAGTTTTTTTGTGGGTTGAGCAAAAGAGCCGAAGAGGGGAAGATTCTTCTCGATACTGCACTGACAGCCCGGACAATTATTTTTTATGTCCATTCTCATATGAATTACGTCCCAACCCCTGTAAAAGACGAACATTTCCCGAATGCTATAATATTTCCCGGGAAATGCCGAAGGAGGAAGCACGATGGAAGATTTTTTTGTCCAGGATGCATTGATGAGTATGACGAGTCATCTCGTATTCATCGTAATCACCTGGTACGCACTTCAGGCTGTAAACCTCGATGGTTTATTCCGTAAAGGGAAAGTGTTCGAGGCACGGATACTCGTCATATTCCTGACGATTGCGATCGGTACGACAGTGAGCAGGTTCTTTCTGGATTTCCTGTCATGGTCCAATAGTCTTATCTACTTATTTTAACGGAGAAAAGCGTTTATGATTAAATGTGCTCGGGAAAAAGGTACATGAAGCAACTTTTGGGGAAAATATGTAGATTCGAGACCTCGGATTCTAAAATCCCCCATTTATCCCTTGTCGATTAGTACATTATGGTGGTATGATGGATGTTGTTTTATTGTGTAAAGAAAGTAACGAAGTAATCAAATGAAGATGCAGTGTTGACCTTATGGATGTAATCAATGGAGATTGAATATGATAGTAAAAGAATCTGGACGTAGAGGAGAATGAATGGTGGAAAAAATCATTGTCCGTGGTGGAGGGAAACTGAACGGCACCGTGAAAGTCGAAGGTGCGAAGAATGCCGTTCTTCCCGTCATTACAGCAAGTATCTTAGCAAGTGAAGGTAAAAGTGTACTCCATGAAGTCCCGGAGCTGGCGGATGTAACGACCATCAACCAGGTCATCTCGCATATGAATGCGGACGTGACTACAAATGGAAACACGGTTACTGTAGATGCAACTCAGCCTTTGAAAACAGAGGCGCCTTTTGAATATGTACGTAAAATGCGTGCTTCCGTGCTCGTACTGGGACCACTTTTGGCCCGCTATGGACACGCGAAAGTCGCTCTGCCCGGTGGATGTGCAATCGGGTCCCGCCCGATCGACCAGCACCTGAAAGGCTTTGAAGCGATGGGCGCTGATGTAACCGTCGGTGACGGCTACATTGAAGCTACGACGGATGGCCGTCTCAAGGGTGCGAAAATCTACCTTGATTTCCCTAGCGTAGGAGCGACCGAAAATCTGGTTATGGCAGCAGCACTCGCAGATGGCAAGACGATTCTCGAGAATGCTGCGAAAGAGCCGGAAATCATTGATTTAGCAAATTACTTGAACAAAATGGGTGCGAAGGTCATCGGCGCCGGTACAGAAACAATCAAAATCATCGGTGTCGAAAAGCTTTACGGCGCAGAGCATACGATCATCCCGGATAGAGTCGAAGCCGGCACCTTCATGGTAGCCGCTGCGATCACCGGTGGTAACGTATTGCTCGAACGCGCCGAAGCGGAACATCTCCGTGCCGTCATTTCGAAAATGCAGGAGATGGGTGTTTCCGTCGAAGAAGAAGGGGATGGACTGCGCATCATCGGTCCTGATCGACTGAAGGCGACAGATATCAAAACGATGCCGCACCCCGGCTTCCCGACAGACATGCAGTCGCAGATGATGGCGCTTATGCTTCGGGCGGAAGGGACGAGCGTCATTACGGAAACCGTCTTTGAAAATCGCTTCATGCACGTGGAGGAATTCCGCCGTATGAACGCGAACCTTCGTATCGATAATCGGAGTGTCGTCGTCGAGGGTCCTTCTAATCTTCAGGGAGCTGAAGTGGAAGCGACAGACCTTCGTGCCGGAGCAGCACTTGTACTGGCTGGTCTTGTAGCCGAAGGGTACACTCGCGTCACAGAACTTCGCCACATCGATCGCGGGTATGTGAAATTCACGGAGAAACTCGCCGACCTTGGCGCTGATATTGAGCGTGTCAAAGAAGAACAGGAACAGACGCGGGAGTCCTTATCAACATCATAAATTATTATACGAAGAGAGCATCGCCACCCGGGCGGTGCTTTTTTCTTTGGGCTCGCACCCGCCCCCGGGAAATCGAAAGAACTACGATGATAAAGAATAGGAAGGAGAAAAAGCCTAGCCTTCTAGGAGAAGAAGAGACGGGTTTTTTCCTGAAAAATGAGACGAATTTCTCCATCATGTGATAAAATAATGAATTAGATGCGTTCATTTTAATGAAAACCAAGGAATTTATGTTTAACGATTGATTGGCTCTGTGAATGTATGCTGTTGATGTGTGGGTGGCTGGACCCTGCAGAGCGTACAGAGCCGACCCGAATAATGGTGGAAAATAATTCTGTTCGATTCAAATTTAGGGAGGATCTTTTAATCATGTTTGCAAGAGACATAGGGATTGACTTAGGCACAGCCAACGTACTTATACACGTAAAAGGAAAAGGGATCGTTCTCAACGAACCTTCTGTTGTAGCGATGGACAGGAATTCAGGGAAGGTACTGGAAGTCGGGGAGGAAGCCCGCCGTATGGTCGGACGTACGCCGGGCAATATCGAAGCGGTCCGCCCCTTGAGAGACGGTGTCATTGCGGATTTTGACATTACAGAAACGATGCTCAAGCACTTCATCGAAAAAATCAACGCGAAAGGCTTCATGTCGAAGCCCCGCATGCTAATCTGCTGCCCGACGAACATCACGAAAGTGGAACAGAAAGCGATTCGGGAAGCGGCGGAGAAGTCCGGCGGCAAAAAAGTGTACCTCGAAGAAGAACCGAAAGTGGCTGCGATCGGTTCCGGTATGGATATTTTCCAGCCGAGCGGTAATATGGTCGTCGATATCGGAGGCGGAACGACGGATGTCGCGGTCCTGTCGATGGGGGACATCGTGACCGCCCAGTCGATCAAAATGGCCGGAAACCGTTTCGATTCCGACATTCTCAGCTATATCAAAAAAGAATACAAACTGTTGATCGGAGAACGCACGGCGGAAGACATCAAAATGAATGTCGCTACCGTAGCTCCACAGGGACGGGAAGAAGAAATCGAGATCCGGGGCCGTGATATGGTGTCAGGGTTACCTCGGACAATTGCGGTCAATTCCGAAGAAATCGAGGGTGCGGTGAAGGAATCTGTACAGGTGATCATCCAGGCCGCCAAATACGTATTGGAACAGACCCCGCCGGAACTCTCCGCGGACATCATCGACCGTGGTGTGATCCTTACCGGCGGAGGAGCGATGCTTCACGGTGTCGATCAGCTTCTCGCCGAGGAACTGAAAGTACCCGTTTTCGTCTCGGAGGACCCGATGGACTGCGTAGCCAAAGGAACCGGCATCATGCTCGAGAATATCGACAGAATCAATAAAAAGAACAAAATCAGTTAAAAATGGAGGGGTAGCACGTGCTGCGAGGATTTTACACGTCTGCATCAGCGATGGTCGCCAATCAGCGTTACCAGGAAACACTCTCGAACAACATTTCCAATGCGAATACACCTGGGTACAAACAGGACCAGGGCGTCAAACGGGCTTTCCCGGAAATGCTCATCCAGGAAATGGGCTCGAAGTCGATTCCGACACGCCGGGGTCTGAATATACCGATGGACCGCCAGATCGGATCGATGAGTACAGGGATGTACCTGCAGGAGACGATACCTTCCTTCGAACAGGGGGATGTCAGGGATACAGGCAACACGACGGATGTGGCCCTTGTGCAGGGAGACGTACCGGATGAACAGGGATTCACGTTCTTCAATGTGCAGAATCAGGACGGAGAGGAACGTTATACGAGAAACGGTAATTTCACCGTCGACGGGGAAGGCTTCCTGACCTCCAATAACGGGTATTACGTTCTGAACGAAGAGGGAGACCCGATTCAGACCGGCGGCATGGAGTTCAATGTCCGGGAAGACGGAACGATTGAAATCGGAGAAGAAGAACAACTTCTCGGTGTGACGTACACCCCGGATGCTTCCGAATTCATCAAACAGGGAGATGACCTGTTCGCACCGGGTGAGGACGCTGTTGCCGAAGACGCTCGGGATGTGGATGGAGTGAACTTCCAAATGCAGCAGGGGATGCTTGAGCGGTCGAATGTCGATGCTCAGGCCACTATGACCGAAATGATGAACAACTACCGCTCCTTTGAACTGAACCAGCGTGTCATGCGGGCCTATGACCAGAATATGCAGACGGCTGTAACGGAAATAGGCAGACTGCAATAATAAAAGCGGAGCCATCCCGTTTAGAAGCTTTGGCCTAAGCAGGGGGTTCTCTTTTCGGATGATCGTTTCCGAAAAAGAAATCACTGCTTAGGCCAGGGGCTTCTGGATGGTGTAGCTAGATAAGAAAAGTGAAGTTCTCCTGCTTAGAAGCTTTATCATAAGTGGACGGGCCTGGCTTCGGATGAACGTTTCCGTATAGTTCTGGATGCCACTCCCTAGTAAAGTAAAGCGAAACGACCATTTAGAATCACCGGCGTAAGCTGTATAATAAGAAGAAGTGCTATGAAATAATAAAAAAAGTTCCCTCGCTGCAAGTGAGGAAATGATAGACCCATAACCGTAAAGAAAGGGTGAGATTATGGTGAATCGTTCAATGATGCAGTCCGCCGTTACGATGGGCCAGGTCCAGCAGAAGCTGAACCTGATCGGAAACAACCTTTCCAACACGAATACCACCGGGTACAAAACGCGACAGGCCGACTTCACGTCGCTGCTCATCCAGAATATCGATAACCTCAAGGATGACGAAGCGGCAATCGGTCGCCAGACACCAGACGGCATCCGGCTCGGCTCCGGAGCGCGTATCGGTCACACGAATCTCGACCTGAGCCAGGGAGACCTGCAGACGACCGGTCGTGAGCTGGACGTCGCGCTCCTTGAGGACCGTCATATGTTCCAGGTGCAGGTATCGACGCAGAACGGTCCGGAAACGCAGTACACGCGGGCGGGCAATTTTTACTTTTCTCCGGTGGAAGATAACCAGCTGCTGCTGACAACGAGCGAGGGACATCCGGTGCTCGGAAACGACGGGGAAGAGATTCTGATTGAAGAGAACTTCGAAGGGGTGGACATCCGGGAAGACGGCTCTTTTCTCGTGACCCGGGATGGGGAACAGGAAGTAGAAGCTCAGCTTGATGTGATCGAAGCCGTCCGTCCGCGTATGCTCGAAGCGGTCGGAGGCAATCGGTTCCGTCTGCCTGACACAGAAGAACTCGGTTTTGATGCAGACGAGATTCTTGCGTTCGTAGCGGAGGAAGACCGCTCCATGCAAAGCGGGACGCTCGAGGCATCGAACGTCGATATAGGGCAGCAGATGACCGAAATGATGACTATGCAGCGCGCCTATCAGTTCAACGCCAGGTCGCTCTCAACATCGGATGAAATGATGGGACTCGTCAATCAGTTACGGTCCTGAACATAAGGAGATTTAAGAATGGCAACGGATTCTAAAAATAAACCGAAAAAGAAGAAAGTATCCCAGTCCGAAGAAGTGAATACACGTAAAGATAAGCACCGCCGCAGAGCGCTGCCGATCTGGCTGCGTATTATCATTGTCCTGTTTTTGAGCATCTTGGCGCTCGCTATCGGGTTGATGATCGGTTATGGAGTGCTTGGTGGAGGGAATCCATTCGGAGTGTTCGACTGGTCGATTTGGGAACATATCATCGATATCATGACTGGGGCAGGAGCAGAGTGACATCACTCTGCTCTACCTTTTTCCTATGACCATCTGAATGAGACGGATCACTATCAGAACGATGGCTGCAATGACGAGTAAATGAATGATAGCACCAAGGTCGATAACGAAACCGATGAGCCATAGAATGAGTAGTATAATGATTATCGTCCACAACATAGGTTTCCACCTCCTTCTCTTACAGGTATTCCCTCTTTATTAAGAAAAGTAAACCCATTTTGCTTCCGGCACAATGCAATTTATAATGGACAAAAAGGAGAGTGTACATATGCTTGATATCAATCAAATCAAAGAAATCATCCCCCACCGCTATCCGTTCCTTCTGATCGATGAAGTCGAGGAACTTGTGGAAGGGGAGCGTGCTGTCGCTTACAAAAACGTGACCATCAACGAACCGTATTTCCAAGGTCACTTCCCGGATTACCCGGTGATGCCCGGCGTGCTGATCACCGAAGCCCTGGCACAGACCGGCGCCGTCGCTATGCTGAAAAAAGAAGAGAATCAGGGCAAACTCGCCTTCTTCACAGGTATCGATAAATGTCGTTTCAAGCGCCAGGTCGTTCCTGGAGATCGGCTGAAGCTCGAGGTGGAAATCGTCCGCCTCAAAGGCCCGATGGGTAAAGGAAAAGCGGTCGCATCGGTCGATGGAGAGACTGCATGCGAAGCGGAAATCATGTTCGCGCTTAAATAACTGGACTCAGAGAAGCGATTTTCTCATTTTTATGAGAAGGTCGCTTTTTTTGTTGTGCTCGGAAGATCATTGAATGCATTATGCGGCGTTCGCAGAGGGAGCATCTGTCCGAGTTCGGGATAATAGGAAGTTATCAGGTGCTCACGCCCGAGGTAGCCTTCTGAACGCCGCAATACAAAAAGAAATGAGGTGCTCAGGACACAATTGGAGTTCTGAACACGGTAAAAATCTTCGGAGTAAGATCCAGGAAAGCTCTCTGAACTAACAAACGCCTCCCCGTTTTTGCGGGGAGGCCAGGGCATATGAATGCATTATGCGGCGTTCGCAGGAGGAGAGCGTGTCCGAGTTCGGGATAATAGGAAGTTATCAGGTGCTCACGCCCGAGGTAGCCTTCTGAACGCCGCAATACGAAAAGAAAAGAGGTGCTCAGGCCACAATTGGAGTTCTGAACACGGTAAAAATCTTCGGAGTAAGATCCAGGAAACCTTTCTGAACCAACAAACGCCTCCCCGTTTTTGCGGGGAGGCCAAAGCATATGGATGCATTATGCGGCGTTCGCAGAAGGAGAGCGTGTCCGAGTTCGGGATAATAGGAAGTTATCAGGTGCTCACGCCCGATAAAGCCTTTTGAACGCCGCAATACAAAAAGAAATGAGGTGCTCAGGACACAATCTGAGTTTTGAACACGGTAAAAATCTTCGTAGTAAGATCCAGGAAAGCTCTCTGAACCAACAAACGCCTCCCCGTTTTTGCGGGGAGGCCAGGGCATATGAATGCATTATGCGGCGTTCGCAGAAGGAGAGCGTGTCCGAGTTCGGGATAATAGGAAGTTATCAGGTGCTCACGCCCGAGGTAGCCTTCTGAACGCCGCAATACAAAAAGAAATGAGGTGCTCAGGCCACAATTGGAGTTCTGAACACGGTAAAAATCTTCGGAGTAAGATCCTAGGAAAGCTCTCTGAACTAACAAACGCCTCCCCGTTTTTGCGAGGAGGCCAAAGCATATGAATGCATTATGCGGCGTTCGCAGAAGGAGAGCGTGTCCGAGTTCGGGATAATAGGAAGTTATCAGGTGCTCACGCCCGAGGTAGCCTTCTGAACGCCGCAATACAAAAAGAAATGAGGTGCTCAGGCCACAATTGGAGTTCTGAACACGGTAAAAATCTTCGGAGTAAGATCCTAGGAAAGCTCTCTGAACTAACAAACGCCTCCCCGTTTTTGCGAGGAGGCCAAAGCATATGAATGCATTATGCAGCGTTAGCAGAGGGAGCATCTGTCCGAGTACGGGATAACAAAAAGTTATCAGGTGCTCACACCCAAGTTGACCACTCGAACGCCGCAATACGAAAAGAAATAAGGCGCTCAGATAAAACCCTGAGCGCCTAACACTGCTTAATTTTTAATATAATGTGTGCCTCTTTTCGTTCCTACTATTTCAAAGCGCTTAGACAACACTCGCAGAATACGATCCTTTGAAACCTTTCCCTGGCACCAGTCATGGATTTGTGAAGTGGTGACACGTTTTTCCGGAAAAAGCAGATGGAATTCTTCAACAGCATGGAGGATAAATGCTTCAGAACTGGAACGGCCTCCACATTTGATGCAATGGAACGTTCTGAATTCCGGTTGCACAATACCGGAACAATAAGGGCAGAATAGCTCTTTTTTAAGTTGATTGTAGTGAAAGGTCGGAACTTCAGGAGAGGAGTAGTCGGTCTTATGGAGAGAGCATAATAAATCGGCCAGTTTATAGGTTTGATCAGCAACAGGGGAGAGGTTTTCCATCAGCTTATTGATGTGTTTTTCCCATTGGGAGAGAAAGATGAATTCTTTGATCTTGGGTGCCTGGTATAGAAAGAAGTGAGGGTTGGGGAAAATGATGTGCGCCTGGATGGGGAGGGGGAACCCGCGGTCTTCGAGTAGTTGTGCTAGTAGTGTCCTTGTTCTGGCCAGTTGATGGAGGGGGTTGAGTATCACTTTTCCAGAAGCGAGATGAAAATCTTCATTTTCATACAAATAGTTTCCTTCATAATACTTGATTTCATATAAGTGAATCGTTTCGCTATCGATCACGAGAGTGTCGATTTGAAAAGTGGTGCCACCATACGTGAGTAGCAGATCATTAAGTATCAGAATGTGATCCGGGAGCACTTCCAGCATTTCATCAAACAACTTTTCCCCTCTCCATCCTTTAGCAAGACGGTTTTTGAGGTTCATCTCTTCTTCAGTGAGTGTTTTTCTTCGTTCCAGACTTTCCAAAATTCGGAGGAGTGATGGGGGTTGGCGGTCTTTTTTGATCAATACACATCATCCTTTCTCTATTATCTACATCATTATACCCTTTTACCGAATAATTTGCTTAATTTTCCTTTGAAAGGTGTGCTCTCCTAAGTGAAAAATTGATTTCCCTATGCGGCGTTTGCGGAGAGAAAGCCTGGTCGAGTTCGGGATAATAGGAAGTTATCAGGTGCTCAGATCCGAGGTAGCCTTCTGAACGCCGCAATACGAAAAGAAATGAAGTGCTCGGACCACATTCAGTTCCGTGAGCACGGTATAAAGCTTCGGAGTCAGGTCCAGAAGGAAAGCGCACTGAACTAACAAACGCCTCCCCGTTTTTGCGGGGAGGCCAGGGCATATGAATGCATTATGCGGCGTTCGCGGAGAGAAAGCCTGGTCGAGTACGGGATAATAGGAAGTTATCAGGTGCTCAGATCCGAGGTAGCCTTCTGAACGCCGCAATACGGAAAGAAATGAGGTGCTCGGACCACATTTCTTTCCGTGAGCACGGTATAAAGCTTCGGAGTCAGGTCCAGAAGGAAAGCGCACTGAACTAACAAACGCCTCCCCGTTTTTGCGGGGAGGCCAGGGCATATGAATGTATTATGCGGCGTTCGCGGAGAGAAAGCCTGGTCGAGTTCGGGATAATAGGAAGTTATCAGGTGCTCACGCCCGAGGTAGCCTTCTGAACGCCGCAATACGAAAAGAAAAAAGGTGCTCAGGCCAAAATCGGAGTACGGAGCACCGGATAAAGCAAGAACCCCTTCTGAATACATGAATGCGGCGTTCGCGGAGGGAGCACCTGTCCGAGTTCGGGATAAACTAAAGTTATCAGGAGCTCACGCTCGAGACAGCCTTCTGAACGCCGCAATACGAAAAGAAATAAGGCGCTCAGGACACATCCAGCTCCGTGAGCACCTCAAAAGCAATCCCCTCACTGAACTAAAGACCACAAAACAGAAAAAGCCCCGCTTAAAAAAGCGGAGCTCTTTACCCGTCCTATGCTTTCACATCGACGGAATTGCCGAGGTCAGGGTGTTGCACCTTGGAAGATTCCAGCATTTCAACCGTCTGGTTGCCCTGCTGTTCCGCATCACCCATGGCTTTGTCCATGAGTTTGATGCCGGCATCCTGCTTGACTTGCACCTGGCTCGCTACTGTAGCCATTGCCGCAATATCCATGAAATCCCTCCTCTTCTTTACTATCGGATACGAGTAAATTTTCTAAATAGATTGGAAAAACACATAACCTTCTGTAAAATGGGGAATAGTAGGATGGTCGAAATATTAAGTCGGGGTGAGGAAACTATGAAATATCGAAATTCAGAAGAATTAACATCAATGATACTGGACGATTACGAACAGCTGATCAATCGTATTCCGGAAGAAAAATTGGAAGTATACCTGTACACCAACCGCATGTATCACAATACATACGTGCCGGAAGATGGGCTGTACCAGTTCGTATTCCGTCATTTTTTCCGTCTTGAAAATCCGAGCCTGACGCAGGAATTCAAAGATACGTATTTTCAGACTATGGAAGAAGCAAGAGAGGAGATACGTCCGAACATTTATCGTATTACGAAACGACTTTACGAAGTGCCGAACCATAAGGGAGCCTACACGCTGCAGTTCCCGCTTACGACAGCGATGCTGCACGCGATCAACCCGGCCTTCCCTCACTATGATTCGGCGGTTTCGAAAGCGTTCGATTTCTCCTCCACCTATCACCTTTCCGGATTCTACAAGAAAATGAAGCGTTATATCGATCAGTATCGTCATATGTATGAGACGTATCAGGCGCTCATCGGTCTTGAGGAGATGCAGCCGGTATTCGAACATTTCGATGCGCGTTTCGGAGAGTATCAGCTTCCGGATGAGAAGAAAGTGGACCTCATTGTTTCACAGCTGGGCTCCACGCTATAAAGAAAACAGAGCTGTCGTTAGCAAGCGGCAGCTTTTTTTCTGAAAAAATTCAGCATTTAAGTGAAGGAGCACACCGTTATGAAAAAAGGACTCATATTATCATTGCTGCTAGTACTGCTCGCCGCCTGTTCCAATGAACCGGAGGAAGAGGCACCGGAACGGGTGACACCGGTCGAAACGGCCCAGGTGAGAGAGGGGACGTTCACCGTCGAGCGGGAAATCATCGCAAAATCCGAACCCGCCGCTACTTCAGCAGTCGTGCCGGAGACACCGGGAGAAATCACGTTCATTGGCGTCGAGGAAGGCGACCGGGTCGAGAGGGGAGATGCACTTGCAGAAGTCGAGCCGCAGCAGGGAGACAGCCAGGTCGAGCTCCAGGAAAATGCTCTGGCCCAGGCGCGTCAACAGCTCGATCAGGCTATCGGCGCGCGTGATGATGCCGAAACGGCTCTGGCGAACGCCCGCGAGCAGCTGGACGAACCCGGAGACGGGTTTTTGAGTCCAACCGAGCAGGAGCTCGAAGCTCAAGTGTCCCAGGCTGAACAGCAGCTCGATCAGGCAGAGGCGAGTGTCGAACAGGCCCGCCTTCAGGTCGAGCAGGCGGAAATCCAGCTGGAACAGGCAGAGAGTCAGGCGGCCGCGGCGACGATCACCTCCCCCCGCGCTGGAATCGTGACCTCCCTTCAAGGGAACGTCGGGGATATGGTGACGAATCAGCAGCCGTTTGCAACGATCGTTTCCATCGATCCCGCTCTGATCACTGCTTCGATTACCGAAGACCAGCTTCCTTTGTTCGAGGAAGGAGAGACGTATCCGGTGGCGATGGATGCACTCAAGAACCCGAACAACTCCACCCTCACCTATGTGTCCACCGTGCCCGGGGATACGGGCTTGTACCGGGTCGAAGCGGAAATCGATAATCCTTCCGACGTCATCAAACCGGGGATGACGGCCACGATGCTGCTGCCGGAGACGGTCGTCGAAAACACGATGATCGTCCCGACAGAGGCGCTGGTCGAAAATGCGGGAAAGACGTACGTCTACAAGGTGGAGGACGATACAGCTGTAGAGACCCCGGTCACCATCGAAGCTTCCCAGAGTGACGAATCGGCTGTCACCGGAGATCTGAGCGCGGGGGAGAATATCGTCACCTCGGGTCAGATCACACTCACGGACGGAGCCGCTATCACCGTCATCGGGGAGGACGGATAAATGAAGCTCATCCAGACGTCCATCAACCGTCCCGTCGGTGTCATCATGATCGTTGCGGCGATTATCGCCCTCGGTTTCGTCTCGCTCCGCAACCTGACGATCGATCTGTATCCGGATATCGATCTCCCGGTCGCTGTCGTATCGACGACGTATGAGGAAGCGGCACCGCAGGATGTGGAACAGCTCGTCAGCCGGCCAGTGGAAGGAGCGGTCAGCTCCCTCGAAGGACTCGAAGTGCTCCAGTCCCAGTCCCAACAGGGCGCTTCACTCATTTTCATGCAGTTCTCGACCGGGGTCGACCTCGACAGTGCTTTGCTTGAGGTGAGGGAAGCGGTGTCCCAGGTCTCAGGCGTACTCCCGGAAAATGCCGGAGAGCCGAATGTGCTACGCTTCGATCCGCAGGCGCTGCCGATCATGACGATCGGTCTCTCCGGCGATACGCCGCAGGAACTTCAGCAGATCGCTGAAGACCAGCTCGTCCCCTACCTGGAGCGACAGGGCGGGGTAGCTTCCATTTCCATCGAAGGCGGCCGCACGGAAGAGGTGCAGATTGAAATCGACCGGGCCGAACTGGCGGGCCTCGGCCTCGATGCCCAGTCGATCGTCCAGACGCTGAACGCCTCGAACCAGGCCGCGACCGCCGGTTCCGTAGATAAAGGGGATAAAGACATACGCATCCGCGTCAACGGCGAATTCGAATCGGTCGATGATATAAAGGATACGGTGATTACGACGGAGGCGGGCGACCGGCTCAAGCTCGATCAGATCGCCACCGTGGAAAAAAGGATCGAGGATACCGGCACCGTTTCCGAAGTGAACGATGAGACGGCCGTCGTCCTGTCCGCCCTCAAAAAGACCGACGCCAATACGGTGGAGACGGCGGATAACATCCGGGCCGCGATGGAAGAAGTCGCGCCCGATCTGCCGGACGATGTACAGATGGAGACGGTGCTCGATACGTCCGAATTCATCAAAGTATCGATCAACAGCGTCATCATGAATATTCTCATCGGTGGACTGTTCGCAATCGCCGTACTTCTTCTGTTTCTGAAAAGTATCCGCGCGACGCTCGTCATCGGGATTTCGATTCCGATCGCGATCATTTCGACGTTCACCCTCATGTATTTCACCGGTGAAACGCTGAACGTCCTGACGATGGGGGGGCTCGCGCTCGGTATCGGTATGATGGTCGACAGTTCGATCGTCATTCTCGAAAATATCGTCCGCTACCGTCAGCTCGGCTACTCGATGAAGGAAGCTTCGAAAACGGGAGCGACAGAGCTCGCACCCGCCGTCATCGCTTCGGCGACCACGACCCTCGTCGTATTTTTGCCGATCATGCTGGTGGAGGGGATCGCGTCCGAGCTGTTTACGCCGCTCGCGCTCACGATCTCCTTCGCCCTCATCGCCTCCCTTGCCGTTTCGGTCACGCTCATTCCGATGCTGTCGTCGAAACTTCTCACCAAAGCGATGCAGGACGGGAAGCGGTACTGGTTCGATAATCTCCTTGGAAAAGTGAACCGCGGCTATCAGCGGGTTCTCCGCAAGGTGCTGAAATTCCGTAAGACGACCGTTTTCGCTACCATCCTCGCCGTTGCGGGGAGTATCGCTCTCATCCCGTTGATCGGGACCTCGTTCATTCCGGACTCCGACCAGGGACAGATCGAAATCGACGTCAGCCTGGAACGAGGCACCGCCCTTCAGGAAACGGAAAAAGTGACTTCGGCGATCAGCGAGCGACTCGAAGGGTTCGGAGATGTCATCGACGTCCACTACCTGTCGATCGGAAGCGGGGAAATGGGACTTGCCGGAGGAAGCTCGGACCGGGCCAGCTACACGATCCAGCTCATAGACCCCGGGGAAAGGGAACGCTCGACCCGGGAAGTGATGGAAGACATCGACGCTGAGCTCCAGTCGGTAGTGGGTGCCGAAGTGGAAGTGACAGAAATGTCGGCGGGGCTCGGTACCGGTTCTCCGATCCAGGTGCAGCTGAACGGCCAGGAGAATGAAGTGCTCAATGAACTCGCCGATCAGGTCGTCTTCATGATCGAGGACATCGAAGGTATCGTCGCTCCTTCCTCTTCCACCGAAGACTCCGAGCCGCAGCTCGATATCGATGTCGACCCGTCCAAAGCGAGTGCTTACGGCCTCACCGAACAGCAGGTGATCTCTGACGTGCAGCTTATGTTCCAGGGCCAGACGGCGACGAGATATCGAGAAGACGGGGAGGAGATTGAAGTACGTCTCGTCACACCGGTCGATGAAAATTCAAGCGTAGCCGATCTCGAGAGCGCGCCGATCCGGAGTGCGACCGGCGAATTGATTCCGCTTTCCTCGATTGCGGAGATTGAACAGATCGAAGGACCGGTCACCCTGCTCCGGGAAAATCAGCAGCCGCAGGTCAACGTCACCGCGGACATCGGAGAACGCGACCTCGGCAGTGTCACCGCTGATGTGGAAGAAGAACTCGAACAGCTCAATTTCCCGGAAGGCTACACGTATGAAGTCGGCGGGCAGGCCCAGGACATGGAAGAAGCGTTCGGCGATTTGTCCGTCGCGCTGATGTTTTCGCTCTTCCTCGTCTATGCGGTCATGGCCGTACAGTTCGAGAACTTCCTGTTCCCGTTCATCATCATGTTCAGCTTGCCGGCGACCGTCGTCGGTGTGGCCGGAGGCCTGTTCATCACCGGCCTGCCGCTCAGCCTGCCTGCTTTCGTCGGGGTGATCATGCTCGCCGGGATCGTCGTCAACAACGCCATCGTCCTCGTCGACTACATCAATATTCTGAGGCGGCGATCCTACAGCAGGTATGACGCGATTTTAGAAGCGGGACCGAACCGTCTTCGCCCGATTCTGATGACGACGGTCACCACCGTCCTCGGGATGGTCCCGCTCGCCCTCGGTATCGGCCAGGGAGCGGAAGCCCAGCAGCCGCTGGCGGTGACGATCATTTTCGGCCTTACCGTCTCCAGCTTTTTCACCCTTGTGCTCATCCCGGTCGTCTATACCTATTTCGACGACCTTTCGGTGAAAATCAGCGGCTTTTTCCGAAAACGTGTAGAATGAATCACAATTCAACGTTTTAAAAAAGTTTTGCCCAGGGAACTTGTTCCTAGTAAGGAGGAATTATTTATGAAAAAAAGAACGTTACTACTTACAGGCGCACTCGCCGCCACTTCAGCCATGAGTGTGCAGGCGGATGATCACAATGCGTCGGAAGCATTTCCGGACATATCGGAGGACATGAGACATTATCAGGCAATCGATGCTTTGTATCAGAATGGCATCGTGAGCGGGTTTGATGACGGCACCTTCCGTCCCAATGATTCACTGACGAGAATCGAAGCGGCGCTCATGCTTGAGAGCGCGCTGAACCTCGAGTTCGATGGCGAAGTCAGTCACCATTTTGACGATGTACCTGAAGCGTACAATGAAGTCGTCGATATGGTGTATGAAGAAGGGATTTTCGAAGGGTACGGCCCGGACGAATTCGGGACGCGCGATGAACTGACGAGGGACCAGATGGCGAAGGTCCTCGTCGAAGCATATGGTCTTGAAGTAGAGGGAGTACCGACCGTCCACTTTGATGACCGCGCGGAAACGTCACTCAAGGAATATCTCGATGCCGCTTATCACTTCGGTGTGGCAAACGGGTATCCGAACCATAACTTCGGTGTAGGGGATGAAATCAAGCGTCAGGATTTCTCCGCGATGCTGTATAACGCGATGAACATCGAAGACACGGAATATCAGGCCCAGACTCAGCTGAGATATTATCAGCCGGCCGACTTCCTCAAAGGTGGTCAGGAAGCGCTCGATGAAGTTGCAGCAGGTGGAGCGCTTTACGATACGCGCCTGATGCTCGGTCAATACTTCCCGACGGTGACCCTTGAATATGGAAACCCTGACGAACAGGTGAACATCGAAGGGCCGCTTCAAAGATACGGGAATATCTACCTCGGTCTTCAGGGCACCAACGATGACGAGGCGGATGAGCTCGTCGACAGTGTCGCCTGGTTTGCAGAGCCTGAGGAAACTTCAGATTCGACGCTCGCTGAGGTCGTAGCAGCACTCGGGGAACCGGATGACATCTATAACAATAATCTGTTCGGCGGTGTCACGTATCAATATGAGGCCGGAGATTATTTTGTAGCCTTCACCGCAGAGGGTGATCATCAGGTGACTACGAAGGACAGTGGCGAAGTCATCATCGAAGAGGTCGATGAGTCCGCGAAAGTCGATGTATTCGATCTTCGTCATGACCGGGAATAATCAGTAAAGGAAAGCCTTCCACATCGGGTGGGAGGCTTTTTTTCGAAAAGAAAAATATTTATATGTATATTCATGTTTAGAAAGCGTTTTATCATGGGAAACTTTTTTATTAAGGAGGGAATTTTCATGAAAAAACGAACTGCATTACTTACCGGCGCACTTGCCGCCACGTCGGTGATGAGTGTGCAGGCGGATGATCACAACGCATCGGAAGCATTCCCTGATATTTCGGAAAACATGGGGCACTATCAGGCTATCAACGTTTTGTACCAGCAGGGTGTAGTCAACGGATTTGATGACGGAACCTTCCGGCCGGATGCATCGCTCACGAGGATCGAAGCGGCGCTCATGCTCGAGCGGGCGCTGAACCTAGAGTTCGACGGGGAGGTCAGTCATGATTTCGACGACGTGCCGGAAGCGTACAACGAAGTCGTAGATATGGTATATGAAGAAGGGATTTTCGAAGGGTATAGTTCGGATGAATTCGGTACGCGTGATGAGCTGACGAGGGAACAGATGGCGAAAGTCCTCGTCGAAGCCTACGGACTGCAGGTAGACGGAGTACCTACGGTCCATTTCGATGACCGCAGCGAAACGTCACTCAAAGAATACCTCGATGCCGTCTATCACTTTGGAGTGGCCGAGGGGTATCCGAACCATAACTTCGGTATAGGGGATGAGATCAAGCGTCAGGATTTCTCGGCGATGCTGTACAATGCGATGAATGTGGAAGATACGGACTATGAAGCAGAGACGCAGCTCAGTTATTATCGACCGGAAGACTTTCTGAAAGGCGGCCAGGAAGCCCTCGATGAAGTCGAAGCGGGTGGAGCGCTTTACGATACACGTCTGATGCTCGGGCAATACTTCCCGACGGTGACTCTCGAATACGGCGATCCGGATGAGCAGGTCTATATCGAAGGACCGCGGGAACGTTACGGAGATATCTATCTCGGCATCCAGGGCATGAATGATGATGAGGCGGATGAACTCGTAAACAGCATCGCCTGGTTCGCGGACTCCGAAGACTCCTCAGACGCGACCCTTGCTGACGTACAGGCAGCGCTCGGGGAGCCGGATGAGGTGTATTATAACGAATTATTCGACGGTGTCTCCTACCGCTACAACGAAGGGGACTATTTCGTTTCCTTCAACGGAGACGGCGATCATCAGCTCTCAGAAGGGGAGGATGGTCTGACCCAGGTCGATGACATCGACGAAACCGCACAGCTCGACTTTTTCCAAGTGCGTTATCAGCCGGAGAGATAAAGGAATGAGAAGCCTTCCACAACGGGTGGGAGGCTTTTTTTAATCCTTGATATTAATATTTGTATATCCGCTTTAGAAAGGGTATAGAAGGGGGAACATACTACGTAATAAGGAGGGGATTTTCCTTGAAGAAGAGGACTGTATTTCTCACTGGTGCACTTGCTGGGATGGCGGCGATGAGCGTTCAGGCAGATGCGGAAGCATTCCCGGACATATCGGAAGACATGAGGCATTACCTGGCGATCGATACGTTGTATAAAGAGGGGATCATCAATGGATTTGACGACGGAACCTTCCGTCCGAACGCCTCACTCACCAGAATCGAAGCGGTGCTCATGCTGGAGCGGGCGCTGAATCTCGAGTTCGACGGCGAAGTCAGTCACGATTTTGACGATGTACCTGAAGCGTATAACGAAGTCGTCGACATGCTGTATGAGGAAGGGATCTTTGAAGGGTATAGTTTGGATGAATTCGGTACGTACGTATGACCAACTGACGAGGGAACAGATGGCGAAGGTCCTCGTCGAAGCGTAAGGGCTTCCAGGTGGAAGAAGTGCCGACGGTGTATTTCGGGGACCGTAACGAAACGTCACTGAAGGAATACCTGGACACCGCGTATCATTTCGGAGTGGCGATCGGATACCCGAACCATGACTTCGGCGTAGGAGATGACATCAAGCGTCAGGACTTCGCTGCGATGCTGTTCAACGCTATGAACCTCCAGGACACCGAATATCAGCCCCTTACCCAGCTCCGTGATTATCGACCGGTCGATTTCCTTAAAGGGGGAGACCGGGTGGTTCAGGAATTAGAGGAGGTTGGTGTCCTCCACGACACGCGTCTCCGGGTCGGGGAACTTTTCCGGACGGTGAAGCTTGAGTACGGAAATCCTGACGAACAGGTGTATATCGAAGGCCCGCGCGAACGGTACGGCGATAACTATCTCGGCATCCAGGGGACGAATGACGCTGATGAAACCGTCGACAGTATCGCCTGGTTCCCGGGTGAGGACGGGACGGAAACGACCCTCGCGGATGTAGAAGCGGCACTCGTTGAGCCGGATGAGGTGTTCTACAACGAGCTGTTTCCCGGCGTCACCTACAAATATGACGCTGGCGACTATTTCGTATCCTTCAACGGCGCCGGCGATCACCAGCTGACCGACTTGGATAACGGTCTAGTACAGATCGATGAAGTAGATGAATCAGCAACGCTGAATTTCTTCCAATTACGCTACCAGCAGTAAAGAAAGGGAAGTCCGGGACAAAGGTGGAGCATCATCATAGAAAAACACGTCACTTTCGGTGGACACGGTCTCAAGGCCAACGTGATCAAGAGACCCTCTTCCCGCAGAAACCACCGTGTTTTTCTTCTTTTATACACGGAGAGCAGTCTCGATGGTCTAGCCTTGAATCCGCCTATTCTTATCGTTCGTTTTACGGAAATGGAAATACCGAGGCAGAATCAGGTTTTATTTTTTACATAGAAAGGAATGGGAGTAAGTGTCATCGTTTATGATATAGAACAACTTAACACTGCTTATTTTTAGGAAAAAAGTAGTATTTTTTGGGAAGTTCACAATCTATTTTCATGAAAACGGTACTTTATATAGAACATTGCGCATGTATATGCTATACTTTGTTAGGAAAGAAGGTGAGAGAAATGATTGGAGATCGTATACAACATATCAGAAAAGACCGTGGCTTTTCGCTCTCCGAGTTGGCAGAAAGAGCAAACGTCGCCAAGTCGTATTTAAGCTCGATTGAGCGGAATATTCAGCAGAACCCATCCATCCTATTCTTAGAGAAAATCTCTAACGAACTCGACGTCTCGATCAATTATCTCCTGCATGGTGAGCAACAGGATATAAACGAACCGATTGATGATGAATGGATCAACTTAGTGAAAGAAGCTATGAGCTCAGGTGTCTCGAAGGAACAGTTCCGTGACTATTTGGAGTTCAATAGATGGAAACTGAATAAAACTGATGAGTAAGTGTATCCGCATGGGATACACTTATTTTTTTACCATAATTTTGATATAAAGTTTGACATATGACTTTATGAAGAATAATATGTTCTATATAAAGAATAGTTTAACCAAGGGCAAAATGGGAAATTGAAAAGAGGAGTTGGGAAAAGACAGATTTCCGGGAAAAATATGTATGATGCAGTGGTTTATGATATAATGTGGAAAGTTATTGAAAAACGCCCGAAAAATCAAAAAGTTTTCGAATATACTAGTAGACGAAGCAAGGCGCCCGCAGGAAATTTGTAGAAGGAGTCCTACAGGCGACCATTCGAACAAAAAGACAAAAGACGTGTAACGAAAAGGTGGGTATTATGCAACAGTCGGATTACTTAAAAGAAATAATGGAGAATGTCATCCAGAAGGCCGAAACGTCTGAGTTGGCGAGCTCGCAGGATGTTATCAACCAGCTGATGCAGCTTCTTCAAAAGTAGTGAAAAGCGTCTCTTCTTCCATAAGGAGAGACGTTTTTTTATTGGGAGAAATTATTTGAATGCTTTATGCGGTGCTTGGTTTCCTGAACTTCGTGTGAGCCCGGGATAAAATATGGTTATACGGAACTCGAGTAGTGTTGCGGCTCGTGAGCACCGCAATACGAAAAGAAATGAGGAGCTCACACCGAATCTACAACGCTTGAGCACCTCAAAACCCACCTGATCCAGCTTACGGCCTCCTTCGTTCAAAGACGGAGGAGGCCAGGATCATTTGAATGCATTTATGCGGTGCTCAGTTCTCTGAATCTCGCCTGAGCCCGGCATAAAATATGGTTATACGGAACTCGAGTAGTGTTGCGGCTCGTGAGCACCGCAATACAAAAAGAAATGAGGCGCTCACACCGAATCTCTAACGCTTGAGCACCTTATAACTCACCTGATCCAGCATACGCCTTCTTCGTCTAAAGACGGAGGAGGCCAAGAGCATTGAATGCATTTATGCGGTGCTCAGTTCTCTGAATCTCGCCTGAGCCCGGCATAAAATATAGTTATCCGGAACTCGGCCAGCGCACCACCCTGTGAGCACCGCAATATGAAAAGAAATGAGGAGCTCACCCCGAATCTACAGCCCCGAGTACGTCAAAACCCACCTTCCCACCTGCCCCTGCTAACGCCTCCAGGAGCATTTTAATGCCTTTATGCGGTGCTCAGCTCTTTGAATCTCGCCTGAGCCCGGGATAAAATATAATTATCCGGAACTCAGGCAGTGCGCCACCCTGTGAGCACCGCAATACAAAAAGAAATGAGGCGCTCACGCCAGATCCCCAACTCGAACACCTCAAAACCCACCTGAAGAGTCCTAAATCCAAACAAAAAAGCGACACCCAAGCCGGACACACCAGCCTGAGCATCGCTCACATCCATATACATCACGGAGAATACAAAGCATCCTCCGAATATTCCTCACCGGCAAGATTGTCATACTCGAACAAGTGATACATCCGCATCAGATCATCGACCTCGGCAGGGAAGTTCTCCTCGTCACTTAGCGTCGGGCCTTCCTCCTGCATATAGATCCTGTCCCTGAACGCAGGCAGATCCTCTTTCATCCGCAGAAGATAGTCATAGAACATCGGCGTCTCATAATTCAGCGCCTCCGCAATCATCGGCGTAATGTAGAAAGGACTCACCGTACCCAGGTCCTGTTCCATATCCATGTCGAAATTGGACAAAAACAATAGCGGCGTCTGATAGAACTTGGGATCGGTCTTCTGCGTCTCCTCATCTCCGAAATCGGCTTCTTTATACCCTTCGAGATTGTAACCGATGGCCGGCAGGTGGTCCCCGAAGAAGACGAGCACCGTCGGCTCTTCCATCTCCTGGATCGTTTCGTTCATCTGCCGCAGCGTCTCATCTGAGCGTTTGATCCCTTCGGAGAAAACCTCGAATCTCGTTTTCGTCTCGGGCTTCAGCTCTTTGCCGGAGACTTCGATGGAACTTACGTTTTCATACTTCAGATCATTGTAGGGAAGATGATTGGCGATCGTCACCGCATGGATGAACGCCGGGTCTTCCTCTTCCTCGATGACATCCATCAGTTCCTTCGTGACGGATTCATCCGAGACGAAAGACCGGTTATCTTTCTCCGTATAGGTCATATCCTCGAGGAATGTCGACGTATCGAATCCGAGGTTCGGATATACCTGACTACGACGGTACAGGCTCCCGCTGTTCGGGTGCATCGCTTCACTGTAGTATCCCTGGTCATTGAAAAAAGAGGCCGAAGAATAATACGGCTTGTTGGCGAGCAGATGGTTGAACGGATTCCCGCCGGCGTTCATGAAGCTCATCGAATAGCCGGTCAGCAGTTCGAACTCCACGTTCGCCGTCTCTCCTCCGAAGGCCGGACTGAGAATCTGACCGGAAGGGTTCTCTTTCATCAATTGTCTGGTATGTTTCATCGGGTCCTCCGAGAATTCCAGATCCAATTTCGTCGGGTCCCAGAACGTTTCATTCACGTAAAAGATGACGTTCGGTTTCTCGCCGGAAGCGGCCTCTTGCTGCGACGCGGCAATCTGCTCCTGAGCGTTCTCCACCGCTTCTTCCATCACAGCCTCGTTGTAAGGCTCCGGTTCCTCGACGACATCAAGTTTGATGTTCGAAATCATTCCGAGAAGAGGGCCGTTGGCATAGTAGTTGTTCTGCTGGTTCCATGGTATGAAGCTTGCATACTTTTCGTAGTACCCTTCCGTGAACTTATCTTCGTAGAAAAGGGAAGCATAGAGAAGATAAGCGACCGGAATGATCAGCACAATCCGGAACCATATCGGCATTTTGATCTTCGGACTCTTATACCATAAGAAAAGAAGAGCGATGATACCGATCGATGCCAGCACAATCATCCCGATCGGGAGATTATCGGTGATGAACGGAAGCACTTCCTGGAGCTGTCCGATCTGGACGAAATCATTCGGGAAGAGTGGCTCGTTCCGGTACAGCTTTTTATAATAGTTGGCGATCGCCATCAGGAAGAACAGCACGAAGGCGAGCGCGCCCCCGATGTACGCTTCCCCGGTGAGAAGCACGAGGAACAGGGTGCCGACGAATAAAAGAACTGCTGTCAGCATGAACCGTAATGGATATTCCTGCCCCCACTCTACGGTCGGACCGGCTTCTGTATCCAGATGGAAAAACAGGAACAGAAAAGCCGAAATCGTCCCGACGATCAAGGAGATGACTACCGCCGTTACAATGCGGTACGTCTTCGATCTGTACAGGGGATAAAGCATCTCTTTTTTATCCAGAAACCAGACCGCCGCTCCCCATAGCAGGAGAGAAAGGACGATGATACTTAAGCCCAGAGGAAGGGTATGGACCTGAGCCCAATCGACGAGCCCGTCCCACCCCGTGAAAAACAGATAGGCGGTGACGATATAGCCAAGGATGAAAAGGATAAGGGAAAAAAGGAACAGAGGAATCATGCGCAGTATGTCGTTGATCATGGAGTTGTTCTCCTTTCTAAAATAAAGACTCTGTTAAAGACTGTTGTTGTTAAAAAAACGAGAGGTGGAGACGCCTGCGGGATGAGCATGAGCCGGAAATCACCTGAAACTTCCTAAGGGAAGGTTCAGGAAGTGGAGGCCATGCCCGCGGCAAGCTTCCACCTCGAGATATTCACCAACACAAGCCAACAGAGCTAAAATAAAAGCCCCCGGCGGGAGAAAATCAGTTTTCTTCCCCTCCGGGAGACCTGTTCTTCAGTACATGCATCAGATTGTCGAAGGCGCTCCGGTAAAAAAGGTACACCGCTGCCACGTACGTAACGAGTCCCGTTACTCCGGAAATCATCACGTCCCACAGCGAGTAAAGGTCGGGCACCGGCGTAAACGTCCGCAACAGCCAGATGACGACCCCCATGAGGATGACCGGAGGCAGACCACGTGTGAAAATGGTCGCGATTTTCATAAGCTCTTCTTTGCCGTGCTCTTTGTACAGCACGAGCGTCAGAGTCGTAAAGAAATATAGCGACACGAGCGATGTCGAAAGCGCCAGCCCCGCATAACCGAGCGGATCGATCAGCAGGTAGTTGAGCAGAATGTTCAGCCCGATCGTCGTCACACTCACCTTCAGAATCTGTGCTCCGCGGCTCCGTGCGTACATCGCGCGCATCGAGATGAACAACAGCCCCTGCAAAAGCACGGTCGGCACGTAATACTTGAGAGCGACATATACAGCCGCCGTATCCTGAGGCATGAACTGCCCGCGTTCATAGACGAAGGCGATCGCCGGTTGTCCGACCATGAACAGCCCGACAGCGATCGGTAGCAGAATCAGTACCCCGAGCTGGTATCCGCTGAACAGGGTACTCCGGAACTTCGGCAAGTCATCCGACTGCTCCGACAAAAGCGTGAAAATGATTGCGACCAGTGTCGTCGAAAAGATCGTGCTCGGAATACTCGTGAGTAGCGAAGCGTTGTTCAGATACGTAACGGCCGGTCCTTCGATCCCGGTGGCAAAAGCCTTGTCGACAAAGAAGTTGAGGTGACCGACGGACGCGTGCAACAGGGCCGGCAACAGCATCCAGAGAAACATCCGCAGGAACTGGAAATCCATATTCAGCGTCGGCCGGAAGTGGAAACCGCCCCGGTACAGATAGAATAGCTGGATGCCGGCACCGATCAGGGTACCGAATACGAACCCGTACGCGACGGAGGCGATGCCCCATACATCGCCGAACCAGAAAATGAACAGAGCGGAAAACAGCGTACCGCTGATTTTGGCGATCTGGGTCGGTACGAAGATCCGCAGCGACTGGAGATAGGACTCCAGCATGTTACTGAGTGCCACAAAGGACATAAACAGGAAAAATACCTGTGTGATTTCTATAGTCGTCGTCTTCTCGATTCCCTCGACGCCCGGATAGACGAGCGGAACGAAATAAGGGGCAAGGAAGGTGAGCGCGAGGGAGACGACGGTGAAGAACAGGAGGGAGTAGGTCAGGATCCCTGAGGCATCTTTCTCGGCCTCCTGTTCCCGTCCTTCTTTCTGCCGGCGCCGTTTCAGGTACTCCGGAAGAAAGACGGTGTTGAAACCGTTGGCTACCATCGTAACCGTGAGTGTCACGAAGGTGAAGGCGAGAAAGAACCCGTTCGTGATTTCACTGGCACCGAACTTCCATGCCAGCGCGCTTTCCCGTAGGAATCCAATCAGTTTCAAAAGAATCGAAAGCAGCGTGATCCATATCGCTGCCCATTTTAATCTTCCCATAACGTTCACTCTCCTGAGAACTTAGTGCGTCTCTTCACTTGAAAAAAACCAGTCATTTATAGTCTCTGTCTTAATTTTAGTATTTGTCGTTGGTAACTTTTGCTCTGTAACTGTAGCTTTGACAGAGCCATTGAAAAGCGGAAGGTGTCGACTTCCACGAGGCTAGCATGAATCTTTCGGAATGCGTCCACCGACCGTTTATATTTCTGAAGAATCTACTTTCATTTCGCCCTGGTAATGTCTGTTGTTGAAGACAGGAACGGAAGGTGGGGACGCCGGCGGAAAAAGCATGAACGGAAAATCAGCCGAATCGACCATAGGGAGATTCGGGTAGTTGACGTCATGCCCGCGGCAAGCCTCCACCTGGAGAGACGGAAATCAACAACGAAAGAGTTTTCTCGTTCTTCGCTTAAAAACAAAGCGGGCCCCTTATTCGTGGGACCCTTCCAGAACAGATTCATAAATAAGAAGAAACTTATTGGCATCGGCACGGTGGGAGTAGTAATCCTCGACCATACGTCGTGCCTGCGTCGTAACCTTCTCCCTCAATTCCGGATGTTCGATCGCTTCGATCACGGCATCGCGGATCGCTTCCGTCGACTGCTCCTGGACTAGGAACCCGGTCTCGCGGTCGGTCATCATTTCTTTCAATCCACCGATCGAAGAGGCGACGACCGGCGTACCCGAGCCCATCCCCTCAAGCGCGGAAATGGACGTCGCTTCTTCCACACCGTCTGAGTGGATACTCGGAATCAAAGCGACATCACTCGCCGTATAGTAATCGTTCATCTCCGCATGCGGGAGATCTCCGAGAAAGTGGACATGATTCTCGACTCCGCCCTGTTTCGCGAATTGACGGATCGCTTTCTCTTCTTCGCCACTACCTGCATAGAGCAGGTGGACATTTTCGTAAGATTCGTGAATATGCGGCAAAGCCTTTACCGGATAAATGACGCCGTTCTTTTTCGTCATCCGTCTCGGC
The DNA here is from genome assembly GCF_900156645.1 of Salimicrobium flavidum. Lineage (GTDB taxonomy): Bacteria > Bacillota > Bacilli > Bacillales > Halobacillaceae > Salimicrobium > Salimicrobium flavidum. Next base: position 368,839 of record NZ_FTOC01000002.1, read on the forward strand.
ACGAATAAAAGAATGTCATCTTCATCAAATCCGAGATTCTTACGCACCGCTTCCCTTTTGTCGGGACGTGGGCAGAATTGATCGATATTGATGAAGTTATAGATCCGTTCGCCTTCGACACCGGCGAGGTCACGCACGTAATCGCGGATACGCTGATCGACGGTGATCACTCGTCTGGTGCGGCGATAGACGTAACGCTCTAATTTTTGGATCTTATTCGCTTCCCACGACCCCTTCACGAGAGACCCGCGGCTGATCGCTTCGAATGTAAAATATCCGTGCACCGTAGAGACGACGGGGACGCCACTTTCGAAAGCGGCGAGGGACGAATAGACGTCCTGGGCGTTGATGATGTCATAGTGCACATCCTCCGACTGACGTTTGATCAGCTTGGACAGCATATGCTGACGCAGGATGTGACCGATGAAGATCCCCTTCCCCTTCGAAAGGGTATTCAGTAAAAAGCTCACCCCACGGGCAAGCTGCTGTTTCCAGCGGGGGAGGTCGGAGAAGGAAACGACATCGACCTCGTGTCCCAGCTCCTCCAGCCCCGTCTTCAAAGTTGAGACGTGCGTAGACAGCCCGCCTGTATGCGGGTTGTCGAAAATGGTCGTCATCATAATACGCATTTCTTATTTCCTCCTGAACCGCTCTTGTAGTACATGCACGTTCCGTAACGCTTCGCTCTTCAGCTCATCCCGCACCGTTTCTACGTGTGGAGTAAGCGTGGAGCGTTTTTTATATAAGGTAGTGACCGACGGGAGGAGAGCATCCTTCGTGAAATCATCGAGAGATACTGCGTAATCCCACAGATCGAACCGCTTCGCCAGGGCTTCCACTTTTTTGTCATAGCTGACAGCTGCAAAAGGGACCCCGTGGAGCGATGCGAAAATGAGGGAATGAAGCCGCATTCCGACGACGATCTCACAGTGCTTCATGAACTGCAGATACTGGTTCGGCGTAAGCGTCTCCGGCAGTATGTGTGCAGCCTCTCCGTGAGTCATATAGTTCTGGACATCTTCTGAAACCTGTTTGTCCGCGTGCCCTTCCATAGGAAGAAACACAGGAGTGACCCCGTGTGATTGTACCATGTCATCGAGGAGAGAAGCCATTTCTTTCTTATACTCCTCCGCCTCGAACCAGGGACGTACACTCACACCGACGATTTTTTCAGCCCCTGTAAGCGGCAGTGATTCATAAGCGGTATCGTCTTCCTTCATCTGATACGCATACACGATATCCGCCGTCACCTCAGCCTCCGGACGCGTCACACCGAGGTCACGCAGGTAGTCGAGGGAATATTGATCTCGGACAGTCACGTAATCGGCCATATTGCCGAATACTTTCATGAGCGCCTTGCCGTACGGTGTCGTCACCGGACCGATCCCCTGGGAGAAGAACATCACTTTCGTACCGACCAGCTTAGCCAGGAAAACGATCAGCAGGTAGTAGGGGAGTGGACCGAAAATGATCCGTGTCGGATACGTATCCTGAAGCAGCCCGCCACCACCGCTCACGACGAGATCGGCTTCTTTCAGCGCTTTCACTTTCGCTTTGAACTGGTGTCGCCAGCCGCGGTAAATACTATGTACATTATGTTTCTTCCCCGTTTCGGCCGGGGAAAGGGAGAAGACGGTGATATCCGGATCGTCGAGTTCCGAGCGCAGATTGTCGATCACCGAATCGAGAATCGCCTCGTCCCCCGTATTTCCGAGCCCGTAAAAACCTGATACAACGATTTTCATAAAGACATCTATCCTTTCTGTCATCTGTTTTCCATCATAGCATTACAGAAGAAAAAGGGAAAGAGTCCCACCGTTCCTTAAGCATATTAATAAGGAAAAGAGTCGTGCAGAATTTTTGTGCGGCATTCATATGAAGTGTTCCGGCCCGAGCACCTCATTTCTCTAAGTATTGCGGCGTTCGCGACTCGCTTCGAGGCGTGAGCGCCTTATAACGGAATTGTATCCCGTGCTCGGCCAGGCTCAGAATCCGTGAACGTCGCATAAAGGCATTCGAATGCTTTCATCTTCCCCGGTCGGACACCACGCCCCGGGAAGAATACGAAAACCTTGGCCGGAAAGAGAGGTTCTCTCCCCATTCAGAGAGTTATTCCATGTTCAGCTCCCGTGTTCCAGCCCGAGCACCTCATTTCTTTGAGTATTGCGACGTTCGTGATCTGCCTCGAAGCGTGAGCACCTTATAAAGGGAATGTATCCCGTGCTCATCCAGGCTAGGAATCCGTGAACGACGCATAAAGACATTTAAATGCTTTTATCTTCCCCGGCCGTACACCACTGCCCGGGAAGAATACAAAAAGCTAAGCTCTTTTGTTTTGTTTTGCTGTTTTTCATTTCTTTAAGGTGGAAGCTTGCCGCGGTCTCGGGGCTCGTGCTCATCCCGCAGGCGTCTCCACCTTCCGTTCCTGCAGTCAACCATCGCCTTTATCGGATCCAAAAGCGAAAGGCGGCGACTCCGGCGGAAGAACGGATGAAGAGACCCTGCAGAGCGACAGCTCGAAGCCGCTCTGTCATTCGTCCGCGGAAAGCGTCCGCCTTGAGTCTGATGTCCCTTCCGGGACAATAGCCAGAAGCACACTCGGAAAGCGTTAGCCCCGAACCGGGACGCACGAAAAGAGAGAAAAAAGTATCGTCTACAAAAAATGTAATAACATTAATGAGAACCACTTAAAAATACCACCAACCACGCTGATTATGATAAACTGAAAGCGTGAAAAAAAGTTTTCGGAGGAATAAATTTATGGATAATATTTGCGTAATCGGACTCGGCTACATCGGACTACCGACATCCGGGATCTTCGCCCAGGCAGGTGCGAACGTCCACGGTGTCGATATCGACGAAAACGTAGTCGACACACTGAATAAAGGAAACATCCACATCGAAGAACCCGGACTCGCCGAAGTCATCAAAGAATCCGTCGCATCCGGCCATCTGACAGCAGGCACGACGCCGAAACAGGCGGACGTATTCATCATCGCCGTCCCGACCCCTGTCTATGACGACCAGACAGCGAACGTAACTTACGTGGAAAAGGCGACAAGAAACATCCTGCCTTACATCAAGAAAGGGGACACGATCATCGTCGAGTCCACCATCCCGCCGCGTACGATCTATGATAACGTCGCACCGATTCTCACGAACGAAGGCTGGGACCTGGACAACAACGACCTATACTTATCGCACTGCCCGGAACGCGTCATCCCGGGTAAAATCATGACCGAACTGAAAGAGAATACCCGCATCGTCGGTGGCTACACCGAAGAAGCGGCGACGAAAGCGGCGGACGTCTATCGCCGCGTCGTGAGTGGCGACATATTCGAAACGACCGCCCTCACTGCAGAAATGTCCAAGCTGATGGAAAACACATACCGGGACGTCAATATCGCACTCGCCAACGAACTGGCCAAAGTATCCGCGAAGCTGAACGTCAACGCCCACGACGTCATCCATCTCGCCAACATGCACCCGCGGGTGAACATCCACCAGCCGGGACCGGGCGTCGGCGGTCACTGCATCGCGGTCGATCCGTACTTTATTATCGAAAAGGCGAAAGACATCTCCCCACTTATGCAGACGGCACGGGAGATCAACAATTCGATGCCTGATTTCGTCGTCTCACAGGTGGACAAACTGACGAAGAATATCTCCAACCCGAAAGTCGCCGTCCTCGGCCTGACCTACAAAGGGAATGTCGATGACGTACGGGAGAGCCCGGCCATCGATATCGTCTTCAAGCTGACCAACAATAAGAAATACTACGACGTCGCTTGTCACGACCCGCACGTCAAAGAACAGCAGGTACCTCTGCGTCTCAGTTCCCTGGAGGAAGCACTCGAGCAGGCCGACGTCGCTCTCGTCCTTGCCGATCACAACGAGTACAAGGAGATGGACACGTCCGTCTTCGCCAAGCACATGAATACACCGGTCGTCCTCGATACGCGTAACTGTCTCCCGGCTTCCGATGGCAAAACACTCATCCATCCGATCGGGAACCTGAGCGGATTGGAGCCGATCGAATAATGCATAAAGAGAACTTCCTGGGCGTCGACGTCGCGCCCCTCACTTATAAACAGGTCATCAAACAGATCGAAAAGAACATCGAAGCGGGTGAACAGTCGACGGTTATCGCCGTCAATCCGGAGAAGGTGATGAAAGCCCGTGAAGACGAAGAGCTCCGCGATCTCATTAACGGGTCCACCTTCCAGATTCCGGACGGCATCGGTATCGTCCTAGCGTCGAGAATGACTGGCGGCGCAATCACCGACCGCGTCACCGGCATCGAAATGATGGGGTATCTGCTGCACCTCGCCGAACAGAAACGTCTCCGCATCTTTCTGTATGGAGCCAAAGAGGAGATCATCACCGAAGCGATGGCGCGGATCAAGAAGAACCACCCGAACATCACCATCGCCGGCTATGAAAACGGCTACGAAGATGATGAGGAGAAGGTGGTCCGCCACATCCAGGAATCGAACGCGGACATGCTGTTCGTCGCTCTCGGGAGCCCGAAACAGGAACTATGGATCCGCCGCAACAAAGACAGACTCCCCGTGAAAGTTTTCCAGGGCGTCGGAGGAAGTCTCGACGTCTGGGCCGGAGCCGTGCACTGGGCTCCGAAAATATGGCGGGACATGAACCTCGAGTGGCTGTATCGCCTCCTGTCCGACCCGAAACGGTTCAAACGCCAGCTCGCACTGCCGAAGTTCGCCTGGCTTATCCTCAAGAAAAGGAAGGGACGCTCATGAAAATAGCTCAGGTCATCTCCGGGGCGGAGAGCGGCGGGTCCAAGAACCACGTCCTCTCGCTCCTCGAACAGTTCCCGTCGGAAGAAATGATCCTCATCTGTATGCAGAAAGGGGATCTGTACGACGCCGCCAAGCGGCGGGGCGTCGACGTCCGCCTGCTCGAACAGAAGAACCGTTATGACATCAAGGCGGGCTCCCGGCTCGTCGACCTCATCAGGAAAGAAAACGTGGACATCGTCCACAGCCACGGCCCACGTGCCAACCTGTTCGCGGCCACGGTCAAGAACAAGTTCAACAAACCTCTCGTCACCACGATGCACTCCGACCCGACGCTCGACTTCATGGGCGGCGGGGTGAAAGGGAAAATCTTCACGAAACTCAACCTGTGGGCCTACAAAAAAATGGACCACTTCTTTGCCGTATCGGAACGATTCAAGCAGCAGCTCATTGATATCGGCATCCACTCTATCGACATCACGACCATCTACAACGGAATTGATTTCGAACCGACTGGAAAAACACGAACATTGACGAGATCCGATCTCGGTCTCACCGAACACGACCTGGTGCTTGCCATGGTGGCACGTCTCCACCCGGTGAAAGGGCATGCGTACGCATTCGAAGCGCTTAAATCCCACCCCGATATCCATCTGCTCGTCGTCGGCAGCGGCCCTTATGAATCGGAAATAAGAGAGAAGGCGAAGGGGATGAAGAATATCCACTTCCTCGGCCAGCGCAGTGACGTCGATGAAATCTATCAGATCTCGGATGCGGGACTGCTCACATCTGTCAGTGAAAGTTTCCCGCTCGCGCTACTCGAAGCGGCGAAAGAGAAACGTCCGGTCATCACGACAGATGTCGGAGGGGTCCGGGAGCTGGTTCCGGAAGATTCATACGGCTGGGTCGTACCGAGCGAAGACTCCGGAGCGCTCGTGAAAGCGTTCCAGGAGGCCCTCGACTGTAAAAATCAGGGCTTATTAAAACAAAAAGGTTACAATATTTACACTCACGCAAGTGAGTCTTTTTCAGCCGAAAATGTGGCAAAATCGTATAAAAACGTTTACGAAAAATTGCTTTAGGATAAAGGAATTATGTCGATGCTATAGGGAAACCTCAATGTATCAGTTGTCGTTTCCCTATGGAGATGTTACATTCAGATTAGTTCGTCGATTAAAATGAACACAAAGATACATTTAATCACGACTACTCTTTGTTACAATTGTAATCAAGTGGATACACATTGTCATTCTTTGAAAATAGCAGTTGAAAAAATTGTAATATTTGATAGAATGATTAATGTGAGAAGATGGCGGAAAATAATGCTTGTTCAAGCAGATTCTGTCGTCGTTGTACATGGTGAAAGACTCCTGACTCAGCTCAGGGTGATCTTTATATAAAATGTACTCTCAAGTACATAAAAGGAGGAAATTTTTACATGGCTAATCAACACAAGTCTTATCGTAACGTACTTGCTACAGCAGCCGGTGCTGCAGTCGTAGCTAGTGCAATGGCACCTGGTGCTGTATCAGCAGACGATCACACAGCTGCCGACTCATTCCCTGATATTCATGAGGATATCACGCATTACGAAGCAATCAATCACCTTTACCAGGCAGAGATCGTAGAAGGACACGTGGACGGAACGTACAAGCCTTATGGCACACTGACCCGTATCCAGGCAGTTCTTATGCTGGACCGCGCCCTTGATCTTGAATCTGATGGTGACTATGATCACGGTTTCGAAGACGTGCCTGATGCTTATCAGGAACAAGTAGACGCTGTGTATGACGCAGGTATCTTCGAAGGTAACACAGACGGATCCTTCGGTACGTACGACGAACTTAAACGTGATCAGATGGCTAAAGTGCTTGTAGAAGCATATGACCTCCCGATGGACGTTGAAGAGTCTGATTTCACTGACCGCGAAAACACAAGCTTGACTGAATACGTTGACGCTGCAGCAGCAGCAGGCATCGCGCAAGGTTTCCCTGACGGGTCCTTCGGTGTGAGTGACGATATCAAGCGTATGGACTTCGCAGCAATGCTTTACAATGCGATGAACTATGAAGCTGACACAGAAGTTACTGTATCTGACGTAGGTCAGGCTCAGGAAGTCATCCCTGGCGCTAACGCTGTGGAACTTGACCTTTCCGGTTATGACGTAGCTACTGATGCAGACGTTCAAATCAAAGTCGGCGACGAATTCATCGATCTTCCATATGATGAAGAGCGCGGAACTTTCGTGGAGCTTCAGATTACAGGATACGATCTTGATGAACTTAAAGACGCAGTTGTCTATGTCGATGGCGAGCCTCTTGGCATGGATAACGACGACGAAAATAATGACGATGATTCTTCCGATGAGATGGAACTGGGAACAGTAACTGACGTGGACGGAAACGTTCAACAGGTTATCCCTGGCGCCTATGCTGTAGAACTTGATCTTCTGGACAACGACAACGTTGATGAAGATTCTGAAGTAGTTCTTCAAATTGGTGATGATGAAGTAGTTCTTCCTTATAACGCTGACCGTGGTACATTCGTGGACCTACAGGTTACTGGTTATGAAATGGCTGAACTTGAAGGTGCTACAGTAGTAGTACGCTAATAATTTGAATACAAGGGGCTTGGATGTATGAAAAATAGTACAAAAATGTTGGCAGCACTTGTCCCGGTAGCAACATTGGCTTTCGTAGCTCCAGCAGTTTCTGATGTAGAAGCTGCTGGCGACTACCAGCTTTCAGAAGTTGTTTATGATAATGGAAGTGGCGGCGGCATCGTGGACTATACAGATTTGTCCAGCGCTATGCTTGACGGCCAAGGTGAAGTTTACGATTTCGTAAACAATCGTGGTATCAAAGCCCTCGGAATAGCTGATGGTGTTTATATCAGCTACGAAGGTTATGCTTCTGGTGTTCTCGATAATAAATCCGTAGATGAAATAATGGCTGAACTCGGGGAGAATCCTCTTCCTGAAGAAGACATTAGTGGATACGAGCCGGTTGTTTTCGGTGAAATACCTGAAGTAATAGATATTTATTAATTATATTTTAAGAGGAGGAAAAGAATTTATGAACAAGAATCTCAAAGTATTATCCTCAGCGGCGATGGCTTCTGCACTAGCGGTACCAGCTGTAGCAGGTGTAGCACCAACAACAGCGGACGCAGCAGAACAGATCGAATCTATCGCTTTTGAAGTAGATGGTCAGACTTACACTGCCACTTATAAAGAGTATGCAACAGCAACTCTTGACGGTGAAGGTGAGCTTTACGATGCAATCCAGGACAGCAGTCTTGTAGGTATTGGCGTAGGTGACGGTGTATATGTATCTTACACTGCACTAGCTCAAGCTTCTCTTGACAACCCTGATACAGGCGTACAAGAACTTCTTGATATGCTGGACGACGATGCTGACAACCTTGTGTCTGACGACGACGTAGCTGACTTCGAAGACTTCCCGAGCGGCGATGTTACAGTTGAAAACGTAAGTGCGATTAACCTTAAACAGGTAGAAGTAGAATTCAACACTGAAGAGCTTACTACTGAAGATGTTCAAGATACAGACAATTACACTGTAATGGATTCTGATGATAACGACGTTAGCGTTGACAACGTAACTGTAAATGGCAGCACTGCTACCCTTACACTTACTGACGCTGCGGACAACCAAGATGAGTACAGTGTAACTGTTGATCAAGATGCATTCGGTGGAGCTGAAGATTTCGAAGGTACAGTAGAATTCTTCGATACGACAATTCCAGAAGTTACAGGTGCTGATGTAGTAGGAAGCAAAACTATTAAAGTAATGTTCTCCGAGCCAATCAACACTGACACTGACGGAGATGGCACTGAAGACGCTGATCTTGAAGATGCTTTCCAACTTAATGATGGTGAGCAGTTCGTAAAAGACGTTAACTTCATGAACAACAACACAGAAGCTAACGTTGAATTTTATACTGATCTAGAAGAAGGCACTCAAACAATCAGTGTAAGCAACGATCTCGAAGACTATGCTGGTTATAGCCTGATTGGTACTGACCTTGAAGTAGAAGTAGTAGAAGATACAGAAGCACCTGAAATTGTAGGTGTAGAAGATGTTTCTCCTAACAAAGCTACACTTGTATTCAGTGAAGAAATCGAATCCGGAGTAAATGCGGCGGATTTCTATCATACTAATACTAATGAAGTAGCTACTGGTGCCACTGTTGTAGATGGCAACAAAGTTGAACTAACTTTCGCGCCTGGTGATGAACTACCAAACGGTACAGCTTACATTTATGTTAAAGATGAAGCTATTACTGACCTATGGGGGAACCAAAACGACCAACAGCTACGTGTAGCTGCTGAAGTAGAAGTTGACGAAACTGCTCCTTCCATTCAAGATGTTGAAGCTTCTGCACAAAATGAACTAACTGTAACGTATGATGAAGATGTTGATAAAGACACTGGTTCTTACATGATTCTTGACGAAGAAGGTGAAGAACTAGACATCGTAGACAACGTTGAGTATAAAGACGACGAAGACGGTAACGATATGCTTGATACTCTAGTACTTTCTCTTGACGATAACGTATATGGTGACCACACTCTTGTAGCTGAAGATGTTGAAGATACAGTGGGTAACGCCCTTGATTCGCAAGAGGTAGACTTCTTTGTAGAAGATGAAACTAAACCAAAGTTCTCTACATTCTCTTCTACGCTATATCAAGACGGACAAGCTACTGAAGTTCTTGTAGTAGATTTTGAAGAGCAAATGGCTGTAAGTGGAGAGTACTCTGTACTTGACCTAAGTAAGTACATTGTAAATGGTACTAGCCTAGAGGATGTAGACTCTGCTAGCATCACTGCTACTGATCAAAATACAAAAGTTCGTATCGAAGTTGAACAATCTGATCTTAACATCACTGATGGCACTGACGAACTTGAAATTGGCCGTGTAGCTGATGCTGCAGGTAACACTACTTCAGCACTTTCTGGTCAAGTAGATATCGATCCAGCAGGAACTGTGGATGTAGACACGGTGGAAGCTACAGATAATAACAAAGTCACTGTAACCCTTGATGATACTGTTACTGACTTCGAAGCTGATGATTTTGAATTAATCTCTGCTTCAAGTGAAAGTGACTTGAGCAGTGCAGTGATTGGTGCATCTATCGATAACTCTGGGGATACTTCTGAAGTAACTATGACTCTTCAAGATGATTTCTTGACAGATGATGGTGTAATCAGCTCCGGAAACACTGATGCAGGTGAGCAAGTTGCAGTAAGAACTGCTGGTTCGAACGTCACAACAGCTAATTCTTACGGCGAGTTCGTATCATTCGCTAAAGAAACTGCTACAGATGAAATCAAGCCTGAGCTAGAATTGGATAACGATGACAATGAAATGGTTACTACGCTAGACAACGACAGCAATGGCCTAATTGACGCTGTAGTTCTTGAATATACAGAACCAATTGCTAACTCTTCTGTATCTAACTTAACTTATAACGTTGATGGATATGAAGTGAATGATGTTTATACAAACACTTCTGCTGCTATTGCTGGTAGTGGTACTGATGGTAAGTTTGTCATTATTGAAGTTTCCAATTCTGATAACACAGTAACTATGGACACAGATGCAACTCCTTCTGTAGAACAAGTGCTACCAATCTCTGATGATTCTGGTAATACTAAAGAAGCTGGAACTTCTGAAGCTATGGATAACGTAGCAGCACAGATTTCTACGCTTGACCTGACCCAGGATGGATCTAATGTAACTCTATATGAAGATACAACTAATGAGTTCACTATTACGACGGCTGATGACCTTGACGGTGCTTATGGTAACACTGTAGATGTAGAAGTAACATCTGCTGACACTGCTGGTGATGGTATTGAAGCAGCCTACGCATCTAACACATTAACTATTACTATCGATGAGACTCCTGGTACTGGCGACAATACTCTCGCTTCTCTTAAGACAGAGGTAGAGGGCATTCAAAACGGTAACAGTACTTCCGATTTCGAAGTAACCCTTAATTCAAATGGTACAAATACACTCGCTGACGATGATTCTGACGATGTGACATCTACCGCATTTACTGGTGGTAGTGATGAAATTGCATTGACGTTTACAGAGGATATTGATGCATCTACAGTAGATACAGATGATCTATCAACTGATTTTGAAATTTCTTCTGTAGGTAATGAAGGTGGAACTGTTGCTGTAGCTGGTGAAGATGTTACATTGAACGTAACTACAGCTGATGCTCAAGTACAAGGTGAAACTTTGAAAGTTAAATCTTCTGCTGTTCAAGACAGTAACGGTGTAGACGTAACAAACACTTTTGAAACAATTAACTAATAAAGATATAATTTAGCTATTCAAAGCTGAATTGACTATCTGAAATTAGTGCAAAGATACCCTCTCTACCTTTAGAGAGGGTATTCTTATGGAATATATAAATGTTATAATATTCAGTTATTTTTAGTTTTAGACTTTGAAAATTAAATCTCACGGAAGTTTTGCCGAAGACTGAAAAAAATTGGGTATTAGTGTAGAATTGTAGGATGATTTCAATAAGTCATGAATGTGGTTTTCATTAAAAGGGATAATATGATTGGTACACTCTCGTTTAAGTGTACCAATCGCTCTTTCTGCATACGCATTTTGCCAAGGTGACTTGTAAGCTGTTCTTTTAGACTGAACACCTGAAGTTTTCAGGAACCGTTGGAATCTGTTAGATCTAAATAACAGATCGTTATCATGTAGTAAATATTTTGGTACTTCACCGTAAGGAGTTGCATATCTGAACTGTTGCACGACCCATTCTGCATCTAAATTCGTTGTAACATTGAAATGAACAATTCGTCTTGTTTTGTGATGAATAATCAACTAATATATGCAAGATGATAAAGTTATACGTTGGAATCGTGAAGAAGTCAGCGGCCTGTCGACTTCAAAAATTCACAAAAAGATTGTTCACAATAATAGTGCGTTCGGTCCTTTTGTAATGTACGTTATTGTTATAATATGGATGTGATAGATAAGGAGGAATATGAACATGAAAAAGATAATGACAGTTCTGCTTTTTGCATTTCTATCTTTCTTGGTTGCCTGTGGGGGTTCTGAGGAGAATAGTGAGAGTAGTGAAGAAGAAAGACAAGCTCACGAAAATGAGAACAGTGAAATCACCGGTCAGGTTCTTGAAGAAGATGGTGTCATCAATGGATCGGTATATACAGAAGATGGTAGCGCTAAAGGAACAATGATTGTAGAGAAATCCGTGAAAGATGAAAAGGCGAAGGAATTGGCTGAGAAATATGCAAGTCAGTTACAGGAAGAATACCCGGATTCGAGTGTAAACGTTCAAGTGGTACGAGACGGGGATAATGTCGCAAATATTTCAAAGTGACATGTTTTTTATTATTCACTCTATCGAAGCACAATTACTCGGGAATCGCTTGATTCTATCTCTTTTTGTTCATCCGTACTGAATGGAATATTAAACATATATTATATTCATGATGAATCATATAAAGCTCTGATGCCTTCCGAGGTGTCAGAGCTTATTTTAATGGGAGGGATTATCATGGATAAAAGTAATGTAAAAGAAACAGCTATGACACAGGAAAGAAACCAGAAGAGGGATCCTGCCAAACGGGTCCAGGTGGTGAACGTGAAGATTGTGAAGGAAACGAGTTTTCTCTACGCCAATCGCTACGTTCGTTCACCGGAAGATGGCTACGAATTGTTCAAGGAATACTTGGAGGAAGCCGATCGGGAACATTTCGTCGTGGCAGCCTTAGACACGAAGAATCAACCGATTTCCATCAACACCGTTCACGTCGGTTGCCTGAATTCCAGCATCGTCCATCCAAGGGAAGTCATGAAGCCAGCTATTCTTTCCAATGCCGCTTCCATCGTCGTCGCTCATAACCACCCGAGCGGCGACCCGGATCCAAGTAGGGAAGACATCAAGGTAACGGAACGGTTGGCCAAAGCTGGTAAGGTCTTAGGCATCGAACTGCTCGACCATGTCATTCTGGGGCGAACGACCTTCATCTCCTTGAAAGAAAAGGGGTACATCTGATGATGGATACGATGAAGTGGTTCCTGGATGTCCTACGGAGAGAAGGCTACATGACCATCCAGGAAAAAGACATAGCCCTGGAGGCTGTTCTGTTAGAAAAGGAAGAGATCGGGATGGATGTGTACCCGGAGGAAGTCGAAGAAGCATTGCCGGACCCTTTACTATTTGAAACGTTCTATTATGAAGAAGGTGAAAATGATTACTTAGGCGTGATTACGATGAATGAAGCAGGGACAAGGAAATACATCGCTCGTATTTTCAAAAATGGAGATGTGCTACACACATGGATCCTAGAAGGAGGACAAAAACAATGAGAGAATTCGTACGTATTACAGGAAATGGTGAGGACTACTATATGGAGATAGATGCAGGGTCAGGGTACTACGAAGGGGAACCATTAATGAAGGAAGAAGTCATGGAAATGTTACTGGAAGATGCGATCGAGAAAGAAGTCGATGTCAATTTCGATCGTGTACGTTCCGTTATCAGTCGGAACATGGGAGTGGACGATCAGGAAACGGTGCTGAACTACCTGGAACATTTAGAGGCACTGGCTGAATCTGTTTCCTAAAACTGTTGATAATTACTTAGGGAGGGAATCGTCGTTTCTTGGCAAAAAGAAAGACAAAAAATAACGGCAATACAAAAGCTAGGTTTCTCATGAGGACTAGCTTATTTTTGTGTTTAAAAACCCGCTACATTTTATAAAATACTGTAATGAAAAACTCCAGAAACAAGCAGAAAACGCAATTTGTGGATAAGGTGTGGAAAACATCACCTATATGGACAATTGCCGTTTTAAACGCCACATACACGTTTTAAAGAGGAGGTGAGACAGAATGCTTCTACCTAATTGGCCGACTCGAACCCTCGGGGGAGATGTCTGGTGGTTGACCATAGATGCGAAGGCAGGATGGAAAATACAGAAAAACTTCGTGACAGGTCATTACAGATTGTTGGATGGTTGTAATGTCCGACATGCCTGGTCTTTTTCTGAGAAAACGATTCGCCTTGCTTACATCTATGCCCCGACATTTAAGCCTGAGAAAATGTAATTTCCCTTTTTGAAAAAAATCCTGTGAACAAATCATTAGGTACACGTGTACGTAAACGAAAACGAGTGCGTGTGCCTAATCTATTTTACGGGAGAGATTTACATGGCAAAAAAACTAGTGAAACAAACAGGTACATCAACCAACAAAGGTCCGAAAACTGAGAATGAAAAAAGAATGGCTGAGGCTTGGAAGAAGAAAAGAGAAGAACAAAAACATCAACAAACGGAGAAGGATCTCGACTTAGATATTGGAGAAACACAACAAAGCAACAAACAGGCAGAACATCACAAACAAGAAGGTAAAATTGAAACAGAAGAGAAATCGGAAAGAAGAAAAGTGAAAGTCAGTCCAGAAAAGATGAAGAAAATCCAACAGCAACAAAGCTCACAAGACCAGCAAGAAGGACAACACACGTCCAACCGAAACGTGACTGTACAAAGAGAGGAACCTGAAGAACAACCGCAGAAAAGTACGACTTCGAAAGCCCAAAAGGAACTCACATTCGAAGAACGGCACGATCGGTACACCACCTACGTGGAAAAAGGTCTTCATAAGAAGTTGAATCACTTGAAAAATGTTCATGGTCAATCGAAAAGTACGGTCATCAATCTAGCCCTACAAGAATACTTCCGAAAGCACAACCTGTAAAATACCTGTCCCTTACACTCATTAAGAGTGTAGGGGACTTTGTTTGTTCAAGCGAAAGGGGGAAGGTGGATGCCAAATGAGCAATCGAATGGTCTCTTAAAAGATTTTACCAAGTGGCTCCATGAAGATGGAAAAGCAGTAAAAACCATCGAGTCTTACGTGAATGATGTTGAGAAGTTTCAACAATTCCTAACTACGACAGAGGAAACAGGTCCTCTTACCCGATACGGAGTGGTCCAGTACCGTCAGTGGATGGATAATCAACTAGCCATCTCGACAATCAATAAGAAAATTAACAGTCTGAAAGTATTCAATGATTTTCTAATCGAGGCAAAACATCTGGAACATCAGGTCGTGTTTCCGAGGAAGGATCAGGTGAAAGTAGCCCACGGAAGTGAGAAGAAAGTGAAAGTGCTTGATGAACATCAGGTGAATCAGTTGCTTGCATATGTCGAAAATGGAAAGAAGGTAAGTAAACGGAATAAGGCGATTACCTACGTTCTATTATATTGTGGATTACGTGTGAGTGAGCTCTGTTCCTTGACCGTCGATGACATGGATTTCTTAAGCCGAGTCGTTACGGTTAGAGGGAAAGGGGGCAAGTACAGGGAGGTTGGACTACGTCAAGACGTCATTGATGTGGTGAAAGAGTACATGAAAGAGGAACGTGTTCAGAATCCTCATCATGAAAGTAAATACCTTTTTCTAAGTCAACGTTCTCCTAAGATGCACCGGGAAGCTGTTGGATATTGGATGAGGAAGGTGGGGGAGGAATTAGGATTTCACCTACATCCTCATAAGCTTCGACATACCCTGTTCACTAAATTAGTGAAGTCAGGGTCAGGGGTGGATTTATCGTTAATTCGGGATATCGCTGGTCACTCTTTACTCCAAACCACTGCCCAGTTCTATTTTCACCATTCCCGTGAAGAAAAACAAAATGCATTGGATAGCCTTTAGTTCAAAGGAGGGAACACGTTGAGAAGCATTCAGTCGTTAAATGACATTGAATATGTAAAATCATTGAGTCTGTTTTCGCCTTCCATGATGGATAAGGTGGAGGCGGACTTTTTTCTGTTTCATGAAGCATGGGGAGAAGGTGATGTCCTGTCTTTTCATCTTTCCTTTCACCAGTTCCTTCAATTGGTCGAATCAGAAGAAGAAGTCAAAACTCATTTAAATCCCATCTTTTTCGAGTACGTAGACGTGTACGAAGACGTGTACGAAGACTTATTCATCTTAGGCATCCGAAATGACCAAGACATACAGCTTTTCTACGTTCCATTCGGAATTCTAAGTGAATCCATGAAGAAATCGTTCCTAAATCAATCAGAAATGAAGGCGGAAGGAGATTGAAATGATGTTTGAACCAATCAAGCCAAAGTACATGACGAAGCGAGTGGCCGATGAGCTTAATGTTGAATTACTGGGGTGGATCGTTCACTATCTTGATGTTCATTTTGAAAAGTTATCGGATTACCTACAAGTGTTTGAATTCTACGTAGAAGGTTCAGAGCAATGGGTGGTTCAAAAACAGGAGGTTCCTGATCGAAAAACAACCATCAAGGTTGAAATCGATGGAAAACCATTGAAACGAACGGTATGGACCTTAGACCAAGAAGATCATGTGATGATTCTGTTTCCGAGTGATTACTAGAGAGGGGGATGTAAGGTGTTTTGGACCATTGTAATTGAAGTGGTTAAATTAATCATTACTGAAGTCGAGAAGAGGTAGAACTCAACAAAGGTGGGAGTATTCTCCCACCCTATTCCTATTTTGGATTAAGAACCTGATGGAGTTCTTTTTTGAGGTCTTTCTTCAATTCCTCAGAAACGTGCAAACAAATTGAGCCGGTAGGACCATTAATTGCGTACGACTGTGATTTATACTTACCGTTTTTAATGAGGTCACAATAGTCTTCAAGTAACTTACACAGCACCGGTGTATACGAGGGATCTTGACTCCTCATCAATAAAATAGTGGTGTTCATTTCATCCCATTTAATGGCATCTGCCTTCTTGAGTGTTAACAATAGCTCTTCTTTTTTCCTTTGAATTAATGCTAAATCCCCAAGGACATAATGTCCTTCCTCATCTCTTTTAACATTGAGAACCTCTAAGTCACGAGAAATAGTGGACTGATTAACATAAATGCCATAATGTCCTTCAAGGGCAGAGCAGAGGGCTGCTTGGTTGCTTTGCTTATGTTCTTTTGGGAGAATTCTTTCTTGAATGATCTCCTCAATCGCTTTTCTCCGATCCTGTAATTCACTCATAGATAATGCCTCCTAAAAAATTTGATGCAATTTTCGACTCTTTACAACCCTCATTTTTAGCCTTTTCCCATAGAAATACTGTGGACTGTCCGTATGCAGAAAGTATTCGACTGCATACGCAGTCTACTAGAGGATTAAACACTATGAAAAAGAGCTTGATAGTTCTAATACAACCCATACTATTCAATATTATTGCATACATGCATTAATAAGTGAATATATGCGTTTTACCTATGATTATTATGCATGTATTATAAGGTCACACCACTAAGGGAGGAAGAAATAATGAAAAAAGAATTGCTTCAGCAAAAAGAAGAAATGGTACGCCAAGGGTTTGAAGAATTGCTTCAATCAGAGGAGGTAATGGAAATGAAGGAACTACAGGGAGAATGGAACGGAATTTCCGCAAAGCAAATTTATAGCGAATATCAGGATATGAAATATGAAGTATTAGAAAACATTGAGCGTTTTGGTTATTTAATGAGTGATTTAGTAGAAGAATCTCAAGAAGTGGTAGATATTATAAAATGCGATTTACATGTTGCTTATTCTCAACTTGGTTATCAGGGGCTAGTGGGAAGACTGAATGAGCAAATTGAGAATTCGCATTTTTGCATCAGTTTTGAAGAAGAAGATTTCAGCGTGATGAACGGTGGTTTTGAGGATATCTACGAGGGTTTGTTTATCCCTTACCAGACATTAAGCATTAGAAAACCATTCGATCATGCGGAACTTGCCGATTTAATTCACCTTATGAATAAGGTATGTCAAGTAGAGAGACTAGAAGTCAATGACACACACATTCTAGCAGACATATCTGCTCATGAGGGCCCATGTGTAGATTCGATTGCAACAACTGTGGATGCTGTTAATAATCTAATCGGTCCATATTTAAAACAGCAAGTCGAAAAATTAAATGTTACAGACTATCAATTGGATTTTGTCATCAGAAAAATGTATTAAAAGCTGCTGCCTGCCAGCAACAGCTCTCACAAAAAGATAGAAACTTTGGCGTGGTGTAGCTGCCACTACCCAAGCCTCCATATTACCATGTATGGTTGAACAACCATAGATTTAAGAGGAGACTGCAAAATGTCAAAAAATGAAAAGAAAGCAGAAGAACGCTTCGGCAATTACAAGCTTACAAATAAAAAAGTCATTTACATTGATCCAGAAACCAAAGAAGAGTCGGTCATCGCTAAGCACTTAAAAATCCAATCCATCCTAGAAAACTTGGAGAATGGTGAAATTAGATTGAAATTGGAATTCTGGTATAGAGGACAAATGAAGATCGAAGAAATTGCTAGATCACAACTAACCAGCTATGAACTACCAAAATTATTGGACACTGGGTTGGACGTATTCGACCACAAGGCAAAGAAAGTTATCTCTTATTTATCTGTTCAAGAAGAGTATGCACCATTAGAATACAATCATTCTCATGTGGGGTGGGCAGTTCACGAAGGAAAACCTGTCTATAAACACCTTAAGGCTATCAATACGGATGGTTCTCTTACTTCTAGCTACATTGGGGAAGAGCCCCCTCTTAAGAGTACAGGAACACTAGAAAAATGGAACAGCCTCATTAATCAGGAAGTGATAGGTACTCCTACGTTGGAGTTAGCGTTGGTCATGGGCTTCAGCAGTGTGATTGTAGGCTTAATCAATATCGACGGGGAAATTGATTCCCTAGTCTTTCATTTATGGGGGGATAGTACTAAAGGGAAAACAACAGCAGCTAAACTAGCGGTGTCACCTTTTGGTAAACCTTCAACGACTGAAGGTTTAATCAATACGTGGAACGGAACCAAGAATTCACTAATATCGAAGGTGAAGAACAATCACGGCATTCCTTTTGTCGTGGATGAAGCTTCCGTCAACAGCATGAAGGATTTTACTCAAATGACCTACCAATTGGCTAGTGGAATAGAAAAGTCCCGATTGACGAAGGAAGCGAAGCTTAGAAAACCAGAAACCTGGGCGACAACCATCATTTCTACAGCAGAGAAATCTTTAGTTAGCAATTCTAGTCAAAACGTAGGACAGCTCATGAGAGTATTTGAGTTTGAAGAAGTGACCTGGACTAAAGACGCCCCTAATGCCGATCGTTTGTGTGATGGAATTACTCTAAACTATGGCCATGCAGGTCCGCTTTTTGCGGAGCATGTAGCTGGTTTGGAAGAGGAAGCCCTGGTGACCAAATGGCATGAATGGACAAAGTGGCTGTACAAACGTATTGAAGAGTCACAGGGAACCGACCGTTTTACACATCGAATCGCTAACAAACTTAGCATCCTCTTACTAACAGCCGACCTTGTCAAAGAGGGTTTAGGGTTACAGCTAAACATCGATGGCATTGCTGACCTATTGCTAGAGCAAAATGCACAAACCGCTGACTTACGAGACATTGGTGGGAAAGCGATGCAACTGGTGATTGGTCAAATCATTGAACACAAGAGTAAGTTTGAAAAAGAGCATACACCTGGTGATTTTGATGCTTCCTCCTACGAATGTTGGGGGCGACTGAAGCACGTGGGAAATCAGGTAGAGGTGTCGGTCTTGCCACATAAATTCAGGGAAATCTTGCAGAAGTGTGGGTTTGAAGACGAGAAAGTTGTGCTGTCGAACTGGAAGGCCAAAGGCTACCTTATTCATGACAAGGGTAAAAATCAGAAAAAGACGACCGTCCATAATGCTGACGAAAAGCATAAACACAAAGATAAACGCACACCAACCATTTGTTTCCGTGTCCCCCGTCAATCTTTAAGTCTTGAGACGGACGCACAACCTGCTAGAAATCGTCCACAGCCAATGCATGAGGCTATAGATGAAGCAGTGGACCAATTCCTTGAAAATAATGAACAACATGAGGAGGGTGATCCATCGTGAATGCCTTGTTATGGAAAGTAGCAGTTGAGAAATTTGTGTTATGGATGATTAGCATGGAAAGGAGTCAACAAACCATTGATGGCTATCAGAAGGACCTTAAGATGATAGGCAACTACCTGGCTAAGAGGTATAACACGCAAGTATTTATAGAAGACATCACAACGGAGGACTTAGAATCTTACCTTTATATGCTGAAAGAAGAAAAAGGATACCAAGCATCTAGTCGTAACCGTCACCTTCACACGATGCGATCGTTCTTTAATTTCTGTATAAAGAAAGAATACCTGACCCGAAGCCCTGCGGCTGCCATTGAAAAAGTAAGGGTCCAGCAAAAAGAGCGTGATTTTTTGAGTGATGAGGAAGCGGATACTTTGATTGAAAACATCGATCATGAACTGATTCAGTTTGTCGTCAAGGTCCTTAACATGACGGGATTACGAATCTCTGAATGTTTAAATCTAACTTTGCATGATGTTGATTTAGAAAATAAACGGATTCATGTGCGACACGGTAAGGGAAATAAAGACCGTTTTGTCCCTATTAACAACCACCTAGCTCCGATGCTTGAAAACTACAAATCACATACACGTGTACGTACACAATCTAACTACTTCTTTGCGACAAAGAAGACAGGGCGTTTGTCTCCTGTCTACGTTAACCGTGTCCTTGGGGAGACCGTTGAGAAGCTTGGATGGGAACGTAAGATTACTGCCCATACATTCCGTCATAGCTTTGCTTCACGACTAAGTCGACGAGCCACCTTAGGGGACGTACAGAAAATTTTAGGACATTCTAATGTGAAGACAACCTCCATATACTTGCATTCAACTTACGATCAGTTGGAGGAGGCCATTAATACCCTGTGATTCATCACAGGGTCCTTCATTTCATTACGAAAGGATGATGAAAGGTGACAGAGGTAGTAGAACAGAATCCATTAGAAGATGAACGTGTCAGACTCATTCTCGACAGCATGTCAGAAGGTAAAACCCGAGACCAACTAGCAGAGCAGTTAAATCATAAAAATTATAAAACTTTAGACATTTACATGCGACGTAAAGGGTTTACTTGGGATAAACAAGATATGACCTATAAGTTGAAAGTAGACGAGGACACCACGCCACCTTCAATAGACCGAACCAAAGCTGGCAAAGTGGTAATGCTTCTAAATGATGAAGAACACAATGTACGCACTGTAGCCCAAAAGTTACGATTCCCCGATCATTTAGAGATGGCCAACTACATGAAGGGGCAAGGATACGAGTGGAGTGAGGATCAGGAAAACTACATCAAACGCATTGGTAAAGTCGAACACCCAGCTGAAGACATCAAATTTTCGGAGGATGAGAGGACAAAAAATGTTGGGGTGGATGCCCCTGTTTTGGAACAAAGTACAATGGATCGATACGCTTCACTCTTGCACTTTCTCGAGCAAAACGAAGATCAATTGGTTGAACTCTTGTCTACCAATCCGTCTTCCGCTAAGCTCCCCCGTTATACCTTACCTGGTGCAGCGGCGACTAAAACGGTTCAAATGATGTCAAGCTTGAAGGAAGTAGTGTCCGCATATAGCCAAGAATACAACATTAGTCAGCGTGAGGTGTTCGAGGTGGCCCTCATTGAATTCTTTGAGAAGTACGGATACAGTCATCAAGTCGATGTCTTGCTGAAAAGATGATGTAAAAAAGTAGTTCCTACTCTAATGGGGACTGCTTTTTTTTACATCGCCCCGATGGTCCGTCCCTGCCGACACCACTCCTAACTCCATGGGACACAACAAAAGGACAAGAGCGTCCCTGTCGCCCCGGAAGAATTCTAGACATTTTAGAAAGTATTTGTTTTTTTGTAAGGGGTAAAGGTCTTAACGGTCTTCCTTTTTTAGTGTAATTATAAGTTATTCTTTCATTTTTTTGATGAGTATATCTTCCGCTGCTTTTACGTTTTCCCGATCTTCGAGGAGGACATGGCAAGGGTAGGTAGTTACGATTTCCCCCTTTTGTATGGCTTCTTTGTAGTCTTCTGTTTCTCCGAATTGGACCATTGGAAAACAGGCAATGTGTTGCCCTTCAGGATCGGCTCCTCTCCAAGAGACTAATCCATAAGACAACCGGTAGTGACGCTTCTTGTCTTTCCATTCTCCATGGCTGGATGGGACAAGGATGTGACTCCACTCTTCAAGTACTGGTGATTTTTGCATCTCATCATCTCCTTTTCTTTGTTTATACCATTATAAGTAAGTAGATGGGAGATGGAAAATGCTATTTAAGTGATTGAAGTAGTAATATTGCTATGATGATTATAGGAAAATCTTAAAATTTCTCTATTATTCTTAGTTTTATATAAAGGCTATTCCATATGAAAATTTAACTTGCTCTATTGATTGGATTTATTCTTTCCACCTCTAGGATATCCTGAGACATCCTTCCCCTTTTTATTCGTATATCCAGAAACCCAATGCTTTATTGGAGGTTTTCGGTTTTTAAACTTTACACCGGTGGATTTACTTTCATCAGAATCAGAGTTGCCAGTACCTTTTTGAGTTAATTCATCTATTTTGTCATTTACTAAAACTCTAGCTACCTCTATCGTTCCTTTTAGAAGTAACTTTGAAGAACCTATGGCAAGTTTCTTAGATGAAGATATTAATTTTTTCTTTACTCCATTTTTTGGAAATCTTACTTTGTATTCCCATCTACTTCGAGAGGTATTATTATTTTTGCCTACTGTTTTTATTTTGGCGTTTTTTGCTTCCGAATCATTTGCCCGAAAGTATATCCACGTTGTTTCAGAAGCTCTAGAAGAAAAGGAGGCAGATGAAGATTTTGCCTTGTCCACTCTGGTAGGTAAAGGAGTATCAATGGAATGTCCTGATACTTCCTCTAAAAAGAGTTCACTTAGATAAGTCAGAAGTTGCCCTGAATTACCAGTTAGTATTTTTCGTCTTGGGTGTTTCATTTGAATTTCTTTAAGGCGCTCTTGTTGCTTAGGTGTAAGCTTTGCAGGATTTGAAAGAAGATTATTAAAATCATAAAAAGATATATTATTATCAAAGCATTTTTCCATTTGTTTCAGTAAATAATCAACTGAACCGGTCTTAACATCAGGTCCAGGCACACATTTCAGTCCTTTTTCGGTTTCAATTATGTGAAGCAAATCAGCTTTTGAGGTGGGATCTGGATTTACCATTGTGAATTTCACATTATTGTCTACTTTCATTGAATTATAGAGATAACAAGTTACCCATTCTGCTAGGTGACCTTTCCATTGATTGTAATAGCAAGATTTAGAAGAATTAGACAGGTAGCGAAAAGTGTCTAGTGGTGAAGAGGGGGAATCTACCATTTCTCGAAGTCTTTCATCCGAATAATTAATGTGATTTTGAGTATTAGCTCTAATCCCATCTATTACAACCATTTTATATTCATCAGGAATGTAAAATTTTTGCAGTAAAAAAGGTAAGACCTGTTTTGCTTCCATCTTGGGATCTGTCATTGGCTCACGGCTCCTTATAAGGATATTCGAATAAATGATAATGAGTTAAAGTGTTTAACCATATTTTACTATAAATGATATCATGGTTACAGTTACTTTTACTTCTCAAATTTTACATAAAGGTGGAGATTTAATGAGTGAAATTCACTATTTCCCAAGATACTCTCAAAAAGAAAATATGGTAACCAACAATACACTACTATTGTTTAGTCGTTTATATCAGAATAATCCTAAGAAGTTTACTCTTTTTATCAATTCCGTTTTGGACGATGATAAGAAGCAGTTGAATACCACAGTGAAGTTCAGTCAACAGGAAAAATCAAGAAGCGGTCGTGTCGCAGATGGGATGATCAGTCAGGATAGTTTTAAAGTTGTTATTGAAACCAAATTGTATGGTCAAGAACATATCGATCAGGTTATAGGTCATTGGAATTCATTTGAAAATGAAGACAATCAAGTCTTTCTTTGGATTAATAAGGAGCCTATTACAAATGATTATTATAACCAAATCATTAACGAATTGAATGACTACAATAATAAGAACGGAACGAATATAAAGTTTGCTTCTACTACTTTTAAAGAAATATGTTATGCCTTTAAGGACGTTCTCCAAGAATATGATTTGGAAATGACCACATTGATTGAAGACTACGAGAACTTTTGTAATGAAACAGGTCTTATTGATAACAATGAAAATAGAGTGCGTGTTGTATTGACCGGCAAGACATTTGCTGAGAACATGAAATACAAACTTTATTTTCACCCTAAGAATCGAGGTTATCAAAACGCTAAATACATAGGTTTGTATCAAGATAAAGCAATTCGAGCAATTGGAGAAGTTTCTGGTATTGTTGATTTACAATATGATGAAAGTAATGATGACTTTATTTATTATAAAGATGTTAAAGGGAAGTCTACCCAGGAAATCAAGAACCAGATAAAAGACATTACTAAGGAATCTAAGACTAAACATGGATACCCTGCTGAAGAAGATAGAAGGTTCTTTATTGTAGAAGAATACCATCAGACGGAATACAAAAAAACATCTCATGGTGGTTTGCCTGGTGTTCGCTACATTGATCTTTTAGAAGTGAACGGTTATGAAGAAGATATGAGAGCAATGGAAATTGCAGATTTACTCAAGGGCAAAGAATGGGATGTCTTGTAGCAACTTGATTAATTAATTGGTACCTAGCTAACTTTCATTGGGAAACGTTTTTACTTTTCACTTTCAGAAAATTCCACTTGTATTTGTGTGCGTTTTGAGTGGGGCGTCTGGGGCGTTTGTTTAAATTAGTTGAGGGGCATGAAGTGAGGAATGGTCCAACAGGTTCGGGCAAGTGTGGCGATTGGGACTTTTCTGCCTATCTATGGATTCCAAACAAAATCTATTGGAAACCTATTTATTTTTTGTCTTTCTACTGTCTTTTTATCGAGGGCCTACTTATTGCAACTTTTCCATTTGATTTTCTATTGAACAACAATTGCTCGTGGGGTTGATTTTGCGAATCCCTTGTCCCACAAGGGTTTTCAAGCTTTGCGGTTCCTGACATTTAGATGTTGCTTTTGTGCGATTAACCCTTCTACGGTCGAAGTAACATTCAACCAAGAAGTTGAAGGCCTTGATAAGTCCAGCTTTTCTGTAATGACAGAAGACGGTACAAAGCAATATGTAAAATCTGTTTCTCTTGATGGAGACACTGCTACAATTTCCTTCTATGAAGCACTTGAAACAGATACGACTTACGATATCGCTATCACTGATGGTGAAACAACTTGGGAAACTTCCCTTGACTATGTACTTGGTGATGTAGCTGAAATCGAAGCTGACACTTCTCAGACTGTAGCTGCAGGTGGCATGTATGACCTTACTAACCTTGACTATACAGTTCTCGATGAGAATGGTCAGGATATCACTGAAGTTACAAATGTACAGTTTGAAACTACATTCGACAACGACACTAACTCCACAGTGGACTTGAGTTCTGCTACAACTGGTTTTGTCTATGTTACTGCTACAGATGAAGATGGAAACGAAGTACGTTCTGAGCGTATTACTTTGACTGCGGAAGCACCAGAAGCAGCTCAAATCACTGATTACTCTGTAGGCGAAAGCTCTCTTGACTTCGATGCTGATAACTACATGCAAGATACAGTAGTTCAATTGGGTGAAGATAATCAATTCTTGAACGTAGATACACTAAATCAGTTCGGAAATGATTACAGTGGTGACGTCAAATTTGAATCTCTAGATAAATCTACAGCACTTGTTGACAGAAACACTGGCCAAATCACTCCAATTGATGAAGGAACAGTTCCAGTTAAAGTTACAGTTGATGGTGAAATTACGACCACTGTAGAACTGGAAGTTGTTGCGGATGCTCAACTTGCTGAGTTTGACCTAAGCGAAGACACAGTATCTGTATCTGACTCTGTATCTGCACCTACAACTGTGAACTTTACTGCACGTGATCAGTACGAAGGTAAATTCACTACGCTTTCTGAGAGCGACATTGATGTAGAAGTAACAAGCGGAACTGATTTGGTAGAAGCTAACCTTGAAAGTTATTCTAACGGCGAAGGTACTATTAACGTAGTCGGTGAAGAAGCAGGTACGGCTACTGTTACAATTACTAGCGGTGATGTTGAACAAGAGCTAACTGTTAACGTCGTAGAAGCTGGTGAAACTGAAGGTTATGAAGTTGAAGGATTCGAAACTCAACTTGATAAGTATGCAGATTCCGATGATGATGCATCAACTGATACTACAATGGATGTAGCTGTATATCCAGTTGACGCTAACGGTGTAAAAACTGGCGATGAAATTACAAATGCAACTTATACAGTAACTAAAGAAGACGGAACTGCAGTTGATGGGTACAACGACGTTTCCGTAGGAACAGCTATTGATGCTGATGACTTGGAAGCTGACAAAGATTATACTGTATCTGTTGAAGTAGGGTCTTTCGATGTATTTGAAGATACTTTCTCTGTAGTAGATACTGAACCTAAACCTAGCGTAGAGATTACAAACAGCACTATTTCTGATGAAAATGGAAATGGTTACTTGGATGATGAACTCGAAGAGCTGTTCACAACTTATTATGCAGGCCAAGAAGACTCTGCTGACGTTGAAGCAATTTCCTTCCAGTCTGACAACACTGATGTTGTGGATGATTATGATGGAACGTTCGACGGTGGCGATATCGTAGCTAAGAGCCAAGGCGAAGCTTCTATTGTGATTCAGTCTGTAACAGTAGATGACGATGCAACTTCGGACAATGATACAACAGCAGATGACTTCGAAGCTACACAAGTTGATGTCAACGAGCTAGTAAATGTTGTTATTGATGGCGAAGCTACAGTTTCTGACAACTCTGAGCTAACAGCTGCTCTTGCTAACGATAACGTAGATACTGTTAATCTTGAGAACGACATTACTGGTGACTTCACAGTAAGCAACGATGGAGTAACTATTAACGGTAACGATTCAGTCCTTACAGGTGTTTTGACTCTTGGTACTACTAACAGTGGAAATACCGAAGCTGGCGTAGAGAACATTAATCTAAACAACCTTACTCTTGATGGGAATTCCGATGGTAGTTCTGATGTTACTAACGTAGTTATTGGGTATTCCGATAAAGTTACATTTGATGGAGTTACTTTCCAAAATGCTGAATATGGTATCAAAGGTCAGCAATATGGAACTCCAAGTGAATTGACTGTAGTGAATAGTACATTTGATGGTAGCTATGGTATCGCACAAACTGAAGGTACTGGGTTCACTCAAATTGAAAATAATACGTTCACAACCTCTTCTGCAGGAATTGATTTAGGTACAGGTGTTAGCATTGAAGATGCTGATGATAGCATTGTGGATTATCTCTTTGATAATAACACTTTCAATACTGACTCCAGTCGTGCTGTAGGAGACTATACAGTATCTCCGACAGTCACTTATGATGATGATGGAAATATTCTAGGTTCATAATTTGAATTAAAACTCAGTAGATAGAATTCAGTTATTCAATACTGAAATGACTATCTGAACTTGGTACAAAGATACCCTCTCTAGCTTTAGAGAGGGTATTCTTATGGGAATAATAAAGAATTAGCCTGAAATTAATCGAGATAGAATTAGTCGAACATCGGCTGATTCTGTCTCTTTTTAATCCTACCGTAATGAATGAAAGGTTAAATATATATTATATTCATGATGAATCATATAAAGCTCTGATGCCTTCCGAGGTGTCAGGGCTTATTTTAATGGGAGGGATTATCATGAATAATAGTAACGTAACAGAAACAGCAATCACACAGGAAAAGAACCAGAAGAAGAATCCTGCGAAACGAGTCCAGGTAGTGAATGTGAAGATCGTGAAGGAAGCGAGTTTTCTTTACGCCAATCGCTACGTTCGTTCTCCGGAAGATGGGTACGAATTGTTCAAGGAACACTTGGAGGAAGCCGATCGGGAACATTTTGTCGTGGCAGCCTTAGACACGAAGAACCAACCGATCTCCATCAACACCGTCCACGTCGGTTGCCTGAATTCCAGCATCGTACATCCAAGAGAAGTGATGAAGCCAGCCATTCTCTCGAATGCTGCTTCCATCGTCGTCGCTCATAACCACCCGAGTGGCGATCCGGACCCAAGCAAGGAAGACATCAAGGTAACGGAACGGTTAGCCAAAGCCGGAAGGGTCTTAGGCATCGAACTGCTCGACCATGTCATTCTCGGGAGAACCACCTTCATCTCCTTGAAAGAAAAGGGGTGTGCGACCTGTTAAGTGAGGAAGCCTGAAAGAAGGCGAAAACACTTGGACTTACTGATTCGTAAGTTTAACTTCTGATTTGATGGTTGAAA
>NZ_FTOC01000020.1 GCF_900156645.1 Salimicrobium flavidum
CTCCGGATCCGTATGGAATGTCGTCCCCCAGCTTAGAAATATAAAGGAATCATACGTTAGAGGAAGAAATCAACACACTTCACTGTGGAGAACCAAGGGTTTTGAAATTCTGATTATTTTATCTAATAATTTAGATAATTCTTCTTCAGTAACTGATATCTTACTTTGAAAATACTCATTAATATCAGAAATATTACCGATTAGCCATTTGTCCTTTTCTAATTGAATTCTATCTATTAAAGTATCCAATTCCCTAATATTTAGACCTAGTTCTAACTTTACTATTCTAGATAATCGTTCTAAATTATCCTTATCTATCTTGTACACTTCTTCTTCTTTACTTTTCAACCAATCAAAGTTATCTTTATTAATTTTTTCAATGATCTTTTCTTCGGATTCCGAGGTCTCTACACTCATTTCACCTAAATCATCAATCACTATTGAAAAATCAAACAAGGAAACTTTCACAAAATCTTTTAGTACTGATAGTTCTCCAATATCTCTTATATAACATAAAAGATAATTAAGATAATTCTGATTCGAGGAAAAGCTTTTTTGCATGGTAGAAGCGTTTTTGTCAATTGCTGTCTCTAATAATATTTCAATTCCTGCCTTGTCTTTAGTAAAAAAACCCTCCATCTCTTTAAATTGCATTTTGTTAACACTACTTATCAGTTTATTAAATTTTTCAGAACCTTCTCTATTAAATGTTCCGACTAAGCTATCATTACTCATTACGTTGTGTAGAGATATAAAAGATAAGATCGAATTTAATTTCTTAAATGCATAGAGACTAAGAATGATAGGTGCTTTTTCTTGACTATACATTTGCCAAAATTCCTCTAAGATGCTTTCAAGTAAACATTCATACATACCTTCAATTTCCTTCTTAGAACTGAACTTTTTTTCGTGTAGTCCTAATTTCTTAGTATGTCTAGGAATTATTAGACTGGAAAACTCGTCTGTTAAATCATATCGTTCGATAAGTGCCTCCGTTTTTTTGAACATGTTTTGTTCATAATGAATTTCTGCACCATTAATCAATTCATTTATATTATTCATTAAATCACTCCTATAGTAAAATATGAAAAAACATTGCTCTTATTCGAGACAAATAAAGTAGCCCCTATAGTTCCTCTGTGCTAGAACGATTAAATTTATCTAATTAATGGGGTGAAAGAAGTTAATTTTTCTTTTTCTGAGTGCTTTAAAATACTTTGCTTCTTCCATTTTTTCTTCAAGTTCTTGATATCCAGGCCATTTATTAAATATCCATTCATATATTATTAGCCATTTCTCACTCCTTATACTTTTATTAGACAAATACTCTAGAGTATTATTCAACCACTCATGTATTACTTTCGAATCAGTTTGTGTTTTACAAGCAATATCAATCAACATTATATTAAGTAAATCATCTTCAGATTCTTGCAATAAAAATACTAATTCTTCTTCTGAAAATTTCACTTTAAGAATATTCAAGACCCAAAAAAGCCACTCTGCTTCGCTTTCCAAACCATCTTTAACGCTTATTCGAAGATTAACTTTCAATTCTTCTTTTAATTTGTTAGTTACAAAATCCTTATGACGAACTATAAGATTAATAATATATTGTGCCAAGGACGGTTTGACCAACATATGACCAATAATAAATGGCTCTATTTCTTCCCAAACGTGTGACAAATCAACTTTTTCTAACTGTTTATATAAGTACTTATACGCTCCTTTCTCTCCTGATTTTGTTAATTCGTCAGCTTTGAAGAATATTAATCTTGCATCATGGTTTTTTTTACTATTCTTATACCTCTCGATATAATGTGAAAACTCCTCTTGCAAATCAATATTATGATGGTATGGGTATGACATAAAATATGTTTTGTTCTCGTTCAATTTCAAACGGTATTTCTCAAATATCATTCGAATACTATTTTTTAATAGTTTGTAGTCAGCTTCACTTCTAAAATAGAATTCATAATCATCTACAAAGTGAACAAAATCAAAATCACATGTATCTTTAAGACTCCTTAACTCTTCATCAATCTTATTAAGTATCATTTCTGATATTATTCTTGAAGTGAATGGTCCTGTAGGAATTCCGGACGTTTCATTATTATTAGTATTTCTGACTAGATAATCGAGTTTCTCACCAAGGTTATTTTTTTTAGTTTTATATTTCTTGTTTTCTTTTGCATCCTCTTTTCCTATTATTGCCCACTCTACTGAGTGGGTATATATACTGTCATAAAAGTTAGATAAATCTAGTTTGTACACGAATTTATATCCTAAAGAAATCTTCAACTTTGTTGCAAGGTTTTCTATAAAAGTTGATCTGATCTTCTTCTTATCCTTTAAAACCGGAATATCAAAAAGGTGAATTGTATCGTAACCTTTATCACCATATTTTATAGGATTCGCCAAGGTATTGGGATTGTTTGATAAAAAACTTTCGATTTCTGTTCTGTTTTCAATAATGTATTCAAACAAATTCATTTGTTGCTCCGGATTTGGAACTTTGATTGTTCTTCTAAAACTATCACTCTTTGCAACTGTAATGGAAAGTGGCTCACTTTCTTTATTCTTTTCAGCAGATGTTTTAAGTGATTTGTAATGTTCATAAAGAGCTCCAGTGTGAAAACACGGAGGAATATGTTCTGAAAAGAATCCGTACTTAATTAATTGCTCCTCCCAAGGTATGTTCAAAATCTCTACCATTTTTATCTCTCCCTAATTATTCATCTCTTCACTCAACTTTTTCACAAGTTTAAAGCCCTTTGTGTAATGCAAAATAATGATTGATAAGTATGCAAACAAAACTATAGAAGATTGCAAACTGAAATTTATAAGCTGATTCACCTGCATTTGATGTGGAGAAACGAGAATGATAGCCTATTCGGCTAAGCCAGATCCCTTGTAATTGCTGGATTCCCGGCTTTTGATTCATTCTCGTAGAGGCTCCATGTCAAATGAAGAGTAGCTTCTAAAGTTCCCATTGCAATTCTATGAAATTCGCTTTGCAATGTTCTAAAATCTATTTTCGCAAAATACACCCTTAACTTATGAATGTAGTTGGTCATGAGGACTCTAATAACTTTAATCTTTCAGCTTACATCTTATAAGTGATTTCACTACTAGAGTTACACACATTTTAGTTAAGTATATGCTCTTTATCCTCAAGCGGAATATACGTTTCCAAGTAAATTAACTAGTATACGAAATAAAATAAAATGTATTAAAAATACACACCTGCACCCTTCCGATGACTGTAATGTTATATTTTTAAATTCTTTCTGACAGAAAATATATTAGTACACAATTCAATATTCTTCAGGTAATTCGAAAATCCTCCATACCCCTAAAAATAACTAGTTATACTAAAAGCACTCGAATATTTGCATCATAATGCAAATATTCGAGTGCTTTAAAGTTTTAAAAATTACTTTTTCTTCAACCACGTTACACACTCTACATGGTTCGTCTGTGGAAACTGATCCACAGGCTGAACTTCCTGCGTCTCATACCCACCATCCTCAAGAATACGTAAATCACGCGCAAGAGTCGACGGATTACAGGATACATAGACGATCCGCTCCGGCTCCATCTCAAGAATCGACGTAAGTAGTACTTCATCACAGCCTTTTCTCGGCGGATCCACGACAATCACGTCCGGACGAAGCCCCTGCTTGCGCCACCATGGCATGATTTTTTCCGCTTCTCCTACATAAAACTCCGCATTTTCGATGTTATTCAGGCGCGCGTTTTTCTTCGCGTCATACACTGCTTCCGATACGACTTCTACTCCGTACACTTTCTTTGCGGCTTCCGCCAAAAACAGAGAAATCGTCCCGATACCACAATACGCATCGACCACGGTTTCTCCCCCGCGCAAGTCCGCGTATTCCAGTGCTTTGTCATACAACGTTTTCGTCTGAGTCGGATTGACCTGATAGAACGATTTGGCGGAAATCATGAAGCGAATATCGCCGATCGTATCGTAAATATATTCATCCCCATAGATGACATTCGTTTCTTCCCCGAGGATGACGTTCGTCTTGTCCTTGTTCACGTTGTGGACGATTGATTTCACGTTCGGATAGGCTTCTTTGATCTGTTCGATCAATCTTTCCTGATGCGGCAGTTTTTTCGTACGGGTGACAAGTACGACCATGATATCGCCCGTCTTCTGCCCGGTCCGAACCATGATATGACGCAGAACGCCGTTGTGGGATTCTTCGTGATACGCTTCGATGCCAAGGTCGCTCGCAATACGGCGCACGACTTCGACCATACCATCATTCGCCTCATCCTGGATGATGCACGTATCCATGTCGATGATGTTATGGCTGCGTTTCTGATAGAAACCCGTCTTCAGTTCACCGTTTTCTTTTTCGCCGACAGGAATCTGGATTTTATTCCGATATCTCCACGGATCCTCCATGCCAAGCGTATCGTGGACAGGGACGTGTTCGAGATGGCCGATCTTCTTCATCACGTTCTCGACCTGGTTCTTCTTCATCGTAAGCTGACGGCTATAGCTCATATGCTGAAGCTGACATCCGCCACACTGATAGTACACATTACAGGGAGGCGTGACACGGTCCGCGCTCTCCTCTTCTACTTCCAAAAGTTTCCCGAAGCCGAAGTTCTTTTTCACTTTGATGACTTTCACCTGTGCTTTTTCACCGGGAAGGCCATAAGGTACGAAAAGCGGATACCCGTCCACTTTCCCTACACCGTCCCCTTCATGGGTCAGGTCCTCGAACGTCAGGGTGATCGTTTCATTTTTCTGTACGGGCGGTTGTGGTTTAGGCATAGAATTTTCCTCTCCATAATTATTCGAAAACCGGGACAACGACGATACTCCATACACATAAGTAGAACCACGAAAACATCTTCCCGTCCGCAGGGCTACTTATATGCAAGGAGGTGAGAAAAAAGCCGCTCCTCTTACAGAAGCAGCTTATTTCTCATGTTCCTGAGGAAAAAAGAACTCGATATGACGGTACAGGTTCGTGAATTCGCCCGGAAGCAATCCACCATATTCCCCGTCGATATTCAACTGCATTTTCTCCTGTGTCTTCACTTTGATACGACTCGCAGGCATATGAAGAAACTTCGGATGATCGAGATGGGTGCCCTGGATCGCCATCGTGGCCAGGCGTATAAATTCCGCGATATTCATCTTTTCGATGATCATCAGATTGAACACGCCGTCGTCCATTCTCGCATCCGGAGCAAGCTTCTCCAACCCACCGACAGAGTTCGTATTCGACACGAGGAACAGCATGATTTCTCCTTCATACACTTTATCGTCATACTCGATTTCCACATATGTCGGCCTTATCGAAGGCAACATTTCGATACCCTTCAAATAATAAGCCAACTGACCGATCATCGTCTTCATTTTGCTAGGGACTTCATAGGTCAGTTCGGTGATTTTTCCGCCACCGGCGATATTGATGAAATACTTGTTGTTCACCCGTCCGATATCCAGGGGAGCCGATTCATCATTCAGTATGATATCGAGCGCCTTGTGGATATTGTGACGCGGAATGTGAAGCGCACGTGCAAAATCATTCGTGGTGCCGGTCGGCAGGATACCTACTTTCGGGCGGTGCGGCCGCTCCGCCAGTCCCGCGATCACTTCATTGATCGTTCCATCCCCTCCGGCTGCCACGACGATATCGAACTTGCGCTCCGAAGCGATCTTCGCCGCTTCGATCGCATCTCCTGCACAGGTCGTCGCATGTGTTGACGTTTCGTACCCCGACTGCTCCAACCGTTTCAGAATATCCGGGAGCATCTTTCGGATCAATTCCCTTCCGGAGGTCGGGTTATATATGATTCGGGCCCGTTGCATCAGGATTCCCTCCATCCTATCTTTCACCTGGAAAATTTCGATTCAGCAAAGAAAAGCATGGGTGTTCGAATGATACTATGCTTCTCTTACTCTTGGTATTCCCTATTTCTCGTGAGAAAAGCACGCAAAAACTGCGTGCTTCCTCTCTTCTATCGTTTGTTGATCTCTTCGATCAGCAGTTCGTTGACCATTTTAGGGTTGGCCTGACCTTTCGTTTCTTTCATGATCTGACCGACGAGGAAGCCGATTGCTTTATCTTTTCCGTTTTTGTAGTCGGTGATAGACTGCTCATTCTGATCAAGAATGTTCGTCACGACTTCACGCAGCTGACCTTCATCTGAAATCTGGACAAGACCGCGGTCCTTGACGATCTGCTCAGGATCTCCGCCATCTTCAACGAGGTCCGGCAAGATTTTCTTCGCAATTTTCGACGAAATCGTCTCCTCTTCAAGAAGCTTGGTCAGTTTGGCCAATGCATCCGGAGTAAGGGCGAGATCGTTGAGTTCTTTCTGGTTTTTATTCATATAGGCGGAAATGTCACCCATGAGCCAGTTGGACGCCTGCTTGATGTCTCCGCCCTGTTTGAGCGTTTCTTCGAAAAAGTCGGAGAGTTCTTTGTTGTTCGTCAAAACGGCTGCATCATACACCGGAAGTCCCAATTCTTCGATATAACGCTTCTTACGCGCATCCGGTAATTCCGGAATTTCCGCTTTGATCCGTTCTTTCCACGCTTCATCAATGTGAAGAGATACGAGATCCGGTTCCGGGAAGTAACGGTAATCGTCGGAGCCTTCTTTGATCCGCATAAGAATCGTCTCTTTCGTCTTCTCATCGAAACGGCGTGTTTCCTGGAAGATTTCTTCTCCCTTTTTCAACATCTCTTCCTGACGTTTCTCCTCGAATTCAAGGCCTTTTTGCACGAAGGAGAAGGAATTCAGGTTCTTCAGTTCCGTTTTCACACCGAAATCTTCCTGCCCGACAGGACGGACGGAAAGGTTCGCGTCACAGCGAAGGGAGCCTTCCTCCATCTTACAGTCGGATACACCGGTGTACTGGATAATGTTTTTCAGAGCTTCCAGGTAAGCGTATGCCTCTTTCGGTGTACGGATATCCGGCTCGGAAACGATCTCCACGAGAGGCGTCCCCTGACGGTTGTAGTCGACGAGGGAATAGCCGTCGTCTTTGTGTGTCAATTTCCCGGCATCCTCTTCCATATGGAGACGGGTGATGCCGATACGTCTCGTTTCACCGTCGACTTCGATATCGATGTAGCCGTTCTCTGCAATCGGCTGATCGAACTGGGAAATCTGATAGGCTTTCGGGTTATCCGGGTAAAAGTAGTTCTTACGGTCGAACTTCGTGTGTTCCGCGATATCACAATTCAATGCGAGAGAAGCTTTCATCGCGTAGTTCACCGCTTCTTCGTTCAATACAGGAAGAACCCCCGGGTACCCGAGATCGATCGGGTTGACGTTCGAGTTCGGTTCATCTCCGAACATATTCGAAGATGGGCTGAAGATTTTCGATTTTGTTTTCAGCTCGACGTGGACTTCAAGTCCTATGACTGTTTCGAAATTCATTGTGCTTTCCCTCCCAACGCAGGGCGCTGCTTATGATGATCTGTTGCCTGTTCAAATGCATGAGCCGCGCGGTACACCGTGGACTCGTCGAAGTGTTTTCCGATGATCTGAAGACCGATTGGAAGACCGTTTTCTGCAAAGCCGCATGGAACCGAGATTCCCGGCACGCCAGCAAGGTTGACGGGGATGGTCAGAATATCGTTCGCATACATCGTAAGCGGATTGTCCATCTGCTCCCCTATTTTGAAGGCAGGTGTAGGTGCTGTCGGACCGATGACGACATCGTAGTCTTCAAAGATTTTATCGAAATCATTTTTTATGAGCGTACGAACCTGTTGGGCTTTTTTATAATAGGCATCATAATACCCGGAACTGAGTGCGAACGTACCAAGCATGATACGGCGCTTCACTTCGTCACCGAACCCTTCCGAACGGGAATTCTTGAACATATCAATCATCGTATCCGCATTCTCAGAACGACGACCGTAACGCACGCCGTCAAAACGGGCAAGGTTGGCGGACGCCTCCGAAGAAGCGATGAGATAGTAAGTGGACAAAGCGTACTTGGAGTGAGGGAGAGATACTTCTTCCCATGTCGCACCGAGTTCTTCGTACTTCTCCAGAGCTTTACGGACAGAAGCTTTCACTTCTTCATCGACACCCTCCGTGAAGTACTCCTTCGGTACAGCGATTTTCAGGTTACTGACGTCTCCGGTCAACGCTTCCGTATAGGCAGGGACGTCGACGTTTGCAGATGTAGAATCCATTTCATCGTGGCCGGCGATCGTTTCGAGCACGTACGCATTATCTTCGACGCTTCTCGTGAGCGGACCGATCTGATCCAAAGAGGAAGCGAATGCGATGAGACCGAAACGGGAAACCCTTCCGTATGTAGGTTTCAAACCTACCACACCACAGTAGGAGGCAGGTTGACGAATCGAACCACCTGTATCCGTCCCGAGGGAGAAAGGCACTTCTCCGGCTGCGACAGAAGCTGCTGAGCCACCGCTGGATCCACCTGGAACGTGGTCTGTGTTCCATGGATTACGGGTCGCCTGGAAGCTCGAATTTTCGTTGGAGGATCCCATAGCGAACTCATCCATGTTCAATTTTCCGATGGTCACGGCCTTCTCTTGTTGCACTTTTTGAACGACTGTAGCGTCATAAAGCGGATCGTAAAGGTTACTTAAGATCTGACTCGCCGCCGTTGTGCGCAAGCCTTTGGTCACGATATTGTCTTTGATGCCGATCGGCAGACCGAACAGTTTCGCTTTCCCATCGGCGTTTTGATCGAGTTCTGTTGCATAGGCACGGGCATTTTCTTCATCAAGGGTCAAAAACGCCTTTACGTCATCATCCACTTCTTTGATTCTGGCATAAGATTCTTCCACCAGGTCAGTGGCTGTGATTTCCTTGTTGTTCAGCTTTTGGGTAAGTTCTTTTAGTGAATGTTCAAACAAAGACACGAGCTGTCCCTCCTAATCCATTATTGATGGCACTTTGAACTGACCATCCTGCTGATCCGGTGCGTTTTTCAGTGCATCTTCTTTTTTGATCCAATCCTTTGGTTCATCTTTTCTCATGACATTTTTCAAATCAAGGACATGTGTCGTCGGTTCTACGCCTTCGGTATCAAGTTCATTCAGCTGCTCGGCATATGTAATAATGTCATCGAGCTGTTTCGTGAACGTTTTCGCTTCATCCTCGGTGATGGAAAGACGGGCCAGGTTCGCCACGTGTTTTACCTGATCTTCACTTATTCTGGACATAACCGTTCCTCCTCTATTCGAATTAGCATATTTCTTTATTTTATCAAACATTGATTATACGTACCACACAAAGTCCATAATAGCATAAAATTACGGAAAAGCGGAACCACTCGTTTAGAAGCTCTAAGATAAGTGGACATGCCTGGTTTCGGGCGTTCGTCCCCGAAACAGGGGTGGCCGCTTATATTATGGGCTTCTGAGTGGTGCAGCTGGACAAGGAAAAGCGGAAGCGTCCGCTTAGAAATCGTGGCATACGTAGACCGGCCAGACGGAAGGCTATCTCCCCTTTCTCTGATCCGGGATACGTATGACATGAATTTCTGTACGCTGTAGCTAGACATCGAAAAGCGGAATCCCCCCGTTTAGAAACCTAAGCTGCTGTCCGTAAGTCCTCCGGCTCCATAACGCTTGCACTACGTTCACGGCTCCTATTTCTCTGCGAGTGTAGTGAAAAAACGTGTAGTACTCCCTTCATAAGCAGAAACTTACACTGAATGTACCAATTCTACGAGAAATGCGACATTCAAGCATAGTTTCCTCTCGTGAACGTCGCACAAAAAGCCAGCTCTGCGTAACTTTTCTTTTCACACATAAGAGACCCAGCAAAAAAAGCATCCTCCTCCCGAAGGAAGAGAATGCTTTCGCAGTAATCATTATTTTTTAGCTGCAGCTTCGAACTCAGCTTTCACTTCAGGTGCTGGTTTACCTAGCATGCTGACGACAATGATCAGAACCGTACTGATCAGGAAGCCTGGAACGATTTCATAAAGGTCGAAGATTCCTCCGGAAAGGAAGTCTCCCCAGATGACAACCGTAACCGCTCCGGATACGAGCCCGGTCACTGCACCGGCAGTGGTAGTACCCTTCCAGAATAGAGAAAGGATCATGATAGGTCCGAATGCAGCTCCGAAACCTGCCCACGCATAGGATACGAGTTCAAGTACGGAACTTTCCGGGTTCTGTGCGATCAACACAGCAATCAGAGCGATACCCGCTACCGCAAAACGACCGACCCACACAAGCTCTTTATCACTTGCATTACGACGGAAAAGCGCTTTGTAGAAGTCTTCCGCAAGTGCAGAAGAAGAAACGAGCAGCTGAGAGTCAATCGTACTCATGATCGCTGAAAGAATAGCAGCTAACAGAATACCTGCAATAATCGGATGGAAGAGAATCTGTGACAAGGAAATGAAGATCTTCTCCCCGTCGTTGAGCATTTGCATGCCGCCTTCGGTATTCACGACAGCTCCGATCGATTCAAGTGTAGCCGCATCTGCGGAGTTGATGTAAGCAAGACCGAACAGCCCTGTGAAGATAGCTCCGTAAAGGCCGACGATCATCCAGCCCATACCGATGAAACGGGCTTTCGGGACGTCTTTCGCAGAACGAAGCGCCATAAAACGAACAAGAATGTGCGGCTGACCGAAGTAGCCGAGTCCCCAGGCAAGCGAAGATATAATGGAGATCGCTCCCACGCCCTGGACCATGTTCAAGTATGTCGGATCAATATTACCTACCGCATCTACAGCGGAGTTCCAGCCTCCGAGTTCCATGACTGATACGACAGGAACTGCAATCAGAGCAAGGAACATAAGGATCCCCTGGACAAAGTCCGTCCAGCTCACGGCTAAAAACCCGCCGAGGAACGTATAGGAAATCGTTACTATAGCACCGATCCATAATGCGGTAGAGTAACTAAGATCGAAGGAAGATTCGAATAGCTTCGCTCCTCCGACCATCCCTGAGGAAGTATAGAAGGTAAAGAATAAAAGAATTACAATTGCGGATACGACACGCAGAATACGTGTGTTGTCATGAAAACGGTTCTCGAGATAATCAGGAATCGTAATCGAATCGTTAGCCACTTCCGTGTAGTTACGAAGACGACGGGCGATAAATTGCCAGTTCAGATAAGCACCGATAGCAAGACCGACACCGATCCAGGCGCCACCGAATCCTCCGGCGTAAATCGCACCAGGAAGTCCGAGCAATAGCCAACTACTCATATCGGAAGCTCCGGCACTAAGTGCAGCCACTCCCGGTCCGAGACGGCGTCCGCCTAAGACATAATCCGATAAATTACTGGTAAGACGGTAGGCCGCGAGACCAATACCAAGCATACCAATTAGATAAACAATAAAGGTAATTAACGTAACAGTATCCATCTCTGTTACTCACTCCTCTCTGTAAATAAAGTGATAATCGATAAAATGATCAGGAGCGGCATCGGAACGAACATCCAAAACCATGTTGCACCTGATAAACTGTGGGATGAAGCTGATAATAGTACATCAACCAATCCTTCCACCTCCAATTGAATAAAATATGCACCTGCTATACATCCCTCTCCCCCACATCATTTTCTGATACAAAAGATATAAAATAGAAAGACTGACCTAGTCGGTATTTTTCAGAAAAATCACTGAATTCTACCCTTGCTGATGAGTAATTGGAGAGAGGATATAGAACATAGTTGCAACTATATCATACAATATTGTTACGAACATTACAAAATTTCTGAAAAGTTTTCTTTGATGTATTTAAATTCATTTCATATGCAATTTTTACTCCTATAGTATGATTTTCGTGATATCTATTCACTATTTGTAATAAAAAAAAGTTTCACTCTTTTGTCACAACCCTGGTAATTATCTGGT
The DNA here is from genome assembly GCF_900156645.1 of Salimicrobium flavidum. GTDB lineage: Bacteria > Bacillota > Bacilli > Bacillales > Halobacillaceae > Salimicrobium > Salimicrobium flavidum. The sequence goes on from NZ_FTOC01000020.1 coordinate 11,864, forward strand.
GAAGATATAGAAAAAGACCGTTCGATGACGGTCTTTTTTCCTAATCATAAATGTAAACGTAAGGGTCTTCCTCTCCACGTTCTCTGACGATCAGACTTTCCTGACGGTTCAGACTGCTGATGCGTACTTCCACCCCGTAATGCTGTGGAAACATTTCCTTCACAAGGCTGTGGACGTATTGCGTGAAGCCGTCTATTTCCGCCTGAGAATTGAATTCCACAGGAATCTCCATTTTCACGTTCGCAAGCTCGTCATTCACATAAAACCCTTTTCCGATGACACCTACGAAGTCGGGAAAATAATCAGAAATGTTAGCACGGAACTCCGAGAATATCTGGGAATCGTCAAAATGATCTTCAGAAGCTTCATCAGAAGGGAAAAGAACATAATCTTCGTTTATCGATTGGAACTTCCCGAGTGAATTGCCTTCTGTATAGGCCTTGGCTATAAAGTTTCCGGGTACACTCGACTCATTGCTTTCTTCTTCATAAAGAGCGAACATGATCGGTACATCAGGGACATCCTCCATCTCCCTGAGTCGGTTCAGAATCGTTTCCGCATATTGTTTCCCCTGTTGCAGCAATTCCTTGGTGGAATGATTTTCCGTCCTATCCTTGCCATCCACTGTGAAATTATATTCGGACCGGAGAGCAATACCGATAGTGATCCCTTTCGTCTCTACCACATCTTCGTCATTACGGACGAGATAATCCTGCTCTACGATATTCGAGATATATCTCGGTGCTTCGCGGAATTCTTCTTCCGTGGCGGACTCTTCATCGAGTTCCGGGTTCAACCCATCACCATCTTCTCCGGAGGATCGGCCGAGCCAATCATATAACGTTTCACTCGTTAAATACTGACCGAGCTGAAAATAATACTCATCCGTCGGAAAATATTCTTTCGAATGGCGCTTCAGCCCGTTTTCGAATTCGGCTATATCCAACCGGTTGTTCATCTGGTTGGTCGTCACCCCGCGACTGGCGGAGGTTTTCGGGGCATCTTCATTCAAAACGACTCTGTACTGATCGCCGGAACCCGCGAACCCTGGCACAATGGCCGTGTCCTGATTCCTCTCATCCGTTGTCTCTCTAACCACTTCATCCGTACGCTCATAAACAGGAGTACAGGCCGTTGTAAAAAGCAGCACGACTCCCATCAGCATCAGCCATTTTTTCATTTTGTTCACTCCTGCTTTTGTAAGGCTTCCGCAAACTGTTGTTCATTCCATATCTCGACACCCAGTTCTTTCGCTTTGGTCTGTTTGCTACCGGCTTCTTCCCCGGCGATGACCAAGTCCGTGTTTTTGCTGACACTGCCGGTCACTTTCGCGCCAAGAGCTTCTACTTTCCTTTTGGCTTCAGGGCGAGAATATATTTCCATTTTCCCTGTAAGAACTATGGTTTTTCCGGAAAACGGAGAATCTGCGGCCTGTTCCGCCCTTCTTATTCCTTTGTATTCCATGTTCAGTCCCAGATCTGCTAATTCTTTCAGAAGTTCTGTCACTTCTTCGCGCTGGAAATATCGATGAATCGAGTCGGCCATCTTCTCCCCGATTTCAGGAATCGCCTCCAGTTCTTCCGGAGAAGCTTGCTGCAGAGCTTTCATTGATCCGAAGTGCTCGGATAGGGTGCTGGCAGCTTTGGTCCCGACATAACGCACACCAAGTCCGAACAGCAGCTTCTCCATCGAGTTTTCTTTCGACTTTTCAATCGCGGACAGAAGGTTGTTGACCGATTTCTCCCCCATGCGCTCCAACTGTAGAAGCTGTTCTTTTTCAAGCTTATACAGATCAGCGATGGCGTGGATCAGTTCTTCCTGGAACAATTGAGTGATCACTTTCTCTCCGAGACCCTCGATATCCATCGCATTTCTCGAGACAAAGTGGATCAATGCTTCCCTCAACTGCGCCGGGCAGTTCGGGTTGATGCAGCGGAGAGCCACCTCTTCTTCCAGACGAACGAGATCGCTCCCGCATTCCGGGCACGTGTCCGGCATGGAAAAAGGGACTTCTTCCCCGGAACGTTCATCCTCCACGACGCGAAGCACTTCCGGAATGATGTCTCCCGCCTTCTTGATGACCACAGTATCTCCGATTCGGATGTCGCGTTCTTTGATAAGGTCTTCATTATGCAAAGAGGCGCGCTGGACGGTGGTGCCAGCCACCTGTACCGGGGCGAGAATCGCTGTAGGAGTGACGACGCCCGTTCTTCCTACAGTCAGGTGAATGTCCGTAAGTTTCGTAACGACCTCTTCCGCCGGGAATTTATACGCCGTTGCCCAGCGGGGGCTTTTTGCTGTGAAGCCGAGAGTTTCCTGCTGATCCAGCTGATCGACCTTAATGACGATACCGTCAATTTCATAACCGAGCTCATTGCGATGATCCACCCAGCTTGTCACACAGTCGATCACTTCCTCGATATTTCCAAGACGACGTGATTCCGGATTCGTCTTCAATCCAAGCTGCTCCAGATACTCGAGACGTCCGCTATGCGTATCCTTCGTTTCATCTTCCCACAATCCGACGCTGTAAAGGAAAATATCCAAATTACGGCTGGCAGCTATTTTCGGGTCGAGCTGGCGCAGAGAACCGGCGGCTGCGTTCCTCGGGTTGGCAAATGGCGCTTCTCCATTTTTCTCTTTTTCCTCGTTCAGGGCATTGAACGATTTCTTAGGCATAAACACCTCTCCGCGCACTTCGATCGTTTCCGGCCGGGAGAGACGAAGCGGAATGCTGCGGATCGTTCGTAGATTCGTCGTTATATCTTCTCCGACCGTACCGTCTCCGCGGGTGGCTCCCCGTACGAGAAGACCGTTTTCATAAAGCAGGGATACAGCCAGCCCGTCTATTTTCAGTTCACAGACATAACTGATCTCCCCGTCCGCTCCTTCCCGGACCCTCCGGTCGAAGTCCCTCAACTCCTGTTCGTTGAAGGCGTTGCCGAGGCTGAGCATCGGTATCTCATGTCTGACTTTCTCAAATGCCTCCAGAGGTTCTGCACCTACCCGCTGCGTCGGCGAGTCGGGCGTCACAAGCTCAGGATGTTCTTCCTCGATCTCTATAAGTTCTCTCAGCTTCCTGTCGTATTCCGCATCCGGAACAGTAGGAGCATCGAGTACGTAGTATTCATGGCTGTATTTTTCAAGCAGACTTTTCAGTTCTTCATGACGCTGTTTCGCCGTTTCTTTTTCCATCACTGTTCACCTCTTTTACGCCTTCGTGATCGGCGCAAATTTCGCCAATACACGCTTCACCCCTTGTGGAGCCGGGAACGCGATATCAAGCTCCATGTCTTTGCCTTCTCCCTGTACTTTGACGACCGTTCCTTCGCCCCACTTTTTATGGGTCGCTTTATCTCCGGGCTTCCAGGACGCATTCTCCGCTCCTGAGGCTCCCGTAGTCTTTTTGGCTTTCCGTTTCTCTACCGGACGGTCCGTTTGAATCGACTGTTTTTTATTTGCGAAAGGCAGCGGCTCCGCTTCTTCTTTCCCTTCGAGGAAGTCATCCGGTATTTCACTGATGAAACGACTCTTCGGGTTCATGTTCGTTTTACCATATAGCGTGCGCATTTTTGCATTGGTCATAAACAGTTTCTTTTCCGCTCTCGTGATGCCCACGTAGGCGAGACGCCTTTCTTCTTCCATTTCCTCTTCATCCATGATCGATCTACTGTGAGGGAAGATATTCTCCTCGAGGCCGATCAGAAAGACGACCGGAAATTCGAGGCCCTTCGCCGAGTGGAGGGTCATCATAGTAGCCAAATGCTCTCTGTCTTCTTCATCCGTCTTGTCAATATCCGCAATCAACGCAAGGTCGGTCAAAAACGCTACGAGGGTTTTGTCCTCGCTGTTCTGTTCGAAGTTCATCGTCACCGACTTGAATTCTTCAATGTTCTCAAGACGGGACTGGGCTTCGAGCGTCTTATCGGAGCGAAGCATCTCTTCGTAGCCTGTTGTCGTCAGCACTTCATCTACGAGATCGGTCGCGGACAGGAATTCCTGCTGTTTCGTCCAGTTGTCGATCATCGTCCGGAAGCTTACGATCGCTCTGGCAGCTTTCGCACTCACCCCGGTGAAGTCCGCTTCAGCCGCTGCGTCGAAAAGTGATATATCATGAGCCGCGGCATACGCCTGCAGTTTGTCGATGCTCGTTTTTCCGATGCCCCGTTTCGGTTCGTTGATGACACGCTCGAAACTCAGGTCGTCATTCGGGTTGGAGATAAGACGCAAATATGCGAGCAGATCTTTGATTTCCTTACGATCGTAGAACTTCGTACCGCCGACCATCTGGTAAGGGATATTCGCCTTCATGAACGTCTCCTCCACCGTACGTGACTGGGCGTTCGTGCGGTACAAAATGGCGATATCGCTGTAGTTGAATGATCCGTTTTTCACGAGTTCTTCGATCTTATCCGCGATGAAAAAGCTCTCTTCCCTCTCTGTACCCGCTTCATGGTAGTGGATCTTCTCTCCACCGTAATTATCCGTCCACAGCCGTTTCGGTTTCCGTCCGGTATTATGGTCAATGACGTGGTTGGCCGCATCAAGGATGACTTCTGTAGACCGGTAATTCTGCTCAAGAAGAATCGTCCGCGCCTCCGGATAATCATCTTCAAAAGAAAGGATATTCGTAACATCCGCGCCGCGCCAGCGATAAATCGACTGGTCCGAATCCCCGACTACACAAAGGTTCTTGAATTTATTCGCGAGTTTCTGAACGATCTGATACTGGGCGTGGTTCGTATCCTGATACTCGTCCACGTGAACATACTGGAACCGGTTCTGGTAATATTCGAGCACTTCCGGGACCTGCTCGAACAGCACCAGCGTTTTCATGATCAGGTCGTCGAAATCGAGCGACTGGTTTTTCGAAAGTTTCTTCTGATAGTTTTTGTAAATCTCGGCAGCCTGTTCTTCCCGGTAGCCGGAAACTTTGCTTTCATACATTTCCGGTGTCAGCAGTTCGTTCTTCGCGTTACTGATCGCTCCGAGCATCGCTCTTGGATTCCAGTTCTTCGGGTCGAGATTCAATTCTTTCAGCACCTGCTTGATGACCGTGAGCTGATCGCTCGCATCGAGGATCGAAAAGTTCCGGTCCATACCGATACGGTCGATATCCCGGCGCAGGATCCGTACACACATCGAGTGGAACGTCGACATCCAGATACTTTCCGCTCCCGGACCGACAAGCGCGTGGATCCTCTCTTTCATCTCACGGGCCGCTTTGTTCGTAAAGGTGATCGCAAGAATATTCCACGGGTTCACCCCTTTTTCCTGTATCAGGTAAGCGATACGGTGAGTAAGCACACGTGTCTTCCCACTTCCTGCTCCCGCCATGACAAGAAGCGGACCTTCCGTGTGAGCTACCGCCTTCTGCTGCTGTTCATTCATTCCGTTCAACAACGCATGCATCGACTGCGTCATAATTCTCTCATCCTTTCCTTTACTCCGGGACGGTCTGAAGCGCCGTCTCAATATCTTCATAAATGATGTTCCCGACAATCATCGTATCCACGATCCCCTGTATTTTTTCCGCTTCTTCTTTTGACTGGATACCGCCTCCGTAAAAGAACTGCGTACGTGACAGCTCGGCGGCAACTTTCCTGATAAGGGTTTCGTCTCCCATTTTTCCACTGTATTCAAGATAGAAAATCGGCAACGGAAACAGGTGCTCCACCAGACGTGCATAGCCAAGGATATCCTCTTCCGTAACCGGGAAACAATTCGTCTTCTGAAAAGCTTTCGCCTCTTCATTGACGATACAGTATCCTTCCGAGACGATGAGCTGCTCTTCTACCATGTCCCCGTACATTTTCATCGCCTGATGCTGCATATCGAGTACCCATGTCTTGTCCTTGCTATTCAGAACGGAAGGTACAAAATAATAATCGAAACCCGGGACTACCGCTTCCATATCGGAAACCTCCAGGACGAGCGGGATGTCATACGGTTCGATCTGTTCAAAAAGGTTCCATACGTTATCGAAAGTCACCCCATCCGTACCTCCGACGATCACCGCATCGGTGCCGGATTCACAGATCCGCCGCACACCCTCTTCGGATAAATATTTATTCGGATCCAGTTTAAATGCGTGTCTCCATTGCTTCATTCGTTTCACCTCTTTATTCCATTATATTATTATATCAAAAAACAGAGGGAGACCACAGCGGTAGCCTGTGTTTTTCCATTCCTTTTTACGGGAGCTACGTGATTTCCGCACCACTAAAAAAGCGCCTTAGAAACTCCAAGACGCTTTTTTTTATTCTGTTTTATAGCTTTGGACACGGTCGAGTACTTCCGTGTACATATCATTCCCGTAATTCAGAGAACGTTTCACTCTTGAAATCGTCGCTGTGGAAGCGCCGGTATCCGTTTCAATCTTGTGATACGTATGACCTTCTTCAAGCATACGGGCCACCTCCAGGCGTTGAGCCAGTGACTGGACCTCATTCATCGTGGCCAGATCGTCAAAAAAACGATAGCACTCTTCTACATCCTGAAGGGAAAGAATCGCTTCAAAAAGCTGATCCAACGTCTTACCTCTCAATTTATCTATCTGCATTGCCTGCTGTCCCTCCTAAAAAATATAGAAATCTTTTTACTATTTTAACGCATTATTGCAGGAAAGAGTACCTCTTTGTTTTTTACATCCATCAGACCGAGGGGAGTGATCCGCACATACGGCAGGTGCGTGGAAGAGAGAAACAGCAATGTGTAAACAGGATCCCCGAAACAATACCCGTGCTCACAAAGCTTTTTCTTCAGCACCGCTTCCTTCTCAATCACTTTCTCCAGCGGTTCATCAGACATCATACCACCGTAAGCAAGCGGCATTTCGAAAATCACTTCTCCGTCCTGTACAAGAACGATTCCCCCGCCGATCTCCTTCATCCGGTGAAACGCCTGAAGCATATCCTCCTTGGACTTTCCGAGAAGAATCAGGTCTCCGGTAGAGGAAAAGGAACTCGATAGCGCTCCGAGACTCGTCGTGAAGCCGCGAAGAAGTGTATTCACTTTCCACGTCCCTTCCCGGTCCAACAGCATGAGAAATGCTTCATTCGTATCTTCCGGCAACTGTGGCACTGAAGCATTCGACTCTATCGCGTACGGTTTCATAATAACATCATTCACCATATCCATTCCAACCGGCATGGAAAACTGAAGCTCTTCCATCTCAAGCGTCCAGTCGAGGGAAAGCGGGGTGATCCCTGCGCTCTCCCAGTCGAGATTCACTTTTGTATGGACATCTTCGTGGTTCTTCTTGATCCACTCCCCTTTAGCTATCACCGAATGAGGAGTGGGATTATCGGTACTTTCCAGTAAGTTGATGTGTGCAATATGTCCCGGGGCAAGGGCGCCCAGACGTTCATCTATACCGAAGTGATGAGCCGGGTATCTCGTAGCTATCAGATAGGCTTCGATTTCCGGCACACCCGCTTTTATTGCGATATCGATACACTTATCGATGACGCCGTCATTATAGAAACCGGGAGTCGAGCCGTCTGTGGTGTACATCAGACGATCGAATGCCTGGAATTCTTTCTCCACCAGCCCCTGCATCATCTTCGGCAAATCCGGACGGATGGACGAGTGACGGACCCCGGCCTGATAACCGAGTTCCACTCTTTTTATCACTTCGTCGGCAGTCATACTTTCATGATCGCCGTCGAGGCCGAGCAGCTTCATTTTAACGAGGGTGCTCTCGGAAGCTCCCGGCAGGTGACCTTCCACCCGCTTACGGGCTTTTCTCACTTCCTGCATCCAGTGCAGGATCTGGTCATCTTTTTCGTAAAGCACATCCGGCCAGGCGGTGAGTTCTCCCCCCTGAATCACGGCATCGTGGACAAACCATTCAGGTAGCTGTTTTTCGAGCTCATCCTGCTTTTCATCCCGGAGAGACGTCTGTGCGTCGAAGCGTCCCCACCAGAACATAGAGGTGGGAAGTTTCATGAATTCTTCGAGCAGAGAAAACGCTTTCTTTTTCCCCGTTAAAAATAGCCACATCAAGTTATCGTTGATAATCGTCGTGGTTCCCGTCCATGCTGCATATTCCGCAAGCGACTGGGGATTATATAACTGAAAAGGATGGGCGTGAGGTTCTATGTAACCGGGAACCGCGTACTCGCCTTTACCTTCTATGATTTCTGTGCCGTTCAGATTAGCCGGCATTTCCATACCGACATACACAATTCGATCTTCAAGTATCCATATATTACCTGTCATCCATTGCTTCAGAAAAACGTTCAAGTATGTTATATGCTTAAGCACCTTGGTCGGTGCCAGTTTTCCGTCTATGACATCCGCATGGTCGCGCAATTGCTTATTTCTCCAGCGGAACCGTTGTTCATTCACTGACATCGCCCCCTATTATTTTGTTCATGATAACACATACTTCTAGCTATTTACTAAAGGAAAGGTGACGAAACATTGAAAATTATAAAGGTTGGAGACAAGATCCTTTATTACGGCAAAGTTTTTTCGACGTAAAGCACCTTTGAAGCAAATTTAGAAGAAAGGAATGATTGTCCATTTTTTTCAGAAATTATGTATCCAAGTCGGGAAATTTGTTATCATGACTGAAAAAGGAGAATTCGCATGAAGAAAACGACTATTCCTCTATTAACGTTAGGTGCTCTTTTCCTAATCATCTTTTTAACAACTGATATGTTGAATTTTACTGAGGTTATTGTTCTACTATCACTTTAGGAGTCTTTGACTTTGGAGAAAGTTATTTTTATAAAGGGAAGAAAAAGACCGGTGGAGTGTTGTTATTGATTTCAATATCTTTTACGGTAATGCTCCCTCTTTATATTAATGTATTCTTAGAATTCCTTCGTTTTTCTTCCGTTTTCTTTCGATTCCCAGAAGCATGTGGTAGTCGTAGAATCCTCTA